>JAJDEF010000022.1 GCA_029259945.1 Planctomycetota bacterium
GAGACGGCACTCAGCACGTCCGGTGCTCGAATTTACGATCCCTTCCCACCGCGCATGCTTCAATTTGGTGATTTGATCGACGTTGACGGCAATGTTTTTATGGTTGTCGACGATGATGATGAAAACACACAACCCAACGAAATCGACGCTGGGTTTATAAAACCAGACCTAAGTGCTACGCCGGAACCCACACATGCCATTTGGATTAACGCCACCGGCCAATGCCTGGCGAGTTCGACCACATTAAAACGGTACCGATTCAAACGTCAGCCCACGGCGGCAGCATCTGCCGTCGTTCCTAACGCCACGGCTGAAGCGCCCTACCAGTTTCCGGCAGCGGTGGGTATCGATTTCCAGGGGTCGGTTGCCGAGGGGAGTTTTACAGGTGGATTTCCGACAGACCATTCGTTCTCTGTTGATCCGAATTCATTACCTCCACCTACGGCCCCCAGCTACGTCTCTGTTTTGTTCTCGCCAACGGGAAGTGTCGAAAGCGTTTATTACAACGGCACACAACTCTCCACCGTCTCGCGCGTCGTGCTGCTTGTGGCACGCACCGAAAACGGCGGGCTGTTCGACCCCTCGCCTTCCACTGGCGACGCCGATTGGACAATTGCTGCTGGTGCATCGAACGACGAACTAGCCGAGCTACAAGAAAAGGTCAACTGGCTGAATCTCGACAGTCGTTGGCTCACCATCGGGGCCAGCTCTGGCAACGTGGTCGTAACCGACAATGCGTATGTTGATGCTAGTCTCAATATATTCATCGGCGCAGACGATTTTGAGACTGCTGAGCTTCAAATCGAAGCGACTCATGAATTCGCCCACGAAATGAAATCGGGAGGGGGAGGATAAGGGAACGGATGTGCGATTTATGGTTTTAGATTTAAGATGTGAAGGAATGTTAGATGTTTGATTTAAGATTTAAGATGCTTGAGAGAGGACGCAAGCGAGCTGGCTCGCGCTGCGCCCCTTCCACATCTAAAATCTTAAATCTTAAATCTCACATCCGACACGCTATTTCACTTATCGAGATCCTCATTTCGATGTTCGTCCTGCTATTCGGCCTGATGGGCGTAGCCGCCATTTTTCCGGTCGGCAACCACTATGTCATTGAGGGCGAAAAGTTCGACCTCGGCACCAACCTCGCCCACAACGCCTTTGAAGAACTTAAATCTCGCGGCATGCTACGGCCCGAGTTTTGGCTGTATGGTTCCACCGAATTAAATGCGGATTCTGTTGCAAATAGCAACGAATTCATTCAGCCCTCAACCGCCACTGACCCGGGCCTATTCAATGTCCCCATGCCAAACACTGGGGTTAACGAACCTGGACCCGGCCACGCGTTTGTCCTTGATCCGTTGGCGGCGGCAAATACCGACGAAATTCACTTCCCGTTTGCTTCGCACTTGCTAAGCAGCCCGAATAACCCTTGGTTTGCAGCAGCCGTACCACTTGCCGGGAATGTTTGGCCCGTCAGACGGCTCACGCTACCTCAAGCCGGAGGTGTCCCTTTTACTTCTGGCGTCGCCGAAGTGATTTTTCGCCTTCGCGATGACCTAATCGTCACGCAGCCAGAAGAAAACGATCGACCCAGCATTCAAAACTGGGACCTCGACGGAAGCAACCTCCTTCGCCGTCAGTACAAAGGCAACTACTCGTGGCTGGCCACCATTGTGCCGACCTCGGGCGAAGCGCTAGCCAGCTTGCAAACCGGCGACCCAAGCCGCATTTCGCAATCGCTGTACGACGTCTCGGTCGTAGTATTCCGAAAACGGGATACCACCCCGTCCGAAAAAAGCGAACGGCTGATTACGGCCGAAATTCTCAACGATGGCGAGGTCGCGATTTATTCCACAAGCGGTACTGCAGACCAGGATGTTGACGACGCAGTCGATGAAATTCGTCCCGGCAACTGGATTGCCCTGACGGGCGTCAACCAAACAACCGGCGATTTCATGTTGAAATGGTATCGACTGTTGTCGCTAGATAGCGAGACAGACGACGTCGTGCTGAGTGGCAGCACAGAACGAGGCCGCTATGCCATGCTCGACGGCCCCAATTGGCCAAGCCACTCATACACCAACCTCCGTGCCGTCATTTTGCCGGGGGCGATTAGCGTGACGACCGAGCAGATGAAAATGGAAGAGTGAGAGATGTTAGATGTTAGATGTTTGATTTAAGATTTAAGATATTAGGGAGTGGGCGCAAGCGAGCTTGCTCGCGCTGCACCTTTCACATCTAAAATCTTAAATCTGCAATCTCACATCCCCAAAGGGGCTAGAGAAAGCAGAACCATGACTATTCAAAACAAAAAAACTCGCGACTCGCGACTCGCAACTCGCAACTCCCCCCCCCGCCGCGGCATCCTCCTGCTGGTCGTCCTTAGCCTGCTCACGCTGTTTTTGATGATCGGCACCGCCTATCTGGTCACCGCCAACCAATATCGTCGCGCCCAAAAAAGCTACGCCCGCGCTGCCGAAGCCTCGCAAGCCCCCGCCAAACAAGGGAAACTGCTCGACGATGTGCTCAACCAACTGCTCCGCGATACGAACAACGAGTACAGCTCGCTCCGCTACCACAGCCTGCTACGCGATGTCTATGGGAATGATGGGTTCACGGGCGAAGTGTTTCGACCAACTTTCGACAATAGTGATCCAACGTTCGAGGATCTTGCTGCGACATTCGCCGGTGGAAAAAAAAGCATTTCTACTGCAACAGTGCAAGGCACGACTGGGGCTCAGATCATCGAATTCGCCGTCTACGACACCGGCGGAACCGCTGACTCTGAAGACCCTCAAGACCTGTTCGGCAATGATATCGAGTTAAGACAAATCGACGGCTACTACAACGGCCTGGTCCTCACCTGGACTAGTGGACCGGGCGAAGGCCAGAGCGTTCGCATCGTCGGTTATCGTTACGACACAGCCGCTGCCCTTGGCATATTCCGCGTCATGGCGTTTACCTCGGAGGATGGCAAGCCGTTGGAGGCTACGAAAGACACTTTGGCTGATGTCAACAATCGTTCGCCCGAAATCGAATCGCTCGCCAACGGCAGCACCGGCGCCAACCTCGGCTCCAGTTTTGTTGTTAACGGCCGCCCGTTTAATGGGACGGGGGTCGGGTATAACCCGGGTGCCACGACTGGTGCTAGATTAAATGCAACAGAAGACGTAGCAGGAACTCCCCGCGAAATCGCACTCATGCCCAACGCCGTATTTTTAGATCGCGACAACATCGATGAGCAATTCTATCTGACCGACGAAGAAATCACTTATCTTACTACAAACCCCGATGGCCTGACGGTCGATGAGCTAGAAGCGTATCGACAGCAGCGGTTCGCTTCGCGAGGACTAAGCGGCCAAGGCGGCAGCGACGAATCTTATGACGCCCCCGATTTTCAAAACATGGCACTGGCCATGCTGCCGGTGAATCCGAGAGAAACCGTTATTCTCCCTGGGGCGCCTTTACCTCTCGGTGTTCCTCTTCCCGATCTGGGCAGTATGATTCTGCCCTCGTTCCATCGACCGGCACTATTGAATTATTGGGACAATCAAACAGCTCTCAACGAGGATACTAACCAAGACCTGCTTCGCAAAGTCATGCTGAGGCCAAGCTGGTGGGATCATCCAAAATTCACCGGTAGCAATCCCGATCTCTCCAGTCTAGTTTCTAAGTTCCGCTCTGAAATGGAGAACAATCCGACATCAGCCGCAACAAAAGATGCTTCGCAAGCATTGCTCGACCGCGCGATCTTCGGCCCGTGGGATGTCGACAATGACAAAGACGGCATTCGCGACAGCGTTTGGGTTGATTTTGGTGCGCCGGTCATGAAAGGCCCCGATGGCCGACTCGTCAAACCGATGGCCGCACTGCTGGTGCTCGACCTCGACGGGCGGCTGAATCTAAACGCCCACGGAACGCTGGATCTCGCAGGCGTTAGCACTCCGGTAACCGCTGAAACACTTGCCGGCGGAACCTCTAGCGATACCCTCCCCCAAGGCCAAGGCTACGGCCCGGCAGATATCAGTTTGCAGCCGGTCGTGGGTAATCGATTTTCCGCACTTCTCAACGGGGCAACCATCGATGGCCGCGATTGGACCGGAAAATACGGCGGCGGAAACCAACCTGGCCAGGCTAGCACTTTTGATTTGATCGCCCAAATGAAGATGCAAGGGGTGCCGCAAAAGGCTGACGGAACGACGCCATTGGGCGACTATGTCACACCGCCCGACTTCAACGGTCGCTACGCCCTTGGGCTCAATGATTTTGGCCAACCGGTTTACGAAGCGATCAACGATTCGATCAAGCTGAATACCGATACCCCGTACGAACTCGACTTGTCGCTTGGCGCGTCACGTGGCGAAAGTGAAAACGCCGCCGACGGGCCCTATCTGTTGGCCGAAATGGAACGTCTGCTTCGTGCCTACGACATCGACTCAGGCACCCTGCCGCCACGAATTTGGCAACTCGCCACCTTCGACGCCGACGCCGATGGCACGCTCAACACCGCTGAACAGGACACCATGAACCAATGGCGCACCCTGCTCACCACCGACAGCTACGACATGCCCGTGCCCAACGTGGTCGTGCCGCAGTGGATGGTTGAAGATGGGCCGGATGGCAACTCAGGGACTGGCGACGAATTCGAAGCAGAGATGGGCAAGCCACCTATCAACGTCACGTTTGCCGACTTGCTGGAATATCGATTACGAGCCGGCGGTGTTACGACTGCAAATATCCGCCGCGAAATGTCAAAACTCCTCGCGCCCGACTTGGCCGACGGGTTGCGGCTAGACATCAATCGGGCGATCGGCAACGGCCGTGACGACAACAACAACGGCGTGGTCGACGAGCCGGGCGAATGGGACGATACCGACAACAACGGCATGTACGATGGCGAAGACGAGGCACCTTTCTGGACTGTAGATCGCAGCGGCGTATCGCCAATAACGGGCGACATGTCTGCCTTCGAGGGAAAAATTTTCGGCGTCATTCGCGACGACATCAAACGTGATGGCAATGATGCTAACATTGCGAATGTAGATCGCGGCGATACCGATAATTCAGGCTCGGTCAACACGCTTGAAGAGCTTGTCGCTTTGCACAACTACCGCCGCCAACTCTTGGCACGGCATCTGTACGTGCTAGCCATGACGCTGGTGGACCCGCTGCCATCTACCGCCACAACCGACGACAAGCAAAAACGCGCCCGCCGCCTCGCCCAATGGGCGATCAACATCATCGACTTCCGCGACCCCGACAACTGCATGACGGCGTTTGAGTATGATGCCGATCCGTTCGATGGGTGGGCGGCTGATGGTGATATGACAACCACCAATGACACTCTCAATGGATCCAAACTATACGGTGCCGACTCCGCGATCGGTGGCATTGGTATAAACGCTGATGTTGGCGGAGTGGTCTGGGGCGCCGAAAGGCCGGAGTTATTGATTACAGAGACGCTGGCTTGGCATGATCGGCGAACCACCGACGAAAGTTCCCCCGTGGAATCGTCCAACTTCGTCAATGGAGTAGCCGAACCGGCGGCCTACGTCACAAGTCCAACCAATCCTGATCAGGACTACGACCAGCTCTATCGCCCGCGCGGGGCGGCGTTTATCGAGATTTACAATCCCTGGCCAGCTAATCCGGCTGCCAATGCCGACACACATGCCATCGGAGGCACAGGCAAAACAAACAACGACTACACCGCCGAAGACTACGACAACGATGGAGAGTTCGATAGCGCCGACAAAAACAATGAAGACATGGGCGTTCATATTGCTGCCCTCGATCAGCAAACAGGCACTTCGCCCGTCTGGCGTATCGCCGTTTACCCGCGCCGAGCAGGTACGACTCCCTTGGAATGCGCTGACTGGGACCCCGATGCGCCCGATGACGATGATCGGCCAGATACCAAAATGGATCGCTGCATCTACTTAGCGCCGATGACTGGCACTCCCCCCTCCTTCACGTTCTCTGCGTTGGACCAAATCAACCAGGATGAAGAAACTGGCGATCAGGTTATTGAATACTACTCTACCCTGCCCGTACCGACTGTGCGCCCCGGCCGTTACCTAGTAGTCGGCTCGGGTGAAGAGCAAGACGGCAACGGCAACAAAGTTACCGCAGGCACCACGGGCATTTTTGCTGCGGAAATAGGTGACCTAGATCCCACCAAGGGCGGGAAAATTCGCCGTCGGATCGAGCTGAATATCCACGCCGCCGCCAATCCGACCAGTCCTACCGTACCGGAACCTCCTGTCAAATACATCGAGCCGAATAACACCGACGATCTGCCCGGTAGCGAACTCGCCTTCGAAGACCCCGACGACATCAAACGTGCCACGTGTGATGTGGCGGTGATCACGCACGCCGTAGTGCGGGACGAGGTAACTGGCGTCCTCGCTTCACGTCCGAGGCGGTTCACCCTCACCGAACCGGCCAAAGGCTACCCAGGCGATCCAGGAGCCCCGAATCCTATCGACGCCACCTACTATGATGACCCCGCCGGCGAAGGTCGTTATGGAAACAAGGCCACAGCCGCTGCCTACGACATCCCGTTCGACGACGCGCGTACCGATGGCGAAACGCGACTTGTGCTTCCTTCTGGCGACACCGATCAGCGGATCGTTGAATGCTACTCGATGGTCTACTTACAACGGTTGGCCAATCCGCTACTGCCGTTCAACAAAGACACCAACCCTTATCGCACCGTTGACACCATGTCGGCCAATGCAACCGTTTTCAACGGCACGCAGGGCGACCCCGTCAATCCTGGCGAGAAAATTCGTAAACAGGGCAACACGCAACCAACCATCTACAGCAATGAATACGCCACTCAGTACTTTTCCAGCTTACAACGTGGTTATGCTGCAAATCGCCCCAATGTGGTTGGAGCAGAAACGAATGTCTTTAGCTACGAGCCCCCATCTGGACAAGTTGCTTCAGATTCAGACGTCGATCTAGCTCCCTATGGGATGCAACTCGCGCCCAAGGGAGGCTTCGTCGGTCGTTTTGTGCCTACGGGACACACCGTGAACGTCATTCCCGACTTCACACTCGGTGCGATCAATACTCCTTTCATGTCTGCCGCAGACCAAAACACTCGACTGATGCGCGATGCCGCAACCATGGCCACACTCGACGGGCTAACCCCTGAAAAACCGTTTTCTTGGCTCACGTGGAACAATCGACCGTTTGTAAGCGGAAACGAACTGCTGATGGTGCCGACCAGCCGATCCTCTCGATTACTGCAAGAGTTTTCAGGAACGCTAAACACTTCGGATCCCTACCGAGATGTTGAAAAAGCTGCCTCGGGCCGCACTCCCGAATACCTGCCTCTCAGCAAGCAAGGTGCCTTTGGCCACCTGCCAAATATGTATCTCGCAGAACCGGCGATCACAGCTACAGCGTTACCTGGCGCTGTACCCAATTTGTCACGCGTACTTGAATACATCCACGTCCCTAGCCGGTTTGTTGGCACCGAAACGTGGCTCAACCCCACCCACTTTGGCCAACTGGTGAGCAAAACCAAAGACGCTCGAATGAATCGCCAGCCACCGTTTAATCGCATCTCTGCTTACAGCGATCCGGGGCGAGTCAATCTCAATACGATAGCTGACCAGAGAGTGTACTTCGGCATGATGCATGGCGACACCAAGCCAGATACACCACCAATCAATGTACACCCTGGCCCCGTCTGGGACACTTTGGTCGACAGTCGGCGTGGCTACACTGGCAGTAGCCCACTCGTGCTAGACGCCGACATTCCAACTTTCTTTGCCAATCCATTTCGATCGCCCGATGCGGGAGATTTGGTACCGCTCGATGTTTCTGAAATGAAGCGAGATGGTGTTCAGTGCACGATGTTGCGGCAAGATGAATTCTCTGGTGCAACACCCAAGCCACCCTTGTTTGCCGCTGAAACCACCGTTGACGATCCGGCGACTGCCACTGTTGATGAAAGTTTGTTCCGCAATTCTGACCGCAACGCCTTCTTCCGCGACCAGCCGACCATGCGACTGGCCAACCTCACCACCACGCGTTCGAATGTGTATGCCGTCTGGGTGACGATTGGGTTTTTTGAAGTCGAAGAGTTCGATGACTCCGATCCCGCCGATCAAGCAATACTTGCACGGTATAACACGAACGCAGGTACGCTCGCCGATGCTCGGGTCGACCCCCTATTTAATACAGTCTACCCCGACGGCTATATGCTCGGTCAAGAAGCAGGCAGCGAGACGGGGGCCCTCGAGCGAATACGCCAGTTTGCTATTTTCGACCGCACAATACCTGTCGGGTTCGAGCCGGGTAAAAACCACAATGTCGAACGGGCCGTCCGTTTGAAACGACGAATCGAGTAAATCTTATTAACCACGACGAGCACAACGACTGAAGTAGGATCCCGACAAAAAAACGGGGGCGATGATTATTTTTACCGCAGAGGACGCAGAGCCGCGCAGAGGAAGATTTTCAAAAAAACTCTCTCTGTGATCCTCCGCGTCCTCTACGGTGATCCCTTGGTCACGAGCCTTTTTCGTCGTGTCCGTTGTATCGTAGTGGTTAAAACTGACGTACTAGGAACTATTTCCACCTGATTTCACCTTACGGGGCGAAAATCGTTGACAGAAACCGACTTTCCTGAGAATGATAGAGTGTGCCAGATTAGTTCGAGAGAGGGTTTCAAGACACCAAAAAAGCATCCCACGGCCAGTGGAACTGTGTGCCAAACAGGAGTTTTGAAACCGGCTGAAAAAAGAGGGGCTGCGACCGCTTTGCGAGTCGTACTAAATACCGGAATATCCAAGAGGCAATTCAATGCTGAGTCTATTTAGTGTGGTGGGGAACCGCCGTTTTCGATTCGAGGTCACTCGATCGCTTTTCGTTCTTACCCTAGCTACTGGCATGCTGAGTTGGGGAGCGTCTGGGCGGGTCTGGGCGGCTGTCTTTGCCTCGGGAGACGTTACTCCGCAGCAAACGTTTACCGACGTCAACATTGGCGGACAACTGGTAGACCTTGCCGTTCCCAATATTCCAAGCGGCGGTGGAGTAGTCACCGACGACGGGACTCCTGGCGGAACTCCTGCCGACCTAATCGTTGGCGGGACTGGTGTGTTCTCAGGCACAACCCTTCCCGGTTTCCCCCCAATTGGTACGACCGTAGGAGATATTTCGATCAACAACCCTACCGGCACGCTTCCGCTGATCGCCGACCATATTTTCATCGGCAAAGAAGCCAACGGCATCGGCCGCATTAGCATGAACGACTTTGGCACAACTCTAATTGCCAATGACGATGCCACCGTCGGTCTCACCATCGGTGACATGGGACAAGGCGAACTCCAACTAGCCAACGGTGCCCGCATTCATGTCGGAATGTTCAACGCCGATCCAACAATCCTGCGCTATGAAAATGGGGAAACCATCATCGGTAGTCAAGCAGACCTACTGGGCACCAACCAGTTTATCTCAAACGGAATTGTAGGACTGGACGGATTTGGCACGTTGATGGAAACCGACACACTGACGGTCGCAGACGAAGGGAACGGCACTATCGAGCTTTCTGGAAAAGCCAATCTCGTGACTCTCGACTCTACGCTTGGCGAAACTGCCGGTTCCTTGGGGCGTGTCTCGCTCACTGGCCTTGGCACTCGTTGGAACAATGTTGAGTTTGCCGGTGGTGCTGGTGCTGGAAAAATCACCATTGGCATGGCTGGCTCGGGGATCGTAGACATCAACAATCAAGCGGTAGTCGCGGCTGATAATGTCGAGGTCAATACTACCAGCTTTGTCAACCTAAGCGGTGGAACGATCCAGACGACCAGCACCTCGGCCACCGCCATCGATAATAATGGCGTTATCCGAGGGAGCGGACGGATTGAAAGTGCTCTCACAATTAAGGGCACAGGCGAGCTTCGCAACAAGGCCGACGTCAACAACATTCGCGAGACGCTGCTGGTCACGGGGCCTGTGGTCAACATGGGGACCATCGAATCGATCGGCGGCGAGATGGAATTTGAAGACCTTGTGACCAACGACCTAGAAATCATCGCCCGTGACGCCATCATGCGATTTAGTGCTGGGCTGACGAATACCGCCACGCTGGTGGTGGGCGGCGACTCGACCATTCATGGCACGATCACCCAAACCGGCGGCGAACTCACGGTACTTTCAGACAGCAGCTTACTCGTTATCGGCGACTTGACTTTTACCTCCGGCATCTTGAGCCTAGCGCTTGGCCCCGCGTCGGGTACGCTTGACGTCACTGGCATGGCGGAGTTGGGTGGAGCACTTTTTGATCTTAGCTACTCAGCCGGCATCGCGTCACAGACGGGCGATGCCTATCAAATTTTTCAAGCCGTCGGAGGAATCATGGGCTTCACTTCGCCCACCCCGGCCGTTGCAGATGGCCGCATTTGGGATATTACCCAAGTTGGTGATACGTTGGTCGCAACGGCAACCGGAGCGTTAGCTGTACCTGTCGGTGCCGACTTCAACGGTGACGGCATCGTCAACCAGTTGGACCTGAACGTCTGGGAATCGAACTTCGGCTCAACCGGTACCCCACCGATTCCCGGCGACGCCGACGGCGATGGCGATGTGGATGGTACCGATTTCCTAATCATCCAAGGAGATTTTGGCGGAGCGCCGACACCAGCCGTCGCAGCCGCCGGCGCGGTGCCAGAGCCCTCGACAGCCCTGCTCCTAGTCTTCGGCAGCTTGCTGCTAGGCACCCGTTCGATGGGTCGCAAACGCCGAAACACTACAAAGTCATAATAATTAAGTATTTGAACCACAGAGGACGCAGAGAAAATACTTAAGAAATCTCTGCGATCCCCGCGTCCTCTGTGGTAATTCTTTTTTTCCTGTCTTTGGTTGATCGCAGCACTGTAAATTTGGCTCACGGATAGTAAAGCATGCCAAACACCAAACCACGGCAGGGAGTGAGCCGAGGCGAGACCTACGCGCTGGCGGGGCTGGCCGTTGTTGCCGCGATTTTGCTTTGGCCCAAAGGTGGCGGCGGAGGCCCACTCGCGCCGAATGAACGCATCGCGCTGCCGCCGCTGATGGCGCAAGGTTGGCTCAATTCGGACGGCCCGATTTCAAAGGAACATCTAGCGGGCAAAATCGTCGTCGTCGATTGCTGGGCAACTTGGTGCGTCCCTTGTCGCATCGCCATGCCGCGATTGGCGAAGCTCTACGCCCAATACCAACCGATGGGCGTCGAGTTCATCGGCCTGACCTCAGAAACCGAAGCAGAGCGCGAGGTGGTCGAAGGTTATATTTCCTCGGTCGAGGGTTTCGATTGGCCTGTCGGCTACGGTGCCTTCCCGACGCTAGACATGCTTGGTATCGAGGTATTTCCGACCATCTACGTTTTCGGCCCCGACGGAAGCTCAATTTGGCGAGGCAACCACCTCGACGGCATCACCGACATCCTCGACCAAACCCTCGCTACGATGTCTGTAGGAGGCGCTAGTAATTAGGCGCGAGGCGCTAGTTGTGAGGCGAGCTCGTTTTACAATTGAATGCGGACGAACTTGATGCTTGGTTTTGCTCCGCCTGGCAGAGCTTGGGCGGTTGCGAAGTCAGACGCATAGCGACGCCGTTTGCGTGACTGCTCGGGCATGCGGAAATTATCGCCCTTTTGTAAGATCGTTCGTGCGAGAGGCATCTCGCCAAATGCACGTGTGCCGGACGACTCCACAGGGAACCAAAATTCGGTGCCGGCCTCGTCTTCGAGGCAAAACTCGGCGTAGCTATGCTCGTGTACCCAAACAATTCGGGCAGGGATCTTATTGGTTCGACATAGGCCGACAAACAAGGCACTGATGTTTTGGCAATCGCCCTCGCCATCTCGCAGCGTTTCGAGGGCCGACTTATCGGGCCCCTCTAAATACTCCACCGTATCTTGGGTGAAATCATAAATCGCCTCGACACGTTGCCAATCGGTCGCCGACTCGTCCCACTCGGCAAAAAGCGTCTTCGAAACTTTCCGCAGCTTCGAGTGATTCGTCTCGATGTAGGGGCTACGTCCCAAATAGACCTTCAGGTTGCGCCCAGGCTTTGCAGGAATCTTTAGGTTCGACGTTTCCTCAGGCGGCAAGATCACTCGGGTACGCACTTCAAACGTCATCAGAGCGTGAGCCTTCTCGCCTTGTTCTAAACGGGGAATCGAAACCAACATTTGCCGAACGCCCTGATCGAGCATCCGGTATTCGATCTCGCTGACGTGCGATGTGACATCTTCTTCAATCAACTCGACTTGCTGCTCGGCGCAAGGAAACGGCACGGCCACGATGGCTAGAATATTATGCGCTGAGCTACCCCGTGTCTTTGCCGTGACGCCAACTCGGTAATGCGTAATCTGCGTCGCCCCATAACGAATCGGAGAATCCGCCCCTTGCTTTTTGATCTGTGCCCCAACGTCGGGAGCAAAAGCGCAGAGAGTTGCAACGGTTAGAATGAAACGGGGAAATCTAGTTGATCGATGGTAGGTAAAAAAATTCATATTGCGAGTTCCCAGTGGACCGACACAGCTGAATTGAGGGGGGCCACTGTCTGGCTTGCCCAGCAGTGGAACCCTGGTACCCGCTTCGCACTGCTGGACAAGCCAGACAGTGGCACCCAACATGGCAATCCAGCCGTGTTAAGGCACTGGTGCTTTGTCAAAGCTTAATCTCAGTTTTCATTCTACGCTGCGAAACCTGATGAATGTGTCACCTAGATTACGAAACAGCAAACTTTCAACGCGCAAAAAAGCCGCCCGACCGTGTTCAGGATGGCACAGTCGAGCGACTTTCGCGTTTATTTTCTGGTGACGTCGTGCTGACTTGGGCAGGCCCAGTGGTTGGGAAGTGAGGAAGGTCGATATTCCCCTGCCAAGCAAGTCAACACGTCGTAACGCTTTTTTACAGCCGGTTTCAAAACCCACTTTCGGCACGAAAATCTCCGGCCGTGGGATACTTTTCTGGAGTTTTCAAACCGCCACTAGTTCACGCCGACAGGACGCGGATCCACCTGCGATCTTGTATCCGAGCCGCCTTCGATGGGAACTTCTGAACCAGGAACCAGGTAGCCCTGGTCGTACGTTGTAGTGGCTCCACATTCTGGGCAGGCTCCCTCGATGTATCCCTGTTCGCACGGCACTTGGCATGGATTACACGAAGGGCAGGCGGGGGCAACCTGAGGGCAACAATTCATTTGTGGTAGTACGCGTTGCAACAGGGGCGCCGGCGTGGCGGTTGCTATTGGTGCGCCAATCGCCATGGGCGCACCGATCATCGCAGGAGTCGCTCTCACGGTTCCGGCACAGGGTGACCCTCGCCGGAAAAAATTACGACACTTGGTGCAACCTGTTGAACTGGCCATCACGACAGTAACCAGAGTCAGTAGAATTGACATTTTCCTCATGATAGTAACTCCGGCGGGAGGCACCCTTGGCTGGGTAATAGGGGAGGGACGCTTGTCTTAAACGCTCTTGCAAACTGGTGACGAAAGCCCGACCATTCGGAAGCAATCGTCCGGCTCACCTTCGTGTTTGTAGACGGGGGGCTAGCAACTCTACATCACTCTGAATGATGTGCAAACGAAACATGCCAATTTTTTGCATCATTTTTCGCCAGAGCGATGTTGAATAATTGTTGCGTTGCGCAGAACCGTAAGGAGTGCATCTCTCGTGCGAGTTATAGTGGCTCTACAAGCGTCAAATCGGGAATCATCCGTCACCAGTCCCTTAGGTCAAACCTAGTAACCCTATGGAGTAATTTCCTTCTCCATGAAAATCCTGCCCTACGCGCTCCGCATCTTGCATGCCATATTAAGCCTATGACGACTGCATCTGCCTACCTCAACGGCAAGTGGATTCCTAGCCAGGATCTGAGCCTTCCGATCGACGACCTGGGTTTTATTTGGGGAGCGACGGTGGTCGAGCGTCTACGGACGTTCCAAGGCAAGCTATTCCGTCCCGACGAACATTTCCGTCGTCTTCACCGTTCGTTAACAATCGTCGGTTGGGACGCCGATACGATTTGCTCACAAGTCTCGGAAGCCTGCAATGCCTTCCTTGAGCGCAACGCATCACTGTTCCTCGAGGGCGACGATTGGAACGTGGTGGTTTTCATCACACCGGGCAAAACCCTCGATGCCCGTCAGCCAACCGTTTGTGTACACGGTCAGCCATTACCGTTCCAAAACTGGGCGCACCAGTATCAGGCAGGTGTCTGCTGCTCGATCGTCGACGTTCGACAAATCTCTGCGAACTGTTGGCCTGCCGAACTCAAATGTCGCAGCCGCATGCACTATTTTCTCGCCGAACAACAAGCAAGAAAAACGGTGCCTGACTCGCAAGCGATCCTTCTCGACCAAGATGGCCACATCGGCGAATCCTCCACCGCCAACGTAGTGGCCTACTACCAAGACCGCGGATTGGTGACCCCCCGGCGCGACAAGGTCCTCCCGGGCGTCAGCCAGCAAGTGCTCTTCGAGATCGCCGATTCCCTCGACCTTCCACATATTGAAGACGACTTAACTCCAACACAACTGGCCCAAGCGGACGAGATTTTCCTGACCAGCACCTCGATCTGTCTTCTGCCGGTCGTGAAACTCGACGAGAGGAATGTCTCGAACGGAAAACCTGGGCCCATCTACGAGCAACTTCTATCCGCTTGGTCTAAGCTCGTTGGTACCAACATCCCAGCCCAGGCCCAAACATTCGCCCAGCGAGGCACTGCGTAGTCTCTTAGGTAAGCATTGCTCATCCCCCCATATTTCCGATAGAATCGCGGGTTCCTATTCAATCTCGCAGGCCTATTGCCTGATCGATGCAACCACCGGTATTTCCCTATGTTTGAAGCTCTGCAAGACGGACTCTCTGGCGCGCTGAAGTCGCTTCGTGGTCGCGGCAAGATGACCGAAGCGAACATGCGCGAGGGGCTCAAGCTCGTCGAAAAGTCGCTGCTCGAAGCCGATGTCAGTTTTACGGTCGTCCAAGAGTTCATGGCTCGCGTCACCGAACAATCCCTCGGCGAACGCGTCCTCAAAGCGCTTGACCCTAGCGAGCAAATTGTCGGCATCGTCCATCAAGAGTTGATCAACTTGATGGGGCCAGTCGACCACTCACTTCATCTACTAGGCAAATCTGAAGTCTCGGTGCTGATGCTTTGCGGACTGCAGGGTTCAGGCAAAACGACCACCTGTGGCAAATTGGGTCGAACCCTCAAGGCTAGCGGCCGATCTCCGCTTTTAGTTGCAGCCGACCTACAGCGCCCTGCGGCAATCGACCAGTTACACGTTCTCGGCGAGCAACTCGATATCCCCGTCTTTTCAGACCGGGGCGAGCAAGACCCGGTGAAAGTCTGCAAAGCGGCAGTCCAACAAGCCAAGAAGCTGGGTGCGGATGTCGTTATTCTCGACACCGCCGGTCGGCTGCACGTCGACGACGAGCTGATGAAGCAGCTCGAACGTGTTGACCGCCAATGTAATCCCAACCAGATCTATCTGGTTGTTGATGGCATGACAGGCCAAGACGCGGTCAACAGTGCCAAAGTCTTTAACGATGCCTTAGAGCTTGATGGTGTCATTATTACCAAGCTCGATGGCGACGCTCGTGGGGGTGCTGCCCTATCGGTCAAACAGGTGACAGGCGTCCCCGTCAAATTCGTGGGTACTGGCGAGCATCTCGATGCCCTCGAAGAATTCCACCCCGACCGCATGGCGGGCCGTATTCTTGGCCAAGGCGATATCCTCAGTCTCGTCGAGAAAGCTCAGCAGGAATTCGACGAAGACGAGATGAAGGCCCAGGAAGATCGGCTCCGCAAAGGCGAATTTACGCTCGAAGATTTCAAAAAACAGCTTACCCAGATCAAACGTCTCGGCCCCATGCAAAAAGTGATGGGCATGATCCCCGGTATGGGCAACATGGCGGATGCCATGGGCGATGCCGACCCCGAACAAGACATGAAACGGCTGTTCGGCATCATTGACGCGATGACGCCCAGCGAGCGCCAAGATCCCACCAAGGTCATTGATCAGAACCGACGCCGGCGTATTGCAGCGGGCTCGGGAGTCGAGCCCCACGAGGTCAACGATCTGGTCAAACAGTTCGACGTCATGTCCCAAATGATGACCTCAATGGCAGGAAAAGGGATGCGGGAGCGGATGAAAATGGTCCGTGAAATGCAGTCCTCGCTCTCGAACCCGAATGGCCAACTCACCAAGAAAAAATTGGGGAGCGGCAAACGCCTTAACCCCAAGGAAAAGGCCAAACTAAAAAAACAACGGGAAAAAGAGTTGCGACGGAGAAAACGGGAGAAACGTGGCGGATAGCATCGGCAGCCTCCCTTGCCCAGCCTTCTCGTTCCGTGCGAAAAAGACGCAAATCGAAGCCTGATGCCCCTTGTCAGCCCCCCCCTAAATCTGCGAACATGTGAGATTCGTATGCCGCTAGAAGCGGCGTAGTAACATACCAGCGAGGAGAGCTACGTGGCAGTTAGAATTCGCATGAAAAAAATGGGTCGGGCGCATCGACCTTTCTATCGCGTCTGTGCGTTTGATCATCACGCCCCCCGTGATGGGCGACCGATTGAAGAATTAGGTACCTACGACACCAGCGTCCCTAATACCGACGCCCGGGCTGTGCTGAACAACGAGCGCATCGACTACTGGCTCAGCGTTGGTGCCCTACCCTCTGAAAAAGTTGCCGTGTTGATCAAAAAGTACGGCAGCAGCGGCACCCACCTCGAACAACAAAAGTCAGCTCTCGAAAAAATGGCCGACCCAAGAGTCATCCCCGATCCGGGTGCCCCTGCTTCGTTGCCGAAGAAGCCCGAAGAACCGAAATCAGAGGAAGCAGTAGCGGCCCCCGCCGAAGAGACTGCATCTCCAGCGGCAGAATCGGCTCCTGCCAAAGAAGCAGCTGCACCTGCAGAAGAAACAGCCACTGCCGAAGCTCCGGCCGACGAAACTCCCTCGAAAGAGGAGGAGGCTTCGAAGTCGGAGTAATAACCCGACCAGCCACGAATGCGTTTCGATGTGCTAACCCTGTTCCCAGAAATCTTTTCTGGCTACATGACCCAGAGCTTATTAAAGCTCGCCATCGACCGCTCTCTGGTTGAACTGAACTTACATAACATTCGCGATTGGAGTCGCGATAAACACCACAGCGTCGACGATCGCCCATTTGGTGGCGGCCCTGGCATGGTCATCAGTGCCGAGCCAACGGTCGAAGCCGTCGAGGCAGTTCAAGCCACGGACAGCGAGCCTGGGCATCTTGTGATGCTCACGCCCCAAGGAAGAAAACTTGACCAACCACTGGTTGAACAACTCGCCCAGCACAAGCGGCTATTACTCTTGTGTGGACGATACGAGGGGTTCGACCAGCGGGTTAGCGATATCCTAAAACCAGACGAAGTCTCCATTGGCGATTTTGTGCTCAATGGGGGCGAAGTGGCAGCAATGACCGTCATCGACGCCGTCATTCGGCTGGTACCAGGAGTTTTGGGAGACGAAGATAGCAGCCGATTCGATTCGTTTTCGCACGGAGATCGGCTTTTAGAACACGCACAATACACGCGTCCACGCGAATACCGTGGGCTCGAAGTACCCGAAGTCCTGCTCAGCGGCGATCATCAACAGATCGCCCGCTGGAGGCAAGAAAATAGTATCCAGCGGACAAGTCAGCGGAGAGCCGACCTGTTGCCCGAAAAAAATAAGGGAAAGAACGATGAGCCAAGAAATTCTTAATCACGTCGAAAAATCGAACCTCCGGGAAGATTGCCCCAAATTTGATATCGGCGACACGGTCGATGTTCACACCAAAATCCACGAAGGCGAAAAAGAACGCATCCAGGTCTTCTCGGGTGTGGTCATCGCTCGCAATGGATCGGGCACTCGCGAAATGTTTACGGTCCGACGAATCGTCGCCGGGCAAGGGGTTGAGCGTAAGTTCCCTCTCCATTCGCCTCGCATCGCCAAGGTAGAAGTCAAACGCAGCGGTGTCGTTCGCCGAGCCAAACTCTTCTATCTCCGCGAGCGCACAGGCAAGGCCGTCCGCCTCAAAGAGCGCCGCGTCGACCGCAACAAAACCAAGGCCTAGTCGCCACGAATACCAGTCATCCCAGGCACGGATGCCGCGCACTTCGAGCTGCGCCATGTCCATCCCGCTGTGGATCCGTCGGCGACTTCAACCTGCCACGTTCGGCGAACGTGGCGAGCAGCAGGCTGCCCGCTTTCTAAGACGACAGGGCCACAAAATTCTCTTCACTCGCCATCGTCATCGTTTCGGCGAAATCGACATCATCGCGGTCGAAGGCAAGACGCTTGTCTTTGTCGAAGTAAAAACCCGACGCAGCGAACAACATGGCCGTCCTGCTGAAGCTGTTGACGCACACCGTCAACAACGCCTCACTCGAGCGGCGTTAGCGTTCCTAAAATCGCACGGCTTGCTCGAGTACGCCAGTCGTTTCGATATTATCGATGTGGTCTGGCCAGAGGAACAAAAACGACCCCAAATCTGCCACCTTCGCAATGCCTTCCCGGCAGTTGGCCACGGGCAGATGTATAGTTAGGGCTTGCCGCTAGGCCCACCGTATGGAAGAGTTCAACATCCAACGGACTTGAGCTACGCACGTGTTTAGCCAGTTGACTAACAATAGAAATGCCTGCTAGCCAGGCTAGATCTAAGAAAATGTGCTGCCTTGAAAAATTCTCCACTCTCCGTAATCTTCTCTTATCTCTTCGAATTTCATTGCACGCCCATCGGTATCGTAATTGATAGGCGCAAAGAAGCCTTTGGCTAAAATCGCACCATGCAGCTGAAATTGAAATGTACCGTCAACGAAATACATAGTGTTTGGCGGATCATTCATCCCCGCCCATACGCCATCAGTAAATGAAATGCCGTGGTCCTTCCAGACCCGCATTGATGTTAGTAGCCGTAGTTCTATCTCTTCGCCCGGTGCCAGCGAATCTACTTGCAGCGAATGCAGATGGGTTGGCAATGGAGGGCGCCCCCTGGTTACACTGGCACCAGGGCTGCCAAAGAACCGCATTTCCGTCCTGATTGGCATTAAAGCGACCGTGCGCCCAGCAGGAGCCCGCTCTTTTCTTCCAATGACTGGTTCGGGCAATTGTATTCTAGCCACGATACTCGTAATGAGAGTATCTGAGCGATTCCTTAGCAGCAGCGATTGCTCTTTCATATCGCCAAAATCACTAACGCTTACTTTCCCAGGTACTTCTGAAACAGGGTAACCTTGTAAAGTTACAAGCTCGAGTTCTGGCAAACCTGGAACGATACCACGTTGGCTGATCCACTCTTCATGCCGCTGCTTCCAATCTCGCATCTCACCTTCAGTGAAGGCAGAATCATCACCGTCAACTTTAGTATGACAATTGGTACAAAGCCAAATTGCATTACTTATGCTTTTTCTTTCCTCGTCTGATTGCTCCTCGTCATATCGTGGTCCACCTGGTTTAGCTGAATTGATGTGACCAGCTTCACCTGTGTTCAAAGATTTTTTGGGGCTAGAATGTGGTGCGATCGTCAGGTTTCTGCACGTAGGATTACTACATAGATATGCAGCTCGTTCTGCTAATTTGCGTTTTGTAGCTGCGGTGAAATCACCCTCTCTAGCTGCCATTTTTATCTCTTCTATATCCGACGATAAATTGATATTTCTGAGTTACTCGGACATCAAGTCTAGCTAGAGTGTCAGCATTGGTTCAAGACCACAGTTAAAGGAGCAAAAACTGGCTGTAATTAGCGATCTTACACCGACAGTATCGCGAGTGGCAGCGACAGTCGTTCGGGGTTGAGGTTGCCACCGGGCAAGCTTGTTTCGAACGATTGTCGGTGTGCGTAGCACAAGAGGAAAACACCGGTACTCGTCTCGGTCGAGCCTCTTGTCGCAAGCGACACTGGCCCGCGTCGAATTCATCGTCCGGCGCAGCTTAGCGTACATTTTTACACGAATCTCGGCGGTAGCCTAAACCGGCTGAAAGAAAAAATGTGTGGCTGGCGACTGAGGTCACTTGGTCGCGCAAACCAGGGACCAGGTTGGGGTTTGGGGTTCGCCGCCAGCCACAACATAAACGTAAGGCAGAACGCCACGTCGCGTCAGCTATCCTACGCACCAGGCCTATTAACCGTCTGTGAGATGGGTTACATTGCCGCCAAAATCGCCTATCTGGAGAATCTCGCCCACAGCCATTCCAGGCTCAAAAACAGCAAGCAGGGGGCAAATTCGATCCACGCGACCACAAAATAGAAAAAATACTCGCCATCGTAGCGCGTGCCCAAGAGCGGCGGGTCGGGATAATGAGCAATGAGCCAAAAACGCAAATAGTAAAGCAACGAGCAGCCAGCCATAAGATACCAGGTGCGATATCTGGCAAACGGCAGCAGCGGGAGCACCCAGCACCAATACCACGGATTCTGAGTAGGGGAGATCAACCAGAACCAGGCGAGGGTCAACATAGCTGCCCGACACCAAGCCTGAGGATCATGCCCAGCGGCAGCCCGCCAAGCTAACCAGCAAGCCACCAAACCCAAAAATCCAACGGTGATAACTCGCGCCAAGAGAAACGAAGCGCCCTTCAAATCTTGGGCAGCATTTTTTGGGCTGGCTCTTTGAGAGGGCAGCTCTGTCACGAAGAGCGACTTCATTTTGCTTGCCAACGAAACAAAATTTGACACCACAACGTTCGACCATGCATCGGGCACCACCACAAACCAGGGTTTGGCCTCTGGTGCCACGTCTGCCTGTGGGCGCAAGTTTTCGAGTAGGACCATGAAGAGGAGATCATTCATTTCCCATTTCTTAAAAAACACAAGCAGGCCTGCCGAGGGCTCTTCGTTTGTCTCGAAATTATCTTGTTGGTTTATCAGTGGTTCTGCTTCTGCGATCGATGTGTGGTCGAGAACTGTGGGGGCAAACATCGGCGCGAGCAAGATTGCCGTGAGGAGAGTGGTCGCAGAAATCCCAGTCATCGCGGTAGCCATACCACAACGTCGCCACCAGACAGCAACAAACAGTGGAATGAGAACGACCGGATAGATTTTTGCCCCGATGGCTAAGGCCAATACTCCGCCCGACAAAGTGGCCATACCAATGGATTTGCCTTTCAGATGACAACCACAACGGACCAAAAACCAAATGGCGAGCGTCGTGAAAAAAATGGCGATGGAATCGAGATGCCCCCCGTTGGCAATTTCTTTCATCATCAAGGGGCACCAGCCGTAAGCGATGCTTAAGCCAACATGGAGGTTCGCTTCGCGCAGCAGGCCAATAACCACCAAAAGCGTTGCTAAATCGAATAGCACCAACAGCAACTTCATCGCTACCATACGAACATGCGGCGTTACCCCAGCAGGGGTTACTAGCGCTGCCCCGGCAAAAACTGCTTGGCTGACCGGCGGGTAGGGCGAAGACAAATTGCCGTAGTGGATCTTCTGGAGACTCGCAGTCAACGACTCGCTACGAGCTTGCAGCGCCACCAATTTCCGAAAGTCCTCGCTTTGAGATTCCAGCGGTTCTTGGATCACTTCTCGCACCTGCTCAGGCGAGTAGCGATAGGGACTTATCCCTTCTGCCAAGACCGCGCCGTCCCAGATGTAGCGGTAGATATCAATTTCGTGCATCGGCACCGAAGGCAACAAAATCGCACGAAAGAGGCAAGCACCGCCCACGATTCCACAAAGTAGCTTCTTCGTGGGTTTCAAACGAACCGCAAGCCACAGGGCTGCCCCGTAGCAGAAGAACTCCAGAGCAAAAATCGACAGCATCCAGACCGTCGGTTTTTCAATATCCGAAATTCCACTGGCGAATTGTCGACTCAGCCACAAAAGTGCAGCGTATCCACAGGCACTAATCAGACCAAGCACGAAAAGACTGCGAGCCGAATTACAAGTCTCGGTGGAAACCTCCGATTCGTCCGCCATCACTTCGCCTCATCGGCTTGGCTAGATGATGGGCAGGAACGGTAAGATGTCCGCCAGAAACCATATCTTGCAATCGTGGTCAGAATCTTGGTACCCGCCAAGATCGTCCCGCGAAGGGTACCGCTGATTTTGCTCTTCCCAACACGCTTGCGATATCTGACCGGCAACTCCAGGGTGCGTAAACCGGCCTGGGTCGCTTTGATTTGCATTTCAATCGTCCAACCAAAATTCGTATCGACCATCCCTAGGCGACACAGTTGCGGATAGGCGATCGCGCGGAATGGCCCCAGGTCGGTGTAATTCGCACCGAATAACCTGCGCATCAGCCAACAGGCCAAATGATTTCCGTAGAGACTTTGCGGAGGCATGGCCCCCTGCTCGCGATCCCCTAAAATTCGCGAACCCAAAACGAAATCGGCTTGGTCGGCAAAAATTGGCGCGGTCAACTCCGGTAATTGGTCTGGGTAATCGCTGTAATCTGCGTCGAGAAACACAATCACGCTGGGGTCGAGCTCACCACGGGTCACTTGCTCTTCGATCTTTGCCAAACCAGCTAAGCATGCCGAGCCGTAACCACGCCGAGGCTCCACCACGACTGTCGCCCCCCCAGCTTGAGCTACCTCTGCTGTTTGGTCGGTTGAAGCGTTGTCGACAACGATCACTGCTCCGACGTCTGGCAGATCGCGCAGCACCAAGGGCAACGCCTCTTGCTCGTTAAAGGCGGGAATCACTACGACGACTTCAGACAGCGGCATCAGAGGTACTTTGAGATTCAGGGAAACGAACTGGTTCTCTCACAGCGTACTAACGATCTCACTGCAAGGCAAACTCAACCCCCTCAATCACGGGAAAGCCTTATCTTGAGCCACTCCCGCCACCTGTGAATCCGCCCCCGCTAGCTGGAGTGCTAGGGACGTAACCGCCCGTCTGGCCAGATTGATAGGGTACCGGCGCATAGGTCGTGCTCGGCGCGGCACACGAACCTCCACAGCACCCGCTACTGCAGCCTCCACCGCCACGATAGGGCATCTGGCAGCCACTGAACGTCGAAGCCGCCAGAGCGGCTACCATCAAAAAGCAAAATTTCTGCACCATCGCTAAAGTTCCCTTCCGACTGTTCCATACGCAATCTACCCAAGACTTGGGAAGATCTTTCATTTGGCTAACATCGTCCTGCGGTCGGCAGTCACTTTGTGAGGTATCTCACTTGCCGGACTAACGTCGACGAGACTGGTCGTTGAGGCCCCAGTCGTAATCCTGATAACTGACACTGGCCTGACCGTCCGCTGCCAATGCTTGCGCGCCTTCATCAGGCAAGAACGGAGCGATACGACGCATTTGGGCTGCCTGATCGGCACCGAAATCTTCAGCAAACCATTGAAGAATGGGAGACACCGCAATACGTCGACGGGCCGCGTCGTAAGAGAATTTTGACCGGTCTGCGAAGAATCGCTTTGAATTGAAGGTAAGCTGGGCATCCATTTTATCGGTCACATACGCATTGTTAAGAAGTGGCGGACAGCCAATCGAAGCGCAGACAATGGCAAAGTGAACCCGGGGGTCGCCCATCTTACGTAGCACCTCATGCTCCATTTGATTCAACGAATACGTACGACCGCCGACCGGCAAAAGAAGATCGTCCCAAATGTTGTAGCCAAAAAACTTCGCGGTGTGATTGCGAATGCTAGTGGTAGGATACTCTCGCAAGATGCCTTTGACGGTGACCGCATTGTAGGCATTGATCCAAAACGCAAACTGGCTCTCGCGCGAGGAGCTTTTGCCGGGATCTGCTTGCGAAAGATGCGACAGATATTGATCGAGCGCTGCTTGGTCTTGCCGCGATTTCTGCCATGCTTGATAGTTGACGAACCCGACCGAGTCGCAGTACTTCTGAAGCAACGCATCCCACGAGCTGTGATCGATTTGCTCGAACGAAATTCGTTGATTCGCTGGCGCAGCTCGACCGAGTGTCGCTGCTCCGCCTGCCCATGCGCTGGAGGCGTGGATTGAAAATATCAAAATGGCAACTAAAAGAATGTGTCTCATCAAAAATTCCCTTAAAAACGGTTTATAGCAAAGTCTTATTCCCCTTCAAAACGGCAAGGAATTGTACCATTACGGCAAAAATTGTCTGTGGGATCGATTACTTCTGCAATAAATCATGATTCGCCCTGACGGACAAATCAGTCGGCGCTTGCTATCATTGGCCCGATGGGCGACACCAAAAAAATACGCTATGCATTGATCACCGGCGCCGGGAGCGGATTGGGCCATCAGTTTTGCCTTCAGCTAGCAGCTAAACATTGGCATGTAGTTGCTGCTGATATCAACGCAGCCGCTGCAAAGCAAACGGTGGCCGAGCTGAGTGCGAAAGGCAGCAGTGGCCAAGCCGAACAACTCGACGTGGCAGACTTGCAATCGTGGATCGACCTCCGCAATCGCTTGCAAGACTGCCTACCGCGTATCGATTTGCTCATCAACAACGCCGGCATCTGCTCTTCAGGTGAATTAGGGTGCACGTCACTGGACAGCTTCAAACGCACGGTAGATGTCAACCTTTACGGTGTAATCCATGGTTGCCATACGATGATCCCCTGGCTCAAAGAAACTTCACCCGGCGGACATATCGTAAACATCGCCTCGATCTTCGGTGTGATCTCCCCTCCAGCGATGGGTGCTTACAATCTCTCGAAAGCAGGCGTGATCGCGCTATCCGAAACATTGGTTGGCGAGCTGTTACCACATGAGATTGGAGTGACGGTAGTGATGCCCGGTTTTTTCGCAACAGGTCTCCTGGACAGTGCCCATTTCGAAACGAAAGCCGATCAAAAACTGGCAAAAGAATACATGCAAAACGCAACCATCACAGCGAAAGATGTAGTGGATCAAACCTTGATGGCCATCGAGAACAGAAAACTGTACGTTGTCTTAGGCAGCAAAGCCAAATGGTATTGGCGTTTCAAACGCCTGCTGCCACAGCAACTTGTCCGCACCATCGCTCTACGCTACCTAAGAAAATTGCAAGAACGTAAGCAGATCAATTGATAATCGACTAACAACTGGACTCCCCATGCTTCACCTTAAAGCTCTCACCGATGCTCGCTGGTTTGCTCAGGTCGACGAGCATTTGGACGAGATACTGATCGACCATGCCCACTGCGAGAAAAAGGCGGCGGGCACAGCGATGAATCTTATCTTCCACTATGTCGAAAATATCGAACTCTGCCGCGAGATGACCGAAATCGTCAACGAAGAACTCGAACACTTTCACATGGTCATCGAACTCCTCGAGCGACGAGGCATTCCCTTCCGGCGAATGAAGCCGAGCCAGTATGGCAGCAAGCTACACGAGCTTGTACGAAAGTCTGAACCCGAGAAGGCTGTCGATCGGCTCTTGGTCGCAGGGTTGATCGAGGCTCGAAGCTGCGAACGATTCCAAGCATTGGCCTCGCACGTAGACGACCCCGAATTGGCCGAGTTCTATCACAGCCTCTTCGAATCGGAGGCTCGCCACCATTCGACTTACACGCGGCTGGCAGGGCATTTTGCTTCCGAAGAGGTGGTCGAGCAGAGGCTTGAAGAGCTTTACGAAGCCGAGGCGGCAATCATCTCGGTGGGCGAACCCATGGCAAGAATGCACAGCTAGGGCCTCGACCCATAACCTCAGTCAATGCCTTAGCCGCTTTGGCGCTAGCCACGGTTGCTCGGAAAAACCGTGGCTAGCGCCAAAACGGCTAATCCTAAAAATAAGCGGCGCCAAAGCACTGGGGCATTCCGTAGCCCCGTTTTCTAGGCTACAATCGGGGGTTTGCCAACAGTCGTCTTTCCTAAACATAGTGGACAACAATCGATGAAGCTCGCAGTTATTGGCGGTGATGGAACAGGTCCCGAAGTAGTAGCCGAGGGAGTAAAAGTACTCGAATCGGTCGCTAAGATCGAAGATTTTACCTATGAGCTTACCCACCTCGACTGGGGGGGTGATCGATACCTCAAAACGGGCGAGGCTCTTCCCGAAGATGGCGTTGAACAACTAAAAAAATTCGACGCCATCCTTCTCGGTGCCGTCGGGCACCCCGACGTTGCCCCCGGCATTCTCGAGCGTAAGTTGTTGCTCGACCTTCGCTTCGGGCTCGACCAATACATCAATCTCCGACCAGTAAAGCTGTTTCCCGGCGTTGAGACTCCTCTGAAGGGCAAGGGCCCCGAGGATATCGACTTTGTCGTGGTACGGGAAAACACCGAAGACCTCTACTGTGGTGCGGGGGGCTTCATGCACAAAGGCACTCCCAACGAAGTAGCCACCCAAACCGCGATTTATACCCGCAAAGGCTGCGAACGCTGCATTCGATACGCCTTCGAGTACACCCAGAAACGCAACAATCCCAAAGGCAAACGGCTGACGCTCGTCGCCAAGACGAATGTCCTTACCACGGGACACGACCTCTGGTGGCGGACCTTTCAGGAAGTCGCAGCCGACTATCCTGACGTCGAGACCGATTACAACCACGTCGACGCCTGCTGCATGTGGATCGTCAAAAACCCGGAATACTACGATGTGATCGTCACCACAAACATGTTTGGCGATATCATCACCGACCTTTCTGGCATCATCCAAGGTGGCATGGGCGTGGCTGCTGGCGGCAACATCAACCCCGATCCGGGGGGGGTCAGCATGTTCGAACCCATGGGCGGCAGTGCCCCCAAGTATACCGGCACCGGCAAGATCAATCCGATCGCAACGATCAATGCCGTGGGAATGCTACTTGAGCAAGTAGGACAATCAGCGGCGGCCCAGCGGGTGATGAGCGCTATCATGCATGTCACCGCGACGAAGATGAAAAGCCAAAATGCCGGGAAAATGGGATACACCACCAGCGAGGTGGGCGACCTTATTCTCGATGCTTTGGCCTAATCCTCTCCGATCGATAAATACATCCCCCCATTAAGGGGTGTTTTCTTGTCAATCAATAGTGTTCCACCGTAAACAGCAGCCATATAATTTTCGAGGGCGATAAACACCGCGGGCAGCTCAGAGTAATCTGCGAGTGAAAAAATTCTCCATCTTTGTTTACGTAGTCCTACTCAAATAATGCCCGTGTGTGTATCATGGGGCTTTTCTACTATATGTTCTATTGTGTTTGGGGAGCAAAAAATGAAACCTTACCTAACCCCCCGGCAGCGGGAAGTTGTCCGTCTGGTGAGCCTTGGCTGCACCAACGACGAGTCGGCTGCAATCCTCGGCCTATCGCCTGCCACTGTTGACAATCACAAGACGCGCGCCATGCGAGCCCTCGGCACCGACAAAGCCGTCCTCGTAACTCGCCTTGCGCTCAAGTTCCGCATCACCTCGATGAAGGATCAATTGACACGTACCGAAAAGCGCAAAAGTGGCCGTAAGGGTGATGGCTGGAACTAGAGCGCGTCTCCGTAGCGTATTTCGCGAAACTCCCGGCCAGATGGCCGGGCTATGTGTTTCCGGCCAGGATGGCTGGGCTATATAGCCCCACCGTCTCGGTGGCCAAAGATATAGCCCAGCCGTCTCGGTGGGACAAAGCGCTTCAGCGATATCGTCCTGTAGTGCGAGCTATTCTCGACATAGCCCCTCCGAGAAATTGCAGAATGTGGTATTGTATGCCACTGTTTCTGTCGAAATTCACCTCGGAAAATGCTACCCCGCCATGCCCGCCAAAGAACCCAAGATGGCGCTGGGACCTTTTCAGTTTCAGCCGGCGAATGTCAAGGTCCAGGGACGTCCGCCCCTTGCCGAATGGCAAGGACCGCTGCAATTCGCACTTTGGTGCCAAAGAGCAAGCCCCTGGTGGATCGGAGACATGATCAACCAGGGCGAAGACCTTTTTGGCGAAGAGTTTGGCGAAGTTTGCGGCAATACCTTCTCGACCGAAATGGTAAGCCGCTACGCTTCGGTCGCTCGTCGGGTGCCAGCCCGAAATCGGCGCCCGGCACTTTCCTGGTCGGCACACGCCGCCGTGGCCCGCTTGCCACATGCTGAACAACGCCGCCTATTAGCAGAGGCAGAGCGTCAGGGCCTAAACAGTGATATGATTCGCAAAAAAGTGCAAGAAATCGTCAAAGCGAACAAGCAGGGTTAGACAACCCGGCGACGCCTTACGGCAACTCCGGCCACTAAGCCCAGGGCAGCTAACAATAAGCTGGTCGGCTCAGGCACGTTGCTCGTCACAGTCAGACCATCAAAATCTTTCTTCTTGATGAAAGCACTTCCGCCACCAGAAGAGGCAGCCGTCAAAGTATTGTCGATGGCCACGTTGAGCTTGGTTGCTCCGAAGCTATAGTCCACTCCCTTATCGATCCCCTGCAAAGCAAGCTCACTCTCAAGGTCGATCAGCACGGAGCCAGACCAAATCGTATTAAACGAAGGAGAACCATCGACACCTATTTGAAAATCTCCACCTGAAGGGGTGAAAGTCATGCTACCGGTGATATTTACAGGGAACCCGACGGGGACTCCATCGAGTGCAACCACATCGACAAAGATGTCGGCGGTGACACTAGTAAACGCATTATCGGGGGCAAAAGCAAATAGGGTCGTATCCCCCGCCTCACTAAACTGGAGATTATCGATCACATTCCCACTCATACCAACCACCATAAAGTTCAGCTGGCTATCCGTGATCTGCGAAGCGTTGCCAGTCGAAGAGGCCTCAAAGTTCATCGGGTTAAAGTCGATCGCATTGCCAGAGATGCTCACCGGTGCACCAAAGCGGGACTCCGTAGCGCTGTTCGATTCAGAAACACCCGCGTACCAAACCGTCGAACCCATCCAGCCCGTCATGCCCGGAAAGGCAGGCACCGTACTAGGGCCGGTATAATCAATGGTTCCCGCGAATGCCGTTTGGGCATAAGCTACGAGGATCGCAAGCACGAGAAGGCGAGAAACCGGAACGCGAGTAAGAGCCGCGCGCGAGGTAAAAAAGAGGAATGCAACTAGGTTGCAATAAAAATCTGTAACTCTACGTCTCATTGGTACGCTCCAGTGCCCCTGGCTACTTAATCAATCTCTCGTCACATCGCCAACCTGTAGCCCATAAGCAGACCACCTGTTAAGCCAGCGTGCGGCTTCGCACACTTCTTGAGTATAATCGTTTGCGTGGTTCTCAGCCAGTAATTTGCAGGTGAAGATAAAAAAATGAGTATTTTCCTCCCCTTCAAGGTTTACTGCTGTTTCTCAGTCTTCGAAAAAATCGCTATCCTATTTCACTGAAAGGACTTGCGACCAGGCAATGGTACGCACTTCTCCTTGAAAGGTACAAAGAAACAACACATTTTTTGCGCGAGAGCCAGGGCACACGACCACAACGGGTTAGACGCCTCGATGCGGTCAAGTCTTTTCGATCTCAAAGCAGATGCCGCCCGCTCGCATAGCTTTATGCATTTTCGTGAACCATAGCTCTTGCTTACAACGCAAACCGACGCTCTCGCAAAGCCGCATGAGCTCTTTCCGATTGTAGGTCCGGCAATACCAAAGCCGACTTGTCCAGGCCCCAGAAAAGCTGTCTTCGGTGGTGAGCAGAAGCATGCGCCCGCCTTTGGTGAGCACCCGAGCCATCTCGGCGAGCCCTGGCTTCGGATCGGGGAGGTGCTCTAAAACATATCCGCATGTGATGCAGTCGAACGACTCATCGGCAAATGGCAAACATGCAAGATCGGCCGCAACAAAATCTGGGCCGGTGCTCTTCAAACGATTCCGAGCTCGACGCAGCATCTGATGCGACAGATCGATACAGGTGACTTTGGCATCTTGGTCGGCATACTTCAGCAGGTGACGGGCAATTTGTCCCGCCCCACTACCTACGTCGAGAATCGAACGTGCGCCCGTGAGATCAAATTTGCGAGTACGAAACAGCCGCTCGCCCAACGGCATGTGCAGCGAAACCATGCTGCAGGCAGCAAGCATCGCGCCTTTCGGTCCACCATAGACTCGCTTCACCTTGCGTCGATATTCATCATCACTCACGCGACGAATGAGATCATTCTCGATCAAACGGTGTAAAGCCTCGCGACGAGGTCTGCGCTTACGCTGCCGTTGCTCCGTCACATCTAACATCTTGTGCATGGGTAAACTCGTCGCCTTAGAGGAACCGTCAACTACTTCAATGATGCATCTTAAATGTAGACTCGCCGATTATAGATATACCACTCCAGGACTAATACAACCAGTGCCCCAGCCAGCAACAGCTTCCAAAGCTCGCGTCTCACGGGCGAAGACAACGATTGGGCCGCAACGTCGACGTAACCGATAGAAAGCGATTCCACTACCTGCACGCCATCTTCACCCTCTTGACGTGCTTGCAGGCGGATGTCGCTTTCTTCGCGGTCGAAAAGGTTCACCGCAAATCGTTTGGCCACCACGCCTGCATCCCAAACCGTATAGACTCCTAATTGCTCGGTTCCGTGAAACGTTAGTCGCCCGGGTGTTTCTAAGCGAATTATTTGCCGCACCCCATCCGGCAACTCGACTTCCAGCTCTTCCGCCTGGCTATTGACTCGAAGTTCGACAGGCTTCTCTGGTTGATTGTGTAAGTGTGAATCACGATGGCTACCAGAAAAATACCCCAACACGTTTAACCAAAAACTCGGGAAACTATATTTGCGAGGCCAGTCGGTATTAAACGTACGTCGACCTTGTTCATCGGTGCCAACAATTTCGAAGCTGAGGATGGCATCTTCGTAGCGACCGCGAGGGGCAATCGAAAAAATCGGGCCCTTGGTTGAATCAATTAGCACGCGTCCTCCCAACGGAGGCCGAACCACCAGGGCATCGATAATTTGCACGTTGCCCAACTCCAACAGACTGAGCAGCGGGTGGCTACGTTGCCAATCGATAATTTGCGGCCCAAACACGGGCTCCGTCTCCGCTCCTTCCGCCCACTCTTCAACCGGCGGCAAGCGTCCCACAAAAACGGTGTTGGCCATCGGCATTGTCTTGGGCTGGCACTGATCGAAGATGATGAGATCGTAAGTATCTGACTGAGATTGACTAAGAAACTCTTTCTTCTCCAGAACTCCGGGAGCGACTTTCTCGACTTTGGCAAAACGGTCGGCACGCTCGGTGGACAATGCAGACTCGAGTGCCGTATTGCCTGGGGTCACTAACAAAACACGTGAATCACGGCGATCTTCGACCTCAGCAAATGCCTCATTGTCTAGCGACAACTGATCGTTAAATTGTTTGGGAATGTCAAGTTTCGCTCGCAACACACCGCGCACTTCGTTACCTAAGTGGAACGTCGTCGAACCGGCATTGCCAGCCGGCACATCAAGTTCTGCCGCGTCGAGGAGTCGCTCGTTAAGATAAAGCTCTACAACAACGGTCTGCGATGCGTCACTAAAGTTCACCACTTGCACAAAAGCCTGCTGTATCTCAGCACGTTCCTCGCCGCGACGCGTATTAAGTGCTGTGATCGCAAGATTCTGTGACTCGAACCGACCAATCGGAAGAAACAATGGCTGAAGATTGCCGAGCGAAAAACCTTCGACCCCACGAAACCGCCCGTCGCTGAAAATATAAAGTTCGACGTCCTGCTGTTCGGTGACTTCAAACTCTCCGCCTGCATCGTCGACCGTCACGCGACCCGGATTGGCAAATCCGTCGGCCAATTCTAGAGCACCTGTTAAATCAGTTTGACCGGCTGAGGGTCCAATTCTCGCTAAAGCTTCGTGCAACAAGCGGCGGTTATTCGTAAACTCTTGTACGACGTTGGGTTGCTCGGCAAACGAAATAACCATTGCCGACATCCCCGAGTCGAGTTGATCGACGAGTGCAGCGACCCGAGATTTTGCATCCTCTAGTCGGGTCACTCCCGTTTTTGTATCGGTCGCCGACATACTCGCTGACTTGTCGATCAGGAAAATAAACCTTTGGCCTTCCAACGATTGCCCCCGCCATCCAGGACGCAAGAGCGCCAAAATGACCAACCCAATCAGAAGCAACTGCAGAAATAGCAGCAAACTTTTTCGCAAGCGTTGCCAAAGGCTGTTGACGTGCAAATCTTCGATCACCCGATGCCAAAGATAAGTACTCGGAACCTCCAAAGGCTGCCGTTTCAGCTTCAGAAAATACAGCGCAAAGATCGCCGGCGGTATCATCCCCATGATGATCCAGCTCGTTGGCCCCAACGAATTGCGAAATAAGCTATCCATGGCAACTACCGAACCAGCCCCCGACGCCGCAGGTGATTCGCTACCAACTCTTCCACCGGCAACTGGTTGTTGGCTAGCAGATAGTGGATGCCACGCCGTGAACAGAAATCCTGCGCGCCCTTCACAAAAGAATTCAGCGTTTGCTGATAGCGATTCAAAAGAGGGGCGCTTGCGGTAATCTCTGCCACGTCTTGATCTTCGCAGTCAACCAACTTGAGATCACCCTTGACCTCGGGTTCCTGCTCTTCTTGCGAAAGTACCTGGATGACAAAACAATCGACCTGATGCGAGACGAAATACTTCAGGGCCGTCTCATATCCTTCTTTGTCCATCAGGTCGCTAATAAAAACGACCACTCCACGGCCCGCATTGCGAAGGCAAAAATTCTTCACCCCTTCGGCAAGCGAAATCGACTCGCCCGGTTGAATCGCTTCGACATGCTGCAGCATCCGCCACATACTATGCCGCCCACGAAGAATAGGGCTTCGTTCGGCGGGCCCTTGCGCCAAGGTTTCGATCCGAACTCGATCTGCCCGAATCAGTCCCACAAATCCCAGGGCAGCCGCTAATTGTTTCGCATACTCGAGCTTCGTAGGGCTGCCGAAATCCATCGACATGCTTGAGTCGATGAGTGCGTAGAAGTGTAAATCTTCTTCTTCCAAAAACAACTTGATAATCAGTTTTTCAAGCCGTGCGTAAAGATTCCAATCCAACAGCCTCAGGTCGTCACCGGGAACATAGTTACGAAAGTCAGCAAACTCGACGCTCTGCCCTTTACGCTTGCTCCGTCGCTCGCCCTTCATGCGGCCACGAAACACCTTCCGCGTCACCAGCTCCAACCGTTCGAGCTGAGCAAGCAATTCAGGCGACAACAACGGGTTTTCGCTAATCTTTGCCAATGGTCTATCTATCTGTTGGATTTACCACGGAGACTCTGTGGTAATAATCTGATTCGCACTTTGCGTGACTAGTCTGACAACTACGCTCGCTTCGCTTCCTCTGCTTTCTCAGGGACACTCTTTAGGATATCGATCAACACTTGGTCCGATTCAATCCCTTCGGCCTCCGCTTCGAAATTGAGAATCACTCGATGTCGCAAAGAAGGCAGAAACACGCGTCGAACATCCTCGAAACTCACGTTATACCGCCCCGCAAGCAGAGCCCGAACCTTGGCAGCAAGCGTGATTGTCTGTGCTCCCCGTGGACTGCTGCCCCAACGTAAATACTGATTCGTTGCCTCGCACGCAAAAGGCCCGTCAGGATGCGTGGCCAAAGTGAGTCGAACGATGTAATCCTGAACATGCGGGGCCACGATCACTTCTCGGACCAACTGTTGCCATTTCACAATCTCGGCCCCGTCCATCACCTTCTCTGGCTCGACCGTGATACCACGCGTGGTACGATCGATGATCGTGGCCAGTTCTTCGCGAGTCGAATAGCCAATCACCAACTTGAAGAAAAAACGGTCAAGCTGCGCTTCGGGCAGCGGGTAGGTGCCTTCCTGTTCGAGCGGGTTTTGCGTCGCCATGACAAAAAATGGTGGACGCATCGGAAACACCTTGCCAGCGATGCTCACCTTGTGTTCTTGCATCGCTTCGAGCATGGCCGACTGCGTTTTGGGCGTAGCACGATTGATTTCGTCTGCGAGACAGATCTGCGTAAAGATCGGGCCTTTTTGAAACTCGAAAGCGCGCCCCCCCTCAGGGGTTTCCACCACCATATTGGTGCCTAAAATGTCTGCCGGCATCAGGTCGGGAGTGAACTGAATTCTCGAAAAATCAAGATCCAGCGTTTGTGCCAAGGTTCGCACTAGCAGGGTCTTGCCTAGTCCGGGTACCCCTTCGAGCAAACAATGGCCACCGACAAATAAACATGTCAGCACCCCATGTACAATCTCGTCGTGGCCAACAATGACGCGCCCCAGTTGCTCGCGCACGGCTTTGTAACGGGTCGCAAATTCTTCGGCCCGTTGTTCGATCGATTCACCGATACTCATCGTGTCATCACTTTCGTAAGTGGCATGGTAATTTTTTCAGTTCATCATGGGCGAGGGCTTCCGCCTTTGCCACCCTGATCGCGGTCTCGCCAGACTTTTCGCTTGGCTTTGAGCAGCCGCTCGGTGTAGGACTCCTCGGCGGGCTGATCTTCTGGCTCTGCTGCCTGCGGCCGCTGAGCGGATGTGGTGGGTTTTGCTGGGGTGACGATCGTTGAGCGATCGGGGGCTTCCCCGGTTTCTTTCCCTTCAAATCGCGTTGCTGCCCGTCGGCTTTCTATTTGTTGATTGATTTCCTGCTTGCGACTACGCAGCCGACTCATGGTTTCTGGCGTCGGAGCCTCGCGCTGTCGACGAAGCATGAAGTCGAGGGCCCGAGCCCACGCAGACCCTATCCAGAGCAAGTTTACCTGCACCCGACGTACAAAAACATCCGCAAAAAACAAACAACTACCCACCACTAATAGCCACGGCCAAATAGATTGGTTCGAGAACGCTGGCTTCAGATCGCGACGAAACGGATTAGCCGAATCCAAGGTTCCCGGCGGGGTCGCGTTCAGTCCTGCCTCGACTAGCACTCCAGACGGGCCACCCTTAGCTTTCAATTCGGCAAACGCTCGCAACAGGGCCATGTTCGTCTGATTGTCTTGATACTCAGCCGAGTAACCAACATTCACGCCGCTACGAATGGGTGCTCGCCCTTCGCCCGGATTCACGACGATCAGATAGCTGCCCGCCGTTTCCGAATCGAAATCGCCCACATAACGCCCTGGCGCTACCTGCTCCATCCGTACTGGCAGCGAAGACATGTCGGGAGCAACCACCGTTGCCGTCATCGATTGGTCGTTCAAAAACTGGTCGTCTTGATCCAAAGCCGTAATGATGATTTTTGTTCTGCCATCGCGAACGTCGGTGGCCATGCTGTAATTACCCGAGTCATCGGTCGGCCGCATCGACCAGCGCACCATTTGGCTAAAGAATTTATCGTAGTTTTCCCATTCGGTCCAAGAACTCGCCCAACGCTCGCCGGCATCGGTGGTAAGTGCCAACGCCTTACCTGCCCCATAAGTCCAACAGGCGAGGATCGTAGAATTCTTTTCTGTCACTGGTCGAGGCGATCGCAAAATTACCTCGACAAGCGGATTTTCTTTGACCGACGTCAGCACGAATCCTGAAATCGGCGGCAAACTCCCTTCCAGCCCCTGAACAATCTCATGCGAAGAAACAATCGAGGGCGAAACGGGCGGCTTCGGCTCGTAAACCAACGGCCGGGCGATTCGCCGTGCCTCGCGCTGATAGATTCTCGGCAAAGCATTCGGATTGTTCACCACGTAATACTTGCCGCCGGTGAACGAAGCAATTTTTTGCATCTCCTGGCTGCCGATTCGCCCGTGCGAACCAACCGCCACGGTGCTAATTTTTACCTTCTGTTGCTTCAGGCGTTTTAAGACCGCCGACGTCGAGGGCGTGGGGTCTCCGTCACTGATAATGATCATGTGCTTCACCGCAGCATCTGGTATCCCCGCAAACGCCGTGGCAGCCATCTTGAGTGCCGGATCGAAGGCGGGCATATCGCCGATCATCATTCGGTCGATTCGCCCAAGCATCATCTTTCGATTGGGACCAACACGAATCAGCCCGCCCTTTGACTGCCCCCAGAGCCATTGGTCTGATCCATTCCACTGAACCAAACCGCAATAGTCGCGGCTGCCGAGCAGCTTGATCGACTCAAACGCAATACGTTTCTGCCAGTAATTCGCCCTAGGCATCTCACCCGCGTGCATCATCAACACTAAGGCACCCACAGGAACCACCTTGGCGTTCTTAATTTCAAAGTCGACCGGCATCGCTTTTTCTAGCTCGGTATTCGTCCAACCCCCAGCGCCGAAGGTGTCGGGGCCTCCCATCATGATCAACCCGCAACCCATCTCGCGAGTATTGCGCACCAACATGCTGATTTGATCGTCGCTAAAGCTGCTGACGTTTTCTGCATCGGTCCCCGTGCTACGAGAGACGTTCGCTAATATCACCGAATCGTAACGCTGAAGTTCGGCAAGCGACGTAAACAATCGATCGCTGGGTGTCACGGTCACGGCGATATCTTCGCTACGAAGTCGCTCGACCAAGTAGTCGGCTTCGCCCTTTTTGTCCCAATTCTCAATCAACAGCACATGCCCTTTACCCCGAACGTGGGTAAAAGCCGAGGCAACATTATTCTGAGCCATCCCATCGGCGGCAGTATCTGTGGGACTAAACCGCGCTTCGTAGGTGTAGAAGTCAGGCAGATCGATCTCTTCGGGAATCGTATAAACCCGTTTGCCCGGCGGGACTTCGACATCCTGCTCGGTGAGAATTTCTTCGCGATCGCCTGCCTTGCGAATGATACGAAGCTTACCCGAAACCGTTTGCTCACTGCCTTTGAGGGCGTCGTTTCGCAAAACCACTCGCATCTCAAAGGGCTGTCCCCGGCGAGTGCTGGCCGGGACATCTACTTTTTCTACCGATACTTCGCTACGCGATGACAATAGCACAGGCACCACGTCAATGCTTACTCCTGCCGCCGCAGCGGCACCTGCATCGCGTCTGGCATCGCCTATGTTTTGATTCCCATCAGTAATCAGTACGATGCGTTTGGAAGTATCATAAGGAAAGATCGCCTTCGCGCGCTGAATCGCGTTTGAAAGATCGGTGTACTCAGGATCGAGTATTGTCTCTAACCGAGAACGCAACGGAATGGCAACATTCACCAACGGCATTTCGACAGCCGCATCTCGCCCAAAGACGATCACCGCAAAGCGGTCGTTCTTCGCTTCGTCATGATGTTTGTCGATTGCCCTATTTACGTACTCGATCATCTCTCGACGAGAATCGATCGGAATACTAAGTGATTGATCAAGCAGAAAGACGACCGTCATCTGATCGTTACGCCGTTGATATTTGATGTCGGCGAGCGCGAAAACGATGATCGCAAACACCACCGAGCGCAAGATCAACGCCAGGGGACGCCGCCAACGCCCCAAACCCGCCAAGCTTTGGTAGCTCGCCCACCACATCAGCGGCAACAGAAACAACAACAGCAAATAGCTGGCACTGTCGAAGGCGATACTATGCTGAAACATGAAAGATCCAACTAAAGGGCGAATCAAAATGCCAGAACGGTAGACTCAAATTCGTTTAGGATTTACCACAGAGGACGCGGAGAGCGCAGAGAGTATTTTTAGCGAATTCTTCGCTACGTTGCTCAGCGTCCTTTGCGGTGTAGTCATTTTGCGACGTGTTTTTATGTGATTTCTATGGCCTTTCCACTGCCGACGGCTGGAAAGTTACCCTTGTCCTGAATATCTGTGTCTATCAGTGTTCATCTGTGGTTTCTTCTTGCCCCCACCTACTACCTCTTCTCCGAAGAGCTAAAAGACAAATCTTTGCACACGGTGGTTATTTGAATCCAATACGTGCAGTCGCCCTTGGCTATCCAGGGCTAGTGCCCAGGGGTTATGCAGTTGGCCCGGTTCTTTGCCGTTCGACCCCCAAGCCCCTAATGTCTCGCCGTCTAAAGTAAATTTCTGAACTCGATGGTTACCGTACTCACAAACATACACATGGCCCAGCCCATCGAGCACCAAGTCATAGGGGTAATACATCTTACCAATTTCACTTCCCTCTTCACCCCAGTGTTTTATCAGATGGCCTTCGCTGTCGAAAACCTGGATGCGATGGTTGCATGCATCAGCGATCCATAGGCGATCTTCCGCATCGATCGCCATGTTCTGGGGCCGACGAAATTGGCCTAATTCAGAGCCATGCCCCCCCCATTCCAAGAGAAATTCGCCCGTGGGCGAAAACTTCTGAACGCGGTCGAAATCTCCGTACTCAGCCACATAAAAATTCCCCTTTGAGTCCTCAACCGCATCGGTCACGAATCCAAAATTACCCGGTTCATGACCCTGCACCCCACCGATCGTTGCCGATTCGATCCGCTCACCCGAAGTTTTATAAACCAGCATCTGATAATAATGCGTATCTGCTACCAAAAGTCGACCTCTTCGGTCGATCGTAAGCCCCGAAGGCCTACCGTTCTTACTTGCCGGGGTCTTCCACCCTCGTAGGTAGTTGCCATCTACGTCGAAAACCTGGATTCGTGCAGTCATGTCGACCAGATAAAGCCGGTCTTCTGCGTCAATAGCTAGGGCCCGCGGCTTCTGAAGGCGGCCCTTCGTGATTCCTCGTTTCCCCCAGATGGTCGTCTCGATTTCCTCCCCACGCTGCTGGTCTACGCAACCTAGGGAACAAGCTACTAGTACTGCCAAGTAGCCGAAGCGTAGCAGGCACCGCACATTCGCCTTGCCAGCTAATCTCGGCAAAATAAGTCTCTTTTCTGTTGCCATCGTTTCTAACGGTTCCATCGATAAAACTGGTTCGGTTACGAGGCTTAAGCCCTATTCTAGCAAGGACTTTCGGCCATAACCGCTATGCCCAAAGACTTGACCACAAGAAGCACAAATCACTATACTGGGTCTCTTAATTATTGCTGGGCGTGGTGAGCTGCCAGAGAGCATTCTCGCTGTTGTCTGGAGACATCATACCTGTAACGGGCGACTGCGTGCATTAGCCTTTGGCAACGCTACTTAAAGTTTTGTTATGGCGTCGTGTGGGGTAGCTTGCCGTTGGCTCGTCGTCCGCTAGAGCGATGTGCGCTGTCCTAAGTGGAAGGCCTATGCCACCGATTGTCATCGACTTACGCCAAACCGACGATAGTCGTGACGTCGTCCACCGGGCGGTGCAGACCCTCGCAGAGGGCAAACTGGTAGTTTTCCCGACCGAAACCGTCTACGGCGTGGGCGCCAGCGCCCGGAGCCGTAAAGGGATTAAGAAACTATACGAAGCCAAAGGACGTTCGTCGGATGCGCCTTTTGCACTCGCGATAAAGAGCGCTGAGGAGGCCCTCGATTTCGTACCCAACCTGGGGCAAATCGCAGAGCGTCTCGCGCGCCGTTGCTGGCCGGGGCCAATTACGTTGGTCGTTGACTGTGACGGAGGCAAAGGGGGTGAAGGTAAGGGACTGATTAGCCAACTGCCCGAAGAAGTGCAGCGTGCGGTTGCTCCCGATGGAACCATTGGCCTTCGCGTGCCAGCTCACGATGTGGTGCTCGATGTGCTACGAATGCTGGCAGGGCCTATTGCTTTAACTAGTGCAAATCGCTCGGGTGAGCCGGATGCCGTGACAGCTGAGCAAGCGGTGGAAAGTTTGGGAGATCATATAGGCTTGGTTCTCGATGACGGCCCAAGTCGATATGGACAACCATCAACTGTTATCCGGGCCACCGACAAAGAGTGTCGGTGCCTACGGGAAGGTGTTGTGGGACAAAATGCACTGGATCGTCTTTCAAGTATGATCGTTTTGCTCGTTTGTACCGGAAACACATGCCGCAGCCCGATGGCCGAGGTCATCATGCGACAATTGATTGCGAAGAAACTTGGTTGTTCAGATACAGAATTAGAAAATCGTAATGTTTTTGTCACCTCAGCCGGCATCGCTGCGGCACCGGGCTGCAAGCCGAGCCCCGAGGCAGTTGCTGTGGTTAAAGAAAATGATCTGGATCTTACCCGTCACGAATCCCAACCATTAACCGAGAAACTAGTACGTCATGCCGATTTAATACTAACCATGACCGAAGGCCATCGCCATGCAATTTTACGGCGTTGGCCAAACACCTCGGGACGAATTCACACACTACGCTCCGATGGTGCAGACGTCAACGATCCGATCGGAGGATCAACCGCCATTTATCGGGCCTGTGCTGAGGAAATTGAAAACTCGCTTCGACAGCGAGTCGATGAATATGATTTTCGATGATTTGCGTTGCCACGTACGTCAGACAATAACTCTTTGGAAAATGAACATCGCATGAATGCGAAAGGTTAAGAAAAGATGCGTATCGCAATTGGAAGTGACCACCGAGGTTACCACTTAAAGGAAAAACTAGTCGCACTACTTAAAACCAAGGGCCACGAGGTCTTTGATGAAGGCACTTCGGCGACCGAGGCCGTCGACTATCCCGATTTTGCGGCATTAGTCGCTCGAAAAGTAAGTGACCAATCTGCAGAGCGTGGAATACTCATTTGCGGCACTGGCATTGGCATGGCAGTCACCGCCAATAAATTTCCGGGAGTCCGTGCCGCGCCATGTGCCGATGAAGTCACGGCGGAAATCAGCCGCCGTCACAACGACCTGAACGTACTGTGCTTGTCGGCAGACATGCTGAGCCCGCGCAGCGCAGAACGAATGGTAGCCATCTGGATTGATACCGAGTTTGAAGGAGGCCGCCACTCACGCCGCGTCGACAAAATTGGAGAAATCGAAAGCAGCATCTAGCGCAGATTGCTCTAGGTGACGTTGTTTGACACCGTCAAGATCGCTTTCCGAAGTCCGCGCGACTTGACTGGCATCTGAATGACTGCGCGGTGTTTGTCTGTTTTGACATGTTCGAGGAGCTTGCCATGCCCATCTCCCAGTAACAAAACGACCGGCACATGCTTGGTGGCAGGTTCTTCACCTAAACGATTAAAAGCCTTCACCGCAGAGACCCCAAGACGACCTGTGCTTAATAACAAAACGTCCGCCGTTTGGTTGTCTTCATAGAAACGCTGAAACAGTCGCTCGGGATCGCTGGTGACCAGCACTCGATAGCCGCGTTTCTTAAACAGCTTTCGAAATACATTTTGCAGGTCCGTATCGGATTCGACAATCATCAGCTTGCGAGGCTGCCCCTGGGAGTCATGCCCTTCTAATAGCGATGTTTCGACCGGTGTATTATCTACATCTGCTCCGTGCTCCTTCACTCGCTTCATGGCTAATTTAAGATCGCCGAGCATCTCAGCAGGGGTCTGATACCGACGATCCGGATTAAATTCCAAGGCTTTATTCACCACACGCACGAAAGGCAATGGAATGTTGGAATCGACCTCTGTGATTTTTTTTATCTCTTGATATCTCTGCTTATTCAAACGTTGCACTCGGTCGCGAGTTTCTGCAATAGCCGGTTGGCCACTCATCAATTGGTAGTAAATACATCCAGAAAAAAAGATGTCACTACGCGTATCATCTTTACGAACATTCGTGGCACGTTCGAGCCCTGCGTAGTCAATCGTACGCGGATTGGCTCCCTCGCCACTCGCATCGTCATCTCCTCCCCCAAGCCCCGCCAAGCCAAAGTCGACCAATTTTGCTTCGCCATCGCTCGAAACGATGACATTCGACATTTTCAAATCGCGATGCGTCACGCCTTGTTGAAAAGCATAGCTAAGCCCCGCAAGCATACCTGCAATAATTCGCGACGCTTCGAGCGGCTCAAACTTGCCTCGCACCTTAAAAAAGTCACGAAGGTTATGACCCTCTACAAAATCCATGACAATGTAGTGTTCTGTGCCTTTGCCGTAGACTTCGTGAATTGCCACGATATTAGAATGTTTGAGCGAGGCCCCCAGTTCACCTTCGCGTCGAAACATCTCGGCTTGCTCCAGATCGCTGCTAAACCGTTTGCGCAATACTTTCACCGCAAACAGTTCGTTCGTCTCGCGATGGGCAGCCCGATAAACCCGAGCAAAGGTACCGGCTCCTACGCCATATTGCACCTTATAATTGCCGTAGAAAAAACCCGTCTTGAAGCCTCGTTCGAGACGCTCTAGTTGATAGTTGGTCAGCAACCCACGACGCACCAACACCTGTTTCAGCTGCTCGCATTCAACGCTCCGGGTGCCAAGTTCACTCCAGACCGCGCGAAGTTCTTCCTCGGTCACGACATTGACGTCCAGCGCACGTTGAGCCAACTTTTCAGCGGTCAATTCTGAGGCCATGACGCATCTCTGTCCACGCACTACTGCGCAGAGCCCTTCAGTTCCCAAATTTCTATCTCGAACGAGATACCAGCTCTAGTTGCCTAGGCATCACCCACAGGCTAGCCAGTCCTAGAACTGAAGGAAAAGCTATTCATTAGTTGTCAAATTCTTCTAGCTTCAGTCGATACTCTTCCCGCTCCCGACGCGTCGCTTCTAAATCAAACATCAGATATTTCATATCCAGTCGCAACTGGCCCAGGGCGTCTTGTACGAGACTCAAAATTCTTCGTCGGCGTTTCGTACTCTCGACCACCGAATCGATCATGGGGGCGAGTTGCCGTGCATACTGATCGGGAATCGTTCCCAACGCCATCACTAGTTTCTGAAGGTCGGCAGGTATTTGTTCGGGTGCGGAAACGGAGGATTCGGGTGTCATGCTCATAGTGCATCTCCAAGGAACGTTGATTAGTCGACCCGGCTTAAAGCAGACGGCGTACCGAAGCAGAAACCTTTCCCGGCACCCAGACGCAAGTGATTATATACCAATGACTTAAACCACTTCAACGGGCTGGGTATTGGATTTTCAGAGAAACTAGCCAAGTTGCCTAAACGCATCGGACTGAACTGGCTGATATCCAGAAATGCTGATATAAGCGAGACTTACAGCGAGTTGAGTCTTCTGAATCGCACGTTGTCCAAAAACAACGCAAATCGGCAATATTCCGAGACACTCCGCCCGCATTGCACCCTAAGCTCTGTCCTAACAACGGTTTTCGTAGGCGGGGGGGGCGTGGACAAGCTCAAAAATTTGTCAGCTATCCCAAGTCGACTTGGCCGACCGTAATCGAATGCAGCGCTCTCGGCAAATTTTTGGCATCACAAGCAGCCCCGTTGGCTTTCTAAGACTTGGCCGTCTCGCTGCTCTCCTCTACCTAGCCATCTATAGTGCCCTAGCCGCTGAGCTTACTTTCGCACAGCCCCCCACGCTCTTGGACAAGATGGACGGGAACGCAACTTCGTTGCACTCGCTGCCCGGCACGTCTGGCCTGCAAATCCTTCACCACAGTATCGATCGAAAACTGTACCGGTATGGGACTGGCGCAGAAAGAGTTCAATTGGCCTGCCCTGCTGGACACTCAGCCCAACTGGCCTACAACATTCCCAATGCCCCGGTCATTACCGAGTTTCGAACCACTGCCTGGATACTTTCCAACCGTCCAGGAATCCAGCTAGCAGCCAAGGTGACCTTACCGCGAACGCGAAACAGTTCAACGGGCGGGGCCTATGAATTGTTAGTACGTAGCGCGACAGTCGGCCAAGGTGGAAATTGGGAGCCACTAACGCTTGAAAATGTCCCCGCTTTACTAGCGCAAGTTGCTCGTGTCGCTCGTGCTCAGTTTGGCGGTTCGGTCGACGAACGTGGCGCGTTCGTTTCACAAATTGTGTTTCTGGTGCCGGGGGGGCCGGGGGTCGCTGAGCTACGGGTCGATCGTCTCGAAGTGTTTGGCATCGTCTCCACAGCAGGAAATCACAAATTCCCCAAAACGCAAATTAGCTCCGCCCAGCAAGCTCAAAACGATCCCGGTCGAAGTCCACCCAGACACGACGTCAGTCATCCAAGCGTACCCCGAATTATCCAATGGCAAGGAGAACCTTTTGCGCTCCTCGCAAAGTTGGGTTTCAACACCCTAGGAATGAGTCGCTTACCCTCAGCACAAGAACTGGCCGAAGCGAAAAATCTTGGTTTGTCGATCGTTTGCCCTCCTCCAACTTTGAAACAACTCACCAAAACAGCCATCTCTGACGAACTGGCAATCGTCGCTGCCTGGGATCTTGGCAGCCAGCTCACTGCCACCGATCTCGAGCACGTCATACGCTGGAAACGACTCGTCGAACGATACGACCCCATCGAATCGCGAACAACATTTATCACACCGCAACTCTTTACGCGAGAAGCAAGCCGTATGGCCGAGACTCTGGTACTCGGGCGGGGGATGTTAGGCACCGACATTTCACTACAGGAGTACAGTGCATGGCTAAACCAACGACGGCGACTAGCACGGCCCGGCACCGAAATATGGACCTCCATCAACACACAAGCTAGTCCTCAATTGTTGCGTCAGATAACGGCGCTCAACATGAATGGGACAAACCACCCTGCAATTTCCTATCAACAGCTAACGGCATTAAGCTCCACCGCATTTTCAATTCGTAGCCAGGGCTTCTATTTTCGATCCGAGACGTCGTTGGCTTCAAAAGACAATACCACGCAATTACGAGCCAAAGCCCTGGAATTAAACAATCTTAGGCTCCGTCTTTGTGAGCCGTGGTTAGCGTCCGGCAAGTTATTGACGGCTGCACGAAGTTCGCAGCCACAACTGACGGCACTCGTACTGCAAGCCGAACGTTCTCACCTTCTTGTCCCCATCCATTGGACAAGCACGATGCAAACGTTGCAGGCGGCCCAAAGCGATGCATCCATTTCTTTCATCGTTCCCGGGGTTGCTGAATCGGCAGAAGCTTATCTTCTCACACTAGGCGGAGCCCAACGGATTCGTAGTCGACGTGTGACAGGGGGCATACGCATTTCCCTACCGTCGCTTCCCTCGGACGGTTTGGTTCTGTTAACCGACGACCCACAGGCGTTTTCGCAGGTGTCCCGTTATCTGCGCCAAATCGCGCCCCGTGCTTCACTTCTTCGCCAAGAACTTGTCGCCCAACGATTACGAGGTACAACACGTGTTACTAACACCCTTAATAAACCCTCTCCTCAAATCTCTTCGCTATTAGCACAGGCACAAGGAGAGATCCAAAATGGCGACCAAGCGCGATCGAGCAAAACCTTCGACCAAGCCTACCGACACGCAGACCAAGCAGACCGAATACTTGGGCAATGCGAACAGTTGCTACTCGCTCAATCGACTTCTCAAGAAGGAAAGCCACTCTATTCCTCGCTGCCTAACCTTGGAGTTGCCTCACTTCCCGCTCAACTCCAACTGCAAAAAACACTTACCCGCTCTCCCCTCGGAAAAAATTTGCTACCGATGGGCGGCTTCGAGAGTTTGCAATCGCTACTACAACATGGTTGGCGTCATCAACAACTCCCCCTAAAAGGTATTGCGACAGCCGTGCGACTTTCCCCCGAAGCGGTTCATAGTGGCTCCTATTGTCTCGAACTCGAGGCTAGCTCAACTGATCCCGCAATACCCGCACCGGTTATCCCTGCCTCACCGGTTTGGATCACCTCGCCTCCACTTCGAATTCAGGCCGGAAAAATTGTCGAAATCACGGGCGTCGTCCGAGTGCCAGAGCCACTGATCGGCTCGGTCGATGGCTTACAAATTGTCGACTCCCTTGGAGGAACCGACCTATCGTTACGAATTCCACTGGCCCCTTCCTGGCAAGCGTTTCGCATCCTACGCGTCGCCCCGACCGATACCGACGTCACGGTTTCGATAGCGCTCACTGGGCTGGGGAAGGCTCAGATCGACGATCTGGCGATTCGCACTATTTCGAACACGTCTCCAATTCAACCAGCGCAAGCTGCAAGGCATACACCGAGTATCCCAAGATAGTCCTTTTCTGTTCATGCTTTGCCAATCCTACATTATTGGGATTAGCCGTTTTGGCGCTAGCCACGGTTGCTTAGAAAAACATAACCATTCACGATACACCGCTAGTCGAATCACACAGAGTCGCAGAGACGGCAAAGAAACAGTGTGCAAAACTAACAAGAGAAGCAAATATCGAAATGCTGTTTGTTGAAAGAACCTGACCGACTTAATGACTCTGCTGTCTCGGCGTCTTTGCGAGATACTTTTGTTTCTTCCCTTTGCGCCTTCGCGCCTTTGCGAGAGGCCTATTCGACTGTCAGATTACGCGCATGCCTCGCACTTGCCCACAACTTCGCGAAGACGCCCAACGCATCTGGGCAGCAGGCGTCCAAGCGGTTCAACCAGAGCAGTTGATCCCCGAATTTGTTACCGTCGCGGGGGACAGACTTTGGATTGGTGACGAAGAACTTGATCTCCAAACCCTAGATCGCATCATTATTGTCGGCGCGGGGAAAGCCGGCGCTAGCATGACTACTGCCTTAGAAACCGCGTTAGGCAAAGAGGTCTTACAGTCGAAAAATGTCGGCGGCTGGGTGAACGTCCCCGCCGATTGTGTGCGAGCGACCCAGGCGGTCCATCTCCACCCCGCCCGCCCTGCAGGAATTAACGAACCAACACCTGCTGGCGTCGAAGGAACACGAAAAATCCTCCGCTTGGTGGGCACACTCGGTCCGCGCGATCTCTGCCTATGCTTAGTCTCTGGGGGCGGCTCCGCACTGTTGCCTGCCCCAGTTGATGGCATCGCACTCGCCACCAAGATCTCGCTAACACGCGAAATCGCCGCTCGTGGCGGTACGATTCAGCAGCTCAACGCCGTGCGGCGAGAGCTCAGCGCCATCAAAGGGGGCGGACTCGCACGAGCCTGCCGTGCGGGTCGGCTCATCACGCTAATTCTTTCTGATGTTCTTGGAGACAACCTCGAAACCATTGCCTCAGGCCCAACCGTCGACCGCACCCCAACACCGGAACTTGCACTTCAGATTTTAGACGATCTCCGCCTCACTGATTACGCCGCAGGCAAAGAAGCGGCTGTCTGGCTTCGCTCGCGAAAGTCTCTCAAAAATCAATCGAAGGCTCCCATCACATCGCAAGTCACCCACCTGATAATCGCAAACAACGCAACCGCAGTCGACGCGGCAGGCATCGAAGCCGAACGACTTGGTTACAGCCACGCCATGATCTCGGCCAACGAACCAGAATCATCGGCAGAAGAAGTTGCCGAGCGGATCGTTGAAATGGCCCAATCGATGCGTACCCAACAAGGCCCTGACTGCTTGATCTCAGGTGGCGAACCGACCGTCCACTTGACCGAAAAATCCGAGCGAGGGCTTGGAGGTCGCAATCAGCAACTAACGCTCGCGGCACTCGCAAAACTCGACGATTGGCAAGGTTTGGCCCTACTATCGGCCGGCACCGATGGCGAAGATGGCCCCACCGACGCCGCAGGAGCTTTTGTCGATGAGAAAATCTCAACCACTGCACGCGACCAAGGGCTCGATCCCAACGAATACTTACGACGCAACGACGCCTATCACTTTTTCGAGAAAACCGGCGGGTTGCTGAAAACAGGCCCGACCCACACCAATGTATGCGACCTACGGATACTAACCGTCAGCCAATGACCACGATATCTCCTGGCGATGCAACGGGCGAGAATAGTGTATCCTACGTCAGCGACTTAACCACACAAACAAACGACCGTCATCGTGTCCACAACTGCCACTCACAACACACCTCAGCAACACCCCACCTGGATCGTCTCTGGGTGGTGGGACATGGCCTATGTCATCTTGACGCCACTGCTCATCGTGCCGGTGGTGCTTATTCTCGTTAGAAATTGGCTCACTCCCGAAGAAGTGTCGCTCGCGGTGATTGCCTTTGCTTCGCTAGGGCATCACTTGCCCGGCTTTATGCGAGCGTATGGCGATCACGACCTATTTCGCCGCTACTGGGCTAGGTTTCTATTGGTTCCTCTATTGATTGGTGGTTTGGCACTCTTATTTTCTCCCCCCACGAGTTTGGCCAGTGCGCTGAGTTTACCTTGGCGACACATGAACGGCTTAGAGCTGATACTGCTCTTTTGGGGAACTTGGCATGGGCTGATGCAAACCTATGGCTTCATGCGCATCTACGATGTTCGGCAAGGCATCAACGATCGTTGGTCCGCCCGACTCGACCATTGGCTATGCCTCTCGATTTTTGCCGCAGGCGTGGTGTTTAGCGATGCCCGCGTTTTCGGCATTGCCAACGGCATGTGGCAGACAGGGCTAACACCATTCGGGCCCGAATGGCTCACAAGAATACGTATCGCGGTCGGTGGCGTCGGGCTTTGCGTTCTAGCGATCTACCTCATCAATCTGTTACGTCGAAAACAACGTGGTGAGCCGGTTAGTGGCCTCAAACTCTTGCTCGCTGGCACCACGGGTTGGTTCTATTGGTACACCGGTCAGCTATCGACCAACGTGCTGATTGGGATCGCCATGTTCGAAATCTATCATGCGGTGCAATACGACGCGATTGTTTGGATCTACAACCGACGGCTGTTCCGACGAGCCGGCGACCGCTTTGGCCCCTTGGGTTTTCTGTTTCGCGACCGATGGACAATGCTTGGCTTCTACCTAGCAGCCATTGCCGCCTACAGCTCGATTCGTTACTTCACAGTCGATGCCAACGAATACGTCTTCCGCGGCGGAAGCCAAGATACCCACCAGTGGCTTATCGCACTGCTAGTGACTTCCTCGTTCCTACACTTTTACTTTGATGGTTTTATCTGGAAAGTCAGCGAGCGAAAAACGCAAGAGACCCTCGTCGAGGGCTCGGCGCCTGCCGCTCTCGCCGAAAAATTGGTCCCCGGCCTCCTGCACGCGGCAAAACTGTCGATTCTGTTTCTCATTGCAGCTGCGCTGCTTTTTTCGGAGTACACGAATCGATCTGGTTTCAGACAAAGAGACAACCAACGTCTTGCCGCACTCGCAGCACTCACGCCCGAGCTCCCTGAATGCCAATCGCTTCTCAGCCGTCAGGCTCTGGTGCTAGGGGACGCAAGCCAAGCAATACACCATGCCCAACAAGCTTTATCGCTCCGACCTCGATCACATTCTGCCCATGGCGATTTGGGCTTGGCCCAAATGCTTGCCGGGGAATTAGAAAATGCCCGGCAAAGTTTTGAGTCTGCGCTCCGCATCGCGCCAAAACTGTGGATCTACCACAGCGATCTAGGAATCATCTTCGCTCGCCTGGGTAAATTGGACCATGCCGAGCAAGAACTAAAAATCGGAGTGGAGCTACGCCCCGAGTTATCCGCACCGAGACAGCAACTTCTCGATTTCTATATTCGACACGACCGCAACAAGGATGCCGAGACCGAGCTAAAAGAGTTGGTAAGGCGTTTCCCGCATTCGTTTACCGCCGACGCCTACCAAGTCATGACCCTCGCCCAACAAAACCATTTCGCCGAAGCGATCCGGCTAGCCTGCTACTTGATCGCAGGCGACCCCAACAATTGGCGTTCGCAGTTCGTTTTAGGCGCAACGCTAAACGCCAGCGGCAATGGTCGTTTGGCGATTGCACCACTCGAACGTGCTCGCCGTTTGCACCCTCGCTCGGCAACGGTGCGCTATCAACTCGGTCTGGCACAGCTGAAAGCTGGCCAACCCGCCCGAGCCGCCGCAGTACTCACCGAGGCAATCCGGCTCGACCCCCAATATTTTTCTGCGCAGTTTCAGCTTGCCAATACATTATTTGTCCTTCGCAAAACCAAGGCTGCAATCGAAGCTTACGAGCGTAGCCGTGCGATTCAGCCCCGACACCCGAGCTTGTGTGCAAACTTCGGCGGCGTGCTTGCCCAGCTAAATCGGCTAGAAGAAGCCGAGCAAATCTACCGTGAAGGAATCGAAGCCAACCCCGACTCCGCACGTCTAAACTACAATCTGGGCGTCTTCCTCTGGAAAAAAGGCGGGCAGCAAGAAGCCCGAAAATTTATTGCTCGTGCCGAGCAACTAGGAGTAAAAATTCCACCAATCGTGCAAAAAGCCCTCGACGAGCAAAACTAGTTCTGGCTGATCATCGCCTCAAAACCCGCTTCGGTGAGCACCTCGACGCCCAGATGTTTTGCCTTCGCCAGTTTGCTGCCGGCTTTTTCGCCAGCGACCAGATAGCTGGTGCTTTTCGACACGCTGTTTGATGCCCGTCCGCCATGCGATTCTACCAACGCGTGAATTTCGTCGCGGGTGTACTTTTCTAATTTCCCGGTGACAACCACCGTCTTGCCCGCGAAAACTTGCTTGGCCGAACTAGACACACCCGACGAAATAAATTCTTGGTCGACCCCAGCTTCGTCCAATTGCTGAACCGCCTGCGAACCATACTCGCTATGCAAAAAGTCGTACACGCTTTGAGCAATGATGGGGCCTACCTCATTAATTTCGCTCAACTCCTCGGCCGTGGCTTGCTGTAAAGCATTCATCGAGCCAAAGGTCTCAGCCAAAATCGTCGCCACCCGCGTGCCAACGTGTCGGATGGACAAGGCGTTAAGCAGTCGGGCTAATCCTCGCCCTTTACTTGCTTCGATCGCCCCCAGCAAATTTCGGGCAGACTTTTCGCCCATCCGTTCTAGTTTCAGCAACTGCGATTCGGTGAGTCCATACAAATCTGAAAAATCTTTGACCAACTCGCTAGAAACCAATTGCCCGACCAGCTTGTCGCCTACCCCTTCGATATCCATCGCCGAACGGCTAGCAAAATACTGCAATCGCTCTCGGAGTTGGGCTGGGCACGAAAGGTTCGGACAGCGAATGTAGACCCCTCCCTCGTCCTTTTCCAGCGTGGTCTTGCACTCAGGACAATGGGTCGGAAATTCAAACGCACGAGCATCCTTGGCCCGTTGGTGCATTTCGACGCGCACGATATGCGGGATAATCTTCCCCGCCTTTTCCACCACGACTGTATCGCCGACACGAACATCTTTGCGAGAAATCTCGTCGGCATTATGCAAACTGGCCCGACTCACGGTTGTCCCCGCCAACTCGACCGGCTCAAGCTCGGCGACCGGCGTAATGGTACCCGTCTTGCCCACTTGAACACGTATTTCGTTGAGCCGAGTTACCGCCTCGTACTTCTCAAATTTGTAGGCGATCACCCAACGGGGGCTCTTGCTTGTGGCTCCCAATCGCTCGCGCTGCTCAAAACGATTGACTTTGAGCACCAGGCCATCGACTTCAAAATCAAGCTCGTGAAGCCGCTCGATAAACGACTCGGCATGCGTCACCGCTTCGGCAAAGCTACCGAGGCAAGAAACATGCGGCGTGGCTGGCAAACCCCACTTAGCAAGCTGCTTAAGAAATTCCGTGTGCGTCGTCGAACGCAAACCGTCCGCTTCGCCCACGCCGTGGCAAAAGATGCGCAACCGTCGTTCGGCACAAATCCGTGGGTCGAGCAGGCGAATACTCCCTGCGGTGACGTTTCGCGTATTGGCATACGGCTCGAAGCCCTGCTTTTGGCGCGTCTCGTTGAGTCGCACAAGATCAGAGTTCGTCATATAGACTTCGCCACGCACTTCGACCAACGGCGGAACATCCTCGCCCGCCAACCGCAACGGCACCCCAAACACGGTACGAATGTTGTGCGTGATGTCGTCGCCCGTTTTACCATCGCCGCGAGTTGCTCCGCGAACCAGCTCACCATTTTCGTAGGTGAGCGAGGCAGCAACCCCATCGATTTTCAACTCGACAACCCACTCCACCTTTTCGTCGGGCAACAAACCGGCAATCCGATCGCCATACTTCCGCAGCTCTTCGAGGCTGTACGTGTTAGCAATCGACATCATCGGCACGCGATGCGTGGCCGACTCGAGGTCGTCAACCGGGCGATCACCAATCCGTTGCGTCGGACTATCGGCGGTAATCAACTCGGGATGTACGGCCTCAAGCTGTTCGAGTCGAGCCAACAGCCGATCATATTCTAAGTCGGTAACGGTTGGCCGAGCTTCGACGTAATAGCGCTGATCGTGTGCGCGAATCTCGTCACGTAGCTGGTCAATTTCCTGAGCAGGATCGGACATGGCTTCGAATCACTCCCCGTCCGAATCTTGAGAGGGTTTGGTAGAGTCACTTGTCCACCAGCTGTCGGTCCCGATTGCTCCGATGGTCAACACCGCAAGAATCCCCAGCTCTATCAGAATTGCCGTCGTGCCATGACTCCGAAGCCAACCGTAAAGCGGGTGATCTGCATGTTGCGCGACGGTCGAACGGCCCGCATTCACTTGCTGAAACGCCATCAATCCATAAGCAAAGGCCGTGACGCAAAAAGCGGCTCCGGCGGGGATCAACAGCGCGTAAAACGGGTTCCGCCATTTCTTGTTTTTACCAGCCACAGGGACTTTCTTTTGGGACATGGAATTGCTCTCCAGAGCGGCAGATTAACCCAAAGTCGGCCCCTGTGCTACGCCCCCTAACCGCCTCTGGTCATAGCCAGCCGGTTTCCGGTACGATGGGTAGTTTGCCCGCCGTCTGACGGACCCCACAGAGATCCTAGCAACGTGACTGCTTCGACAATTCGCCTTCGCAAAGTCGCCGTCAATAACCTCCGCGACATCGACCTAGATTTGCCACATCGTCAGTTGATTGCCTTTTGCGGCGTCAGCGGGAGCGGCAAAACTAGCCTGGCGCTCGACACCCTCTATGCCGAGGGCCAGCGACGATATATCGAAAGCTTTTCGACCTACACTCGCCAATTCCTCCAACAACTCGATAAGCCGGACGCTGAAAGCATCGAGGGTATCCCCCCCTCGATTGCCGTCACACGCCAAGAGGTAGGCCGATCTAGCCGAGCCACGGTTGGCAGCGTCACCCAGATTAACGAGCATCTCCAACTGCTGTTTGCTCGCATCGGCCAAGTCGTTTGCCATAGTTGCGGCAATCGAGTCAGTCAGGAATCGGCCGAGTCAGCTGCCGACGCGCTCGCTCACCTGCCTGAAGGCACACGGCTTATGGTCGGTTTTCCTGCAGGTCGTGGTGTCGATCGAACCGACGAAATCTGGTTAGCCAACCTTACTGCCTTGGGCTACCGTCGTTGTATTAAGCAGGGAAAAACCCTCGACTTAACTCCTACCGCTTTACCCGAGTTCACCAACGTCGACGAGCTGGACGTTGTGCTCGATCGGTTGGTCATTTCGCCTGAAATACTCGCACGCCTACGCGACTCTTTAGAAACGGCACTGGAGGCCGGCCGCGGCTCCTGCATCGTTTGGGTGGTCGGCCATGATAACGAAACCGAAAAGCCGACGGCACAACTCCCTGAGGCCGAGCGGCTCGAAATCGATGGCCGCCACTGGCAACGCAGACGATTCAGCCAATTCTTCCGCTGCGAAGCTTGCCACCTCGACTATCCAACGCCGGAACCCCAACTACTCAACTTCAACAACCCGCTAGGCGCCTGCCCAACCTGCGAAGGCTTTGGCAATGTGATCCGAGTCGACATGGATCGTGTGGTCCCCGACTCCGACAAATCGCTTCGCGAAGGTGCAATCGCACCGTGGAATACTCCTTCGTACGCGCACGAGCTAGAAGAGCTACTCGCGTTGGCCAACGACTATCAGCTACCGGTCGACATCCCATTTCGAGAGCTGCAGCCAGAGCATCTGCGTCTACTCAACGAAGGTGTCCCCGATCGCGACTTTGGTGGCCTGAACGGTTTTTTTAGCTGGCTCGAACGCCGAAAATACAAAATGCACTTGCGCGTGTTCCTTAGTCGATGGCGAAGCTACTACCCTTGCGACGATTGCAACGGGGCACGATTGAATCCCTCGGCGCTAGCCGTCCAAATCGCCAGTTCCAATATCGCTGATCTCTCTGCCAAAAAAATCCAAGATGCCCTGACGTGGCTAAAGGCCACCGATTTTTCATCCTGGCAACAGCAGGTTGGCCATCTACTTCTCGAACAAGTGGTAACTCGACTCACCTATCTCGATCGTGTGGGTGTGGGCCATCTCTCGCTCGATCGGCCCTTGTGTACACTAAGCGGAGGCGAAGCCCAAAGAGTCGCCCTGACCTCAGCTCTAGGTTCCAACCTTGTCGGCATGTTGTATGTGTTAGACGAACCCTGCGTAGGCCTCCACCCGGCAGACATGCCGCGACTGGTCGACACGATTCACGAACTCCGCGACCGGGGCAACACGGTTGCCGTGGTCGAACACGCCCCGGCACTCATCAAAGCGGCCGACCAAGTCGTCGAGTTGGGCCCCGGCGCAGGTGAATTCGGAGGACGGCTTGTCTTTCAAGGCACCCCCGCTGAAATGATCGAGTCGGCAGAAAGTCCTACCGGTGACTGGCTTGCCGGGCGGCGAGCGCTGAGTCTCCCCGAAAACCGGCGGAAAACCGACCACGGTTGGATACGCTTGGTGGGTACCACAGGCAACAATTTACAAAACGCAACGGTTCAATTTCCTTTGAGCGTTCTTTGTGTTGTTACAGGAGTAAGCGGTGCAGGCAAAAGCACCTTGGTTCAAAAAACACTCTTCCCCGCAGTGGCCAACGCACTCAACATCGAAGGCGAGCCCCCCGAACCCTTTGAAGAAATTCACGGGGCCGCTCAAGTCGAAGACGCGATTCTCATCGATCAAAGTCCGATTGGCCGAACGCCACGTTCCAACCCTGTAACCTACATCAAAGCCTTTGATGCGATTCGCACCCTGTTTGCCGAAACAAACGAAGCCCAGGCACACGGTTTCAAATCGAGCCACTTCAGTTTCAACGTCGATGGCGGACGCTGCGAAGCATGCCAAGGCGAAGGTTATAAAAAAATCGACATGCGTATGATGGCCGACGTCTACATGCGGTGCGCCGAGTGCCACGGCCGCCGCTATCGCCGCGAAGTCCTCGAAGTAAAACACCGCGGATACAACATTGCCGAAGTACTCGACATGTCGGTTCGAGAAGCGTTTACTTTTTTTCGCGGTCAACGAAAGATTCTCACCAAACTCAAATGCCTGATGGATGTCGGCCTCGACTACCTGCGTCTCGGCCAACCTGCCAACACACTCTCGGGCGGCGAAGCACAACGATTAAAAATGGCGACCTACGTGGCTGCCGCCCGCCGAGGTCGCACCCTCTTCGTTCTCGACGAGCCCACCACCGGCTTACACTATTCCGACGTCTTGCAACTCTTGGATTGTTTCGATTCGCTCATTGCCATGGGACATTCGCTCGTGGTGGTCGAACATAACTCGTTAATGATGCAAGCAGCCGACCACCTAATCGACCTGGGCCCCGGCGCAGCAGAAAATGGCGGCCAAGTAGTTGCCACAGGAACCCCAGAAGAAATCGCCGCCCATCCCCACTCGATCACCGGCAAGTTTCTTGCCCAAGAATTAAAACGCGACCCGGTCGCCCTTGCCGATGCCGAATAGGCACTAGTTCAACTCATGCACGATCAACTCCAGTTCCATGTGGGAAACACCTCCCAGTCTGAAGCCTGCGTTTACTTTTCGATGCGCAACGACTCGAAGATCCTTTCGGCCACGGGGTCGTTCATTGGCCCACACTGCGAGCACTCACGGACGTTGCCTGCAGAATTTAAGATACGCCTCTCGACGCATCCCGCGACACAACAAACGATTGCCGAAATCACGATTATCGATCCTTGCTATTGGAACCCAGCACTCCCATTTACCTATGAAGTCGAACTTCAGATTCAAGATACCAACGGACTTGAAATCGCGTATCGAGGCACTTTGGGCATGCGCCGGTGGCACGGTGCAAAAAAGAGTTTCTATCTCGATTTACGCCGATGCGTGCTCCGAGGATACCGCTGCAACGAGCCCAACGAAGATGCCCTGCAGGTGGCACGACAACAAGAGTTGACACTCATAGTCGACCCGACCGACCGGTCGTTTTACCAAACAGCCAATCGCCTGGGAGTAGGTTTGGTCGTCGATCTCCGCAACGTTGGTAAGGCGATCAGCGATCATGTCTACCGTCTCAACGACTCCCCCTCGGTCATGGTAGCACTCGTTAGCACCGAGCAACTATCTCAACTAGACACGAATCATAGACCCAAGCAGTGCCTACTCGCTCAATGTTTGACGGCAGGCGCACAGCCAAATGAAATCATTGGCACGACACCCGACGCTTTTGCGATAGAATTAAAAGCAGATGAGCGCCCCCCCCTCTGGCTAGCTGATATTGAAAAACCGTTGATCGCAATTCACTGTTTGGCAGAGGAACCTCCATTGCATTCGCCCCGACGTCGTTGCGAAAAACTCCAAGCGACGTTGGCCCCCGACTTTAGTCTTGCAGGCTACTTTGTGACCTCATGACCAGCGATCCCACAAAACTCGACCGCTATCGACGACAGGTGCGTTACGCGCCACTTGGTGAAGAGGGACAGCAACGGCTGCTTACCAGCCGCATCTTGATCTGCGGTTGTGGTGCGCTGGGGTCGGTCGTCGCAGACACTCTCGCGCGGGCTGGGGTCGGTTTCCTGCGAATTGTGGATCGCGATTTTGTCGAAACCGATAACCTCCACCGACAAATCTTGTTCAACGAACAAGACGCCGAGGCACAATTACCGAAAGCCGTCGCTGCCGCTCAACGCCTCTCAACGGTTAATTCGTCCATCGAAATCGAACCGGTGGTTGCCGATGTCAATCCGACCAACATTCGCAACCTCGCTGCCGACGTCGACCTCATCGTCGACGGAACCGACAATTTTGAAACCCGATACCTCCTCAACGATTTTTGCGTTGCCAACAACATCCCCTGGGTCTTCGGCGGCTGTGTCGGAACCGAAGGGCAAGCCCTAGCCATCGTGCCTGGCGAAACTCCCTGCCTCACTTGCATCATGCCCACGCCCCCTCCCGCTTCGACGATGCCCACCTGCGAAACCACGGGAGTACTAGGCCCCATCGTCAACATCATCGCGTCGCTTCAAGCTATCGAAGCTCTAAAACTCCTCAGCGGCAATCGCGACCAACTCAATCCCGCGATGACCATCTTCGATTTATGGAACAACCAAATCCGCCCAATCAATATGGCAACGGCACGCATCGCCGATTGTCCCACTTGCGGCCAGCGCGATTTTGGATGGCTCAGCGGAACCCGCTCTTCTTCGACGATGAAGCTCTGTGGACGCAACTCCGTGCAAATTTCGCCGTCGTCGTCCGAACCCATCAATCTGCCAGCATTGGCCGAAAGACTAGGCACTCTCGGACAAGTGACCACCAGCCCTTTTCTGGTACGGCTATTCGTCGACGACTACCAGCTCACCATCTTCGCCGATGGACGAACGATCGTAGGCGGAACCGACGATCTGGCTATCGCACGAACAGTGCATGCAAAATACGTGGGCAATTGACGGTAAATCTAGCCCGAATTCTCTAGCTTATCAGCCGCCGCCAACCGCATTGAGATTTCACCTCGGTACTCGTAGAGCCACTCAACCTCGAAGTCCGATGGATTGAGTAGGTCGGTTTTTCGCCGACTCGACGATTCCCGCTTTCTCGACCCCAGCCTTTCCGACGCGACTTCTTGTATGGCAACTGTAGAGCACTCTGCTGGAACACGCGCAAACTATGCCGCCACCAGCCCGCCCGAACATCACAAAGCGGTTGGCCGCATCGGGCCATGGCAGCTTGTCCGATTGATGAGCGAAAGCGAACTAGCTCGGGTCTATCTTGCCCGCCCTGGCGAGGCTGCAGACGATCAGCTGGCTACCTACGTCGTGAAAGTACTTCGCAAAGAGTGGTGGCGCGATCCTCAAGCCATCGAAACCCAACGTCGGGCAGCTTGGATTGGCCGTAAGGTTTCACACCCCCACTTACTCCCAATCTTGTCGGCGAACGTACAACAGGCACCATTCTACCTGGTTTCGCCCCGACTCGAGGGATGCTCGCTTGCCAATATTCTTGCGAACAACGAAACACTACCCATACCGGTCACGCTGTGGATCGCCCGCCAAGTCGCCGAGGCACTGGCTGCCCTCCATGAGTTGACCAGCATGATCCATGCCGACGTAAAACCAAGCAACATCATCGTCTCGCCCGAAGGTCACGCCACGCTGATCGACCTGGGATTCGCCCACTCGTCGACCGAGTCGCGCCACTGGACCTCCCGGCCAGTCGTAGGAACCCTTAACTACATCGCGCCTGAAGTGGTCACTTCGAGCTTAGCTGCCACGGCAGCTAGCGATCTTTACAGCCTAGGCGTCACTCTTTACGAAATGATCTCACGCAAATTGCCCTTCACGGCCACGGCCCCCGACGAGCTTGCTCGCCTGCATCGCGAAATGACGCCCGACTACCTACGGCATCATGCCCCAAAACTACCCAAGGCGGTCGCATCGCTGGTCCACCGCCTTCTCTCCAAAGACCCGCTCCGCCGACCCGAATCGGCTGCTGCCCTCGTCGAAGAACTCACCCGACTCGAAATCGAGTGCTTTTCAATCCGGTAACGCAAAGACTTTCCGCCGAAAAAGGAAAAGCCGGCTTGGCGGCACTCGAAGAGGCCTTTGCCGATGTCATCGGGTAGGCATGAAGATGTAAGATTTAAGATCTTAAATCTCACATCTCTTCATTGCCCAGCACATCGTTGAGAACGTCTTCGCTCACGTAAATCGGCAGCGCCGGATCGCAGGTCACCGCGACCGCGATGGCATCGCTCGGTCGAGCATCGATTTCGATCAACTCTCCTTCAAGGCGTATCCGCAACACGGCAAAGTACGTGTGGTTTTTCAGCTCGCTGATCACGACGTCCTGGAACTCACCACCCATCGATTCCACCGCATTGACGAGCAAATCGTGCGTCAACGGCCGTGGGGCCTCAACATCCTTGACCCGCCGGTCGATGCTGGTCGCTTCGAAGATGCCAATCAAGATGGGAAACATCCGATCGCCATCGATTTCCTTCAGGTGAATCACCTGCTCACTGTTGATTTCGCTGATGATAATCCGAGATAGTTCCATCGCGACGGGCATAATTTATTTCCTCTTTTCAATTCCCGAATACCGGCAATCAGCTATTGATTAGCTTTTTAACATCGTCAACTAAACTGGGCAGCTTACTTTGGATAATATCCCAAACGATTGGAGCCGAAACAATATCGCAGCCATGAATCACCAAATTGCGAAACGCGATAATTTTCTCAAACTCTCGGATTTCCCCAACAGTTTCAGGCGACTCTTTACTTAGCCGACTCATCGCCTCGCCGATGATTTCAAATTTTCGCTCGATGGCTGCTCGAACGAGCTTACTCTCCTGGTACTCATCGTACGACATCCCCTCACTGAAAACCGCAATATCGTTGGCGGCGTCGAGGATGTCGACGAGATATTTTTCGGCGTCATGCTGCATAGACGAGTTTCCGATCGCTAGCGATTCTCTGCCTCAAGACACGATTCTGGATCGCTGAGCATTCGATCAGGTCAACTCGACAGCCAAATAGCGTCTGTAAGGTGTCATGCAATGCAAGATACCGGTCAAAAACACCGGCTCGTAACGGGTCAATAAACTCGACCAGAAAGTCGATGTCGCTACCCGAATTGTTTTCCTCGCGAGCAACCGAACCAAACAACTCGAGACGCTTCACGCCATTGGCTTCGCAAGCAGCGCTGATCTCAGGCAATTTTTTCTCTAGTGCAACCATGAGGGTAGCTCCAGCGTCAACTCTGTTTAGGCTCGCCTCGGCACAGGCGATTTCAGGCCTCACCCCATTATAGAATTGGCCGAGCGACTTGGGCTAGGGTTTCAGCAGAAATGTTGGTTCCGCTGAAGTCTGTGAAGAAACCCCTAGAATCAACCTCTTTTTCCAAACTCATCCGATCACAGCTTCGTCAGAGCCGTCTCCACGGCTGCCAGCTTTTCTTCGGCTTCGGTCAGCTTGTCACGTTCCAACTGAACCACCTCAGCGGGGGCACGGCTCACAAAGTTTTCGTTGCTGAGCTTGCCGGCCAGCGATTTGGTGAATTTGGTGAGGTTGTCTCGCTCGCCCTTCAGTCGTTTCTTTTCTGCCTCGGCATCAAAAAAGTCGCTAATGTCGACGTGAACTTCCATGCCTGCCAGCGGTTTGCTGGCCGCTTGGGCGGGAGCCGTCGCCTCGGGGCCAATCGCGGTCGCTGTGGCTCGGGCCATCGACTCAAAGTAAGGCTGCATCGGTTTCAGCAACGCCGCCGTTTCTGCCGTGCAGGTGACCGAAAATTGGATGGCTTCTTTCGGCGGAATATTTTGACCCATGCGAGTTTCGCGGACCGCACCCATCACCGCCTGAAACTGCGCGAACTGCTCTTCGATCGCAGCGTCGGTCCGAGCCGCATCTGCCACAGGCCACTCCGCCACGCAGACGCTCTCGACACTTGCTTCGCAAGTCGAAAGACCACGGCTGGGGGCGACCTGGGCCAACAAATGCCAAACCTCTTCGGTAAGAAACGGAATCATCGGGTGCAACAGCCGCAGCAACGAGTCGAGGGCATAGGCCAATACCCGTTGGGCGACGACCCGTTGTTCTGGCACGGCAAAACGGGCCTTGGTCATCTCGACATAAAAACTGCAAAAATCGTCCCAAGCAAAACTGTACAACTCGCGAGCCGCATCGGCATAGCGATATTCGCCAAGTGCCGCAGTCACCTTGCCCGACACTGTCGCTAGCCGGCTTAGCAACCAACGATCTTCAAGCAGCAGATCCTCGTCCGACACTTCGGCAGCTTCATAGCCTTCGAGGTTCATGAGTGCAAATCGCGAAGCATTCCACAGCTTGTTACAAAAATTGCGGCCCAACTCAAATCGCTCGCTCACCACCGCCCCGCGAGGCAAGGCCATGTCTTCTTCCGACCGGGCCCACTGCGTGCTAAACGGCTTTTTGCACTTGTCGCATTCGATTCGCGGCAGCACCCGATTTTTCTTGGTCTGTTTGATAATCGCCTGACACTGCGGGCATTCAAACTCGACCGGCATCCGCACGTCCTGCGTTTCGGTCGTAAGATAAGCAATGCCGAACCGCAGGGCATCTGCCCCAAACTTATCAATCACATCCAGCGGATCGACGCCATTGCCTTTGGACTTCGACATCGTCTCGCCATAGCCGTCGAGAATCTTGGGGTGGATGTAAACCTCAGCGAACGGTACCTCGCCCATGTTGTAAAGCCCGGTGAGCACCATCCGCGCAACCCACAGCGTGATAATATCCCGCGAAGTAATAAGCGTGCTGGTCGGATAGAACTTTTTTAGTTCGGGAGTTTCTTCGGGCCAACCAAGGGTGGAGTGGGGCCAAAGGGCACTGCTGAACCAGGTGTCGAGGACGTCCTCTTCCTGCTTCATGTAACCATATTTTTCAAAAGCTTCAACGACTTCTCTGTCATTTTCGTCTCGTACGCAAATAAATCTGAAAGCATAGCTAGTATCGAAGATCTCTTCTTTGTAGTCGACAGTTTTACTCACATTACGTCGAACTTCAGCAACGCGTCCTTCTCTTTCCCAACCTTCAATTTGTTTCCGTATCACAGCGTCATAATCGGCGAGAGTCTCCTCAGGTATATTAGCCGGAGCGGGTTGGGTTTGAGTCCAAACCGGAATCCGATGCCCCCACCAAAGTTGCCGGCCAATCGGCCAATCGCGTTTTTCGCTCAGCCAATCTTGATAGCCCTTGGCATAACGGTCGGGGATGATTTTTACTCGGCCGTCTGAAACCGCGTCCATCGCACTCTGGGCGAGGTCGCCCATTTTTACGAACCATTGGTCGGCTAAGTACGGCTCGATGGGTGTCTTGCTGCGGTCGCTGTGGGCGAGGTCGATCTCGCGGTCTTCGCGGTCAGTCTCGGGGTCGTACAGCCCAAGTTCCTCAAGATCGTCGACCACCGCAGCGCGGGCCTTCTTCATCGTGAGGCCGCGATATTTTTCGGGTACGCTGTCACAAAGCGTACCGTCGGTGTTGAGGATGTTGATCGCCCCAATTTTAAGCCCTTCTCCGATAATACTGCGCTGCCATACCTCATAGTCGTTCGCATCATGTGCCGGGGTAATTTTCACGCAGCCTGAGCCAAGTTCAGGCTTGGCCCAAATGTCGACGATCAGCGGAATCTTGCGGCCCGTAAGCGGCAACTCCAGCATACGGCCAGCAAGAGCCATATCGCGAAGCACCATCAGTTGTGGCAAAATAGTTTGTCGACGCTCGACGAGGGCATCGATTTGAACCTGTACTTCGGCTTTTTCTTTTTTGGGCGAGGTTGCGAGTTTTTCTTTTAGCTCGGCCTCTACCTTGTCGAGCTGAGCAGCCGGGTTGGGATGCACGGCGACTGCCGTATCGCCCAACATGGTTTCGGGCCGCGTCGTGGCGATGGTGACATGCGTCGGTTCGCCCGGCTGCGGGTCGATCACCGGATACTTAAAGTGCCAAAAATGGCCCTTTTTCACCTCATGAAACACTTCGTCATCGCTCACCGCCGTCTGCAAAAAGGTATCCCAATTGACCAGTCGTTTGCCGCGATATATGTTGCCGTCTTTGAACAGCTTAAAAAACGTCTCGCGGACGGCGCGGGCACATTGATCGTTGAGCGTAAACTGCGTTCGTTGCCAATCGCAACTCGCCCCCAACTGTTTGAGTTGCCCAAGGATGCGCTTTTCGTATTGCTCTTTCCACTCCCAGATGCGATCGACCAGCTTTTCGCGGCCCAGATCGTGTCGCGAAAGCTTTTCTTCTTCGAGCAATCGCCGCTCGACCACCGCCTGCGTGGCGATGCCTGCATGGTCGGTGCCCGGCATCCACAAAACATTAAACCCCTGCATCCGCTTCATGCGGCAAAGAATATCTTGCAGCGTGTTGTTGAGCGCATGCCCCAAATGCAAAGCACCGGTGACATTCGGTGGTGGAATAACAATCGTAAACGGCGGTTTTTCCGACTCAGGATCCGCATGAAAATAGCCCCGCTCCTCCCAAAAGGGGTACCACCTCTGCTGCGCAGCAGCGTGGTCGTAGTGCGAGGGGAGCGAAGAGAGGTCAGTGGTCGGAGGTCGGAGATCGGTGGACATTTTTTATTTTTATTGGGAACGTGTTAGATATTTGAAAAAAAGTAACATTGTAGTCGTCTGGAATAGCCTCACGCAAAGGCGCAGAACTCTTTTACTTGACTTTTCTCTGCCGTCTCCGCGTCTCTGCGAGAGTCCTACTTTCTTTAACGTGTGAAAGCCGGGATAAAGCGGTTTTCAGGAACTCCCCGACCTCCGACCTCCGACCTCCGACCCCTCTTCTTTACACAATTTGTACTCGATACTATCCACCAGAGCATTCCAACTGGCTTCGATGATGTTTTCGTGGACACCGACGGTGCCCCAATTGTCGTCGGCATCGCGGCTTTCGATCACTACGCGAACACTGGCGGCAGTGGCCGCGTCGGAGTTGATGACCCGTACCTTGTAGTCGACCAACTGCATTTCGTTCAAGGTCGGAAAATGCCCATTCAACGCTTTTCGCAGTGCTGCATCCAAGGCATTGATCGGGCCATCCCCCTCAGCCACCTCGTGGCGAAGCTGGTCGTTCACCAAAAGCTTGACAGTTGCCTCGGTAATGGGCTGCCCACCACGATTCACGACGCTACTGTGATATTGCACCAGCTCGAAATGCGGTTGGAAGGTGCCGGCGGCGCGCTTCACCAGCAAATCGAACGAAGCCTCGGCCGCCTCGAATTGGTAACCACGATTTTCTAGATCCACTACCTGCTTGAGAATGCTATTCATCAGCTCTTTGTCGTGTTCAAGATTGTGCTTCGTGGCCATTGCGATGATGTTCGAGCGGCCCGACAATTCGCTGACCAGCACACGCCGTTCGTTCCCCACGGCCGCCGGTTCGATATGCTCGTAGCTAGAGGCTGCCTTCGCCACGGCATGAACATGCATGCCCCCTTTATGCGCAAACGCGCTCGGCCCAACAAACGGCTGGCCTGTGCGAAAGTGCATGTTGGCAATCTCATAAACATAGCGAGAAAGCTCGGTGAGATGCTCGACACTCTTTCCGCCAAGTACCTCGTAGCCCTGCTTCTTGAGAGCAAGGTTCGCGATGACCGACACCAAGTCGGCATTGCCACAGCGTTCGCCGAACCCGTTGATCGTCCCTTGCACATGGACAGCCCCGGCATCCACCGAAGCCAACGTGTTGGCGATGGCTAGCTCACAGTCGTTATGCGTATGAATGCCCAGCGGACAGTCGACCTTGGACGCTGCCTCCTTGGTAAGTGCCGCTATTTCTTCGGGCAGGCTACCACCGTTGGTATCGCACATGACAAGGATCGACGCCCCCGCCTCGGCTGCGGCATGGATTGTCTTCGCAGCATATTCCGGATTCGCCTTCCAACCATCGAAAAAGTGCTCGGCATCGTAAATCACCTCGCGGCCTGCACCAACTAAGTAAGCAACCGTATCGCGAATCATCGCAAGATTTTCGTCGAGCGAAACGCCAAGCACCTCGGTCACATGAAAATCCGACGTCTTGCCAACAATGGTAATGACCGGGGCTTGCGAATCAAGCAGCGATTTCATGCCAAGGTCGTCTGCGGCTTTCATCCCTCGGCGTCGCGTCATGCCAAACGCACAGGCTTTACTGTTTTGCAAAGGCTTTTCAGCCAGCCGTTGAAAGAACTCTGCGTCTTTAGGATTCGACAACGGGTAACCACCCTCGACAAAGTCGAAGCCCAGCTCGTCGAGCCGCCGTGCGATCAGCAGTTTGTCTTCCAGCGAAAAATTAACGCCTTCGCCTTGAGCACCATCGCGGAGCGTCGTGTCGTAAGTTTGGATACGGGACATTTGAGGGGTCGGGGTTAGGGGGAGGAATTTAGTTTGGCGCGAAGTAATCGCTATAGGCCTTTCCAACAAAAAAAGCCCCGAAGCCTTTATGGGCCTCAGGGCTTGTATGTGTATCGGTGCAACCGAACTCCACCCTAAGGCCGTCCGCTGGGGACGATGCCAGCTACGATAATCGCAATAATACCGACGCCCATTGGCGTCGATTTCGCAATTCTCAAGGCAGCTAACATAGCGGGCTCTAGGGTTGGGATTGTAATCATCAGTCTGGTTACCTGAGTCTAGCCGCCCATGGCTTGGCAAGCAAGCGGGACACCACGGGCCGGTTGGGCGTATTTCATCGGCAATAATAGGCATCGAGCGACGAATTAGCTGATGAAGGGCTTTTTCCAAGGGGCCTCACTGCGGTAGTCTTCAATGGGTGAGCTACGCTGTAAGGAGGCGGAATAGAGCAAATGGTTCGCGTGAGCCGATCAGGCTGAACTTTCAATTCACCACGGTCTAAGAAAAATCCAACTTTCATGGAGCAAATACCGATGCCTACTATCTTTCTCATTGCCGGTGTTGTCTTGGCGGGGCTAATCATTGCTAGCTCGGCTCAGGTGCGATCGCTCCAACTTCGGATGGCTGCGGTCGGCGCAGCAGTGGTGGTCATGCTGATTTTCTTTACGCTGGCTTCGTTTCAATACATTAGCCAAGACGCAACCGGCGTGGTCTCGAAGAGCATCGGTTTCAAGTCGTTACCGCCCGGAAAAATCATCGCAACCGAGGGCGAAAAAGGTCCACAGGCTCGCATCTTGCCACCCGGTTGGCATCCCTGGTATTGGCCATTTATCTACAGCATCGAAAAAACACACGTGATCGAAATCGAACAAGGCACCGTGGGAATGATCACCGCTGCCGACGGTCAACCCTTGCCACCAGGGGCCACCTATGCCCCACCTTGGGAGCCAGGCACCGAGCGACAGATGGCTCAAGATGCAAAATACTTTCTCACTGTGGGCGGCGGCTACAAAGGCCCGCAAACTTCGGTACTCAAACCGGGTAAATATCGATTCAACCCAAAACTCTACAAACTAGAGATCGCAGACATACTAACGATAAAAAAAGCCGAAGTCGGCGTGGTGAAGTCAAACGTCGGAGAAGCGCCAGGCACCGGTGCAGGAGATGCCGAAGTCGGAGTCCGTAAACTGGTAAATGTCGGTCAGCGAGGAATCTGGAAAACTCCGTTGGTTCCCGATCAATACTACGATTACAGCCACTCGAAGGCCTATCAGGTCACGACCATCTCGACTCGCAAGCAAATCGTACGTTTCACGGCTAGCAGTGACCAACAAACGATAGGTTCTTCTGGAGAAGAACGAGAAATCATGGTCCGCACCTCCGATGGTTTTACATTCCCGGTGGACGTGCGTATCGAGTATGAGATTCATCCGAATGATGCCCCCTTGTTGGTTGCCATCGTCAGCGATGACAAAGAGGGCTTGCGGAGTGTTATGAATTCGGTGGTCCGAGCAATTTTCCGAAACAATGCCGAAAGGGTCAAAGCACTCGACTATGTCCAGCAGCGGTCGCAGCAGGAATCCGAGTCGATGAAAATGCTTAAAGAAGAAATGGGGAAATTCGGAGTCACCGTCACCGGCGTTCGCATCGGGGACGTAGGCAACGAGCAAACGCTGGGCGCGCTACTCAAAACACAAACCGATCGAGAAATCGCCTTGCAAGAGCAAGAGACGTTCAAAGAACAGCAACGAGCCGCTGAACAAAGAAAACAACTCACCAAAACCGAGCAAGAGGCCGAGGAAGAAAAACGCCTGGCAACGGCTGCTTACCAGGTGCAGATTGCCGAGAAGGAACGCGAACGGGTCATCATCGAGGCGCAAGCCGAAGCCGAAGCCGTGACGCTAAGAGCCGACGCGCAGGCAAAAGCTTACGAACAAATCGCCAAGCAAATCGGCAGTGGTAACGCGGCGCTTGTTGAAATCCTAAAAATTGTCGGCGACGGGGGAATCGAAATCACTCCAAAAGTGATGGTCATCGGACAAGGCAGTGGCCAGAGTGCAGAAACCACCGCACTGATCGGTACGATGCTAAACACCATGGTTCAAGATGCGCCAAAGAAGTAGCAAAGCTTGAATGCCCCCCATAGCCCGGCCATCCTGGCCGGAAGCCCCGGAGCACGCGCACAAAAAACGCATGCTCAGCGGTCATCCGCATGATTCGTGGGCAAAAGAAGTTGCGAATATCGCATCATGCGCTGTCGGCGTATTCTTCTTCCTCTTCTTCCCACTCTTCATCGTCTTCTAGCTCGGCCTCTTCTTCCTCCCATTCCTCTTCGTCTTCAGCGACTTCGCCCTCCTCAGCTTCGTCGTCCTCTTCCCACTCTTCGTCGTCTTCTAACTCGGCCGCCTCGTCGTCTTCCCACTCCTCTTCATCCTCAGCGGTTGCAGAGTCGTCGGCGCCTTGCTCATCATCCTCCCAAGGTGCCGAAGCAATTTCCTCCTCGTCTTCGAGGTCGCTGGGTTCATCGGTGCCTGGGATAATCTTGTTGGCACGTCGTGTTTTTGCTGGCACGGTGGCAGCGGTAACCGGGCTGTTTGAATCGACGGCATCCTCGCCATCACCGCTCATCGTTTCCCAGTCTTCAACCGAGATGGTGACTTCGCGCGCCTGCGAGCCGTTGTACTCGCCCACGATGCCATCCTCGGCCATGTAGTCAATCAGTCGGGCTGCACGGCCGTAACCGATCCCTAGGCAGCGTTGCAGCAGCGAAACGCTGCCGCGTCGTTCACGCACCACCACGTCGACGGCAGCCTCATACAACTCATCGCGGTTCTTGAGATCGCCGGGCGCAGTGGTTTCTTGCTCATCCTTAGTTTTCAGCTCGATGAGCTCTTGAGCGAAGTGAGGCGCATCGGTGCCGACAAAGTCAACAACCCGCGTAATTTCATCGTCCGAGAGGAACGTACCTTGCCCGCGGAGCAACTGGCTGGTGCCAGGTGAGAGAAACAGCATGTCCCCGTTGCCTAGGAGCTTATCAGCACCCATTTCGTCAAGCACCACGCGGCTGTCCGTTCGGCTCGCCACCTGGAAAGCGATACGTGCCGGCAAGTTCGACTTAATCAAACCCGTAATAACGTCGACCGTCGGTTTTTGTGTGGCGAGAATCAAATGGATGCCCACCGCCCGGCTCTTCTGCGCGAGGCGAATAATATGCTGCTCGACATCTTTGCCCGCCGTCATCATCAAGTCAGCCAATTCGTCGGCCACGATGACAATAAACGGCAATTGCTTGGGAATGGTTTCCCACTCGGCCTCGCTTTTCGGCACGATTCGGTCGCGAAGTTCCTCCTCGCCCAATTGATTGAAGACGCTGACATGGCGCACACCAGCCCGCGCGAGCAGTTGATAGCGATCCTCCATCTTGTCGACAGCCCAAGACAAAATCGCCTCAGCCTTCTTCATATCGGTGACCACTGGGTGCATCAGGTGAGGCAGCTTGCTGTAGCCGCTGAGCTCGACCATCTTGGGATCGATCATCAGCATGCGCACTTCGTCCGGCCCGCGGCTCATCAACATCGAGATGATAATCGAGTTCAAACAAACACTCTTGCCCGTGCCGGTGCGTCCCGCGATCAGCAAGTGGGGCAACGTCGTGAGGTCGACCACCAACGGGTTTCCAGAAACGTCTTTGCCCAGGTAGACGGGAATCTTCATCCGCTTCGCCCGACCGTTGGCCTCTTCGATGACGTCGCGGATGCGAACCAATTGCCGGTTTTCGTTCGGCACTTCGATTCCGACCGTATTCTTGCCGGGGATGGGTGCCACAATGCGTACGCTGGGCACGCGCAAAGCGATGGCCAGATCGTCCGCCAGATTCGTAATTTTTGCCAGCCGAAGACCTGCCTCTAGCTGGACTTCGTATTGGGCGATCACCGGCCCAGTTTCGATTTCAACCACTTGCACATTGAAGCCAAAGTTCTTGAAGGTTTTCTCCAGCACCTTCGCTTTGCGGCGGACCTCCCGTTCGTGTTCTTCGTAGCAAACCTCTTCGGACTCTAGCAGCAGATCGAGCGAGGGTAATTCATAATCATCGTTGGCGTGGAGGTGCGAGTGGTCGGCGGCTTCGAGCTGGTCGATAATCGCTTCACGCTCGCTCTTTGCCGGCTTTTTCTTGCGTTTAAGGCTCAGTGCCGACGACAACTTGCTTTTCAGCGGTTTGGCGTCCGCAAGCTTTTTCGCCTCCTCTTCCTCCTGTTTAGAATTTGGGGTACGAACCTTCAGCGATGGTGCTTCGCTTTCTACCGCCTCGTCTTCTTCCTCCCATTCGCCGTCTTCCCACTCCTCGCCATCTTCGAGTTCATCGTCTTCGTATTCGTACTCATATTCGTCCTCCTCTTCCTCACCGGGCTCACTTTCTAAGTCGGTTTCAGGACGTTTTCGACGGCGGATGGGATGGCCAAAGTGACCCACCGACATCAATCCGTGGCCTGAGAAAGTAGTAACGACGGCAAGAGCTCGAAAAACGTAATAGTCCGTCGATAAGAGTAACCCCGCCAACAGGACGCTAATCGCCAGAATATATGCCCCGACCGTAGCAAAGTGCGTCTCAAGCAGCGCATGCCCCATTGCACCCAAATAGCCACCAGCACCAATGATGGGGCCAGGACTGGTGTGAGGTAATGCCAATGCCGCGAGCGTGGCAATCGCGACGAGCGAGGCAACCCAGCCGACCGCCCGCAGCAGAGGTTGATCGACCTCACCTCGCCAAAGCAAGACCATCGATAAGCCGGCAAGCGAAACAACGAGATAGTAGGCACCGATGCCAATACTTTCGAACAGCGAGTGCGCAGCATACGCTCCAATCGGCCCACAGGCGTTATGATACTCGGTCTGTGGGGGATCGATAAGCGTGCTGGGTGGATCGCCGGCATCAAACGTTACCAGCGAAATCGCTAGCAACACGGTGACGACCAACAGCACGAGTGCGAAGAGATCAAATCTCAGATTACGATTTTCGAACATGGATGCTCAAAACGACCTCTGTTAGTTCGTCCGCGTCGCCCTCATGGCTTCACGCGAACCGATCGCAGGGCTCATCCGTGCCCAAAATTGTATTTCCCTAATTGTCCGTCCTAGTGCTTCGACAACTCATAGAATTAGAGCTGACAAAGCACTCGGTGTCTCACAGCACAAAACGAGCGCAGCATGTGCGCATGTAAAGCACCGTTCTTGGTTTTCGACCAAACGCTACGCCCCGATCCAACCTACCAAAGCTGCGCGCCAACGTTTACCTGCCCCGAACGATTCGCACGATCAACCTCGCTAGGCACAATCGTCACGATGCAATCTGAAACGGCAGTAGATAGTGAAAGGAGTCGCCCAACATCACGACGGAATCTGCCTGGGGTTTGTTCGCGATTTCTGGGAAGAGTTTGCAAGAACCCCGCAAGTGAGGCAAGTTACGCGGATTGTTAGGAGGAGGGGAAATTTCGAATCGGCCCCAAAATCCCTGGCTGTTTCTCTCGCAAGAGAGCAACGAGATTTCCTTGGCTGTCGAGGGCTGCTATTTCTATGTCGGAATGTGTGGTGCCCACTTCAATCGTTCGTCCATTGCGGATTTCCTCGATTTGCTGTTGCGAGAGAGTCATGGTCGGTAAATGGCTTACCGCACACCGAGCCGGGTGCAAATAGGTAACGATTTCTTCGTGGCTTAGCTGTTCAAGCGTCAAGCCATCTTCGACCTGAAAAGGTCCGATCGCCGTCCGCGTTAAGCCAGACATCACGGCGGCTGTGCCCAACGAATGGGCCAGATCGCGTCCTAAGCTACGTACATAGGTGCCGCTGCCACAGCAAATCTTCATTTCTAGTTCTGGATACTCATACGCGATGACTTCCAACTCGTAGATTTGAACGGGGCGGGGCGGGAGTTCGACCTCTTGCCCACGGCGAGCTAGCTGGTAGGCCCGTTGACCGTTGATCTTGAGTGCCGAGTAAGCAGGAGGAATTTGCTGTATACTCCCGATGAACTTTGGCAGGTTCGCTTCGATATCGGCAAGCGTCGGTATCGAGGGCGAGTCGAGTTCGGTAATCTCAGTCTCGGTGTCATCACTAGGACTCGCTTGGCCGAGATGGAAGATAGCGTGGTACTGCTTCGGCATTGCCTGGACATAGGAGATGAGTCGAGTGGCAGGGCCTAGGCAGACAATCAAGACCCCGGTGGCAAGCGGATCGAGGGTGCCCGCGTGTCCTGCCTTGGCAGGTTTTACCAGCCGCTGGACTCGATTCACCACGTCACGCGAGGTCTGTCCTGCGGGTTTGTTGATGTTTAGAATACCGAACATAGAAACAGATTTTGGTGTGAGAACAAGAAACTACATACAGACTATTTCAACACTCTATTGAAAGAGAAGCTCATTGGCTACCGACAGAACACCTCAAACCAACGGCCTGAACCCCGAAGCTTTGCGCGCCGTGATGGACGAGATACTCACCGATAGCAAAACCAAACTGGGGGAAGAGCAGATTGCGCTATTAGACCGCTATCGAGAGGCCCTCTGGCAGAAAAACGAACAGCTCAATCTTACTCGTCACACGACGCTCGAAAAGTTTGTCAGCCGCGATCTGGTAGATAGCCTGGAGCTGGCGAAGCTACTAAAACCGAAAGAGCGAATTCTGGACGTGGGTACCGGGGGAGGTGTGCCAGGGCTGATTTTAGCGATTTGCCGACCAGACTTGCGTGTAAGCGTTTGTGAGTCGACCCAAAAGAAGGCTCGGGCGGTGCAGTCGATCGTCGAAGAATTGCAGTTGCCGGTGCAAGTCTTCGCTTGCCGGGCAGAGGAGGTGTTACAGCTAAAAACCTTTGACACCTTAGTGGCGCGAGCCGTGGCGGCAATGTCGAAGATTCTGTTTTGGGTGCAACCTCATTGGGATGCGTTTGATCGATTACTCCTTATCAAAGGCCCTCGCTGGGTTGAAGAACGCGGCGAAGCACGTCATCGAGGACTACTGAAACAGCTTGAATTGCGCAAAGTTGCTACCTATCCCACACTAGGAAATGATTTTGAGAGCGTTATTTTGAATGTACGTCAGGCAAGCTCGGCGAACCAGCAGTAGCATGATGAACGACTCGTATTTTCTCGCCATAAGAACTAGACGAAGCCATCTGTTGCCGGATAGACTTGACGGAGTAATTTTAGACAATCCACGGACACAGAGTACAATGGAGATTTATCGTGGCCGAAGAAAAAACGGAAGCAGCGAACGAAGAAGCTGACGCTAAAGGTTCGATTGGTGGCAAGGTTGGCCAACAGCAAGAACAGGCAAATCGAGTTCATGTCGACGATTCTGGCGCCACATGCTCCTATGCAAATTTCTGCCGGGTCACCGGCACTCCCGAAGAGTTGATCATCGATTTTGGACTCAATGCCCAACCGTTTGGTGTTCCGACCGAACCCGTGAAAATTTCACAGCGAATTGTGACCAACTACTACACTGCCAAGCGGATGCTGCATGCTTTGCATCTGTCGGTGCAGCGTCACGAGCAGGCGTTTGGTGTGCTAGAAACCGACGTACAGAAACGCGTAGTTGGCAAGCCACAAGCATAACGATCGCAAGTTGCTGTCGCCCTAAATCCCTTGGCTTAGCTGACGGCTACGTTCCATGGCATCTTCGGCGAGTTTGATGTAATCCATGTTGTTAGTGCCAGCGTAAGCCCGCTGGAACGTAACACTCAGGGCGGTGTAGCTGAACGGGTCGTCAGGCTCTAGTTCAGCAGCCCGCTGAGCGTGTTTGATCGCCTCTTCGTGGTTTTCTAGACGCTGCTGAACGACAGCCAGGGCCGAGTGCGCAAGGGCGTAATTCTCGTCGAGCGCGAGTGCTTCGTTAAACTTGACAACCGCTTCTTCAAGCTTGCCAGCGTCTTTGAGACGGTCGGCTTCGTCATAAATGGCGACTACGTCGGACATGGTTATGCTCTCCTCCAGAAATCCCTGCTAGCTAGTGTAGCCGGGCTTCTTTGCTGCTGATCTTGGTTTGAGTGGTCGAAAACGCGAGTCTAACGCACGCTAGCACGGTTCGCACAGGGGGTAGCAGTTGTTAGCCCAAGTAATTGGGGCGATTTAGTGCAATTCGACCCTCAAACGTTAAGCCCATACAAACGGATTAACCGATAACATCGCTAGCGGAGTTTCCCGTTCCGCGGACAACTCGACGACTGCATGAGCCTCTTCTACCCGGCTGGCTGGTGTAAGTTGCACTCCCATGAGGATCCACCGTGACTATCCACTCGACTGCGATTGTAAGTTCTCAGGCAGAAATTGGCGCTGAGGTAGAAATCGGCCCTTATTGCATTGTCGAGGCAGGAACGCAAATTGGAGATGGGTGTCGACTGGTTGCGCATGTGAATATTCGTGAAGGCACCTCACTCGGCTCGGAGACCATCGTTTGCGAAGGGGCAGTGTTGGGTGGGTTGCCACAACATCTCAACGCCCCTGCCAATCCAGGCACTTTGGTCATCGGTGCCCGAAATACCGTACGCGAGCATGTAACGATTCATCGCTCAATGACAGCGGGTAAGGCCACCCAAATTGGCGACAATTGTCTGCTGATGGTGGGTTGTCATGTGGCCCACGATTGTTGCCTGGGGAATGAAGTGATTCTCACCAACGGGGTGATGCTAGGTGGTCACATCCAGGTTGGCGATCGGGCATGCTTCGGAGGCAATGCCGCGGTGCATCAGTTCACTCGGGTAGGTCGCTTGGCCATGGTGGGGGGTTGCACCAAGGTGGTGCAGGATGTGCCGCCATTTATGCTCACCGACGGCACAACGGCATTTATTATTGGGCTCAACAAAGTAGGCTTACGCCGTGCTGGTTTCGATCGCAATAATATCGCCGAATTGAAGGCCGCTTATCGATTAATCTATCGCGAAGGATTGCCCTTTCAGGAAATGATATCGGCCTTGGAAGAGCAATTTCCCGTAGGCGTTGCGGGCGAGTTTGCTGAGTTCTTTCGCAATGGTCGTCGTGGGTTTGTTCAAGAACGCCGAAGCCCACCACGAGCGGCACTGCGCGTGCATCCAGCGGTAGATGAACTCGAGGATCACGAAGAGACTACCGAAGTGAGTAGGTTGATAGGGTGACTAGTGTGCGATTTTTGATGGTTGATCTGTAAAAGCACTATACCACGTCCTGGATAGGTTATCTCACAGAAGAGCCTCTTCATTCGCTGCATCTAAAATAATCCTTTCCGGGCATTGCCCGGAAAGGATTTTCGCACAGCTAAGAGTACTTTTCATGAGTGGGGAGATCACTTGAAAAGTCTGTTCGCCCGCCCGCGTGGCCTACGCCCTCGACCCATCAACACCAACCCCGAGATCAGGAGGAGCCCAGCGCTCGATGGCTCGGGGACTGCGGCAGCCGCGTCCACCACTGCAGCCACCATGTTGGCGGAAATGAAATTGCCCAAGTAGCTAGTTCCGTTCCCATCCACGTCGGTTGGGTCGGTGATATCGTGACCGAGGAAATCGAAATCCGGTTCGTTTTCAGCGGTCACCGGGCCGATGTACTCGAAGAATTCGTATCGGCGAACGATCAGCTTATCCGAATCTTGAAGTGGGTCTACCTTCACCTTTGGGGGTTTACCCCCTTCGAGCAATTCCCATTCGGTCTCGAGCTCTGCGACATCTTCGGGCACGATGACGTTGCCCGAATTCAGGTCTTCGAGCAAAATTTGCATTTCTTCTGGGGTGCCGGGCGCAAAATCCGATCCGAATTTTACCTTAAAGACTTTCATCCACGTCGAGTCAGGTCTTTGAACAACCACTTCGACGGGCTCCGGAACCTCAATCTCGATCTCTAGAGCCGCCCCGCCACCATTGCCTGGGTTATAGTTCCAGACAGGGCCGGGTATTGTCTCGGGCATGGTGCCGATTCTCTCGTACGTTCCATTGTTGTCGTTGAGCCAGAAGAACCGCTTTGCCGTTGGCTGGGCGTTTCCTTTGATCCAGAAGCCGAAGTGCTCGCACCCTTCGGTATTTACGCAGGTATGCCCATTGGTATTGATCGGATTGATAACGGGCGACAAAGAGCCGTTGTTGACAACTGGGTTAAAGTTGTATCCCTTGAACGTAATTCGCGTGCCAGCAAAGCTGCCCAGCGTGTCGTTGTACTCGACAATCGTTTTGATGTCATAGTGCGAAGGGTAGGTGCCTCCGATGTCGGACGAGTGAACACCTTCGAGTTCAATTTCTGCGCCCTCGGTTGGTTCCGGGGGTTCGCCCGGGTCAGTGGTGGGGTAGGTGTCGAAGTTAGAAAGGGTCCCGGTGATGGGAGATGCATGAGCGGTTGCAACGCCCAGTGCCACAGCAAGTACCACCAACACCACGCCGCACTGCAACCTTGGGAGTGAACTGATCAAGGACCAGCCAGACTTCCAACAACGTGTTGCGTACAATGACGTATTCATTATTCTCTTCTCCTTGTTGATGTACTCCTTTGTGAATCTAACGCTGTACGCGAAGGAGCGACTCGCCACAGTGCCTCATCTTTCGGTCCCGGCCGACGTTGTCTGAATAACCTTTGCCAATACACCTTTCTCTAAACAGGAGAGTCAGATCGCACGGCTTGAGCCGCCACGAAAAGTCAAAGAATGATAAAGGTGGGGGATTGCATGCAATCCGGGTGAGCCGAGAACGACTTCGAGAAACACGACTTTGCACTGCTTCTGCGAGCCTAACTGCGTAGCGATTGGCTCATGCCGGAGGCGACGGGCAGAAAGATGAGAATGGGCAGCCAAGCTGCCAGCGTAGGGCGTAACAGATGAAGGCCCCCGAGTGATTGGCAAGCGAGTGTCACGACCGAAAACACCACAACAACCAGCAAGCAGAGGCCAATCGAGAGAAATACGTTTCGATTACGCCGTGAAAACATCAGCGGTAGCCCAAGCATCAACAGCGTGGCATCGGCGACCGGTTGAGTGAGTCGCGAGTGAACGGCAACCCGCACGTCGGCCCCCAGTTCGGTGCTCGGGCGGCTAAGTTCCGTAATCAATTCGCCCGTCGAAGCGTAATGCCGCCAACTCGAACCACCGGCTAGCAGTTCAAACGGAACTTGAGAAACGACAAAGGCTTGCCCTGGTTCAAGCCAAGTAGCATCGCGAGGGGTGATGACAACCGGCTCGTTGTCAAAGTACAGCGAGGCGAGGCGGTCGATCCTTCGAGGCGTCGAAACTCCGTCGAGCAAGTAACCAGCCGCGTGCTCTGCGTTGGCCGTTTGGTAGTACGCATTCTCGGCGACCAACTGTTTGTCATATTGTGCTAAGTGACTGGGCAGGATGAAGGCCGGTTCAAGAATGCGTCGTTCAAGGGCAAAAGTTTTTTGCCCACCAATGAGAATATCAGTGCGCCCATCAAAACGGGGTTCAAGATCGCGGGATTCGGTACCACCCAAATCGCTCGTATCTCTCGATAACTCGTCGCGAAGGTGCGGGATGATCAATTCTCGATTCGCGACGCCCAGCAGACTGACTGCTATCGTCGCAAAGATAAGTGGTTTGACAACGCGAAATTTCGAAATACCTGCTGCCAACATGGCGGTCAACTCTTCGTGTCGTTGAAGCCAAGTGGCGGTAAAGATCGCCGAAATCATGGCTAGGATGCCGCTCGAACGATCAAAGAAACTCAAAGAGCGATAGGCATAGTATTCGCTAAGTACACCCAGCAGAGAGCCTTGCTTTTTCGCATAGCTCGAAAATTGATCGAGGTGACCAAAAGCGTCGATCACGATGTAAAGACCCATCATGCTGACAAAACAGATCGCAAATACCTGGACGTATTGTCGCAGGAGGTAGCGGTCAAGAATCGTCATGACGGGCAAGCCAGTGAGTGAAGAAGCGAGATAGCTGGGCGGGGAGAGTACCGAACGAGGATTACCACGGTCAAGAGAAGACCGAATGCGTAATAGAACTATAAAAATCGGCCCACTCAATCAAAAAACAGGCATAAAGAATCGCCACAGGGGACACAGAGCAGCACGGAGTGCCTAAAAAATCTTTGCTCCGTGTTCTCTGTGGTTAAACAAATTGGTGTTTATTTCGGGTAGTTGCGACTTTTCTGAAAATCATCGGGTAAACTGCGTGTACTCGAAGCAGCTTGTGCTAGCACCAATGGGTATCTGCCATGGCAACAGTCAGTAAAGGTTGGTTGCGGCAGGCGGGCACCTGCATGCTCGACCTGCTGTTTCCGTCCAGTTGTCTCGCATGCGATGCCGAGATCGAAAAAGTCGCCGATGGGGCAGATCTGTGTGAGCCATGTCGTAGTCAGTTGACCTGCAGCACCGGACCTGTCTGCAAGCAATGTGCGAGTCGAGTACCAGAAATCCCCGGGGACGTTGCCGAATGTGGACATTGCCGTGAAGATAAGCTCCGGTTTGATCGAGCGCTCGCGTGGGGCCAATACGAGGGCTTACTACGCGAATTACTGATGAAGATGAAGGGAGATCGGAGCGAACGGATGGCGCGGATGTTTAGTCGAATGTTGTTAGCCGAATTCAGTGAACAGCTTACGGCAGACAAATTCGATGCCGTGGTGGCGGTGCCGATGCACCCGTGGCGCCGGTTCAAGCGGGGAACCAACTCGCCCGCCGTGATGGCAAAGACCCTCGGTCACCAGTTGGGGGTACCGTTTTTAAGGCGCCCCTTGGCTCGCCGTAACTCCTTTACCCAAAAGGGTTTAACTCGCACAGCAAGATTTCGTTCTATGCGAAACGAGATTTGGTCCAGAGCGGGCTATCATTTAGGGGCGTTTCGCGTGCTGCTGATCGACGATATCCTCACGACCGGTGCCACCTGTAGCGAAGCCGCTCGAGCGCTGAAGCAAGCGGGAGCTGCGGAAGTGACTGTGTTGGTCGTCGGCCGGACGTCGACGAACTAGGGCTTCAAACCGCCCAACCGCCCACTAGGGCAAGCCATGCTGCTTATCAAGCAGCTCACAAATCGCAGAATAGCTGACCATGGATGTTCCTGAATTACCAACTGGCAAGAAACGAGGTGCGCTCGATCCCTTTCGTCGAGCCGTGCTTGGTGGGCTCGCCGTACTGTTGCCGCCCCTGCTAACCATTGTGATTTTTCTATGGGTTGGCAATACGGTTACCAACTACCTACTCGAGCCGATGGAATCGGGCGCTCGCCGTTTGTTGGTCGGCCATTTTCAAACCTGGATTCACTCTTCCGAGGATATCCCACCGGCTCAGATTCGTGATGGCCAAGAAGAAAACTTCACCCGGCCTTATCAAAAAACTGAAGATGGCCAGCTAGTTCGATCCGAGATGTTTGATTTCGTGCGAGGCGAGATCAATGGTCCGATGCCTGGCAACGCAAACGAGGTGGTCGAGGTTTATGTCGAGCGGAAATTCCTGCGCCGACACATTGTGATTCCAATCTTTCTCTGCGTCTTCCTGCTGGTGCTCTATTTGCTCGGGAAATTCCTGGCGGCAGGCATGGGCCGGTTCTTTTGGATGCAGATCGAGCGAGTCATCAATCGACTCCCACTCGTTCGCAATGTCTATTCCTCGGTCAAGCAAGTCACCGATTTCTTGTTTACCGAACGCGAGATCGAGTATACCCGTGTAGTGGCCGTCGAGTATCCGCGTAAAGGCATTTGGACAATCGCGATGGTCACGGGCGAAAGCTTACTCGACATTCGCTGCGCCGCCAACGAACCGGTGTTGTCCATTTTAGTCCCCACGTCGCCTATGCCCTTTACCGGGTTCACCGTGACGGTGAAAAAAAGCGAAACCATCGACCTGAATCTCACCATCGATCAGGCATTTCAGTTCATCGTAAGCTGCGGCGTGGTGGTGCCTCCACAACAAATGACGCAAGCACTGGCCGACCGCGAGCGAGCAGGTAACAATCCCGCACTCACGTCGCCAAGCCACGAATAGCACTGCTATTTAATCTCAACCCAAAACGGCATCATCAACGTCACCGGCTCTCGCATCACTTGTTGCCATTGAACCGCACGTCGCAAGGGTTCACCCAGTTCGGGCGCTAGGTGCATTACCGCACCGAGAATTTTTGCTTCACGCTCTGCTTCCAAGTCGGCTCCAAAAAACGATTCCAACGGATTCTCAGGTTCTGGAAGAATCATAAGATCCACCTCTTCATCCGCCTCGAGACCCGCCAGTTGCTTGGCGGCTTGAACGGCATCTTTTAGCGTCCCAAGTTCGTCAACCAACCCATTGCGATTGGCATCGCGGCCCGTATAAATCTGGCCACCAGCAAGCGACTCCAACTTTTCAAGCGGCATCTTCCGGCCTTTGGCCGCCTTGCTCGTAAACAAGCGATAGATATCTTGCATCATTTGGCGAACGACTTTTCGTTCGCTTTGGCTAAATTTTTCGGTGCTCGAAAACAAACCGCTATTTTCACCTCGGCTAATGACATCGGTCGACATGCCAATCTTTTTGTAAAGTCCCCCGAAGACGATTTTTCCGCCAACCACGCCGATCGATCCAGTAATCGTCCCCGGCTCGGCAATAATTTGGTCGGCCCCCATCGCGATGTAATACCCACCACTGGCAGCCACATCACCCATGCTTGCAACGATCGGAATGTCGAGAGCCTGGGTTGCTCGCCAAATCAAATCGCTCGCCAAAGCCGAACCACCTGGGCTGTTAATCCGCAACACAATGGCCTTCACGTCTTTGTCGTTGGCCGCCTCTTCGAGAGCCTCGACGATTGTCTCAGACCCGATGGTCGAGCTCCCCCAGGCGTTACTCTCGCTTTTGCCCGACATAATCGGACCCACTGCGTAAATAATCGCTACCTTGGCCCCTTTCGACTTCTTACCACCCGAGCCACTACCAACCATGGCCTGAAACAACTTGATCATGCCCATCGGCCCCGAAAAATCGGTGTCGATGTCCTTCTTGCCATAGTTCACCACATAAACCAAATCATCTGCCTGATATTGTTTAGTGAGTTGCGCACGGTACTCGTCCGCGTAGGCAATGCGATCTATCAAACCTGCCTTCTTCGCTTCGGTGGTGGTCAGCAATCCGCGGTCGACAATCGCGCGCACCTCGTCAATCTTCAACTGACGGTCAGCGGCAACCGTCGAGACCAACTGGTCGAAAAGATCGTCGACCATCGCGGTTCGATTGATGCGTACCGGCTCGCTCATACTGTTGCGAGTAAGCGGTTCAGCCGCCCCTTTGTAGGCGCCAACATGCATCATGTCGGCCTCAAGCCCCAGCATGTCTAGCATGTCTTTCAGATACGAAAACTCGGCTCGAACCCCAGGCAAAAGTATCACCCCTGCCTCAGGCATCACGATCTCGTCGCAAGCTGCAGCGAGCAAATACTGAGTGCCCCTCGCCGATTCCATCACCGCATGCACCTTTTTGCCTGCGGCTCGAATGCGGGCGATCGCCGCACGCAGCTCGTTGAGCTTGCCACGCGGAATTCTCATGGGGCGAATCTCGAGCACGACGCCTGCAATCTTTTTATCCTGGGCAGCCTTATCGAGTCGTAGGATCGTCTTGCGTAGATCGATACCCAAATCGCCAAAAAACGACATCTGGCCGGGCGACTCCGGCAACTCCCCCTGAATCTTGAGATAAGCTAAACGCACCTTGTTCTGCTCAACGGCTTCTTCGGTAGCTTCCGATTCTTCGCCCGCTTCTGCTGTGCTCGATTCGACAGTGGTCTGCTCGGAGGTGACCTCGTCTGCCCATGTTTGCAAAGCCGGCAGACTCACCAAAACCATTGCTAGCATTGCTGGCCAATATTCTAGGAACTTACGCATTTTCTATCCCTCACTGCTAAATGATGGTTCATCGCTGGAAGTTAAAATTAGACAGCAACCCACCCCAGCAAGACGAATGTGGCTTGTCGTAATCATACTGGCAGTTCGCACATTGAAGAGAAATATCGCCCAAAAAATCTCCGTCTAGACGTGTAGGGGGCGTGCAGCGACAGCGAAACGCACCATCCGGCCTAGCTAGCCTTGAGCCCTTTTGCTACTTTTCCGCCGTCCTCAGGGCACCCCCCGCTCCCTGTTATCAAATTCTTTCTGTGGAGACCCCCAGCCATGCAACGCTTATGGCTTACGATTCCGACCCTGTTCTTACTATTCGCCAGCGCACTTCCCACTGAAGCGGCTCGGCCACTGTGGCAAAAAATTGCTCCAAAAAAGCAACTACCGGCCGATCCAAATGGCGATTATACGCTCACCGAAGAAAACGGCCCGTGGCTCGTCCTCGCCGCTTCGTTCAATGGCGAGGAAGCAGAACGCGAAGCCCGAGATCTCGTGTTAGAGCTACGCAGGGGATACGGATTGCCTGCCTACTACTACGGCATGACTTTCCAAATGGAAGCCGCAAACCCAGGTCGTGGGCTCGACCAGTATGGCTCAAAAATCCGACGTCGTTACCAACGCGGCAATCATGTTCGCGAACATGCGGTTCTTGTCGGAGAATTCCCATCGCTCGACGACCCAACAGCTCAAAAACTACTCAAACGAATTAAGCAACTTCAACCCGAGGCCCTCGCCACCGAAGAAGGCGAGTCGACTTCGCAAAGTCTGGCAAAAATCAGACAGTTGCAAAACTATGTGCGCGAAAAAATCGGCAACGACACCCAAAAAGGTCCGATGAGCCACGCATTTTTAACCCGCAACCCCTTGTTGCCCAAAGAGTATTTTGTGCCGCAAGGCGTCGACGATGACATTGCCAAATGGAACGAGAAGCTGGAGTACTCGCTCATGAAATGTCCGGGCAAGTTCTCCATTCGGGTAGCAACTTTCCGAGGACGCAGTTCCTTGAGAAAGGCGACCGATGAAATTAAGGAGGAAGGCATCCGAAAAGCCACCAACGATGAGCCCTTGGTCGTTGCCGGACGCAATGCGCACCTGATGACGGTCGCCTTGCGCGAAAAGGGCTGGGAAGCCTACGAATTCCACGACCGACACGAAAGCTACGTCGCGATTGGCTCGTTCAGCAAAGGCCGTACCCTTGCCGATGGCAGCATCGTCATCAATAACGACAATGCAATGATCATTGCCAACACCTTCGGCGCCAGCTCGCCAAACAACACACTGAATCGCCCTGCCCCCCAAGACCAGAGGCTTGAACAAGAGCGAAAACAACAGTTTAATAGCCTCTTCGCCAATGGCATGGGCCAGGTCGCCGAGGGTTTCCATCCCAAACGCTTTGTCGGCATGCCGCTCGATATTTATCCCAAGCCCGTTCGTGTCCCTCGACGATCGATCAGTTCGGTCTACGCCCGAAAATGACAACCACCGCGCCGCTTCTTGTCATCGGAACCACCAATCTTGCCAAAGGCCGCGAACTCGCGGAGTTACTCGAGCCTTTTGGCTTTCGAGTGCAAACCCTCCAAGAGTTTCCCTCCGCCCTCGACGTCGTCGAAGATGGCGACACCTTTGCCGCCAATGCGCAAACCAAGGCCAGCCAACAAGCCATCCACCTTGGCCATTGGGTTTTAGCCGATGATAGTGGCCTGGGAGTCGAGGCACTGAACGGACGTCCCGGCATCTATTCGGCACGCTACTCGGGCGAAAACGCGACTGACGAGGCAAACAACGACCGTCTACTCGCCGATCTAGCCAACACGCCCGCAGAAAAACGAGACGCCCGATACTATTGCCATGTCGCGGTCGCCGACCCCAAGGGAGAAATTCGCGCCGAAAGTTCTGGCATATGCCGCGGAAGAATCCGCACCGAGCGCGCCGGCACTAACGGCTTCGGCTACGATCCGCTGTTTGAAATTGTCGAATACCACCGCACCTTCGGCGAACTCGGCCCCAGTGTCAAAGAAGCCCTTAGTCACCGTGCACGGGCCATGCGAGCAATTGTCCCCAAACTAGTCGCCCTAGCCAACACCGGTGCCATGAACGCCTAGCATTTGCGTTTATCTGTGTTCATCTGTGGTTCCAATTACCTCGATTTGCTTAGCAGGTCTAACCATTCGGAAACTGCCGGCAATACTCATACAGCGTCATCGCCGTGGCGGTGGCCACGTTATAGCTAAACGGCATTCCCCACACCGGAATTTCGACCACATCGTCCAAATGTTCCAGCAATTCGGGCGTCAGCCCGGTCCGTTCGTTGCCAATCACCAACGCCGTCTTGCGTACGAACTCATACTCGTGCAAGTTCGTCGAATCGGTCGTTTGTTCGAGCCCCACCAGCCGATAGCCCTGTTTTCGAAGTTCGACGAGCACAGGCGGCAACGTACGGTGAGTTTCGATTTGCAGCGAATCTGCCCCGTCACGAGCAATACGCCGATCGAGCTTCGCGGTCCCCGTACACAAAATCCGCTCCAATCCGCAACAACTGGCCGCCCGAGCGATCCGCGATAAATTCACATTACTCCGCAAGGGCGCACAAACTACAAGCAACTCCCGCGGCTGGGCAAGCTCCTGCGGTGGTTTATGTCGTTGATGCTCAAACAACCCAGCAATCTCCTTTGAATCAAAAGCTCGTAGACGTTAAGCTGGTAGACAATTCAGTTGGAACTTCACTTGGCGAAGTCCCTTTATCTGTCCACCATAAATAAACCCACTCCGTGTCTCCGTGGTGAACACAAAAATAATAATGCCCTCCAACTCACGAAACCTGACCGCTTCGATCCTCGTTCTCGCGATTCTTGCCGGCGCGACCAAGGCACTGTTTTTCAATACCAGCCTACCGCCTGCCGACTTCACGTTTGTCAACGAAACCGAAATCAAAAGCCTCGATCCGGCCATCGTCACCGGCCACCCTGAAAACCGCATCATCAACGCCGTCTTCGAAGGCCTCACCAAACTCCACCCAGAAACTCTCGAACCCATCCCCGGACTCGCCAAAAACTGGGAAGTCTCCGACGACCTGCTCACCTATACCTTTCACCTACGCGAAGAAGCACGATGGTCGGACGGCACCCCAGTTACCGCCCACGACATTCACTACTCAATGCGCCGTTTCCTAGGCCCACGCACGGCTGCCGAATACGCTTATCAAGCATGGTACATCAAGAATGCTCACAACTACAGCCTCGGCGCCAAGGGTCTCCAAGTCGGCGACGCGGTCGAGGTCGAACTCAATCTTCCGATCGAGGCAACGAATACGCGACGCGGAAAAATCTTGCGCGGAAAATTACTCTCGGTCGAGCAAGAAAAAAAAAGCAGCGACCAACGCGTATTCGTTGTCGAAATCGACGGCAAATCCATCCACTATCAACCCACCGACGACGAATCGGCTGCCCAAAACGACCCGCCTAAAAACACGCATTGGTGCAGGCAAATACTGTTAGACTTTCGCCAAGTGGGCATCAAAGTTCTCGATCCGCTCACACTACGCATCACGCTCGAAAATCCCACCCCCTACTTCCTCGACTTGATGGGCTTCTATCCACTCTTTCCCGTCAATCAAAAATGCGTCGAAACCCACGGCTCGCCCCAATGGGCCAAGCCCGAAAACATTGTCACCAACGGACCGTACCGCGTTGAATTCCGACGCATCCGCGACCGTATCCGCCTTCGAAAAAGCGACACCTACTGGAATCGCGATACGATACAACTCAACGTCATCGACGCCCTCTCGGTCGACGCGGTCACCACCTCGTTAAACATGTATATGACCGGCATTGCCGATTGGGTGACCGAAGCGCCAGGCCCCACATTGCGAATCTTGCGTAACCAACAGCCGCCTAGAAACGATCTTAACCCGTCCCCCTTCCTTAGCACCTACTTCTATCTTCTCAACACGACCCGCAAACCACTCGACGACATTCGCGTCCGACGCGCGTTGGCCCTCGCCCTCGATCGCGAAGAAATCACCTCTAAAATTCTCGCCGCCGGCGAAGTCCCCGCGCTAGGGCTCGTACCACCCGGAATCACCGGATACCACCCACAACAAACCACAGCCAACGACCCTGAGGAAGCTCGCCGCCTGCTAGCCGAAGCTGGCTACCCCGAAGGAAAGGGCTTTCCGCGTTTAGATATCCTTTACAACACCCATGAAATGCACCAAACCATTGCCGAAGTGATTCGCAAACAGTGGCAACGCGAATTGGGCATCTCGATCTCCACACGCAACGAAGAATGGGCCACTTTCCTCGCCAGTCAACGGCAGATGCAATACAACATCAGTCGTCGCGGCTGGATCGGCGACTATGCCGACCCCAACACGTTTCTCGACATGTTCGTCACCGGCAGCGAGCAAAACAGCACCGGCTGGAACAACGCGGAATACGACCGGCTGATCGCTGCTGCAGGAAAAGAGTCCAACGAAAAAGCTCGTATGGAATTTTTTCAGCAGGCCGAAAAAATCCTGCTCGACGAGCTACCCATTCTGCCCATCTACTTCTATACCTCGAAAAATCTCGTCAAACCTTATGTCCGCGGTTTTTACAACAACGTCCAAGACTTTCACCCCCTGTGGGCCCTTTGGATCGACCGCGACTCCGACGAACCCAACGAATTCATGAGTACGAAAGGGCAGCCGTGATCCCGTTTTGTTTCAAACGACTTCTATGGATGCTGCTCACTCTGTGGGTCGTCTTCACGCTCTCGTTCTTTCTAATGCGGGCCGTCCCAGGCGGACCGTTCGACAGCGAACGAGTACTTGAGCCAGAAATCGAACGTCTACTCAAAAAACGCTATAACCTCGACAAAAGCCTCTTCGAACAATACCGAATCGAACTCGGCAATTACGCGCGGGGCGATTTTGGCCATAGCTTCAAACTCACCGACTACACCGTCAACGAGGTGATCGCCCAAGGGCTGCCCATCTCGGTCACGCTCGGTACGTTTGCCTTGGTCTTTGCCCTCGTCCTGGGGCTACTCGCGGGAATTGTCTCCGCCGTTTCACGCGGTGGCTGGGCAGACTTCACGTTGATGCTCATCGCCACCACAGGCGTCGCGCTGCCCAACTTTGTCATCGCAGGCATCTGCATCATCTTGTTTGTTTTCATGATCCCAATTTTCCCAGCCGCCGGATGGGGAAACTTTGACCAACTCATTTTGCCCGCCTTTTGCTTGGGGGCCCCCTACGCGGCCTATGTAGCCCGCATCGCTCGCACCAGCATGCTCGATGTGTTGTCGCAAGATCATATTCGCACCGCCCGGGCCAAAGGCGTGGGCCCGGTGCGCGTGGTGGTCGTCCACGCGCTACGCGGCGCCATGCTGCCGGTCGTCTCATTCCTAGGCCCGGCAGTGGCCGGCATTCTGACCGGCTCCTTGGTCGTCGAACAGGTATTCGCCATCCCAGGCATGGGTTCTCACTTTGTTCAGGCAGCCATCGCTCGCGACTACACCCTAGCGATGGGCCTCGTCATGCTTTACACCGTCCTGCTCTTTTCGATGAACTGGATAGTCGACCTCTCTTATTCGGTACTCGACCCCCGTGTGAAATTGAACTAACTCTCAAAGGAAAAGACAACCCTTGTCCATCGACGGTGCCAACACGAAAAAAACCGCCCCGCAAGCAGGTGTCTCGCTCACCCAGGATGCCTGGCGACGCTTGCGCCGCAATCGGGTGGCCATGCTCTCGTTGATCACGCTAGTCCTCATCACACTCCTTGCGTTTATCACACCGCTCTTGCCCCTGCAGGCACCCGACTTCACCCAGACCTCGATCCAATATGCCGAACCCACCGCCTCGCCCTTCTGGCTAACTACCTTTGAACTCAATACCGAAAGCATCAGCAACACGCCCACCGCTGTTGCCAAGCTAAAGGCCGAAGTCCCCATTTTAGAAACCGCGTTTGCCGCTGCCAAAAGTAAGTTACAGCAGGCCAAGGCCAATCTCACCGTCGACGAACCAACCACGCTGCAACAACAACACGACGACGCCAAAGCGGCCCTACGGCAAAAACACGCCGAGATTCACGACACCATCCAACAACCCTACCGACAACTCGGCTTCGCAAACCTCGGTTGGCTAAGTCGAAACATGGTGCAGCTACGCTATGCGATGTTCAGCAACCGTAGCCTCAACTCGTTCTGCGGCCGCGACGTCCTTGGCCGCGATCTACTCTCCCGTCTGTTTTGGGGCGCAAGAATCTCTCTCATCGTGGGGTTAGTCGCCACCATCGTTTCGCTTGTAATCGGCGTCACCTACGGAGCCGTTTCCGGTTATCTCGGCGGATGGGTCGACGATGCCATGATGCGGCTGGTTGACGTGATGTACTCGATTCCATTCATCTTCGTCGTTATTTTCTTACTCACCATCTTGGGCGAAGAAAGCGTCGCCGACGAGCTCGCCTATTGGGGCATCAGTCGAATCACGATTTTCTTTTTCGTCGTCGGAGCCATCTATTGGCTCACCATGGCCCGCGTCGTCCGTGGCCAGGTTATCTCGCTCAAAACCGAACTATTCATCGAATCCGCCCGTTCGCTCGGTGCCGGCCGCGCGCGGATCATTGCCTTCCACCTATTGCCCAATCTATTCAGCGTGGTGCTGGTCTACCTCACGCTCACCATACCCCGCGTCATGCTCTTCGAAGCCTTCCTCTCGTTCTTGGGCCTAGGTGTCGAACCCCCCGACGTCTCTTGGGGCCTGCTCGCCAACGAAGGCATCAAGGTAATCACCCCCGTAAAAATCTACTGGTGGCTCATCCTCTTCCCTAGCCTAGCACTCGGCACCACGCTACTCGCCCTCAACTTCTTCGGCGACGGCCTCCGCGACGCTCTCGACCCAAGATTACGGGATGAGTAGACCCACACTACACCGCGCGCGGTTTCGCCATCCATTTTCGCGGTCATTCGCGGGCCAACATAGCGATCCGTCGAACCTAGCGGGGATCAAAAACCTTGATAACCGGCTATTAATCACCTAGACTCCGTCAATCCGGCCAAGGGTGTGATTCGCACACCGGGCAATTTCTTTTCGATGCTAGATCACTTTTATTGTCCCTGGACGAACTTGGTTTTATGAACGATCGATCGCAAGCACAGCAGCAGCCTTCTGGAGAGAGTTTCTCGGGAATTGCGGGGGTCTACGATAAGTATCGTGTCGGTTACCCAGACGCCGCCGCTCAAAAGATCCTCGAAGGGTTTGACGTGCCTGCACAGGTCGCAGACATCGGGTGTGGCACCGGCATGGCCAGTCGTGTTTTGGCCGTACACGGCGCTTCGGTCATTGGGATTGAACCCAACCCCGACATGATCGAGCAGGCTCAGCAATCAAGTACTTCGTTGGCAGACCGCCTTGAGTACAGGGTCGGATCGGGCGAAGAAACCGGCTTGGAGTCCGCTTCGGTCGACGTGGTGCTCTGCGCCCAGTCTTATCAGTGGTTTGATTCAGAGCGTGCATTGCCTGAATTTCACCGGATCCTTCGACCCGCAGGACGGCTAGTCTTGATGTGGAATGACAAGTCGGATACCGATCCCTTTACCGTGGCCTTCTCCCGTATTCTTAAAAAGGCGCAAGCGCTGGCCAAACGCACGAGTCAGTGGCAGAAGCGAAATGACTCGAGAGACCCAAGCCAGGCCGGACTTTTCGAGAACGTCCGCAAGTGGAGCGTTACGAATCCCCAACCGCTTGACCTAGAAGGTGTGTTGGGCCGCGCCCGCAGCGCGTCGTTCTTTCCGAAAATCGGAGACGAACGAGACGAACTCGAGCAACAGTTGCAATCGCTGTACGAACAGCACGCCAGCGATGGCCTCGTCTTGCTCCAACACGACACCGACCTCACCCTCGCAGACCGCGTCGGGGAATAGGTCACTCCTGAAATCGTAGGGTGGGCAGTCCTAGCGGCGCAGCTTGACAAGCCGCACCACCCAACGATGCCGCCGACAGGTTCACCCACCGAAGTGAAACTTGCATCTCACCTCAAAACACCCGGCGACCACACAATCCCAACGCCATCAGACCAACCAACAGCACAGCCGATGAGGGTTCAGGAACCACCGCCGCCGCGGTCGTGATCGTAAGCACGGGAGCAGCAGTCGTCGAACCGCTTGACGAGACCACGTCCGTCAATCCAAAGACATACTCATAAGGATCAATGGCAGGTGGCGCGAGGGCACCGATCGGCCCCGGATCAAAGGTGACCAATCGGGCCGTCACGATAAAGATATCGCCAGCTCCTATGGTCGAGCCTAAGTCGGGAATCGAGCCCGGCAGCGAGATACTGTAAGTATCGGCAGGCGTCGCGCTGCCTGGCCCATCAATTCCAAAACCACCGTAAGGGGTGCTTGTACCAAAACTGCTCCAGATAGCATCGGGTGGTATCGCAAAGAGGTCGGGATCCAAAATTTCGGCAGGAGTAAAAATAGTGGAACTGAAGTCCACAATTTCAACATCGCCAGTAAAGTTCGCCAGCGCGCTGGTGCCACCCGGCAAGAGTTCCAGATCGATCGTCACGTCGGTAATCTCATCGCCCGCTGGAATACTGGCGGCGATACCCGCCATGTCGAAAAAGAAAAACGCCCGTCGCTCGGGAGTCGTAAAACCGGTCGAGACAGGCGTGCTTGTCGTGCGACCCAAAAAGTAGTTTTGAAACGTGGGGTCGTTGTCGGGTGGGATGGTGGGCGGATAACTCAAGGGTGCATCATCGGCAGGAGTGTAGAGGCCGTAGAAAGCACCGACCTGACCTGCACCGGCACTCGTATCGACCGTAACTACCGCCGCGCTGGAATATGGCGCTGACACGAGAAGAAAAAAACAAACCAACGAAAAGACTAAACACCGCGTCACAACACTCATGAGCTTCTCCCCATAGAAACAAACAAGAACCGGCCGGACAACGAAATGCCGTCACCCGAACCCTCGCCGCATTCTAGCCTGATAAACGCACCTCATGCGAGCACTTTTCACCCGAAAATCCATCTTTCCCCAGATTTCCCATTTTGGGCCTAGATTGTCTGAATTCTCGCCTTGGAACTTTCATTTTCGTATCGTGTTGACGTGCTGCCACTTACGAAAATTCAACCGACCCTCGGCTCCTGGCTCCGCAATCTGAGCATCTGATATAACCGGCTGCTCAATAGTGTAGTACACTTGTCATATTCCTTCGTTTCAACAAGTATTCTTTCCTACTCCTAGCGAAAAGGAATTAGTCATGTCTCGAGTAATTTCATTCTTGATTCTCATATTGACCATTGTTGTGGGCATCACACTTTCTTCAAATTTACCGCTGGCGTATTTCTTCGATCCACTCTCTTTAGCATTTGTTATTGGGATTGTCTTCGGAGGTGTAGCTTTTAGCTATGGTCCTTCTTTGGCTTTCAGAGTGTTCTTCCCCTTTGGCCTAGCTCGATTAGCGGCTGACCCAAAGCAGCGTCATACATATTTGAGAGCGCTACGTCGGTCATCTCATTTATCGTATGGAGCAGGTATCGTTAACTTGCTGATTGCCGGCATTATAATACTTCCGAACATGTCCGATCCGTCGCAGGCCGGCTCCGGTCTCGCCGTTGCGCTGCTATGCCCTCTGTACAGCGTAATCCTGGCAGGCTTCCTCTTTGATGGAATCAGAGATGCCGTTGAGCAGCACTCCGGAGATCAGTGCACAGCCATACTCGGTGCTTAACAAGTAAGATAATTCAGGGGTGGCACCAACAGTCGTTCGGAAATGGACGTCGCCATCTAACAGATGTAACTCCAACGATTACCGGTGTGCATAGCACAGGAGACAACCCCCAGCCCTCAACGCCCAACAGGTTGCAACAACTCAAGCACTGCCGAAACAAACGTCGTCACGCCGGTCGTAATCGTTGCGGCAGGGTCGGGGTAAAATTTGGGCGAGTGCAACGAGGGCGGCTCGACCCCCTGCTGCTTGAACTCGTCTAAGCGACTTTGGCTGACCGCCCCTAGTTTGAGCATCAATATCGGCACGCCTTCGCGACCAATACGCCCGAAATCTTCACCCCCCATCGAGGGTTGCACTTCCTTGACATTGGCCGCGCCAAGAGCTTGGCGAATCGACGGCACCACCCGGTCGGTGAGTTCCGGGTCGTTAAACAACGAAGGTGTCCCTTCGGTGGTCGAAATTTTAGGCTCCGGCGCATCGGCACTCGCTCCCGCGGCAAGGGCCTTTCGACGTATCGCGGCGATCAACTGCTTGCGCACCTTAGGGCTATAACTACGCACCGTCAGTTGCAAGTGACACGTGTCGCCAATGATATTGTGCTTCGTTCCCCCATGAATCGAACCGACGGTAATCACCGCCGGCTCGATGGGGTTCACTTCACGGCTAACAATCGTCTGCAAGTCGATCACCAATTTCGCAGCAATCACCACTGGATCGACCGTCGCATGCGGATAGGCACCATGACCACCCCGGCCGCGCACCTCGATATCGACGCTATCAACATTCGCCTGCGCGTAACCGGCACGGTAGCCCACCGTTCCCGCAGCCGTATCTGCCGCCACGTGCATCGCCAACGCAAAATCGGGACGGGCAAATCGACGCAACAACCCGTCGGCAATCATCGCCTTCGCCCCGGCTCCCCGCTCTTCGGCAGGTTGAAAGATCGCCACCAGCGTACCCTGCCACAAATCTCGATGGGCGGACAAATAGCGTACCGTGCCCACCAGATTGGTCATGTGCATGTCATGGCCACAGGCATGCGCTACGCCAACCGTCACCCCCCGTTCGTCACGAACTTTCAACTGCGAGGCGTAGTCCAAGCCCGTTTCTTCAACCACCGGCAGCGCATCCATGTCCGCTCGCAACAGCAGCGTTTTTCCTGTGCCATTTTCAAGTACTCCCACCACGCCGTGGCCACCCACCTGAGCCGTCACCTCGAAACCGACTTCACGCAAAATGCCGGCCATCCGCGCCGCGGTTTTTTCTTCTTGAAACGAAAGCTCCGGCGATTGATGCAGATCTTTGTAAAGCTGGGTAAGATGTGGCGTTTCACCTGCAATCCAATCTTGCAGCGGATCGGCAAAAACCGTGGTTATGCTACACGCTACAATTCCAATGGCACCAACAACATCGAACCATCGGCAACGCTTACTGCGCTGAAGTCGAAAAAAAACAGCGCCAAATCTCTTGGCCAACCGACACCCCTTTGCTAAACTTACGGCATACATAGTACAGTTCTCATTATTAAGCCGCTGCGAATGTCATCCGTTCGCAACGGCTTTTATTTTTGCGCCGAGGCCATCCTCATGCCGAGCGCTGCATTTCTTCGGCACGCTGGGCAAGCAGCTTCTTTCGATAACGACTCTGAACCAGATCGACCGCCACCAACACGGCAATGGTAAAGTAAAACGTGCTCTTCGCCATTTGCTCGACATGATAGTCAAACAAAGCCAAATGCGACAAATGCCCCCCCTCGCCCAACAGCATCATGCCTACGATCAGCAAGATAAACAGACCCAACACTTCGTACATTCGATTGCGCTTTAGAAACTCAGCGACGTGATCGGCAAGCCAGATCATCATGACACCACTCAGAACGATCGCCACAACCATGATCGAAATACTCTTGGTCAACGCCATGGCCGAAAGAATCGAGTCGAACGAAAACACAAGGTTCATCAGCACGATCCAAAAAATGATGCCGGCCACCGATTTTTTGCGATGGTTGCCTATGCCCTGCCCCACGTCATCGATAGCGAGCATGTGCGTGATCTCTTTGACCGCAGTATAGATAATAAAGACGCCGCCGACCAAAGTAATTAGGCTGTGCAGCGTAAATTCACCGGTCAACACCCCCTCGAAATCCAGACCGAATAGCGGGGCCTGAACTTTATCGATAAGTGTCATCACGCCGAACAACAGAACAATACGCAGCCCAATCGCCAGCCCAATCCCCATTCGGCGCACATACTGCTGCCGATCTGCAGGGGCCCGCTTCGACTCAATCGAAATATAGAGCAAATTATCAAACCCCAAGACCGCCTGTAGAATTACGAGCATCCCCAAAGTGCTTAAACCAGCAACGGTAAACAGTTCCATGAAATTTTGCCGATCAAGAAAAGATGACGTTGTCAGATCGTAGCCGATTTTAATTCGTCACTCGCACTAACCCTGTGCACCCAAGAGCCAAGCCAACACGCCCTTTTGCACATGCATGCGATTCCCCGCCTGCTGTACGATCACGCTATTCGGCCCATCAAGTACTTCGTCGGTCACTTCTTCGCCCCGTTTGGCCGGCAGACAATGCATAAACAAGGCGTCCGCAGGGGCCGTGTCCATCAGCTTTTTATGCACTTGATAGTCAGCAAAGTCGCGGCGTCGCTGTTCCTGCTCACTCTCTTGCCCCATGCTCACCCAAACGTCGGTGTAAACGGCCGAAGCGCCTTGCACGGCCTCGACTGGATCATCGGTGACCGTAATTTTCATGGTGGGACATTGCTCGTTGAGCGAATCCAGAAATTCGCTAGGAAATTGATGCCCTGTCGGCGAGGCAATCGAAAACTCAACCCCCAGTCGTCCACAGGCAAGCGCTAAGCTCGTCGCGACGTTATTCGCATCACCCACCCAAGCTAGCTTGGTCCCATCCAACGAACCAAAACGCTCCTGAATCGTGTACAAATCGGCCAGCGCCTGGCAGGGGTGGGCCAAGTCGGTCAAACCGTTGATCACCGAACACGTAGCATGTTCAGCGACCTGCTCCACCGTCTTGTGCTCCATGCAACGCATGACAATCACATCGACAAATTCGCACAGCACGCGCGTAAAATCGTCGACTCGCTCGCGTTTACCAAAGCCAACATCCTCTCCCAGCATCAGGCTACTGCCGCCCAAATGCGACATGCCCGCCTGAAAGCTCACCCGCGTTCGTAGCGACGGCTTTTCAAACACCAACGCCATCACCCGCCCCGGCAGCAGCGGCTCGCGGATGCCTTGTTGCAATTTTGCTTTAATATCCGCGGTCAGCGCAAAAATCCGTCGAATTTCGTCCGACGTCACGTCTTCGAGGGTTAAGAGATGTCGCATGTGTAATCTCGCAATACGCTAATCAAAATGTCACAACCCGTGGCCAACTCGTCGTCGGTCAGCGTTAACGCCGGCAGCAATCGAATGACGTTGCCCTGGGTACAGTTCACCAACAGGCCTTTGCTTAAGCATTGCCCAACCACTGCGGTCGCATCGACGCTCAACTCAATGCCAATCATCAAGCCGCAAATTCGCAAGTCGACAACAAACGGTAACTCCTCGACCAACGGCGCCAACCGCTCTCGGAATGCTTCCGAGAGTTGCACCCCACGCTCTAACAAGCCCTGCTCTTCGATCATCTCAATCGTGGCAATCCCTGCACGCGCCGCCAACGGATTCCCGCCAAACGTCGCGGCGTGCATCCCAGGCCGCAAACTCGCGGCAACTTCCTTCGTCGCCAACATCGCGGCCCCGGCAACTCCCCCGCACAAACTCTTCGCCAACGTCATGATATCGGGCTCGAAGCCAAAATGCTGATAAGCAAACCATTTGCCCGTCCGCCCGCAACCGGCCTGCACCTCGTCGAAGATCAACAACAATCCATGTTCGTCGGCCAATTCGCGAAGACCTTGCAAAAAACCTTCGGGGGGCAAGCGAACTCCTCCCTCACCCTGAATCGGCTCGACCATGATCGCCGCCGTCTCGTCGTCGATTTTTTCTCGCACCGCTTCCAAATCGCCAAACGGAGCATAAACAAACCCCGGCACCATCGGACCGATATCTTCGTGATACTTCGGCTGAGCTGTCGCGGTCACCGCGGCATAAGTACGCCCATGAAATCCGCCCTCAAAAGTAATGATCTTATATCGCCCCGCCGGCGTATGCAGACGCGATAGCTTAATCGCCGCTTCGTTGGCCTCGGCGCCCGAATTACAGAAAAACGCCTGCCCACCAAAACTCCGCTCACTCAGCAATTTTGCCCAGCGACCTTGTGCCTCCGTGTGCCAGGTATTCGGAACATGTATCAGTTGGGCCACTTGCTCTTGTACCGCTTTCACAATCGGTGCGGGACAATGCCCTAGCAGATTACAGCCCCAGCCAGGAAAGAAATCCAAATAGCGGTTGCCCTGTTCATCCCATACCTGCGAGCCCTCGCCGCGTACCAGCGCAATCGGGAACCGCCCGTAGTTCGGAATCACATATTCCTTGAACAGTTGGGCAACCTCTTCCGACATCTGGCGGTTAGTGGCAGTAGTCACGTCCTACGACTCCTTCGAGAAAGGTTAAAACGGCAACACCCGTCTATGACAGGGCCAACATTACCCGGGTTCACCGACGATTTCAGTTCCCACCCCTTGATTCGTATAAATCTCCAGCAGCAGCGAATGCCGCAAACGACCATCAATAATATGCACTTTCCTCACGCCACGATTCAACGTCTCTAAGCACGCTTGCACCTTGGGGATCATACCCGATTCGATCTGCCCACCCTCGATCAATTCCTCCGCTTTTGCAGCCGAGAGCGAATGAATCAGCGAATCCGGATCCTCTTTATCCTGTCGCACGCCGTTCACATCGCTCAGAAAAATCAACTTCTCCGCCCCCACCGCCTGGGCCACCGCCGTCGCCGCCGTGTCGGCGTTGACGTTTAATCGTTCACCCGATTCCGACTCACACATCGAAGGTATCACCGGCACCTGCCCGGCATAGGTCAAGTTGTCGAGTGCCTCGCGGTCGACGCGCGTCACCTCGCCCACAAATCCAAGATCGACAGGCTTACCATCACCATCCTTCAGCTTCAGCCGTTCGCCAAAGAGCACGTTGTTATTCATGCCCGAAAAATTCAACGGCATGGCCCGCCCGCCAAAGTCCTCGATCCGCTCGGCGATCGTCTCATTCACCGTCCCCGCCAGCACACGTTCAACAATCTCACGGATCGCTTCGTCAGTGAAACGACGCCCCTGGATAAATCGCGGCTCGATCTGCGCCGCCGCCATTTCACGACTAATCGCAGCCCCGCCACCATGCACCACAATCGGTCGCATGCCGACCGTCTCCATAAACACAATGTCGACCAGCAAGTGCCGCAAGGCCTCGGGGTCTTCCATCACACTGCCGCCCAGCTTGATGACGGTCACCTTATCCCGAAATTGGCGAATCCATCCCATCGCCTCGATCAGGACGTCGGCTTTTTGTATGGCTTTTTCCAAGGCAAGCTTCCTTTGCTGGGTTTTATCGAATTCCGCATTTTAGCGCTTCCAGCCACCCGGCGAAAGAGCCCCGGAGCCGCTACCAAGGAAACTGCAAATTCACCCACACAACCAAAGCAGGAGAAAAGGATTACCACAGAGGACACAGAGCAGCATAGAGTGCCTAGAAAAAAGCTTTTCTCTGTGTTCTCCGTGTCCTCTGTGGTTCAATTTGTAGGTGTTTATTTTAGCCAGCATCAGGTTTGTAATTCACTTGCCGAACTCTGTAGACCCTTGGCAGCTCCTGCCCCTTCATGGCAAGATGGCACCATGAACACAAAACATGCCCCCTCGCCAACGATGGCCATTGTTCTCGCTGCCGGCAAAGGAACTCGGATGGAATCCGAGCTTCCGAAGGTGCTGGTCCCCGTCTCCGGACGCCCCATGATCCGCTACGTCATCGACGCACTGGCCACTGCCGGAGTCAACCGAATCGTTGCCGTCGTCGGCTATCGGGCCGATTTGGTGCGGGCCGAGCTTGCAAGCGAGCCCGGCATCGAGTTTGCCGAACAACTCGAACAACGTGGCACCGGCCACGCGGTCATGATGTGCCGAAAACAACTCGAAGACCATCAAGGCCCGGTACTGGTCGTCACCGGCGACTCGCCCATGCTGCAATCCAGCTCGGTCATCAAGCTACTCGATCTCTTTAAGCAGCAATCCGCCGCCTGTCTCCTGGGCACCGTCGAAAACGAAAACCCCACCGGCTATGGCCGCATTGTTCGAGACGACGCCGGCAACTTCCAGGCTATCGTCGAAGAAAAAGATGCCACCGACGCTCAACGCGCCATCCGCGAAATCAACCCAAGCACCTACGTTTTCGACTCCCAAGAACTACTGGCCGCTTTAGATCAACTGACCGACAACAACGCTCAAGGCGAGTACTACATCACCGACTGCCCCGGGCTGATGCTAGCCGCCGGCAAAAAAGTGAGCGCCGAAGCCGCCCTCCAACCCTGCGAAGCCCTGAGCATCAATAGCATGGCCGACCTACAACGCATCGAAGAAGAACTACAACAAATCGCAGCCCAATAATTTTTTTCCTCTGTGGTTAAGTCCAACAGCAAGGCCTTATTTACTACGCGACCTCCTACGAAAAAAACGAGATTTCATGTCCGACTTAATGCTCTTTAGCGGCAACGCCAACCCCGAACTCAGCAATCGCATTGCCGAATATCTTGGCGTACCGCTCAGCAAGATCGCTCTCTCCACCTTTCCCGACGGCGAAATCTCCTGCAAAATCGAAGAAGACATTCGCGGCCGGGACATCTACCTCATCCAGCCGACCTGCCCGCCGGTCAACGACAATTTGATGCAGCTGTTGGTGATGATCGACAGTTGCAAACGCGCAAGCGCCGAACGCGTCACCGCCGTCATGCCCTATTTCGGCTACGCACGCCAAGACCGCAAAGACGAAGGACGCGTGCCCATCACCGCCAAGATGGTCGCCAACCTTATCGCCCGTGCCGGTGCCGATCGCGTACTTACCATGGACCTACACGCCGCCCAAATTCAAGGCTTTTTCGACGTCCCCGTCGATCACCTCTACGCCGCCCCGGTTCTCAACGAACATTTTCTCTCACTAAACATCCCCAGCGAAGAGCTAGTGATTGCCAGCCCCGACGAAGGAAGCATCAAGCGAGCACTCGGCCACGTCAAACGCCTCGGCGGCGAAGTCGCCATCATCGACAAACGGCGTACCAGCGCCGAAGAAACCGTGCAAGCCAATGTCATCGGCGCCCCGGTTAAAGATAAAATCGTGCTGATGTTCGACGACATGATTAGCACCGCCGGCTCCATCTGCGGTGCCGCCAAGGTTTTACACAGCCTCGGCGCTCGAGAAATCCATGTCGCCACGACCCACGCCGTCCTCTGCGGCCCAGCCGTCCAACGGCTCGAAGCCGCCAACCTAGCCAGCATCGTCTGCACCGACTCGATCCCTCTGACCGACGAGCAGATTTTGCCCCAAACCAAGGTTCTCACCATCGCCCACCTCCTGGGCGAAGCCGTCAAACGCATCCACCGCAACGAATCCATCAGCCGCCTCTTCCGCTAGCACGCCTACTACGCACGCTTCCCCCCCATAGCCCGACCATCCTGGTCGGAAAACGCTTTGCCCCCCCTGTTTCCTCGACGCCGGGTGCCGCTGTCTGGCTTGCCCAGCAGTGCGATGCGGGTACCAGGGTTCCACTGCTGGACAAGCCAGCCAGTGCCACCCATGTTGTACCCACTTTTTCAGATCAACAATCAAAAATCCCACATCAAACATCCCCAACGATACTGCTAGCAAAGCACACGGCTCTCTTCCGGTTACGTAAGATATCTCGGTCATGGGCATCAATGTTGAGTCGTGCCCAATTTAAGGGCGAAACAACCATTACGACTTTTACCGTTTAGTGGGGTGATGCTGCTGAGCTATTTCACCTAGCCGCAGCCCCCCTGTTTTTTTTGTATTCAATTCCAAAGAATTGAAACAGGGTACGCTGGGCAACAAGGAGGCCCAATCTCATGAAACTACGAATTACTCTACAGGCGGCGGTTTACTGCACAGCCCTGCTGAGCGTTCCATTCGCAAATGCCGCGGATGTTGACTTCACCCGTGCAGAGCAGCGTCTTTCCGATCTGGAATTACGCGTCGACAACTTAGAGTTGGCTGGTAACTCGGTAGGCTTAGCCGGATTCAACAGTTGTGATGACACTTGTGCCGGCGGCTGCGATTCGTGTAGCGATGGCTGCGATTCGTGCTGCTCCAGCAATAGCTGCAAGTCGAGCTGTGGCGGAAGTTGCTGCTGGTTGCGCCCATGTCCCACGGCACAATTCGACGCCGAATTGCTGCTATTTGCCGTTCATGATTCGGAAGCAGATCCAGGCGATACACAGGACGACTTCAACGCCGGCCTACGCCTCACCTACACCAAGGTAAATGAGCAAGGGCGGATATTCCGAGTCCGCTATTTCAATTTCGGCTCCACGTTGGAAGGCGGTGGAAATCGTATTGAGATGGAAGAGGTCGACGCCGAAATTGGTCGCCGGTTCACTTTGGGCGGCGGCTTAAAGGGCGAAGTCACCGCGGGTGTCCGCTATGCCGCATTCAACGAACGCGGAGAACTCGACTACGACACCAGCTTTGGGCCTTTAGTGGGTGTACAGCTTCGAGGCCGCAAGTTTGCCCGTGGCACATCGTACGCCAGCCTGCGTCAATCGTGGCAATTTGGAGATGCCAGTGACAACGGAGCTGCTGATTTGCCTGGAACGTTCAACATCACCGAGGTACAAATCGGCCTCGAATGGCGCCACCCTGTCCGCATGGGCACCCTGGTCCTGCGATCCGCAGTCGAAGCCCAATACTGGGCCGGCGTGGGTGAATCCGACACCGAGGATTATGGCCTCATCGGCTCGTCCAGCAGCTTTGGTCTCGCCTATTAACACCCTTTAGTCGGACGGCTTCCAACCGTCAAAAATCACGCCTCGAGTGTGCCAGCGATCCTTCTTCGCTGGCACACTTTTTTTATGGAGTCACAGTAGGACGTACACATCGGGTTGCCCCGCAACCAAGATCCGAAAAGCGGCAAGAAGCATCTTCTGTGCGATAACCTATTATCTAGGACGGGGTGTTTGTGCTTTTCAGATCAACAATCAAAAATCTCACATCAAACATCCCCACCCCCGGCCAAAAGTATCGATGGCACGCCACCCACCATTCCACGACAATATTCTGGGTGCCATGCTCCACGCTCGCGTGGGCATGTCTGGGCAGTCACTACAAGAAACCAAAAAATTAGCGAGTATTAGCGCAAACCAGCGGTTTACTTTCCTGATAATAAAGTCACGCCAAATGGACAAAATACGACAAAACCCCATCGAATTTTGACCAAGCAAATTTCACCAAAGCCCGGCGATTGCAGAATCCGCAGCATGCCAAAGTGGACAAAACCCAAGAGTTTTGTCCGCCAAATCCCCAAACAGCCCTATTCGTGCCAAAACTCACCTCAAAAAAAACATGAAACCACTACAAACGAAGGCTCAACCATCGAAAAAAGCAAAGAGTTTTGTCCATTTTGTCCTCCAACCCCCTGACAAAACTCGCTCCCCTCTGACCCCTCAACTCCGACCTCCCCCCCCCACACATTAACAATCATAAATCCCACATCAAACATCCCCCTTGGGGTTGAAATTCAGACCAAATCAGAGAGAATCGGGAGTTTGCAGGTTCCCAGCGGCCTGCGACCCTAATGAGTCCACCTATCGATCACCCGCTGCGGCTAGCTTTACCGTCTGTCGGATGATCGATCGTCGAGGTTAAACAATGTCGGAAGTGCTTGAAGTCTCGCCGCGTGAACAACACGGCAAAGCGAATAACCGCCGTCTACGGATCAGTGGGCTGCTGCCTGCGATTCTTTACGGCCATGGCGAGGGGTCTGTCAGCCTTTCGATTCCCGCCGATCAGATGGAAGCATCGCTCCGCCACGGCGCGAAAGTGGTCCAACTTAAGGGTGCTGCCAAAGGCCAGGCACTGTTGCAGGAGATTCAATGGGATACGTTCCAGCAGCATGTTCTGCACGTCGACCTTTTGCGCGTTGATGCCCACGACCGCATCAAAGTGGTCGTGCCGATCGTCCTGCGTGGCGAAGCCCCAGGGCTAAACGAAGGAGGCGTGATCGATCTCGTGCTACGCGAAATTGAGATCGAAACAGCGCCTTCCAGCGTGCCCGAAGCCCTCCACCTAACTGCCAAAGAGCTACACCTAGGCGGATCGCTCAAAGCCTCTGACATCGAAGACCTCCCTGAAGGCGCCCTATTTGTAGGCGACGCAGAGGCTCTCATTGTCCAATGCGTAGAGCCAACGGTTGTTCCAGATGAGGACGAAGATGCCGTCGCTGGTAGCGTCGAGCCTGAGGTCATCGGAGAGAAGGACGAAGAAAAAGCTGCTGAATAGGTGTTCGATACACAGATGAAATTAGTTGTCGGTTTAGGAAACCCTGGGAGAAAATACGAAGAGACTCGACACAACATTGGATTCGAGGTGATCCGTGGTTTGGCCACGCGCCACCATGCAGACTCCGCCCGGGCGAAGTTCGACGGCGAGCTGCAGGAGTGCCACATTCAAGGAACACGAACCCTGCTGCTCATGCCGCATACGTTCATGAACCTCAGTGGCCGAAGCGTTCGCCAAGCGTTTGATTTTTACAAAATCACCCTCGGAAACGTGTTGCTGGTCTGCGACGACTTTAACCTAGCTCTAGGTACCATAAGACTGCGAGCCGGTGGAAGTCACGGAGGCCAGAAAGGATTGGCCGACACCATTGGCCAACTAGGGTCTGATGAGTTTGCCCGCCTACGGGTGGGTATCGGTCCGGTACCCGATCGTTGGGATCCAGCCGAATTTGTACTAGGAAAGTTTGCCAAGGCAGAACAATCGACCGTCGAGTCTCAAATTATTCAAACCTGCAATGCAATAGAAACATGGATCGGTGATGGTATCGATCGAGCAATGAATCAATACAATGGCAGCCAGCTAGGCAACTAGCCAACACTGCCCGGCCGTTGGCCACGAAGGTTACATTTTCATCGGATTAAGTTTTGGGAGATATGGTTTTGGCAGATAACAGTTCAGACGGCAGAACAGCAGTCTACGAAGGGATGTTCATTTTTGACGCCAATCGTTTTGCTCGCGATCATGAAAGCTTGCCTCGTGACATTGCTACTTTCATTGAAGAAGCCGGGGGCAAAGTCGAAGTGAGTCGGCTGTGGGAAGAACGTCGCCTTGCCTATCCGATCAAAGGCCATCGCAAGGGTGCCTATTGGATTACCTACTTCCAATTCCCAACATCCAAAGTCGGCGAACTCACCCGGCTGTGCGATCTGAAAGAAGGGATCCTCCGGCAGCTATTTGTCCGTTTGCCAGAGAGCTTGGTCGAGCCCATTATCAGCCACGCCAAGGGCGAGACGGCCGCTTCCGAAGAAACCGAAACTGCCGCGGTGGCCGAGAGTGCTGCTGCCGAAGTCACAGCGGGCTAACGGGTTGATTAAATAACGCATAAACTACCAATCGTTGTACTTTTTGATTCCAGTTTGGTAGACTCAAAGGGTACATCCGTACATCATCGCGGCGTACTCACGCCCACCATTAGGCAACTAGATCGTCTGGAAAAAAGGGAGACAAAAGCATGGCAAGCTACAATCGAGTCGTGCTACTCGGCAATCTCACACGTGATCCCGAATTGCGGTACATCGGCAGTGGGACAGCGGTCTCTGATATCGGCTTGGCGATCAACGACCGCGTAAAACGCAATAACGAGTGGGTCGAAGAAACCACGTTTGTTGATGTCACCTTGTGGGGACGTACTGCAGAGGTGGCGAACGAGTATCTCAGCAAAGGCTCATCCGTATTGATCGAAGGACGCCTCAAGCTAGATACTTGGGAGAAAGACGGTCAAAAACGTTCCAAGCTCAAAGTCGTCGGCGAGAAAATGCAGATGGTTGGCGGGCGCGGCGGCGGATCTCAAGGAGGCGGCAGCGGTGGACGTAGCAGTTCCTACCAAAGCCAAGACCAGTCAGCCAGCGGCCAACCGGAATACAGCCAATCCGCTCCTGCTCCCTCGATGCCTCCGAACGACGAAATTCCGTTCTAATTCACTATACCCAACAAAAGCTTTCAACACTTTCAGTTACCCGGCGTTTAATCGATGAAAACAAAATCAAAACGACAGAGCAGACAATCCGATTTCCGAAGTCATCGGCTTCCTAAAGGCCCTAACGGTGGTATTGAACTGCTGCTGATTCACCATGTCGAAGACCTTGGAGAACAAGGCGACGTGGTCGAAGTACGCCCCGGATTCGCCAACAACTACCTGCTGCCCCAAGGGCTGGCGACCTTTGCGTCCGATCACCACAAGCGAATGATCGAGAAGCACCGCGAAAAGCTTCAAGCCATCGAAAAGTCGCACCAAGCCGACCTTCGCAAGCAGGCTGCCGAGATTGCCAAGCAGAGTATCACGATCGAAGCCAACGCCACCGACGATGGGCATCTCTACGGCAGCGTGGGTGCTCCAGAAATCGTTGCCAGCCTAAAGAAGAACAATATCCACCTACAGATCGACCAAATCCGTCTCGAAGGTGTGCTAAAAGAACTTGGCCTTTATACCGTGAAGTTCCACCTTTCGAGCGAAGTGGAAGGCGAACTCAAGGTCTGGGTCGTGCCAGAGATTGGTAGCGGAGAGTAGCGGTTCGCAGCGGAAGTAGCAAAACGTGAATAGTTGCGCGAACGCAAAGGGATTAGGCAGCTTTCGGTAAAGATGGAGCGAGACTCTCGTGGCAACTGACGGAGAATATCGATCGTCGTCCACTCCCCCTTCACGAGGCTCGAAGCCGCTCTCTATCGATCGCCAACTTCCTCGTAACCTCGAAGCCGAAAAAGCGGTTTTAGGCAGTATTCTATTACTGCCAGAAGTTTTCGACGAAGTCGCGCTGATCATCCGCCCGAACGATTTCTACGACGATGCCAATCAAATCCTGTTCCAGCACCTGCTGCAAATGCACGATGCAGGGATTCAGATTGACCCGATGTTGCTGGTCGAACGCCTTCGTTCAGCCGACCAATACGAAAAAATTGGCGGCGCTGCCTACTTAGCAGAAATCGGTGGTCAAGTCCCCACGGCTGCCCACGCCGAGTATTACGCTCGCATTGTCGCTGAAAAAGCGGTCCTGCGGAAACTGATCCACGCAAGCACCGACATTCTCAAGGATGCCTACGACCCAACTGCCGACTCGCGCGAAATGTTGAGCAAAGCCGAAGAAAAAGTTTTCAGCATTCTTGAATCTCGCGGCACCGGCAACCTAAATACCATCGGCGATGTGTTGCAGGAATCGCTCGACCGCATCGATGCTCGGATGGACCAGCAACATGCTTTTGGTGGTTTGGAGACAGGCTTCGACGATTTCGACCAGCTCACTGGCGGCTTACAAAACTCCGAGCTGATCATTCTTGCCGCTCGCCCCAGTATGGGTAAAACCGCGATGGCTATGAACATCGCTGAACATGCGGTGCTCAAAGTCCAAGCACCGGTGCTGTTTGTGAGCTTAGAAATGTCCGCCTTAGAATTAGGCGACCGACTGCTTTGCTCAGTCGCCGAAGTCAACGGCCATCGACTCCGCAACGGATCGATTACCCAAGACGAACGCCGTCAGTTAGTTCAGTCGGCCGCAGAGATTAGCCAAGCGCCGCTGTTTATCGATGATTCACCATCACGCACCATGACCGAAATTGCAGCGAATGCACGTCGCCTCAAACGACGCGAAGGCTTGGCCTTAATCGTGATCGACTACCTCCAATTGATCGATCCCGACAACCCACGCGACCCACGCCAGGAACAAGTCGCTAAGATTGCCCGACGTCTAAAAGGTGTCGCCCGCGAGTTAGAAGTACCCGTGTTGTGTCTTGCCCAGTTAAACCGACAGGTGGAAGCCACTCGCGACAACAAACCTCAACTCAGCCACCTGCGCGAGTCGGGTGCCATCGAGCAAGACGCCGACGTCGTGATGTTTGTCCATCGCGAGGAATACTTTCAAACCAACGAAGCCGACCGAGAGCAGGTTCGTGGTGAGGCCGACCTCTTAATTCGCAAACAAAGAAATGGCCCCACGGGCGATATCAAACTTGCTTGGCATCACGAGTTTACTCGCTTCCGCAATTTCTCTCAAAAGCCTTATGCCGAGTTTGAAGCCTTCGATTCTGGTACTGCAAATTTCTAAAATCGCACTGCTATCAACCAGTTTCTGCTAGCAAAACCAAATCCGATTTCCTGCGGTATCTCTTTGTTTCTACAAAGATAGATCGATTCGCACTCAAAACGTGTTGCCCCTGACGAACTCATCTTGCTAGTTCGCGTGGCATACGCTATTTCTTCCCGCCTTGTTTCGCTCTGATCGTGCGCGGTTTTTCAGCGTTCGCATCAGCCATTGTGTGCTTTTCCCGAATATACGGCATCCATTCGCCCATGCACTTCTCTGACCTTTCTATTCGACAGATGGCGCGAACCCTGTTCGTGACTGCTCTCCTCGTGGTTGCTGTGTGGGGAACGATTCTGCTCAGACCACCGGCGCATGCTGAGGAAGAACTACCCGCCCCATCCGAAACGACCCAGGTAGAACTGGTTACCGAAGTCCGAATCGTCGGCAACGCCACGATAACGGCAACGAAGGTATCGAATCACATAAACACCCATATCGGCCGTCCTTTTGATCGAACGGTTGTCCAACAAGATGTGCGGCGTTTAGCCACCTTAGGGTGGTTTGTCGACGTAAAAGCACTTTACGAAACGACTCCCGAAGGACGAGTTGTCATCTACCAAGTGGTCGAGCGTCCTACCATTCGCTGGATTACTTATCTGGGTAACGAGGAGGTTCCGGATAAGAAACTGAATAAGGAAACCGGCCTAAAAACAGGCGGATCTGTCGACCCTTACGCGGTCGCAGAAGGGCGGCGAAAGATTCGAGAATACTACCAGGGGCGTGGCTTCAATAATGTTCAAGTCACCATTCTCGAAGGCACAAAACCGACCGATCAAGGGATTGTCTACCTGATCAACGAAGGCACCGCACAGAAAGTGTGGACGGTGGATTTCGTGGGCAACGAGTTTGTCAGCGATGGTCGACTGAAAACGCTCATCAAAACAAAGCCTCCGACGCTCAAGCTTTTCAAAGGCTATGTGAATCGCCAGCAAATCAATCAAGATGTCGACCAACTCACAGCCTACTACCGTTCGTTTGGGTTCTTTCAAGCCAAGGTGAGCCGGAAACTTGATTACAACAAGAAAGGCGACTGGGTTAATCTCACGTTTGTGATCTCCGAAGGCCTGCGATACAAGATTCGCAACGTGAAATTTATGGGGAATACGAAGTTCGAACCCATTGCCCTGGCTGCCGCCGCAAAGATGACGGTCGGACAGTCGTTTGAACAAAGCAAGGTTCAGCAAGATACCCTTTGGCTGCAAGAGCTTTATGGGAGCCACGGCTACGTATTTGCGGACGTGCGTCCAGAGCCTGTTTTTCAACGGGAGCCGGGCGAGCTCGATTTGATCTATCATATCGATGAAGGCGAACAATTCCGCGTGGGTAAAATCATCGTTCATATCGGCGGTGAAAACCCACATACCCGAGTCCAAACGGCTCTCAATCGGATGACACTAAGGCCGGGCGACATCATGGACATTCGCGAATTGAAGGCGAGCGAACGTCGCTTAGCTGCAAGTAGCCTGTTCCATACCGATGCCGCGACTGGCGTACGTCCCAAAATCACCTACCGAATTCCAGACGGAACCGATCCGGAATTTGCCAGAGCGCCACGTCGACGCGGTTCGAATAACAGTTCTCCTTCGCCTGGGCCTCAAGGTTCAGGCATGCGTGGCCAAAGTCCAGACAACCTAGGGCCACGTGTACTTCCGCCGCCCAAGATGCCGACCCAAGGCGAGATGAACGTTCATGTCCAGTGCGACGACTATCAGCACTATCAACGTTGGGTCGATGGCCAAACGGCTCCTGGCTCTGCATCGTCGCCGAACCAATCACTACCAGAAGCTACGCCCAACTCCGATCAGCCAGAGCTTATTATTCGCGGGCAAAGTCCAGATAGGCCTTCTGCAAGCGGCTCCTCGAAAACCCCGTGGTGGGCATCTCGACCATCACAGCGTCCAACCAACGCTTACCAGAATATTCGAGGACAAAGCCCAGCCGTTCAAAACCCGGCCTACAACGGATTAAACAACGGGAATACAAACCCTTCGCCTTATGGTGGTACCTCCGTCGGCGCTACCGGACCATCAGCCAAAGCGCCGATTGCTCCGGGAGGCATCCAACCGGTTCAATATTCTGAATCCATTCCACCTCCCGCTGGTTCGATTGGCCCAACACCCGGCTTTACTGCCAATCCAGTACCCGGATACCAACTGTTTCCCGACGGTCGTTTCGGCTTGCCCGGTCAACCTTATCCACAGCAAACCGTGGATATTATCTTTGATGGTCAAGAAACCCAAACGGGACGATTGATGCTCGGCGTAGGCGTGAATTCCGATGCGGGCATCGTAGGTAATATCGTACTCGACGAACGCAATTTCGACTGGCGACGTTGGCCGCGAAACTTCGAAGATGTGCGAAACGGCACCGCATTGCGTGGTGCAGGGCAGCGATTTCGCATTGATGCCTCGCCCGGTAGCGAAGTCAACCGATACTTAGTGAGCTTTCAAGAGCCCTATCTGTTCGATACTCCCATTAGCTTCGGCCTAAGCGGTTCGTTCTTCGACCGCCGCTTTCGTGACTGGGACGAAGAACGGGTGGGTGGTCGTGTCTCGTTTGGCTATCAATGGATCGAACACGATTTGTCGGCAACCGTGTCGTATCGGGGAGAGAGCGTCAGGGTTAGCAACGCACCCTCAGCTGCTGTCGTTCCAGCAATTGCAGAGGCGCTCGGCAGCAATGCCCTTCACGGATTTAAGCTAAGTGTCACCAACGACACTCGCGATAGCTCGTTTTTGCCCACCCAAGGTCACTATTTAGAAGTGTCGGGGGAACAAGTGATTGGCACGTTCGATTACCCGCGTATAGCCGCCGATTTTCGACAGTATTTCTTATTGCGAGAGCGTCCCGACCATTCGGGTAGACACGTACTAAGTTTGTCCACCAACGTTGCCTATTCCGGAACGCAGACTCCTATCTACGAACATTACTTTGCAGGCGGTTTTTCAACGCTTCGTGGTTTCGATTTTCGCGGGGCATCGCCAATCGATGTGCCAACCGGGGCAGAGTTGGGCGGTGAATTCCAATGGCTCAACTCCGTGCAATATCTATTCCCCATCACCGCCGATGAGATGCTACATGGCGTGGTGTTTTGCGACTTTGGTACGGTGGAAGAAAACGTCACCATCAAAGACTTCCGCATCGCACCGGGTGTCGGCTTGCGGGTAAGCGTCCCTGCGATGGGCCCGGCGCCAATCGCGCTCGATTTTGCTTGGGCCGTCGATCATGCTGACTTTGACGATCGCGAAGTCTTCAGCTTTAGCATGGGATTCAGCCGATAACGCCATCTGACCGCAGCCAACTACTCTGCTGGTTGGGCACAGGGACAATCTGACGGGCCCCTAGTAGCTGAGGATGCGTTGAATCGCCCACGATAGTAGTCGAAGTGGTAGGGATAGGGTCTCTGATACCACGTGCCTGAATATGCGTGTCCATAGGAGCTACCCCCATACGAAGGCCCCACAGGCCCCGGATGCCCCCAACCTGCATAGCGAGCCCCGTGGCGATGACGCTGGTAGGTAGGCAGCTCTCCTTGTGCGAAACTGGTGGGGCCACTCACAAAAACAGCCAGAGCACAGAGAAGACCAAAAAATAGTCGCATGACAAGAAAACGATAGAAAGGGCTGGGTAGTAAGGGTTCCGGCGAACAATCCCATACTAGGCAGGCAGCTTGTGCCCAGTCAATCAAATCTCGCAGGAAAGTGGCGTCTCTTCGCCTTCCCAGACGGAAAAATGTGCAAAGTTTGCCGCGAAAATTGAGGCCCTCCAACAAGTGACGTCTGTGCGTTAGAATACGCGATTAGGCAGAGTGCGAAGTCGCGTGTGTGGCTTGCCACTCTGCAGATCGAACTTGCGGATCCACCAGGAAGGGTTGCCTCGCTATGGCCAAACACATCTTCGTTACCGGTGGCGTCGTCAGCTCCTTGGGCAAAGGGCTCACCAGTGCCTCGGTGGGCATGCTGCTCGAACGTCGTGGCCTGACCGTCCGAATGCAAAAGCTGGATCCTTATATCAACGTCGATCCCGGCACGATGAGCCCGTACCAACATGGCGAAGTCTATGTGTTGGACGATGGTAGCGAGACCGACCTCGACCTGGGGCATTACGAGCGATTCACCAACTCGATACTCACTCGCGACTCTAACTACACGACTGGGCAAATCTATCAGTCGGTAATTAACAAAGAGCGTCGGGGCGAATTTCTTGGCAAGACCGTACAAGTCATTCCGCACATTACCAACGAAATCAAATCCGTCATTCACAAAGTGGCCGAAGGGGGAGACGAAGACGTTGATGTCGTCCTCACCGAAATTGGGGGCACGATTGGCGATATCGAAAGCTTGCCATTCCTCGAAGCCATTCGCCAGTTTGCCCTCGACGTGGGCAAAGAGAACTGCCTTTACTTGCATCTTACGCTCGTCCCCTATCTCAAGGCGGCACGAGAACTAAAAACCAAGCCGACGCAGCACTCGGTGGGTCAGATGCGGGCGATCGGTATTCAGCCAGACATTCTCATTTGCCGTACCGAGCAACCGATTAGCCGGGAAGACCGCGAAAAGATTGCTTTGTTCTGTAACATCGAACTCGACTCGGTGATCGAAGAACGCGATAAAGACTTTTCAATCTACGAAGTCCCGCTCAGCTTGCTCGACAATAAACTCGACAGTTTAATTTGCCAAAAGCTAGGGTTGCAAACCACGGAGCCGAATCTCGACGATTGGCGAAGTTTGCTAAACGGGCTACGCAACCCAAGCCACGAAATCAGCATTGCCGTAGTCGGGAAATATGCCGAGCATCGCGACGCTTACAAATCGATTTACGAATCGCTAGACCACGCAGCGATGGCCAACGGGGTTCAAATTCGACTCGCACGAATTCGCAGCGAAGATGTGGAATTGGAAGGCCCCGAGCGTTTACTGGCGGGCTATGATGGCATCCTGATTCCAGGCGGATTTGGTGAGCGAGGGATCGAAGGCAAGGTCGCTGCGGTTCGCTACGCTCGCGAAAAGGGCATTCCGTTCTTTGGCATTTGCCTCGGTTTGCAGTGTGCGGTGGTAGAGTTTGCTCGTAATGTTTGCGACCTAGAAAACGCGCATTCTACCGAATTTGATAAAGAGTCGAACCACCCGGTCATCTGTTTGCTTGATGACCAGAAGACCAAGACTGACATGGGTGGCACCATGCGGCTAGGAAGACAACCCGCGAAACTCACCCCAGGCAGTCGAGCCGCCGAGTGTTACGGGGCCGAAGAAATCTCTGAACGTCACCGGCATCGTTATGAGGTGAACAATGTTTATCGACAACAATTCATCGCCAACGGACTGCTAATTTCTGGTACGAGCCCCGACGGCTCGCTGGTTGAAATTGTTGAGCTTCCTGAACACCGTTGGTTCGTGGCTGTACAATACCACCCCGAATTTAAGTCGAAGCCCACCTCGGCTCATCCGCTCTTTGCCGGTTTTGTTGGTGCTGCTGTAGATTATCACACAGACAAGGCAGGTCTCAAAAGTCAAACCGCCATGCCGTCAGAAGAACCCGAGGCACCTAGCCCTCGCTAACCTTAGAATTTTTGGGTAGAAATATGAGCGACGATAAAAAAATTATTATCGACGAGGACTGGAAAAGCCAAGTCGCCGCCGAGAGAGAAACGCTTGCCAAAGAAGCAGACGCTCCAGAGTCTAGCGAGCCGCAGGGCCCAGTGGGTGAAATGCCACCCGCCTCATTCGAAATGCTTCTAACGACCTTCGCCACCGAAGCCATGATGGCGATGGGGCAGTTTCCTAACCCGGTTACTCAGGAAATCACCTATAGCCCCGAGCATGCGCGCTATGCCATCGACATGCTGAAAATGCTCGAAGAAAAAACCAAGGGGAATCTCAACGAAGGCGAAGAGACAATGCTGACCGATTTGCTGCACCAATTACGAATGCTATTCGTATCGGCGCAGTCAGCACCTCCCACTCCTCCAGAAAAATAACACGGCGCACTCCCCTTCTCAATCTAGCTGTGTCCTTCTTTGGGGAATGGTCCCATCGCCTCTCCATCGTCGAACGAAATCCTCGAGCAAGTCTTTGGCCACACTGCTTTTCGAGGCCAGCAACGGGCGGTTGTCGATCATGTGTTGTCGGGGCAGCATGCACTCGTGATCATGCCCACCGGCATGGGTAAATCGCTCTGTTATCAAATTCCTGCGTTGGTTCTTGCCAAAACCGACACGGGGGAACGACGCTGCCTGACGATCGTCATCTCTCCGCTCATCGCTCTGATGAAGGATCAAGTTGAAAGCTTGCAAGCCAAGGGCGTCGAGGCGATCTTCATCAATTCGTCGCTTTCGCGCAAACAGCGCGAAGACCGCTATGCTTCGATTGCCGCTGGCAGGCACGACCTGCTTTACATCACGCCCGAGCGATTCCGCAAACCCGATTTTCTCGACGTGCTGACGAAGCGCCGCATTGAATTACTTGCCATCGACGAGGCACACTGCGTAAGCGAATGGGGCCACGATTTTCGCCCCGACTACACACGCCTCGACGAAATTCGGGATCTACTCGGCAACCCAACGACGATCGCCCTCACCGCGACGGCCACTCCGGCAGTCCAAGCCGACATCCTCAAGCAGCTTGGACTAGCCCAAGCACAAATGCCCCTGTTTCACGAAGGAATCAACCGTCCCAACCTCACGCTTTCGGTCGAGCAAGTCTGGGGCGACGACGAAAAAATCGCTCGCATCTGCGAAGCGACTCACCAAGATTTGCTCGGCGGCAGCGGCATTGTCTATTTCACGCTTATCAAAACACTGACCGAGTTCAGCGATCGGCTCACCAACCAGGGAATCGAGCATACTTGCTACCACGGCACCTTGGAACGCGGCGAACGTCGGCGTGTTCAAGAAGCCTTTATGCAAGGCGATACGCCCATCGTTCTGGCGACCAACGCTTTCGGTATGGGGATCGATAAACAGGACATTCGGTTTGTCCTTCACGCCGACGTTCCCGGCTCACTCGAGTCCTATTACCAAGAGATTGGTCGAGCTGGCCGCGATGGCCTCCCCGCCGAGTGCGTACTGCTTTACGACGAGCACGACCTCACCACGCAAATGCGGTTTATTGAATCAAATAATCCCAACGCAGAATTCTACCATCGGGTCTACGACCTCTTGGCGCGCAACCAAGAGCAAGTCGACGCGTACGGCATGGAATGGGTCGAGGAAAAAATCTATGGCCGCAAGTCGCACGATTTCCGTTTAGAAACCGTGCTTTCGATGCTAAGTCGTTACGGAGTGATCGAACGGGGCGAAAACGATGGCCCACTGTGTGTCCTCACCAACCTGCCTCCGGCCCTCACCGACCAAGCTCGCCTCGACCAAAAGCTGCAACGCGACCGGCAAAAACTTTATACGCTGGTCGAATACGCCAAATGCTCCGACGATCGCATGGCGTTTATCCACAGCTACTTTGGTTTGCCTTATACGGTAAATGAGTAAGAAACCCCTGTTTTTTATGCTCCGAGTGCCCCTGTAGTGAATCCGAGTTGGGGAACTTATTCTTGAGCGACCCTAACAGGAGCAAGTCAGTCAGGCAAACCTTGTTCAAGGTCCTTTCGCTTCCCAATTCTGTAAGCGTCTACAACTCCAATGACCCAACAGAGAATTAGCAACCAAAAAACAAGCGTAAATAGGAGGCTCTCCGAAGTTGCAGATGCCTGAGCGGCTGCGCTCGAAAGGGTACTCATATCAATAGCCGCACCCTCCGACTCAATCTTTTCCATGAGGGTAAGGGCATCTTGTACAGTTTTCACTACAACAATGGACATGCAGATCAAAACTGTAAGTAGGATGACAACACCACGTTGATAGTGTTTGAGAACAATCTGACCCAGACCTGGAAATACCAAACCTGACCAGAACACTCCCTTCAATGCGTTTTTCATGATGTTTTCCTACGACACCTCATACTATCTGTCAAAAACATCTGACGATGGTCCTACCGAACTCATTTCATGAGGCCCATTCGGTATGGAGTTCACGTTGATTCTGCGCACAGTCACGAAGATACAGGTTGATCAGGCTTTGATAGGGAATCCCCGTCTTTTTTGCCATGTCCTTGAAGTACTGAATCACATCGGGACCTAGCCGAATAGTGACGCTCTTCTTCAGCTTCTTAGCGTAGGGGTTAGGACGGGATTCGGAAAAATCGTACTCGGTTTTCATTTGCGAAACTCCCTGTATTGGACGGCCTCCGGCTTGGTTGCCTTTCTTGCAGAAACGATGCGAATGACTTCATCGTTTTCGCGATAGCAGTGACAGACAACAATGAGATGCGGCGTCGTGGACACGCCCAATAATATGAACCTGTCCTCGTCGTCAGAATGTTTGTGATCGTAGATGATGCGGGCGAACTCGTCACAAAAAACGGTCACGGCCTCTTCAAAAGAGACGCCGTGTTTTTTCTTGTTGGAGGCGGCCTTCGCATCATCCCATTTAAATCGCATATGCAATACATTGTATGTACAATAAGCATGGCGTCAACGTGATTTCTGACCGATTCCCAAGCCAAGGAGTGGCAGAACTAAGCTCGTGTCAGCCGGTGAAAACGCTCTTTTAAGTCCAGCGCCACAGACCCCGGCTTGCCGGTGCCTATTTCGCAGCTATCGACCTTCACCACAGGAATCACCTCTGCAGCGGTACCGGTCAAAAAGCATTCGTCTGCCTCGTAAACGTCTTGCTTGCTTAGCGCAATTTCTTGCACCTCGATACCCGCCTCACGGGCTAGTTCGATCACCGCATCGCGTGTGATGCCTTCTAAGATGCCTGCTTCCGACGGCGGCGTGAGCAAAACCCCGTTGCGAACAAGAAATAGGTTATCCCCCGTACACTCAGCCACCTCTCCCTTGTGGTTGAGCATCAATGCCTCGATGCACCCCGCTTCTAGCCCTTCGATTTTTGCCAGTATGTTGTTCAGATAATTCAACGACTTAATCCGCGGACTCAGAGCGGCAGGGTGGTTGCGAATCACACTCGACGTAATAATCTCGAGCCCTTGCTCATAAAGCTCTTGAGGGTACAACGCGATTGCATCGGCAATAATAATTATCTGAGGATTGCTGCAACGATTCGGATCGAGCCCGAGAGTGCCAGCACCGCGAGTTACCACGGCACGGATGTAGCCATCATCAATTCCATTTTTTGAAACAGAGAGGTCAATTGCTTTGCCCATCTCTGTTTGGGATATCGGAATTTCGAGGCTGATCGCCTCTGCTGACTCAAAGAGGCGACGCACATGGGCTTCCAGACGAAATACTTTCCCGCCATAACTGCGCAACCCCTCGAAGACCCCATCGCCATAAAGCAGGCCGTGATCGAAGACGCTCACCGTCGCTTCTTCCTGAGGAACAAAGCGCCCATTGATATAAACTTGTCGCGACATGAGGATAATCGTTACTGAAGTCCAAGAAGGATAGCCAGGAATGGCAGGTTACTAATGGTTAAAATCTTTGCTCTGCGAAAAGATTGCAATAGCCACAAAAATCACAAAAAGTTGATTAGAACATGTCATCTCTTTCGTGATTTTTGTGTTTTTCGTGGCTATTCTTCTCTGGATTCAACCTGAATACGGCCTTCCACCAGTCGCACCACGCGATCCGCCTGCTCCGCAATCCAGGGGTCATGCGTCACCATGACTATAGTGAGCTTTTCCCGGCGATTCAACTCTCGCAGCATCTCCATAATCTGTTCACCTGTCGCACGATCGAGATTTCCCGTCGGCTCGTCGGCCAACAACACGCGTGGCTTGGCAAGCAGCGCCCGGGCTATTGCCGCCCGCTGCATCTCGCCTCCCGACAATTCGCGGGGCTTATGCTTCATTCGGTGAGACATCCCCACCAGGTCCAAAAGCTCTTTCGCTCGTTCTCGATAATGCTTCCGCTTCATCCAGTAGCCAAGCGTGCTCTCAGCAATCAGCGCGGGGGCAAGCACATTTTCCAGCGTCGAGAACTCTGGTAGCAGATGATAAAACTGGAAAATCATCCCAAAGTGTTGGTTACGCAATAGGTCACGACTTCGGCTTGGCAGATTATCGATCCGATTGCCTTCGAAATGCACTTCACCAGCATCTGGCTGGTCTAGCGTCCCCAACAGGTGCAACAATGTACTTTTACCGCAACCGCTTTGCCCCACAATCGACAAAAACTCGCCCCGGTTGACCGTCAAATCAATCCCCTGCAGCACGGGAATCCCCAACTCTCCTTTGCGATAGCTCTTAAATAGCCCATGCGTGGTCATGTGCGGAGAACTCGCCTCGATTGCACAGTCCTCTTGCCCTTGAGAAGCCGCCCGCAAAGCTTCAAGCGTTGCTGAAATAGGTTCTTGCAATCTACTCATAACGTAGCGCTCTCACAGGATGAAGTCGGGCGGCTCGCAAGGCGGGCATGACACTGGCCAAAACGGCAATGACCACGGCACCCGCACAAATCCAAGTGACCGTAAACGGATCGACGATCGTCGGAATTTTATAGAAATAGTAAACCGACGGGTCGAACACCGGTGTTCCTGTCAATTCACCTAACAGATTCGCAATCTCGTTAATGTAAGTGACAAACAGCAATCCTAATGCCGAGCCCACACCAGCCCCGACCAGCCCCAAACTCAGGCCATAGCCGAGGAAAATCCCCATCACGCCACGGCCCGAAGCCCCCAACGATTTGAGAATCCCTATGTCGCGAGTCTTCTCGATCACAATCATGTAAAAGATGGCCAAGATACCGAAACCGGCAACGGCGATGATCATAAACAACAACACGTTGAGCACCGCCGTTTCCATCTGCACCGCGGCAAGCAACGGCCCCTGTTTATCTCGCCAAGTCAAAATGCGATAAAACTGCCCAGGAAAATGCTCGCGAAGCTGATCGCGCACTGCGGCCGCATCGGCCCCAGGCTGTAGTTTGATTTGAATAGCCGTGAACTTGCCAACTCCTGTCTCCGGATCAACCATGCCTCGACTTCGCTGCAACTCTTCTAACGGCACAAACATAAAGTTGGCGTCATACTCGCTCATCTTGCTCTCGTAGAGATCGACGACCGTATAAAACTCGCTCACCAAATCGGGGGGCAACGAGGCCTTTGGAAAACCGACCCGAACATCGTCGCCCGGCAAAGCAAGAAAACGATCGGTGCCGTCCACCATTCGGAAACTACACATGCCAATCCCTAATACAATCCCAGGGTGGGTATCAATCGCGGGATCAAAGTCGCGACCTTGTGATTCGCCATTGGCAGCCGCTTGCTGAGCAAATGGATCGACGACCCCATCTGTGTTTTGTTCGCTTTCTGGCTGAGGACCTGGCATCGCAGTAAGCAGTTCACGCTGTTTCTTGAGTCGCGCCTTATACCTCCGATAAAACCAGCCTGCGTGCTCCATTTGTGTTCGCGGTTTGACCTCTTCACCCGCGGGGGCTTGATGGTCGATTACGTCGTAGCCCCCATTGCGGAGCTTGAATTCCAGCTTCTCGCGGTTGGCCGGGTGCTGAAGATAGTTGCCAAAATCACTCACCGAGGCATACGTCTCAGCATCAATCCCAACAAGCATGGCCTGCTGCGTAGAGATTTGCCCATTCAGTTCGATATACATCAGCGAGGGCACCACCACCGTCGGCGACATCCCGACAACCGTGTCGCCCGCAATCTCTCTGATCTTGGCCATGTGGGCCGGCGCGTCAGAAACCCCATCCATCGAGGTGCTCTCGAAAATCAGGTCGCCCAACATCCCATTCATGCGGGCTTGCATCTCGCTAGTAAACCCAGCCATGACGCTATTCACAACGATCATCGTCGCTACGCCAAGCATCACACTCACAATACAGATGAGCGCAATGTACCGCGTGCGAAGATACCGCCAACAAAGTAGCAATTTATACATAAGCCCGCCATCCTTGGCCAAGTTTTAGTTATCCAAATCAGAACTATCACAAGGAAAAAAAGAAGTCTATTTAGCCGCAGAGAACTTTGCTGTAGAAATTTTCCTCTGTGTTACTCTGCGCCCTCTGCGGTAATTCTTTTATTACTACTACTTCTTTCGAAAAACACTTACTTCGTTTCTGGTCGTAAAAGTGGAAACAGGATGACATCGCGTATCGATTGGGTGTTGGTGAGCAGCATCACCAGCCGATCGATTCCGATGCCCAAGCCGCCCGCTGGGGGCATTCCATAACGCAACGCCCGGATAAAATCGGTGTCCATCTTCGCCATTGAATCTTCTTCGTTCTGCCCTGCCAACTGCGTGCAGAACAGCTCTTCCTGCAAGTCGGGATCATTGAGTTCGGTATAGGCATTCGCGACTTCCATTCCTCGTACGAACAGTTCAAAGCGTTCAGCAATAGCCGGGTTATCCCGTTTCCGCTTCGTCAACGGGCAAATGCTACTTGGGTAGTCCATCACAAAAATTGGGCCTACCAACGCATCTTCCACCTTTGCCTCGAAAACATCATTTTTCACCACGTCGGGATGCCGACCCTCGGTTTCGATTCCTAACGACGCCGCCAGCTTTGTAATCTCGCTTTCCGAAGAACCATCAACGCCTGCATGTTCTTGAAACAGCTCGTCGTAAGTCTTGCGCTCAAACGGCGGAGTAAAATCGACCGTCTCGCCCCCCCACTGCAATTGAAACGACTGCCCCGTCGCTTCGATCGCATCACAGATACATTTCTCGGTGAGGTCCATCATCGAGCGATAGTCGCCATACGCCTGATAAACCTCGAGCATCGTGAACTCAGGGTTATGGCTCTGGTCGATCCCTTCATTGCGATAGACACGACCCATCTCATAAACACGCTCGATGCCACCGACCATCAAACGTTTAAGATGCAGTTCCAAGGCAATCCGCAAGGTCAGATCAATATCCAGCGCGTTGTGATGGGTAGAAAAAGGCCGAGCCGCAGCCCCACCAGCAATCGAATGCAACGTAGGCCCCTCGACTTCGACAAACCCTTGCGTGTTGAGCGTCTCACGAATCGAACGCACGATCTTGGTACGATCCAAAAATCGCGGCAGCATCCCCTCGGTGTGAATTAAGTCGAGATACCGTTGTCGTTGACGAAGCTCGGCATCTTGCAGCCCGCCATGCTTGTCTGGCGGCGTTTCAATCGACTTCGTTAGAAAATGAACCCGCTCGGCAAAAATCGAAAGCTCGCCCGTATTGCTACGACCAAGCATGCCATCTACGCCAACGATGTCACCCAGGTCAAGCTGTTCGACCACCGCCCAATCGTCGCCCACCTGCTTCTTGCCAATCATCAACTGGACGTCGCCCGTCATGTCGCGGATATCGACAAAGTGCAGCTTGCCTTTGTCGCGATGTAAGACGATTCGCCCCGCCGCCCGCACCTGCGGCCCAACCATGGCACCCTTGCCTTGATCTGCTTTCCATTGACGAAAATTAAAATCGTCGTCCACGCTTTCAAAGTCGGGCAAAGGCACGTCGGTGCCTTCCTCGGTGCGATAAACGATCTCGCCGGCTCGGGCGCGAATATCGCCAATCAAAATGCGATCATCAAACCGTCCGCCCCACGGGTCGACCCCCATTTCGACCAGCCGTTTCATCTTCTCGCGTCGAGCCGCCTCCAGCACCGAGGGCGAATTTTCTTGGGTCTCGGAGGGCTCATTCATCAGGGTCGTCATTTTCAGGAAACGGGTGGCTATAGGAGGTGGGAAATAAGTACGTTAAGAGAGGTAAAATCTAAGTGGATAGAGAACCCTGGTCAACGCCACCTACCCTTCTAGTCGCTCAGAAATTCGCTGCTAGCACAAATGGTGCCCAAAAAACCGTAGGGTAGGAGGTTCTGCCAAGGGCAGGTTCACCTACCTTGAAGAGCCTACGCTAAGCTGCCAATCGCTCCCATCACAAAACAGCGTCACCACCCCACAGAGTTCCCCGCCCGAAAGGTTGATTTCTAGCCCGGCATCGTCCTGACTCACCAGTTGATAAGACCCCCGGTCGCAACGCGTGACCGTCCCCCGGTCACCAGAAATCTCGCCCTCGTATTCCAAATAGGCCAAACGATGGTCAGCAAGCCGAACGGCCTGTACAGTTGCCTCATCGCTTGCGGCTAAGCCAAGCACCTCGCCCCACGGCTTGGGCAATTCACGAACTTCCCAGGTGAGGAGCACGCCGCCCTGCTCGATCATAAAATCCCAATGACTGGGCTTTTGATAAGCGGGGGGGCATTCGTGGCGTAAGAGAACATAACGGAGCATGGCAGGGCCATTGTCGCACGAGAGGCTTGTCGCGACGAGCCTTAGCGACCAAGAATTGTGACCGACTTCACGTCTTTGATCGGAGTCGTCACGTTGCGGCTCGTGACCTCCGCGATAATGTTCCTCACCCCCTGCTGAGTCACGCTTACGGTGATAAGAAAATCGAGTTTCTCACCGGCTTGAATCTGGGCCACCGACTGGAAATGCAATTGGTTACCCAACAGTTGGACACTGGCGTTTGTAATCGAAGAAATATCCGGAGTAAGTTCCGGCGGAAAGGTCACAATCAACTTCACCTGTTCGTCGGGAATCGACGATTTATTGGCAACGACAATCTGGTAGGTCGCTCGCTGGCCAGCTCGCACCGGATCGGCAAATGCCGTGATCCCCACCGCAAGTGTTCCGCCTCCCGGAGTGACCGACGGGACGACGTTGGCACCTCCTGCGTTGCCCGGCACGACATCTCTCAAGGGTCGAATTTCAAAGCAATGCTCATCGGCACGAGAAATGGTCCCCACAGCCGTCCCCGTCACCGCAGAAACCTGCACCGTGCTACAAGATTGAGGGGTCTGCGCCACACACTGACACTGAACTTCGATCCGTTTGCTTGCGCCGACTTCTAATCGCGGAATGCGCCAAAGAAATCGATCACGCCCATCTCCCTGGTTAATTTTTTCGTATCCAGATTCGCTAGGAGTCGCTCGCAATGAAGTTGGATACTCGTCGAGAATCTCCAGCTGTGTCAAAGGCACCTCGCCCGTGTTGGTCACCACCAGCGTAAAAGGGGCTACCTCATTCACCGTCCGGCTTCGCGGCCCAGATTTTTCTACTGTCATACTTGCTTGTATTTGCGGAAGCGGTTGAATCACGTTCACACACGTCTGTTTCTGTGCCTGCGCCCCCTCGCGACAATTCACAGTCACCACATGGCAAAGATTCCCCGCCTGCAAAACACGAAGCTGAATGTTCTCTCGAATCGAAGTCCCGCCGGCAATCGTCCGCGAAATTGCCTTGCTAATCTCTTGGCTTCCTAACGTGTCACCAGCATGGCTGAAGCCCCGGTCAAACCGATCGCTCAGCTCGACACCCGTTGCCTCGCCATTTCCCACATTTTTGATCACCACCTCGAAATTGGCGACATCACCGACCCGAGCTTCTGCCCCCCCGAAGATTTCTATTTCCAGTACAGGCTTACGATCGACAGCCGGCAATGCCGGCTGTTGAGGGGTTGTCGGAAAGGTGCTCGGTGGAAAGCCGCCAAGGTCATCCGGCGGCGGCAAGTAGGGCGTTCCCGAACCGCTCCAGCTAATCGTTGTCGTGCTTTTGCTGACAACTAATCGCGGAGCATCGCTATCGCGATAGCGTTCGGGACGCACCAACTGGATATTGATTTGCGTCGTGTTACCACCTTCGCCAGTCGGCGTAACCTCAATGCTCGCCGTGCCGGTAGTATCGGTTCGAACCTCGACCACTTGATCCGACGCCGACCCACGCAACGAACCACCGCCACCCGCCACCTCATACTGTACGATCCATCCCTCAAGCGGCGTGCCATCGGTTTGTCGTCGGAGTGTCGTGGTTAATACCTGCGAACCACCCGACGTCATCGACGTCGGCGGAAACGACCATTGAACATCGATCCAATAAATCGTTGCCGTCGCGCGGCGTTGCGACCACGTCTCGATCTCCGGCGCTACCGCTGTTATATGACTGGTGCCCTCGACCGCCGACGTAATACTTGCCCAAGCCTCACCCGGCTCTACCTGAACATCATCGCTAACATCCTGCGTGCCACGAGTAATCAGCAGCGGCACTCGAGCCGTGTAACCGGTTGCATATTGGTTATCGATCTTCTTGGGCTGGTTCCAAGGCAGCCACGGTTTCTGAAGCCAACCTCGTCCGCCGAGCGAAACAAATTCTCCGGCACTCTCCCGAGCGATGAGCCAATTCACGCGAGCGTCTGTCAGCAAAAACTGTTCACGAGTACATAACCCCGCCTTCAATATCACTTCGCTCCCAACCGGAGCCAACACCCGTTGCGGGGTAATGGACAGAGTATCTTGCGGCACCGGAGGCAAACCTACCGTGGTCGCGCCAATCACGGGCGACAACGTCGGCTGAGGAAACACCGGATCGGTAAATACCGGCGCCACCTGGGCATTGCCAATCGTAGGGACGACAGGCTGTGCCCGCTGTTGCGGCCAAATAAACACCCGCTCGCCAGTGGGATCAATCCGAGGCAGCCCTGCACACCCACCAATCACCACCGCGCAGACCGCGATTGCCGCAGAACGCCAGATTCGAGAGTGGGAGTGTGATGAGACCATGGGAACCAAGATTGTCCGAAGCTTGTTCAGTAGGGAGTTAATTTAGGCTAGTGGCAATTTTTGCCTGGTAAAATGTAACGCCTGGGAAAGAACGTGTTGCAAATAAACAACACGAAGGGTGAGTTTTAGGCACGTTTGGGGCAGCTTTACGCGGACGATGCCGTTTGAACCGAATAGGAGGCCACCGTATCTCCCGATCTCACCCCAAAACCTGTGAGGAACTCGCCACGATAGATAGGCTATTTCTGCAATATCAAGCAAAGATCAGTAGCTGAAACCTCGACTTACCCCACCGAGATGCCAATAGCAGCCCCAACAGCCCCTTTCTGGGCATACTCTTTGCACTTCTTCTCTGCGAAAAACGCTGATTACCTTGCCTTAGCTCAACCCTCAAATTAAGATCAAAGTTGGCCCCGTTTACCCAGTTTGGCCCTTCTTGCCCAAACCAACGGCTCCCGGAACAGAGTTTATCCACGATTTCTGAGGTCATCATGTTGTCACGTCTACGTTCGTTCTTCTCAAGCCAGTCACCAAACGTGTCTTGCGCGCGTCTTGTCAGCACCACGTGCATCGCGATCTGCTTATCAGCCCTGTCAAGCACCTACGGCCAAGATGACGGTGACGGAGATGGTGACACAATTGGAGCCGGCTTCTCGTCCGGGGTTTCTGTCGATGCCGACGGAGTGCTGCGAGGACTCACCAAAATCGATGCTTCGGGCCAATTGACAAAGCAACGAATCCAACAAGCATTGGCTCAACTCGACTCCGATATCGCAAAACCGAGCAAGCTTCGCAAGGTTTCACTCACTCGCTTAGCTAGACTCATCAAAAAAGCAATCGACGAAGGACATGGCCCCGACGAAGCGATGAAGCATCTCGCCGGGCTAACTCGTATCGAGTACGTCTTCTTCTACCCAGATACTCAAGACATCGTCTTGGCAGGGCCCGCCGAAGCTTGGCTCGAATCCGACGCGGGTAGAATCGTGGGCATCGAGTCGGGGAAACCCATCCTTGAATTACAAGACCTCATCGTTGCGCTGCGAACCTTCCCTCCCAACAAAAAGTCGAGCCCACTCGTTTATTGCTCGATTGACGCGACGCCCGAGGGCCTCTCGCGTATGCAGCAGTTCCTCAGTGGGATGGGACGCCAAATCCACCCCAACGACGAACAGATTATTGTCGAAGGTCTCCGCGAAAGCCTGGGCCTGCAAGTCATCACCCTGGGAGGCATCCCCGCCAGCACACACTTCGCCCAAGTGATGGTCGAAGCAGACTACCGCATGAAACTCATCGGCATCGGACTCGAACAGCCCCCTGTGCGAATGAAAAGCTACTTATCCCAAGCAAGCTTCGCCTCGATTGCACGCAACGCCATGTGCCGTTGGTGGTTTGTTCCCGATTATCAACACATCAAAGTCTCTGACGATGCCACAGCCGCTCAGTTCGTGGGCAATGGTGTCAAACTCGTTGGCACCGACGAGCTCGTTGGGCCCGACGGAGTCCGACAACAGGCCGGCCGCCAAAACCGTGCCAGCAAAAAGTTCACCCAAACCTTTAGCAACAAGTATGCTCAAATCGCCGAGCGGGCTCCCGTCTATGGACAACTTCGCAATTGTGTCGACATGCTGGTCGCTGCCGCTTTCATCCAAAAGTACGATCTCTACGGCCAAGCCGATTGGGATCTCAGCGTGCTCGGCGAGGAATCGATCTACCCGGTCGAAACTTACAACGCTCCTCGTCAGGTTGAATCGGCTGTCAACAGCATGTGGAAGGGCAATCATCTTGCCACTCCCGTAGGAGGAGGGGTCGAAATCCGAGCGCAATTGGCCTTGGATGCCGACCATATTCTCGCGGACGAGGATGGCTCGCTACAATCCGCCAAAGATCAGACAGGTCTTGCCGACTTACCCGCCGACAAGTGGTGGTGGGACTAAGGGTACAGTCTAATAACTCTGTGGAGCAAGCCCTCTGTGGCGTTCCTAGTGTGACTATCAATATTGAGAAACGAATACGAAAAATGAAAATGGCACAACAAACAATACGGTTGCTTCTGACGGTGATACTCGCAGGTGGAATTTTGTCGGGAACCGCCTCGGCGAAAGAATCTAACAATAACGCGACTGAAACGAGCAACGTAGAGTCCCTCGACATCTTCGATGCAATCAACGAAGGTCTGATCGACGTCAAGTTTATCGCACGCGACAGCACCAAAGGCCGTTTGATTCTTACCAACAAAACCCAAGAGGAAGTCAACATCATCCTGCCCGAAGCATTTGCAGGCGTCCCCGTCGCTCTGCTACAGAGAGGTGGCGGAGGCGGAATAGGCGGTGGCGGGGGTGGAGGCGGGGGTGGTCAGCAAAGCACCGGCGGTGGTGGCGGAGGCGGAGGCGGCGGGGGCCGGTTCAGCATTGCACCAGAAAAAATTGCCCGAGTCGACGTACCGCTGATTTGCCTCGACCATGGACTCAAAGACCCTTCGTCGAGCAAACCTTACGAAATTCGACCCATCGAAGATTTCGTCGACAACCCGGCTCTGATCGAAATCATCAAAGCCTATGCCAACGGCGAACTACCTTTCGCTGCCTCCCAAGCCGCCGTCTGGAACCTCAACAGCGGGGTGAGCTGGAATAATTTGGCCTCGAAGCTCACCGGCACTGTTCGGCAAGTCGTTCGAGAACCCTACTTCTCGACTGCCGAAATCCAAGCTGCCATGACAATCGTCTCACGGGCAGAAGTGATGACCGAAGGCCAAACGGTCGAACGCCGAAACTGGAAGCCAGCCGGCAAGACGGAACCCAGGCTAAACAGGTCGTCAGAAGAAAAGCTGTACGAGCCTAACTTAGAAAACGATTCCTAACACATCAAGCTGCTGACTTGGGTGTCTGACGCTGCGCGGCCAACAGTTGCTGGATCTCTTTCTGATACTCCAACTGTTGATGATGCCAACTCTTTTGGTCATTCTCATACTGCCGTTGTTGCTGATCAAGCTCCTTTTCGCGAGCAACCAACCGAGCCGCCCGAAGTTCGAGATCGCGTTCGCGACGTTCAACCCAACTCTCCAGTTCGCTGTGTTGTTGCTGAAATTGTTGATGCTGTTCGGCGAGCTCCACGCGAACAGTTTCCATTTCGCGACGACGAGCTTTCGCCCCTTCAGCCGCCAATTGAAAATGGTCTGCCAATCGTATTCGCACCTGGGCAATCGATCGCGAAAGCGTAGCCGGGGCGAGTGCCCCCTGTAATTGCAGCCACGTTTCTTCGGTCGCCAAACGCATTTCAAGAACTTCCCGTTGCGCTGCTCCCAGCTCCTCTTGCAATTGCTCGAGCGCCGCCTGTCGTTGTTCAAGCTCCCCTTCTCGCTGATCCAACTGAAAATGCCGTTGCGAGCGAGCGACCTTTTCAAGTTCCTCTTCGCTCTGTAGTTCCCGCCGCTCGCGAGTCACTTGATTCTCGAACGCCAGCTCTTGCCGCTCTAATTCTCGCTCTCTGTCAGCCAGTTGCACTTGCTGTTCTGCCAACAACGATTCTGCGTTCGAGAGATAAGCTTCGCGCACTTCAAACTCATTGGCCTTTTGTTGCAGCTCCACCATTTTCCGCTCGGTGATTCCGAGTCGTTCAAAACGCTCGACGGCGGTCTTGATTTCTTGCTCGCGAAATTTGAGTCGGCGTTCCCGTTCGGCTTGTTCAGCCAACAATAGTTCCTGCTCAAGAACCACCCGGTCGAACTCCGCTCGTCGCCATTCCGCTTCACTGGCCTGCTCGCCAAGTCGCTGCCCCCATTCTTTCAACTCCTCTTGGCGACGATCGAGTTCCTTGCTCGCCGAATTCATATTCTGGCTTCGCTGCTCAAGCGAAACCTGATTCCCGGTGCAAGTCTCTATCTGCTTATAGATTTCTGCCTCGCGCTCGTCGAGTTCCCGTTGGCGTTGCTCGTAATCCTGTTTGGCCTTTTCGCATTCTTCCTGTTTTGTTTGGCTGATCGCCGTTTGCAACTCTAGCTCATTCAGCTTGTCCTGAAGCTCTGACTGAGAAACCTCGAGCTCTGCTTGAAGCCTAGTCGCGTGTTGCTCGACCTCATCGAGGTGCTCAGCTCGCTCATTCAGCTTCACCTGCTCAAACGAGCTATCCGTCCTCTGCCCACAATCCGAGAAATCCTTTTCTTGCTCGTTCAAACTCTGCTCGCGCTGGTCTAACTCGGTTTCTCGTTCATCCAACCAAAGCCGAGCATTACGTATTCGCGTCTCGAACTCTGCCTCTTGCGAATTCAAACGAGCTTCGCGGCGATCTAACTCGCCTAGTTGCGACTGCAAGTGATCTGCCAAATTAGCTGCTTGTCGATCTAGCACCTCAGGCGCAGTCCCTGCCTCAAGAAGCGGCCTACCTCGATCTGCCGTAACACCCTCACCCGAAGCAGCAGCCACCAGCTCGCTTGATCCTTGAGCCACGGCTGCCCTCTGAACAGAATGGGCAGCATCAATACGTGTTTCGCGCAACAATGCGGCAGCCTGCTGCCCATCACGTTGGGTTGATTCTTCGTTTGCCATGCTATCGCCCGCTATCGAGATGTTAGAAGCGGTTTCAAAACTCCAAAAACGCCTCCCACGGCCGGAAATTTCCGTGCCAAAAGTGAGTTTTTGAAACCGGCTGTAGAACTTTTTGAGCAATCCATACACCTTGCCCACAACGTCAAATCGGCAATTTCACGCCCCAAGTTGATCGTTTAGAAAAGTTTCGCTCAGAGCAAGCAACGCTAGCAATTAACTAGGAACCCAAGCAAAGATGGAGAAGATACAGCACGAAAAAAGCCCCACCCGAAGGGTGAGGCTTTCTAGAATTTTTCTTCGGCGACTTCCGCGGCGATTAACCTTTGGCGGCGTCCAACGCCTCCTGCAGTCGAGCCTTCGGCTGAATGCCTACGAAACGATCAACCACTTCGCCACCCTTGAATACCATCAAGGTGGGAATGCTGCTCACGCCATAGCTCTGTGCAGAATTTGGCGAATCATCGATGTTTACTTTCGTCACCTTCGCCGATCCGTCATTCTCCCCCGACAATTCTTCGACCAGCGGTGCGATCTGCCGACAAGGACCACACCAAGGAGCCCAAAAGTCGACCAGTACCGGCTCGGCCGATTGCAGTACCTCAGCTTCAAAGTTCGAATCGTTAACTTCTTGTATGCCCATGATGGCGGATCTCCCTACATGGCAACAGCATGCCCGCCATCAGGCCAGGCCAACCACTGCCGAAAGTGACTATTTCTGCGATTTGCTTCTACGTGGCAAGTTGGCGAAAAGTTCACCCGCATCCCCCCTACCACACAAGGGCGAATTATCAGCGATGGCCACCCACCTGTCAACGAAGATCGCCGTGGATTCAAGTGAACCGCAAAGTTGCAATTGCATGAAGAAATAAAAAAATGAACCACAGAGGACACAGAGAACACTGAGAAAAGCTTATTTTCAAGCACTCTGTGCTGCTTTGCGTCCTCTGTGGTAAATCTTTTCTTCCTGCCTTTTTATTGACCGTATCGACTTTGCAGTCGTTCTGGCCATGGATTGCCGAGACCAGACTAATACTCGATACTAAAATCTTATCAAGATGGCCCCACAAAGAGCCGCCGTACGGCGTTTTGTGAGCTGCACTACAGAATAGAATCGCACCAAACTCCTCAGGAGATCTCCGACGATGGTACTCACCCCCAGCACCATGCTGCCCCTCGGCTCACCAGCCCCGGCGTTTTCTCTAATCAACGTCGATAGCAAAATCGTCTCGCTCAGCGATTTCGACGAGGCACCCGCCTTACTAGTCATCTTTCTATGCAACCACTGCCCTTACGTCGTCCACATCGCCGATTATTTAGCCGCCTTCGCTCACGAGTACATGAGCCGTGGGGTAGCCATCGTGGGCATCAACTCCAACGACACGGCAAACTATCCTGCCGATTCGCCCGAACAAATGGTCGCCGAGGCCGAAGAACGTGGGTATCCTTTCCCCTACCTCTACGACGAGACCCAAGCCGTCGCCCAGGCCTATCATGCCGCCTGCACCCCCGACTTCTTCCTGTTCGATGCTAATAAAAAACTCGTCTACCGAGGCCAGCTCGACGCAAGCCGTCCCGACAACGGCAAGCCGCTCACCGGCATAGATTTACGTGCCGCGCTCGATGCCGTCTTAGCAGGCAAAGCCCCCGACGAAAACCAAACCCCAAGCATCGGCTGCAACATCAAATGGAAACCCGGCAACGAACCAAACTACTTCGGCGGGTAACCCATGTATGTCGCAAGCCCAATGACAAATAATTTGTGAGGTTCTTCTGAAAACATGAAAACAAAACTTACAATCAAGCTCTTAAAACAAGAAGCCGCGATATTTGCAAAGCGTGAGTCGAAGCATGCCGAGCCCTCTCTCTATGGAGTTGACAATGGCAAAAAGGTTGGCACGTATCTTGAGCACAAGTTCCGCGGATTTCTACAACGAAAATACAACTATAAGGAGGGTTCGTCAGCAAAAGGCATTGACTTCCCTGGGCTACGTGTCGACATGAAGGTTACCAGCTTTAAGCAACCACAATCCTCATGTCCATTCAAATCAGCAAGACAGAAAATATACGGCCTCGGATATTCCGTTTTAGTCTTCGTTTATCTAAAGCAAGACCATCGGAAAACATCCAAATGCAATCTAAATATCAAACATGTCATCTTCGTCAACAAGGAGAGGACAGCCGATTTCCAAACAACAACAGGTATCGCAAAGCTCCTCGAAAACGAGGCGAACCAAGATGATATCATTGCGTTCCTACAGGATCGCATGCTCCCGATCGACGACATTCAGGCGCACTCCCTTGCAGATGAAATACTGTCAAATCCCCCGAAGATCGGCTATTTGACTATATCGAATGCATTGCAATGGCGGCTACAGTACAGTCGCGTTATCGCAGAAGCCGGCTCAGTATCTGGTGTACAAAAAATTAGTTAGCAAGTCATGAGCAAACGCATTGAATTTGGTGATTTCCAGACTCCGATCGGACTCGCGAACGAGGTCTGTGCGCTGATTAGTAAATTGGGATATTCTCCTCGTTCCATTCTTGAACCAACTTGCGGCCAAGGTGCTTTCTTGCAAGCTGCAATTGAGGCTTTTCCCAGTGCCGAAAAAGTCGTCGGTGTCGATTGCAATTCCAAGTATGCCGAAGAGGCTCGCCAACGAATCCTTTCTTCAACGACTCCTACTAATGCAGAGGTATTGGAGGGTGATTTCTTTCAAACTGACTGGAATTTGATCCTTGCTTCGCTGAGTACACCCGTACTTATTCTAGGCAATCCACCCTGGGTAACAAATTCAACACTCGGATCACTAGGCAGCCAAAATCTGCCACTGAAAACTAACGTAGATAATCTACGCGGCTTAGAAGCCGTTACAGGAAAATCAAACTTTGACATATCAGAGTGGATGATCCGCGAAAGCTTGTCATGGATTGCTCCGAAGCAAGGAATGCTTGCAGTCCTTTGCAAAACCAGCGTTGCTCGCAGAGTGCTATCGTACGCTTGGTCACACGATATGCCTATCACATCATCGGCGATCTACCGAATCAATGCAAAGTTACATTTCAACGCCTCTGTAGATGCTTGCCTTTTTTGCATTCAGACTGGTGTCCAGCACGATAGGCATGAATGTGCTGACTATACTTCGATCGATGCACAATCCCCTCAGGCCATCTTTGGGCATCGCGATGAAAAGATGGTTGCTGATGTCAAGCTCTATGAGCGTACGCAACACCTTTTCGGCACAGGTCTTACCGGCTGGCGATCAGGGATAAAGCACGATTGCAGCAGAGTCTATGAATTAGAGCCAAATGGTAGCCAATGGAAAAACGGCTTTGGTCAACTGATCGAACTCGAAGACGACCTAGTTTTCCCACTCTTGAAAAGTTCTGATTTAGCAGCAGGGCGTAAACCTCGTAAGTGGGTGCTTATGCCACAAGGATCTCTCTCGGACTCTCCTGAAAAGCTGAAATACATCGCTCCTAAAGCATGGAACTATCTCTCCTCACATTCTGCTTTGCTTAACAAACGCGGGAGCAGCATATACAAAAATCGTCCACCTTTTTCTATTTTTGGAGTAGGACCGTACTCTTTTTCTCCGTGGAAGGTGGGCATTTCTGGACTCTATAAGAAACTTGTGTTTGTTCCTATCGGCCAAATTAATGGAAAGTCAATTCAACTCGATGACACAGGGTATCAGTTTGCCTGTAATTCACAAGAGGAATGCGATGCACTTGCTCATCTCTTGAATTCGGAAACTGCGAGTGACTTCTTCAGGGCGTTTATCTTTTGGGATGCAAAACGACCAATTACGGCAAAACTTCTCAATAAACTCGACCTCGCTCTACTTGCTAAAGAGTTGAGCATCGAAGGATCGGCTGTTCAGAATCTGGCGGACAGACAAGTACTCCCTTATTCAAAAACACAACAGCAGCCTTCACTTTTCCCTTGAATACGCTAGCTAGCCAGACCCGGCGAAACCCGCGACACCAGGTTCAATTGCCTCACAATCTCTTCGGCACTACCTGTATCGGCGAGAATCGACATTTGCCGATCTGCCCAGCTCGGCGACGACGCGATATGGCGGCAACGCTCTAAGTGATGTTCGCAGCCAAGCTCTGCAGCAACCGGCACCAACTTGTCCACTAACTCGTCAACCGCCTGAGCAACAGTCACTACTTCGTAACTGTAAGAATCGACCAGTTGGGCCCCCGTCCCAAAACGTGTGGCTCGCCATTTGTTCTGCCGAACCATCATCGGATGGCAGTCGTGCTGATATGTACCGCTGTCGATCTCATCCGACAACGCTTTCACTAGGCACTGCACTAAAGCCGCGATAGCCATCGTGTCTTCGAGATTCCCCGGCATATCACAGACCCGCACTTCGACGGTGCCAAAGTTATGGTGCGGACGCACATCCCACCAAATCTCGCGAATCGTGTTGATGAATCCCGTGTCGACCATGTGATTCACGAGCCAAACATATTCGCTCCAATTGCGCATCAACGTCGGCATACCAGCCGTCGGCAAGCCTTCCATGATTTTCGAACGGTGCGACTGCAACCCCGTTTGACGACCTTCCCAAAAAGGGCTGCTGCAACTCAGCGCAAGCAACGTCGGCAAGTGACGCAAAATACGGTCGCAAATCATCACCGCTTTGTCACCCGAATCGACGCCCACATGCACATGCAGCCCAAATGTCACCAACCGACGTGCCAACTCCTGCAGTAGTTCTACCAACTGGTAATACCGGGCATCGGGGGTCACTTGCTGCTCGCGCCACGGCGAAAATGGATGCGTCGCCCCCCACCACAAACCTAAATCGAGTTGATCTGCGGCGGCTTCGACCTGCATGATTTTTTTGCGCAGGTCGACTTCCGCATCATCGACCGTCTCGCACACACCGGTGATGATCTCCACCACACACTGCATCAGTTCCGGCTTATAGCACTCGGTGTCACCCGCATTAAGCTTCTCTGCCAATTCGGCAAACGAACTCGACAAGGCCATCGTCCGACCGTCGACCAACCCCAGCTCGATCTCTACGCCAAGCGTAGGCCTCTCATTTCTATGAAAGTCAATCGTTCCCATCGCCAGAGTTCCTTACGCTGCGGTCATCCAGGGCTCAACTCGTTTTCGAAGAATTCGATTCGCATGCAGAGACCACACTACGAGCGAGAATTCGAGTCCCAATCTCCAAGGCCAGTTCGTCGATATTAAAAATAGGCGTATGCAGGGCGGGCGCTGTCGCAATATCCGCAGCACAGCCAAGTCGAAACATCGTTCCAGGCACCTTTTCTAAATACCGCGAAAAGTCTTCGCTCCCCATGCTAGGTCGAGGAATCAGTTGCACATGATCGTCCCCCACAACCTCCTCTGCCTCGTGCCAAACAAGCCGCGTAAACTCTGCGTCGTTGTACACCGAGGGTATACTTACGTGAAATGCCACTTCGATCTGGGTATCCGTGATTGCCTCTACGCCAAGAGCAACCTTCCGAATTTGCTCGACCGTTCGGCTTCGGACACCCGCATCAAGCGTGCGAACCGTCCCCCACAACTCAGCTGAGTCGGGAATGACGTTCGGATTCTGCCCGCCACGCAGTTGCCCTATCGTGAGCACCACGGCATCCAGACTATCTGTGGCACGTGGCACAAACTGATAGAGCAAACTAATCAACTGGGCCGCGGCAGCGATCGGATCCTTCGACTCATGAGGCCGAGCTGCGTGCCCCCCCTGCCCTCGAATTCTCAATTGCAGCATGTCGCAATGGGCTGTCATTGCCCCCGACCGCAAACCAATTTCTCCCGTCCGGCGCGTCGGGTCCACATGCAATGCAATGATCGAATCAACGCCCTCGAGGGCCCCTGCTTCGATCATCCGAACTGCGCCGGTGGCCGTCTCTTCCGCAGGCTGAAAAATGGCTCGCCACGACAACGACTCCGGAGCTTCACCACTCTCTTCAAAGGCCACCAAAGCCGCAACCGCCCCATAGATCATCGCCGCATGCGCATCATGCCCACAGGCATGCATGAACCCATCACGGGTGCTGCGATAATCAACGTCCTTCTCATCCTGTATACGCAGGGCATCGATATCACCACGCAAAGCAACGCAGTTCGCTGTCGAAGGCGACGCCCCTTCCGCAATCACCCCGCAACCCTCGGGGCCCATCCGCACCTCAACACCAAGTTTCTCAATCAACTGGTACAGGTGCAGACTAGTCTCAAGCTCTTCGCCGCTCGCCTCTGGGTGAGCATGCAGATGCCGCCGTAAAGCAACAACCTCAGCGGCCTGACGAGAAATAATCGCGTCGAGTTGAGCTTTCCATGCCATTGTGACTCACGATCGAAAAGCACCTAGTGCAATGTCTGCCACCCGACTAATCAGGTTCATCAAGACTCTACAGTTCTACAAACTCAGGAATAATCAATTCTGGCAAAATCCCCTGCTCGTATCCCATCGCTAAAAACTTGGCCACCGCCTCGCGTCCCTTCGGCCCAAAATCGAGCGTCCAGTCGTTGACATACATCCCCACAAATTCATCCGCCTTCGCCGAATCAAGATCCCGTCCATACTGCGCGGCATAGGCAAGGGCCTCTTCGCGGTGGTCAAGTCCATACTTGATGCTGGCGTGCAGCAATCGCTGAACCTCGCCGATGGTCTCGTCCCCAAGATCTCGTCGGATCGCATTGGCCCCCAATGGCAAAGGCAACCCGCCCGTCAGCTCTTGCCACCACACACCCAGGTCCAGCACCAACTTCAAATCGCTGTCGGCATAAGTAAGCTGTCCTTCGTGAATAATCAGTCCCGCCTCGATCGGCTGACCTTGATACTCACCTCGCTGGACGGCCGGAATAATCTCGTCGAATGGGACCAGCACATAATCGAAGTCCTGACCAAGACACATACGCAACCCAAGAAAAGCGCTGGTCAGTTTCCCAGGCACCGCAATTTTCTTCGCTTTCAAATCATTAACCGTGCAGGCATCGCGAGTAACCACCATCGGGCCATACCCATCGCCCATACTCGCCCCGCAACTGCACAGCAAGTATTTATCATTCAAAAAAGCATAAGCATGGATGCTGATCGCCGTCAGCTCAAGCTCTGCGCGAAATGCTCGCTGGTTAAGTGTCTCGATATCAACCAGCTCGTGCGTAAACCGATAGCTCCCCGTGTCAACATGGTCGTTGGCCAAGGCATGAAACATGAACGCATCGTCAGGGTCGGGACTATGCCCAACACGAATGAGTTGCTTGGTCTCGGTAACGGTCACGGCAGATTCTCCTCAGGACAAATACTCAAAGGGCACCCAGGGCAAAGCCAAGGGATCGCAATCCCTTAGTCAGCATGCCCAAATGATAGGCCCCGAATCGGTAGCCCGTCAATCGTCAGACGCCCGGCATTCACCGAGAACTACGCTTCCAGAGACAAGCTTCCGCTCGCCGGCGTCGCTGCCATGCTCAGATGAGGCACCCCGGCCAGCCTAGGTTTTGCTGCTTCTTCTTCATGCTTTTTGCAAGCAAGCACCCAGGTCTCGCGTTCGTAGGCTAGTAGCTCGATGCAAGTATCGAGATTCTCTACCGATTGATTAATCCGGCAGGACGCCAACTCGCGGTAGATAAAAGCGTACTGCTCTTCCAGTTGCTTCGAAGTCTCTTCGCTGCCGGCAGCTGCCCCATGCGTCAGCTCGCCCACGATGTCGGCTGCGCGTCCTAGCAGTTGGTCAATCACTCCCAAGTCCTCCTCGTTGCCCCACAGCTCTCTTGCCTTACGACAAAAACGACACGCCCCATCGAGCAACATCAAATGAAGCTGCGGTTGCGAAGCCGAAAGGACTTTACCATCAAGATACTGACGACTGGAGGCTTGAGACATGCTTTACACTTTTCTGCTAAGGGAATGCTGGGGAGAGAAAATTATCTTCCGGTACTAAACCAACGGGGCGATCGGCGAAAGCGCGTTCAGCGCCGTTTGACTCGTCTGTAGACCGGCAATCACTTGTTCGAGTTGAAAAAACGAAAGCAACAATCGTTCACGCTGACGGTCTAGCGAATCGTTAAATTGTTCAATTCGAGCAAGATTCAAATCGATGGTCGCTTGCAGCGAATCGTTCCGACTGGTCAACAATCCCGCATCAGCGCCTGCCAACCTTTCAATCGACTCGTTAAACTTGGCCACGACACCTCGATCGGTGTCGGTAAAAAGCGACTGCAAACTCTTCGCATCGGTACTGAATGCTTCTTGCAATTCCGACTTATCCAGCACGAGTTTGCCCTTGTCGTCCAAGCTTAAGCCGATCGCTTCTAACGACTCAAACGAGCCCACTCCTAAGAATCGATCGGTGAGCAACCGCGAGAGTTCGGTATCAACGCGTAACGCTTCGTTCGTTCCAAAAAGCAACCCGGTGGTCAGATCGGTCTCGTTGAACTCAGTAAACCCGTCCAAGTCAGAACGAATCGCGTTGTAAGACTTAACAAAATCCTCGACCAGCTCGACGATCGTCTCGTCCGACTTTTCAACGGTCACATCGATCGGAGTAGCGCTTGCCGCAACGACCGTCAAATCGACCCCAGTAATGATTTCGTCAAAGTCATTCGTCGACGAGCGAATCAATACCCCGGCACCCACCGTCTGCTGTTCGCCCAAGACAATCAGGGCATCGCGGGCCTTCGAGGTCTCAGTAAACGTAAACCCCGTCCCCTCGGCATCCAGCAAAATCTCATTCGCCGAGCCGGTCTTGTCGACCACCAGCGAAAGTCGATACCCCACGCCATCGAAAAATGCGCTGGCCGTCACTCCCGAATCCAAATCATTGATCCGATCGGCAACCGCGTTCAAGGCACCTTGGCTTGCGCTCTGAGCACTAAATAGCCCAATACCATCGACGGTCGTTGTCGTGGTGGCGGTACTCAAAATCTTTAAGTCCGCCGCCGCGGTGCCGTTCACATCCTCAACCAACAAGTTCTCGCTACCCCCGGCATTGTCAGTCAGCAAAATACCGGTGCCAGAAGAATTGATGCTAGCCGTGACACCCACTCCTTGTGTCGCTGCATCTGCGTTAATCGCATCAATCAACTGTCCAACGGTCGTAATCCCTGCGTGTGCGCTATTCAAATCAAATGCCAACACCTTCTCTTTCGAATCGGTGATTCGAATATCGCTAAAATCGATTCCCGCGCCGTCATTCAACGAAGCCAGACTTATCGAATTCGTCGAGCCATCGATACCAGACAAATCAACTGAGGATCGAGCAGTCCCGTCAATCACCTGCGTATCTTGCCCACTGATATCAACCGTCTCGCTAGCTCGCGTCAAATTCAAGTCCGCAGCCAACGTGCCGTTCACATCTTTCACACCCAGCGTTTGAGTACCGAGCGCCGTGTCAGTGATGATAATACCATCGCCCGTGGTGTTGATACTTGCCGTCACGCCCACCGTAGCGGCATTGATTGCATCCAACACATCGCCAATCGTCTTCGCCTCGCTTCCAGCCGCATTCAGATCGATCGCTGCTGAAACGCCGTTCGTATCCGTAATCGTAATATCGCTGGCCGTAATTCCTGCGCCACCATTCAGCGAAGAAAGCAGCGTTGCTTCGCTCAGTGTTTGACGTCCTAACGTCCCACTTCCCACCGAAGCGACGCTCGTCGAGTTCACAATCCCCAAAGCGGTCGCCGAAGTCGTGGCTCCCGAATCGGCGATAACCAAATTCCCCGTTCCGCCAGAAGTGTCGGTGAGAACAATACCATTTCGCGAGTCGTTTACTTTAGCAGACACCAGAGCGGCAGACCCGTTAATCAGATCGACCACATCCTGAACGGTTTCAGCACTAGAAAGATCGATCGTTGTAGGCCCACCCCCATTGCGATCAGTAATATCGATATCCCCAAGCGTCCCAACACCTGCGCCACCTTTCAGCGAAGAAAGTAACGTGTCTCGCAATCCCGAAACTAAGCGAGTCCCCGTGATGACTCCGCCGGCAGCCGTAGTCGTCAGCCCTAAGTCCTCTGCCGCCGAGCCGGTCAGTCCATTTCCAATCGTAAATGTCCCGCCTCCGCTCGTCGTGTCGGTCACTTGCAAACGGTTGCCGTCTGCCGAGATCGCGGCCGTCACTTTCCCTGTGAAGTCAGTATCGTTATTAATCGCGTCCACTACGTTCTGAAGCGTGGTCGTGCCCGAGAGATCGACCCCAGCCGAAGTCCCGTCAAGCAGCGTAATCGCAAGATCATCGATATTCGTGGTGTCGTTGGTTATGCGAACGCCGTTGCCGTCATTCAATCTTGTCAAACGTGTGGCCCCGTGCAACGTAAAAACGTCGTCACCCGTCAGTAACGATCCAACCGGAGTTGGATTGAGTAACCCCAAGTTCGCAGCCGTCGAACCGCCAGCCGACTCCGTCACATTCAGTGTCCCACCGCCACCTGCCGTATCGGTGAGCGTAAAGCGATCGCCACTCACATCAGCCGTCACACTGATCGTGCTATTCTGATTGATGGCATCCAGCACCTCGTCCACACTCGTAGCCAGCGTAAGATCGATCACCGCCGAGGCGCCACTCGAATCGGTGATATTAATTTCGCCTCGCGATACCCCCGAACCATTATTTAGTTCGTCGAGCGAGATACCTTTATCGATAAACCCGCCAAAACCAAAGCTAAGGATCCCCGTCGATTGAATATCGTCCAACGTTTCAAAACGTTGACTAATAAGCTGCTGAGACGCTGCGGTTTGGACAGGTTGAACCTTAAAATTACCCACCGGAGGATTACCGCCACTCGACAACACCGCCGTCAGCACATCCTCGTTTTGCGACGTCACCTTACGAGCTTGAAACGGGTCACTCACGTTGAGCTTACCCAAGTCGAACTTCAAACTAAGAACACGCGACGAAAGCGAATTGACCGCCAATTGCTGCTGCTGCAACCCTTGGTTGCGCGAAGCGAGCAGATCGCGCGGAGCCCCGGCGACGATCATCAATTGATCGACGGTATCCGTAATCGGAATCCCGGTAATCAAACCCACATTGGAAGTAATTCTGCCCATGTATCTTAGAGTCGCTCGCTTGGCTCCATCGATCCACCCACGTTGAACACTAAAGAAATAGTAGGTCACCGCAACACACCGCTTCTAGTGGTATCGTCCCCTTTTAGGCAATCGCTAAAGTCTGTCTGACCGAAACCAGCCTGATGCTAGCAAAACGGTTGGATTACAACCCCGTTAGTTACACATACGCCGGGCTGGATTTCGTTTTCAAGCCCGGAGGGCTGTCATTTATACACAAGTCGCCACGGCATTTTGCTTGATGGTCCGGCGTTGTTGACACCCCAACCCCGAAGGGGAGATCCTAAATCAGCCCAGGGTGGAGTCCGCCGCAGGCGGACGCAACCCTGGGTTCGATGGTCACATCCAACAAAACCCTGAAAGGGTGGCCCTAACGCCACGCCTGTTAGAATCACCCCTTTGGGGTTGGGTCATGGATGGATTGGTTACCCAGGGTTGCGCAAATATTCGCTTTCGCTCCTATTTACTACACCCTGGGCTAGCATAGGGCTGGCCCGTTGGGCCGGGAGAGTCGATACGCACACTTATAGCTCGGAGGGCTGGCATAACTGACCGGGTTGCAACCCCACGACCTTACGCAACGTCCACAAAAAAACCGGTCCGACCCACAAAGGGCCGAACCGGTTCGTTATCGTTCTTAATTTAACGCTCAGCTTACCGAAGCAAGGCCAAAACGTTTTGCGGATTCTGGTTGGAAATCTGCAGTACCGTAGTACCCGATTGAACCAGAATCTGAGCCCGCGTCAAAGCCGCCGATTCAGTGGCAAAGTCCGCGTCACGAATCGAGCTTTCAGCATCGGTCAAGTTGACCAACGTGTCGTTGAGTGCTTGCTTATTGGTTTCCAAAGTCGTTCTCTGGAATGCACCCAATCGACCGCGAAGTGAAGTCACTTCGTCAATCGCTTCTTCGACGATGCTCGCTGCAACATCCAACTTGGTGCTAGACAGCGAAGAAGTACCACCTGTGCCCAGTTGGAACAGCTTACCGCTCACACCACCCAGACGGGCGGTGTTCACGCTGCCGATGCCCAAACGAGCTTGCTGGTTGCTGACCACGTCAGGACCAAGTTGGAACAACGCACCACCGCCGGTGATGGTGAAACCAATCGAGCCCGTGGTGGCAGACTTAATCGTCGTGGTAATGTCGAGGGTCGCAGTATTGATCGACAGCTCGTTGCCTTTACCTGTCGCCGAGACACCGTTGACCGAAGCCACAATGTCAGCACCAACTTGCCGTGAACCCTGGTTAACCGCAGTCGTAAAGGTGCCTGCTGGAGTAGCACCCGTACCTTCGCTGATAACTTGCAGGTCAACTACCGAATCGGTACCAAAAGTTGACGAAGTCAGTTCGAGCGTCGCGCCATTGGCTACGGCAGTCACACCCGTGGCGTCACTCACCAGATTGATACCGGTGACCAACTGTGTGAGTGTGGTGTTCGCACCGAAGCTCAACACCTCAGAACCATCTGTACCAGATAGCTCTAGTACAACCGCATTAGTGATACCACCAGTTCCAACACCACCAGCAAAAGCAGCTGCGGCATTGAGGTTGTCCGTACCAGCACTTCCAGCGGTACCTGTGGTGGCGTTGTAGTTGGCGTCACCAGTGGTGGTCGTCAGTGCTGCATTAAAATCAGTCAGGTCATTAATCGCGGTGGTGATTGCTGACAAGGCAACGGTTTCTGAGTCATCCACGGTGACTGTAATGACATTGGTGCCCGAGTCATACACTGCCGTCGGTACGCCAGTACCAATCGATGCATTTTCAGCAATCGTGATCGTGGTACCATCGGCTGCTGTCCCTGTAGCTGCCGCAGTCACAAGAATGTCTGAGTCGCCAGCGACACGGCCGGCTGTTGTCAACGTAGCAACGGTGGCTGCGTCCGCGACATCCGTAGTGGTCACCGTACCAGTACCTGTTGCTGCCGCGGCAGTAACAATTTCAGTAGCGCCTTGAATCGCAGAGGCAATATTTGCCACAGTCGCAGTTCCAGAGGCTTGCGTCACCGTTACTTGCAAGATACCTGCACCATCGACGGTTGCTGCAGCTGCACCACCCCCGAACGTGACGTTAATATCAGTAATGGTATTTAAGAAAGCTTCATTACCCGCGGCTGCAGTAATGGTGATGGTGTCATCTGCACCACTATTTTTCAAAACAGCAGATGCTACACCAGCTATGGCCGTGTTCGTTGCATCAATGTTCGCAGTCGAAGCAACAGCTGTAGTAGCGACAGGAACATTTGCAACATCCACCTGAGCCTTGGTCGCGGCAGTCGTCACGTTGATGTCGACGCTCACCGAACCCGTTGAACCCAGGTTAGCCTGGTCAATCTTCAGATCCGAAATGTTCGTGAAACCTGCTCCTGCAGTCGTAATAAAGTCTAGGCTACCGTCCAACAGACGTCGGCCTTGGAAGGTCGTGGTCTGGGCGATTCGGTTCAAGGCTTCGAGCGAGCTATCAAGCTGCAACTGATTCGCAGAGATTTGCTCACCGCTCAAAGCACCCGTGTTGGCACTCTCGGTCACCAGACCGCGAATATCGTTAAGCAGCGAGCTGACCTGGCCCAACGCACTATCGGCGGTGGCGATCACCTGGTTGGCACGATCGGTATTGCCGATCGCACGGCGGATCGAAGTAATATCGCTCCGCAAGTTTTCGCTGGCGATCAAACCGGCAGGATCATCCTTACCCGTGTTGATTCGCAGACCAGTACTCAAACGAGTTAAAGCTTGGTTCAAGCTCGCATTCGATCGACCCAACGTATTCTGGGCAACGAGCGAGCTTACATTTGTGTTAATCCGTGTCATTTCAAACACCCCTTGTAAAAAAACCAGTTTTCAACGGAAGACCGGATCTGGGGAGTCAGATCGACTCCGGCCTCTCACATGTTCATCTCACGGCGCCGAGGACACTCCTCAAAACTTAATTCACCGTTGTCGTATTCCTTCGACGGCCCTCGGCATCCACCTCGCCCTGCTCCGTGTTGGGTAACCGGCTTACATGGCTATCCAACTGTAGGACGAATTTTGAGCGATGCGCATCAAAAACTGAAAAACGCTCGTTCTGACTGGCGAACCGTCTATGGGCTTAACATCGACTTGGTAAGATAGGTGCTTTAAGTGGATGCTGTCTTTTTATGCGAAAAACCTTCTTAATCGCATTTGCGCCACCCTCAACCGCTACTGCCCGCAAAGTCGATACCCGATGATGCAAATTCGCCACAATGAGAGCGGGCGGGAAAACAAGAAAAGTTTCCCAAATAGATCGCTCGGCTACTTGCTGGCCTGAGCATCTGGCCCCAATAGCCGCGCATCGTCCTGCTTTAAGAGTGCCGCCTGACGATTTTCTCGCTGGATTGCTTCGTAAACTTCACGACGATGCACAGGAATCTCTTTCGGCGCATCAATACCAAGCTTCACCTTATCGCCCCGAACGTCGACCACCGTAATCACGACGTTATCACCAATGATAATGCTCTCGTCACGTTGTCTCGACAGAACCAACATCTTGCACTCCTGGCCACACGCGAGGCAAATGCCCCCAATGTGAAGGGATTATTTTTATTATTCGGGGGAATCTAAAAGCTTGACACAATACGACTACATGCACACCGTCTTACGCCGTTCGACGCAGTGCAACGTTCGCCACCGAAAGTGGGAACTGCACCGGATACGCATCTTTGGTCACCACTTGGCAACCACGCCGATTCTCGACGTTGATCACCAACGGGGCACGTAGATTCAATGTAAGTCCACTCGGCTGCCGACTGGCAATCACCGCAACTTCGGCATCGCGCTCGGTAGCAAGCTCAAGAGTCCGCAAATCGCTACGATCAACACGAAGCTGATAATCAGAAACAAACCGCCGGGGGCTCACAATGCCCAAAGCGATATGCCCACGTTCGATACTCTGCAGCCAGCCCAAGGCCGGATTCTCAGAGTCGGTCAGCAAGACCCAACGTCGGCAATCCTCGAGTCCAATCAGACCCTGGTCGAAATACAGCTCGTCTTGCGGAGGGACCGATAACGTCCCAAAACGTGTCGTTAAGACATCCATTTGCCTACCACGCCTTCCATGACCTACCTACGACTAAGCCTCTACAGCTAAGAATTCGGGTTCACCGCTTAGCCGCTAGGCACACTAGCCGGTACTTCCACGCAATGCGCGCATCAATCACCGACTCCTAGGTACTATCGACAAAGAAAGGATAGAGAAGCCAGTAAATCTAGCTAAATGAAGTTGAGTAGCGTGAGCTGCAGCAAATTCGCAGAAACCTGTAGCGAAGCTTCTAGCGAAACTTGCCGCGAGACAAGCTCAGAAATCGCCTCGACCAAATCCACATCAATCTCATCCGACAAGGCCGACCGAAGCTGGATTTCCTCATCTTGCAGACCGAGTTGCGAAAGATCGAGACCCCGCTCGCGTGCACCCACCTCGGCTCGTGCAGAAGTAACCCGAGCAATATCATCATCCAGCTTAGCCGCCGCCCGACTAATCGCCGGCACATCGTCCGCCTCCAAAGCTTCGCGAAGACTGATCAGCGTATTAAACACGCTCTCTGTCTCTAGAAAATTCTGATCCGTCCCCGCCAGCGCGGTCGTCGTTCCGACCTTCTGAGTATCTCCGATCGGAATCAGCCCCAAATACTCCGCTGCCTGGCTGCTACCAAGCTTCCTGACCGTCACTCCACCAGTTCCACCGGTGCTGTCAATCAACTCGATGCCATTGCCAGTCGAGGCAAGTTGGGCGGTAACATTACCGCCCGTAGCAGCATTAATCGAGTTGATCACATCCGTGACGGTTTTAGCATTACCCACATCGATTCGAAAAAACTGCCCATCAGCAGCCGTAATCGAGAAGTCATCGGTCGGCAACGAAAACTCGATACCCCCGACAATGGGATTGTCTGGTCCAGTTTCTGTAACCGACAGGCTACCCGCTCCCCCCGAAGTGTCCGTGAAAACAATACCGTTGCCTGCGGTATTCAGTGCTGCACTCACGTTCACACCGTCGGTTGTGGCCTGTGTATTGATGGCGTTCACCACATCGGTCAGCGTCGCAACACTACTAACGTCAACAATGATTTTTTGGTCATCAGCTGCCGTAATCGTCAGTTGATCGCCGGTCGCGGTGAATTCCGAATCTATCTTGACCGGCACCCCGACCCCAAAATTCATATCGCTGAGCTTCGTGGTCCCTGTAAGCGTCCGAATCCCCAACTGCGTCGCCGTTTGCCCGCCATTAAGCTCACCAATTTGAAGCGGATGGCCACTCAAACGAGAGCGTACATTGATTCCCGTCCCATCGGCATTAATCTCGGCCACAAGTCCAGCATCGGCGCTATTAATCGTGTTCAGCAAATCCTCAACCGTTTCGGCCGTGCCAAACTTGATATCGAACGACTCCCCGCCATTCACCACTCGAATGCCCGACGTCTGATCGAACTTAACGCCTGAGCCACCCGACGTCGCCGCGGGAATCGAATTCAGATTCACCACACCCGACCCAGCTTCAGACGCCGAGCTAGAATCCGACGGATCAATAACCGCAGCAAATGTTCCTTCGGTATTGATCGCAGCAGTCGCATTGCTTGCCGTTGTCGCCCCCGGGGCAATCCGCACATAAAGCGTCTTCGCCGCCCCCCCGCTGTTACCCGTATTTCCTTGGACATTACCAATATCGCTGGCATCGATCGTCGCAGCAGGATTAAATGTGGCTCCTTCCACACTCTCATCATGGGCGGCCGTAAAAACTCCGGTCGCGGCAATCTCATTAATCACCGTCTGCGCGGTCGTGGCCCCCGTATTATCTACCGCGATGGTCAGCGTCTTCGTTCCCGCATCATAAGTGACCGCAGCCACATCACCGATAGCTCCCCCGTCGGTTATGTTAATTTGCACATTATTGGTCGCGGTGCCCGGTGCAACGGCGGAAATAATGAGATCGTTCCCTGCTCCCGAGAACGTCAACGCGGCAGTCGAAGCCCTCGCATTCGTATCGTACTGCGCAACTTCATTGCCAGCCGAAAGCCCAGACTGGGCCGTCAGCAGACTGTCGTTCACAAATTGAACCGCGACGCCATTGAGCCCTGCTCCGTTCACCCCTGCCGTGAGCAGGATATCAGCGTTGTCATTCGGCGCACCCGACTCAATCACCGTGCGGGCTTTCGTGCCAAGCACGTCGTCGAGCGAGGTGGTTCTCAGCAGCTTTGGATCAAGATCATCGCCTACGCGAGTCCCAATTCCGCTCACTTCAAGTACCCCAAGCTCTCGAGCGGCCGTACCATTCCCCACTTCGTTGATGATAATGTTGTCACCCGAAGCAAAACTCAAATCCAACCCAGTCCCCGAAATTTGAATATTGACCGTTTGGGTTGTCGGCGAATTCTCTTCGATGGCCCGCACCACATCGCCGATCGTGGCAGCACTACTCAAGTCAATAATCGAAGTGTTCGTGCCATCCGAAATCGAAATCGCACCACCCGACTTAATCCCACGGCCACCATGCAAGCTACCCAATTGCGTATTAAGAGTCAGCTCTGGATCAAGGTCGACGCTGCCCTGCACCGCTTCAGAGATTCCGCCAAACACCGCCTGGCCAGTCGCATTGCTATCAAAAAGAATGCCAATGTCCGAATAGTTGCGAACCGCACGGTCATCGCCGTGATAGACGACATTGTCGCCATCAAACGAGTAAGGCACCTGGCTCGTCTGCGAGCCGGCAAAAAGGAAACGGCCTTGAAACTGCCGATTACCCAGCGTGACCAAGCCACTCAGCGCCTCGTTGATCTGAGCAATTGCCGTATCGCGTTCTTGCTGGCTCGTGACCGTTCCAACCACACCGAGCGTAGCGCTCTTGATGTCGTTAAGTCTTTTTCCAACATCCGCCAAGGCCCCATCGGTGCTCGCTAAATACTCTTTCCCCGAGGCGACATTGCCTTCGAGTTGCCCTTTTCGTTCAAGCAATCGCTGAAGCGTAATGGCGCGCAAAGCCGAGCTTGCATCATCACTCGGCAAGATAATCCGTTGCCCCGTGCTAATCCGCTGCTGCAACTGAAACAAATCCAGCTGATCGCTTTGCACCTGCTGCGCAAGCCGTTGCGAGAGCAGCGAAGTGCTAACGCGAGTAATCGGAATAGGAACAATCCCAGACATAAGTACCCTATAGCCCGGCCATCCTGGCCGGACAAATATTAATTTCCACCAAAAACCGGCTTAGCCGGAAAATCACAAATTCACCAATATATCCATCAATTCTGAAAGCGTCTGTATATACCGGGCCGAAGCCTGATAAACTCGCTGCAACTGAAGCATGTCAATCGCTTCTTCATCGAGGTTCACCCCGCTCACCGCTTGCGCGCCAGCAATGAGTGTCCCCTCAAAAACACGCAATCCATCTGCCACAGCAATCGCGATGGTTGCCCCTTGAGTGGTTTGATTGACCAACTGGTCGTACGCCCCGCTAATGGTCTGACCGCCGATGCCATCAATTGACTCATCATAAAAACCACTCAACTTAAGAGCGTTTTCTGTACCCTCGCCTATCCCGTTAAGACTCGCAGCAAATTTGGCTCCCGACTGACGGCTCGCGGTAAGCTCCCCGTTCACACCGATATTCGACGCTTTCGAACCAGTAAAAAATGTATTGATCCCTAAGGCGGCTAAAACATGACTCTCTTTGGTGCCTTCTTCCTGCCCAAAGCTAAACTGAATGTCCTGCGATTCACTTCGGATCACCAATTGGTTATCCACCGAAACTTCCGCAGCTACTCCATCAATTGCATCAATCCCACTCGCCAATGAAGTCAGCGTGGTGTCATTCCCATCGAGACCATTCAGATCAATCGAAATCGTATGCGTTTTGGTTTCGTTTTCAGCAGCGTTGAAGACCAATAGATTGAAACTGCCGTTTTCCGGCGTAAAGTCGAGCCCAGCATTATTTAGTGCAGCATTCGCGTCCGCGACGCGAGCCGTACCCGTCACTTCGTTAAACCCCTCGATCCCTTGCCCCAGCGAGTAAATCTTATTGAACTCAAACGCCAAAGTCGAAGCAAACTCATCTAGCCCCTCTAAAAAACCACCCGCAATAGTATCGCGCGCTTCATACAACCCCTGAAGCTCACCTCCACCCACCGAAAGTGGGCTTCCATTGTCGACAAATTGAACGACCGACGTGCTCAATCCATCGACACTGCTCGACGCCGCTTCGACTTCGCGACTGGTACCTTCAAACACTAAAATTTCGCCGTTGAGCGAAACATTCACGGCACCGGTCTCTTGCTCGTTGATCGTAATATCCGCAATCTGCGCTAACTGCTTCAGCGCCTCGCTACGCTGACTCCGCAGCCCGCCCGCCGCGCCACCACCCCCGCCACCGTTTTCAGCCACTACGATCTTTAAGTTCAGTTCGCGTATTTGCTTGGTCAGCGCGTTGATCTCGTCGGCAGCCACCTCCACTCGATCACTAAAATCGCGATGCACAGTCGTCACCCGACGATCTAGGCTATTGATACGCTCGGCCAGCCTTACCCCGTTGCCAATCGCCAAATTGCGAATATCGATGTCTTCGGGGTTCTTCGCGACCTCATCGAGACTGTTAATAAAGTCGGTAATCGCGGTACTAATATCAAACTCGGTCAGTTCTCCGAGCAGCGTCTGAATATCGCGAAATGCCTTCTCCTGCACCTCGGCACTAGCCCGATCGCCGCCTGCGTCCCGGAGTCGACTCTCGAGCGCAGTGTCGATGACCTGAACAATGCCATCAATTTCAACGCCCAGTCCAACCGAAAGATCACCGATCTTCTGAACCGGAGCCGGTGAATAGATCGTGCGCTCGCGCACGTAGCCAGGCGTGTTGGCATTGGCAATATTATTACCAACCACTTGCAGGCCAATCTGCATTGCCTGCAGCGTATTGCCTGCCATCTGGATTGAACCGAAAAGCGACATCTTGAGTTATTGAGTTCTGAGACGCGAGACACGAGTTCCTAAAATGAAAACTCACGCCTCGCAACTCAAAACTCGCGCCTCCTTTACCTAAACTGCCTGATCCATCAGTGCACCACTGTTCTCAGTAGAACCACCTTTTCCATATGTCGGCTGTGGCTGGCCCCCAGTAGCAATAATCTCCAGAATCTGAGAAAGATGAAGCATCGTCTGCTGCACCACGACCCACTGAGTCACGCTCTCATGCCGTAACAAACTAGTGCGTTCGATTGACTCATCAATAGGCTTTCGTAGTGTTTGCGACTGCTCTTCCGGTAACGCCGTCGCCAACGACCGGATGCTATCAGAGGGCAAGCCAGCTATCGCTGCTTGCTCTAGTAAATGCTGGCGCTGGTCGTGACACGATTTGAGTTCTTCGCACAACAACGATTCCTCAGAGGCCATGGCAGCTAGCCCCTCGTGATCGCGTTGCATCAAAAATTCGCGCTTCTTGGCAAGCAAGCCTAGTAGTTGCTTTTGCGTCTCCGAAAGTCGACCCAAAAGCTCCGCCAGTTCAGACGTCCAGTTGATATCCATCCCAATAATTCTCCGACTCACTTATGAAAACTGGCCAAGATGACCAAATAATTTCTCGTCGCACTCTCAGTCAAATTGCCTCTACCGCCGACGCAACTGATTTAGCTCGGAAAGACCACTTTCCTGGCTCTTCGCCGCTTCACGCAACAACTCCGCCTGCTGTGGAAACTGTTGCCGAAACATCGGATCGGCAATCTGGTCAGCGCTCGCTTCGGTCATGTCTTCCGACATCGCCTGGTTCAATTGACCCTGAAAAATTTCTTCCGCCTGGCCACCATGAAAATAAGCAGGCTTCCCTACCGTGCTTCGCATCGACTTCAGCATCTGCCCAAAAAACGATTCGCCGACAAACGTCCGAAAAGTCTCTTTCAGTTCCTTGGCATCTTGCACCTGCTGATCGATATCAGAAGTATTCGCATGCAGCGAAATCGGGGCATTGATCGGAATTGAATTAATATTCATGTTCGTTTTTTCTGGTGCTAACTTGTTATCAAAAAATTCAGCTGAAAAACCACCTCTATTGAATAATCAAGCGGCCATGTAGTTTGCCGTTGCGTTCAATGCTTTTGATAATCTCAATCGCATCTTCATTCGGTACATTCAAAGCCTTGAGAGCATCGACCAGCGAGTCTAATTTTGCCGAGCGACCTTGCTCTTGCGTCACGTCAACAAAAGGAGTCGCCGCCTCGCTCGCCTCGACCACAATATTACGGTGCGAAACCACCACGTCGCCAATCTGAACATCGCCACTAATCACAATGCTTCCGGTCCGTTCGTTAATCACAACACGTGCCTCGGGCTCAGGCTGATAAACCTGCAACTCCAATAAATTGGAAACAAATCCGACGTGATCATCGCGATACGACTCCGGAATTTTGACGACGATGTTCGCGGCATTAATCGCTCGAACATCCTTCCTACCTTCATCTTCTTTGAAATGCGTCTGGTGAATAATATCGGCAATCTCCGCCGAGGTTTGGAAATCCGCGTGATTCTCTTCCAGAATGAGAGTTACAAAACCGTCTTGAACAAACGGCGTATAAACATCTTCCTCCATCTGACAGCCACCATGAATGCTGCCCATCAAAGGTTGGTCTTCTGAATCAAGATGAATTCGACCTTCTGCCAATGCGTAAACACGACTGTCCTCCGTGTTGGGCCCTTGCAACGCGGCAAACGCTAAGTGTCCACCCGCCAAACTTTTGCCGTTGATCGCGCTCACATCGCAATTCAACTTGTCGCCACGCCGGGCACCCGTGGCAGGTACTCGAGCCGTCACCCAAACCAAGGCGGCATTTTTCACTTTCTTCAGATCGTCAAAACTCTCTTGCCCCGGCATACCATGCTGAGTGACATGACTTCCCATAATCTCCATCGACCGAGCCAATGCCCGCATCGTCGCCGGATCGTTGGCCTCACCCGTACCGTTCAAACCCACCACCAAACCCAAACCACGCAGCACATTCTCTTCTTGCCCCTTCACGCGACAAATATTGCGAAGCTGCGTTCGCCCTTCCGTTTGCTGAATATCTGCAAGTTGTACAAAGCAACTAAAGAAACTCGCAGCAACAAGACCGAGGATATTAAACTTGTGAAACATTCTATTCTCCCAACCGCTCAAAACGGTCTGTAGCGGTCGTAAATTCGTCCCATCCAACCACGTGCGTAGCCATCGTGAACTTGGCCTAATTCTTCTTTATCAATGTCGAGATTCGTAATCGCATCGCTGCTCACCGTCCGATCTGCCTGAATCGCTTCGCGTCGGACTTCACCCGTAAGCGAAATCCGCCACTGCTCTTCGTTATTACGAATCGTAAGGTGGCCTTCGATCACTAAGTTTCCATTAGGACGGATATCAACAATTTGCACCGCGATCCGAAAAGTTAACGAATCGCTTAATTCCACATCTGCCTCTGCACGAAACTGGCTGTTGAGCGAACCCGAAACCGTCGGATCACCATCCGACTGCGTTGCAGGCTTCAATGATCCTCCATCGAGCTTAATCCAATCCGCCAATATCCCCGTAAGGCTCGCCGTCTTGCGACTCTCGGCATCCCCTTCGCTAAGAAACTTCGAGCGGAAATCCACCAGCACGGTAATGATGTCATGTAACTGCAACTCGCGTGGCCGGGCTTCTGGCGGCAACGTGCGATACAAAAACGAACTGTTCTCTAGCGTCAGACCCTTCGCCGATTGCGAAGGCTGCAAAAACAAGCTGCCATCCTGCGCCGTTACAGAGCCTGCAAACAGTAAACAGGCGAACCAGCCGGCAGCGAATAGACTTGTCAGGTTATGGTTTCTCATGTTCACCTCAAAAACTCTCCGTCGATTTCCATCTATTTTCAACAACGGTTAGCGACGCTCTGTTTCTTGTTTTCCATACATCGCAAAGTCCTCGACGCGTGCGCCTGTCGGATAAACATCCAAACGGCGATCTCCAGTCACACTCGCAGCAAAACGTTTCTTGTTGTCCACGCTTTCCACCTGCACGAGATCACCCATCGCACCATCTTGTCGAGCCACCGCCATCGTACGCACCGTGATTCCGCCCGTCCGAGCAAAAACAGTGACCGTCTCTCCTCGCTTCACAATCTTAGGAGCACTCACTTGTCCATCCGTAAAAATGGTGTCCACCGCAATCGTCCGGCTGGCGACCATTCCAATCACTTGTTTCGGATCGCTGATCGCCAAACTGGGAACCGAACCTTCGTGCTCACGCACTTCCACATCCGCAGCCCGCACCAAACTGCCACGAGTAATTGCCGTACGGGCAAAGAGCACGGAGTGAACCTTCACCACCGTCGCCCGAACCTCTGCAGGTTTGCTGATACCCTTCGCACTTAGCTGAAATCGCTGACGCCCTGTCCAAGGCCGCCTTCCTCCGTCGACCGTGAAGTTATTTCCCCAATCGGCAAAACGAAGCGTATCGTCTTTCTCAATCTCCACCGCAACCCGCCACCGCTCATGACCAGTACGTTCCACCAACGACTGCAAAATTGCCGCTTCGATCGAGGCCTCTAACTCTTCTTGCGATCGAGTAGGGATTGTTTTCGTCGTCGAAGAAGTTTGCCAATTGCTCTCGGGCTTAGGTTCCGTTGGCCGATCTCCGATCTCAACCACCTTCGCACCGCGGACTCGCAAGCTCTGTATGTCGAGGCCGCGCGACTGGAGCAAATCTAAAATCTGCGACCGATACAAAAACTGCTGCGTGCCCGGCGCTGGTGCAGGAAACAACGGCGTCGTTGCCAAATCTTTCATTTCCGTCGTAGTGCCTGCCGAGATATCCGCCACATCACCCAGCCGAATCACCGACCCGCCAACGGTCGCCCGCTCGCGAAGCACGAGCTGCGCACCCACAGCAGCCGACGCCTGCAGCAATACCGCCAACGTTAGTAGCAAAACACTTTTTTTTGATTCAACGAACGTCATGTTCATCCCAGTTGCATAAGTCGCATGAAAAATTGCTTAACCCCGACGAAGATTCGCCGCGACCTGCATAATTTGATCGCCTGCCTGAACCACCTGCGAATTAAGCTCAAAGGCCCTTTGCGTCGTGATCAGGTCGATCAACTCTTCCGTCGGATTCACGTTCGAGGCCTCAAGCGAACCCTGTCGAACCGTTCCCAACCCCGGACTCCCCGGGTTTCCTTCCGTCGCAGTCCCCGAAGCAGCCGTTTGCTGATAGAGGTTGTCACCCATCTTCAACAAACCATCGGGGTCAATAAAACTCGTAAGATTAAGTTGACCCGCCGTTTGGGTTGTCTCAGGCGATGCAGCCGTCGTGTACTGCACAAGCCCATCGCTAGAGATCGCGACATTTTGCGCATCCGCCGGAATATTGATCGCCGGATCCAACGTCCAACCCGTCTGAGCCGAACCCAAGACCAAGTCGCCGTTCGCGTTGATGCCAAAGTTACCCGCTCTCGAATAAAAAGTGGAACTACCTGCCAAGACCTTAAAAAATCCGTCGCCTTCGATGGCAAGATCAAGGGGGTTGCCAGTCGATTGCACAGCACCTTGCGTGTAATTCGTTTGCGTGCTTGAAACCTTTGTTCCCAAGCCCACCTCAATCCCAGTCGAGGTAATCGTCCCGTCCGAATCGGTCGCCCCGGGCAAACGAAGCTGACGATAAATCAGATCCTCAAAATTCGCCCTATCTTTCTTAAAACCCGTCGTATTGATATTCGCCATATTATTGGCAATCACATCCAACTTGGTTTCCAAGGCATTCATGCCTGTCGCGGCAGTATAAAGTGTTTGAACGCTCATTCGATTGTTTCCCGTCGGTTGTTCCCGCCTAGTGGTTGGCTACTGGTAACTTCAATTACGAGGTCAAGACTCGGCTAAGCAAATTGCTCAGCATGCCGTCTTGGTGTTGGATTAACTTCATATTGGATTCATACGCCCGCGAAGTTTCGATCATCGCCATCATCTCCGATGTCGAACTTACTCCCGACATCTCGAGGTAACCCTGACGAATGTCTCGATCGCCAGACGGCACAGGAGTGGTTGGGCCCAATGCGCGATAGGCGTTGTTACCCGCCTTCGCCAAATCGCCTAGCGATTGGGGGCGCTGCAACCCGATCGAAGTATTCTGCCCGCCTTGGGCAATCACACCACCCGACATCACTTCCCAAGGTTGCGTGCCATTGAGCTTGATCCCTTTGCCTGCGTTGTCGAGCACTTCAAGACGTCCCGATTGCGTCAACAATCGCCCCTGCCCGTCGATCTCAAAATCGCCCGCCCGCGTCAGCAACATCTCTCCGCTGGGGGTACGGACTTGAAAGAACCCGTCCCCATGAATCGCAAAGTCGGTCGGAATCTTGGTTTCGCGTAATGTCGAGTTGGAAAAGTCGGTCTCGACCTCCACCAACTTCACGCCACCACCAATGTCGTTCCCCGATTTGCTGCCCTCGTAGGCCGTGCCTTGCTGAATCGCTTCGGCAAAGCGAGCCTGAAACGTCGGCACATCGCGTTTGAAACCAGGAGTCTCAACATTGGCCAAATTATTGGCTATGAACTCCAGACGCTGAGACTGAACTTTGGCGCCTTCAGCCGAAAGATACATTCCGTAGGACATGGTCGTCTTTGATAGCAGGTACGCCCCCCCGCAATCTTTCCGACTTGCACTACGCACTCACCATGCCAAGGTTGCAAGGAGTCAGCCAAACAGAATAGAAACACTGTTTCCAAAGCACTTTACTGATCAGAAAAGATTTTCACCGCGTCAACCGAGAAGCCAACATCCCCGACCCATTCGGCAAGCCATGCCGGTTGGAGCATGCGTCATCGGCAATCTCTGCCGCTAGTTGCAAAATCAGCCGCCCCGCGCCTCGGCAACAATCGCCGCCCCCCCTTGGGCCAACAACTGATCCGCCACCTCATTGCCAATCGCAATCGCATCAGCAACCTGACCACAAGCAGTGGCCCTCAAAATCTGTTCGCCATCGAGACTCGCTACCAACCCATCCAGCGTCAACTGGCCACCCTCGATACGACCCCACGCCCCCACCGGTGCCGAACACCCTCCATGCAACTTTGCTAGCATCGACCGCTCGGCTTCGACCGCCCTGTGTGAAGTTGCGTCGTCAAGCTTCGCGAGCAACTCCCCAACCGCCGAATCCTCCGCACGGCATTCAAGCCCCAACGCCCCCTGCCCTGGCGCCGGCAGCACCCGAGGTGGTTCTAACAACTCGGCAATTCGATCCGCCAATCCCAAGCGTCCTAACCCCGCCGCCGCAAGAATCACCGCGTCGTATTCTCCCGCATCCAGTTTGCGCAATCGCGTATCAACGTTGCCTCGGATTCCAACGACCTCTAGCTCTGGACACAAATGTCGAATCTGAGCTTGCCGACGCAAACTCCCCGTGCCCACCCGCGCGCCAGCTGGCAATGTCATCAACGAGTCCGCCTTGGTGCTGACCAATGCATCCGCCGGATTCTCGCGCTCCGGCACCGCTGCCAATACCAAACCCGCCACCGTATCAGTCGGCAAATCCTTGAGGCTATGGACGGCAATATCCACCTCGCTAGCCAATACCGCCGCTTGAATCTCTTTGGTAAACACCCCCTGCAACCCGATGCCGGCAATCGGGCCCTGCTGCTGGGTGTCACCACGGGTGGTGATCTCCACCAGCTCAACCCGGGCGCCTAAAGCTCGCAATTGGCCTGCCACCCAACTCGCCTGCCAGCGGGCCAACTGACTAGCACGGGTACCAATTCGAATCGATGCAGTGCTCACGCTGTGCCACCAATACGCTCTTTACCCACCCATTTTTGTAGGGCTTCTGGGATAACGATGCTGCCGTCGGCCTGTTGACCGTTTTCGAGGATGGCAATCATCGCACGGCTAATCGCAATCGCGGTGCCGTTGAGCGTATGGGCAAACTTCGTCCCCTTTTCGCCCTTCACCTTATAGCGAATGTTCAACCGTCGCGCTTGGTAATCCGTGCAGTTGCTCGCGCTGGTGACCTCGCCAAATTCACCGCTCTTGCCACGGCCAGGCATCCAGGCTTCGAGATCAAACTTACGGTAAGCAGGGCCGCCAAGATCGCCAGTCGCTGTGTCGATCACACGATAAGGAATGTCCAAACCATCAAACAGTTGGCATTCCAAATCACATAAATAGTTATGCATATCCTCACTCTGATCAGGCAGAGTAAAGGCAAACATCTCGATTTTCGTAAATTGGTGTACCCGATACAGCCCACGCGATGCGCGACCCGCTGCCCCCGCTTCGGTGCGAAAACAATGGCTAATGCCACAAATCTTGAGCGGAAGCTGCTCGGCGTCGATCACCTGACCCGAGTAAAGGCCTCCTAAAGTGATCTCTGCCGTCGCCACCAGATTCAAATCTTGATTTTCGATGCTGTAAATCTGAGTTTCAGGACCACGCGGGATAAAACCAATACCCTGCAAGATTTCTCCGCGAGCCAGATCGGGCGTAATCATCGGCGTAAAACCTTCGCCCACCAATAGCTGCATCGCGTATTGTTGCAACGCAAGTTCGAGCAGCGCGGCTTCGTTTTTTAGAAAGTAAAACCCGTTGCCCGCGATTCGTGCCCCACCCTCAAAATCAACCAGGTCGTGCTGTTGGGCCAATTCGACATGGTCGAGCACCGGAAAACCAAATTTCCGAACTTGAGACTTCCCACGCCGCAGCTCCACGCAGCAAGCCTCATCACCGACGGGCACATCCCCATGCGTCAGGTTCGGCATACTGCGATAGATGGCCCCTGCTTCAGCAGCAATGCGATCCATCTCCGCCTGTTGAGCGTCTTTCTGTTCGCGAAGCCGCCGGCCTTCGTCTTTGCGCTGCTCACGCTCCGCTTCATCTTTGGCTTTGCCAATCGATTTGCTAACAACGTTAGCCTGCCGCGAAAGCTCTTCGACGTCTTGTTGCAACTGCCGAGATTGGTTTTCCAACTCCACAAACCGAGCCACATCGGCCTTCACTCCCCGATTCGTACAGTTCACCTGCACAAGTTCCGAGTTCTCAAGAATAAATCGTTTATCCAACATGTTTAAGATTGGCCCTTTTGGCTATGTATTTTTGCAACCGTTCGCAGCAAAAATTTGATCGGCAGTTTTGAGACATACTAATATAAATGAACCACAGAGGGCACAGAGCACGCAGAGAATTTAGAGTTTGAATCGTTTGATTCCGTCCTTAGGTACTTTCGTATTGAAATTGATTAGAAGTCCGGTCGTGATGCCTGACAGTTTCAAGTAGGTAAGTAACTGGGCATGGTGTATGCTCTGGATATCTTTGACGGCTTTCAGCTCCAGTATCAACTGGTCTTCGACCAGAATATCAATCCGATATCCACAATCTAAGTGGACCCCTTTGTACTCAATGGGCAACGGATGTTCTAGCTTGAATCGAACTTCTTCGAGAGCCAACTCTCGCGCTAAACACTGTAGGTAGGTTGATTCCAATAACCCTGGACCAAGAGCCTTATGGACTTCGATGGCACATCCAATCACTTTGCCCGTCAGCGGATCCTGCCCCATAGCTCTCTGTGTCCTCGGTGTGCTCTGTGGCAAAAAATATACTTTATCACTTCGTATTTTGGTGAGCAGTGGCAAGGCGGTCCCACAAAGCGGCACTCGCGCTGATACCATGGTGAAAATCGGCGAGCGAGAACTTCTCGTTGGGACTATGAAGATTATCGTCGTTTTGGCCCCAGCCGAGAAGTAGGACATCGGCTCCTAATTTGTCGGCAAACGTGCTGACAATCGGAATCGAGCCCCCCTCGCGGATGAATACCGGCCGATTACCAAAACCAATTTCAATGGCATCAGCAGCCGCCTGCAGGTACGGACTGTCAAGCGAGAAAACAACGCCTGGCGCTCGATGCGATTCGACGATCTCCATCTTGATCCCCGTGGGAACATGTTTTTCAAGCCACGCGCGCAAATTTGCCGTGATTTTTTCTGGGTCTTGGTTAGGCACCAATCGAAAGCTGAACTTGGCGGCTGCATGGGACGGGAGCACCGTTTTTTCGCCTTCGCCCTGATAGCCACCCCAAATGCCGTGAACATCGAACGAAGGCCGAGTCCAACGACGTTCGAGCGTACTATATCCAGCTTCGCCCGTCGTCCCATCCACTTCAAGCTGCTTGCAATACTCCGCCTCGTCAAACGGCAACGCACCGAATTCTTCACGCTCTTGTTCGGTAAGCGGCGCGACCTCGTCGTAAAACCCTGGTATCTGAATGCGACCCGCGTCGTCAACGATCGTCGAGAGCATGTCGCTGAGCGCATTGACGGGGTTCGTCACTGCTCCGCCGAAAACGCCCGAATGAAGATCACGATTGGGGCCCGTGAGATGAATTTCGTAATAAGCAATTCCGCGTAAACCGTAGGTAATCGCCGGCACACCCGGCGCAAACTGGCTCGTGTCGCTAATCACCACGCAGTCGCAGGCAAGCTTTTCGATATTGCTCGCGAGGAAACTCTCCAGATGCTCGCTGCCTACCTCCTCTTCCCCTTCAATGAGCAGCTTGACTTGAACTGGCAACTTCTTGTTCGTGGCAAGCCAAGCCTCCACGCTTTTCACATGCGTCAGCATCTGACCTTTGTCATCCGTCGCACCCCGAGCAAAAACCTTGCCATCGCGCACCGTCGGTTCAAAGGGGGGCGTAATCCAAAGATCAAGTGGGTCGGGCGGCTGGACATCGTAATGCCCATAGACCAACACCACGGGAGCACCCGCCACCGGAGCGGTCTCTGCATAAACAATCGGATGACCCTCCGTCTCGTGAAGCTCAGCCTCCAGGCCAAAACCATTCAGATGCTCGACCATCCAATCGGCCGCACGACGGACATCGCCAGCAAATTTCGAATCGGCGCTGATGCTGGGAATGCGAAGCAGCTCGAATAATTCGCCCTCCGCGCGCTGACGATTCTGCTCAAGATATTCAAAAACACCATTCACGGCAGAAGCAGACACGTTAGGAACCTTGGAAAGGAAGGGTATCGGAGGGTCTAGGAAGGACGGCAAGAGGGGAAATTCTGCGAATCCCGTTTCCCCTTATCAGGGCCGTCCAATATAATGCGGCATCCCTAATTGCACCACCTAAAACCAGTTTCAAAATACCCCTTTCCCTCATGAAACTAAAAACCATCACTCTCGGCTGCAAAGTCAACCAATACGAAACCGAGTACATCCGCGAAGGACTACTCGGAATTGGCTACGACGACGTTCCCGACGATCGGCAGGCCGATCTTTGCGTGGTGAACACTTGCACGGTCACGTCTGAAGGCGATTCCAAAAGCCGGCAGATTATTCGTCGACTAGCTCGCGACAATCCCGCAAGCAAAATTGTCGTCATGGGCTGTTACGCCACCCGTGCCCCCGAAGAAGTCGCCGCACTGCCAAATGTCACCGAAGTGCTCACCGACAAACGTGAACTCCCCGATCTGCTGGGGCGATTCGGCGTCACCGACATCCCCACCGGCATCTCCGGTTTTGGCCGACGGCATCGGGCCTATGTCAAAGTACAAGACGGCTGCCTACTCCGCTGCAGTTTCTGCATCATCCCCCACGTCCGCCCCCAACTCACCAGTCGACCGTTGCAGCACATTCTTAATGAAGTGCGCCGGCTCGTCGACAACGGTTACCGCGAAGTCGTGCTCACCGGAATTCACCTCGGCCACTACGGCGTCGACTGGAACCGCAATCTGCCTAAAGAAAAATGGACACGGCTTTCGCATCTCGTCCGTTCGATCGCCAAACTGCCGGGCGATTTCCGCGTACGGCTTTCCAGCATCGAAGCCACCGAAGTCACCCGCGAGTTGATCGACGTGATGCAAGACCACGGCGACCGCGTCTGCCCCCACCTACACATCTCTATGCAAAGCGGCAGCGACAGCGTCCTACGGCGAATGCGCCGTCGTTGGGGCAGCCGTCGGTTTATCGACCGTTGCGAGATGCTCAAAGAACGACTCGATCAGCCCGCAATCACCACCGACATCATCGTCGGCTTCCCAGGCGAAACCGACGAAGAGTTTGCCGAAACCTGCGAAGTATCGCGGCAGGTAGGATTCTCAAAAATTCACATCTTCCCGTTCAGCGCCCGTCGCACGACCCCCGCCGCAGAAATGCTCGGCCAGCTTCCCAAAAAAGTAAAACAAGAACGCGGCCGAGAATTAGCGAGCCTCGAAGCAGAATTGCAGAACAACTACTTTGCCAGCTTACTCGGCAAGCAACTACGAGTCCTGGTCGAGTCACCGCAAGAAGATCGGCCAGGCTACTCCATTGGCACCTCCTGCCGCTACGCACCCGTCGAAGTGCCGAGCAAAGCAGCCAACTACGGCGATTTTATCGAGGTAATAGCCGGCAGTATCAATGAAAAACACATTCAAGCCACATAGCCCGGCCATCCTGGCCGGAAACATTGCAAGCAATCAATGTTACCCTTTGGCAATCACAGCCGACGTTTCACGACACAACCGCGCCGCTTCGTCCTCCGTCGGCGCTTCGGCCACCACCCGAACAATCGGTTCGGTGTTACTCGCACGAATAAGCAACCACTTGTCGGGCCAATCGAGACGCAAACCATCAAGACGGTCGCTCGTAGCTTCGCTGAAGTGACTTTCTAGGCAATCAAGAGCCGTGGCAACTTGCTCCGGGGCAAGTTCTACCTTGGCCTTGTGAATCGCATAGCGAGGCAATTCATCGGCCAGGGCACTAATCGGTTCGCTGCGAGTCGCCATCGCGTCAAGCAGCAATGCCATCCCCACAAAGCTATCGCGAACCAAGCCAACGCGAGGGTCGATGGCCCCCCCGTTACCCTCGCCGCCCAGGATGGCGTTTTCTGCCAACATCAAATCGACCACATTCGCCTCGCCCACCTTCGAGCGAAAGAACGGCACCGAATATTTCTCGGCCAAATCTTGCGACATACGGCTCGTCGAACAATTCGTGACCACCGGCCCAGGCTGATGGCGCAAAACATGGTCGACACAAATCGCCAGCGTGTATTCCTCGCCAAGATAACGACCCGACTCGTCGATCACCGCCAAACGATCGGCATCGGGGTCTTGGCAAAAACCAATATCGGCACCTGCTTTTTGGACTAGCTCTAGAACCGAAGCAAGATTTTCTTGCGTCGGTTCGGCCGGATGCCCAAAGTGGCCGTCCGGTTCGCCACCGACCAACGTAATTTCACAACCCAGTTCTTGCAGCAACGGCACCCCAAGAACGCTGCCCGAACCATTATTCGCATCGAGCAACACCCGAAATCGACGTTTACGAATTCGCTCGACATCGCAAATAGCTGCCACCATGGCCAAGTGAGCCGTCGTCGTATCTTCAAGAGTTTGATATCGCCCAAGCTGATCGTGCGATCGCCAGTTCGGCGTTTCGTTGCGATAGCGGTCGATCACCAATTGCCCAGGGCCGGCGGGAATCACACGGCCAGCACCATCGAAGAGCTTGAGCCCGTTATATTCCGGAGGGTTATGGCTGGCAGAAATCTGAATCCCACCCGCAGCGCCCAGATGACGGACAAGCACACCCGTGGTGGGCGTCGCAGCAATACCCGCATCAAGGCAGGTACGCCCCATCGCCATCAGCGCCGATTGAACCGCTCCCGCCACCATCGGCCCCGTATGGCGGCCATCGCGGGTAACCACCACTGGCCCCTCAGGCAACGTATCGGCAAAAGCCCCGACATAGCGAGCGGCAACCTCAGGCGTAAGCGTTTCGCCCACCACCCCCCGCAATCCAGAAACGCTGATGATCAGTTCACTCATAGTCAAAAATCGATGCCAGGAATAAAGTTAGCTCGAACCAAAGATCGTACCAAGATTACCCCTCCAACAAAACCGCACGCCTGCCCAGCAGGTGAAAAGATTGGCTACAATAAGATCGCCATGACGAATTCGTCCCAACACTCTCGACGCGATTTTTTGCAAGGCCGCACTGCCGCTCGCGTGCTCACCGACAAGGTGAAATCGTGGGTCGATACCACCTCCGAACTGCTCGACCCCGCCCCAACAGGCAAACAATCCATGCTTGCCCATGCCAGTCGACGGGCGATGGCATGTGAATTCGCCGTGCAATACCACCTCGCCGACGAAGTCCCCACCGACGACATTCTGGCCGCTTTTGATTTGATCGACGATCTGGAAACCCAAATGACCATCTATCGCGAGCACAGCCAGGTGATCGCAATCAACCAACAGGCCGCAAATGGCCCCGTGACGGTTGAGCCAGGACTGTTTGCAGTATTAAAACTGTCCGAAAAACTCTATCGCGAAACCGACCAAGCCTTTGATATTACCAGCAGTCCACTCTCGCAAATCTGGGGGTTTATGCAGCGCGACGGACGACACCCTACCGAAAACGAAATTGCCGAGGCTCAGGCTCAGGTCGGGTTCGATCAAATCAAACTGGATCACTCAAAAAGTACCATTCAATTCTCACAGCCCCACGTAGAAATTAATTTCAATGCCATTGGCAAGGGCTATGCGCTCGACGAAGCCGCAAAAATGCTAAACGATTTTGGCGTGAACAATTACCTTTGGCATGGCGGACGCAGTAGCGTTTTGGCACACGGCAAGAATCACGCCGATTCCCGCCAAGCGTGGACCATCGCGTTGCGACATCCGTTACAACCCCAGCGCTGTTTGGCGGAGTTTCACCTACGAGATCAAGCACTAGCAACCGCCGGCGGGGCGACCCAGTTTTTTGAGCATGAAGGACGAAGGTACAGCCACATTATCGACCCCCGCACCGGCAGGCCCGCCGAGGGGGTTTTTACTTCGACCGTGATTGCCCCAACTGCCGCAGAAGCCGATGCGCTAGCGACCGCTTTTTTTGTGATGGGCGTCGAGCCAGTTCGCAAGTATTGTGCAAAACACCCTGAAATCGCAGCCGTCCTGGTCTCTCCACATGACGAGAGCGGTGAAATCACCCTTCATGCCTTTGGCCTGAACGATGACGCTTGGACAAAAGCCAGTTGAATGTGTCAGATCAGATTGCTCCGAAAATCCGGATAGACTGCACCTGCACGCCAAAGTGACGGTCCCTAGGAATCCCGGCCGATACACACTGATAGTCATCACTAGTTGCATATCTGGAAGAGAAACAACACATTTTTTGCATGTGGCACTACGCCGAAGGCGTTACACATCGTAGCCCAGGGTCGCGAACCCCAGTGAGCGCACCCTGGGTTGGAAGCCCGAGAAAAATCCAACCCTGAAGGGGTTGCACAAACGAACAACCGCCAACTCCTAAGAAACGAAACTCGTGGAATTCTTCCTTGAAAACGGCAGTTACCTCGGCATCATCGCCTTCCTGGTGTTGACCGGCTGCGGTCTGCCAATTCCAGAAGAAGTGCCCATCGTTCTGGCTGGCGTATTTAGCGCACAAGGCCGCCTCGAACCCGAATTAGCGTTCGCCGCCTGTCTGTTTGGCGCTCTGTTAGGCGATAGTGTGATGTACGCCATCGGCTATCACTTTGGCCACGGACTGGTGGCCGCCCATCCAAAATTCGGAAAGTTCGTTGGCGCACAACGCGAAGAGTACTTCGAGCAAGCCATTCAACGGCACGGGTTCAAAGTCATGCTCTTAGCCCGATTTATGGTGGGCGTGCGTGGGCCCGTCTACTTGGCTGCCGGCGTGGTGCGCATGCCTTTCAGGCGATTCCTAGTTTGGGATCTCATTTGTGCAACGCTCGTCGTCGGCACCTTTTTCGGCTTGTCCTACTCCTACGGCGAACAAATCACACGGCTCCTGCGCGACGCCGAAATGAAGATCACCCTCTTCGCGCTCGTCTTTCTCGGCTTCGTATTCCTCTGGTGGATGCGCCGACGACGACAACAACAGCTAGACGCAGCCCTACAGCAACGATCAAAAGACGATAACAGTTCGTAGAAGTCAAAATCAGGCAGCCCAACCCGCCCCATGAAAAACCCACCATAGCCCGGCCATCCTGGCCGGAGTTGGATCGGTCGCAAAGCGACAAGAAGCATCGAGGTCTACCTGCCATATGCAACAACCATTGCCCCTTACTCTTCAAAAAAGCAAGTAAACCGCTAATCCTCACTAACATTCGCTAATAATAAATTAGCGGTTCACCCTTTCCCCTTAAACTAAAGGGTAAAGAAGAAAGTCGACCCGACACCTAGCTCTGATTCAACCCAGATTTTACCACCATGTCTCTCAATAATATTTTTACAGGTAGAAAGGCCGATCCCTGAACCTGTGAATTCCTCCTTGGTATGGAGGCGTTTGAACGAAGAAAAAATCATCTCCTTATGTTCATCACTTATTCCTATACCGTTATCACGCACGCCAAACACCCATCCGATTTCCTCCTCCCTAGCTAACAAGTGTATTTCCGGTTTTCGCCCTTTAATATATTTCAGCGCGTTCCCGACGAGGTTTTGAAAGACAATTCCTATCATCACACAGTCACACTGTACTTGCGGGAAGGGATCACGACGAATCACCGCATCAGTCTCTTCAATGATGATGGAGATCGCATCTAATGCTTGATCGATCGGCTTATCCAAAGACACCGTACTTAAATTGACCTTCCCGTGGCAGGCGGTGGCATATTCGAAAAGTGCCGCGAGAAGTTTTTCCATCTGCTGCGAGTTCTTCACCACAACCGACATGTGTTCCGCAATATCCTCCGTCAGATCATTGCCTAATTCTTGTTCAAGCAGATCTAGAAACTGCTTGACTCTGCGGATGGGAGCCTGAAGATCATGGCTGGCAATGTGAACAAATTTTTCCAACTGCGAGTTGCTGCGTTCAAGTTCCTCAGACCGCTTGTGTAAGGCCGTGACATCTTCAACAACAAATAGAATTTCAAACCCTTGCTCAGAAGGATGTGGTCTAGAAATAGCGGTGGTGTTATAAATGTTTTTTGTGGAGCTGTTGACTGGTCGAAAAAGTGACTTGTGCAAAAGAGAAGAAAAAACGGCTGCAGCCCCTCCCTTAAAAAGCAATTCTAAACGGGAGGTGTAGTGGGGTTTTGCAAAATGAGGAAAATGGGTACGGAGATCGCTACCCACAACGCTATCCGTCGATAATTTCGTCCAATTTTCCAGCCGTCGATTCCAATAGGTAATCTCATAGCTTTCGTCAATGATACACACACCCACTGGAAAGTCGTCGAGAAGCTCTAAGGTCGATTGCATGGTGTGTGCCACCCTAAGAAGCCTACTAGAGAAGATTGTCAACAGCCTTCACTAAGGCTTCAAAGGATGACATTTCGAATAAAAGTAGAATGTGGCCCTCGATTTCAAACTCTTTTGCAGAAAATTGAGTTTGCAACAAAAGCACGATCACTTTTTTACTTTCCTCTAACTTCCGCGCAAATTCCTCAGTAGCCGTCTCTGAGTAATTCGGCAACGTGTACTTGAGTTCCGACACCGTCATATTCGAGAAAGACCCCATCACCGCATTTAAGACGATGTTGCCTATCTCATTCAAGGTTTCAATATGCATCGCGCCGAGTGCAGAAGAGGTAACTTTTTCTCCTGCCACCACCGTCGCTAGCTGCGCAGCGCTCTCTGGAGAAAAAACAAGCGATGCAGAGCCCCCAAAATCCCCGTGGAATCCAAGTTCAATAATCGACAACGCATCAGCACCCAATTCGGTTAACGCAGATTCCAGCTCGTCATACGAAACACTTTTGATGACGGGGACCTCAAGTTCAATATGCGTCTCCAGCATACTATTCAAGACACCGGCAGCCCGTCCAAGGCCCATGTTCGCCATCTCTTTGAGAGCATCCAGTTGATCTTCTGATAATTTTTTTATGATGCGACTCCCCCTTCTTGCAAGCTAAAAATATCTTCGACCAATGCAACCAAATCAGGCCCCTTAAAGGGTTTGTGGATGATGGACAACGCCCCCAACTCAACACACCTGTCTTTGGTAGAGTCCTGAATGTCAGCGGTAATAACTACAAACGGAAAAGAAAGCCCTCGAGTCCGCATCGTCTCCATGCACTCGATCCCACCCATAATTGGCATATTAAGATCGCAAATAACTAGGTCGGGCTGATGCTCTTCCATCTTGTCCAAGGCCACCAACCCATTTTCCGCCTCGATAAACCCATAGGAAGAATTGGCAAGAGCTTTTTTTGCCCAGTTCCTCTGAACTCTCGAGTCATCTACAAGCAAAATTTTGGCCATGATTCGATCCTTTTTACTTCCTAAAACAAGAAACTATGGATGGACGCAGAGATTCAGAAAACAGAATTTTGGGACGAAACATTACCGCTGTGTCTATCTGTGGCTAATTGTCTTTTTCAATAATCGGTGATGTGTAGTCAAACTCTGCCGTCTCCACCTTAGACCAACAAGCTTACGTCAAATACCGCCACACGGGTAAAAAATATGGATGGAATCACCCCAGTGTTTCGTGGCAATAACCCCTAAACCTACCCTTTAAAAACCCCAATATCTGGCCTACTCCCCGCTCTCCCACCACCGGCCAAAAATGCCGATGGAATTCCACCCACCATTCCACGACAATACTCCTTACCTTATTCTTTCGAAATATTAAACCTTGCAGGGTGCCACTGTCTGGCTTGCCCAGCAGTGGAACCCTGGTACCCACATCACACTGCTGGACAAGCCAGACAGTGCCACCCGACCTCACAAAAAATTAGCGCCGATTAGCGAAGATAAGTGCTCACACCTTTTTGACAATAAAATCACACACTTTGGACAAAACAGGACAAAACCCCACCGACTTTTGTCCAAGCTAAATCTCGCAAAGCCTAGCACTCAAGTGTTTAAGAAAACAGCAGCGGACAAAACGACCGAATATTGTCCGCCAAAACCCCAAACAGGCCATATCGTGCCAAAACTAGCACCGGAAAAAGGGGCGAAACCCTATGAAAGAAGAGCGAACTGCACATTACCTCAGAGAGTTTTGTCCATTTTGTCACCAAACACCCTGACAAAACTCGCCCCTGCCCTCTACCCCCTCACATCAACAATCATGAATCAAACATCTCACCTCAAAAAAAACGACCCCTTGCCAAGTGACAAGGGGCCGTTGAATTTTACATCATCTTTCAGGAGGTTAATCCCGATCGATCAGCTTAACATCTCAGCCAGCGCAACCACAGCTGGGCTCGCAGCAGTCGTTTGCACAACCACAAGCTGGCTCGCAGCAGTCGTCAGCACATCCGCACGATGGCTCGCAGCAGCAAGCTTTACGGCAGGCACGCTTTGCACGCAACTTGGACAGCAGGCCGCAACGCTTTTTCTTGCAGCAGCAAGGATCGCAGCAGTCGTCGGCACATCCACAGCTTGGTTCGCAGCAATCACTTGCACAACCACAAGCTGGTTCGCAGCAGTCGTCAGCACATCCACACGATGGCTCACAGCACTTACGGGCAGCATGCTTAGCACGCAACTTGGCCAGCAGGCCACAACGCTTTTTCTTGCAGCAGCAAGAATCGCAGCAGTCGTCGGCACAACCGCAGGAAGGTTCGCAGCAATCGTCAGCACAACCACAGCTTGGTTCGCAACAATCGTCCGCACAACCACAGCTAGGCTCACAGCCACCAAGCAGGCCGAAGAACGCATTTGCGTTCGAGGCACAGCCTAAGGCAATAGCAACGCCTAGCGTCGACAGAAGAAGGTGATTTCTCATTTGGGAGGCTCCTTTAATGGGGGGGGAAACACAGTGCCGCATTTTGGTGGTTTGCGCCTCGCCCGCACAAAATTGGTTTGTGTGCCGAGCGAATCCTAAACGCATACCAGAAGTTAGCGACTAACTCTCATCTAGTTATCAAGGCTATCGACGAGTTGTTCGTAAACGCTTGACGAGATTCAGAGAATTGTCCGCAGTGTTTGCCTCAAGGAGTCCGAGTATTGTGTTCGTAACGATTGCGACGGCGCCAGGATGCTCAGTCGATCCCCTGACGGCAAATAACCGCTAAAATACGGCACCTAGACCCGGGCGACTCCCCGTTGCACTGCCGCTCGCAACGCAGCCAAATAGGGCACTGGCTCGCCACCAAGAGCATTAAGCACGGTACCACCAGCCGTAAAGACGTGCGTCACCCAGTCGGCTTGGCCATATCTTTCGAGGGCCTTACCCCCTTCGCCCCCACCCACAAAGACTTCAACCCCCGCGTCGGTCATCCGCTGAAGCTGAGAAATGAATCGCTTGGTCCCCGCCTCAAATCTCGGGTCTTCAAACATTCCAAACACCCCGTTGTGGAAAGCCACCGCCCCCTGGGGGCTAGTAGCCAGGAACGCGCCGACCCGCTCTTCAAACAGCTCGCTCGATTTTGGACCGATGTCAAACTGCTGCTGATCGGGCTGAAGTTGATTGACTATCGAACCATCTTCGATAACGGAGTCGACCGGGGTTACAAATTCGATCCCCTTTTCACGACCACTCTTAATCATTTGTATAGCCTGCTCGATACGCTCAGCAGGAATATAGTAGGGCTTGTCCGCATGCGAAGGGTCTTCAGCCAAGCCCAGACAGCAGGGTTTGCCATCGATTTCGCCAATGGCTTTCTTCAAAGCCATCGCCAACGAACCCGCGGCAAAGACGTGGCGGATCGTTCCCCGATTGATCATCACCTCTAAATCGTCGAGCTTGTCGATCTTCAAACCGCTGAAAACAACGAGCTGGGTTTCCAAACACTTCCGCATCGGCCCGTCGAATTCGCTGGCCGCGTAGTTCCCCAGGGCAACACGTTCCATAGCAGCAGGGAGAACAACGCTCGAAGCATCCTGACTGCCAGCCGACAAGGCTTCGTGAACATAGACCTTGGCAATCTTTTCAGAAAATTCGTTGGCAAACTTCGCAAGTTTCTCAGCCAACTGCGGAACGTCCTCTGCTGTTGCCTTCCAGAGAGCGCGTTCAATATCGTAGCGACGAGTGTTTTCCAGCACGATAACCGCACTAGGTTCCGACGATTTGATTTGATCAGCCGCAGCAGCAGAAATAGTCATCGTCTCTTCGTCGAGCCAATCCGTGATGAGCGGAACCTCGCATTCCAGAATCTGGCCGATCCGGGCAGCAACCTTCGCCAATGAGCCTTCAGGCTTACGACCAATGTGCCCAAGGATAATTTGTTTCCAGCCACGATCTCGACCATAGCTAAGCGAATTAACCATCGAACGAAGGCGGATGTCTCCTTCGCCAATCTGAGCACCAGGTTTCGCATCGACATCACCACGTATCGCGACGGCAGTTCCTGCAGGTAGGTCAGCAAGCGAATCCAAGCGAGGAACCGCATCTAAATAGTCGACGAGTTCAAGTTCGGGAGCGGCAGCTCGCCCGGCCAACATAGTTTGGCACCATTGCGACATTTGCTCGGCAGAAATAGTCATGATTTAATTCTTGTCCTCGTATGAGTTAGCCGCTCAGTTATCAGTCGATTGACCGATGCGGTTTGGTGACGGTTGGCTACTGCCATTTTAGAGCAGCCCCACTGTTTTGGCTATTGGCACCTACTCAGAATTGGTCGTCGCATTCTCCTGAACCCCAGGAAGAGCGACCTCGGTTTCCACGACAGCGTCTTGGATGGTGGCAGCCTCGAGTGCTTGTTGAAATTCGTCGACACGTTTTTGATGCGAGGCAAACGCTATCGCAGCCAAATCTTGCCCATCGACCAAAGCTTGAATTGCTTGGATAAGTGGCGCCGGATCGAGCTGGGCACCCTGCTCAAACCTCTGAAGGCGGCCATCTCGTCCCAGGAGAACCGTCGTCGGCGTGACTCGAATGTTGAGCTTGTCGTAGCCCGAGTCACTGGTGTCGCGAACCACCGGCATCGTGCCGCCCCACGACTCCAAGGTTTGTGCGACCACGGCATCAGAAACCAGAGGGTGATCCGTACTGACAGCGTAAAATGCAACATCGGGGTTGTTTTTGAACTCTTGATAGACTTGGTCGAGCGTTGGCGTCTGCAATTTGCACGGCGGACAGCGTGTATACCAAAAATCGAGTACTACGACCTTATCCCTAAGCGATGCCGAAGTAAGCTCTTCGCCTTCGAGTGTGGTGAAAGTCAATTCACCCACTGCTTGACCAAGCGAGGACGAGGGTGCAGGAGGTGGCGGGGCGATGAGTCGTCGAACTCGCCGACTCCCCTCAGGAACATCTAGAACGTAGGTCTCGCTGCCGATCTTCGTGTTGAATTGAATGTTCGAAAAATCAACCCAAATTGCCAACTTCGTATACAAGCCACGCGGATCGAGATCGGCCAGTTGGACATCAATCGGCAATTCCATTCGTCGTAAAGCATACGTCTTGTCATCAATCCATAACACACGACGTCCTGCGTCACTAACCAGCCCAATACAAAAACAGTTTGTTTCGCCCAGTTTTTGCTCGTCAAGCAATGTGGGATTGCTATCAAGTGGAAAAAAGTTATCACCTCGGAATAACATCGTTAGCTGAGGATAGATATTTTCTAACGAGACATCGAGGATAGCCGCCCGTAATTCAGGCTCGGGAATGAAATTCTCTGGTGTAAGTTCGGGCGGTGCGGCTGCCTCATGAACTTGTTCTGGAAGTTCGCTGGCGAAGGAACGCACCCGTAGCCCATCGCTGGCGACGTCATAGTCATCCGTTCCAGGCGACCTGGCTCGGGTTTTATGAAATTTGAATCGTAGTTTGTTAGGACGTTCGAATACGAGCGACATTTGGTGGAACGGCGTTTGTCGCTCGACACCTTCGCTACGAAGCACTGTTTGCTGAACAAACGTCGCATTGTCTGAATACGCCCTAGCATCGTGGTACACCGACTGCATTTTTTCGAGAATCTGTTCGGCACTCTCGCCAACCTCGTTTTCCTCAGGCGGCTGCGTCGGAGTTGAATGGCTACAACCGCCCAACAGCAGCATCGCCAGCAAGAGCAGGAAAATCAGATTCAAATGTTGGTACGTTTGGCCGGTAGCCATCGATTTTGCCTACAAGTAACGTCGAAGAAAGTGCGGTGGAATTATCATACGAGCCCACTTGACCAATGCGTGACACATTGCGCCAATGAAGGGAAGTCGACACCAGCCACACAGTCAATTAGGTGTCTACCAACTTAAAAAGTAGCAGAATAAAATACGGCAGCAAAGCCCGCCTGCGGATTGTTGCCGCAGCCTTACAGAACCCGACGAAAAACAGCGATTGCTCTATCAAATGTCTACCACACTGAAGCTTGGAGATGACGAGACCTGCTCGCTTGAGTCCACTCGAGTGACTTTCGTACAGCCCGCTACACACAATGCGATTCCCTCTGCTCACTTGGCAGCAGAGCTTCGAGCGGCCTTAAAAGAACCGCTCCACTTTCCGCCGTTGGCCAGTGCGACGGTGCCCGGAGATCGTGCAGCCATCGCCCTTGAGTACGGAATCCCACAGGCGATTCCGCTTGTCGAAGGTGCCTTGGCCGCCTTGCAAGATGCAGGAGTGGAACAATCGCTTGTGACTCTGCTGCTGTCGAGCGAGTTCTCGCAAGATGCAAAGTTGCAGAAAAACTTCCAAGTCCTAGCAAGTACCAAAGGTATTTCACTCGCAAACCACAATCCAAACGACGAAGAATGCACCACCCTTTTGGGAGTCACCCGCGCTGGCCGACCGTTGCGACTTCATCGCGATCTTTGCGATGCCGATCTGGTTTTGCCGATCGGATTGTGCCACCTGACGTCGACTAGCCATGAAGTGCTTCCCAGCTTTGGTAGTTTATTTCCGTTGTTCTCTGATCGTGAAACCATCGACCGTTATCGCGCTCCGATTGCGGCAGCTTCCAAAGTGATTAGCACCGAGCGCCAGAACGAAATCAACGAGGCGGGATGGCTATTGGGAGTAGGCCTTACGGTGCAAATCGTCCCGAACCGAAAAAACGAAGTTGCCGCCCTGATTGCAGGCGAACCGACAGCCGTAGCTCAGGCAGCGTCTACCAAGTATCGCGAGATTTGGGCTAGAGCGGTCGAGGACAGTGGTGACCTGGTTGTAGCCACCATCAACGGAGATGACAGTCAACAAACCTGGCAAAACGTTGGCCGCGCACTCGAGTTAGCCGAGCAGGTATTGGACGCTGGCGGAGTGCTCGTAATATGGACCAATCTGGCTGAAGCTCCGGGGGGATCACTTCGCCGATTGGCCGGGGATGAGGAAGTTGGAGAAATTGAGCGTGAATTAATGCGTGATCGTCTACCCGACAGCTGGCCAGCCATACTGCTTAGCCGCGCATTATCGCGGGGAGCGGTTTATTTGCGAAGCAAACTTGCGCCAGAGCTTATCGAGAGCTTAGGATTGGCTCCACTGGCCACGAGTGATGAACTCGCAAGGCTCTCTCGGAATAGTGAACATTGCCTAGTTTTAGACGATGCCCAACTACTCGTGCCAAGGTTGAAGGCTGTTGTCAAATAGGATGCTACCTCCACAAAGTACTCAATAAAAAGCACATGCGAAATGTCTAGCTGCCCAGACGATGAATTTCTTGATGAGTACCAAGCGGTTACCCAAGATTGCGGCTATTTTCCATTGGAAAACTGGACGTCTATCCGCGTCACCGGTGCAGATCGCCGTCGCTTCTTGCACAATATGTGCACGAACGAAATCAGTAAATTAAGCGATGGCGAGGGTTGCGAGACCTTTTTCACCAACGTCAAAGGAAAGATTGTCGCCCACACCTTCGTCATGGTCTTGCCGGATGAAATTCTTCTACTGACAGTGCCAAATCAAGCTGAACAAATCATAGAGCACCTCGATCGGTATGTGATTCGAGAAGATGTTCAGCTGCTGGGCGAATCGAATCAGAATGTCTGGCGAGCCATTCTTGGGGCACAAGCAAACCAACTGGCCTGCCAAATAACAGAGAACATCAAGCAATTAGAACGTCCTTGGCAGAGCATCTCATTCGAAACGGGAGAACTCATAGGTACTATTGCGAGATTTGATGCCGTCACGCCCAAGGGCTTCTTGATCCGCTGTACTCACTCAACAGCGGACAATCTCGCTGACTTATTAAAACGCTCTGCGGTAAAACAAGTTTCTGAGCCGGTCTGGACATCGCTTCGTGTCGAGGCAGGCTTCCCGCTGTTTGGCGTTGATTTTGACAGTTCTAATTTACCACAAGAAGTCGGCCGTAACCGACAAGCCATTAGTTTTACCAAAGGCTGCTACCTAGGGCAGGAAACCATCGCCCGCCTCGACGCATTAGGCCATGTGAACAAGCAGATTGTGGCAATGCAGTTCGCTGGAGAGATGATTCCCCCATCCGACACAAAAATTTTCGATGGCGAAAAGGAAGTTGGCACAATCACCGCCTCCAGTTGGTCACCGAAGCTAAAATCGCCGCTCGCTTTAGCGATGGTTCGCCGTGGCTCAAATGAAATAGGGAAGAAACTCCGTTGCGAACTTGGTGAAGTAACGGTGGTGCAATCCAATTTTTGCAGCGAAAGTTAAGAAACCCGCGGAGCATCAGCAACATGAACGCCATTGAATTGTTGAAGCCAATCCCGCAATCGTTCGATCACTTCGCTATTGTTAGGCACTGCGCCCGTGACCTCATATTGATCTCGCTGCAGAATTTCCGCCAATTTTTGCAGTCGGCTAGTCAATGTATCGCAAAATTGTTTCTGCTCGCTGGCGGTCATTTCGTGTCGGCGCATCTCGACAACTGCCTCGGTACGGCAAGTCCGCAATGATACAAGCTGGTTCTGCTCTGCTTTGATTAGCTGCCCATCCCAATAGGCACGGCGAAGTTCACCACCACTGTTAAAATGGTAAGCAAGATCAAAATCGAAATAGACGCTCGCAGCACCATTGGCTCGAAAGCCGGCGAAAACGATCTCGGGCTGACTTTCAGCTGTGGCTCGTAATTCGATCCGATGCACAAACGCCTTCGCGTCGCGGAGCATATCCTCACGGTTTTGAGCATGCCGAGCCATAGGGCTCAGTTTACAGTAAGAACTTTTTTTTGCGAGGCCTCCTGAGAGGATGTATCCGAATAAAGATTCTGGACATCTTCTCGAATCGCAAAGAAGGCATCAATAACACGTGTGTCCCACTGCATCCCAGCGCCATTTTTCAGAATGGTATCCACCTTTTCGTAGGGCATTCCCTTTCGGTAAGGACGGTCGCCCGACATGGCATCAAATGCATCTGCCACAGCTACAATTCGTGCCATCAGCGGGATTTCGGTACCCGTCAGTCCATGTGGATAGCCATTGCCATCCCAATTTTCATGATGGTGCAGAACTATCGGAAGAATGTTATCGAGCTGCCGAATACCGCAGAGAATATCGTAACCGAATTGCGAATGTTGCTTGATGTGTTCAAACTCTTCGTCGGTCAATTGCCCTGGCTTATTAAGGACATGATCATCGATGCCAATTTTCCCAACATCGTGTAAGAGCCCGCCGAGGTAAATCGTATCGAGCGTCTTTTTTTCGAGGCCAATCTGCTTTGCCAATGCGACGGACAGATTCGCAACACGATGACTATGCCCCGAGGTGTAACGATCTTTAGCATCAATCGCAGAGGTCATGGATAACACTAAACCCGAAAACAATTCAGACTGCTCCCGGTAGAGGCCTAGATTGCGGCTGTGGATACCTAAAATGGTTCCGACGCTACTGAGTAACCGAAGATCTACCGAGTCAAACTCATCCGGAGTGCCGTAGGCTTGGGATCGGTGATTGATTGCCAGTAACCAAGCCAACGGCTGTTCACCACCATTGATTGGCACGCACACCAATTCACGAACTTCGGGGCAATGCCAAGTTGGCAAAGAGGTTTGCTCTTGGCTGAGTATCAGCGGTTGGCTTAGCGCCGGCGTACCGATTCTTTCGATAAGCTCTCGAAGTACGACCGCTTCGAGAGGACTCTCGCCGTAGATCCATACCCCGTCGATGTCGTCTGTAAATAAATCGGTCAATTCGTAGTCTTCTACTGCTTGATTGGCAACGATCGCTAAACTTTGCGACTGAATCGATCCAGAAAGCCAAGCAAGGGCATTTTGCCACAGCTCAGATTCATTTTCAGATAACGCTAGGTGTCTTGTGAGCCGATGTAGTAGTCCTAACTCGGTGTAAGCATCACAAGCGTGGTCGATGGCATCGTTCATTTCGCTTCGCAGGCGAGTTACCTCATCTTGCTGAACGAAGCTGTCACGGATTGCCGTCGCCAAGTGCAATAAGACTCGAGGCGACCAAATTTCTCGGCCAAGTATCCAACGAAGAACTCTGCTGGCGTCAACGCCGAAGATTTGAGCAGCGGCAGCTACTTGGTGTTCATGTTCGATCTGTAGTTGCGGGAATACCCCGACGGCAACCAATTTGGGGCCCTTCTTCGTCGATGGCAAAGGAATTGCCAACATCACGAGAGGAGAAACATCTTCTACAATCTCTGGTCGTCCACGTCGGGCAACCTCGGCGAGCAATCCGATACGTTCAGATAGTTCACAAGATAGCCCATCGTAGTCGGCGTGTATGATTGCACCGGTTTCTACATTCATTAACGTGAATGGCTCTGCAAAAGCCGTCGAGAGAGCTTGCTGGAATTGTTGGACGCTTTTGCTATCCGTGTCTGCGCAGCCGTGAGCGTAGCCTGTAGAAGCGGCGGCATTTGCTGACTCTAGGTCTGATTCGCTTTTAACGGTTTGCAACAAAAGACTCAACGCGATCTCCGGACCGTTTAGTTAGGTGAATACCTCTCTGTCTAATTTCAACACAAGCATAGGAGGCGGTTGCAATGACTGTACGATGGAAGCTCTACTAAATGGGGGGTTCACCTCTTTGGACCTCTAGTTGAACCAATCACACCGATTGTGATGGGCAGAGGTGGCCAATAATTGAGGAAAATAGGCCGTGCAAGTAGGAAAAACACGACGTAGCAAGAACGATATCAGACAAAGGGGCTGATACTAATGGGAAAGAAGAGCCTACTCAGAATCATTTGAGCGATCCCGGCGTTGGCGATATCGGCGACTTGCTCTTTTGAGCGTTGCGCGTTCTTCTTCTGAGAGCTGGTCATACGTCGAGCCGCGTAAACGCATCAAGATGTCGTCAACACGGGCATCTTCGTTGGCCTCGCGTTCACGACGTTTGCGGTCGAGCACTTGTTGTTGTTTGTCTTGCAGGTGTTCAACAAGCACTGCCTCGCGGTCGTCTTCTAGCCACTCGTTCGCGAGCCAATCTTCATCGTCTGAGTCGAACTCGTCAATCACTATCCCAACGTCGTAGCGCCTGGTGTAGGGATTTCTGATTCCGCCAAAGAGCAAGAAGACCGACGCAACAGACAGTGGGAACCAAGCAGGCAGAAGGGTATCGCTGATCGTCGTCGGACTTTCTTGTTGATGAACGATTAATGCAAATAAGGCAAACAAGGCAGCCCCGGCAAGTGCGAGGTGCGAAGTAGCGCTGGTGGCCGAGGTTCTACCTACAATCGGCCATAGCACGCCGCGCAATAGTTCTGCTCCAGCGCAAGGATCAACTGGTAAAAGGCTGATCAGAAACAGGCACCAATTCACCCAGACCACCAGTTGGCCGATGGTGAGTAATGTGGATGCATCGTACGCAACAGCAATGGGAGGAGCGATGGGATTGAACAAGAGCAGATGGACCTGACGATCACCGGCCAAAGCGAGGCCACAGCCTGCAGCCACCGTCAACACAAAAAATGTCAGCGGCCCGACGAGGGCGGTGATTAAATGCGCTGGCGGATCCACAGGCAAATGAAGCTTGGTCCACCCTCCAACTGGCCCGAGAACGATAGCGGTGGTGTGCCCACCCACACGCTTAGCCGTAACGACGCGCACCAGCTCGTGGACTGCCACACTCACAACGAGTACGACAATCGCCCACATGGCGACCCAAGGTTCGGCCACTTCGGTCATCAAAGCCACTAACGCCAGAAGAGGCAACTGGATATGAAGACGCAAGTCGACTTGACGCCAGCGTCTGATGCCAAGGCTCCAGTTTTCCGTCGAGTGATTCTGCATAATTACAGTATCCTGCCCTGGGGATCTGTTTTGAGAAGATTTGGCCTTTCACAACATCTTATCAACGGTCGACGGAATCGGCAAACTGTGGCTAGCAGGAGTCCCTGGAATTCGCGACGAACTGCCAGTAGTTTCCTGGGTTTTCTCTGCCAATCTCCGCCTGACGGCTTCGACAGCTTGCATAAAGGCTATCGGGGGAAAAGAATTAGAACACTCTTACTTTTGTTTACGCCACAATCAACGCCGAGACCCCCGCTCATGGTAGATCACCCTAGAACTCTTCTCAAAACTTCGCGATTTGATGTTGTTGAGCATCTCGTTAAAGTAGGTGACAACCGGCCTGCGGTGGCGCGTCAGGTCATTATGCATCCTGGGGCAGTAACAATCGTACCCTTGCTAGCAGGAAATCGCGTTTGCCTAATACGCAACTTTCGAGTGGCCGTCTCCAAAGCATTGATCGAATTGCCCGCTGGGACGATTGACCCGGCAGAGCCACCTGCGTTGACTGCGTCTCGCGAATTGCAAGAAGAAACGGGCTACACGGTTGAAAGCTGGCGGGAACTACCCGCCTTTTTTATGTCCCCTGGAATTCTTAACGAGCGGATGCACGTGTTCGTCGCTGAGGGGCTGACGCAGGGCCCGCCTGCTCGCGAGGCGGGTGAGCAGATCGAGAACCTCTTGGTCGATTGGAAAGAGGCGGTCGCGATGGTCGAACGGGGAGAAATAGAAGATGCAAAAACGATCGTCGCCATTCTGATGTGGGACCGTCTTCGAAAATCCTAGTCGGCGCGGGGATTGTTGCACAGCACTTCAGCCAACAACTCAGGCGACCCCGGGTTGCCATTGCGATCATGGTGCCATCGCGGATGGGTGGGTACCCACGACTCATCCAATGGCCAAGGATCGAAAGGCTGAAAACCGAGTTGGCGAGCAAGCTGCGAAGAGTCGAGACTTACGTTGCCAGCCCGCGGAGGTATGGGGCCAGCTTCCAATCTTGGGCAACCCATCAGGAGATCGGGGTCGTAACCGCCGACACGGTTGATCACTTGGGCAATCTCGTAGAGCGACAATCGCCGTGGGCCACCCGCGTGAAACAATCCACTAATTTTTCGACTCAACACTTGCTCGTAAAGACGATTTAAGCAGTCGGCATAGGTGGGTGTGCGTACTTCGTCGTAGTAAAGGGTCGCCGGGCGACCATTCTTGAAGCGGGATTGAATCCAGTCGATCGCCCCCGCGTGGCCGTTGAAACTAATGCCCATCGGTAGCGAAATTCGCAGGACGCACGCCTGGGGCATCCAATCGGCGATTAACCGCTCAGCAGCAACCATCGTCTTGCCATAGACCGTCACTGGATTGACGGCGTCTTGTTCGCGATAGCCAAGCCAATCGCTCGAGTTCGAGTCGAGACCTGCAAAAACCAAATCGATCGACGTATGCACCAACCGAACCGATTCCTCGGCGATGATCGAGAGCAGGCTGACTAGCCCTTCGACATTCGTGCGCCAAGCCAACCGAGAGTCGAGTTCGCAGGAACGTAGCGCACAGTTACCCGCGCAATTCAGCACCGAACGAAACTGATAACGATCGAACAGCTTGGCCAATCCCGCCCGATCTTCCGCGTTGCAGGCTTCGATGCCCGGCCCCGACAACGGCCAGTTATCTTCTTGCCGGATGCCAATGACCTGCCCCGGGTATTTTTTTTGGAAATAGGCAAGCGCATTGTACCCCACGACACCAGCAACACCGGTGACCAGTAGCGGAAGGGGCAGAGAAATCGTCGCGTCAGCCATCCGAGCAATTTTACGCTACACCGGCTCGAACCGATACCGTTGCTGCATAGATGAGCGTCCCTGTTCGCTGAATCGCTTGAAAAAACGATTACGAATTGCACTGAGCATCACCAAGTCGACCCCACCCGCATGCAAAAATCGCCTCGCGAATTTCATCTACGAGTGTAGGGTCACGCTCGGATTTGGAACACTCATCGACGCTGCTAATCTGCACTCATCCGATTAGCGTCGACGGGCGGCCAATAGACCGATCGCCAGCAGCATTAGCACCGCACTCGACCGCTCGGGGATGCTAGTTAGGGTCAAATTTGTAAACCCCGTGGCGCTGGCAGTAAGAGCCGTAATAAAGTCTGAATCCTCACTCGTTAGCCTGTATACAAAACGGTACTCGCCTGGTAGCAAAGTGCCTGTCGGCTGCCCTACAAGAAAGAAGTTAGATGCTTGATTACCATCATTTTGCCCATTTACAGCGTGGCTTGCTGACATGGTGCTCTCTTCGATCTCCAAATATATGACAGTAGAGTTGTCCTCATCCAGTAACCTCCAGAATGAATTGTATCTAGTGGCAAATTGGACTCCTGAATCATCACCACCAGAGAAGAAACCAGAAATAGAAAATAGTGCTTGTTCGTTTAGCTGGAATCTAATAAGCCCCTCTGCAGAATTAAATGCTCCAAAGGCGGGAGAAATAAACTCCAGTTGCTGGGTCACTTGTTGGATATCAAAACTTGCAACGTTACCCACGTTCGAAAACTCATAAGTTGCCGAGCTGCTCGCCGACGCGGTTACAGCAGAACTTACTGTACTCAAGGGCATTGTTGCAACAATGTCGTCAACAACATTTGTACCCGTGGACCCTCCTGTAACAGAGGTTGTTTTCAAACTCGAAAACGGAGAGAGAACAAGATCAACAGCTGCGAAGCTGGGAGAAGCCGCGGCGGCGACGATGACGAGAATTGTCAGGAACCTAGGTATTAGCGAATCCTTCTATCCAGAACATGCGTCAAAAGATCCCCCCCCGCAAATTGCAACCGTTTTGTGCGGGATGGCCGGGAATAGTGGGTAGAGGGGGCGGAAAGTAGTCCCAGGGTGGCACCCAAGAAATCAACCGGCTCGACGCCTAGAGACAAAGGCGGCGTAGTCGGCGGGCGTATCGATGCCACGCGACGGTTCGTCGACGACGGTGATCACGATTTTCTCGCCATTTTCTAGGACGCGAAGCTGCTCGAGGTTTTCGAGCTGCTCCATGCGGCCGGGCGGTAGCAAGGCAATGCGCATCAGCAAATCGCGTCGATAGGCATAGACCCCGATATGCTGATAGAACAGCGGCGAGGTCGACTCCAGTAAATCGTCTTGCCCGTCTCGGACATGCGGTATCGGGCTGCGGCTGAAGTAGAGTGCTTGTCCTGCAAAGTCGAACACCACTTTTACGCACGCCGGATCTTCGAGCAGCGTTTGATCTCGAATTGGTGTGGCGAGCGTAGCCATCGAAGCCGAGGGGTTGGCCCATAGCGATTCGATGAGCGAGTCGACCGCCGCTGGGTCGATTTCTGGCTCATCCCCTTGCAAATTGACGACCACACTTGAACGATCATTTTCGCGTACCGCCTCTGCTACTCGATCGGTGCCGCTCGCGCAGTTGGGGCTGGTCATCACGACTCGCGCCCCAAAACGCCGTGCTTCGGCGGCAATCTGGTCGTCGTCGGTGGCGATCAAAATCGTTTGTGGGCAGCGAGTTTGGCAGGCGGCCTCGTAAGTATGCTGTAAGACGCTCTTGCCCGTTTCGCGCAGCAGCAGCTTATCAGGCAGCCGAGTCGAGCGCCGTCGGGCGGGGATGACGAGCGTACAGTTCTTGGTTGATCGACTTGCAGGCATAGCGAATATTAGGACTAACCGTATGTGAAGGACGTAGGAACCACAGAGACACGGGGGACACAGAGAGGAATGAAAAATTGATGAACTGACATGTTTGTGGGAGGCGTCTCTCACCACGCTTACTTAACTTAAAGAAGTGAATACTCTTGGTGAATTACTCTTCAATCAATATCAAAACTCCGTGTTCTCCGTGTCTCTGTGGTGCATCAAAATAGGAAGTTGTTTTTTGGTGGAACGGGGCAGGTCGACTAGTCATAGCCAAAACCATCCAATCACTCCACGCCAATTGGGGTCACCTAACCGCCGCCTCCTGCTCATCTACCTCCGCTGAATCTCCTATCTTTGCAGAACAACGCGAGAACTCCGTTGGCCTCCACCGAATGAAACTGGTATTCTTACCCTGTAGGCGTACGAATCGAGAAACATTGCATGCGCGTGCTAGCGTTGGTTCACCAGATTAGATAGTAAGGACACGAGAATCTTATGTGTGGCATTGTTGGATACGTTGGCCCGGGCGAAGCTTCCGACTTTTTGCTGGAAGGCTTGCGCCGTCTTGAGTATCGAGGGTACGACAGCTCTGGCATCGTGACGATCGATGGCGGTCGACTCGTCGTGACTAAGACGGCAGGACGAATTGACAACTTGTCGCAGGCGCTTGCCGACTCGCCGACCCCTGGCACGACCGGCATCGGACATACGCGTTGGGCCACCCACGGCCCCGCGACCGACGAAAATGCCCACCCCCATTTTGGCGGGAATAAAACGTTGGCTCTCGTTCACAATGGCGTTATCGAGAACTTCCGAGCGATCAAAGAACGACTGATCGAGCAAGGTTGCGAATTTCAATCTGCGACCGACAGCGAAGTCGTTGCCCAGTTGATCGCGACCGAGATGGAAAGCCTGCCGGACGACATTAGCGAATCGATCGATCCCTATGCTCCGTTAGTCGAGGCCGTGCAGAAGTCGCTTTCCCAATTGCGCGGCACCTATGGATTGGCGATTGTTTTTCGCGATTGGCCCGATACCGTGGTGGTTGCCCGGCTCGGCAGCCCCCTGGTCATCGGCGTTGGCAACGGCGAACACTTTATCGCCAGCGATGGTTCGCCATTGGCTGGGCATACCGACAAGATCGTATATCTAGCAGACCATGAAATCGCGGTCGTCACTCCCGACGCGATTCGAGTCATTCACCGCGACCAAGGCGATGTGCGGCACGATGTCAAACTCCTTGAAATCGAGAGCACGGACATCGATCTTGGTGAATACGAGCATTACATGCTCAAAGAAATCTTCGAGCAACCCGAGACCGTGCGTAACGCAGTTCGTGGACGACTCGACAAAGACGCAGCCACCGCCGTCTTTGGAGGCTTGAACCTCACCCCCCAACAGCTGCAATCGGTCAAGCGTTTTGTACTGACTGCGTGCGGCACGAGTTGGCATGCTTCACTGGTTGGCGAGTATATGATCGAAGCCCTCGCCCGTATTCCTGTCGAAGTCGAATACGCCAGCGAACTTCGGTATCGAAATCCACCTTTGTCGTCTCAGACTTTGTTATTTGCGTTGACCCAAAGTGGGGAGACGATTGACACCCTTGCCGCACTACGCGAGATGAAACGCAAAGGACACGCCACCATGGCCATTTGCAACGTGGTGGGGAGCACGATTGCCAGAGAAGCCGATGGCGGGATTTATCTCCACGCAGGACCCGAAATCGGCGTAGCTTCGACGAAGGCATTCACGGCGCAATGCGTAGTGATGTCGATGTTGGCTCTCTACTTTGGACGACTGCATCATCTTAGTTACGAAGCCGGACTGAACGTTATCGCTGAGCTAGAGAAGCTGCCAAGTCAGATCGAACAAGCTTTGAAGACCCACGATGAAACTCGACGCATAGCCGAGAAATATGCCGAGTGCGACAATTTCCTCTACCTAGGCCGACAATACAATTTCCCAGCCGCCTTGGAAGGGGCCCTCAAACTCAAGGAAATCAGCTACATTCACGCCGAGGGATACCCAGCCGCCGAAATGAAACATGGTCCGATTGCCCTAGTCGATGAAAAAACGCCCAGCGTGTTTATCGTCCCGAAAGGTGCCGTCTACGAAAAAGTCATCGCCAACGTAGAGGAAATCAAAGCCCGAGGTGGGCCCGTGATTGCCGTGGTAGACGACACCGACAACCGCGTCTGTGAAATCGCCGACGACGTGCTGCAAGTACCTGCAGTGGCCGACTTCTTGCAGCCGATCGTTGCTTCGATACCGCTGCAACTACTGGCCTACCACATCGCTCTGGTACGAGGTTGCGATGTCGACAAACCACGCAATCTGGCAAAGAGTGTCACGGTCGAGTAGAGGTCGTTTACTCTGGAATGACTCAAGAGTACAACCGTAGGTCTGGGAGCATTTACCACAGAGACACGGGGGACACAGAGAAGAAAGAAAATTGATAAATTGCTGTAGATTTAACTTCTTACCTTTATTACTCAGCAACTATCTGAACTCCGTGCTCTCCGTGTCTCTGTGGTGAATATAGATTAGCAAGGTTTTATGTCGTTTATTAGCGAGTCCGACCCTTGTTAGCAGCGGCAGTTTCTTTTGAGGTTCCGGAACGATATCCCGAACCAAATCGTTCTACTCGCAGTTGGTCAATGATGTCACGGACAAAGGCTTGCTCTGTGGTTGCTTCGCGTTGGGCTTGTTCCGCCGCGATGCGAGCGTTTTTAGCTGCCGATCGCTCTGCGGCGGCAGTGGCGCGGGCGACATGTGCCATCCGTTCGCCCACCTCAGCGGCCTCCTTGGCTGCGTCGAGAACTGAAAGACGCTCGGCAATCAGCAGCCGTTGACGAACCGACTCGATTCGGGCTTGCTTTGCACGTATTTCAGCACTGGCGGCTAGCGAAGTGGCTCGTTCTGCCGCCAATCTTTCGCGGGTCGCTTCTCTTTTTGCCAATACCATGTCAGCTAGTTCGAGGTCGAGCACCAAACGTTCTTCATCGATCTGGCATTTGGCAACTTGGGCGGCAGCAATCGCATCGCGAGCGGCTTGCTTTTCGGTCTCGGCAGCTTCGATGGCCAACGTGGCTGCTCGTTGCTCGGCACGAGCGGTTTCTTTTTCAGCGATAGCAACCTTTCGGACTCGCTCGGCAGCATCGTAGGCTTGCTCCGCAACTTTGCGATTTTCGCGGGTTTCGGCAACTAACCGTTTTACCTCGGCGGCAATAACACGAGCATTGGCAGCCTCAATTTGGGCTGTTTCTGCTTCGTCGATCAATGTGTGAGCGCCGATCATCACCTGTTCTAACTGGATACGATCGGTTTCGATTTGTCGCTTAGAAATTTCTACTTCTGCGAGCACCTTGCGTGCTTCTTCGCGTTTATCAGAGGCTTTTTCTAAAACCGATTCAGAAGCTGCAATTCGCTGGGCGGCGATTTTACCAACCTTTAATGCTTCGCTACGTAAACGACGAGCTTGTCCGAGTTGTTCAGCTGCTCGTGCTTCAACGAAGACGACTCGTTCATCCGCTTGGGTTGCACGTCTTTGAGCTACCTCAGCTGTCCGCCTTGCCTGCAAAAGCTCTGCCCGCAGCTCCTCAATTTTGTATTGATTGCAACCAACGACCCCTACCAAACATAGATAGATAGTAAAAAGGATAAATCTTTTCATGGGATCGTCTCTCAAAATAGATTTCGGTTCCAGAGAACTGCCAATTTGAGCGGGTCTATTCTTTATGAATCGACTTGTTAATCGAGAACGATTAGGCAGACAGGTCGAAACCGGTTGACTCTTCTTGCAAATTTCGGCCTACCCTTCGGGCAGTCGTGACATTCCGTAGGATCGAACCTCGGCCTTAATCTGAGACGTTCCCATCGATCATGACGTTTGCACGGCGCAGAAGAATCCACAGCAAAGAATTTTGGCCAAATCGCTTTATATATTAATGCACTCGAAGGCACCTTGCACTAGGCTGCCGAGCGGCCGTTGTGCCGCAAGCGTAGCTCTTCGTCTTCGATGATGTTGCGATGCGATTGGCCTGCCAGAGCTGCTTTTACACGGCGTTTGACACTCCGCCGCATTGCCCGATGATACCCGACCGACGAAGTGAAGAGTGTGAGTAGATCGACAAAATGGGTGTTGCCGGCTAATGGGTGCTCGTCGAGTCGCATGAGACTATCCGCCCCAAACGAGACGAGTTTGCCATCCAATTTTCCGATCGATTTTTTTCGACCTCGACCTCAAAATCGACGCCCAGCGAAAACCAGCGTTGTTTGAGACTCAAATGCCACATCCGATGGTCATCGTAGAAACAGAACGTGAAAATTGAGGGAAATCGAAACGTGCGATGGTTTTCTTGAATAGAGGTGACAAACTCAGACCGTGGCAACATGACGGCTGTTGTCAGAAGCGTACGATTTGAGCCGATCGAATTGTGAACCTCTGAGGTAGTGACCTCTTCGATCGTGCCACACCAGCGGACTCGAGTACCCGTGGTTTTGAAGAGTTTGAGAACGAGTCGGCGTTTTTCGATCTCCCCCGTCTCCGTCTGCATGAGGAGATCTTGTTCGAGCTGCTCGTCCAACTGAGCTGCTTGCTTGGAGTCTAAACGACCACCACGTTTAATTTGCTTCTTGAGCTCCAAACGGCGTTTCTCTTTCAAAGAGTTCAGCGAGTCTGTCATTTCCTTTTTGTCAGGTCGCCAAATATCGGTCCGTACGCCGAGTAGATGCGTTTTTTTCCAACGCTGCGACTCACGGTCCTGCTCAGAGACTGTCCCCACCACATCCATATTTTTGGTGAAATGGTGGGTATCGGCAGTCTTGAGCTGCTGAAGGATCTCAATATTGGTGGGATGAACCCCTGGCAAGGCCCACATGTCGACGTATCTACGCACTTCTCCAGGCAATTGACTGGTCATCGCTTGTCCCATCAAGATTGGGTGTCACTAGAAGTCGTCGCGAATAGAAGGACTCGCAACCCACAGCTATAGAGTGAGGATCGACTTTCTACGACCCGCCGTTTCAATACAACCGACGAAACCCGTAAAGTCACCTCAGATTGCCAGCTGGGTGCTGGCATGGTCAGCAATTTGCCCCTGACCGATTCCCGACAGCAATAAGAGATGCGCTATAGCAGCCGATCGCGTGGATCTTGCATGCTCTCCGCCATTTTGTTGAGCGCCTCGGTCTCGATTTGACGAACCCGTTCTCGAGTGAGCCCTAACTGCTCGCCTATTTCCTTTAGGGTTCTTGGTTCATGGTTTTCGAGTCCAAACCGCATACGAAGCACGGATGCTTCACGCTCGTCCATGGTCTTGAGCATTTCCATAACATGTCGAAGACTGTCGCTCTCGACGAGGGCATCGTCGGGAGCGATTTGACCTTCGTCCATGACCATGTCGCCCAACGTCCAGCCCGCTTCGGTCTGGTCGGTTTGCGGTGTGGCGTTGTAAATTTTGATTGCCTTCTTGATGATTGGCAGCTTTTTGATCGGCAGCCCAAGCACTCTCGCAACTTCCTCAGCCGTGGGGCTGCGATCAAGCTCCTCGGTCAGTCGGGCTGTGGCACGGCGCCATTTCGAAAGCAATTCAACCATGTAGGCAGGGATGCGAATGGTTTTGCCTGTATTGATCAAAGCCCGCTTGATCGATTGCTTGATCCAGTAACTGGCGTAGGTGCTAAATCGAGTACCCATCGCAGGATCGAAACCTTCGACGGCTCGCAACAAGCCAAGGTTGCCCTCTTCAATCAAATCTTGCAGGCTGAGACCCTTGCCGGAGTAGCCGCGGGCGATATTCACCACCAGCCGCAAGTTGGCTCGCACCATCCGATCGCGTGCGGCAGAATCGCTGTTACCAATTCGCACCGCGAGTTCGCGTTCTTCCTGTGCGGTCAGCAAAGCGGTCTCGTTGATTTCTCGCAGGTAGGTCTCCAACGGAGACTGGACCGCGGAACTCGATTTTTTCTTGGTCGTTGTTGCCATCGTCTTAGGTTACCGAGCTAGGAGGTGTAATTCAGGAAGCGTCTGGCAGCATAGGGACTGTGCCGAGAACGACTCGTATTCTGTCCGCGCAAACTACTCGCCGTTGCCCTAGTAGTATCGGCGGGGGTCAACAGCCCCTACAGCATAGGCAAGATACGATGCAGTAAGACGAATGTGCGTGACGTTCGGGCAGTAACAAAAAAAAGGACGCCACGGGTATTAACCTGTGGCGTCCAAAGAAGTTTTTCGTTCTACGTCAATTTAACTGGCCATCGTGGCTAGCTGCTTTGACTATCCGATTGCGACGACTCTGCGGCTTCTTCGGTTTGCTCCTCAGAAGTGGTTGCCTCTGGTTCCGCAGTTTCCACTGAAACTGGCTCAGATTCAGCCGTTACCACATCGGCTTCGGGCTCAGCGGTTGTGGCGGCTTCAGGTTCAGCCGTTGCCGTTGCCGACTTGAACAGCGGACCAGAATCGCCACCAATACCACCTTTAAGCTCGGCGTTTGCGTCGCCGCTGCGGCTAAGCCCCTCGTTCAAAGCGGCTTCGGCAGCAGCTTCGTCTTCCTCAGCCCACTCGACCCGTTTGCGTGATAAGCCGATTTTCCGCTCTTCACAATCCACTCGAAGAACTTTCACCTCGAGCTCATCGCCAACACTGACAACTTCCTGTGGGTTTTCGACTTTATGCTCCGCAAGTTCAGAGATATGTAGCAGACCTTCTAGTCCATCTTCTAGACCAACAAAAACACCGAAGTTGGTGATCTTGGTAACCTTGCCCTTCACCAACTGACCTTGTTGATATCGGTTGGGGATATCCGTTGCCCAGGGGTCTTCGTCCATCTGCTTGAGCCCCAGAGCAATACGACGACGCTGTTGGTCGACCGAGAGCACCTTGCATTGGATCTCTTGTCCCTTTTCGACCAATTCGCTCGGATGGCTAATTTTTCGGGTCCAAGACATGTCGCTCACGTGAAGCAGGCCGTCGATTCCTTCCTCGATTTCGATGAAGGCTCCATAGTTGGTCAAGTTGCGAACCCGGCCTGTAATAAGTTGGTCTGTCGGATACTTGTCGGCCACTTTTTCCCAGGGATTGTCCTGAGTTTGCTTCATGCCGAGTGAAATTTCTTGTTTCTGCTCATCGATTCGCAGAACTACGACGTCAATGCCATCGTCGATTTGCACCAACTCGCTTGGATGGCTGATTCGTTTGGTCCAAGACATTTCGCTGATATGAACCAAGCCTTCGATGCCATCTTCTAGCTTGATGAAAGCTCCGTAACTCATCACGTTGACCACCGTACCTTTGATCGTCGAATTGACGGGGTACTTGCCGGCAACATTTTCCCATGGGCTGGCGCTCTTTTGCTTCAAGCCTAAGGCGATCTTTTCTTTTTCGTAGTCGATGTGAAGAATCATCACCTCAAGCTCTTCGTCGATTTTGACGATCTCTGATGGGTGATTGATGCGACCCCAACTCATATCAGTGATATGCAACAGGCCATCGATTCCGCCCAGGTCAACAAACGCACCAAAATCGGCGATATTCTTAACCACACCGCTACGCAGCTGGTTGATTTCGAGTTCTTTGAGCAACTCGGCCTTCTTGTCTGCTCGCTGGGCTTCAATCAAACTGCGACGACTCACGACGATGTTGCGCCGTGCTTCGTCAATTTTCAGCACCATGCACTCAATGGTCTTACCGATATATTCGCCGATATCGTGGGGACGCCGAATGTCGACCTGACTGGCTGGCAAGAAGACATTGACCCCGATGTCGACCAATAGGCCACCTTTGATTTTTCTCGTAACTTCGCCCGAGACGATGTCGTTTTCGTGGACAGTCTCCATGACCTTCATCCACTTTTCGATCTTCTCAGCTTTGCGCTTGCTCAGAACGATCATGCCTCGGTCGTCGAGGCGACCTTGGGCATCTTCGACATCTTCGACCAAGACTCGGACGGTTTGGCCAACTTCTGGCTGCGAATCGTCGCCTTCCCACTCGTTAAGTGGGACAGTGCCTTCGCTCTTGTAACCGACGTCGATGAGGACAAACTCGTTATCAACTCGGATGATTTGGCCTTTGACGATTTGGTTAACGTCAATATATTCGGTATCGAGCCAGCCACCTTCGTCGGTGGCAAGTTCACCAATGGCTGCTTCCCAATCTTCTTCAGAAACGTCGAATTCGCGGATTAAGTTACGGTTGACCATAAAATTAAGAGACCATGTCGGGCCATCGAAGCTGCAACCGTTGCTGCTTTCGGACCCTGGTTAGAGAAAGTCCCACCGACTCGACTGCCCACGCTGGCAGCCCTGAACTTTAAGTTGGAGGGGCGAAGCTTGCGATTCTATCAAACGCATGGCCCCGGTACAATCGACAATCGCGGTAAGTCTTTGCCGCACCGCAGGTTTGGCGATTTTTCAGCAAGTAGATTTAGCTGTTACCCTGCTCTTACCCACTTTGGCACGAGCGAACCAGCTTTTCCAGCTTCCGGACGACATCCTCGGGAGAGAGACCATCTGTGCAGATTTCTATCGAGTCCTCGCTCTTCCTCAAACCACCGTACTCCCGCTCGATATCCCGATTGTCCCGTTCACGCTGCTTTTCTAGCACTTCGCTGAATGTTATCTGCTCGCCTCTCGACCGAAGATCATCGAAACGTCTCTGGGCACGAATTTCGTCAGATGCGGTAAGATAAATTTTGCACTCGGCGTCAGGAAATACCACCGTTGCTTGGTCACGACCTTCTGTGACCAGATCTTGGCGACTCCCAATTTGACGCTGGAGTTCGACCAGCCGGTTACGGACTACTGGATTATCCGCTGCATGGTGTGTGTGAGTCGTAATTTCAAACGAACGAATAGCTTCGGTAACATCCTCTCCATCAACGAGCACTCGATCATCGGCGAGTTTTAGATCGATTTTCAGGGCAATTTGAGCCATTGCCTCGGTATCATCCCAGCTAATGGCTTGTCGAGCCACCTTGAGGGTGAGGGCTCGGTACATGGCACCTGTGTCAAGGAAGTGAAAACCCAGCCTTTTCGCTAGGGTGCGAGCAGCTCTGCTTTTGCCAGCCCCAGCAGGCCCGTCAATAGTCACTATCATGGGTATTACAGCGTAAATGTCGCTAATTTTGAGGGAAAACCGAGCGAAGCAGCCTCACGAGCACCTCTGGCGAGCTACTACTGACCCCATTTATCTATTGCCAAAGTCAAGTTGGCAACCGCTGAAGTAAGGTGGTCAGCAGGCGATTTCATGTCAAAGCCCGCTGAAATTCTATACAAATGGCATTTTGCAACTAGAATAAGAAGGGTGGCCTGAGGGTCTTTTGCTCGAAAATTCGCTATTCGCGGAATTTGACTTCACCCTATGTCGGCCAGTAAATTTAGTAGTGGAGGCACTGCTTCTAACTGCATTGGGTCAGTTAGATTGTACGGCTCGTTGGTTGGCCATTAGGTAAGGTCAGCCTGGAGCTTGTCAGAGAGGTAAAAGGGCTGCGGAGTGCGACACTGTTCGCGGTCCAGCGTCCGAATGGAACAGAGGATTCAGGTATGGCAAAGAGCAATACCGTTTGGGGAATTGATATCGGCCAATGCGCGCTCAAGGCGCTGGAGTGCCGTCCCCACGAAAAAGACTCCGACCGTATGGTTGTCGAGTCGTTTGACTACATTGAGTATCCCAAAATACTCTCGCAACCAGAAGCTGAGCCCGAAGAGCTCGTCCGAGAAGCTCTCGAACTCTTTCTGTCTCGCAACGACCTAACCGGATCGACGGTCGCGATTTCTGTGGCGGGGCAAAGTGGTTTGGCGCGTTTCATTAAGCTCCCGCCAGTAGAATCAAAAAAGATCCCCGATATCGTTAAATACGAAGCTCGCCAGCAAATTCCGTTTTCACTAGAAGACGTTGTCTGGGACTATCAACAGCTTACCGGGGGGAGCGAGGAAGATGAGTTCGCGCTGGAGCCCGAAGTCGGTCTCTTTGCGATGAAGCGAGACCAGGTAGCCAGGGCTCTTCAGCCCTTAGAAGCCGCTGGCATCGAAGTCGATATTATCCAGCTAACTCCTCTGGCCGTTTACAACTACGTCTGCTTCGATCGATTAGACGATTTAAAATCTCGTTCTTACGACCCCCAAGACCCACCCGAATCGACGGTCGTCATTTCGTTAGGAACAGACACCACCGATCTTGTTGTCACCAATGGCTATCGGGTCTGGCAGCGAAACATCCCTATCGGTGGCAACCACTTTACGCGCGCGCTAAGCAAAGAGCTGAAGCTTACCTTTATCAAAGCGGAACATCTCAAACGAAATGCGACGCAAGCGGACGATCCCAAAGCGGTTTTCCAGGCCATGCGGCCTATTTTCAGCGACCTCTTGGCCGAAATTCAGCGTTCGTTGGGCTATTTCACCAGCATCGAGAAAACCGCAAAAATTGGCGATGCCATTGCTCTCGGAAACGCGATGAAATTGCCCGGTTTACAGCGATATCTCACGCAAAACTTAGAGCAGGAAGTTAAGCCGATCGAGCAGTTCGATCGGTTGTCCGCAGGCAGTTCCTCGGGAAGTACGCCGTTCAAAGAAAATATATTGAGTTTTGCCGTTGCCTATGGCCTGTGTATACAAGGCATGAAAAAGGGCGAGTTGCGAACGAACCTACTTCCAGAAGAAATCGTTCGTTCGCGTCTTGTGCGTGCCAAAAAACCCTGGGCGGTCGCAGGCATTGCCGCTTTGATGTTGGGGATGACGTTCAATTATTTCTCTCACGTTTCTGCCTGGAGCGAAACCTCTACTCCTGAAATGACTAAGGCAGAAAAGTCTGCAGACTCGGCCAAAAGAAAATCCGATGGATTAAAAAGTACGAGCTCTGATATTCACTCCGAGTTTGAAATGCTGAAAGCCACGGGTGAGAGCCTAGTAAGCAATGTTGAAGGGCGTATGCGTTGGCTAGAGTTAATCAAAGCCGTCGGGTCCGCAGTGCCCATTGACCCTCGTCCCATGGAAGAGCGAAAAGAATCGGCAGAAGACATTAGCACCCGCAATGAGTTGCACCTCGTTTCGATGGTAGCTCGTGAGTACGATGATATTGGGTCGGAGTATTTTTCTTCGGTGAGAGGAAATTACGAGAAAGCGTTCAGTAAAAGCGAAAAAGAGGGGGCAGAAGACGCTATAGGCGAAGAAGAGTTTCTCGATGAGGAATCGGGAGACGGGGACGGTCCCACAGGCGAGGGATGGGTTATCCAGCTAACTGGCTATCACTACCATAACCGAGATCCAAACAACGAAGCGGGAAGATTTGTCAACAATACTCTGATTCAGAATCTGCTAGAAGGGTCTGTGGAGCTGCCCGATGGCGAGAACGACACTCTTGTTCAGGTCTCGTTGGCTGACCTGGGCATTAGCCATCCCTGGCTGGTTGAAGGAAGCAATATCGAGGAAGAAATACTTGATCCAGACGCTGACCGATCCAATGCTGGCAGACCGCCCTCGTTAGAGGGTCGCCCTGGCCCCTCTGCTAGAGCCAAGCCAAAAGAGCCTATCGGCCTCAAGTTAAAACGTTATGACTTCGTCGTCCAATTTTGTTGGCGACCCATTTTGAAATCCCATCGCGTTGAAAATGCAGCGCTAAAACGCCAAGAGGAAGCGGCGCAACAAGCAGAGACCGCCTCGTCTGAGGATGACGACAATCTTCGATAGGATGTGCCTTCCGCCAACCTTTAAGTGAGTAGATGAATCATGGATCAAGTACGAACTATCGCGAAAATTGTGTGGCAACAAAGATTCTGGGTACTCAGCATCCTTGGCACCATCGTAGTTTTAGTTTGCTGGGGTCTAGCAACTTCGGACCTAGAGGCTCGGTTCTCGAAAAGAAAATCGACGATTGGCAGCAAGTTCAATGCGGTTCGAGCGATCACCAACGAATCTTTTCACCCCAACGATGACGTGAATGCTGGCGATCAACTGCAGGTCGAAGCCCAAAAAGACTACGTCAGCAAGCTTTGGAGCGATCTTTACGAGAAGCAACGGACCGAGGTGCTTTTCTGGCCAACGGGAAAAGTGCTAGGCGATGAGTTCGCCCAGCACATGGAAGGCAAGAGGTTCCGTGACAATATTGTGCGTGATATGCGAGAAAAGTATCGAAACTATATCAAAGAACAATTCAAAACCCTTATCGAGATTGTGAAAGCAAACAAAAATTCTAAAAAAAGGAGCGGGGGCCGAGGAGAGATGGCCCGATTCGGCGGGGGGTCTCCTCTCGAAGCGATGGGAGGGCGAGCCAGCCAAATTGATACTCAAAAGGATGAAGATTACCTCGTCGATTGGCTCGACCAAGATGTTCTTCGTAACCGTCTTGTATTCAGCAAAATGCCCACGCCGGTGCAAATTTGGGTGACGCAAGAAGACCTTTGGGTTTATGAAACTCTACTAAATGTGATCGCAAATACCAATGCAATGCGAGGCGCAACTCGACCCGACAATACCGCGATCCGTACAATTGTTGAGCTCCAGGTAGGCAGAAACGCATCCCAAGGCAAGTTACAACAAGAAACCATTTACTTGCCTTCCGAAGGTGGCCAGCAGGGAGGCGGTTCATTTTCGATGGGAGGGAGAATGGAAATGGGCCGCATGGGCTCAATGGACATGGGCCGCATGGGCTCTCTCGGGAGCGGCGAATCCTACGGAGGTCGAGGAGGCTCTGGCCAAGACGGCCTTTCGGACATTGAAGTTTTAGCGAACCGATATCTCGACCCAGATGGTCTTCCGTACCCTGGCGATTCGGAGGACTTTGGTACCGAATATCGAAAATTGCCAATTCGGATGCTGTTGACGATGGATCAGCGCATGCTCCCAGAAATATTGGTCGAGTGTGCCAACGCCGCCTTGCCAATTGAAGTCACTCGTGTGATCGTCAATCGCGAAAAATCGAATGCCGCAGGATTCACCGGACGTTCCTCGAATCGACGTCAGGGAGGGGGCAGGAGAGGCGGAGCAGGAAAAGAAAGCATTCGTTCCAACCTTTCCGAAGTCGAAATTCAAGGGATCGTTTTAATCTACGAGCCACCTAGCGATTCGGTATTACGAACGTCAGAAGAAGAAAGCGTCTTTTAACGTATATACACCTGTTTGTAATGTGCCGGAAAAACACAATGTCACGTCCAACAACCCAAGGATGTGCTACAGACTCGCAAGTTCGCGTCTCTGTAGTTTGAAATCGGAGAACAAATCATGTCGGCCAATCTAAAAAGCGGCAATGCAGCAGTTCGGTTTTTACTCTCCCACGGAGAAAAACTTGGAATGGCAGTGATTGTTGTCTGCGCGGTGCTGCTACTTTGGTCTGGAATTGGACGCGAGCGACTTGATGACCGCAGCCGTCCTGAAGATCTCCAGAATCTCATCCAAAACGCAAATACCCACATGCAAAAGTTTCGATGGGATGATGCTTCGGAAGAGGACGTGCTGAAGGTGAGTGCTGCTAACAGCGAAGCCATGAAACCAATCCTACACGAGCACTATCCCGCCTTTGACCACGATCTCAATCGTAGAGTGCTGGACCCTGTTCAACTGCGTACCGATCCCGAATTGCTGGCACTGCTTGATTTAGAGGTCTATGGTGATTCCGGCATCCTGGCAACCTCGACTCCAGAATCTAGAAGGGCCAAAGAACTGGCTGCGGCGACAGAGGCTGACGAACGCGAAAAGAAACGTGGCAATCAACGAGAAGCTCGTGGTGGCGGTCTCTTCGACAACCCAGCCCCTCCTAATAATTTTCGAGGCAGGGCAACGGTTGACCGCGGAAACACTGGCCGCAGTGGTGTCATTGTCGAACGTCCTCGTAGCGGCAACCAATTACAGGGACTCGAGGACACCAAGACAGAATACTGGGCGACTATCGTTGCGAGGATACCTATCAAAAAGCAGAACCTACGCTATCAGGACGCCGTAGGTAACTCGCGTGGCTACAATCCAAATCAAGATTCCCCCCGTTATCGCGGCTATCGAGTTTATCGGGCTGAAGTAACAAACCGTGGCGACGGGCCCTGGAAAAAAATTGCTGCCATCACAGCGAATGCGATTCTTAATGAACAGGGGAAAGCCGTGTCACGCGCTACTTCCCTTGTAAATCGCAAATATAACCATCCGCTTCTTACTTACCCTCTACCCACATTACTATTGCGCGAGTGGGATAAGCGTATTACGCATTCAGAAATTCCATTGCTAGCGGACGAAGAAATCTACGACCCCGAAGATGAACTTACTACCGATGATGACGCCACGCCAACGGACGAAGACGATCTATTTGGGAGCTCAACGACGACCAAAAAACGCCCCCAAGGCGCGCAAAACAGGGGGAGAGGCTTGGGAGGTCGCGGAGCGTCCCCCATGCTAGGTGGAATGAGGGGGCTGGGGATGGGGAGAGGTGGTCCTATGGGCGGCGGGGAGATGATGGGGATGGGCAGTCCTATGGCCGGTGGCAGAAGTCGCTCGGCTCCGGCCCAAAGTCAACTTACCAACTACGTCTGGGACGGCTCGACCGAATATTTGCTGTTTCGCTATGTCGATCGATCGGTAACTCCAGGAAAACAATATCGCTACAAGATCCAACTGATCTTGGCTGATGTGAATGACGGAGTGGAAGTAAAGCACCTTGATCCGACGGTTATGGCACGACGCAAAACTCTTAGCAAAAGTAAGTTGAAATTTCGCAGCGCACCTGAGAGTGAACCAAGCCCCGTGGTTAGTATTCCACTATCGGCAAGGATTTACATAGCGAGTGCAAAACCTGTCAGCGAAAAAAACTTTAACTCCGAGCCTGAAGCAGAACTGTTGGTCAAATCCTATGAAGGGGAAATCGCAGTGGAAGCTGCTCGAACCGATTTTGTAAAACGCGGCAAAGTCGTGAATTTGCAGGAAGAGGCCATCGTTGTTTGGGCCAGTAAATTCGACCCTGATTCGATGAAAGAGTTTAATTTCCAAACCGGCATTACGCTACTGGACTTCACCGGTGGTGAGAAGCTAAGCAGAAAGAACCGCGACTTAACCGCGCCCACACGAGCAGTGCTGATGGATGTTTCTGGCCGCATGTTTATGCAGTCAGAAATTGAAGACTACGAGACCGTTGCTGCCTATCAAGCAGTCGTCGAGGGCGGGGCAAACAATCGCGATAGAGGGGGTGCCGGCAGCAGAGGAATGGATCTCATGGGAGGCGAAGGTCTTCCGGGTCTAATGGGTGGAGGAGAAGGACAACGCGGCAGATAAATAAACCTGTTTCAGTCGACCCTAGCTTTGCTGCTGCCGCGCAAGCGAAGCTCTCTGTTATCCGAAATAGCCCTCTGGAATCTTCAACGAGAAGCTCTTCTTGATGCAGCCTTAGTAAAGATTTCGGCAAACGCTAGCATCTTTTTTTCGATTCTCTCTTCTCTGTACGAAGTTAAGTCGGACAGGCAATTTCTAGCCTCTTCGAGTGCTTTGATCGACTGCACTTGACGTCTTTTTGTGTGGCAAGTATTTAACCCCCTCTCGCGCCCGAGCTAGGGCGAGTCAGACTTGTTTTTACGTTGCATAAACACGGACTTCATTTGGGACTGGCGAAGACGCTTGTTGTATTCAATGTTTGTTAACACCACTGCAAAAAGATCTACTTATTGGCCATGCGTTGCGCGACTTCGTCGAACTCTCGACGGTAGTCTCGAAAGGAGATTCGTGTTGAGTACTTCTATGAAGCGAAATGGCCTTCACTTTCTCTTCGCGATCTTACTCGTGCCCTTAGTAACCGGTTTGGCTACAGGCGAGCCCTCTTCCCCTGTCTCTCTGACGAGAGCCGATGTAGACCAACTGCTTGTCCAAGCTCGCTCAGCCATGGCAGCCGGAAGGTTTGACGAAGCAGATACTCTCCTTGATAAGGCAGAGGCATCAAAAGCACGCTATCCACTACTGCACTTCGGTGATACTCCTGCTCGTGTCCGGACTGAACTTACCAAGTTGACCGATAAATCTGGTACCGCTCGATCCAAGAACCCCCTGGCGAATTTAATTGGTAAGTCAGCACGTAAGACCACCGATCCGTTTGCTGACGCTGCAAAGCAGCCTGTTTCTACTCCAGCTAGTGGTGACACTTCGAGCACAACCCAACTGGCGGTCCCGCAAATTGGAACACCTCAACCGTCGGCTCGGCAGCAGAGCAACGCAGCATTGCTCGCTGCGCGACAAGCCTTGGCTGTTGGCGACGTCACCCGCGCTAAGCAATTTTTAGCAGAAGCAATCAGCCAGCCTGTTGAGTACTCGCCTAGTGAGGACTCGCCGCAACGTGTTACCCAATCCATCAGCGATTACGAGCTACTCGCTTCAAACAAAAACGAAAGTGCCAGTTGGCGACAAGGCTACACAAAGTTTCTTGTTGCTCAGGCAACCGCCTTAGCAAACTGGGGGGACTTGGACGGTGCAGAACGCACCTCGAATGAAGCCGCCGCACTTAGCGCGGATATTGAGGTTCAAGGCACCAAGCCAACCGATGTTTTGCAATTAGTCGCTAAATTGCGGAGAGGGCCTGTCCAACCAATTGCGCCGAAAACCGATCCTACCTCGTTGGCAGCAGCAAAAGCCAAGACGACGCAACTTCTGGCACAAGCACGTTCTGCACTAGCTTTAGGAGATTTGCGCCGTGCGGAGGAAATTGCTGCCCAAGCAAGCCAGCAAGGGGTTGCAGATTCCGACTTTGCACCGCATGAAGATCGCCCCTCGAAACTCGCAGCCGACCTGCGGCAAGCTCGCACAGAAATGCAACAAATCGTTTTAGTGCAAGAATCAGCCCCGATAGAATTATCACTCCCTGCGGCTGATGGCGGCGGTGAGTTATCCCCTCAACTGGCTCAGCTACCAGAAATTACGCCAGCACCTTTGCCTGTCCCCACCGAAACCCCGTCGCCCGACGCATTCCGACTCGTCGAAGAGGGCGAAAAGGCGCTGCGAGCAGGAAATCGCCAGGCTGCTCTTGGACGATTCCGAGCGGCTTACGAACAGCGTAATCAGCTCGATCCTGCTACGAGAGAACAATTGCAAGGGCACCTGCAAATGCTCTCTGGCAACCCAACTTTAACCACATCACGACCCGAAGGTCATTCCCTATTGGGTGCCGCGTCGTCTAGGCAAACAGTCATTGCACGCCAATTATCCTCAGAAATTGGCAAACGGCAATCCGAGGCTTCTCGTTTGCGTCGCGATAACAATCCCAAGCAGGCTTTGGAGATATTAAACGAAGCGCACACTCTGATTGCGAATTCTGAACTCGACGAGGGCATGAAGAGTCAGCTAAGTCGCCGCGTTCAATTGAGTATCGCCGAAACAGAAAAATACATCAGCGACCACTTAGCTGAAATCGAGCTCGACGAAACCAATCGTGAAATTCTTGACGACATCGATCGTCAACGAACTGTCAAACTTCAAGTCCAAGAGCGAATGGCAGAGTTGGTCGATCAATTCAACACCCTACGCGATGAGCAACGCTACGCCGAAATGGAAGTCGTCGCAAAGCGGCTCTACGACATGGCTCCTGAAGAGCCCATCGCCCAGCAAGTTTGGGAAAATGCTAAGTTCATTCGTCGCACGATGCTGAACCGAGAAATTGACGGCATGCTCGACGAAGGTGTTGTCGGGGTCTTACAAGGGATTCGAAAAGATGCTGCTCAAGCGACTCTCGATTCTGACCGACCCATTCGATACGCAGACACATGGCTCGAACTTGCAAAGCGTCGTGGCCCAAGTTCCGCTGCGAATCGTCGCACGGCACGCGAGCTGGAAATTGAACGCAGACTGCGCACACCGGTTCTACCAAAGTACGACGAGATGCCTCTCTCTGAGGTAATTCATGGATTGTCCGACCTCACTGGGGTGAACATTCATCTCGATCCACGCGGTCTTGGACAAGAAGGCGTTCGGTCAGACACCCTTATCTCTTTGAGCCTTAGCCAAGAAATCTCCCTTGAAAGCGCGCTCAATCTTATTCTGGAACCACTTCATCTGACCTTTATGATTAAGGATGAAGTCCTCAAAGTGACGAGCGAGCAAGTTCGGGATGGTGATCTCTATGAAATCGTTTACAACGTCGCGGACTTAGTGATTCCGATTCCTAATTTCGTACCCAGTACAAACATGGGATTGCAGGGATTAATTAACGATGCCTATGCAGCAATTCCACACCAAGGTCACGCCGGAATGCCTATCCCCGGTCCTGTGGCTGTCGCTGCAGGAGGGCAACCCAATTCGGCGTCAGGGGCAAATGTTCTCGCCCAGCAGCTAGGCGCATCGGGTTCTCCTGGCACCGCGTCACAGGGCAGCGGCCCTGGCGGACTGGGTGGTGCTGCGAATGCCGACTTCGACTCACTCATCGACTTGATCGTCTCGACCGTCGAATTTGATAGCTGGATGGAAAACGGGACGGGCGAAGGTGAAATACGACCCTTCCCAACCAACTTGAGCTTAGTCATCAGTCAGACGCAACGTGTTCACGAGCAAATCGCTGATCTTCTCGAACAACTGCGTAGTTTACAAGATTTACAAGTAACCATCGAAGTACGCTTTATTCGCCTGACCGACAGCTTCTTCGAAAGAATTGGTGTTGATTTCGATTTCAACGTACGTGGTGCCAGCGGGAATGCGCTAACTGCAACAGCCAATGCGCTAACCAACTCCGGTCCTAGTTCCACACTCGGTATTTCTGCGGGTTCTGCTCCTGGACTGGGGAACGCATTGCCAACTTTCACGGCCGACCTGGATGTTCCGTTCCGAAACGAAGCCTTTGCCTTAGCAACACCCCAATTTGGAACGCCGCAGGATGTCGGGCAGTTTGGTTTCGCGATTCTAAGCGATATCGAAGCTTTCTTCCTGATCAATGCCTCACAGGGCGATAGCCGGGCAAATATCCTACAGGCGCCCAAGGTAACGTTATTCAATGGCCAACAAGCCATCGTCGTCGATGCCTCATTTAGACCATTTGTGATTAGCGTGATTCCAGTCGTTGGCGAATTTGCTGCCGCTCAGCAACCGGTGATTGTCGTACTCTCTGAAGGCACGACCATGACCGTGCAGGCTGTGGTTTCCGACGACCGACGCTATGTTCGCTTAACTCTCGTGCCGTTCTTCAGCCAAGTCGGCAATGTCGAAACATTTACCTTCGAAGGATCTGAAACCTCCTCGGCGTCTACCTCGGATATGACCGACGCAGACGATGACGGCAACGACGAAAGCAATTCGAATACAAACAATAATACGACTCGAGTAGGTACGACCGTACAGCTCCCGACGTTCGAAGTGATTTCGGTGAGCACGACCGTCAGCGTCCCCGATGGCGGCACGGTCTTGCTAGGTGGAATCAAAAGGTTGCGTGAAGGTCGCAACGAGTTTGGTGTCCCCTTGCTAAGCAAAGTGCCCTATGTCGACCGACTCTTCCGCAACGTAGGCATCGGACGTTCGACTGATAGCCTCATGATGATGGTGACTCCCCACATCATCATCCAAGAAGAAGAAGAGGAACGACTAATGGGCAATGTCGAGTAAGCTCGTCGTTAAACCCGTGAAATAAGAGATGAGCAATCGATCAATCGTCGTGGTGTCGGCGCTACTTGCTGCAGGTGCGGTCGCGCTTGGTGCCTACGCGGCTCATGGACTAGCCGAACGCATCGATGCCATTGGCTATGCCGACAAGCTGGAAGTGCGCGTCGCTTGGTTTGAAACCGGGGTGAAATATCAGTGGTACCACACCCTCGCAGCCCTGTTGTCGGTGGCACTCACAGCCAACGCAGTTGCCCCTAAAACCGCTCGACGGGCTTCCTTCGCATTTTTCCTAGGCATACTCCTGTTTAGCGGCTCGCTTTACGCGATGACCTTTGCCCCCGCCGAGTGGCAAAAGCTCGGGGCGGTCACCCCGTTGGGTGGCCTCTCGTTCATCGTGGGTTGGGTCATTCTCGCCGTTGGTGCTTGGCGAGATCATCCTGAATCATAAGTATCCATAGTAAAAGCCCAGGGAACATGGTCCCTGGGCTTTTTCTTGCGTCTCATTCATTCAAACCGCTTGCAAGTATTCAAGCTCTGCGGCCAATCGCTTACGGGCTACGTGCAACCGTCTTTTAATCGTCCCCACTGGGGCGGCAAAGTCATCGCTCATTTCTAGCAGCGATCGCCCATTAAAATAAAAGGCGAGCAACGTACTACGATCGAGCGACGCCAAGCGGCCTAATCCCTCTTGAAGCTGGCTGCTACGCTCCTTCACTAACAACGAGTCCATCGGCGCCGTGTGTCGGCAGTCGGGTCGGTCAATTGTGTGAGGCTCCACCGCGATCGTTGGTGGTCGTCTCATGCTTCTATTGATGGACTGTCGCACAGCGATCGATCGAAGCCAACCGGGAAACGCCGCCGGTTCCTGCAATTGGTAAATCTTTTCAAACGCCTTAAAAAGCACATCCTGAGCCACCTCTTGGGCTTCGTCGTGATTGCGCAACCTTCGCCAGCACACAATGTAGACCATGTGTTCAAATCGGCGAGCCAATTCGCCAAACGCTTCCGACTCGCCCTGCTGAGCGGCTAAGACGAGTTCTTCGTTGGTGGCGTCTACGTTTTCTGTTATTGGGTTTTCTGTTATTGATAATGTGATACTCATGATTCTCTCGAAATTGACTGAGTCGGCGAACGACCGCATGCTCAGTAAGAGGTTGGCAGGAACCGGCGAAAAATCTCCTGCGCAAAGGTTGCAGGAAACTGGCCGAAGAACCGCGATTGAAAATGGAAGGTGTTGCTAAGACCTTGTTGCCCAATTTCAGGCGACGGTGTGGCGACACGTCAGTGCGTGTCCCCACGGACGCTGCTTCACAATAGCGAAGCAACATGCCGCATGAATGTGTGGATTCAAACCACGCAAATCCATGGGCCCATGCCAGATCACGCCATACATCTCCACCGAGAGACGAGACGCATAATAAGACAGCGCTGCAGAGAACTCTGCACCGAGAGCGCGTAGAACTTCGACATCGACAATCAAGCGGCTGACACGGCGAACAATGACGTTGCCAAGGATGCTGCTGATATTGTTGTGAAGATTACGCATGACGACCCTCGTGCGATTAGCGCTATCTGAGAGAGAACCAAGTGAAAAAAACGACGGCTTTGCTATTGTTACAAGCAATGCCCATAGTTCGAGTCTCCCAGTCAGTTCGCCCTCAGTCAAGCGAAAACTCACCGACAGAGGGTTGCCAAGAACCCCGAACACCCTGCATAGACATCATTTCGGCCAATTGGTTCGCGCCTGACAGAAAAAAACGGGCTTTTTACTCAGAGAACTCAATATTTGCCATAACGCGTTGATATAAATGTGGTTAAGGCATGCCAGAGAGGGATGATGTCCTACCCACGATAGTCTTCGTGGCAATTTGCACAGGATTGCTTCATTTGGCCGTGAGCTTGTTCTGCTGCGGCGTAGTCCCGGTTGCGAACTGCTTGGCGAAGTGCGACAGCCGCTTTTTCGAGTTGTTGGGCGTATTCAAGATACGTTTCGTCTTCTGAGTAGTCGAATCCCTCTTGCCGTATGACCTGCGCCAGCACTGCTACGATTTGGGCTTCGTGGGCAACGTCATTTCTAGCCTTCCGAAATTCCTTAGCTCCATCCAACGCGATCGCAATTTTTTTCTCCGTGGCCTGTTTCATACGTTGCATGATCGCGTCGAGGCCATCCGACTCCTCAATCGTGGCAGAGTTTGCCCAAGACCGGAGCGTCGGCGTCTGCCCCCGCATCAATTCAGCAAGCACCTCGCTTGCCTCTCGAGCCACACTCAAACTCTCATCACTACCCGATTGGCATTGGCTGGCAACCGACCGCAGATAGACACCCATGGCCCCTGCATTCGCTTGCCAGCGGACTTCAACGTCAAACTCTCTGACAACGCTAAACCAAATGGCCAAGAGTCGAAAGTCTCGCTGACACAACCGATACCCCTCGACTTTGAACTCCGTGGCCCGCGGGACTGAATTTGCAACACGGTTGGTAGCACGTTTGATCTCGATCACCAAAGTCTCGGCATCCACCAAGGCTGACCACGCTTGCCCTTTTCCAAGTAACAAGTCTTCTGGAATCGTTGCAACTTGCTTCGCGTTGTCTGAGGTCGAAGGACGGTCGCCAACCAGATGCTCGCGGGCGTCGTCAAAAAATGCCTCGCGAACATCCTGCGTCCACGCTGGCGGTCTTGCCCTCGGCGAGGAACCCTCTTTGCCAATTGCAGGAGGGAGCATTGCAAGAAAAAATACAGGCGTCAGTAGGATCCATCGATATTGCATGGCACTCTAAAAATCATGGCCTGAAATCATTCGGCACGACCCTAGATAGCATACCGTCTTTCATGTTAATTTGACTACCAGAAATAGGCTCGATTCACCGTGTCAAATTGCCCACCCATCGTTATTCTAGTCGCCACTTCTAAAAAAGGTTCCGATGTCACACGACGATCTCCTCAACCAAGTCGAACAAGCAGCCACCGACGGAGAAATCACGCCATCCGCCGCCGAAAACATTCAAGCTTGGCTTACCCAACCTCGATATGCCCAGTATGCCCCAGAAGTCGCTACGCATATCGAAGCCGCAAAGTGGCAAGAACTTGACGATGCCTTTTGGACGATCATCCCCTTCGGTACCGGCGGTCGGCGTGGCCGGATGTATCCAATCGGCAGCAACGCGATCAACGACCGCACCATCGGCGAGAGTGCTCAGGGTCTGGCCGACTATGTCAAAGCACACGCTGAGGGCGAGTTGTCGTGTGCCATTGCTTACGACACCCGACACCGCTCCGAACATTTCGCCCGCCTTTGCGCTGAGGTCATGGTTGCCACAGGATTCAAAGTCTACTTCTTGCAAGGTCATCGAAGTACGCCAGAGCTTTCGTTTACCGTGCGATATAAGAACTGCTCCTGCGGAATTATGGTGACTGCCAGCCACAATCCTCCCAGCGACAATGCCGTCAAAGCTTATTGGTCAACCGGTGGCCAGCTCCTCCCGCCCCACGATCAAGGAGTCATCGACCGTGTGATGAAGGTAGAGAATATCGCACGTGCATCTTTCGACACAGCGGTTGCTGAGAGGAAAATCGTTCGATGCCAAGAGGAGGTCGACCTCGCATTTGTCGAGGCGGTTGCCAAGCTAGCAACGCCAGGGCCGCGTGACCTGCATGTGATTTACTCGCCTTTGCATGGAGTCGGAGCAACGGCCATCTGTCCAGTACTCGAGAAAACAGGATTTACCCAAGTTGAGCTATTCGGCCCGCAAGCCGAGCCCGATGGCGATTTCCCCAATGTCCCCGGGCATGTCTCGAATCCCGAAAACCCGGAAGTCTTCGAGGCACTAATCGAAGAGGCTCAGCAGAAGGGTGCCGACCTAGTCATGGCCAGCGACCCCGACTGCGACCGCATCGGCTGTGCTGCTCCGCTTACTTCAGCATCTGGAGCCAAGTGGGAAACCTTAACGGGAAACCAAATCGGCGCGTTGCTCACCGATTATGTTTTGGAAACACGACAACAGCAAGGCGGCCTAACGTCCGATCAATATGTCGTACTCACCCTAGTCACCACCCAGTTGATCTGCCGTATCGCCGATAGCTACGGCGTGCGCACCTACGGCGACCTGCTCGTCGGTTTCAAGTGGATTGCCGGCGTGATGGACGAAAAAGGCCCAGACCAATTCCTTTTCGGCACCGAAGAATCTCACGGCTATTTGACCGGGCAACACGTTCGCGACAAAGATGGTGCCGCTGCCGCACTCTTGCTCTGCGAACTTGCCGCAAAGCTAAAAGCCGACGGGCAAACGTTGCACGAAAAACTAGATTCACTTTCGTGGCAACACGGGGTTCATTTAGAACGAACGGTCTCGGTGCAAATGCCTGGCAGCGAGGGAATGTCACGGATGAAGCAGCTCATGCAACAATTCCGCGACTCGCCACCCAACGAACTGGCCGGCATCCGCGTCCGCCAGTCTCGCGACTATTTATCTCAAACCGTCTCGCAAGCCGACGGCACCTCGCAACCTCTCGAAGGGCCGCGCGGCGACATTGTCATTCTCGATCTTGCGGAAACCGGCAACTACATCGCCATCCGACCCAGCGGCACCGAGCCAAAGATCAAACTCTATATGTTCACCTACGAGCCACCCGAACAGTTAGCCAACCTTGATCTCGCCAAAGAAAAACTCGCCGCCCGACTCGACCAAATCGAAGCCGACATGCGAACCTTCGCCGGCGTATAGAGCGATCTTAGGTCCATAGCCCGGCCATCCTGGCCGGAATCGGTTAGGGTGGCATCTTCTGTGAGTCAGTATATTTACGCAACCAGATCAAGCCCCAGCCCAAACTGCAAGAAGGCGAGATCAAGATCTTCAATGCTAACGACCCCGTCGCCGTTGAGATCGCCATCGGCATAGGTTGCGCCGGTCATCCCGAAGTTGGCGTCAATAACAGCGGTATCTGCGGTATCGACGATAAAGTCGCCATTAATGTCGGCTAAGATGCTGATGCTTTGGAAATTGGTGAGGTAGTTGGAACTGAAAATATTTAAATCCGTTATCGTAACTAAACCATCTCCATTATAATCTGCGTCAGTGAAAAGTTTATTTATCCCATTAAACAGATTCGAATTCCAAATCAGGAAGTCTGCATTATCTACGACATTGTCCAAGTTTGCATCGCCCGGCAATAACGTCGCAATAAAGTTAAAATGACCTCCCGCGGTGCCATCGCCCGACGGAAAAGTGCTGACCAGTGCATTCGTTGTGGTAATGCTCTGGGGATTGACCCACTCGCCGTCGAGCAGGTTTCCTTCTAGGTCGGTGACTGAATCTCTCACCGAAATCAGATACTGATCGCCCAACGACCAACTTTCAAATCGCCAAGTCGCTGTCATCGTCAACGAGTCATACGCGAATTCTGCGAGCACTGGGATATTGCCGGTCTGTAAACCAATGAGCGTCAGGTCACCCGCCGAAATATTCACCAACTCACTAAATGTAATCGAAATCGTATCGGCTGCGCCCACAGGCACCGTCGCAATTTGGGCGCCTGAACCATCGACGGTCGAGAAGGCGAAGGCAGCGTGTTGCGATAAGGAACCGCTGATAATCAAGTCGGTGATTTGCGGGGCCATGCCTGCCAAAATCTGTGCGATCGAGCCGCCGACTCCAGGATTGATCGGTCCTTCGTACCAAGCACTAAACGAACCGAATTCAAGTTGCCAAAACAGAAGATCTGCACCATCGACATTGCCATCTCCATTCGCATCCCCTGCGACCCCCGACCCGCCCGTCCCAAAACCTTGTTCCCAGACTGTCAGATCAAAACCATTGACAATCTCATCTTCAACGATGCCAAGCGTGGTCGAACCAAAATCGGCGCCGCCGATGCCGCGTAAGGGCAGCATGTTGCCATCTGTCCCGAGATTGGTGTCGCTACCATCGATCACGCCGTCGCCGTTACCATCTCCTGCCGCCGCTTCACTACCATGTTCGACCACGCCATTGCCGTCATAGTCGCCCGGTAGGTAAGCAAAATGAAAACGGAATTCATTGTTGCTGCTGCCTTGGGTACCATCTCCCACAGTAAATGTTTGCGCAACATCATCGGTAATATCGTCAGGTGTATTAACTAAGCTGCTGCCGTTGTCATCGTTCGTCCAATCGCCATCGAGTCGATTCCCACTGGCGTCTGTGATCGTTAAGTCGTTCAAATGGATGGCGTATTTATCTGAGGCTAGTTCGGCTGCAAACGTCCAGGTTGCAGTGAACGTAAACGGGTTGTAGGAGAAGCTGGAAAATCCGACGACCGCATCGTCCTTTCCCTTCAATTCTAGTTCGTTGCCATTGTTTTCAAACGTAACATTCTCGCTGAACTGAATCTGAAGCGTATCGGCGCCCGAAGTAAAGATCGGCTTGAACTGCTCACCTGCGGCGACAATCGAACTGAAGGAATAAGGTATCGCACCAGTCCAAGAGGAACCACTTAATATCACATCGCTAACTATCGGTGGGGTGCTTGCTCCTGTACCAACGGTAACAGGTGTGGAAAACTCAGATGAATTGCCAGTATTCGCCGTAGGTAGGCCACCGTTGTCAAGCAATCCCGTGAGAATAGCCACAACCTGCTCGCCATCGAAAATTATTGTATCTGAAACATCGATGGTATCACTGAAATCATTCCCTGCACCCACCGTGCTAATAGTTATGTCTTTCTCTTGAGCCGGTATAAATTTCCCGCTACCATCGGCTGTAGTCTCAAAACGATATAGGGTAAACTTATAGTTGCCGGGTGCATCGACATCCACGTCAAATGGGATCGACCAGATTCCCGCGCTGAACGTGATCCCTTGCTCAGCTATGGTTGGGAAGTTCAGAAGTCCATTTGGCCCAGAGTCACCGTCGTTACTGTCGTTAGGAGTATGGCCGTCCTGGCCCAAATCAATCGCCAAGCCTTCATTTGAGGAAAAGATATTTGAAAGAAATGCATTCCCCGCTCCGGCATTAGAGGCGACAGAAATTCCACTGCCGCCATTGCCTAAAGGCGTCTCAATCGTGTCTGTCCCAATAAAGTTCCCACTCACAATTACGTCGTCCGAAAGTTCGCCTATCCGGATGCCGTCACCTTTGCTGAGTACGACAAAATTCCCAACGATTACTCCTCCATCATTCTTAAATAGGGTAATGCCTTCTGTGTTGCTCGATATCAGATTGTTACTGATAGAGCTAAAGGTGGAGCCGAGTTGAGCGGATATTCCAACCTCATTACCGAGAGCATCTATGAGACCCCCAGCAGAATTTGACCCGATATTGTTACTACTAATTATCAACGACGGAAACTGGCTCGCTTGCAAAAGTATTCCGAAGTCCGTGTTTGCAGAAATCGTATTTAACGCAGAAATGTTAGAGGGAAGTGTAGAACTCGATGAGAGCAGCCAGATGCCCTTGCCGTTGGGGGCTGCGATCTCCGAATCAGTGATTCCTATTCGATTACCTCGAATGTCGACAGGCGCATCAAATGTGTCATACAAAATGCCTGCGACACTATTACCGATGATGGTATTATCAACGATGTCCAAAAATGTATCGGCAATCCCACCATTATGGGCGTAGATCCCATGGCTGGTATTGTTCTGTAGGTGTTGTCTTCGATCAAAATCCGAACGACGGTGCCATTAGGATTGATTTCGATCCCATCTCCGCTGGACTCGATCGTGTTATTTGAAATGAGTAACGAATCAGATGACTGCAGTCTCTCGACATGGATTGCTTCTTGGGCAAAGCCAGAAATTTTCAGATTACTGATTTGCGACGGATTGGCAGTACCAACCTGGATTTTGAAGTCAAAGCCACGTGTCGCGCCGACTCCACCAAAAACCTTGACTTGATTCGTAGGCGAGGGGCCTGCAATTTGAACATCATCGGTGATTAACAACGGGCCATTGATTATTTCGATACCTTGCGCCATATCGGACGCATTGAGATTGAACGTAATAGTGTCAAGGCCTGGGCTAATATTAGCCTCATCGATTGCCCATCTCAAAGATCCGGTGCTTGAGTCAAGTATGTTGTCTACCGAGAAAGGAGCTAGCATACGGCGATCTTCGAGTGCCTCCAGCCGCAGTAAACGCGATTCCTGAGTAATCCGGCTTTTTTTCACTGGTCGCTTGAACAGGCCGAACATGCTCTCCACCTTTTCTTCTGCAATGCATCTATTGAACTCAGGCCGCAGCAATTCGTAGCGGATCACTGTTGACCCAACGAAGTAGAACCCCTTATTGTCCACCTTGGTAACAAAAAAACAAGCCTTAACAATGGGGTGTTCTGGCATGTCATTATTACTTGTGTCCAATCACTCTTTTGGTAAGGGAATACTGATGAAAGCTGTGCACAGAATTGGCAAGATCGCTGGCATCGTCCTGATAAACACCATTTTCGCCTCAAGCTCAGATGCAGCCACAATTTACGAGAGCGGCCATTTAGGAACCACTGGAGTTTCTGCTCAACAACTTTTCGACCAGACCGTCCCCGGCTCCAATGTGAACTTGAGTGTCTTCCTAGGCGCAAGATTTGAAATACTACAACCTGCAAATACAACCCGTGTTGGCGGTCACTTTGTTGGTTTTGGTGAGGGAGACTCGATATTCGGTGCGATTATTGCTTTGACCGGCGAATCTGATTTACCCGACTCCTTCGACCTCTCAACTTTCGACTTGCTAGGCGGCACGAAAATCGATTTGCCATTAGAGTCCAACGAGGTTTTTGGGGAATTAGACCTATTTCTAAGTCCAGGATGGTATGCAGTGGTTTTTGGTGGAAGCATGTTTGGTGCCGCCCTTGGAGGGGGGGCAGTTCGTAATAATACTGACATAGGCATACCCAGCTACATCCAAGCGCAACAAATCATCGGTGGTTGGGCAAATATGAGCCCAAACTTTCGCAACCATCGTTTCGTCGTCGAAGGCACAGTCATCCCCGAACCGGCAACTATTGTACTTCTAGGAACTTGCGGAGTTCTGCTTTTGCTGAAACGCCGAAGAGCCGTGTGAACTTTGCCTTGCCAGCATCCGGCGATCTTCAAGCGATTCGTATCTCAGTTTTCGGCCCGTTCTTTCTGCAAAACGTCTCATGTCTTCTCCCCCTAATTAGCTGGATTCTAAGCACGCATTATTCACGCTCACGATTGCTATTGCCGCAGTCTAAGGGGGGGGGCGTATACTGCGTCAAGTAGGTGCCCTTAGGCCTCTAGTAGTCAAGTAAACCTCGAAGGATCGAGCAAAATGTACCAAATAAAAGCAGGGACTTTTTTATTGTTGGCGATGGGCTGTTTTCCGTACATTACCTCTGCGGAAATCATTTACGAAAGCGGCTCGCTTGGGCTAACTGGGATAACAATGGCCGAATTATCATCCCAAACGATTTCAAGCATTAATGCAAATAACTTCGTTTTTGCAGGAGCCCGATTTCAAATTGACCAAGCAACTAAGACGACAAGAATCGGAGGACACTTTGTGGCGGAACAGGGTGGGGCAACTTTTTTTGGCGCCGTAGTAAGCCTTTCCGACGAGGCCGATTTCCCAGATACCGCCGATCTATCAAGTTCAGACGTACTTGGTGTTGCCCAGTTAATTATCCCTGACTCTTCGGACGAGGTTTTCGGCAACCTCTCGCTAACTCTTCAAACAGGCTGGTACGCAGTAGTTTTTGGAAGCGGCTTGTTTGAAACTTCTGGACGAGGAGCGGTATTAGAGAATGGCTTAGATATTAATTCCCCATCGTACATAGGGTGGGAAATAAACGTTCCAGACACAGGCTGGTTTAATCTTCACGAAATAGGGGACTTCGAGAATCACCATTTCGTCGTCGAAGGCGCAATCATCCCCGAACCAGCAACCACTGTCCTTCTAGGAACTTGTGGAGTTCTGCTTTTGCTGAAACGCAGAAGAGCCGTGTGAACTCTGCCGTCTCCGCGCCTCTGCGAGAAAACACTCCACGGACTAGCCGTCACGTCCTAGGCGGTCTACCATTTCAGTTGCTATGTCATCTTCTGACGAGACTCCTGAAATCGATCCTTCGGAAAAATCTGAACCGGCCGACACAACACCACCCAAAACGCAGGCTGAGTTTTTTTTGCGTGCCGGCGAAAAAGTCCGTGCAAAATTCCCCCAAACTCCGGGCGTTTATCTTTTCCAAGACCAAGCGGGGCGGGTGATCTATGTGGGCAAGGCGAAAAGTCTGCGTGCCCGCGTCGGTAGCTATTTCCTTAAAGCCGCCGCCGAAGATCAACGGACGACTCGACTAGTACGCGAAGCCTACGACGTCGACTACCTCGATGCAGAAAGCGAGGTCGATGCGCTGCTGATGGAATCGCGGCTGATCAAAGATATTCAGCCCAAGTACAACCGCGAACTCCGCGATGACAAAAGCTTTCCTTATCTGCAAATTACCACACACGAAGATTTCCCTCGTATCGAGATCACCCGCGAACCCCGATCGTCCGGCGTGAAACTCTACGGCCCGTTTACTTCAATCAACAGCCTGCGTGGTGCGTTACAGGTGCTGCAGCGGGTGTTTCAATTTCGCACGTGCTCGCTTGATATCGCCGAAGATGACGAGCGCTGGCGGTGGTTCCGCCCCTGCCTGTTAGCCTCGATCAAGCAATGCACGGCACCCTGCAATCTGCGTATCTCGAAACAAGATTACCGAAAAGATATCGCTCGCCTTAAAAAGTTTCTCGAAGGCAAACGCAAGCCGTTGCTCAAAGAAATGCGTACCGAAATGCAAGAGGCTGCCTCGAATCAACGCTATGAGCAAGCTGCCCGGCTTCGCGATGAACTACACATGCTCGAGTCGCTCAACGAGCGTGGTGATTTAGAAAAACACGAACAGCCCGAAGTCTTTTATATGGACCCCAAGAAGGGGTTGGGCGGGTTGCAAAAGGTTTTGAAATTGAAGAATACGCCGCGTACTATCGAGGGAATGGATATCGCTCATCTTGGCGGTGACGAAACGGTGGCAAGTCTCGTCCAGTTTATCGATGGTCTGCCATTCAAACCCGGCTATCGCCGCTATCGAATCCGCGAAGTCGAGGGGATCGACGATTATGCCAGCATGCAAGAAGTTGTATCCCGGCGGTTTGCCGGTTTGCGGGACGAAGGCGACATGTTCCCTGACATTTTGCTCATCGATGGTGGCAAAGGGCAGTTGAGCCGAGCTGTCAAAGCGTTTGAAGCTCTTTCGATCGAGCCGCCCCTGGTCCTCGCATTAGCCAAACGCGAAGAGCTCATCTACGTCAACGGCCAAGACGAGCCGTTGCGGTTAAGTCGACATGCTTACGCGCTACGCCTACTTCAATATGTGCGTGACGAGGCCCATCGATTTGCCCAGCACTATCATCATATCTTGCGAACAAAGAAAACCCTTGGCGAATGAATTTTGCACGATTTAGAAACACAGCAAAAATGTGGCTAGTGGACCGACACAGTTGAATTGGGGGGTGCCACTGTCTGGCTTGCCCAGCAGTGGAATCCTGACACCCGCTTCGCACTGCTGGGCAAGCCAGACAGTGGCACCCAACATGGCAATCCAGCCGTGCGGAGGCCTAGGCCGCAACTCGCGTGGGCAGAGCCCCTTGTCGCTCCCCGACGTCGCTCCAACGCCGAATGGCTATCGCTGCCAAGTGACCGCCGAACGCGATCGATAGCTTCAAAGCGTGTTCAAATTTTTCTTGACGTCCGACAAATGGAATGCAATCGAGATCGCACTCGGGGTCGGGATCGGTCAAATTGACCGTAGGGGGAGCAAAACCATCTCGTAACGCCAAAATCGAGATCGCCAATTCGACGGCACCTGCTGCGTTGACCAGATGCCCCAAAACCGATTTCGTCGAACTCATGCAAATCGCATCCGCTGCCCGGCCAAACGATCTACGAATGCCGCGCGTTTCTACCACATCGTTCTGCAAAGTGCCTGTCCCGTGGGCGTTGATGTAAGAAATATCCGAAGGCACCAACTTGGCCGTTCGCAGTGTATCTTTAATGAGTCGACTGAGTGCTCCGCTATCCGTGTTAAGATCTGTCACATGATGAGCATCGCTGCACAGTCGCCCCCCTACGATTTCAGCGTAGATCGGAGCACGTCGTGCGACCGCATGGCTCATGCGTTCTAACATCAGCATGGCTGCGCCTTCACCCATGACAAAGCCCGATCGATTCACATCAAACGGCCTGCAAGCCTGCTTCGGGTCTTCGTGATCGGCTAGCACTCGCATGTTCTGAAATCCGGCAGCCAACACCGGATGAATAGTCTGCACGGCACCTGCGAGAACCATATCGCATTGGTCGGATTGGATTGCGCGAACCGCTTGCAAGGTGGAGATAGCCCCAGACGAACAGGCCGTTGAATTGCAAAGCCGCGGGCCATAAAGTCGAAAATGCGTGGCGACGTTGGAGCAGAGGGTGTTGGGCATTAAACGCTCGGCCCACCCCTGCGACGAATTGGTCGTGTTTTCGCCCGTCCTCAGCGCATGACAGCCTGGCGTCTCTCCCATCACGGCTGCAATCGAACTGCCAATTCGAGAAGGCTGAATTGCAAAGTTAGAAATCTGGCTATCGTCAATCGCCTCGCCCGCCGCTTGCAACGCGATTGGCAAATCTCTTGCCTGCCGACTACTGGTGGCTGGATTGCTAACAGTAGCTCCTAGCATCACCGCGTCGGGCAGACCCCCGACTCCGGTGAGACGACGGACGCCACTGCGACCCTCGCAGACGGCTTTCCAGGTCGATTCACGGTCGTTACCGACCGCTGTGACCATGCCGATTCCTGTGACTACTACGCGATCGTGCATGGTTGATAGGGGTCCAAGGGGGCAAATCTATTGTTTGATTGAGCAGCAGTTGATTTCGGGGGCCTATCAATAGGAAAAATGGCAATCGAACGCCACATCGATTGTGGGCTGTAAGCTTCTAAAAGGAGTCGTTTTTTCGAAGTCAACAGGTGTTCAAAGCCCTGTTTTCTCGGGAAATGCGTCAGGTACTTGCGTTCCTGACGGCAGTCGATAGAATCTCGTTATTAGTGGGTTTCTCGCCCATTTTGATATTAGTTTATCTTTTATTGCGGGAATCTCACCCTATTACCTACACTCGCCACGGAGGGAGTACACGCATCGATTGGCCTACCGGCCCGAAGAAAACTGAATGGCAGACGGCGAAAAGCTAGACAACGACCTGTACCTCGGCGAGTGGGCCCGCTCACTCGACGAACGGCATCGACTCTCGTTGCCGGTGGAATGGGTAGCCACGCTAGCTGATGAAGCCGGACAGTGCGTGCTAGCAAAAGAACGCCCTGGATGTCTCAGCGTTTGGAATTCCCAGCGGTGGGAATCCTACCTAGCAGACGGCATGGACTTGGTCAGTAGCAAGATCCGTAGCGGTCGGTTAGCTGGGCGGCTCGATCAGGTGCAGATGCTGGGGCGGTTATTGTCCACCCGTCATCGCACGGTACCGATCGCTGGACGTGGACGCATCGGCATACCCGATAGTTTTCGCGACTTCCTTGAAGTTGAGCCTGGAGAAAACCTGATGGTCGTAGGGGCAGCCGTTTGCGTTGAAATTTGGCAGCCCCGTCGTTGGAGCGAACACATTGGCGAACACATGCCAGAGTTTCGAAAGCTGTTCGATCAGCTGGCCGATTAATCAAAAAACTGAAATGACAAACTAAGACGCCATGCCTAGCCGGCAAAACAAATAGCCTATTTTTACCCGTCCGTTGTCACCCGGTGCGGGATGCAAGTCGCTAATGGAAGGGCTATGGGGCCACGGATGCCCACAAGACCGTCGGCTGGGCTTGGCGATTTTTTTGACGCCTTAAAGGATGCGGTCAGATATAGAAATTTCAATCTGATTTTTCTTTATCCCCATCTGATCGGTTTTTTTGATTTTTACCGCCATTTGCTGCAGCTAGGAGATCGCGTTGCGAACGTTGATCTTTTTTACCTTGCTTCGCCTGGGGACGTTGGTAGGTGCCGTCCGGCATTAACATTCGTGCCCGAGAATTGTCGTTGAGATAAACGGGCAATATCTCTTCGCAGATGCGATGTTGCAGTTCGGGCGCTTCGATAGGGAACATCACCTCGACGCGACGTTCAAAATTACGGGGCATCCAATCGGCGCTCGACAGGTAGACCTGCCTCTTGGAACCTTCGCCGAACACAAAGATTCGACTGTGCTCGAGAAATCGATCGACGATGCTGCGAACCCGTATGTTCTCTGAGATGCCTTCGAGTCCAGGGCGCAGACAACAGACTCCACGGACTACCAGATCGATAGGCACACCGGTCTGGCTTGCCAGATAGAGCGATTCGATCGTTTCACGGTCGACGAGCGCATTGAGCTTGGCAACGATTCTCGATTTTTTACCCTGCTGTGCACGTTCTGCCTGTTGATTTATGAGTTTGATAGTGCGTCGTTGCATGTCTTGAGGAGCGACGACAAGTTTTTTCCACTCGTGACCTTGAGAGTAACCTGTTAGAAAATTGAACAGCGCCGTGGCGTCGTCAGCCATCACTTTATTAGCGGTGAAAAGGCCCATGTCGGTGTAGAGTTTTGCGGTGGTCGGGTTGTAATTGCCCGTGCCCAAGTGGACGTACCGCCGTACTTTTTTCCCTTCTTGTCGAACGACCATTGCAAGTTTGCAATGCGTCTTCAGATCCATGAAGCCATAAACAACATGCACCCCAGCACGCTCCATCTGCCGGGCCCAAACAATATTGTTGGCTTCATCAAACCGCGCCTTCAATTCGACTAAGGCGGTCACATGCTTGCCGTTTTCTGCAGCTTGAATTAAGGCACGGATAATCGGGCTATCGCCACTGGTACGGTAGAGCGTCTGCTTAATCGCAAGTACATGTGGGTCTGCGGCGGCCGATTCAATAAATTGGACAACCGGGTCAAACGAATCAAACGGATGGTGCAGCAAGATATCACGATCAACAATCTCCGAAAAGATATCGTCCTTGGTGCGCAAACCCAGAGGTTGGCGAGGGCGGAACGGTGATTCGTGCAACGCGTCCTTTCCCTCTAAACTCGCGAACTCCCGTAGGCTCGTCATGTCGAGCATGCCATTGATGGGGTACACCTCGTTATAGGTCTCGCCATCGACACTAAGCTTGTTGTGGATGTGTTCCTCGTGGACGAGCATTGCCAGGAGGTCGCGCCCCATGTCGGGTTGCACTTCAAGCCGAACCGCCTCGGAGTGTTGCCGTGCGCGTAATCGAGTTTCGATCGCTTGCAACATGTCATCTGATTCTTGTTCTAGTAAATCGACGTCCATGTCACGTGTGATTCGAAACGTCGCATGATGGGCGATCTCGTAGCCGCCAAACAGCTCAGGGAGTTTCAACGCCAAAATGTCTTCCAATGGGATGAAAATGTGCTCGCCAGGTTCTCCGATGTGTACAAAACGAGGCAGCACTTGCGGGAGTTGAACCACCGCAAAAAGATCTGCGGGCCCGAGCCCACTGGTTCGATGCAAGAGGGCGACTAAATAGAGGCCTCGATTATGGAATCGCGGACTCGGATGGCTTGGATCGATCGCCATCGGGGTAAGAATCGGAAATGCACGTTGACGGAAGAACTCGCTGACAATCTTTCGCTGCTTTTTACTTAAATTCTGTTCGCCAAGAATGTGTATCTCTTCTTTGGCAAGAGCAGGCAAGATGTCGTCGTTAAAGCAGCGATATTGCTCGTCGACCAATTGTTGCGTGCGCTGAGAAATCTTCACTAACTGCGTGAGCGATCGAAAGCCATCGGCAGCAACATCCTGTGCAGCAACACCGCCAAACGCCTGCTCGCGTAACCCGGCCACCCTCACCATAAAGAATTCATCAAGGTTTGAACTAAAAATCGAGAGAAAGTTTACGCGATCGAGCAACGGGTTGGACGAATCTTGCGCCTCTTCTAAAACGCGCGCATTAAATTCCAACCAACTCAACTCACGGTTGATAAAATGCTCAGGCTGAAATGTCCGACAACTGTCCATCGAAAGTGTTCCGTTGAGAATCTCGCAAGGCAACTGCAGGAGGGGATTGCAAACGACGCCTTCTATTATACTCAACGCAAGAAATCGCTATGAAAACAGCGATTTCACGCCGTTTGCAGGGGGCAAGGGCCTGCCGACTGGGTTGCACTAACCAGACGTATCGAAAACACGCACTTCTGCCCAGCTGTCAGACTGTTCGCTGATGAACTTTTTATGACGCTCAGAATCTTGATAGCGATCGTGGTCAGCTACGGTAGCAAAGGTCAGAATGAGTCCCACATCATACTGAGTGTCGTTGACAGCGCGCTGATAGGCTTCGGCACGCCGTCCGGCACTGAAATGGACCGTGCCAGGATGATCGTTCAAGTACTCGTAGCACGCGGCAACCAGCCTATCCTTAGCCCCGTCAGAACGATCTTTGAGCGTGAAATAAACCGCGTGTACAAGAGATTCAGATTTACTAGCAGCCACAAGGAGCACCTCGGAATGAAATCAGTCGTCGTTTAGTGAGACGTTCGGGATCTATCGGCACGAGTAGTGGCGGCTTCGACGGCTGAGCTGCCTGTGGATTTTTCTGCCGGATGTATCGAAGGCCCAATAAGTTCTTCAATTTCGTCGTAGTCGAGCACTTCACGATCGAGAAGTGCCCGCGACAAGGTCTCCATTTTATCGCGATGCTCAGTAAGAATTTGCTCAGCCTGATCGGCGGCTGATCGCAACATTCGCGAGATCTCTTCGTCGATGACCTGCGCCGTATGTTCGCTAAAAGTACGGTGTTCGTGAGCCAATTCGCGGCCTAGGAAGGGTTGCTCATCGCCATTCACAAAGGCTACCGGCCCTAGCCGTTCGCTCATGCCCCAACGTGTGACCATGCGACGGGCCAGCGAGGTCGCCTGCTTGAGATCGTTTTCTGCTCCTGCGCTGTATTCGTCGAACTGCATTTTCTCAGCCGTCCGCCCACCGAACATCATTGCTAGGCGGGCGAGCATTTCACCCTCACCCATGTTGTGACGATCTTCATCGGGAACCAACTGAGTGACGCCCAGCGCCCGGCCGCGTGGAATGATGGTGACCTTGTGAACCCGATCGCTCAGAGGAATAAGCCAAGCAAGAACAGCATGTCCAGCTTCGTGGTAAGCGGTAATTTCCTTCTCTTTCTCCGTGAGCACTTCCTCGCGTTTCGCACCCATCAAAACTCGATCACGAGCATGCTCAAAGTCGTCCATGTCGACTTTGTCTTTGTCTTGCCGTGTTGCCCACAGAGCTGCCTCGTTCACTAGATTGCGAATATCGGCTCCCGTAAGCCCAACCGTCCCCCGGGCAAGTTTTTCAAAATCAACATTCTCGGTGATCGGTACCTCGCGGCTGTGTAATTCGAGCAGTTCGCGGCGAGCTTTTATCGAAGGAAGATCGACGGTAATATGTCGGTCAAAGCGTCCCGGTCGAAGCAAGGCCGGATCGAGAACATCTGGACGATTGGTTGCCGCGAGAACGATCACCGTCGACCCTGGGCTGAACCCATCCATTTCGCTCAGGATCTGATTAAGTGTCTGTTCGCGCTCGTCATGCCCGCCGCCTAATCCAGCACCTCGTTGGCGCCCCACAGCGTCAATCTCGTCGATAAACAGGATGGACGGCGAGTTTTCTTGTGCCGTTTTGAACATATCGCGAACACGCCCCGCACCAACGCCGACAAAGAGTTGAATAAACTCCGAACCGTTAATCGCGAAGAAAGGCACCTCCGCCTCACCAGCAATCGCCCTGGCGAGCAAAGTCTTGCCCGTCCCAGGCGGACCCATTAGCAGAACACCCTTGGGTACCTGGGCACCAAGGCGGTGGAATTTTTCTGCGTCTTTGAGAAAGTGGACTATCTCTTGCAGGTCTTTTTTCACGCCGTCCAGCCCAGCGACATCGTCGAATACCACACGTTTGTCGTCCGCCTCATAGCGTCGAGCAGGGCTCTTTGTGACTCCGCCGAGCATACCACCGCCCATCATCTGGTCGCGTGTTCGGCGAACCATTGTCCAGCCGAAAAAGATCAGTAGCACCAAGCCGGCCAGCAAAATGAACATAAACAAGTCTTCGCTTCCCGCCGGCTCTTCCGCTTTTATTTCAACCTTTTTTGCTTCGAGCTCCGCCAGCCAATTTTCTCCAACCTGCGGGGGGAGAGTGCAAACAAATCGCTTGATGGGCTCCTGTTTACTCTTGAAAGTTTCGTCGTCTGATTCGACTTCTAGAGAAATTTCTTTTCTAAATTCACCCATGACTTGTTGGCCAAGGATGGTTACCGACTCGACGTTTCCTGAATCGACCTCCGTCAAAAGCCGACTGTACGAGACCTGTGGCTGAGTATAGAAGGCAGAGGTAATAAACATCACCGTCGCAAAACCGAGCATCAGCAAAATGAGCCAATTCATCGGACTCCGCCCAGAGGGCTGGCGTTGGGGTGGAGATTCAGATTGTTTTTTCTTATCGGTCATTAGAAAGTACCAAAGTAGTACGAGATGAACCGTCCGAATGCAAGGAAAGAAAGTTCGGCCTTTGTGAAGCGGAATAAGACACGTGTATCAACGGGGTATTTCAAAACCTTAGGGCCCGTTAAACCGAGCCACTTCGCCAGAGAGCTTCCCTTCCTCGAAAGTTGCTTCCGAAATTTTTTCTCCCGATTCGCGCCAATTGGTCACCTTGCCATGCATAAGGCCGCTCTTAAATGTGATCGTTTGACGTATTTGACCATCGCTATAATAGGCAACACGCTCGCCTTCCATCTTTCCATTTTCGTAGTTTACAATCTCTCTAGGCTGTTTGCCGTCAGCAAAGTAACGAGTCCACTCGCCATGTCGCAATCCGTTTTGATATTGTTTGACCGATTCGAGAGTGCCATCGGCGTGAAACACCTCCCACTGTCCGTGTGGCCGTCCTGCTTTGAAAGTGGTTTTTTTGCATAGTTGCCCATTGCGGTGCCAATAACTCCACTCGCCAACATAGACACCTCGCTGAAACGTGCCTTCGGCATGTTTTTGACCATCAGGGTAATATTCGATGTATTTGCCGTGACTCAAGACCTCTTCATTGGATAAGAGTGCAATCCCCTGTTCTATTCGAACCGTACCCTCTTCGTATTGTTGCCGAGAGGTGTCTTGCTTCACGATTTTTGCTTCTGGCTCCTCGATCGGTTCGTCGAGGTAAATGTGCTGTTCGTCAGCGGCCTGTGCACAGGTGCAATAGGCTGAAAAGATGAACAGCAGAGCAAGGCAAAGGACACTTGAGTTTGCAAGTCGCATCGGTTTTTATCTCAATCTTTCTAATTTACTATGAAACCGCTTGGCGGGGCATCATAAAACATCTACAGCTACCATCCAGTATGCCATAGCCGAGCCGAGCCACCAACCGCCTTGAGCAATTAATAGACGGTAGGTAGGTATTTCCTGGAGTGCTTTTCCTATATTTCACGAGCTAGAACTGCTAGACGTGCCAGCCGGGCGGAAGCTGGGCGTCTTTCTCGACGACAAGAATCCCATCTTGAATCGAACAATATTTGTCGACGACTTTTTCTTTGATGCGATCCGAATTAATTATTTGTGAGCCTGGTCCGACTCGGCAATTTTTGTCCACAATGGCCCCGTCGATCACGGTCCCATCGCCGATTCCCGTGGGGATAGCATTTTTCTCTTGGCCGTTGGGCGATTCATAGTAATCGGCACCCATGATAATCGAGTTGCGAATGACCACATCGCGGCCAATATGGCAGCGAAGCCCAATCACACTGTTCTCGATTTTTGCACCGGGTTCAATCACACAACCGTCCGCTATCAAGCTGCCTTTGATCGAAGCGCCATCGACCCGAGTAGGCGGCAAATAGCGAGGTCTCGAGTAGATGGGAGATCTCGAGGTTGCCAGTTGAAACGGTGCGTCTGGGCTCGCCAATTGTAAGTTGGCATCGTAGAACGAGTGAATCGTACCGATGTCTTCCCAATAGCCATCAAACAAATGAACTTGCACCTTGCGCTTATTGATCGACGCGGGGAACACTTCTTTGCCGAAGTCCTGGTGGTCGGTTTCTTCTAGTGCTTGGGCAAGTACCTCGCGGTTAAAAACGTAAATGCCCATGCTCGCTAGGTAATCACGGCCCCCACTTTCAACTCCACGTTTATCGATCCAAGCAGGATCCATTCTTACAGATTTCAGTTGTTCCTCAGTTTGCGGCTTTTCGACAAACCCGGTGACCTGCCCTGCATCGTCCACCTGCATGATCCCTAAGCCTTCGGCCTCGTGGCCATGGACAGGTTTTGCCGCAATGGTGATGTCGGCGTTCGAGTTGCGGTGGGTCTCTAGCATCTGGGCAAAATCCATCCGATAAAGTTGGTCGCCAGAGAGAATGACAATTTGCTCGACGTAAGATTGTGTCAGGTAGCGGAGATTCTTGCGCACGGCATCTGCCGTCCCCTGGTACCAATCGGTCCCTTCGGCCATCGTTTGCTGTGCAGCCAGAATTTCGACGAACCCACCACTAAAGTTATCGAATCGATAGGTTCCACGAATATGCCGATGAAGGCTTACCGACAAAAACTGGGTTAGCACAAAAATACGTTTCAAACCGCTGTTAATACAGTTCGACAGAGGAATGTCGATGAGGCGATATTTGCTAGCTAGCGGAACCGCCGGCTTCGATCGATATTTAGTAAGGGGCATCAACCGCGCACCCTGTCCACCCCCAAGAACTACCGCAATAACATTATGCACTGTCTCTCTTCCTTTCAAATCTTGGGGGGTGGTTGCCGTAGGGCAGCGCTTGAGCCTGGATATTAGCCTTTGGTGACGAAATTGACCATGCGACCTGGAACTACGATGGTTTTGACAATCTCCTTGCCCTCGATCAACTCCGCAATACGAGAACTGGCACGGGCAATTTCTTCGATGGTCGCTTGGTCGGCATCTGCAGGGATGGTGATCTTTGCACGGACCTTACCTCGAATTTGTACCGGAATCTCAACCTCAGTTTCTACAATCAGCGATTCATCATAGGTGGGCCACGCTTCGTAGGCCAATGTTTTCGGATGTCCTAGCTCTTGCCAGAGTTCCTCAGCAATGTGTGGTGCAAATGGCGAGAGGAGCAGGACGAACGGTTCCATGACCGAGCGCGGTCGGCGGTCTTGCTTGGTGAAAAAGTTGGTGAACTCCATCATGCGGGCAATCGCCGTGTTGAACGACAGCTTTGCAATGTCTTCGCTCACCGCCTTAATTGTCTTGTGCAAGATGCGATTTTGCTCGTCGGTGGGAGCCTCGTCGCAGACTGCAGGGTTTAAGCAAATTTGCTCGGCACTGTCATCAAGTAGCATTCGCCAGACGCGGTTTAAAAAACCAAAAACGCCATTCACGCCCTCCATATTCCAAGGCTTCGTCTGCTCCAGCGGCCCCATGAACATTTCATAGAGCCGAAGCGAATCGGCACCATATTCTTTGACCACATCGTCAGGGTTCACCACATTGCCACGGCTTTTAGACATCTTCTCGTTATTTCCACCGAGAATCATGCCCTGGTTGACTAACTTTTGAAATGGCTCAGGGGTGCTAATCACGCCACGATCAAACAGCACCTTGTGCCAGAAACGTGCGTAGAGCAAGTGCAACACAGCATGCTCCGCGCCACCCACATAAAGGTCGATCGGCATCCAGGCTTTTTCGAGTTCTGGGTTGATCAACGCGTCATTATTCTTAGGATCAAGAAAACGCAAGTAATACCAGCACGAACCAGCCCATTGCGGCATCGTGTTGGTCTCGCGTTTGTAACGCACCCCATCGACAACCGGGTACAGCCACTCCTCCGGTGCTTTATCAAGCGGCGGCTCGGGGCGACCATGTGGTTTGAAATCGTCTAAGTGCGGCAAATTGACGGGCAAGTCTTTTGCGTCGACCGCCCGCACGCGGCCAGTCTTTTCTCCGGCGGCGTCCAGCTCATGCAAAATCGGAAACGGCTCGCCCCAAAATCTCTGTCGAGAAAACAACCAGTCTCGCAACTTGTAGTTGACGGCTTGTTTGGCTAAGCCGCTAGCGGCTAGGGACGTGGTGATTTTTTCTTTGAATTCGGCGGTGACGAGGCCGTTAAAATCTTCCGAATTCACGGCGGTGCCTACCGCAGAAAAAACCTGCTTGCCAGCAAGGACTTCCTCGCGATCGGCAGCCGACACCGCTTCGCCGGGATCGACAACCGCTTTGATCGGGATATTAAACTGGTTGGCAAACTCAAAATCGCGATCATCGTGTGCTGGCACCGCCATGATGGCCCCGGTTCCATAGCTAATCAGCACATAGTCAGCAATCCAAATTGGCACCTGCTCACCGTTGACCGGATTGGTCGCATACGAACCGGTAAAAACACCGGTCTTTTCTTTGGCCAGCTCTGTTCGATCCAAATCGCTCTTTGCAGCGGCCTGATCGCAATAGGCTCTAACAGCCTCAAAGTTATCAGACGTGGTCAGCCGCTCGACAAACGGATGCTCCGGCGCTATCACCATATAAGTGGCACCATAGAGCGTGTCGGGCCGTGTGGTGTAAACGCGAAGGACATCGTCACCCGGTTTACGCGGGAAACCCGTTTTTGCACGGGTGGACTGCCAATCGGGTGCTGACGATTCTTTCGACGCCAGGCAAAAATCAACTTCGGCTCCTGTGCTGCGCCCAATCCAGTTGCGCTGCAGCGATTTCACACCCTCTGGCCAATCGAGCGAATCAAGGTCGTCTTCGAGCCGGCTTGCATAGGCCGTAATTCGCAACATCCATTGAAGCAAGGGTCGACGCTCAACAGGATGCCCACCCCGTTCGCTTTTGCCGTCGATCACTTCTTCGTTCGCCAAAACCGTGCCAAGAGCCGGGCACCAGTTCACGGGAGCTTTGCTTTGATAAGCCAGACGGTGATCGTCTTGAAAGTCTCGCACGGCGTCGTCACCTGCGGCAGCGACATCTGCGGGAATCGGCAATTCACTAATTGGCCGTCCCTTTTGCTGTTTGTCGTCGAACCACGTATCGAAAAGTTGCAGAAAAATCCACTGGGTCCAGCGGAAGTACTCCACATCGGTGGTAGCCAGCTCCCGCGACCAATCGTAGCTAAACCCCAACATCTTCAACTGTCGACGGAACGTGTCGATATTCTGTTCGGTTTGGATGCGAGGATGCTCACCCGTTTTGATCGCATGTTCCTCTGCGGGCAATCCAAACGAGTCAAAGCCCATCGGATGGATCACCGATTTGCCCTGCATGCGTGCAGCGCGGCTGACGATATCGGTGGCGGTGTAACCCTCGGGATGCCCCACATGCAGCCCATCGCCGCTGGGGTAAGGGAACATGTCGAGGGCGTACATCTTTTCGCCACTCGGCAAACGAGGTGATTCAAAGGTGCGATGCTCGTCCCAGTAGGCTTGCCATTTGGGTTCGACAGTGGCGGGATTGTATCGGGGCATAGGGAAATTTCGGAATTCAGATGGTGGGATGCAGAGGTTTCGTCAGCAGCGTTTCAACGCACAGTTGCACGGCCAATCGGTCAATTCTAATGCCCCAGGGCCGCGGCGCAAACCGCTCTGCCCGTTGACTTTGCTGCATCGGGGCAAGTAAAGTAGCAAGTTCGCCAACTAACAAACAGCGGCATAAGGTAGGGCAGATTGGTGCAGGCCAAGCCGCTCGCGAGTGTTTCTATGGAAAAAACCAAAGTTGCTATTATCGGACTGGGGACCGTCGGTTCAGGCGTCGCACGCCTGTTGCTCGATTTTGGCGATCGCACTGCCCGACACGCGGGGCGTACGCTCTGGCTCGAAAAGGCGGTTGTCCGCGATCTCGCGAAGGCTCGTGACTGCGATCTGCCCAAAGGAGTGCTCACCGACCAGCTTTCTGAGGTGATCGATAACCCTGAGATCGAAGTCGTTGCTCAGCTGATTGGCGGCCTGGAACCAGCTCGCACCATCATGCTGCAACTGCTGGAAAGTGGCAAAGACGTGGTCACCGCAAACAAAGCTTTGGTGGCCGAACATGGCCCCGAGATTTTCGACCGTGCCCGCGAGCTTGGGCGAAGTGTTGCTTTCGAAGCCTCGGTGGCGGGCGGGATTCCGATCATCGCCAATATCGGCCAATGTTTGTCGGCCAATCAGATTCAGTCGTTGCATGGCATTCTCAACGGGACAAGTAATTTTATCCTCAGCAAAATGCACGAGGACGGTTCGGCTTACGACGAGGTGGTGGCCGAGGCTCAACGGCTTGGCTATGCCGAGGCCGATCCGGCCATGGACGTCGATGGCACCGACGCTGCCCAGAAGCTAGCGATCCTCGCCCATCTCGGGTTTGGTGCGCGAGTTGATTGGGACGACATCCCTCGCACGGGAATCGACACCCTACAAACCGCCGACGTTCGCTATGCCGAAGAGATGGGTTACAAAATCAAATTGCTCGCGGTTGCCCAGCTGGTGGACGAAGGACTCGAGCTCCACGTCTCGCCGACGCTGGTGAAATCGGGCCGCCCACTGGCCGAAGTGGGTGGACCCTACAATGCGATTCGCGTCGATGCCGACGCAGTGGGCCAGTTGTTATTCTACGGCCCTGGAGCCGGGCAAATGCCAACCGCCTCGGCGGTGGTAGCCGACATTATCGACACCGCCGTAGGACGCACCGGCATTACTTTTCGCACACTCGAACTATGGTCGAACCGTCAAGCACGCGTTGCCCCAGCCGACTATGCCAATGCTCGGGGCAGATTCTATTTACGAGTCACGGTCGACGACAGCCCTGGAGTGCTCGCCCAAATCACCAAGGCCCTGGGCGAACAAGACATTTCCATTGCTTCGGTTCTACAGCACGAGCCAGCAGGCGACGGCCAACCAGTAGCGCTGGTCATCATGACTCACGAAACAACTGCGGGGGCGGTAGGCAAAGCCTGTGAGAACATGGAACAGCTCGCCTGTGTCAAAGCAAACCCCGTCTGTATGTGGGTGCGAGACTAGGGATTTCTAAATAACACTAGAGGCGCCTGTTGTGCGCAGCATAACGGCTATTAAAAACATGAAATACGCGATCGTTATACCCGATGGTGCCGCCGACGAGCCGCAAGCAGAGCTCGATGGCCTAACGCCAATCGAAGCAGCCCAAACCCCGGCGATGGATGCTTTAGCATCTGGGGGCGTAGTCGCAAGCGCATGCCACACCCCCCAGCAACTCCCCGCCGGTTCCGAAGTCGGCAACATGAGCCTATTAGGCTACGACCCGATAGAAAACTTTACAGGCCGAGCACCGATCGAAGCAGCGGCCCAGGGAATTCAACTTGCCGACGAAGATTGGGCCATACGTTGCAATCTAGTGACGGTCGAAGACCAAACGATGCGAGATTTCACCGCCGATCATATTTCGACCGAAGAAGCAACCGAACTTTTGACTGCGGCCCAAGAGGAGCTTGGTGGCCATGGGTTAGAGTTTGTGCCCGGCGTCAGCTATCGCAATTTATTGCTCTGGCGAGGCGGCCAGCGAGCAGCCCCGTTCACCATGGACATGCGCGCCACACCGCCGCACGATCTTACCGATCAATCGATACTCGATGATTTTCCTCGCGGGCCAGGCAGCGATGTACTCAACGAGTTGATGGCAGCCTCGGTCGAAATTTTCAAAGATCATCCCGTCAACAAAAAACGCATTGCCGCTGGCAAACTTCCAGCCACCAACGTCTGGCTCTGGGGAATCGGTCGAGCCCCCAAATTGCAGCCGTTTGCCGAGGCCTATGGCCCCCAAGGGGCCATGATTACGGCCGTCGACCTGCTACGTGGCCTAGCCTCGCTAATTGGTTGGCAAAGAATCGAAGTCCCCGGTGCCACAGGCTACACCGACACCGACTACGCCGCCAAAGGTCGCTATGCAATCGAAGCTCTGAACAAGGTTGACATGATTTGTGTCCATGTGGAGGCTCCTGACGAAGCCTCGCACGAAGGAGACTGCGCCGCCAAGGTGAAGGCAATCGAAGAGATCGACCGCCAGGTAGTCGCCCCACTTGTTGAAGCACTACAGAATTCGGGCGAATATCGCATCATGATCTCGCCCGACCACCCCACGTTTCTCAGCACCAAGACACACACCCATGGCAATGTACCCATCATCATAGCCGGCACCGGCATCGAAGCCGACGAATTCACTTCCTACGGAGATTCCAACGCAGCGAAATCGAAACTGGCATTTGACGCAGGTTGGCAAGCTATGCAGTGGTTTATTTCACAAGAGTGAACCACAACGACACAACGAACACAACGTAGTAGCAGTCTTCTTACGTTGTGTCCGTCGTGTTTAGCTTACTTTCCTTTCCTTTATCTAAAAGTCAAAAATGTCCCTGATCGTTCAAAAATTTGGTGGCACGAGCGTTGCCGATGCTAAGAAAATTTGTGCCGCAGCACGGCGTGCCTATCATGCCCAACAACTGGGTCATCAAGTGGTGGTGGTCGTCAGCGCAATGGGAAAAAACACCGACATGCTGGTCGATCTTGCCAATCAAGTTTGCGACGACCCGCATGCTCGTGAGATGGACATGCTCCTCTCGACGGGTGAGCAAGTTTCAGTGGCACTCATGGCAATGGCAATCCACAACCTTGGCGGCAAAGCCGTGAGCCTCACCGGCGGGCAAATTGGTGTCCGCACCGATTCCAGCCACACCAAGGCTCGCATTCAATCGATCTCGACCGATCGAATGCGCAACCTGCTTGACGAGGGCAATATCATTATCGCCGCCGGTTTCCAAGGAGTGGACGACGACCTAAATATCACCACGCTTGGCCGCGGCGGCAGCGATACCTCGGCCGTCGCTTTGGCTGCCGTTCTTGGTGCGGATATGTGCGAAATTTACACCGATGTAGACGGTGTATTTACGACCGACCCGCGTGTCATCGCCGAAGCGCGCAAGATGTCGAATGTCAGTCACGACGAGATGCTCGAACTAGCCAGCTTGGGTGCCGGAGTGATGCATAGCCGTTCAATCGAGTTTGGAAAAAAGTTCAACGTACCCATTCACGTTCGTAATAGCGGGGTTTTCACCGACGAGCCTGGTTCAATCATCGGCCCCATCGGCGAATCCGAAAAGCGGGCGGTCAGCGGCTGTGCCCTGACCAAAGAAGAAGCCCGGATCACCGTCCTTGGCGTTCCCGACAAGCCGGGGGTGAGTTTGACCATCTTCGAGAAGCTCGCAAGCGTCAACGTGGCTGTCGACATGATTTTGCAAACCGCCGGCACAGACGGCAAAGCCGATATCTCCTTTACCGTTTTAGAAAGCGAACTCAATCGGGCCTTAGAAGCCGTCAACGCGGCTGCCTCTGCCGTGGGTGCCACCAAAGTGACACACGCGGCCGATGTTTCCAAAGTTTCAGTCGTCGGCCTAGGGATGGCGACCCAATCGGGAGTCGCTGACCGCATGTTCCGGGCCTTGGCAGAAGCCGAGATCAACATCGAAGCCATCACCACCAGCGAAATCAAAGTCTCGTGTCTCGTCGCCCGCGAACAAGGGCTCGCTGCTTTGCGTGCCGTGCACAGCGAGTTTGAACTTGGCAAACCACCCGAAGAGCGGGTCACCTTCGAAGACTCGCTCCTCGCGGCCAAGAAAGCCAAAGAAACCGATGCAGTAGCGGTCGTGAACCGACTGCAATCAATGGAAGACCTGACCATCCACGGGGTGCGGCTCGACGACTCGCAGTCGTTAATCACTCTGACCGAGGTTCCCGATAGCCCTGGCATTTCGGCCGATGTGTTCGAAGCGGTTTCGGCTGCCAATATTGTGGTCGATATGATCGTCCAAGGGATCGGTGCCAACGGCAAAGCAAATCTCAGCTTTACCGTGCCCCAAAAAGATAGCGACAAGGCCGCAGGCGCTGCTAAGTCGGTTGCCGAAAAAATTGGGGGTGTGGTCGATTCTCAGACGGGCGTTGCCATTCTTTCGGTCACCGGTGTCGGCATCCGTAGCCACACGGGCGTCGGACTGCGGATGTTCCGCGGACTGTCGCAGGCAGGCATTAACGTCGAGTTGGTCAGCACCAGCGAAGTCAAGGTAAACGTGGTAGTGGCTGCCGAAAAAGGAAAACCCGGTTTGGCAGCACTCGAAGAGGCCTTTGCCGACGTGATCGGCTAGGGCGAGTGAGAACCGTACTGCCCAGTTAAGAACCTGAAAACAGCTGCGAGTCTACTTCAAATCCAATATTATGTACCTGTCGTACAACTCCATGTAGCAGCTTGCGGCTCTTCAATGTTTGTCCGCCGACACCGACCTAATGCGATTGGCCTCGGAAGACTTCTTTGCCAACTCGGACGGCTAGGAACTGTTCGTTGTCGACTTTTTCGAAGTTGGCCAGATGACGTCGGGCTTCTTCGAGACGTGCGCGGTCTTCGCGCGAGAGCCGCCACGAGAAGAGGTGGGTCGCTCGTACTTCTTCGGTTTGCGATGCGACCGTGCGATGGATTTCAACCGGAACCACGCCGTGCTCTTGCAAAGCGGCATTGAGCTTTAACCGAGGGCCAGGAGGAGGTGACCCGTGCATCATGGTGTTGAGGCGGGTGTACCAGTCGGTGAACTCTCGATAGCGAGCAAGTGTTTGTCGATCTTCTGCTGTGACAGTGGCGACTTTGTAGCTCCAAGTTTCGCTGGTGAGGTTAAGTTCACCCGACTCCTCATCAAACGTGGTTTCGAAAACCGGTTTGGCCGAGAATTTTAGTAGCGAATCTTCTTGTTCGCTGGCCCAACGTGTAAGCTTTTTCATTAGGCCGGCGATTTTTTTTGTCGATACTTCGGTGCGTTGTTTCGACTGAAGATCGAGCAGAATGAACTGGCCTGGTCGCGAGGAGGTGGAGGGTCTGAAAACGGCGATTTGGGCAGGCTTCTCGACGAAGTCGTAGACAGTGCCGGCATCAAAAAGCGTGACGGTATGGCTAATTGGTTCGGACTCGTCGCCAATGTAAACGTCGGTTTCGATCCGCAATTCGCTGGCTAACGTGAACTGAGCAATTAGTAGAACAACGAGGGTTGCCAGGGGAAATCGTTGGGCTGACATGACGGGATTCCTATTACCTAAATGGGATCGATCGATTCCGGGATGGCGGAGGATACGTCTCGGGGCGTTGCCTGTAAACGCCGATTGCGCCAAGGAGAAAGTGCTAGCACGACGATTATGCGTCAGCGTGCCAGTCGTCGAGGTGAATTTCTACTGAAACGCGGCCTCGATAGCGATTGATGACAGGCCGAAAGGCGATCGACATGGGACCATCGACGCGTAGAAGCTCTTCTTCCCAGTCGCCGCCGCCAAAGGCGACCGCACGCATTTTGACGCCATGCTGATCGAAGGTCATCGAAAGATGGCTGCCGGTGGCGCCCATCCGCTTGGGTTTGCCAGCAAGCCGTACCTCGCTGGCACAAAGGACGGGGCGCTTGTTGCCATGGCCAAAAGGGGCGAGGCTTTCGATTTGCTCAACTGTTTGACGGGTGAGCATCTGCAACGAAGCTTCGGCGTCGACGTTGAGTTCTGCGATGCGATCTTCTTGGCCTAGCTTCTCTTCAGCGACTTGGCAAAACGCCTGGCGAAACGCATCGACGTTTTCGGGCTTGATTTTGAGACCGGCGGCTGCGGCATGGCCGCCATGGCTTTCTAACAAGTGGCTACATTCGGCAAGGGCTTCGTGGAGGTTAAAACCGGGGACACTCCGTGCGGAACCAATCCCCGGTTTCACACCGAGGGGGTCACCGGCGATGAGAATCACCGGGCGGTGGTATTTTTCCGACAGTCGACCGGCGACGATGCCTATTACACCGGGGTGCCATTTGTGATCGGTGAGCACTAGAGCCGAACAGTCGTCCAGGTCGGCGAGAGCCTTGACTTGTTTATTGGCAGCAAGTTTTATGCTTCGTTCGAGTGATTGCCGCTGACCATTAAGCTCGTCGATGTATTGGGCAATGGTATCTGCCCGTTTTTCGCTATCGGTGGTGAGCAACTCGATGGCGATTTCAGCTTGTCCCATACGCCCTGCCGCATTGAGTCGAGGGCCAAGGGTGAAGCCGATGTCTTCGCCTTCGAGGCGAATTTTTTTGTCGAGATCGGTTTTTCGCATCAGGGCCGAAAGTCCGACCGTTGGCTGGGCTTTGAGGCTATCGAGGCCATAGCGGACGAGAATTCGGTTTTCGTCGATGAGGGGAACGACGTCGCAAACGGTTCCGATGGCAGCGAGCCCGATGGCTTGAAGGAGAAACGTTCGTAGCTGGCCGTTCACTCGATCACCATCGCTGGCACATTGGCAAATAGCCCAGGCCAATTTGAACGCGACTGCTGCCCCGCAGAGTCCGGTAAACGGGTAATCGGAGTCAGGCAGCCCCGGATGGACGATGGCAGCGGCGTCGGGCAATCGGTCGGCCATTTGGTGATGATCGGTGATGACCAGCGTAAGGCCTAGTTCCTTGGCAACTTGCGATTCAGCAATACTCGCCACACCGCAGTCGACGGTGATGACTAATTGGGTTCCTTGGGCGGCAAGTTTGCGTAGCGCTTCAGCGTTGAGGCTGTAACCTTCGTCGACACGATGCGGGACGTAAAAATCAACGTTTGCTTTTAGCAATCGTAAACACCGCAGGAGGATCGCGGTGGCGGTCATTCCATCGGCATCGTAGTCGCCGTAGATGGTGATTTTTTGGCCGGCCTGAATGGCTTGATAGACCAGCTCGGCGGCGGCAGCAGCGCCGGGCAATTCTGCAGGGTCGCGCAGTCCGTTAAGTTTGGGGTCGAGAAATTGCCACGCTGCGTCGGGGTCTTGAATCCCACGCGAGAGCAACAACTGGGCAACGACCGAGGGTATTCCTGCCGCGCGTTCAAGAGCCGCAATTTCTTGAGAATCGCAAGAGGCAATGCGCCAACGTTTCGGCATATCGTCCGTGAACAGAAAGAGCGAGGGTCGTAAGCAGCGCAGTCGTTGGGCTGGAAGCAAGCCGAACGCCCAGCCGAGAAGATTACTTTTTCTTTTCTACGTGCAAGGTATGCTTGCGTAGACGTGGGCAGTATTTTTTCAAACGCAGCTTTTCGCCACCCATTTTACGTCGGATCGTGTAATTTTGGTCGCCGGTCTCTTCGCAAACGAGAAAGACGGATTCGACCTTCTTTTTTCTTTTCCCAGTTTTCTTAGCCATTTTCTTCGCTCAACAGGTCGATCGTGTAGACAGGGGTAGAATACGGTTGCTACCCGGCAGAGGCTGCCGAGATGCCTTCTTGGGAGAAACTGCTCCGTAGAGCCTCCCAAGCCCCGGATTCTAGGCATTTTTCCAAGTTTTATCCAGTGGTGAAATAACAAACCGCCGAGAGGCCGGTAGACGAGTTATACTTGGTTTTGGGTCTTTTGATCGTCTCGACATGCCTGTTTTTTTAGTACTTGAGGCCGGTTGCAGGCCCGCGTTCAGCAACAGAGAAGAAAACTGGAGTGGCTGCGTACGCTCCTAGAATTGTAGGCATAGGTCGTGAATTCTTTGCCTGGAGAACAACTGACTGGCCTTTCCGAGCCACTTGCCGCGGTTTCAGAGAAGCCGTCTGGCGAGCCGCTCGGGGTCTGTTCTGAGGCGACAACGTCTGCGGAGGTGGCCGAGGCGGGAACTGGCTCTGGAGAGCGTCTTCTGCGACCCACTCTGTTTGCTGCTGTTATCAAGGCTTGGGTGGTCGCCGGGCGATCTTCCTCCTGGCTAGCGAGTGCCCTGTTGCACATGGGCATAGTGCTGCTGCTTTCGTTGTTCATCTTTGCCCAGCCACGGGGTAGCCAGACTGCTTGGCTCGAGGGGGCGTTCGAGTCGAATCCTTTGGAAGACTTGGATCTTAGTATCAGCACCTTGGAATCGAGCAGCGGCGATATTTCGGTCGAGCAGAATCAGATGGCTGCGCTGACTGACTCAAACTCCTTGGTAACGGTCGGCACGATTCAGCCTTCGTTGCCAGAAGTCTCTTCGGCGACCAAGGCAACACGTGCTCAGAGAGAAACTTTAGAATCGATCGGCCAGCCGTTGGCCTCGCGTGGGGGTGGGCTGGAAGGTCGGCGTGCTTCGAACCGGCGTCGCTTAGCACTGGGTAACGGGGGGAACGCGGCAAGCGAGTCGGCTGTCGAACGGGGTTTGGCATGGCTGGCGGCACATCAGTTTGAGGATGGTGAATGGCGGTTCGACCTGAAATCGTGTCCACAATGTGGCGGACTTTGTAAGAATTCGGGAGTGCTAGAAACAACGACCTCTTCGACCGGGTTAGCGCTGCTTTGCTTTTTGGGGGCGGGTTACACGCAGGACGAAGGGCCGTATCAAGAGACTGTCGCTGCGGGGCTCTACTATCTCGTTGATAAGATGTTGATCACCTCGAATGGTGGCGACTTACGCGATAATTCGCTGCTCGACGATTTAGTCGATGGTCAGCCACAGTTTCGTAAAAGTGGTGATATGTATAGCCACGGCATTGCCACTCTCGCGCTTTGCGAAGCCTATGCCATGACGCGAGATAAAGAATTGGCAGAAGCTGCGCAGCAGGCCATCAACTTTATTGTCTACGCCCAACACGAAAAGGGAGGGTGGCGATACGAACCCAAACAGCCAGGAGATACGACGGTAAGCGGCTGGCAGATTCTTGCACTGAAAAGCGCGTTGCTGGCAAAGCTCGAGGTGCCCCGTGGTGTTTGGTATCGAGCGTCGGATTATTTCGATAGCGTTCAGGACGATCGCGGTGCGACCTATGGTTATCAATCGCCCAATAAGAATCAAAAAACGACGTCGGTGGTGGGGCTGTTTAGCCGCATGATTCTTGGCTGGCCACAGAATCACCCGCCGCTAATGGAGGGGATGAAGCGCATTGCCAAGCAGTATCCGTCTCGGAACCACATGTACTTCAATTATTATGCGACCCAGGCCTTACACCATGTGGGTGGCGTGGGCTGGAAGCATTGGAATCCGCGTATGCGAGAGTATTTGGTGGAGTCGCAAGCAACCGCAGGACACGAAGCGGGTAGCTGGTATATCGACGAAGACTGGAGCGACCGCGGCGGGCGACTCTACACCACCACGCTAGCGATTCTGACTCTTGAAGTCTATTACCGTTACATGCCGATGTATCGAAAATCGTTTGTGGGCGATTCGCCTTGATGGCAGGGAAATAGTTAAATCTCGGATTTACAGTTTAGTGTGGTTATTAGGCTAGATTGGTTCTTTCTTGAGTTTGCAGTACAATGGCACTGTGGAAAGTTTCTACATCAAAGTAGCTTTTTTAATCCTCTGATGGGTGTGAGATGAATCAACCATCCTTACCTTCTGAAATACTTCAATTACCGGTCTCTGAACGTGTCCATCTTGTTGAGCAAATTTGGGATAGCATCGTCGAGGACGAAACAAAGTTTGAATTAACAGCTGCCCAAAAAGCGGAGCTGGATCGTCGGTTGGCAAGCCATATGGAGAAACCTGAATGTGGGGTTTCGTGGGATGCAATTAAAGCGAAGCTCCTAGGTAACTGATGGCTTTTCCGCTTGTCGTTGAACCTGAAGCTGAAAAAGACATTACTAGTGCCTATCGGTGGTACGAGGCTAAGCATTCAGGTCTTGGGCGTGAGTTCATCGAATGCGTGGATGATGTATTCCAACGATTGTGCACAACTCCCGAAGTCCATGCAGTAATGTACAAGAGCATTCGTCAGGCGTTGGTCCGACGTTTTCCGTATGTGGTTTGCTACGTTTTTCAAGACGATTGCGTTTCCGTTATCGCTGTATTTCATGGACATCGTGATCCGAAGGCTTGGGAATCGCGAATCTAGTTCTTATTGCCAATTCGGCTTACGTTTTTCTAAAAATGCGGCCCTGCCTTCTTCGGCGGCTTGGGTGGTGCAGGAGGTGGCTCGCATGACGGCGCCGGCGGCGAGTTGAGTTTCCAGGTGTTCGCCGAGGGTTTCATAGAGGAGTCGCTTGGTGAGCTGGATAGCTTCGGGGGCTCCTGCTGCACATTCTTGAGCGATTTCGACAGCTCGCGCCCAAACTTGGTTAGGGTCGACTAACTCGTGAAATAACCCAAGACGCTGAGCCTCGGGTGCCTCGAGCGTTTTTGAAGTGAGCAATAGGTGGGAGCCGTGGCCAGCGCCGACTCGGTGGCAAATCAGAGGCGCTTCGATGCCTGCGATCACCCCATGCCGTGGATCGGGCAAACCGAAGCTGGCGTTGGTCGAAGCGACCACGATATCGCAGGCGGCTACCAGCCCGGCGCCGCCCGAGAGAGCTGGGCCATTGACGGCTGTGATAATCGGCTTGGTGATTTCTAACATTCCAAGTAGTAGGTCGCGAAATTCAGCCGCCTCTTCGCCCCAGTGTTCGATCGATTCGTCGGAGTCCGCTTCAGTAAGTTCGACTCCTTGGCAAAACGATTCGCCAGCGCCAGTGAGAATGATCGCGCGGACGGCCTTTTCTCGGTAAAGATCGTCGAAGGCTTCGCGGAGTTGGGTAACCATCAAACGTGTCAGCGTATTTTCGTGTTCTACGCGGTTGATGATAATAGTGCCTGCACAACCGGTGACTTTTGTCTCGATCAAATCGCTTTGCTTATACATCGGCTACTTGTCTGTGGGATACAGGAAAGGGTTGTCTTGTTGGATTCAACTATAGCGAAAATTCTGGTCGTGCTGGTGAGATTACCTCTGTGACCGCTTGGCATTTAGTAGTACGGGGATGTTGCGTTTAGGCATCTAAAAAACTGCGAGTGTGGCTAAAAAACAGCAGCAGTTTGCGTGATGGATGGTTGAAAGTTTCCGGCATGATGACTGTAAGTTGTTTTCCAGGAAAGGTTTACATCGCGCACATAGACACGATGAGGTGGTCGCGGCACGGGCTCTGCAATGTCGGACATCGAGCAATTGATCCACTTCGCCCAGAGGAATCAGCCGTGGTACGCAAAACCAATAAGGTATCCGCCAAGAATGGCAAATCGCAACTCAATGATTCGGTGAATGGATTTAGCCGCTCGAATGGGAATGCTGCGAATTCTAACGGCATCGCTGGCAAGAACGGGAAAGTCGTTGTTGAAAAATCGGGAGCCAAAGTCGAACCAGACACAGGCGGTGGCGCGGCGATTGATGATCCGGTGCGGATGTACCTGATGCAAATGGGCGAGATCCCGATGCTCTCTCGCGATATGGAAGTCACCTCGGCCAAGCGTATCGAGCGTACTCGCACCCGTTTCCGTCGGACACTGTTGTCGAACGACTTTATGCTTCACGGAGCAGCAGACTTATTGCAGAAGGTGGCCGACGGAAAACTTCGGCTTGACCGGACAATAGAAATCTCGGTGACGAATATTGCGGAAAAGAAGCGAATACTAAAGCGAATCGGTCCTAACCTAGAAACGATTCGCCATCTCCTTACGCTAAATCAAGTTGACTTTCGTCTGGCGGTGAGTCGACAAGCGACAGCCACTGAAAAGAGTGCTGCATGGCGACGATTGGTGTGCCGTCGAAATAAAGCAGTTCGTCTGGTTGAAGAGTTGAACTTGCGTTTGCAGCGGTTGCTGCCACTTATGGATCAATTGGGCGAAATTTCTGCGAGGATGACTGCTGTCAAAGAGCAACTCAGTCACCCAGAGCAACTCCTGCACGCAGGTTTAGAGAACGAGTTTACCGAAGAATTGCGTTACTTGATGCGGATTACCTTAGAGACGCCCTCCACGCTAGCTCGAACGACTCGTCGGACGATGCGGCGAAAAGGTGCCTACGATGCCGCAAAACGCGATCTTTCAGCCGCTAATTTACGTTTGGTCGTTTCGATCGCCAAACGATATCGCAATCGTGGCATGAGTTTTCTTGATCTGATTCAAGAAGGAAACACGGGGTTGATGCGAGCAGTCGACAAATTTGAACATGCTCGTGGATACAAATTTTCGACGTATGCAACTTGGTGGATTCGCCAAGCAATCACCCGTGCGATTGCCGACCAAAGCCGCACCATTCGGCTACCGGTGCATATGATCGAAACGATGAGTAAGATTCGCACAGCCACCGCAGAGTTTGTTCAAGAGTTTGGCCGCGAGCCGAATCCGGAAGAGATTGCCGAACGGGCAGGAATTTCGGTGGAAGATGCCCGGTGTGTCCATAAGATGACCCGCCAGCCGTTGTCGCTCGACCAACCGGTGGGCGACCACGATGATAACTTCTTCGGCGAATTTCTTGAGGAAAAATGTGTGGACGATCCCCTCTACGATACGAATCTCGAAGCCCTAAAGAAGCGGCTTGAAGAGGTGATGGAAGACTTGACCTATCGCGAGCGTGAAATCATCCGTATGCGTTATGGATTGGCCGATGGTTACACTTACACCTTGGAAGAGGTAGGAAAAGTCTTTTCGGTGACTCGCGAACGGGTACGTCAGATCGAATCGAAAGCGGTTCGCAAGTTACAGTCGCCCTATCGTTCTCGTGCCCTGACCGGTTTTTTAGACGGTGCAGAACCTGTGTCAGTTGACGCCTGAGCCGACCACTTGGATTGGCGACTGCCTTTTGTCACTACTTTGGATTCACTACGGGGACACGAGGTACACTGAAAAATAGGGCCACAAAAAACCACAACGACACGACGTCGTTGTGGTTTTTTGATTGTTTTATTCTGGTTTGGAAAAGCTATTCTCTACTTCGACCTTTGAATGCGAGTAAGGAAGCTCCAAGCAGGATCATTAAGGCACCAGAAGCAGGTTCCGGTACCGCAATTCCAATGATGTTGTCGAATTCGAGGCGACCTACGCCATCGCTCCAATCGGTACCCGGGGTCTTTACACTCGGAAAGGCATTCGGGTCAAATTCGCCCGTCAACATGAGAAACTTGAATTCGGCGTTATTCAGGGGGGTGCCTACTGGTACAAAGTCTGCAAACAAGACGATGAAGGTTTGGAACGTCTCGGTCAGGGTGACGGGCGCGTCATAAACGTCGCTACAAGCGTTCATAGTGGTTGGGCAAATGTCGTCTGGATCCCATTGGACCCCAAGCTTAATAGGCGACAGGCCGCTGAACGCTGTTTGGCCTGGGAATAGCGATATTCCTGTGCGAATAAACCTCGCATCGACCTTGAAACCAATAAAGCCGGAGAGATCGAGGCCCGCCTGGGGGGTTTGGGAAGGGACAAATGGTCCAAGATCGAGCAGTCCGAACGCATTCGGTTCAAAAGGACTTTCCGTGAAATTACCAGTATGAGTGGCACAGAAATTTCCGGGTAAGCCGCAGTTTGAAAGAATTCCGCCAGTCGTCGTAATCGTGCCTGCGTGAAGAAAGGGATCAACTTGGTCTTGGAAATCGTACAGCACGGTATCAGCCTGGGCCTGTATACCCATCACGGTGAACAACAGCAGCGCGAATAACATTTTACGAAACGAGGTCATTAGCTTCCCCTGACACTTATGCACTATGAAATTTGCCACGCATGAATACCCCAGGTGTGGGGTCTCGGCCATTGTAACGGCATCCACTCACTACGCCTAATGTTTTGGGCGGTTCCTACGTTCTTCTCCCCTCTCCCCCAGCCCAATTTCTCGGTTTTTCGCTGGGAAGAATGCCTCACTGCTTCTGGGTCAAGCTTTGACGTCTATAGTGCGGTGACATTATCGGCCACCTCGACTTCAAATCGATGCCGGTCGTTATTTCCCATGACGCTTTGTAACATGTTGAAAGACATGGACTTGCGTCATTCTCAAAGAATCGTTGAGAGACTACTAGTTCAGCCTATCTGAACAAAATGGCCAAAGCGTACGAGGTATTTCCTCCCTCTTTTTAGCTTGTCTCTTACTCCTTTGGCTTTATGCTAAAAGTTGTATAAACCTTTATTCTAGAAGTTCTGCAAAAACCAATTGGCGTCTGAAAGGCAAGTAAACGTGCGAAATTATAAACGTCGGAGTTCGCGTCGACATCCCTCAGGCCTTTTTTCTATCTCTTCCTCAGGTTGCCTGAAGAGTCGTGCCCGTCACTTCCAGCCTCGTTTCGAGCAACTCGAACCACGATTGCTGCTGGCAACAACGACCGCAATCAACTCGGGAAACTGGCTGAGCGCCAGTACCTGGGATATCGGTGTGCCAACCCTAGCCGATGATGCCATTGTTCCGTCAGCCTTCACGGTTTCGCTTGCCGGCGCTAACCAAGTTGCCAAGACGCTGCTGGTCCAAGGGACCGTCGAGGTAGTCGAGAACGGCGTCACGAACAAGACACTCAGCGCCGATTGGATATTGGTCGACGGCGGCGCGTTTCGGGTCGGCACCTCGCTCAACCCATACGACACCAATACGTTTACCCTCACACTCGAAGGCGATAACCCAACGCAAAATCTACCTTCGCTAGGGATCACCAGCAACGACGCCTTCCTCATGACCCGCTCGGGCGGAACGCTCGACCTGTTCGGCGAAGCGGAGACAAGCTGGACGCAACTCGGCGCCACGGCCCTGGCCGGTGCGACGAGCATCACACTCAAGGAAGCGGTGACCTGGGACATCGGCGACGAGATCGTAATCGCCTCAACCACCTTCGACATGAACGAGGCAGAGACTCGTATCATTACCAGCGTCAGTGGCGACCAGAAGACCTATGGACTAAGTTCCGCCCTCTCTTTTACTCACTACGGTGAGTTGCAATTCTACGACAATGGTAAAGGGACCAACTACGAACTGGACGAGCGGGCCGAAGTGGGACTGCTAAGCCGTAATATCAAGATCCAGGGCGATGCCGACTCGACCGTTGACGGCATCGGCGGCAATTTGATGTTCATGAACGGCAGCGGGGCGGTGCATATCGACGGCGTCGAATTTTATCACATGGGTCAGAAGGCCCAACTGGCGCGCTACCCGATTCACTGGCACCAGGCAAACGACCGCACGGGCGACTATGTCGAAAACACCAGTATCCACCGCACGTTCAACCGAGCTCTAACGATCCACGCCTCCCAAAACATACGTGTCGAACAGACCGTCGCCTACGACCACATTGGCCACGGTTATTTTCTGGAAGACGCCGTCGAGACGGGCAACAAGTTTTACTACAACCTAGGGCTGGTAACCCGTGAACCATTGCCAGGTGAGGAACTTTTGCCGAGCGATCTGGGTCCGAAACAGTTTCAAATAAGCGGGCCAGGCACGTTCTGGATTACCAATCCTGACAACGAGTTTGTCGGCAATGTAGCAGGCGGCTCACAGACCGGTTCGGGTTTCTGGTACGCCCTGCCGACCGGGCCGCTGGGGCCATCGGCCAACGACCCGCAATACTCCGGCATTAGGCCTCAGACGACAGCACTCCGTCTGTTCGAGGGCAACCGGGCCCACTCGAACGCGATCGGTCTGGACGTTGACGGCGGGCCGAACGTCTTTACCGGTGTTGCCGAGAGCGCGCACTACAACCCCCCGGTGGACGCCAACTTCAGCGATTTTACCGCATTTGCCAACGACAAGAATGGCGTCTACTTCCGCGGCACAGCCCGGCTAAAACTTCCCAATGCCCGACTTGCGGACAACGTGCAAGGCACCATGTTCGCGTTCGGTCAAACAATCAGTGATTCGCTCATTGTTGGGGTGAGCGGCAATGATTTTGGCGGTGCGATAAAACATGGCTTTGCGGTCTACGATGGCCCCAACACCGTTCGGAACGTCCACTTTGCCGGATTCAACCACCCGCGCGCCGGACTGTTTTCGGTTATTGGAGCCGCGAATCGCCACGCCAACCATATCTTCGAGGAAATCACATTCGACGACCCGTCCACGCCGTTTTCATTTCCTGACACGACGGTGAACAGCCTGCTCTCGCGGCATTGGGGATTTTCGCTTTATGACTCGGACGGCACCCTCACCGGCACCGCTGGGCAGTCGATTATTTTCAACCACCCGATGATGCGGAGTGATGGCGACGTCGTGCTGCCCACTTGGAAAAAAGCAGCCGTGAGCCAGCGACGATTCGGGCACTTGAAACTAGATCACTCTCTCGCTGCCGGAGACCAGCCTGTTGTTACGTTCACCCGTTCCGACGGACCCGGCGCGATCGCCAGCCATACCGATATCCCTTTGTTTGAGCCATTCACGCAGATCGGTGTGATCCTGAACACTGACTTCGTTTATGCGATTAGCTACGAAACCGAATTGAAGAACAATCAGTTCAATGTGAATATCGAAGAGGTGGGGGCCAGTGATTTTGTCTACTTACGTGTAATGAACCCATGGTCAGGCATTACTGCCAATAGTGCCATCGCGAAGACCTCCGAGCAGAGTGTCCGAAACAGCAATCAGAGCGCGTATTACATCGAACCTACCGGAGATATCTTTCTTAAAGTGTATGGTCTTGATAGCGTGAATCTACTCGAAGCGCCAGCCCCGTTTCTCTACGCCGATTTTGAGTCGGGCGTCGATTCCCGTGCTTCGCTAGCAGAATCCAACCCAGGGCTCGCTGGCCCTCTCAATTTCTCAGGCACGTTCGGCGGGGATGGGGTCAACTACTGGCGAGTCGTAGACAACGGCGATGAATTTGATGGCTTCGTCGACATGCACTATCGGTTCGCCACACCTCAGGATGCGACCGGATTTGACGATCTGCTGATCAGTACGGCCAACGAAAACAATACGCAGATGCAGATTTTTATTCATGATGTCTCTGCCGGATTTACTAACTTGGGCATCGTACAAACTGGGGACCAGTCTGCATCCCTTACGGGGGTTGCCGCCACCAGTCGCGACCAAATCGATGACATTCTCATTCGTGTCTACGAAAGTTATTTCTCAGATCTAGAGACACCGAATAACTACACGCAAATCAATCTGAAAAATCTGGCCGTAACGGTCACCGGGTCGTCAACGGTCATCGATATTGCAGACTTCGAGTCCGGCATCGATCCCAGTGTCTCGCTCTCGGCAACCACCTTTGAAATTCAGGGTGCGCTCGGCTTCGATTCCAATTCCGGAGGCGATGGCATCAACTACTGGGACGTGTTTGATAACGGCGATGGGATTAACGGGTTCGTCGACCTGCACATGTCATTCGGTCCAGAGGACTGGAGTGGCTTGGGCGGGCTACGGATCAACACATCCAACGAGTTGAGCACACCTGTACAGATCTTTATCCGCGATGTCTCTGCCGGATATACTCAGCCGTGGGACATTCCGACAGGAGATCAGTGGATTTCGCTTAGCGGAATTGACCCGGCCAATCGTGACCAGATTGACGACCTGATTATCCGAGTTCAGGAAAATTTCTTCTCAGACTTGGTCAGCCCAGGCAATAAAATCCGTGTCCACCTCAAACACATCGAAGCGACATTCGTAGATCCTAATCCACCATTACCCTCAGCCGACTTCGACACGGATGGGGATGTTGATGGCTTCGATTTTTTAGCTTGGCAACGTGGATTTGCCACACCCAGTGCCGCAAAACTAGATGGTGATGCCGACAACGATCTGGATGTAGACAACCAAGATCTTATAATTTGGCAGAGCCAGTTCGGCACCTCGGCCGCAATTGCCGCTGCCGGGACATCCGCTCCGCAAAGTGAGCCGGCGACTGTAGAGGAAGAGGAAGTGTTAGAACCTAGTGTTACTTCTAACTTAACCCCTCCCCTAGTTCGTGATGAGGCCCTGGGCGAATTACGTCTGCAAGACTCTCGCTTTTCTTTGGCAGGTTTATTAGAACCCGTGACGAAGAATCTGCCGACACAGACTCGGTCGGTAAATGAACGAAACTTAGACCTGAGCAGATCGTCAGTACACTCTAACTCTGAAAAAGAAGCACTAGCCCCCGACCATGACTTTCAGGAAACAAAAGCTCTCTTTGCAATGCGGTCTCTCCGATTGGCCGGCGAGCAAACAGAAATCGACGACACAACCATCGACGACTTTTTTGCCTTGTTTGAAGAAGATGCCCTGATCCCCGGTTGGTTGCTAATTCCATGACTGGGCTAAACCCATCGAAAAAGTCATTCGAACTACGTGATGGAGATCCGTCCAATTGCCCCACCGCAACGTGTAATCCACACGACACAATAAAGTACTTTCACATCAAGTAGTCCGGGAGGGACTCGAACCCCCGACAAAGGGATTATGAGTCCCCTGCTCTAACCAACTGAGCTACCGGACCAAGGTTTTCTTGGCCAACTACCGTTCGACGTCGTTCGTTCAATGCCGTCGCATACGAAAAAAAACTATTCCTCGTCCGAACGCAAGTTGGCTATGACGGAGTAATCTTCTAGCGTTGTGGTGTCGCCTACAGTTTCTTTGCCCGAGGCGATGTCTTTGAGCAAACGTCGCATGATTTTTCCGCTACGGGTTTTTGGCAGGGTGCCGGTGAACCGGATATCGTCGGGCTGGGCCAGCGCGCCGATTTCCTTGCGAACATGCTGCTTGAGTGCTTGCCGAAGGTCGTCGCTAGGCTCGGCACCTGTGACGGTGACAAACACGGCAATCGCTTCGCCCTTGAGTTCGTGCGGACGTCCCACGGCTGCCGCCTCGGCTACGTTGGGATGCGAGACCAACGCACTTTCGATCTCGATCGTGCTCAACCGGTGTCCCGAAACATTGAGCACATCATCAATGCGGCCCATGATCCAGTAGTAGCCGTCTTCGTCGCAACGCGCGTTATCGCCTGCCAGATACTTTCCAGGGACTTTGCTCCAGTAGACGTCCTGATACCTTTCGTCATCGCCCCAGATGCCTCGCAGCATTCCGGGCCAAGGGTGCGCGATGGTTAACCAACCACCTTGATTGGTGCCAACCTCTTGCCCCGATTCATCGACGATTGCGGGGATGATGCCTGGCAGGGGTTTGGTGCAACTTCCTGGCTTGGTCGGAACGGCCCCAGGCAACGGGCTCATCATGATGCCGCCTGTTTCGGTTTGCCACCAGGTATCGACGATGGGGCAGCGTTCGCCGCCGATTTTCTTGTGATACCACATCCAGGCTTCTGGATTGATTCCTTCGCCCACGGTGCCCAGGAGTCGCAAACTCGACAGATCGTGCTTATCAACATGCTCGTCCCCCCACTTAATAAAGGCGCGGATGGCAGTGGGAGCGGTATAAAAAATAGTGACTTTGTACTTTTCAACAATTTCCCAAAATCGCCCTTCGTCGGGGTGGTTCGGAGCCCCTTCGTACATCACACAAGTGGCGCCTGCCGACATGGGGCCGTAGACAATGTAGCTATGCCCGGTGATCCAGCCACAATCGGCGGTACACCAATAGACATCGTCTTCGCGGTGGTCGAAGACCCACTGAAACGATTTTTTTGCGTAGAGGTTGTAGCCCGCGGTCGTGTGTTTAATGCCTTTGGGTTTGCCCGTCGATCCGCTGGTGTAAAGAATAAACAGCGGGGCTTCGCTATCGAGCGGCGTAGCAGGGCAATCGCTCGACGCGTCGGCCATCAGATCGTGCCACCAGTGGTCGCGGCCTGCTTGCATTTCGATGGCTTCGTTTACGCGATTGAATACGATGCAATTTTCGACCGTCGCCGATTTTGCGAGGGCTTCGTCGACCGTTTGCTTGAGGGCGAGTGCCTTGCCACGGCGCCAGCCAGCATCGGCGGTGATTTGTAGTTTTGCATTGGCATCGTTGTTTCGGTCAGCAATCGCCTCGGCAGAGAAACCGGCAAAGATCACCGAATGAACCGCTCCGATTCTCGCACAGGCGAGCATGGCAATTGCCAACTCAGGGACCATCGGCATGTAGATCGAAACTACGTCCCCCTCCCCGACGCCGAGTTTTTTCATGCAATTTGCAAATTTGCATACTTCTGCATGCAACTGGGCATAGGTGAGCGTAAGGCTATCGCCCGGTTCGCCTTCCCAGATGATTGCCGTCCGGTCGCCGTTGCCTTGCTCGATATGGCGATCTAAGCAGTTGTAGCTTACGTTGGTCTTGCCGCCGACAAACCACTCGGCATAGGGCTCGTTCCAACGGAACGACTCGGTAAAGGGCTCGAACCAATGCAGTTCCTCGCGAGCAAGGTCTGCCCAAAACGCAGCCGGGTCGCTTTTGGCTTGATCCCAAAGCGCCTGATACTCATCAAGCGATTTGATCCGCGACTTGGAAGAAAACTCCGCACTGGGCGGAAATAGCCGCGATTCGTGCATTACAGTATCGATTTGCACGCCAGACTGCTCAGACATCAAATTTGCTCCTTACTCGGGAAAAGATCGGGGGGCAGAACCGCGATTTTACCGTCCCGAGCGTGTAGAGCAATGGTCTGATGTATAATTCACATCGATGGGGTCGCCAAATCCTCGACCTTCCAGAGCCCTAGGCTCTTGTCTTGGTACCTCCCCCCGCCTTCGCCGCATCCCTCGACTAGGATTGCCAGTGGTTCCGGAAAACAAAAGGGCTCTCTCTGGAAATTAAGCAGGCGCCAGTCGCCCGTGGTGATGTCTTCGTTTTCCTCGCAGTCGGGGAACGTCGTGACGAGGAGATATTTGATGGAACTACTCTTGATGTTGCAGAGGGCCAGCTGAATATCTGACAACGAGAAATGGACGAGGCAATCGCGGCATAAGAGTAAATCAGCCGCTGGAAGAGAGTCTCTGATGAGGTCGCACGTGAGAAATCGGCGATGGTCATTCCCGAATTGTTGTTGATTTTGCTGAATCAACTCGGAAACGATATCTGCACCGAGATATTGTTTGACTGGCAGGACAGTTGACCCCATCCAGCCAAAATCTCCACAGGGCAGATCAAGCAGGACGTTGACTCCAAGATTTGTCAGCAACGCCGGCAACTCCTTCGTTAAAGTCGTTGTCTCTGTTCCGCTTGCCCCTTCTCCAGAAACCGAAGCGTTACAGCTCCAGTGATTACTCTGGTAAATTTTCGAGAAGACCTGCTCGGTCGAGTAGGATTTTCCTTCGAGCCGTTGCTTTTCAAAAAAGTACGGATCGAAGGGGACGTGCTCACGGCGATTGCTCATGGGATGACCTAAGCGTGTGAAGTTGACCGCAAATTTAACTGCGGCAGCTTATGCTAAAGTGAAATAGATTTAATACCATCGATAAGTTTCCGTTCTCTAACACAGAATTTAACGACGAATCAACTCTGGCTCAGGCGTTTCTTTGGGGCCTCGTAGAGCTGCTCGTGGGTTTCTTGCAACCAGCCGGGAATTTGCTCGGCGAACGGAGAGTTTTTTAATGCTTCGGTAAGGTCAAGTTTGCTGGAATGCGCTGCGTTCAGCCCGGGGAACCAATGGCTGCCGTTGCCTAATAGGTTGTAGCGCATTTTTCCGTATTCAACCATATCGAAGGCGAGTACCAGATTTCGTAGCCATAGCATGACTGGGATGTTCATGTAGCCGGGGGCATCTTCCCACCTGGGTAAACCTTCGGCGTAGCGCTCGGCCAAATCTTTTCCGACTGCCTCAACCATCGCTGATTGCAATCGTTCGAGTATGGGAGGCAATATTTCTTCGACTTGATCGATGTAGGGCAGCGCAGACATTTGCAAATCAAAATCGCTCGGACACGCGGCCCCCAGACTTAGCGTATGGACTTCGGGCCTAGCTAGACAAAATAACGAATTAAATACCAAGGGGTGCAACGGCTTGCAAAGTTCCACCAGCTTTTCCGACGGTCGGTAGAGTATCCCCCCTTTGTTGGCGGGGCTGATGATGAACACGCCCATGTCGCGCTCGGCTGCCGCTTCGACAGCAGACCAGTTTTGCTGATTGATGTAATACCAGTGCAAATTCACATAGTCGAATCCGCCATCCTCTTCGTGCCGAATGGCATCCAAGATCATCTCAGTGGGCGCATGGGTCGAAAAACCAACGTGACGAACCAAACCCTCTGCCTGTAATTCGCGTGCAACCGCCAGACAACCTCCCTTGCGGACGGCGTGCCAAAGCAGCTCGTGCGTATTGAGCCCATGCAGTGCAAACAGGTCGACGTAGTCTAGCTGCAGCCGATCAAGCGACTCGTAAAACTTCTGCCGAAACTGCTTAGGATCGGCTTCCGGTTCGAGCTTAGTTTGGATGATGAATTCGTCCCTGGGCAGCTTGGGCAGCACCAAGCCCAGTTGTCGCTCGGAGGAACCATAGCCGCGAGCGGTCTCGATGTGGTTGATCCCCAACTCGATCGACCGCCGGATGGTTGCTTCTAAATTGGCTTGATTCGCGGGCGGAACTTCGGCAAGTGGCACATCCTGCCACTTGTATTGATAGCGCATCCCGCCACAACTAAAGGCGGGCATCGAGAGTTCAGTGCGGCCAAATCGTCGATAATGCATTGCTTTTGTATACGAATTTCAACTACAACGGACAAGCGGTGAAAGAAAAGTTACGGCAACTCACGAATGAAAATATTTTTAAACCATAGTTTTCCGTCATGCTTCTGCAACTCGATTTGTCCCGTCGAAAAAGGAGGCTGGTCGGGTTGCCAATAGTTCTCCATCACCACGTTGTCGACGACTAACTGTCCATTGAGTTTCACTGTCACTTGGTCGTCAACCATCTTGATCGAGAAGGCATTCCACTCGTCTGCTGGGTGATCCGCTTTGACCAAAGGGAAACGTTCGTGTTTTTGGTTGTTCCAAAGCGAGCCTGACCCTTTTTGGGCCCCGTGCTTAAACAACTCCTCATACTCCGTATCCCAAATCTGCACCTGCGGCATTGATCGAAGGTAGATGCCACTATCGCCCTTCGGTTCGATCTTCCAATCAACCATTAGTACGAAATTGCGATACTCTTTAGTCGAACAAATATTTGCGCCATCGGGCGAGCCGTCGTAGACCAACTCGCCATCTACCACCAACCAATGCTCTCGCATGAGAGTATCTGCAGCAGCTTGATCTGCCGCACGCTTCTCGTCGGAGATCTCTTCTGCGCGTGTCACAGGATTGCCAACCAATCCTTTCCAGTCCGAAAGATCTTTGCCATTGAACAACGCGACAAAACCTTCGGGAGCGACGTTGTTTGCATCGTGACTTACTCCCGCAAACTCGTTGGAAAGTGCCGTACACTCATCAACCGTCATCTCGCCTTCTTGCAACCAAAGCTGATATCGCACCACAAGCGGGTCTTCGGGGGTCACGTCGGCGACAAAATACGAACCAAACCGACCATAGTCGCGTTCGCCATAGCGGGCTGGCTTGGGATTTGTAGGATGATCGAGGTACAAGGCGGTGTAACGCTTACCCCTGACGACAAAACTCATTGCGTTCCAGGGGCGATTCGTACATTCAGAGTTCATCGGCTCCGCCGGCCCACCGGGATTCCAATTTCGAGTCTCGCCCAGCTTGCCCTTGCCGTCGGTGCGAAGGTAATAGGTTTTTTCGGCACCGTTGGCAACGACTTCAGGGGTAGATCGGAATTGAAACCCGGCATGCTGCGGGTCACCATCAAGATGAATCGTTCCGCCGGTGGCTGATTTTAAGGTGGAGGTAAATTCGATCAAAGTTCCTGCAGGACGCACCCATGCCGTCAGTTCACGCTCTTCATTCGCGAAAACTTTTCCGTCGCGACCCACCCAGTGAATCGCCACGTGGTGGCTGCCAAAATTGTCGCCCGTCTTTTGCGATAGTATTTCGACATGTTGCTGTGAGTCTCCGTCGCCACCATACCAAGTGTTGGCCTTTTGCTCGTTGCCGTAAGTGATGAGCTTAAATCCATAGAACAATCCGCGGTGATGCGGATAGAGCACTTCGGCGGAGTATTCCGATTCGCCGGCTGGACCACCGGTTACTAACTGCTTACCCGACGGATCGAACAAATGATGAAACACCTTGTACGTTTCAAATCGACTCTGCTCGGTCGTTTCATCCAGCGTCCGATACATGTAACGAAGCACCGGTCGATCTCCGAGACGCAACTCGGTGTACCTACCGGGCACATCGTGCCATGCCATGCTTGCAGTATTTTCGGGGGGCGTAGCGTATACGAAGGGCGTTACCAATTGGGCAAGCAAAGTGAGAATTGCCAAACGGGAACGGACGAAGCATTTGTTCATCGGGTTAGCCCTTAGCCAAAAAAGGTGGGTAAACCTGCCGGCGTGTTAATCCAATGCAATGTTGACCACTCACTCGCCAGCAGGTTTACCCACCCTACGAGAAAACTAGCAAAAAGAAAAGCAGCCGCTGAACACGATTGTCCGGCGGCTGCTTTGCGTCTATGTATTTTTACTGAAGCGAGTTTAGGACAATGCCTCCTCAGCAGCGGCTTCAGCGATATCAAGCGTAAACTCGGCATCGAGTTCCACATCGCTCGAGGTGGCCACTGGCTCCGATTCGAGTTCAACTTGGGCTGTAAATGGGCTCTCGTCGGTGCGACCATCGCCAAAGCTCACCCCCAAAGCGCGTGCCGCTTGCACCGCGGAACCATTAGCATCGACTTGTCGAAGTTGATTGACCGCTTCGATGATCGGCACACTTTCAATTTCTGGTGGGTGGTAGCAAACCATTTCGCCAAATCGGCCTTCCACCACAAGGCGAACCGCATGGGCTCCATACTGAGTGGCCAAAACACGATCGAAAGTGGTCGGCGCCCCGCCACGCTGCAAGTGCCCGAGCACAGAGGTACGAGTTTCTCGGTGCAATCGGCTCTCAATTTCCTCTGCCACCATCTGGCCAATCCCGCCCAAACGAGCTTGTGCTCCCGACCGTTCAGAACCCACATTGCCACCCTCTGGAAGCTCGGCCCCTTCGGCAACCACTACCAGCGTAAATCGCTTGCCGTGGCTTTCGCGGTCGAGAATCTTGTGGCAAACACTCTCGTAGGTCCAAGGAATTTCTGGAATCAGAATCACGTCGCCACCGCCTGCGATCCCCGCATGCAGGGCAATCCAGCCTGCATGGCGGCCCATGACTTCAAGCACCATAATGCGCTCGTGACTAGCGGCCGTGGTATGAAGTCGGTCGAGAGCATTCGTGGCACACTCAATCGCACTATCAAAACCAAATGTAAACGCGGTGGCCGAGAGGTCGTTGTCGATGGTTTTCGGCACCCCAACAACAGGGATGCCGTATTCATGAAATTGCTGCGCCACGGCCAGCGAACCGTCGCCGCCCACGCAGACCAATCCTTCGATGCCAAGTTGATCGATAGTTGTTTTCACGCCTTCGAGCAATTCAGGGTCAAGCTCAACACGATCGGCGACGCCAACCGTTGCAGCAAAGCGTCCCTTGTTGGTCGAACCAAGAATCGTGCCGCCTTCATTCAGAATACCGGTAGTGTTTTTGTGCGTCAGCGTAATGTATCGCACGGGATCGTAAAGGCCTTCGTAACCCTTAAGAAATCCAACACAATCGTAGCCCAATTGGACCGAAGTTTTCACGACACCGCGAATCACGGCATTCAAGCCGGGACAGTCTCCGCCGCTGGTGAGAATCCCAATACGTTTTTTCGACATGACGTTCGACTTCCTTCAAAATGGTGTGAACAAGGGCGTATTTCCTACAAGCATAGGCCGTAGATAGTGCCCTCTTGCCCAGCCGTGTTCCTAGGAAATAGGAAACCTGGGTCTGGAAATGACGCCGAGAAGGTCGCCATCCGCTACCTTCGACACCATCGTTATGATCGAACGTTTCGATCAGCCGCTTCTTCGCGTCGAAAAATCAGCGAAGCTCTATGAATCGCAAGCCGAAAAAGCACGAGAGCGGCCCCAAAAATTTCGGCGGCGTTGATTTTCGACTCACCTGCCTGGCGATTAGAAAACAGGATAGGCACTTCGGCGAACCGTGCACCGAGAAGGTCTAAGCGGAAGAGAATTTCTTCGAGGTAGGCGTATCCCGACGCATGAATATCGTCCCACTTCACACGTTTAAGAAGACTCGTCGTGTACAAACGATAGTTGCTACTGCAATCTTGGACGGGAACTCCCAGCAACCAATTCGCAGCAAAATTGATTGCTCGACTAGCCATCCGACGATGCAACGGCCAACCTTCGATCTTGCCGCCTGGACAATAACGCGAGCCAATCACCACGTCGGCATGGCGAGCCGCGTCGAGAATTTGCGGTAAAACATCTGGCGGATGACTCCAATCGGCGTCTAGCGTAATTAATGCCTCGACCTCACGTTCGATGGCCAACTGCATGGCGTCACGTAAGGCAGACCCCAAACCCATCTTGCGAGGTCGATGGATGCAAGAAAACCAGGAGGCTTGAGCTGCCTTCTTTTCACACCACTGGCCCGTACCATCGGGCGAATTGTCGTCGATGACAACGACACTCGCATGCGGCAATCGAAGATGAACTTCCCCGACCAGCGAAGGCAAGTTGTCGATCTCGTTGTAAGTCGCCAACGCGACAAGAATCGACTCTGTTTGAGCCATGATGAAATCGAATGGGTGAGCTAAAAAGCTTAACGGGAGTATTTACCACGAAGACACGGAGGGCACAGAGAGGAAACTAAAATTAAAGGATTGCTGTTGGTTCTGGTAGATCACCTAGTCGCTTCAAGGTTGTAATTTCCTGGGTTTGGCCGAGCTCTCTATTCAAAAAAACAACTTCCGAAACTCTGTGTCCTCCGTGTCTCCGTGGTGCATTCAAAAATAGGAAAAGTTATTTTAAACTATTTCTATCCAAAACGCTTGGGGTTCTCGCCAGACTCTAGGCTACTAAAAAGCTGACGAAACTGCCCGCCCGAGACAATTTCAGCTTTCGAGCCTCGTTCGTCTTCGACGACCAAGAGTTGACCCGCATCGGTTGGGGGCAGCGTTTCTGTAGGTACTCGCGCGGTGTCGACCGATTCAACGGACTGCACCTGCTCAGCTGCTGCCTGCTGCTCAATCACCACCGATTCTTGAACGCTATCTGCGACTGCAAACTCTTCGACCACCTCACATTGCTTCAACTGCCCCGCAAACGAAGCATCCTCTTGATTGAATACGCGTTGCGCAGACTCGAACAACTGGGTTTCAAACTTGCCATAGCCATTCAATACGACTTCTTCAGTGTCGAATGGTTCGTCAAACGGATTGCTAGAGACCGGCTCTACAGCCGTGTTGAGTTGAGACTCAAGTTGGTGAAGCTGCTCCAGCAACAGCTCCGTGACATCCACCGTTTCGACACCTTGCTCTTCGAGAGATGAATGGGATGTTGTCATGGGAATCGAAGCAGGCAGGTCATCCTCTTCGGTCTCTTCGCAAATGGGTTCCTCGCTGAAATGACTTTCGCCATCCAGCTCGCCAAACTCAACTGCCGAAGCGGTCGTTTCGACCGTGTCACGATTCCAAGGTGCTGGAAGCTGTTGCAACTCTGACCAAGCTTGCTGCACAATCGCCTCGTCCAGCGGCGCGTAACCCGTTTCATTTGCCATCCACAACAGTTGATCGCCCAATTGATTGATCAACCGTGGGACACCGTCGGTCGTCGCAAACATCGCTTCAAGACCATCGGAAGTAAACAACTGATCGGGCTTGCCACCAGCCGCAGCGACTTGGGCTCGAACATATTGAAATGTCTCTTCGCGCCCAAAGGCGGATAGGTAACTACGCGAAGAAACGCGTTGGCTAAAGACCTCGAGTTTCGGTTCGGCAAAGCGCTCCTCTAAATTGGCGCTGCCAAACAACACCAAGTTCACAAGCAACTGGCCTTTGTCAAATACGTTGGTCAAAACACGCAGCTCTTCTAACAATCGCAGCGGCAGCGACTCGGCTTCGTCCACCAATAGCAAAATCGGACGGGCTGCCCCTTCTTGTGGTTTCAGATAGCTTAAAAGCGAAAGTCGAAGTTCGCCTTCATCTAAGCCGCGAAATGGCAGCCCGATTTCAAACAAGAGCGTTTGCAACAGCGCCCGACGCGAACATAATTGTGCGCCTGCCAAGATGACCGTACAACACTGAGCGCGAAATTGACTGGCTAGGACTTCGAGCAATAATGTCTTCCCGATGCCTGCCGCACCAATGACGAGTGCGGGACCTTCGCCGCGCTCGATACATCGCGTCAATCGTCGACGTGCTTCTTCAACGACCCCAGCGGGGAAATAGCGGTTGGGATCGGGGGCAGCCACGAACGCACGAGGCAAAGAGTCATTCGGAAATTGGTCGGTCATGGGCGGGGCTTCCTGGGGGATCGCCTACAATAATGAGTTTCTCAACAGTGACCGCACACGGCGCAAACGTGCAGCCCCAGGCCATTTCGGCCTCTATCGTCTTCAATCGGCAATCCGAGAGGGCTGCTTCAAACTCAACGGCCAAATGCTGGCAGGTTGACTGACTAGCCGGTAGACGAACAATTAGAAATCTCGCCCCTTTCGTCATTCTTGACCAAGAAGGTTTTTCTGGTGTTTCGTATCAAAATTTGTGGAATTACCTCGCCCGAGGATGCACTCTCGGCAGTGAACTTGGGCGCAGATGCGATTGGGCTTAATTTCTATGAACCAAGCCCTCGGTTCGTTTCCCTCGAGATGGCTGCCAAGATTGCAACGGAAGTAGTCGACTCCGTGCGGAAAATCGGCGTCTTTGTCAACGCAGACCCTTCGACCATCCAAACCGCATGCGATGCGGCCAGACTTGATGGGGTGCAGCTCCATGGTGATGAATTGCCAGAATTTGCAGCCAGACCCTTCGGCTGCTCGGTGATTCGTGTCCGACGACTTGATCCACAGGGAATTGCCGCGATTAAAGATGACCTAAGTGCATGCCAAACCGCAGGTCGACTTCCCGATGCAGTGCTTTTGGATGCAATGACCGCGGGCCAATACGGCGGTACGGGAGAGACAGTTTCGTGGCCCGGGTTGGTGGACTACCAAAAATGGCTCGGTGGTGTACCGCTGATTCTTGCCGGGGGGCTCACTCCAGAAAATGTTGCCGAAGCCATTCGCACCGTTTGCCCCGATGGGGTCGATGTCGCCAGCGGAGTCGAAAGCTCCAAAGGCGTGAAAGACATCTCAAAGGTGCAGGCATTTATCACGGAGGCTCAAGCTGCATTCGATGAGATTCGCCCCTAGACGCCGCCTTGCTTTTACGGCCTAGAACAGGTTAAAATCGGCACAATCATTAGATTCGTTAACTCGGCTGTCGGGCACCGTTGCTCGTCGGCTTGGCAATATCGCGCCACTGCAATTTCTACGTACCCCCTCAGAATGACAGGAGCCCCATCGTGGCCCAAGTTGAAACACGACTTCCTTACAAAGTAGTTGACTGTACCCCCCAAGAATTTGAACGGCTTGCCGACTGGGGACGCAAAGAGATCGATCTGGCCGAGAACGAAATGCCCGGCCTGATGGCGCTTCGCGAGAAGTATGGCCAGTCGAAGCCGCTGGCCGGCTCTTGCATTTCCGGCTGTCTGCACATGACCATCCAGACGGCAGTGCTCATCGAAACGCTTGTCGAGCTGGGTGCCGAAGTCACTTGGAGCAGCTGCAATATTTTTTCAACGCAGGATCATGCCGCCTGTGCGATCGCCAGAGCAGGCGTTCCTGTCTACGCTTGGAAGGGCATGAACGACGAAGAGTTCGATTGGTGTATCGAGCAGACGTTGTTCTTCCCCTCAGGCAACCCGCTGAACTTGATTCTTGACGACGGCGGCGACCTCACCGCCATGGTCCATAACAAGTTTCCCCAGATGCTCGACGCCATCAAAGGCCTCTCCGAAGAAACCACCACCGGAGTCCATCGTCTTTACCAGATGCACGAGCGGGGTGAGCTCAAGGTGCCAGCCATCAACGTCAACGACTCGGTGACCAAGAGCAAGTTCGACAACCTGTATGGTTGCCGCGAATCGTTGGCCGACGGCATCAAACGAGCGACCGACATTATGATCGCCGGCAAAGTCGTGGTCGTCGCTGGCTACGGGGACGTGGGCAAGGGTTGCGCTCATTCGATGAGTGGCCTGGGCGCTAGGGTGCTCATTACCGAAATCGATCCGATCATTGCGCTTCAAGCAGCGATGGAAGGCTACGAAGTGACCACGATGGAAGATGCCGCTGCCCAAGGGGACATCTTTGTCACCACCACCGGCAACCGCGACATCATCACCGGTCAGCACATGTCCGCGATGAAGAACGACTCGATCGTCTGCAACATTGGCCACTTCGATCTCGAGATCGACATGGCTTGGATCGAGGGCGAGATCGAGGCGGGGCGCGTCACCAAAGACCGCATCAAACCGGCTGAGGTGGGAGCGGTCGACAAATTCACTTTCGCCGACGGACACTCGATTCTCGTGCTGGCCGAGGGACGTTTGGTCAATCTTGGTTGTGCGACGGGCCATCCTTCGTTTGTGATGAGCAACTCGTTTACCAACCAAGTTCTTGCTCAGATGGCTCTTTGGAACGAGACCGAGAATTACCCGCTCGGCGTCCACGTCCTTCCCAAAGAACTCGACGAAGAAGTCGCACGCCTTCACCTCGAAAAACTGGGTGTGAACCTCACTAAAATGACGTCAGCCCAAAGCGAATACATCGGCATCCCGATCGAAGGGCCGTACAAGCCTAGCTACTACCGGTATTAAGCAGAGGGGTCAGGGAACAGAGTTTTAACCGTCCGCTTTGGCGGGCGGTTTTTTTCTGCGCAGATATCCCGTAGACTTAGCCGTTTGCAAAAGCGCTCGACCGCCTCCCCCGATTCCCAGCCCTCCGACCCCTGCCCCTCGCCATGCCCCATATCTCTGCCTTTCGCGGCATCCGTTACGACCTTGGACACGTTGGCTCGCTCAGCGAAGTGATTGCCCCGCCCTACGATGTCATCGATGCCGACTTGCAAACAAAGCTCTACGAACAAAACGACGCCAACTGCGTTCGGCTTATTCTTGGCCGTGACGAGCCCAACGACGACGAACAAAGCAACCGCTACACACGGGCTGCCCGCTACTTGAAACGTTGGCTGCAAGATGGGGTGTTGTTCACCGAAGCCAATCCGGCCATCTACGTCTATCATCAAGAGTTCGAAGAAGCAGGCCAAAAATACACGCGCCGAGGGTTCATGTGCCGTACCCGGCTCGAACCTTTTGGCGAGGGGAACATCCACCCTCACGAAGAAACCCATAGCGGAGCCAAAGCCGATCGGCTCAAGCTGTGGCAAAACTGTCGGGCCAACCTGAGCCAGATTTTTGGCCTTTACCCCGACCCAGAAAATGTTGCCCAAAACTTGCTAGAAGAAGCGATCGTCGGACAAACGCCTTTAGAGGCAACCGACCATCTCGGCATCCTCCATCGTATTTGGCCTGTGACCGACGTGGCGGTCATTACCAAGGCTATCGCCGCAATGGGTGAGAAACCGGTCTACATTGCCGATGGCCACCACCGTTACGAAACGGCCTGCAACTACCGCGACCAACTCGCGGCCGAGCTTGCCCAAAAAGGCAAAGCGTTTGACGAACAACATCCGGCCAATTTCGTACTAATGATGTGCGTCTCGATGAGCGACCCCGGCATGATTGTTTTGCCAACCCATCGGTTGTTCCGTGGCTTGCCGGCGATGACCTCTGAGGATTTGTGCGAACGACTGGGCGACGCCTTTACGACCGAACCCGCCGGCGAAGGCCCTGATCGTGCCCCCGAGGTGTGGGAAGAGATTGAAACCGAAGACCAACAAAGCACGGTGGCTCTGTTCACTGCGAAAGACCAACGCTGGACCTTGGCCCGACTGACAGACGCCGGACGACAAAAACTGGCCGCTGTGGCCGAAGATCACTGCGACGATTGGCAAGGCTTGGGCGTCAGCATCTTGCACCGTCTGATTGCGGACACGCTGCTCGACGCAGCCAATTTGCCCGCCCCGAAGTATGTCCGTTCGATCGAAGAAGTCGTCGACGGCCTCAAGCATGGCGACTCGGTCGGCCGCGACCACACCGGACAAGAGTCCTCCGGCGGCCAATTCGAACTGGCCGCCCTCGTCATGCCCGCTACCTTAGAGCACATTCGAGCCATCTCCAACGCTGCCGAACGCATGCCGGCGAAGAGCACCTATTTTTATCCGAAGCTGCTGAGCGGACTGGTATTCAATCCGCTGGAATAGCCTCAAAGCAGAAAGCCGATATGTCCGCTTTCCGCTCTTGTTTCACGTGAAACCAAATGGGTCGACTTGGCAATCTGCGTGTTTCACGTGAAACACGCAGACCTTGGCGACTGTTTCACGTGGAACGACATCTGCCCCCGCCACCGGTCGATAAAAACCTCGTGGCGATCCCGTGCCGCGTGGCGACCTAGCCACTCCAAAAATCTCACATCTTTTATCTCACATCCGCATATGGGCCGAGTCATCTGTGTCGCCAACCAGAAGGGTGGGGTCGGCAAAACGACCACATCCGTGAACCTAGCCTGCGGTCTCGCCCATGCGGGTCATCGCACGTTACTGGTCGATCTCGATCCCCAATGCAACGCCACCACAGGTTTGGGACATGCCCCCGCCGAGCGACATGCCCTGCTCGATAGCCGTCCGCTGCGTGAGTCATTTCAAAGCACCTACCTCGATGGCCTTTCGCTGCTACCAGGCTCACGAAGTTTTCAAGACGTTGATGCCTTGGCCAATTCGACCGATACCCATTCGACCATGCTAGCAACCCACCTGTCAGGCAGTTTGGGCTCATTCGACATGGTACTGATTGACTGCCCCCCTTCGCTGGGGCCGCTCACGCGTACGGCACTCACCAGTGCTAGCGAAGTATTGATGCCTATCCAGTGCGAGTATTTCGCGATGGAAGGCCTCACTCAAATGATTGAAGTAATCCGACAGGTGATCGACCGCCCACAAAGCCGATTAAAATTCGGTGGCATCTTACTGACCATGTACGATGCCACTTTGGACCTCACGACCGAGGTCGACCGTGAGGTCCGCAGTTTTTTTGGAGAAATCGTCTTTCGGAATGTCATTCCGCGAGACGTAGCCGTTTCAGAAGCCCCGAGCCACGGACGCTCGGCGGTGGACTACTCCCCCCGATCGAGGGGTTCGCGGGCTTATGTTGAACTTTGCCAGGAGGTGCTAGAACGTGTCTAGGGAAAGACGATTAGGACGAGGATTGGAAGCACTGCTAGGTCGCCCAAGTGACGACCAGGCACGTGCGGCAGAGCCAACGACTCTTGGGCTGGTCGGCGTCGACGATGGCCCAGCGGTCACTCGAGATGAAGCGGGACAATCGTGGCTGGCACTCGATTCGATCGTTGCCAATCCTTATCAGCCGCGGCAAAAGTTTGACGAAGCCGAAATCGCCGACCTTTGCGACAGTCTTCGCACGCACGGCTTTTTGCAGCCCATCGTCGTCCGCCCTCAGGGCGATCAATATCAAATCATTGCGGGCGAACGCCGCTATCGGGCGGCCCAACTGGCCAACCACGAACGCGTACCCGTTCAGATTCGCGAGGTCGACGACCGTCAGATGGCGGAACTCGCGATTGTCGAAAACGTCCAACGGAAAGATCTCAACGCGCTGGAAAAAGCCGCTTCCTTTCAGCGGTATCTCCAAGAGTATCAGTGTACGCAAGAAGAGCTTGCCCAACGGGTGAACGTCGACCGTTCGACCGTGGCCAATCTCATCCGGTTGCTAGAGCTGCCTGAGGAAGTGAAAAACTTGGTCGCCGATGGCGAAATTACCCAAGGCCACGCACGGGCCTTGCTTCCGCTGGGCGATGAACACGAGCAGTGTCAGTTTGCCCAGCGCATTCAGCAAGAATCGCTTTCGGTACGTGCCACCGAACAATTGATTCACGATTTTATCCACAATGCCGACTCCGAGCCGTTGTCGGTGGTCGACTCCCAAGGAAACACGCGATCTGTCACCAAACCCGGCACCAGCCAACACCAGGCCCAACTCGAAGACCAATTGCGGCTCACGCTCGGCACCAAGGTTGATTTACGGCAAACGGCCAAAGGCCGAGGCCGATTGACGATTCACTTCAAAAACCATGACGAATTCGAGCGAATTCGAGCGATTCTCAACAGCGGCGTCGAAAGCCTTCTCGACGCGGGCTAGGGGGCCAGCAAAAACATCTTGATCGCCAACACATTGCCGAATGGCCTTGTAGCGGTTATCATCCATGATTCGAGTTCGGGGCGTGGCGCAGCCTGGCTAGCGCACCTGGTTTGGGACCAGGGGGTCGGAGGTTCGAATCCTCTCGCCCCGACTCTTCTAGAATACGGCGATCTACCGCCTATTTCGCAGTCCTGCCGGTGAAGGCAGTAACTCGCCTTCTATTGACCACAACGTGACCAGTGGACTGCGGTAATCATGATGCGATCACTGCCTGAGAAAAACAGCACTTATGAAATAGTGCCTTTCGATAAAAACGTACACGATGTAGTAGAAATGACAAAATGCATCCGAGCTGCATACAAACAGCTGAATGAAATGGGGCTGCGTTACTGGGCAACCTGGCAGGATGAAAAAGATACTTTGAAACGTGCGACCGAAGGGCATTGCTTTTTAGCACAAAAACACGGAGAAATATTTGGTACGATTTCCTATCGCCCGCCAGCTGTCGCTAAGGGTTGCCCCTGGTATGATCGGGGCGATATCGCAACTTTTCATCAGTTTGCCGTTTGGCCAGATATTCAAAAAGAAGGAATCGGCTCTGCACTTTTACAATTTATCGAAAACCATGCCAAAGAGGTCGGAGCCACGGAATTGGCTCTCGACACCGCAGAGCAGGCAACGCACCTTATCTCGATTTATGAGCGGAGGGGGTATCGATTCATCGAATATGCTGATTGGGATATTACAAATTACCGTAGCGTCGTTATGAGTAAAAAGTTGTGAAAACTGCCCGACTTATAGTAGGCAAATGCGGTTTCGGGTTAAAACCGCTTGCGACAGGAGCAATGTTTGCCCGTGACCGCAGTGACGCGGTATCTCACCCGCGAGAAGCCACTTGACTCATGCATACGCATATGCTATATTTATATGCATGAGAACAACGCTCAATATCGACGACGAAATTCTTAAAAAGGCTTCTCAGCTTACCGGCGTCAAAGAAAAAACGGCTCTGGTTCGGATGGGCTTAGAAGCGCTGGTTCGCAGGCATAGTGCACAGCGACTTGCAGCCCTTGGTGGAACCGAAAAGCAAGCAAAGCAGATTCCGCGTCGGAGACCCTCTCGGTGATTCTCGTCGATTCTTCTGTGTGGATAAACCACTTTCGGAAGTCAAACACTCGCCTTTCCGATCTGCTCGACGATGGAGACGCACTCGTCCATTCTTTGGTGATCGGTGAAATTGCCTGTGGCAATCTAAAGAACCGAACAGAAATTCTCTCGCTACTTCATGCGTTACCCAAGACGGCCAAGGCAGATGACGAGGAAATTCTCTCGTTCATCGAACATCATCAATTAAGCGGCCAAGGCATTGGTTTGGTCGATGTCCATCTTCTGGCATCGTGCCTTCTCGAACCCTGTTTTCTCTGGACGGACGACAAACGGCTTGAAGCGGTTGCACGACAACTACACATTGACATTAGCCAATCTTGAATAGCACCAAGCGGTATTGGGTCTCTTAAACCCGTTGCAGCACTAGCGAAGCGTTGGTTCCGCCAAAGCCAAAGCTGTTGGACAGGATGCAATTCAGTTCAACATTCTCGCGCAATTCGCGGACGATGGGCATGTCTGCGACTGCAGGGTCGAGGGTCTCGATGTGGGCCGACCCGCAAATGAAATTGTTCTTCATCATCAGCAGCGAGTAGATCGCCTCGTGCACACCGGCGGCTCCTAGTGCATGGCCGGTTAACGACTTCGTGGCGGCAATAGGTGGGCAGTCGGTGCCAAAGACTTCGCGAAGCGCTTCGATTTCTTTGGAATCTCCCACGGGCGTTGAAGTCGCATGCGGGTTGATATAGTCGAGCGGGCTTTTCACGGTATCCAGGGCCATTTTGATACACCGCACTGCCCCTTCACCCGAGGGGGCAACCATGTTATCGCCGTCGGAGGTCGCCCCATAGCCGACGATTTCGGCGTAGATATTGGCTCCGCGAGCCTTAGCCCGTTCGTACTCTTCCAGCACTAAAATCCCGCCCCCACCCGAGATAACAAAGCCATCGCGGTTCGCATCGTAAGCCCGTGATGCGGTTTCTGGTGTGTCGTTGTACTTCGACGACAGGGCACCCATTGCGTCGAACAAGACGGTCAACGTCCAATCGATTTCTTCAGCGCCACCAGCAAACATCACATCTTGCTTGCCCCACTGGATCAGCTCGGCAGCGTTCCCAATGCAATGGGCGGAGGTCGCACAAGCCGAGCTAATCGAGTAGCTCAGGCCGTGAATCTTGAACTGTGTCGACAGCACGGCTGAGCAAGTGCTCGACATTGCCTTAGGAACCTGAGTTGGCCCAACTTTCTTCGAGTTTTTTCGCTCTCGGGTCACATCAGCGGCCTTAACGATCGCACGCGTCGATGGCCCACCCGACCCAACGATCAACCCAGTCCGCACGTTCGTGATATCGTTCTGTTCAAGCCCCGAATCGCGAATGGCCTCTTCCATGGCAAGATGGCCGTAACCGGCGGCATCGCCCATGAAACGTCTGGTCTTTCGATCGAGCGCTTCTTCAAGGTCGAGATTGATTTTCCCCTCGACATGAGAACGGAATCCCAACTCTGCCTGACTCGGCGAAGCAACAATGCCCGAAGAGCCCTTCTTGAGCGAAGCGCAAACCTCTTCAGCATTGTTGCCGATGCTCGAAACGATTCCGAGACCCGTGACGACTACACGACGCATTGCACGTCCTTTCCCTGTTCTGACGTAGAAATTTACTCTGGAAAACCGCCATCTTCAAACAAACCGACTCGCAGGCTTTTCGCTTCGTAGATCGGCTCTCCGTCGACCTTCACAACTCCATCCGCAATCCCGTAGACCAGTCGTCGGCTAATCACGCGTTTGATATCGAGGTGGTAGCTGACCACCTTGGCATTAGGAAGCACCATTCCACGAAACTTCACCTCGCCTACGCCGAGCGCTCGGCCCTTGCCCTTATTGCCAAGCCAACCTAGAAAAAATCCGACCATCTGCCACATCGCATCTAATCCTAAGCACCCAGGCATGACCGGATCGTCTTTGAAATGGCATTGGAAAAACCATAACTCTGGGTCAATGTCAAACTCGCCCTCAATGCGCCCATTGCCGTAGGCTCCGCCATCCTCAGAGACCGCAGTGATCCGATCGAACATCAACATCGGGGGAAGCGGAAGGCGACCAAATCCTTCGCCAAACAGGCGGCCATTGCCATGCTCGATCAGTTCCTCGCGAGTGTAACTCGCCTTCTGGTTTTCCATGGATTCGCCTTGCCTTGTGTTTCTTCCCGACTCAAGTTAGCTACACTCCCCAAATCCCCCTGGGAGCAGATCAAATCGCTCGCTATAAAGCCTAGAGGTCGATTTGAGCAAAAAACTCCACGATTTGCAGCCCAATCCTTTGGCTACCGGGTGTGGAGCCGCCTTGCGACATTCGGCTTCGCGGATCATGAGCTACAGACCCGTGATTATACGCACCTGATTAAAAACCGAAAGCCGACTATCTCACTAAGTTGACGCTTTTACCGAGCGAATCAAGCCCTTCGTAACTTTGTTACGACCAAGCAATTTTCCAAGCTTTCCAACATTTGACCTCCTAGATCCGCATGACTCCTCCTCACCTTGTCGACGGTACATACCACACCGAGCCTCGCCAGGTTTCGTGGTTCGCACGCCTATTTCCCGGGATTACCTTCTACGGCTGGCTGCTCGCGATTGTTCTCCGAGCAAGCCGACGAGCAAAGCGAGGTCAGTACAACGGCCAAGCCTGGTCTGATAGCAGTTGGGAAGTCATCCACGCTCTCGAACGGGTCGGCGTCGAGTTCGAAATCACAGGGCTCGAGCACCTCAAACAGCTTGACTCGCCCTGCCTTGTGGTTGGCAATCACATGAGTGCGCTGGAAACGATGGTACTTCCCGGTATCGTTCAGCCATTCTGCGAAGTGACGTTCGTCGTTAAGTCGAGCTTAATCAACTACCCAGTTTTTAAGCATGTGATGCGATCTCGTGACCCCATTGCCGTCGACCAAGTCGATGCGCGCCAAGACTTCAAAACCATGATGAAAGGTGGCGTCCAACGGCTGCAGAAAGGAATTTCGCTAATCGTTTTTCCTCAGGGACAGCGCACGCCGACCTTTCTCCCCGAGGAGTTCAACACCCTGGGGGTCAAACTGGCCAAGCGTGCTGAAGTTCCCATCATCCCGGTCGCCTTGCTGACCGACGCCTGGGGGATAGGGAGAGTCATTTCTGACGTGGGGAAAATTGACCCCTTGAAAAAGGTCTATTTCGCCTTTGGCGAGCCCATTCAAGTGCAAGGCCGTGGACTCGATGAACAACAAGCGGTGATTGACTTTATCGAACAGCATCTTGAAGAGTGGAAAGCTCGAAAGCCATCCATTGACCCTACCTAAACTGGACCTTAAACTCAGCTTTTCTTGCCACCGATAAAGCCGGGTATCTCCTGTCCAGTCTAGACCGTGTTTTTTGTTTTTCCCCAGCAACGGCGTCCCCAACTACGACGGGTGACAACTCTTGTCACCACGCTCGCTCTGGTTGTATGCACTTTGGGTGTTCCCATCCCGCTGGCGAAAACCGAAAAAGACGCCTCGCAGCCCTACCCCTGCATGGATTGCGGCTGCGGCTGTGCCAGCGCAGAAATGTGCTGGCGAAATTGTTGCTGCTACACCCAACAGCAGAAACTTGCCTGGGCAGAAAAAAACGGCGTAAAGCCTCCTAACTTTGTCGTCGCTGCGGCCCGTGCCGAACGTCTCGCCGTCCGGCAGAGCAAGCCTTGCTGTTGTTGCTCGGCAAAGAAAGCGACATGCAGCAGCACAGCTAAGTCGAGTTCTCACCAATCTGCCCCCCGCGTCAAACAGCAATCAACATCTCGGTCGGTAGTCATGTTCAAAGCACTACAGTGCCAGGGCTTGGGTGCCCACTGGGTATTTGCCCCCTTCTTTCTTCCAGTATCGATCTGCGATTTCACACCGGAACTGTTGCCGTTCGGCTCGGTAGCTTCTCCCACACCAAGCCTTACCTCTTTTTCTTCAGAGCCAAGTACGCCGCCACCGCAAGTCTCCTAAGGCGGTCTACTTCGTTTCGCTCAATTGCTTTCTGTGATGAGTGCTCGTTTTGCCTTACCCGTTTCTTGGATTGAGGTGTGCTATGTTTGCGCGTCGTCGTTGCACTGGCGGTTTCACCTTGGTGGAATTGCTAGTCGTCATCGCGATCATCGCGATTTTGATTGGCTTGCTGCTACCCGCAGTCCAAGCTGCGCGTGCGGCTTCACGACGAATCCAGTGTGCGAATAATCTCAAGCAGATTGGACTCGCATTTCACTATTACCTCGACACCCACAAAGGCCAATTCCCGCGTAGCTCGCATTCGGCATTTGCCAATCGTGAATTGCCCTGGGAATACGCGATTGCCAAACATCTTGATCCCACGGCCCAACCTGAAACCGGTAAATTGCCGCTTAGGTTGGTCGAGGGTATCTACCGCTGCCCAGAAGATGTCCGTTTGCAGGAAGGCGTCTGGAGCTACGGCAAAAATGTTTGGTTTGAGCTACTGGCTTCTGAAACGGGAGACCTTACCGGCGTAACCACCGGGCCTACCTATCCATTCTTGCGGAGCATTCCCTCGACATCGCAAACCATCTTGGTTGGCGAAATCGAAACCGCTTCGCAAAGTGACCACATTATGGCTCACTTTTGGTACCTGGGCGGAATCCCTGAGGTGGCAACCGACCGACACCAAGGGGTCGCCAATTACCTTTGGCTCGACGGGCATGTCTCGGCACTTCAGTTTACCGAAACATTCAAAATCGAAACGAATCGAGACCGCTGGGATCCTGGCAAGGCTGCTATGCCTTGACCTTGATTGCCTGGTGTATGCAACGCCTAGTTTCACTAATATTCGAAAACAATCTCCTTGAACAAGAAATTAAAAATATGAATTTGAAAATGCTTACGTTGGCAGCGCTAGCTGTCCTCACTTGCACCCCACCCAGTTTTGCTGTGGCGCCACCTATGCCGCCCATGACCAATGGCGATGGCAACCCAGCCAACAACGGAATGAAACATGCCAATGTCGCTCTGTCTGGGACTGTTGTTTCGGTAAATATCAATACTCCCCCACCATCACCGGTAACGATGATTTCAGGTCATGGCACCGACTACACCCCCAGCAAATTTGACGTCCTCGAAAATGTTTACTTCAACGCCCAACACGGCTGGCTACCCGATGGATTCTTTAACACTCTACCTGCGGGAGATTCAATTTGGATCAAACGCACCGCCGCCACGCAACCCGCAGGCTCAATTTTCAAGGTCTATGACGGTGGAAACGTAATCACCGAAACCATGAATGACTGGAGCATGAACGAAGTCTACGCCGTGAATGGTGATATCTGGCAATGGGATGGCGCGATGCAACACGACTATTTCACCGCAGACTTGGCCGGCAACTACTCCATGTCATTCGACATCTACGTGGGAGACGCCACAGGGGTTGCTAATGCGGGGTTCACTCCAGCATCGACAACTTTCAACTTTACCGTCGTCCCCGAGCCTCCTACCTGTGCCCTCGCATTGCTGGGCACAATCGGCCTTTTTGTGAGACGTCGCTAAAAAAATGAGCGAACCCCCGGCTTCGAATCTGCCGAAGCCGGGTTTCTCAAACCCAAAGCTACCCACGATAAAAGGATTTGAATATGCGATTACTCATTCTCGTTTGTTTCGCAATAGGCGCCACACTCGAACCTGCCTTCGCGGCCTTTGTTATTCCGCAAATGGGTGGTGCGCAGGTGACTCAAGGCTTGGCACCCATGAAACATGCCGACATAAGCTTTTCTAACAATACCATTCATGTCCAAGTGGACGAAACCGTTGGTATCCCCGCCCTCCGACCTCTCGTAGCACCCGACCAGTTTGATCCCGCTCTCTCATGGAGCGTTCTTGGTACCAAAGCCTACAATTTCCAATACGGATGGAACCCAAGTGGATTCATTATTATCCCACAAGACGCTTGGATTTGGATTGAACAACTTTCGGCAACCCCAGGCCTAGAAATCTACCAACGGCCACCCGCTTCGCCTGCCTACGACCCTGTCTTTGGCACCGAAGGCTCGTCGGCCCGATGGCGCTGGAGTGGTTCGATGACTCATAATGTCTATGCCATACAAGACCCGACTCTGAGCCTCTACGAAGCAAACTATCGAATTTACATCGGCGACAACACAACCGGTGTGCCACTGCCCGCCTACACTCCTGCCGAAGTCACCTTTCAGTTTGCGGCAATACCCACGCTACTTGCCGACTTCGACGCCGATGGCGATGTCGACGCCCAAGACCTTTTGCAATGGGAAGGCGATTTTGGCGTCAATGGTGACTCCGACGCCGATGGCGATGGCGATTCCGACGGGGCTGATTTCCTGGCATGGCAACGAGAAATAAGCAACAACCCTGCACCAGCGACCGCTGCCGCAGCCATTCCTGAACCAACGTCCGCAATACTACTGCTATCAGCGATTATTTGCACCGCAGGTTCAATACGTCGCCGAAGGCGCTAGTCCTAGCGGTTCAAAGCCTGGGGATTGCATTCCCCGGGCTTTTTAATAATTACTTCCACTCTTACGAACATGAACCATCGGCGAGGCTTCGTTCTGCAAAGAGCCTCGGACGACCTTAGCTAAAAAAATCCGGTGATCGCCCGAGTCGATGTGCGAAACCGGTTCGCATTCCAAGTGCCCGAGACAATCCTCCAACACCGGCACACCTCGTGCGCAGTGTTTGATCGCGAGGCCTTCAAACGCGGGTTCGTTGAGATCAAAACCCCGGCCGAAATGTTTGAGCATGTCAAACTGCTTTTCGGCGACCACGTTCAGAACAAACGGCTCGCCTTGGGTAATCCAGTCGCCCACGTAACGACCCAACTTCACGGCCACCGAAACCATCGGAGGCTCAAAACCTGCCTGCATGACCCAACTGGCCAGCATGCCCGTGGCACGATCTCCCGTACCTGCCGTGAGAATATAGATGCCGCTTGCCACACGACCCAACACGGGATCGAAATCAGAATTGCTCATTAGTTTTCCTAACTATTCCCTAGCGATTAACCTTGCGACCTAATTTTTGTTCCACGCTGTCGACCTTCGATACGAGCCGCCCTTGCTGCTCTCGTCGGTAGTCAAGTTTTGCCGAACAGGTCACTCGATCTGAATGCTCGGCTATTTTTTCGATACACCGCTGCATCAGGGCCAACACTTCCGTGAGCTCCCCCTCAACAATGGTGCCCATGGCATGCAGCTCATATTCGAGGCCACTTTGCTCAACGAGTTCGAGACACTCAGCCACATATTGGCTCACGCTTTCGCCCTGACCTAAGGGAACGATACTCATTTCTAGAAGCACCATAACAACACCTGCCTGAACTACCCAGTAAGAACCGCTATAAACAGCAGCCATTCTATTACGCGTGCTCAGCATGTCGACCGGCGATGCTAGCTGTCAGATCAGTAGGATTTCGCACAAAACAGGGTAAATTTCATTCGATTTCGATCTTAGCAGGTCGATAGAGATTCGATACCCTTCCTCCTCTGCCATAACAAACCACCCCCGCACCTCGAAAAATGCTCGCCCCACGACCCACTCAACTTGCTTTGCTCGCTGCCGCAGTCTGCACTTTGTGGACGGCTAAGGGTGTTGCGCTCGAGGAAACCGTCTGGCAACCGTACCGCGAGATACACACGCCCGCTGTGGTTGAACCCGCACAGCATCTTTTCGATGCGCCTACCCTAGCGAGCCCTCCCGGTGTAGAGACAAGTCCACCACTCAACCAGATTCCTAACTACTGTTGCCCAGAACCAACCTTTGCCACCAACGCCCCCACGCCGATCTACTTCGACAACCAATTTAGCACTCCCGGGTTGACGCCACTATTGGGCCAAGAAGTTTGGGATTGGCATCTCCTGCCCGGTGACGTCATCTGGCATTCCTACTGGGCGGGGGCCAAAGAATCGCGCATCTCCGGCGCTGCATTTCAAGATACCAACAGCGATCTATCGCTACTCGATGTGACCCTGGGTGGTCGGACTTCTATACTGCGATATGGCACAACCAAAAACAATCGACCCGAAGGTTGGGAATTGCAGCTCGAAGGTGCTGCCATGTTGCGACTCAACCTCGACGAAGACTGGGACTTTGACGCCGCCGACTTTCGCTTTGGCATCCCCATCATCTATGGCTACGATAAGTGGCAGTACAAGTTTTCCTATTACCACTTAAGCTCCCACGCAGGCGACGAGTTCTTAGAACGAAACCCCGGCTTTGCGCGAATTAACTTCAGTCGCGATGTACTTGTGGCGGGTGTTTCTTTTTTCCCTTTGCCTGCTTGGCGTTGGTATACCGAGGCGGGTTGGGCTTTCTATTCTGACGAAGGTACCGAGCCTTGGGAGTTCCAGTTTGGACTCGACTACGCCCAACGCGGCCCGACCGGGACTCGCGGGACGCCGTTTCTTGCCATCAACGGCCATCTAAGAGAAGAGGTCGATTTTGGCGGCAATTTCGTTGCTCAAGCCGGCTGGCTTTGGCGAGGCGAGAGCGGCGACGTTCTTCGCACTGGATTGCACTACTACAACGGCAAAACCGATCAATTCGAATTTTTCAACCAGTTCGAGCAGCAGATCGGGGTCGGGTTGTGGTACGACCACTGATTCGACTCGATGTAGCACCTATGCGACTCCCTCTTGCCGCCCTAAACTAAGTCGATGCGACAAAGGCTCACCGACTACCGGCTATTCTGGCGAGAGTTTCGCGATACTTTTCACAGCACCGGGGCGGTGCTACCAAGTGGTCGCCGCTTAGCGCGCAGTTTGGCCAGCCGTGTTCAAGCTGCTGACCAGCCGCAAAAAATTCTCGAAGTGGGCCCCGGCACCGGACCTGTGACCAGTCAGATCATTAGTCGCCTAGGACCAGACGATCACCTCGATCTGGTTGAACTCAACGAACGGTTTGCGGACGTCCTTCAAGACCGTTTGAATAGCGACCCACGCTGGCAGGCTGTTGCCAATCGAGTTCGCGTGCTTCAAATTCCGATCGAAGAAGTCGAACCCGATATTCGCTATGACGTCATCGTTTCTGGTTTGCCACTCAATAACTTTTCCTGCGAGCTGGTCGAACAAATTCTTGCCCAATTCCATCGCTTGGCTGCCAACCAGGCCTCGCTGAGCTTTTTCGAATATGTGGCTGTCCGAAAAGCCAAATCGTTGGTTGCAAAACATGCCGAACGGCGTCGACTTGCAGGTATCGAACAAATGCTTCGCCGCGAATTTGATTCGTGGGAGTTCGATCGTCAGTGCGTCTTGGCAAATGTTCCGCCAGCTTGGGTCCATCACCTACGACTGCCAGGCGGCATGAATCCAAAGCAGAAAACCGAAGTCGCTGAGCCCGCGATTACTGGTCCATGATTCGCATTCTTACTCTCGAAACTACCTGCGACGAAACCGCCGCTGCGGTGGTTACCGATCGACTTGAAGTTCTAGGGGCCGTTGTTGCTTCGCAAGATGAGCTACACGTCCGTTTTGGTGGTGTGGTGCCCGAAATCGCCTCGCGAGCACATGTCGAGCGAATCCTCCCGGTCATCCATCAGACGCTAGAAAAAGCGGGCGTTTCGCTCCAGGATCTTGACGCCATTGCGGTCGCCAACCGTCCCGGCTTGGCGGGTTCGTTGCTCGTCGGTTTGATGGCAGCGAAGACGCTCTGCTTGGTTCACGATTTACCTTTGATCGCAATCGACCATCTCCAGGCGCATATCTACGCTTGTCAAATTGCAAGCGGCAAGAATGTTTTCCCCTGTATCGGCCTCATTGTAAGTGGTGGGCACTCGAATCTCTACCGTTGCGAGTCGCCTTTAGACTTCACTCCACTTGGGGGCACGATCGACGACGCCGCAGGCGAAGCTTTCGACAAAGTCGCCAGCATGTTGGGCCTCGCCTATCCGGGTGGGCCCGCCATCCAAAAAGCAGCGAAGCAGGGCGATCCCAAAAAATACAAACTCCCGCGTCCGCTGCTGAACGACCGCTCGCGTTTGGCGCTAAGCTTTAGCGGCTTAAAAACGGCCGTCCGATACGAGCTGTTCGGCACGGGACGTCCGGCGATGGGCGAAGAGGCAAACCTTGATTCACAAGTGGTCGCTGACATGGCAGCCAGCTTCCAACAAGCGGTGATCGATTGTCTTGTCAACAAAGCCGCTCTGGCAATCCGCCAAAACGGTTATCACCGACTTTGTGTTGGCGGAGGCGTGGCAGCGAACACACCGTTCCGCAAAGCTATTCAACAACAGGCAAATACCGACGGTTTTGAACTCTTCATCCCCCCCCTTGCGCTCTGCACCGACAACGCCGTCATGGGAGCCATTGCCATCGAGCGCTATCATGCCGAGTTGTTTGAAACACTCGATCTCGACATCACCCCCGGCCTCGTTCGTTAGATAGTTTTGTAGGGTGGGAGGTTCTGTCGGCGGATTGAGCGAGCCACACCGACACGTTCTGCCGCCAGCAGAACTGCCCATCCTACAAGAGAATGAAGCATCGCACCCAGCAAAAAAGCGGCCAGAGACACGCCCTAGCCGCTTTTCGCGATTTAATATCTGACTTGCGTCAGCTAAGCTTCTACTCAGTTCTGACTCGAACTCGTTTTCTTACTACGAAGTTGGCAAGAAGGGCAGTACGAAGGATCGCTCACCGAGGTCATGTTGTCGCCTCGGAAGAATGATGTGTACTCGCTGCGACGCTCGCCGCTTTGATACTTGGCCAGCGTGGCTTGCCATTCGTCATTCGACAGGCGGCCCATCTTCTTGACCAGCACGACCGAGCCCGTTTTGTCGATGATCGCGGTGAAGGGGAAACTGGTGGCGCCGAACACTTCGGCTACCTTTTTGCCATACGTGGTGCTCGCATCGACGTGACAACGCTGGTAGGCACCGAGCAAGTCAGACTGCTCGCCGGTCGCTTCCAATTGCCCACTTTCAATAGCGGCTTTCGGATCGCTAGGGACATCGAGCACGACCAACAACGGGCGGTCATCGTTACGAGTGGCTGCCAAGGCCTTGCCGTAATCAGCCTGCCATTGGGCAGAATCTGTCGAGGCGGCAATAGAACTTAAGGCAATAACCGATGCAACTATCAACTGAACCATCTTCTACAACTCCTTTCAAAGCAAAACGTCCGCTCCGTAGAGCCCTAGCGGAGACGAGTACCGGCCACACAGCCAACTCTCGCAATCATCCGTGGGATATCAAGCAAACGGTTTGCAAATTTCCTCACCGAAGGTAGGTAGCTTACGTAGCTATTGTGGTGAGGGGCGGGTTACCTTCCTAAAAGGGTATCCGAAACTCAGGAAGGAACTGACAGGTGGGTGCTGCCTACTGAAACCTTCGCGGTCTCCAGCACGGCAAGCATTTCGGAGGATTGTTACCAATCTACGAGGCTTTACAAGGGGGGGAAAGCCATCCTATCTCCCTGCAAAAAACCCGGAAAACTACGCCGCAAGGCCGTCTCGCCAGACGCTCATCTATTCGCGCAAGTAGTTTACTGAATTGCACTTACAGCTTGCGGTAAGTGCCAAATGGAAAGTCAGTTCGACCCTAACGTTACCGCTACTTTTCTTCTCTTTCCGCTTCTCTCGACGGTGAAATAGATTACATCTCCAGGGCGATATTCCCAGATCTTATCGCGAAATTGCGCGCCAGTTCGCATCGGCTGGCCATCGACTTCGAGAATGCGATCTGCCTGCGAACGGTCAATGGTTTCGGTCTCGTAAATCATGTTCCCTTCTCGCCGGCGCTGCACCACACGACGAAAGCCTTGTAGGCCGGCCTGGGCTGCTGGCCCCTCGGGGTCAAGTCGTCGAATCATCACTCCGTTGCCCGAGTCGGTTTCGACTACATCCACGATTCCGCTGTCTGCGCGGATGACTCGCCCGTTTTTAATAAGCTCAGGAACAATACTACGAATACGGTCGATCGGAATCGCAAACCCGACTCCCGCGTTTTGTCCCGTCTTCGTCGCAATGGCGACACACATGCCGATCATTTGCGAACGAGTATTAAGCATCGGCCCTCCAGAATTTCCAGGATTCATTGCCGCATCGGTTTGAATGAGCGACCGCATCGCTCGCCCCGGCTCGCGACTTGGCAAGTCACGATTCAAACTCGAAATAATCCCCGTGGTGAGCGTGCCGTCCCAACCAAAGGGGTTGCCGAGCACAAACACGCGCTGCCCAACACGTAAGTCGGCAGAGTAGCCAAACGAAACCGGCTGCAAATCTTCAGGCGGCGCATCTACCCGCAGCACAGCAATGTCATGTTCCCGATCGCCGCCAACCAGTATGGCCGAATACGATTTATTCGAGGCCATTGTAACCTCGATCGAATTGGCGCCCTCAATCACATGGTAGTTGGTAATGATGTGGCCTTCTTTGTCGAAGACCGCGCCTGAGCCCGACCCCTCGGCCTCTCGCTGCATCATCAAAAAACGATCGACCTCGATGCTCCGCGTGCTAATATTTACCACGCTCGGATTGGCATTTTCGTAGACGAGGACGTTGGTCTGCTCTTCTTCGGTCATCGAGAGATCTGCTTCGCCGACCCGACCGCGCAAGGGTACCCGACGATCCGCCCCGACTGCTGCCGGCTGCACCGCGTAGGCTTCGTTGCTACCCACACTCAAATTTTGGTCGTAACTCACAACCGCGATGCCCGCGATCAGGCCAACTATGCCGCTTACGATGCAGTAAATTGCCGGTCGTCTCATCTTGTTAACCTCTGTCGAAATATCTATTCGTTCATCACCTACTCACTACGATCGTGCCGTAAGAAGCGTTCACCGGCAAGAGCGATCGAGGGCCGATCAACCTATGACAGCACAAACGGCCATTGCAAGGGGATGATCACCAATGCCGTCACAGTAAGAAGCAACGCCAAAGGCCAACCCACACGCCAATAATCGCGGGGCTGATAGCCACCGGGGCCCATCACCATCAAGTTGGTTTGGTAGCCGATGGGCGTCACAAAACTAAGACTAGCCGACAAAGTGACGGCAATGATAAAAGGCCGCGGATCGTAACCACCCACCACGCCAACGCTGACCGCCACCGGGATCATGATCGTCGCTACCGCCAGGTTGGTAATCGTTTCGGTAAACAACTGGGAAATCAAATAAACAACCGCCAACAAAACGTAAGGCCTCCAAGTGGCCTCGATTCCTAATGCGGTCGTCCCGCCGACCAGCGATTGAGCCAACCAATGGGCAGCCCCGCTACGGTCGAGTGCTTCACCAACCCCCAAAGCGGCACCGATGGTCAACAACACTTGCAAATCGATCGCCGACCGAGCTTCTGACGTCGTCAAGCAGCGCGAAACGATCATCGCCAACACGATGGCTACCGCAGCAATGGCATGGATGCGTCCCGAAGTCACATTGCCCCATGGCAACAGGTCGGGCCACAAACTGCAAATCGTCAGCCAAAGAATGAGTCCCACAAACAGCAGCCCCGCCAACAGGGCGCGGTCGTGCCGTCGCGCGGTCGTATCTCCCACTCGGCTCACGAGGTAAAATTCGTGGCTATGACGATTCAGATCGACAAACTCGTTTCGCGTTTGTAACAGCAGCGTGTCGCCCGGTTCCAGTCGAATGCTGCCCACTTTATTCGTAAGCCGTTCGCCGTTTCGATGGACGGCCACCACGGCTGCATTGTATCGCTTGCGAAAATCGGTCTCTCGAACCGTCAACCCAATCAAAGGTGACGTCCGCGATAGCACCGCTTCGGTCAGTTGTCGACGCGTTCGCTCGGCAGGCTGGGTTTCAAAAGTAGAATCGACAGCAGGAACCAACCCAGGAATACGCTCTAAATCGGCAATCGTCGTCACCACTCCGGTAAATACAAGGCGATCTCTGCTTTGGATCGTATCACGAGGACTCACCGGAGTAATCGTTTCGCCACCCCGATCGATCTCGATCAGAAACAACCCCGGCAGATTTCGTAGGCCTGCGTCTTGCACCGATTTTCCAATCAATGGGCAACGCGGCTCGACCAGCATTTCAACAAGATACTCTCGACGACGCTCGCCCAATTGCTCGATCAACTCTGTGCGATCGGGAAGTCGCCGAAGAGCGACCAGCAGCATGTAGCCGATGCCCACTAAGGCCAGAGGGACGCCAACCGTCGTGATTTCAAAGAACGTCAACTCACCGATTCGAGCCGCCACTTCAGGCGAATGCCCACCATCACGCACCATCGCAGCCAATTTGCCGTTGATCACCAACGTCGTACTCGTACCAATCAACGTGCATACGCCGCCAATAATGCTGAAATAGCTCAACGGAATAAGCAGTCGAGAGGGCGAGATGCTTCGCTTACGGCACCAATCCACGACGACCGGGGCCATCATGGCAACTAACGGCGTATTCAGCACAAAAGCCGAAACAGGCACCACCGTGGCCGCCAGACGCACAAGGGCTCCTCGTTCGGTCTTTGCGCTACCCAAGAGCCCATTGCCAATCCAATCCAAGGCTCCGGTCGCCCGTAATCCCGCGGAGGCGGCAAACAGTGCCCCGATCATCACAACCGCCCGATTCGAAAACCCGGCTAGCGCCTGCTCCGAAGTCAGTACCCCCGTGAGCGTTACGATAACCAGACCGCCGAGAAAAAGCAGATCGATCGAAATAGCGCGCCGACGCTGTAAAGCCAAAAAAATGCCCGCCGTCACCCCAATGGCGATCATCCCGCCAGAGGTCAGTTCAGCCTGCTGGGCTAATAGTACAACATGATGGAATGGAGTGGCCCACACAGCATCGTCCCGCGTCATGAAAGTGGCAAAGCCGCAAAACAGAGCGGCAAACGGCAGAGAACATACGGACCGGACGTAATTGGCCAAAGTTCGCCAATAGCACCACGCCCCAGAACCGCGACAGATTTGTACCAAATTCTGCCCATGCCGTCAGTTACGAATTACCGGTTATTCCTAGAATATGGGGGTTCAGGGCAAATCATCCCCTGAAATCGCTCTGTGAGGCATCAGGGCGGAAAAATAACCCGAACTGTCTGCCTGTTCTACCTAATTTATTGTGGCAGGCAGGGCCTCATCAGCCTAAACTAGTGGTAACTGTTGATTTGCAGAAATTCTGTGGACGGCGATAGGGCATTCCCTGCGCTGGGCGGTCAGCTTTCCGGAACAAGCTTGACCTCTGCGTAGATGGTACAGAACGGGAGCGCTTTGATGCGTAACGATCGATTCATCGCAACCTGCTTGGCTGCGACTACTTTTTTACTGACCTCGAGTCTTGCGACACAACTTCTAACCGCTGCTGAATCGGCTCGGCTGGTGACCTATCAACGCGATGGGGATACCTTCTATGCCTTGAGCCTGATGCCAGAGCTTGAACCCAAAGAAGCAAAAGCCTCGGCGATTGTCGTCTTGTTCGACACCTCCGCAAGCCAACAAGGCCCCTACCGCGCTTCGGCGTTGGCTGCTCTCGACTCATTGTTGGCAAACCTGCGCCCCAACGACCAAGTCGAATTGCTCGCGGTCGATCTCGACGCCAAACCGATGACACAAAGATTTGCGACGCCCGGCAGCGCAGAACTCCAAGCTGCCTCGGCCCAACTTCGCAAACAGATTCCGCTTGGTGCCACCGATTTGGCTGGTGCCCTACGGGCTGCCACCGATCGACTAGAGACCGCTACGGACCGACAACATTCGATTGTTTACATCGGTGATGGAATTAGCGTTGCCAATCTACTCGACACCGACACACTCAACGAAGTCGTCGACGGCCTACGTGAATCGAAGGTCAGCGTAACCAGCTACGCCGTGGGCCCAAAGACCGACGCCCAATTGCTCGCCGTGCTTGCTAATCACACCGGCGGCAATCTTTATGTCCAACCCCCACTGGTTTGGCAGGACAAAAAAGCAGGCATCGACGATCAGCGGGCTCAGGCCGAAAACATGCGTACTGCAGAGATCGCAGGCAAGTACTTGGCCGACTGGACTCGTGCTGCCGTCTTGTGGCCAAAGCAAGTAGAACTAGCCGCGGAGATGGGACAAACCTACCCCACGGTCATGCCTCCGCTCCGCTCCGATCGCGATACCATCCTACTCGGCAGAACCTCCGACCAATTGTCGAATTCGCTCTCCATCAATATTACAGCCACTGGACCGGAAGGCACCATTCGCTTGGCCTGGACCGCTGCCCCCGAAGCTTCGCAAGAAGACAATGCCTTTTTGGCTGAAATTATTGGCATCGCAAAAAGCAACGATGGCATGTCGCTGCCGACGTTGGGCTCGGCGGGTCTGGCCGAAACTGCCCGCCTTGTCGGGGCGCGTATGGACCAGCTGACCATTTTGGCACAACGAGCCGTAGCTGCAGGAGACCATCAGGCCGCAAAGCGTATCGCTGCCACTGTCCTACGGGCTGATCCCGGCAATGTTCAAGCTCGAACAGTGCAGCATGTGGTCGGAGAGCTTGCTCCTGCTGACGCAGTCGCTGTACCAGGTGAAGGCGATATCATCTTGACCCAACCTGACGCAGCCGACGTGAATGCAAATCTCGCAGATGCGAACCTGCTCGATCAGCTACCACGCAATGGCGAGTTCCTCGACCAAGTCGAACAAGAACGTCGCGTCTATGCAGAGATGCTTGGCAAAGAAATCCAAAACATTCTTATTGACGCTCGCACGTCGATGTCCGCTGATCCACAATTGGCCATCCAAGACCTCAAGCTGGCCCTCGACAATGTCAATCGGGCCGCCGACCTCGAAGCGGCAAAACGGGCTGAACTTGTCAGTAAGCTTCAAACTGCTTTGAAAGAAGCCCGTTATCAGGCCACGTTGAAAGATGAGCTTGATCGCCAACGCGAAGAAGAATTAGCAGCAGCACGAGAGACCAAGCTACTCAACGAACGACTCACACGCCGGTTAGAACGAGAAAAACAGTTGATGGCCCGCTTCAACGCACTCGTTGACGAAAGTCGCTTTGAAGAAGCCGTTGAGGTCGCTCAGATTGTCGAAGAAATCGATGCCAACGGCGTCGTCCCGCGCGCCGCCACACTTTTTGCTCGTCAAAAACGCAGCCACTACCTACAGCAGGTAGTCCGTTCGGCGCGCACTCAGGCCTTCTTCGACGCAATGTACCAAGTGGAACTTTCGCTGATCCCCTTCCCGGATAATCCTCCCATCGTATACCCCGACGCAGAGCATTGGGCGACTTTGAGCGCCGGACGTATCAAGTGGGCCTCCGTCGATCTCAGTGGTCGAAGCAAGTCAGAGGAGCGTATCCATACCATCCTCCGCGAACCGCTCAAAGCACCGATGGAGTTTCCCGAAATTCCGCTCTCCGATGTGATGGCCCAAATCGCAGATGAGTATGAAATTCCCATCCAGTTCGACAATGCTGCATTGGATGAAATCGCCATTAGCGCCGACGCTGAGGTCACCTTGGCTCCGTTACGAAACGTCTCGTTACGTTCAGCGCTCAATATTATGCTCAAACAGCCGGGGCTCGAAGACTTAACCTACATCATCGAAGAAGAAGTCTTGCTGATCACCACCGAGGAGCGTGCCAACGAGTCGCTCAAAGTCAAAGTCTATCCGATCGCCGACCTCGTTTTGCCTATCGAAACGCTCAGCGTGGGTGGCGGCGGGCAACTCGGTGGTGGTGGCGGCGGTGGCGGCCAGGGCGGTGGTGGCGGTGGTGGTGGTTTTGGAGGTGGCGGAGGCGGCCAGGGCGGCGGTGGTGGCGGTGGCGGCGGTCAATTCAATGTGGCCGACGACATCGAAGCCGATACCAACGACAACAACGTCTCGGTGACCACACCTGCAGCGATATCCAATAGCACGGCCGTCAGCTCGTCCGAAGACCCCAAAAACACTCCGGCTGCTTTACGCCAAAAAGTCCGCAACCTGATGAATGATGGCAAGACGGAAGAAGTCATCGAATTAATTCAGAATTCACTGCGTCGCGGTGAGACTCAGTCGTGGATGTATGAGACGCTCGGCATTGCCATGGAGTTGTCAGGTCGACCCAAAGCTGAAATCGAACGCGCAATCATGTCTGCCTGCGACTTTGTCAGCTCGCCCGACGAACTTTTACTCATTGGACGTTACCTATCTCATCTTGGGTTAGACGCCCGAGCAGTCACTGTTTATCGCCAAATTGCCAAGGTCTCGCCCATGCATCGCGAGGCTTACGCACTCGGGCTACGAGCGGCTCAGCGTTCAAACGATCTTGCAGGCATCCGTTGGGCGACCCTCGGAATCTTGTCACACACTTGGCCACCCGAGCAGGACGAAATCCGCCGTACTGCACTTCGCGTGGCCCAAGCAACCTTAGAAGATCTTATGCAAAGTGGCGACGAAAAAACTCGTGCGACTTATCAGCGCCAACTCAATCGTGCCGTGGTGCGAGACGTGGTTGTCAAAGCAACTTGGTCGGGCGATGCCGATGTCGACTTGATTGTCGAAGAACCAGGTGGCACCGTCTGCTCGCTCCACGAGCCTCGCACCACCGGTGGTGGAGTAAGTCAGGGTGATTCTTACGCCAGCGACAAAAAATCAGAAACTTCGTTTACCGAAGAATACGTCTGTGCCGAGGCGTTTCCTGGCACCTACCGTGTTCGCGTCCGCAAGGTCTGGGGCAAGTTGGTCGCCGGCAAAGTAACCATCGACGTTTACAAAGGCTACGGCACCGAGCAGCAAGTCCACGAACGGCAACACATTACTGTGCAAGACGATAGCGATGCACTGGTCGTCTTCGAAGTCGAAGAGGGACGTCGCACTCGACAACTTGAAGCCGAACAACTAGACGTTGCCATCAAACGCCAAAAGGCGATCAATCAAGCCGTACTGGCACAACAACTCGACGACCTTTCTGACCCGCGAATTATTCCCGACCGGAATGGAGAACGAGAACGAGAACGCGCACGACGCCGTCGTCTTGCCCTAGGGGGACAAGGAGCCGTTGGCTTCCAGCCAATTATTCAAGTTCTTCCCGAAGGAACCTCGATGATTGCCACTGGCGTCATCTCGCCAGACCGCCGCTACGTACGCATCTCGGTCGCACCCAACTTCACCGGCATTGGCGATGTCACGAGCTTCACCTTCGCTGGCGAAGCCCAAGAAGCCGGTGCTGCTGGCGGTGCTGGAGGTGGCGGGGCAGGAGGCCCTTAATTCGGCAACTAACTGGAACAACCTCGTTTGAATGTTCCGAGGTATTGTGTGTCCTCAGGTTGGAACCGACGCTAACGGCCATGCTGCCCCAAGAATTTCGACCTGTTGTCGACCCAGTTCAGCGATTCCTTGCTGCGATAGCGCAATAAGCGACGAAAGTTCCTCAGCGCTAAATGTCGCTTCCTCGCCCGAGCCTTGCACCTCGACAAACTGCGAGCGCCCCGTCATCACCACATTCATGTCCACATCAGCTCGGACATCTTCGTAATAATCGAGATCCAGTAGCGGCACTCCCTCGACGATCCCCACGCTTACAGCGGCCACCGTATCGGTTAACGGCTGTACGTCCGTAGTTTGTAGCTCTTCGATCGAGCGGAGCGCCTCGACAAGTGCGATAAATCCGCCCGTGATACTCGCCGTGCGCGTTCCGCCATCCGCTTCCAACACGTCGCAATCGACGGTAATCATCCGTTCGCCCAAAGCCGACAAATCCATCACAGCTCGCAGACTGCGACCAATAAGCCGTTGGATTTCTGAACTCCGCCCATCAATTTTAGTACCTCGTTCACGACGTTTCCGTGGCGAAGTGCTGCCCGGCAACATGTTGTACTCGGCCGTGACCCATCCTTTCCCTTTTCCCACGAGCCACGGTGGGACATTTTCCTCGACACTGGCGGTGCAAAGTATTGTCGTCCGACCCGCCTGAACGATCACACGTCCCGGTGCCGCGCCTGGCACGTCGCGCTCAATCTTAAAGGGCCGAAGTGTAGTCGGCTGTCGACCGTCATGGCGATTCCCCATGGTTTCACAGATTCCTTGTTTCAAGTTGATAAGTTAATAAACTTCGCCAAAGTCGGCTGGCAGCAGGATAAAGGCAATCAGGTCCAATCGTCAAATGGCTCACGATTCGAGTCAAAGAATCAGCGAGACGACCAGCGCGACAGCAATGGCCGTTGCAGCGAGCGTCTTGATGCCGGTACCTAATAGTCGCCCCCAGAAAGCGGCATGTCCTACGCGTAGCGATTGCCCGGCTGCTTCGCCTCGCGAATGTTCGCCAAGTGCCGCACCAACCAAGGCCCCAATCGCACCGCCAAATAACGCTGCTACGGGGGGCCCAATGAGCGGAATGGGAAGCCCCATCATCGCGCCGACCACAGCACCCGCCAGCGAACCGAACAGCGCAAGCACAGCCGCTCGCCGACTACCGCCTGCCCGACGAGTTCCCCAAACACCCGCCGCGAGCTCAGCCAGTTCGCCAACTGCCGCGATCAGAGCCAACGCAACGACCATTCCCCACTCCAGGCGGGCAGTTCCCGTGGCAGGCCCCAACCATGCATAGAAACCAGCAGCCGATACCATCAGCCAATTCCCTGGCAACCCCATCACCGTCAGCAACCACCCAATCGCAGCCGCCAATAGCAAGAGAAAAATCCCACCGTAGTACAGAAGATGATCCATGGTTAATGCAAGCCGATGGTAGAAATCAAAACCTTGTGAAAACACTCTCCTAAGAGAAATCTCTGACTACAAAGCCTGGAGATTGCAATCCCCAGGCCCACCTAGCCGTGCAACTTGTCTCAAATTTCGGGAAATAGGGCCCGTTTTCTTACGCTACCAATCGGCTACAATGAAGCGTTTGAGATTATTTCTGTGTAGCTCCCTGGAGACTCCCCAACGAGTTTCTGCCGGGGCGTGAACCGAGGAGAGTAGCGTGCCAGGAACTTGTATCATTGGATTGCAATGGGGCGACGAAGCCAAGGGGAAAATCGTCGATCTGCTGACTCAGCAGCATGATATCGTCGTGCGCTATCAAGGCGGCGCCAACGCAGGCCATACGGTGGTCGTTGGCGATAAAATCTACAAACTGTCGCTGTTGCCCAGCGGAGTGCTTACCTCGGGCGTGACCTGCGTCATTGCAGGGGGGGTCGTTTTCAATCCGGCCAAAGCAATCGAGGAACTCGACGAGCTACAATCTCGCAACGTCGAAGACTGCGATAACCTCAAAATCAGCGACCGAGTTCACGTGATCTTCCCTTGGCATTTTGCCGAAGATCGAGTTCACGACAGCAACACGTCGGACGGCGAAAATATTGGCACCACGCAACGTGGCATCGGCCCCTGCTATGGCGATAAAGTAGGACGATCCTATGCCATTCGCTTGGGAGATCTCTATCGCGATACCTTCCGCAAGCAAGTGATCCACAACACCAAAGAAAAAAACCGCACTCTCGCCGCACTGCTCCCCAAGGACGAATTCCGACCACTCGACGCCGACACGATTTTCGAACAATACCGCGAGTATGCCGAACGGCTAAAACCCTATGTCGCCGACACCACCGAATATCTACTCTCTGCCGCAGAGGCAGGTAAACGTATCTTGTTCGAGGGAGCCCAAGGCGCACTGCTCGATGTCGACCACGGCACCTACCCCTTTGTGACCAGCAGCAACAGCTCAGGCGTCGGCGTTTCCAACGGCTCCGGCGTTCCAGCCCGCTATATCAACAAAGTGATCGGCATTGTCAAAGCCTACACCACCCGCGTCGGCGGAGGCCCCTTCCCCGTCGAACAAGACAACGAAATCGGCCAACAGATTCGCGACCAAGGAAACGAATACGGCACGGTCACCAAACGTCCGCGACGTTGCGGCTGGCTCGACACGGTTGCAGTCCGATACACCTCTCGCCTGAGTGGTGTCGATTCTATCTGCCTCATGCTACTGGACGTCCTGAGTGGCTTAGAGGAATTGAAAATTTGTACCGCTTATGAAATCGATGGCGTGCAAACTACAACCTTCCCAAGTCATATCGACGATCTTCGACGTGTCCAACCAATCTACGAGACACTCCCCAGTTGGCAAGAAGATCTGACCCAAGCCCAGTCGCTCGACGATCTGCCTCAGGCCGCCCTCAATTACGTCGATCGCGTCAGTCAGCTCATTGGCATTCCCATCGAAATGGTCTCGGTCGGTCCCGCTCGTAGCCAAACCATTCCCGTGGGCTCCAGCCCCTTAGTGACGGCCACCCCTTAATTTCCCACCTACCGATGCCAAAGACCCAACTCGCCACCCTGCTCGAAGACGTGCCGCGTCACCGCTGGCCTCGTCACATCGCAATTATCATGGACGGCAACGGCCGTTGGGCAGAGCGACGCGAACTGCCTCGAATCGAAGGGCATCGTCGGGGCGTCGACTCGGTGCGCAAAACCACCGAAGAATGTACCCGCCTCGGCATCGATCAGCTCACGCTCTACTGCTTGTCGAGCGAAAATTGGAAACGCCCGCAGCAGGAAATCGACTTTCTCATGCACCTGCTCGAGCAGTACATGATCGAAGAACGAACCACGATCATGGACAACAACGTTCGCGTCCGAATGATCGGCCAACGCTCAAACATTCCCGACCAAGTTTTGCGAGAGCTTGATCTCACCGTAAAGATGAGCAGCACCAACACCGGTTTGTGGCTCAACCTAGCCATCAACTATGGCAGTCGTGCCGAACTGGTCGACGCCATGCAGGCCATCGGAAACAAAATTTCCTCAGGTGCGCTCGCCGCAGACGAAATCGACGAACAAACCATCTCCGACCATCTCTACACGGCTGGCGCCGACGACCCAGACCTACTCGTCCGAACGGCTGGCGAAATGAGGATTAGTAATTTTCTTCTCTGGCAGATTAGCTACGCCGAACTTTGGGTCACCGAAAAATGCTGGCCCGAATTTGACGAGGCCATTCTCCACGATGCCATCCGAAACTTCGCCTCCAGAAACCGAAAATTCGGTGGCCTCAACGAATAGTTCCCCTTCGCACAAAACTACACCCACAGGAAAACAACCGCCGTGCTTCGTTGGCGAATAGCTCTTGGTATTCCACTCATCGTGGTTCTCGCGGTGCTCGGCTGGTTGGATGCGAGTGCAACAAGGCCCGGGCTCTATCTCGCACCACTCGCCCTCTTTCTCTGCACGCTAGCAACCCAGGAGATGATCGGCCTTTTCCGCGCCAGTGGCTATTCACCACTCGGTTGGGCAACTTATACCGGGACACTACTTCCCGTATTGGCGAGCTGTGTGCCAATCGCATTGCATCCTTACCCAGCCGACTGCCCCGTGGGTCGCCTCGGCTGGCTCGCTTGCGGCTTAGCTGCGGGGTTTGCGATCGCCATGATCGGCGAAATGACACGCTACGAAAAACCGGGCAGCACGATCGCCAATCTCTCGGTCACTGCTCTGTCGATTCTTTATGTCGGTGGCCTTCTGGGATTCCTCGTCCAGTTACGTCTCTTGCCGACAGGCTCGCTCGCACTACTCTCTCTTATTTTCGCCGTCAAGGTTAGCGATACTGGCCAATATGCTTGCGGAAAACTCTTTGGCAAACACAAGCTCGCACCGCGGCTGAGCCCCGGTAAAACTTGGCAAGGCACCCTCGGCGGCATCGCGATTTCGATGCTACTCACCACACTCGTTTTCCGCACTACCCTAGGTAATGCGGCTTCGATACTCATTTACACCCTCCTCCTTGGCGTGGCTGGTATCCTGGGTGACTTGGCAGAATCGTTGCTCAAGCGCGATGCCGGGGTCAAAGACTCTAGCAGTTGGCTCCCTGGATTTGGTGGCGTTCTCGATCTACTCGACTCGCTGCTCCTCGCCGCTCCGGTTGCTTATGCCTGTTGGATATTAGGACTGGTGGGTTCCTGAGCCTAAACCTGTCAGTTACACCCAAGTTGGGTTTTCAGGCCTGGAGGGCCGTCATATCCCTAGCCGGTGGTGTTAACCACCGGAATAAAATGGGCGAGGTGCCAATAGGCCCAGCGGGCCGACACATCCGCTTGGCGTAGAGTCCAATAATCTCTCCCCCATTAAAAGCAGTAAAACCCCTACAAAACTTCGGTAACTTACCATTTAGGTTCGCATGGCGGCTTCTGACTGGCGATACCACGGTACGATTAGGTATAGTTAGTAGGAGCGGTTTCAAAACTCTCAAAAGGCCTCCCACGGCCGGTGATTTTTGAGCCGAAAACAGGTTTTGAAACCGGCTGTAGAAACTTGGGCACTTTAGGTTCATAGCGGCCGCCAGCGTGCGACCGCCTCTCTGTATGATTGAAGCAACTATCTCTGTCGGCAATGCCGAACATCTGGTGCTGTTGCTCGGAACGAAGGACCAGCATCTCAAGCAGATTCGTAGTTCGATCCCCGCAAAAATCTCCGCGCGCGATGGCAACATCATCGTCCATGGCGAAGAGTCGGACGTCGTGCACGCAACCACAGTGCTCGAAGAGCTACGAACCCGACTCAACCGTACTGGTTCACTCGATTCCGATCTCGTCGCTGAAGTCATTCGCCGAGTGACCAACGGCGAAGAAGTGCCGTCCACAGAACCAATTGGAGTCCGTGGCGGTCGAACGATTCACCCTCGCACCAAAGGACAGGCAGAGTACGTCGAAGCGATTCGAGACCACAGTCTGGTCTTTTGCACGGGCCCCGCTGGCACCGGCAAAACCTACTTGGCTGTTGCTACCGCCGTCGAAGCGCTTCGCGCACAGCAAATACGCCGGATTGTGCTAGTCCGTCCTGCGGTCGAAGCAGGCGAAAGCCTTGGATACCTTCCCGGTGATCTTCAAGCAAAAATCAACCCCTACCTGCGGCCCCTGTTCGATGCATTGCGCGAAATGATGGACTTCGACCAAATGCAACGCTACATGGACGAAGATATCATCGAGGTCGTCCCTCTCGCTTATATGCGAGGTCGAACACTCAACCGCGCGTTCATCATCATGGACGAAGCCCAAAACACCACCGTCTCGCAAATGAAAATGTTCCTCACCCGAATGGGCGAGGGATCGCAGGTCGTTGTTTCAGGCGATACATCACAAACCGACCTCTCACCGCATACTAAAAGTGGCCTGCTCGATGCCCTCTCGCGGTTAAAAAAAATCGACGGCTTCTCCCACATCCGCCTCACTGGGGCTGATATTGTCCGACATCGACTGGTTCAAGAAATTGTCCGTGCTTACGAAGAAAGCTCCAAAAAGAAGCGATAAAAGAAACCCACATAGCCCGGCCCTCTGGGCCGAAACACCAACCAGTAATCCGTTCCCCTGAGCAAACCACCATGTCCGAAGGCAATCAAAAACGTACACGGCAACAAAGGGTTGCCTCTGTCGAGTTGCCGCCCGGGCCTTGGGGGACACTTCTCGGACACCTTCGGCGCGGCAGTGTGCTGCTACGGCTCGCGTTGTGCTGCATGGTTGCTTTCGTCCTTTTGGTCTTTACCAAGGGCTGGGATCCTCCCTTCAAATATCGATTAGGGCAAATTCCGAATCGCGATATTGTTGCAAGCATCGATTTCCAGCAACCCGACGAAGCAGCGACCGAAGAGGAACGCGCAAAAGCCCGCCAAGTGACGATCGCCGTTTACGACCAAGACCCCGAGCCACTCGTTCAGCTCCGCGCCCAACTAAAATTGGACGTGAGCCAGCTGCTTGCTTCCGATTATGCCGAGGTGGACCAAGACCTCTGGAAACACTTCCAGCCGCCACTAGCCGAGGGCACTCCTGACCCGACCGAAGAAGAACGGCAAGAACAGTTTCAGCGATTCCGCGATGCCTTTGCCGAGGATAACGTCCTTGAAAAATTTGGCGAACAACTCGACGCTGCAATGACCCCACTCCAACAGTGGGGCCTACTCGAGACTCTCCCACCCGAACATGATGCAAACGTTGAAAAAATATTTGTCCGCGTCCTCGATGGCGAAAACATCGGCCCCCAAGCCGGCCGCGACGTCGCCGAAGTTCTCATCAGCAATGCTGCTGCGCAACTTCAGCAAACGCTCAACGAAAAACTCGGCTCCGTCGAACTGGCAGGACGAATCTTCGCCTGGCTTCGCCCGCGACTAGAACCCACGTTGACTCTTAACGGCGAAGCGACCCACCAAGCCCAAGACGAAGCTGCTGAAGAAGTCCCCATTCAAACGAAGTCGTACCACGCCGGAAAAGACACCTTAGCCCGTTCCAGCGAGCCGCTTTCCAATGCTTCACTCGAACTCTTGAAGCTAGAATACGATCAGAGAATCGAAACACAAGACCTCGGCATTCGAATACGTCGTACATTAGCGATGCTGGGCATGTATATTGCGCTCTACACACTTTGTGGCTTCTACATCTATATGCGTGAACCACGCATATTTTCTGAGCTTCTGCGCTTCGTCTCGCTACTCACGTTGGTTCTTCTTTCCGTCATCTTGGCCAGCATCATCAACCAGTACCAATATCTTTGGGGAGCCGACATCATCCCCTTGTTGCTCTTAGCCATGACCTTGGCGATTGCCTATCACCAAGAAATGGCATTGCTACTGTCTGCCTGTGTCACGCTAATCATCGCCGTCTCGATTGGCCACGGAATGTCGCAAGCCCTCGTGCTCATGGCAACCCTCGCCGGCGCCATCCTGGTGCTCAAGCAAGTACGCACCCGAGGCAAATTACTTCAAGTCGGCTTCGTCGCAGCCGGGGTAGCGTTGCTGACCACCGTCGGCGTGGGCACTCTTTACGGACAACCTTGGCCCCTGCTTTGGCAGAACGGATTTACCCTCGCGCTGTGGTCGATCATCGCCGGTTCGCTGATGACCGTTTTGTTGCCCGCGGTCGAAAACGTTTTCAATGTTCAAACCGACCTGAGCTTGATCGAACTCGGCGACCCCGCCCATCCCTTACTGCAAGAACTCATCCGTCGTGCGCCGGGAACTTACAATCATTCCATCACGGTTGCTTCCTTGGCCGAAGCCGCCGCCGAATCGATCGGTGCGCGGGGGCTACTAGTACGTGTCGGTGCCTACTTCCACGACATCGGCAAGATGCTCAAGCCTGGATACTTCATCGAAAACCAAAGCCCGGGCGACAACCGCCACGATTCGCTTGTCCCTGCGATGAGCACCCTGGTCATTATCGCACACGTCAAAGATGGTGCCGACCTCGCACGTCAAAACAAACTGCCCGAGCGGATCATCGATTTCATTCAACAGCATCATGGCACGACATTGGTCGAATACTTCTACCGCCAAGCCAGCCAACAAAAAGACAATGACCCCGATGCGAGCGAAGTCGACGAAAGTACCTTCCGATACCCAGGCCCCAAGCCGCAGACCAAAGAAGCTGGCGTCCTCATGATGGCCGACGCCGTCGAAAGTGCAACGCGAGCCCTGAAAGAACCAACGCCCTCGCGAATCGAGAATATCGTCGAAGATATCTCTATGAAACGCCTCCTTGATGGCCAATTCGACGAGTGTGAGCTGACGCTAGAAGAACTACGAAAAATTGGCGAAAGTCTGGTAAAATCGCTGACAGCCGTCTACCACGGACGTGTAAAATATCCCGGGCAAGAAACCGCATGATGCTGGCGGCCGCCCCTCCACCCACAATGACAACTATGGACGTCTACGACGCAAACAATTTTCACTCAGACGAGGCAGACCCGTTGCCAACAGGGTTTCACATCCCGATCGCCAATCAACAAGAAGTTCTGGCGATCGAGGAACAATGCATACAGGCCGTCGTTCACTCGGTTCTAGAAGATTCTCCCTATCAAAACGCCATGGTGAGCGTTGCCATCGTCGACGACCCTGCCATTCATGAAATCAATCGCAAGTATCTTCAACACGATTACCCCACCGACGTTCTTAGCTTTGTCTTAAATTCTGAGGGCCATCGGCTCGAAGCAGAGCTGATCGTCAGCGCAGAGACCGCGATCCAAAACGCCAGTCAATACAATTGGGCACCTGCCAACGAATTGCTACTCTACGTGATTCATGGCACATTACACCTAGTTGGCTATCTCGATAAAAGCCCCGCCGATCAGGCTGTCATGGTTGCCGCAGAAGCCACATATCTGCAAAAACTTGGCGTTGTACTCCCGGCCAATCAATCACGCTGGCAACTACCGAATCACGGCGAGGTCACCACGCAGTGAATACGACCACACTCTTTTGGACAAGTCTTGGCAGCCTTACAGCGACAGCGATCGCAAGTCTGGGATATCGTGCACTACGCGAGTTCTCGCGTCACGACCTCGAAGCCGTTTGCCGCCGGCACAACCAACCCAAGCGATTTAGCCAGGTACTCCGGCTCCACGAGTCGGTAGCCATAGGCATCGAGAGTCTCTCGATTCTCACCGCCGTCCTCAGCATGGTTTCTGGATGGCTCTGGATAAAAAATCACTGGCAACTCGCGGACGACCCTTCTTGGCTAGGGTTCCTCGCCTCGTGTGCTGGCTTAGGTTTAATCTTAGCTGCCGCGACGAGTTGGATACCTTGGGCAGCATCCCGCATTTTCTCCGCAGGGTTTCTTTTTTACACCTGGCCTTTATGGAAAGCCCTCTCAGTCTTGGCGAGCCCACTGTTTTGGGGCGCAAAGCTTATCGATATTATTCTGCATCGTATTGTGGGTCGACCCCAGCAACACGTCGACGAAGAAACCATCGAAGAAGAAATACGCACGATCGTCACTGAAGGACACCGCGAAGGCCTCCTCGAAGAAGATGCCCGCGAAATGATCGAAGGGGTAATCGAACTAGGCGATGCCGATGTCTCTGAAATCATGACGCCGCGAACCGACATGCACATGATTCAGGTAGACCTCCCGTGGGACGAACTCATCGATGATGTAATCGAAGCGCCTCACACCCGCATTCCAGTCTACGACAATAACCGCGATGACATCGTAGGCGTTCTTTACAGCAAAGACCTACTCCCCGAACTTGCCACCGGCGATCTCGCCTCCCGAACTCCTATTCGAGATCTGGTCCGCAAGCCAGTATTCGTTCCCGAAACCAAACCGGTCGACGATCTATTGCAGATGTTTCAACAGCTACGAACCCACATTGCCATTGTTCTTGATGAATACGGCGGCGTCTCTGGGCTGGTCACCATCGAGGATGTTCTTGAGGAAATCGTCGGGGAAATCGTCGACGAGTATGACAAAGAAGTCGCCGAAGAAATCGAGCGTATCGACGACAATATCTGTGAAGCTTTAGGACGTACCCATGTGGATGAGGTCAACGAAGCTATGAAAATCAATCTGCCCGACGACGGTGATTTCGATACGATCGGCGGCTTTGTCTTCACGGAAATAGGCCGTGTCCCTCTCCCCGGAGAAACACTCGTTTGGCAAGGGAAAATACGCATCGAAGTCCTCGAAGCTTCGAAACGCCGTATCGACCGAGTGCGGATCGAACGTCTTAGCGAAGACGAACGCAATACCGCCTAAATCTTCATGCTAGCACATGGCGCGTGCTGACCTTGACCCTCATCGTCAAGATTCGCTACTGTTCTGCGTCATTTTGTTTAGACTCCGCTGCGCGCGGTCTGCGTGGCAACGGTATTTCCGCTCCTCTCGCTTTCACTACCTTATGTCCAAACTAATAATACTGATGGCCGTCGCTTTGCCTCTGGCTGACTGCTGGCACGCACCTGTCTCTGCTGCAGATTGGCAATGGCCTTCATGGCTCTCCACCGAAGCCGATCCCCCAGGCACCCCAGACTGGTGGAAAAAAAACAAGAAACGAGCCCTCTTTGAGCCCGGCAAAGGCTATTCGGTGGAAGGGGTCGAAGGCTATTTCGACCAAGAGGGCCGACCAATGAATACAAAGGTCGCCAAAGTCGTCCATCTTAAAAAAAACAAAAGCAGCAGCCTTCTCGAAGACGTGAATCTGATGCAATCGGTGACCGACCTCAAAAAACAAGTGGGGCTTGGCCCCGACCAGCAAGCAGCCGAGCAAACCTATGCTGCTGGCGAAGATTCATTCCGTCGCGAAGCCTATGGCGAAGCAGCCAAACTATTCAAACAGACCATTTCACGTTGGCCCGATTCTAAGCTCGAACAAGACGCCATGTTCTTTTTGGGCGAGAGCCAATTTTTCGATAACAAATACCCTGAAGCCATCGAGACCTATAGCAAACTGCTGAAGAAGTACCCCAACTCGCTGCATCTCGACAAAGTCATTCGACGTCAATTCGACATCGCTCGCTATTGGGAAAAATACCACCAATACAAACCACGTTGGGCCACCACTCCAAACCTCTTCGACAACACACGTCCGCTATTCGACACGCTCGGCCGATCGTTGAAAGCCTACGAAAACATTCGTCTCAACGACCCGACTGGCCCGTTGGCCGACGACTCGGTGATGGCGACAGCCAATTCCCACTTTCTTCGCGAACGCTACGACGATGCCGATTACTACTACGAACTCGTCCGACGCGAATACCCCCGGAGCGAACACCAGTTCGAAGCCCACATCCTAGGGCTACAGTGCAAACTACGAAAATACCAAGGCCCCGACTACGACGGCACCCCATTGCTAGAGGCGAAAAAACTCGTCAAACAGCTAAAAACACAATTCGCAGGCGAGATGAACACCGAGGAACGCAACCGACTAGCAGAAATTCGTGCCACCCTGATTAAGCAGTTGGCAGCCCGCGATTTCAAACGGGCCAAAGGCTACGACACAACCGAGCATTTCGAAAGCGCACGCTTCTATTACTCCGAACTTGTCCGCGATTACCCCGACACTCCCCTCGCCGAACTCGCTAAACAGCGCTACCAAGAACTCGCTGGCGAACCGGCCCATCCCAAGACCAACATGGGCTGGCTGATCGCCATGTTCCCCGAAAATTCAGAACGCAAAGCAATCGCTCAAGTTCCAATGGTCGAATCCGACAACCAAATCCAAATCGCAAACCAACCAAAAAACACCAGCCCCGAAGCACAAACCGTCGTAAGATAGCTGTCTGCATTCCTGCCAACTAACACACCACGCCACGGCATTGATGACCTTTTTGCAGCAACCTCGAATGATCGTGCCAACAGCTCTCCTGGCTGCCGTTCTGCTGCAACTTGCCGGCTGTGCGGCCTATCGAGTTGGCTCCCAATCGCTTTATGCGTCAGACGTCCAAACGGTTTACGTTCCCATCATCGAAGCGGACAGTTTTCGTCGCGACTTGGGCGAACGACTCACCGAGGCAGTCGTCAAAGAAATTGAACTCAAAACACCGTTCAAAGTCGTAGGCACCCCCAACGCCGACAGCATCCTCTCGACCCGCTTGGTCAGCGAAACCAAGCACATCGTCGTCGAAAATCGCAACGACGACCCCCGCGCCGTCGAAATCAACATGGCCGCAGAAGTTACCTGGCTCAACCGTCGACGCGAGCCGCTACGCATCCCCGCTACGCTCGCCCTTCCACCCGAGCTACTGCCCGTCGGTCAAACCTCAACGCTTCTTCCCGAAGCGGGCCAATCGATTGCCACTGCCCAACAGCAAGCGATCGAACGCCTAGCCCAGCAAATCGTCTCAACAATGGAAGAACCCTGGTAGAGCGTCCCCCATAGCCGGACCATCCTGGTCCGGTCCCTCCCCAAAAAAACTCGCCCTCCCACCAGAGTTTTGTCCTATTGCCACACAGTAAACAGAGACAAAATAAGGGCACTGTCTGTGAAATCAAAAATCATACATCAACCATCTTCCCGCTATGGCTTCCCTCAACCATTCGCTATCAGAGCTCTTCCCTAGTCGAGCTACCCACTGGCGACTCCGCACACGGGTTCTAGAATTTTCCCGTCGACCGCTCTTGATGGGCATCGTCAACATCACGCCCAACAGTTTCTCTGACGGCGGCAAATTCTTCTCGCCCACAGCGGCTATCGACCAGGCTTTACAACTTGCCGAGGACGGCGCAGACATCCTCGACCTCGGTGGCGAAAGCACCCGCCCCTACGCCGAGCCCATCACCGTCCAAGAAGAACTAAGCCGCGTCGTTCCCGTTCTGCAAGGCCTTGTTGGACGCGTCGAGATTCCCATCTCGATCGACACTTCAAAAGCCATCGTCGCAGAAGCAGCGATCAAAGCCGGGGCAGAAATCATCAACGACATCACAGGCCTCGAAGCCGATCCCGCCATGCCTTCTCTAGCGGCCAGCACCAATGCCGCCGTCTGTGCCATGCACATGCAAGGCTCCCCCCAAACCATGCAAGATGGCCCCAGCTACGACGATGTGCTCGAAGAAATCTTTGACTATCTCCACCAGCGACGCGGCAACCTGATCGCAGCTGGCATTGCCCCAGAGCGCATCTGTCTCGACCCCGGCATCGGGTTCGGAAAAACACACCAACACAACTTCACGCTGATGGCCAATTGCGGCCGCTTTCATGCCCTTGGATGCCCCCTACTAGTGGGGCATTCTCGTAAGGGATTCTTAGCCAAAATCCTAGCCGACAGCACCGCCGACCGTGCTGCTGCCACCGTTGGTGCAGCCCTCGCACTCGCCACCCAAGGCGTACAAATCATACGTGTCCACGACGTTCTGCCAGTTCGTGAGGCCTTGCTCGCTTTTGACGCCTGCGGCGGTCACCGACGCTAGCATCTCCGCGGTAGATAGCAAAACTCACCCTAATTCGCGCCGCTTTTGTGCCTTTGCTGCATCACCTGCCAGCTCAACAACGGCTGGAAAGACGTTGACCGGCCCAGTCCTTTGACAGATACTTACGGGGTTGGGGGTTCCCGACTTCGTTATCCTATAGGTTTTTACTTATTCTCACCTGCACACCTTTCCATGCAAACTATCGTGAAAACACCCACTGAATCGGTTGAACTCGACCCATACTGTTGTCAGGTCGCCCGCCGAGCTAAAGCCGCATCTGCCGAGCTTGCTCAGGTCGCTGGCGATACGAAAATCACTTGGCTACGCCGATCCGCCGAACTCCTTCGCCAACGGATCGACGACGTCCAAGCAGCCAATCAGCTCGATATTCAGACCGCGCCTGAATACGGGCTAACCGACGCACAAGTCGACCGACTGCGCCTGACGCCCGACCGCATCGAAGGCATTGCAGCAGCTCTTGAAGAAGTTGCCACACTCAGCGATCCCATCGGCTCCGTCATCGAATCCACGGTCCGACCCAACGGACTAACAATCAACAAAACCCGTGTCCCACTCGGTGTGGTTTTCTTTGTCTATGAGTCGCGACCCAACGTAACCGCCGATGCAGCTGCAATCTGCGTAAAGGCGGGCAATGCCGTCATTCTACGTGGCGGAAAAGAAGCAATGCACTCGAGCCAGGCAATTGTCAAACTTCTGCACGAAGCTGCCAGCGAAGTGGGCCTCCCCACCGACGCCGTCCAACTGGTGCAAACCACCAATCGAGATGCAGTCGGAAAGTTCCTGCAACTCAATGAATTCATCGACGTCGCTATCCCGCGAGGTGGCGAAGGCCTCATCCGACGAGTCGCCGCCGAAGCCAAGATGCCTGTGATCAAGCACTTTGCCGGCAATTGTCATGTGTATGTCGACACAGCCGCCGACTTAGAGATGGCTCGTGCGATCGTCGTAAATTCAAAATGCCACCGCATGGGCGTTTGCAACGCCGCCGAATCACTCCTGGTACACGCCGACATCGCCGGCGAGTTTCTTCCCACCCTCGCTGACGAATTAAGTGAGCAAGATGTCGAACTTCGCGGGGATGAGCGCACCTGCGAACTACTCGAAACAGCCACGTTAGCCGACGAAGAAGACTTTGCCGCTGAATACTTGGGCCCCATCATGTCGGTCGGTATCGTTGGTTCGACAGAAGAAGCCATCGAGCATATCAATCGCTATGGATCGGGGCATACCGATGCTATTGTCACGAGTGACTTGGCCACCTCCGAACAGTTCGCTGCAGAGGTCGACAGCTCAGCAGTAATGATCAATGCGAGCACTCGCTTCAACGATGGAGGAGAGTTCGGCCTAGGCGCAGAAATCGGCATCAGCACCGATAAATTCCACGCCCGTGGCCCATGCGGAATCGAAGCGCTAACCAGTTACAAATACGTCGTCCACGGAAACGGGCAGATTAGAAAATAAGCGTCCAAAATATCCTGATTGATCTGATTCATGCAAACCTAAAAAATACGATCAACGGTCTTGCGTCTCAGATTCCCTCGCAATGGAGTGCGTGATGGGTGATGTTCTAAGCCAAGCAGAAGTCGAAAGCCTGCTCACCTCAGCCGATGGCGATGTGCCGAGCGATGATGCTGCGCCAGATTCTCCAGCTCGCCCTCGCGAAAAAATCACCGTTTACGACTTCAAACGCCCCGAGCGCGTCGGCAAAGAACAAATGCGTGCATTACAAACGATGCACGAAGGGTTTGGCCGCAATTTTGGCGCCTCGCTATCGGCCCTCTTACGCACAATGGTCGAGGTGAAACTCACCAGCGTCGACCAACTCACCTATAGCGAGTTCGTCTTTAGTCTCGAAAACCCCACCTGCTTCAACCTGATTAATGCCAAGCCACTAGAGGGTCAACTGATCCTCGACATCAATCTCTCGATTCTCTTTCCGATCATCGATCGCTTACTCGGAGGTAGCACGACCGGCGTTGCACCGGCACGTCGGCCTCTCACCGAAATCGAGCTCCGTCTGGTCTCGCGAATCACCGACCTGTTTCTCGACGAAATGAAGCACGGCTGGGAAAACGTACTGTCGCTGGACCTAGAAATCGATCGCGTCGAAAGCAATCCTCAATTGGTGCAAGTCATCCCAGCCAACGAAGTCATTGTTCTCGTAAGCTTCGAGCTGACGATCGGTGAAACGCGCGGCATGGTCAATCTTTGCATCCCGTTCAACTCCATCGAGCGCATCAGCAACAAACTCACTTCCAATAGCTGGGTCAGCTACAGCAAAAAACCTCCTACCCACGAATCCATCCAACAACTGAGCAACCGAATTGCAGAGGCTCCTGTCGAGATTGTTGTCGAGTTAGCAGAAACAACCATCTCGACCGCCGACCTTATTAGCCTTCGAGTGGGGGATATTATCGCGAGCGAAAAAGATGTCCAACAGCCGCTCATCGTCTCGATCGAAGGGCGTGGGAAATTTCAAGCAAAACCCGGACAAATCAAAGGACGCAAGGCGATCGAAATCATTTCGCCACTTGAGGAGAACCACCTCCAATTGACCCCGGGTACCGACAAAACCTCTCAACCACAAGCAGAGTCCGCCTGACCTTCAGTTGATAGGAGACGTCTCTGACGCTGATACTGCTAGGAATAACAATCTAGCTTAAAGGAAAAATGAATTTCCTGCTGGGCAAAGAATTGACACAAGAGGGACACTTCTGCGACAATAGTGTTGGGGATTTTCTTTTTTCATTTGCCAATTATTATTCTGGTCGAGATTGTTCGACTCGTGAAGAATTCTTGTGTTTGGTAGCGTAGCCACGCGTAACACATCTACCAGAGGATGACGCGCGGGGCTGTTGGGCAACAGTGAGGTCTTGCCACAAAAAAACCCGACCTCGGGAGAGACAGTTATGGGGATCTCTGTCAAATGTCCCAACGGACATGAATTCAAAGTAAAAGATAAGTATGCTGGAAAAAAGGGCCTCTGCCCCTACTGTCCAGGCCAGGTTTCTGTACGCGTGCCCGACGCAGTTTCCTCGAAAGAACTAACGAAAGCGGCCCTAAAAGTAGCCAGAGACCAGCATGCAGGCGCTGCAGCACCTACCGCATCCGTGTTCGACGACCCCGACGAGCAAAGTCCCAGCGCCAGTGGCAGTCTTATTGGTTCTTCAGTCATTCGTCACAACATCAAATGTCGTTGTGGCGAAAAAGTCCCCATGTGGTTCGCACGATGCCCAAAATGCGGAGAGTTTCTAGAGCACTAGACAATTTCGACGACAAGGTCCATAGCCCAGCCATCCTGACCGAAAATGACCAAACCACACGTCGTGCTCAGCTCATCAGTCCCTGGTCAACAACGAAATTACTTCCAACGCCGCCACGCTATTCTCTGGAGATCGCGTCTCTCTCTTCCCCTCACAAAGGGTGATATCAATGGCATAGCGAAGATATTGTTCTCGCGATTCCTCGACCTTCTCCCAGCCTATCTCGACCACCACGCGCGGCCATAACTCCCGCACTTGCTCTAGAGCTTTGGCGTCGCCTCGGATGGCCGAATAGATCACATCGTCCAGCCGTTCGAGCAAAGCTCGGACGCTATCTGTTTCGACGTCCAGTAATTTGGCGGGACGTTCGATTGCCGGGTTATCCGGCGCACTATTAGCGATACTTCGACTGGAATGTGCCGCATGTGGACGAAAATTGCTTTCACTCATTCTTGGTCTGACTCCCCCGTATTTCGTTGTCGACGACGCTTAGCCGCCCGACGCATCTGGGCCCGACGTCTTAACTCTGCACTTCGAGACGAGATTTCGCCTTCGACGACTGCTGTCAATGGCTCGGCTTCTTCGATGTCACGAGCGATCTCCAGTTTGTCATCATCCAGATGTTCCTCTAGCAAAACACACTGTTGTTCTAGAAGCTGTCGTATTTCCTGAAACTCTTCTGCCCACTGGCCTTGCTCTTGATTTGTTCGTGCCCTCTCCGCTTCTAAGGCTAAAGATAAATCCTCCGTACGCTGACTTGCCGCATTTCGCTCTGCTTCTAGCAAAGCGTGACGTCGTTCTAAGTTCTCCAACTCCTTGAGTTGCTCGGTGTTCTCTTCCTCAAGTTGCTGGATTTCCTCGCGAGCCTCGTCGAGATCACGTTTCCACTGGATCACTTGTGTCTCGAGGTCGCCCTCTTGCTCTCGGCACTTCTCCAGCGAGTCTTCGCGCAGGTCGAGTTCCGTTTGCTTCCTCGCCAGTTCAGTCTGCCAGTCAGATAACTCACCATGTAACTTCTCTAAAGCATCAAACGAATCGTGGACCCATGTTTCCAATTGGGTCTGCTCACCTTGCAATTCCCCAAGAGGCTGCAAAGTGGACTGAATCGACTCGATGGTTTCTGACGCAGGCATAGGCGATAGGAGCTTCGAATCACTCAGGTCGTAATTCAAAACCTTCAGAAAAGAAAGTGAGCCCAGACGGACAGTGACTGCAAACGTCACATTTGGAAAAGAAAAGGGTGAAACAGAGCAGCGCATACCGCCCCGCCACCAAAAAGGTAGCTTACAAACTTCAGCGAAGCAAAGTTTCTCTTTCCCGAGCAAGCAGATTTCCGCCCAAGGGCTTTATGCAACCCGAACAATCGGGTCTACTAGGCAACTGCAATGTGGCGTTTTGACAACATTCCGTCCCCCCTGATCTTTCTCCTATGGCTGCGAAGAAGAAAAAACATCGTAAAGAACATCGTAAAAAACGCTCGCTAGTAGTCCCTCCCCTCGAAACGCGGGCCAGCGAAGCGATTACCGTTGCCTGGACAGTCACCATCACCATGACGCTGCTCTGCGACTTGGTAATCATCGCTGCGCACTTCTACCTCACGACTTATCCCGAAGCCACGCAAATAGAATTGCTGCGCGGCCTGATGCTTCTCGGCGGCTCACTCGTCGGCATCATGTCGTTGATCATCTTGCCGATACTCTACCGAGTCCGAAAATTTCCTCCGCCACGTGGCCTCGTAATCTTCGGCATCTGCGTCGCGATTGCCCCCCTCGCAGCCATCCTAGCGCGCACCTTCGGCTAGAGTAAGTTCGGAGTTTGAGCGCGAAAAAGTTTTGTAGGGTGGGTGAACCTTAAATCGCGAAGCCTCTTAAAACTCCGCATTACCCGGGGTACGCGGAAACGGGATCACGTCTCGAATGTTTGTTATCCCGGTCACTGCTTGCACCATGCGCTCTAGCCCAAGGCCAAAACCAGCGTGTGGCACGGTTCCAAAACGTCGCAAATCGAGATACCACCAGTAGTCTTCGGGGCAAATCCCCTGCTCTTTCATTCGAGTTTCTAACACGTCGAGTCGGTCTTCGCGTTGGCTGCCTCCAATGATTTCCCCAACGCGCGGCAGCAACACATCCATCGCCCGTACCGTCTTCCCGTCCTCGTTGCACTTCATATAAAACGGCTTAATCGCGTCGGGATAGTCGTAGAGAATGATCGGTGTCCCAAACAGTTTTTCAGTGAGATAACGCTCATGTTCTGCTTGTAAATCGGTGCCCCACGCAATCGGAAACTCAAACTTCGCCCCCGATTTCTCAAGCCGCTCGATTGCCTCGGTATAGCTGATCCGATGAAACGGCTTTTCAGCGATCGTTTGCAGGGTCTCAAGCACCTGATCGTCGATGCGTTTCTGGAAAAATTCGATATCCTCTTCGCAGTTCGCAAGCACTTCGGTCGCAATACGCTTCAAAAAACGCTCCGCCAAACCCATGTTATCTTCGAGATCATAAAACGCGATCTCGGGTTCGACCATCCAAAACTCCGCCAAGTGGCGCGAGGTATTCGAGTTCTCCGCCCGAAACGTAGGGCCAAAGGTATATACCTTTCCCAACGCCGTGGCGTAAATCTCACCTTCCAATTGCCCAGAAACCGTGAGATACGATGGCCGATCAAAAAAATCTTGTTTGTAGTCCACCTGCCCTTTTGCATCCAACGGAATATTAGCCGGATCAAGGGTCGTCACCCGAAACATTTCGCCCGCACCTTCGCAATCGCTGGCAGTAATGATCGGCGTATGGACGTAAAGAAACCCCTCCTCCTGAAAAAAATCGTGAATCGAACGGCAGATCCGATTTCGCACCCGCATCACGGCACCCATCGTATTCGTCCGCGGACGAAGATGGGCCCACTCGCGCAGCTTCTCCATCGAGTGTCGTTTCTTCTGCAGCGGATATTCGTCGGGGTCTGACCAGCCGTGGACGGTGACCTCCGCAGCTTGCATCTCGGTCGCTTGCCCCTTGCCGCCCGACGCTTTCATTTCGCCACGCACGGTCACACTACAACCGGCAGTCAGGCGTTTGATTTCCGACTCGTAATTGGGCAAATCAGCATCGGCAACTACTTGGATATTTGCCAAGCAAGTGCCATCGTTCAGTTCCAGAAAACTGAAACCCCCTTTCGAGTCCCGCCGAGTCCGCACCCAACCCTGGAGCGTCGCCTGTTGGCCAATCGCCTCGGCCTGCCGTGCCTCGCAAATCGAAATCTTATTCACCGTTCGAGCCTCCGGCTCCGACTGAAGAATGCTGCACTTCGAATCCTGAAACCGGTACTAAAATCCTTTAGTACCCAGCCAACGCTCGGCATCCAGCGCAGCCATACACCCCGTCCCGGCGGCAGTCACCGCCTGCCGATAGTAGTCGTCGGCGACGTCGCCCGCGGCAAACACTCCCTCAACGCTAGTATTCGTGCGGAACGGCACCGTCCATTCGAGATATTTCTTCGCGGTCATCGCAAGCTTGCCTTCAAGGAAAACCGTGTTCGGTGTGTGCCCGATCGCCATGAATGCCCCCGCTGCGGCTTGGTCATGCTCGGTTCCATCCACGGTTGACTTCAAACGAACGCCTGTCACTCCATCCGCATCATTGCCGAGCACTTCAACCACCGTCTGATTCCACAGGATTTCGATCTTTGGATTATCGATCGCGCGTTGGGCCATGATCTTCGAAGCCCGTAGCTCGTCGCGGCGGTGGACTAAATAAGCCGTGCTGGCGAACTTCGACAAATAGTCGGCTTCTTCGACCGCCGAGTCACCGCCGCCCACCACAATCAGCGGTTGGTCACGAAATCGAGGCAACGCTCCGTCGCAAACCGCACATGCGCTGACACCCTTGTTTTTGAATTTCTCTTCCGACTCTAAACCGAGATAATTAGCGCGCGCTCCCGTGGCAATGATGACACTCAGCGATTCGATCTCGTCGCCGCCTGCCCTGCGAAGTTTGAAGGGGTGGCTCTCGAAATCCACCTCAACGATGTCATCGGTGATGATCCTCGTCCCAAAATTCACCGCCTGTTGACGCATCAAATGCATCAGCTCGGGCCCCGAGCAACCTTCCTTCTGATGTAGGTCGACCAGCCACTGATGCTCGCTGGGCAACGAACTCCGAAGAAACTCGCTCAAATCCCCCGCCGGAAAACCGGGATAGTTCTCCACCTCGGTCGTCAGCGCCAACTGCCCCAACGGCATGGTGCCCTGCAGACGGTTATCCTCGCTCACCGCCCCTTCGACGACCAACGGTTCTAAGCTCGCACGAGCGGCGTATATGGCTGCAGTCCAACCAGCAGGTCCACTGCCTACAATCACTACTTTTTCAGGCACCGTCTTAGTCCTTTCGCGGCGGGCAATATGGCAGAAATAACGATTCTGTATCGCGGCGATTATAGGATGTTCTGCCGGAGACGTAAACCAAAGCATCTAACCTTTGAGGACTTTGGCAAGACAAGCCAGCCCTGTTATGATGCAATCCTTCGAAATGCTTTTTGTTAGCAACCTTACACTCCCTTCTGTTCTCTTCTATTTTCAAAATTCTCATGCTCACCCTATTCATCGCCCTGGGTTCGTTCCTAGGATTCATCCTCGCCTACCATACCTATGGACGGTGGCTGGGAACTAAAATTTTTCAGCTCGATTCCGATGCCCTGGTTCCTAGCGAACAACTTCGCGACGGGGTCGACTTTGTCCCCACACGCAAGCAGGTCATCTTCGGACACCACTTCACCAGCATTGCCGGTACGGGGCCAATCGTAGGCCCCGCGATCGCCGTCTTCTGGGGTTGGCTTCCGGCCCTACTGTGGGTCGTCCTCGGTTCCATTTTCATCGGTGCCGTCCACGACTTCGGCGCTTTAGTCGTCAGTCTACGTAGCCGAGGCCAAACGGTAGGCGAGATCGCTGGGCGAATGATTGCCCCCCGCGCAAAAGTCTTGTTTCTGCTAGTCCTCTTTTTTGCGCTCACCGTCGTGCTCGCAATCTTTGGACTCGTCATCGCTTCCATCTTCAAACTCTATCCCGAATCGGTTTTCAGCGTCTGGATTGCGATGCCCTTGGCCGTCGCCATTGGCTTTTGGACCTATCGCTATGGCGGCAAACTTCTCCTCCCCTCGCTCATGGCGCTTGCGGTGATCTACGGGGCCATTTACGTCGGCGTCGAACATCCCTTCTCGTTACCAACCAGCTGGGGAAATCCGACCATCCTTTGGACCGTCATCCTGTTCGTCTATTGCTTTCTCGCCTCGGTGCTACCCGTCTGGGTGCTGCTTCAGCCTAGAGATTTTATCAACAGCCACCAGCTCATCGTCGCGCTGGTTCTGTTAGTCGCGGGCATGTTCGCTGCCGGACTATCTGGCAAAGCCGACTTACAAGCATCCGCACCAGCGATTACCGAGTCTGCTCCCGTCGGTGCTCCACCTATTTGGCCGTTCCTATTCATCACCATTGCCTGCGGGGCTGTCAGCGGTTTTCACTGTCTGGTCAGTTCGGGAACTACCAGCAAACAGGTCGCTTGCGAAAGCGATGCAAGATTTGTGGCTTACGGCGCGATGCTGTTGGAAGGCGCGCTCGCCGTGATCGTCATCCTCGCCTGTTGCGCAGGCGTAGGCATGGGAAAGTTCACGCGCCAAGCCGACGGCAACTACGTGGCAGTTACCAACGAAGCCGGCGACCCACTCGTAGGACGTGCCGCTTGGGTCACCCGCTACGACCCGCATGGCAACTGGAGCACCTTCGGACTAGGTGACAAAGTCGGCGCCTTTGTCGAAGGCGGGGCCAACTTTCTCACTGCCTTAGGCATGCCGCTCAAACTGGCCATTGGCATTATCGCAGTTCTAGTAGCCTGCTTCGCCGCCACGACGCTCGACACCGCCACCCGATTGCAGCGTTATGTCGTGCAAGAGTTGGCGTCCACTTTTCGCATTTCCGTGCTCACCAACAAATATGCCGCTACCGCGCTTGCCGTGTTGACAGCCCTCCTGCTCGCGATGATGCGCGGACCAAATTTGCCCGACGGTTCACTCCGCTCCTTCGGCACCGGAGGCCTCTATCTCTGGCCCTTGTTCGGTGCCATCAATCAACTCTTGGCCGGGCTCGCACTGATGGTCACCGTCTTTTATCTCTACCGACGTAACAAACCCATTTGGTTTGCCCTGGCCCCCATGCTACTCATGATCGTGATGCCCTTCTGGGCGCTCAATTGGCAGCTCTTCAACACCGAGACAGGCTGGTGGCCTCAACGCAACTACTTGCTGCTTTCCATCGGCCTCGCCACATTGCTGCTACAGCTATGGATGATCGTCGAAGCAATTCTCGCCTGGCCACGCGCCAAAGGCGTACTCGAAGAAATGCTGCCCCCGCTCCCACCCGACAGCGAATCCCCTCTAGCCGACGGCTGTTCCTGCTAAGCAGAAAAAAAACTACCGCGCTGCTTCTACCGCTTCAAGAAACTGGTGGAACAGATAATGGCTATCGTGCGGGCCGGCCGAAGCTTCGGGATGATACTGCACACTAAAAGCCGACAACTCGCGATGGCGGACGCCCTCGATCGTCTGATCGTTCAAACTTCGGTGCGTCACTTCCAGCGCCGAAGGCAACGAATCTTCGTCGACCGCAAACCCGTGGTTCTGCGACGTAATCTCGATCGCGCCCGTCTCCAGCCGTTGCACCGGCTGATTGGCCCCTCGGTGGCCGAACTTCATCTTAAACGTCTTCGCCCCGCAAGCCAGCGACAACAACTGGTGCCCCAAGCAGATACCAAAAATCGGCTTCTTGCCCAGTAATTCGCGAATCATACCAATCGCATAGTCCAACGGCTCAGGATCGCCCGGCCCGTTAGAAAGAAAAATCCCATCCGGCTCCTGGGCGAGTACCGCTTCAGCGGTCGTGGAACCCGGCAAAATAGTCACCTGACAACCCTGATCGTAAAGATGCCGAGGAATGTTCCACTTCATCCCAAAATCCAACGAAACAATATGAGGGCCACCCTCTGCTCTCTGCTCTCCGCTCTCTGCGGCAAGATGCGTCCACTCGCTCACCGACTCGCGCCAATCACAAGGTATCTCTGGCAGCACCTCGCGCACCAAGTCGCGACCTACAAGCCCTGGGCTCGCCTTTGCTTTAGCAACCAAGCTTACATCGTCCAAGTCTTCGGTCGACAGCACGCCTCGCATCGCGCCTGCCGAACGAATTCTTCGCACTAGCGCGCGCGTGTCTATCGACTCGATCGCCACGACGCCCCACTCCTTCAGAAATTCGCCCAGCGAAGTCTCCGAACGAAAATTGCTATTCACACGGCTATGCTCTCGCACCACAAACCCTGCCAAGTGCGGCCGGCTGCTTTCCAGGTCTTCTTCGTTCACCCCGTAGTTGCCGATTTGCGGGTAAGTCATCGTCACGATTTGCCCACGATAACTGGGGTCGGTCAAAATTTCTTGATAGCCGGTCATCGAGGTATTAAAACAGACCTCGCCCTCCACCTCACCTGCAACGCCAATCGACGTACCGGTGTAGACCGTGCCATCTTCCAGAGCAAGTTTCGCCGTTGGTTTCATTTTTTTGAGGGGTCAGAGGTGAGGGGGCGGGGGGTGAGGATTGTGACGGATGTGATTGGCAGAAAAGTAATTCCTGACCTCTGACCCCCGAACTTTGACCTCTTCCCCCTGTTTTTTTCGCGATTCGATACCGATACAGACCCATAGGCTGTGGGTCTCCGGCTCAGCAATGAGCCGGTCAGCCTAGAATCTCGGGGGTCCTTGTTCCGGCGAGCAAGGGCCCCCTTTTTCGTGCGCCTCGGCCAATATACCCGCCCCAACCGCAAAGCTGTAGGGGGTGCTCTCCGATGATCTATAAGATCGCGGCTAGCTTGGCAAAATTATTGACAGATGCCTCGTATCAAGAAATGGCACGAAACGCTTTGGCTGCCGTCGAGGAAAGAGGCACCGGCATAAACCAGTCCGCCGGGTACAGATAATCCTCTTCAGAATCGTCAACGACCCGCACATATCCTTCGGCGGCTGAAGAACGGTCGGATTTTACTCGATAGAGTTTCCGAAGCTGTAGGTCGGTATAGTCGCCCGTTTCAACACAGACAACGAATTTTGCCTCGATGGCGTTCAGTGCACGTCTTTGCAAGGAACGACTAGTCGAGGAACTTTTTGATTTTGAAGTCTTGTCTACCGATGCCATGACATTCATACCAATGAATTTCTGCGAAGCGTGCCTGTCCCGTCACAAGACGAACCTCGGCCTCACCTTTCATTTTGCGCCATCGACCGGCGCCATATTTCTTACGAAGCATCTTACGCGATCGGACGCCACGCCCTTTTGCAACAACACGAATGTTCTCGATTTCGCCAATGATATCGAACCGCATCCGCTAGCCCCAAAAGGGAGTGCTCGTCTACTGCCCATTCTACCAGGGAAATTCTACCAGGTCGATTGGAAATCGATTACCCCTTCCAACCCCAGTCATTCCGCACCGCTCGCCAAGCCACTACAGTTGCACAAACTTGGAAAAAAAGCATCGACACCAGCCAAACCGACCAATGCAAGTCAAAACCGCGGAGAAGGTAATTATCGATCCAACTTATCACGTACACCCCACTGCAGAGCAAACCAAACGTCAGGCAAGCCGCATAAATCGGCTGCCGAAGCAAGCAGTAGGTCGCCATCGCGAGGGTGTAGATCCATAAAAAAATCAACCCCAATGTGGCGACTTGCACCAGCGGATGCGGCTCACGGCTGATCAGCACCGAACCAGACAGCCAGTTGGCGAGCAGCATGAGCGTTCCAAATGCCGCTACGAGTACCGACGCTCCAACCACAAACTTCACCCCAAACCACAACGAATAATTCACCGGCTTCGATCGCCAAAAGTCATCGACTCCCGGCTTCAAGTCCTCGAAGAACACACCGATACCAGTTACGAAAGTAACAAAAAAACAAACGCTCAGCGTAATGCTACCCAGCAGCACTCCAATCTCACGGACATCTGCCCCTTCTTTATCGAAAAACCATGCCACCGTTGTTATCGCAATAATGCCGCCCAGCGCCATCAGCGCCAACGGCCCTGTCTCGCGAATCTGTTTCCAAGCAATGGCAGTGAACTGGCTTCGCATGGGAGGACCAAGCTGCTGATTCTTGCTCAATGTGAGCGCAGATACATTCCCGCCAAACCTATTTGGCCTCGTAACTACTTTGCCGAAACGACGTAGATACCAAGCCAGCACAAAACTGTGGCTAATGACCCCAGTGGCAACTAACAGTAAATACCAATACTCATTCTCCGACTTATTTTGCCACGCGACTACCGCTCCTCCCGGGGCTGCAGCAATAAGTAGCTCGACCCCATGTTCCAGCGTTTCTAGATGCAGCTTATCGACTTGATTCGCACTGAGCCCCAACGCAAGCCAAACAGAACTAATCACCAGAAAACCAATCGCCCCAGCACAGATTTCATCCGATCGGTTTCCCCCTGCAGTGGCCACCCACAGCAATAAGCTCGAAACACTAAGCGCGCTAGCTGTCGTGATCGCTAGCAACAGTTCTGTAATTTGCCAACTTTTTCCATTAAAATTAGTGGTTTCCAGATTCTCCCCTCCACCTAGCCGCCAAAAGTAAACCACTCCGACAAAGACCAGCACGGGAAGAACCGCGGCAAAAATCGCAACGCCCAACTTCGATATCCCAGGCTTCCACATCGGCGCGGGAAGCGACTGCAAGAATGGCAATGTCCCGCGCCCACTTTCACGGCCAGCCGTGCTCATTCCAAGAAAAACTCCTGCTAAGAGAGAATAAGGAATGAGTAGTGAAGTTAGCGCAACGCCCGAAGAATCAATGGTAGCCACATCGTTTCTAAACAGCGAAGCAACAGCCAACAGCATCGCAGTCAGCGACACCAGCTTCCACTTATGCTCGTGCCACTCTTTCCACAGCAAACTGTGCCAAACGCTTCGCATCGCTTGTTGGTTGGTTTTCATGATTTTGCCACTCCGGCGAACTTACCAATCTCAGGGGCCCCCTGCCCCATCACATACGCTTCGAAAATCTCGTCAAGGTTCAAGTCGGTCACCCGATGTTCGACACTTTCGCATCGCAACTGTTCAACCACACTTTCAGCACCTTCTACCGTGATGGCGACCTCGTTTCCATCGGGGCGTTGATCGAGTATTTTTACTTTTTTGTTTAACGCCAGGATGGCGTCGCTAGGGAGGGTGATTTGCTTGACGTCGGCACGCAACTGCTCTGTCCCGCTCTGACGAACGATGCGACCTTCGTCAAGAATGGCCACCTCGTCGGCCACCGGCTCGACTTCGTAGAGAAGGTGCGAACTATAAAACACCGTGCGGCCTTCGCCTTGCAAGTGCGTAATAAGATCGCGGTTAAACTGTTTCCGCATGATCGGATCGAGCCCCAACGCCGGATCGTCGAGAATCACCAGCTCTGGTCGATGCGCCAGAGCCAATACCAATCCCAGCCGTACATTTTGTCCTTTCGACAAATGTTTGATCTTCATCTGCAAGGGCACCTCAAAATCATTTGCATATTTCAGCGCCAATTCGTGATCCCAAGTCGGATAAAACGGTGCAACAAACCGCAATATCTCTCCCGCACGCATCCACCCGTACATCGTCTGATCTTCGGCCAAATAGCCCACCTGCGCCCGTACTGCCAACGGCTCGACCGCCGGGTCGCGTCCCAGCACTCGCAGCATCCCGCTGTCGCGATTCAATAGCCCCAACAACATCCGAATCGTAGTGGTCTTCCCCTCGCCATTGCGTCCCAAAAACGCAAACGTTTGGCCACGCTCCACCTGAAAACTCATGCCCCGTAGCACTTCGCTCTTGCCGAACGATTTTTGTACGCTATGTATCTCGATCGCCAAATCATTCATTGCGATGTCTCCTCGAGGTTGGGTGCAATTTCGCGAAGCTGGTCAAGAGCCTCGGCCAGCAATTCATGCAGTTGTTCAGACGAGAGCCCCAGCGCAACCCCTTGTCGCGTAAGCTGGCGTAATTCTTCTAAAAGACGTTGGCGATGAAACACCAAACTATTGGCCCGTGCGCCGTCGGTCACAAAAGTTCCCTGACCATGTCGCATCTCCAGCAAGCCATCATGCACCAGCCGTTCGTACACTCGTAAAATGGTGTTCTGGTTCACCGCCAATTCCCGAGCCAGCTCTCGCACCGAAGGCAACCGCTCGCCCGGCTGCAGCTTGCCCGAGGCACACAGCGTGGCAATCTGCCCACCAATCTGCCGTGAGATAGGCACCGCCGAGCCTTTTTCAATTCGAAGAATCATGACTTTCACCAGAGAATTGCACCAAGTGACCACAGAACTATAACAGTTGTCTCTAGGGCTGTCAATTGGCCCGTGAGACATGCCAAAGACTGGAAAAGAAGGGGGATTTGAAGGAGCGGGTGGGCAGCCACCGCGACAGTGGACCTAGATAGTACTCTCGACGGTCCCCAAATAGTCGACCTCGGCATCGGTCAAACAGCGTTTGATTTGTCGAACTGCTTGGCGCAATCGTTCTTCGTTTTCGACGAGCGACATCCGCAAGAAACCTTCGCCGGCAGGCCCAAAGCCGCTGCCGGGGCTGACAGCCACGTTGCCCTTCTCTAACAGCAACATCGAAAAATCCATCGTGCTCATCCGCGATCGCCACGGCTCAGGGATCGGCTGCCAAACAAACATGCCTGCCTTCGGAGGGTTCGGCTCCCACCCTATACGTCCAAGACCGTCACACAACGCATCGCGACGGCCCTTATAAACCAACGACTGCGCTTCGACTGCCGCCTCGGTGTGACGCAACGCCATGATCGCAGCGACCTGAATCGCTTGAAACATGCCGTAGTCGTAGTATCCCTTGATGGTTGCCAGCGCAGCGATCATCTTCGCGTTGCCAGCGCAAAACCCAACACGCCAGCCGGCCATGTTGTAACCCTTGCTCATCGTCGTAAACTCGACCCCCACCTCAGCCGCTCCCTCGGAAGCCAAAAAACTCGGTGGCTTATACCCATCAAACGCGACATCGGCGTAGGCAAAATCGCTAATTACCATCAGGTTGTATTTTTTTGCTAGTTTTACTACTTCGTCATAAAATTCTTGCTCGACCACTTCGCTCGAAGGATTATGCGGATAGCAAAGAACTAACAGCTTGGGCCGTGGGTACAACGTCTCACACGTATACGCGATGTCTGAAAGAAACTTCTCGCTGTTATGCACCGGCAGCGAAATCACATTACCCGAGGCCAATGCGACGGCATACACGTGCACAGGGAAGTAAGGCGCCGGTACGATGGCCGTATCGCCTGGCCCCATCAGCGCCAGACACATGTGGCTAAACCCTTCTTTCGATCCGAGGCAAACCATCACCTCGTCCTCAGGGTCTACTCGCACGCCGTACTTCTTGAGATACTTCGCCGCCACTTCGCGGCGCAAGTTGGTGATGCCATTCGACTTGCTATAGCGATGATTTCGCGGATCGCGAGCCGCCTCGGCCAGCTTTTCGATGACCATCTCTTGCGGCGGGTCACTGGGGTTGCCCATCCCTAGCTCAATCACATCGTCGCCGGCGACCCGTTTGTCGTAAATCATCTTGTTGATCCGACCAAACAGGTAGGGCGGCAGACGAGTCACGCGTTGCGCAACTTCAACATGAAACGGCTCGGGGGACGACTGCGATTCTTCAGACATGGCTCAGCTCGAACAAGGCAAGGGTACGGGGTAAGACCAAGTATACCCGCTGCAGGTTCACGGCCCAATGGCGTGCTGCAATCACGGCAATCGTAGGGTGGGTGCAGCGAAGCGAAACCCACCTCAATAGCCGGTCCCCCTGTGGTATGCCCAGCTTTACCGCTGCCCAGCCGTGGGCCGAATGGCGCTATCCTGACGAACCCCGGCATGCTGCTTGGCGGGGGCATCCGAGGTGCCTAACAGGTAGTTGTCGACTCGCGATTGTTGTCGAATTGCTTCAAACCGCTCGTTCATCGCCAGCCGTATTTTCTTTTCGTAGATATCGCGTTCGAGAATCTCGCGGACGTCGCTTTGCTCAAGATCAATCCGCTCGGTTCGTCCTTCGCAACGAAGAATAATGAATTTGTCACCCACCTGGACAATGCCCGAAAGCTGACCCGGCTCGAGACCAAACGCAGCCTGCTCGAGCTGTGGCTGACCACTGTAACGCCCGATGGGCGGCACTTCACCACGCAGAGCTTTACTGGTGGGTTCGATGGAATATTCGGTCGCCAAATCGCCAAAATACTCGACCGACGGATTTCGTCGCGCCTTGTCCCAAACTTCTTGCGCTCGACGCATGTCGCTCGACACGATCGCACGACAACGGACACGCTCACCATAATTGGCCTCAAATCCCATCTGCAAATCCTCGGCCGTCACCGCCACCTCTTTTGCTGTAAGCTTCTTAAGTGCCGCCGAAGGCCAAACCGAATCCCGCATGTACTGCGCCTTCGAGATGCCTTGCTCGGTCGCAACCGCTTTGAACCACTGCTTCAAGTCGACTTGCCCCGCTTGGTCTAACACCCCGGCCAATTCCGCGGCGTGTTCGACTTCGGCTTGCAACTCGGCTTCGCTCACCGTCAAGCCATTCTCCTTTAACGTCTGCTCTAGCATCAATTGCGAGATTTCAGTCTCCAACACCTCTTCGCCATGACGAAGCAAACACTCTTGACCAAGCTCCTTCATCGTCACGCGATCGCCGTTCACCGTGGCGACCGTGCCAGGCATCGTCTCTCGAAGTTGGGGGTTGTTGTATACGTTTTGAATCGTGGCCGAAGATTGCAGTTGGGCAAAAAGCGTGTGGGCCACTTCTCGCAACTTTTCGTCCCGAATCTTCTCGTCAAGCTGCCGCTCGACATCGGCCCGGTTGACCGCACGCGGAGCAAGATGCCCTTCGCACTTCAAAATCACAAACTGCCCACCGACGCCAATGATCGAAGAAATTTCGCCCGGCTGCAGCCGAAACGCTTCTTTCTCAATCGCCGAATCGCCCACATGACGGCGGATCGGTTGGATCAAGCCCCCCACACTCGCGCTATTGATGTCAATCGAATGTTCGATCGCTAAACGCGCAAAGTTATCTGGGTCGGCAGTCAATTGCGTATGCAACTTCTCAGCTAGGTCGGCATCGCCTACCGCAATCAGCCGGGCACGAACCATGGCACCATATTCTTGTTCATACGCCCTCTGTAGTTCCTCGGGCGCAACTTGCAAGTCGGCTGAGGCCAGTTTCCTAAGAGCCAGCGTCGGCCAAACAATATCGCGTGCATATTCTTGCGCTGTGATATCGCGCTCTTTCTGCAACATCTCTAACCATTGCTCGCGTCCCAGCTTAAACCGCTTCGCCATGCGATCGATTTCCGCGTTGATCTCTTGCTGAGTAATCGCGATCCCCCGTTTTTCACAGTGATTCAAAATCAATCGCTTGTTGACCAAACTCTCCATCACCTTTTCGCCATGACGACGTACACAAGCGTCGATCAAATCCTTACGGCTAATGTCCTGGCCATTGACGATCGCCATCACATCATGCTGAGGCCGCTCAACGCGCGGCAACTCTTGGTTCGCTCTCTGAGAAGCCCTTGCCGGAGCTTTCGCGCTAGCGATCCGATCGCCTTCAACGCTGCGAAACTCAACGACAACAAGAATCACCACGGCAGCCGCAATCAGCCAACCGATTTGATATTTTTTCGCCCAAGCAGTGATGCCAGCGCTCTCTGAACGCGAATGGGTGCGAGAAGTCTCTGGAAGAGACATAGCGGTTTCTCCATAAACCTAGTCGTAGATGGGTGGGTCAACACGCAACAGGTGCGCGAAGAAAACGGGGTGTCGGCCCGAAATTATAAACCGACGAGCCGAACCCAAACAAGAGAAGCTTGCGGGACCAAATCAACCTCTATTCATTGAACCACAGAGGGCACGGAGGAACACAGAGAAAAGCTTTTTTCGGGCACTCGGTGCTACTCGGTGTCCTCTGTGGTAATCTTTTCCTCATGCGTAGGTTTCTCGTTGCTTAATCGCTTGAGAACCCTATACAAGGGAAATTGAAATAGCATCAATAGTACTAGCACTGCTATCGAAAATAACACCGGGAGCAAAAGCCCTCCGGCGACTCGAAACAGAAGCGGAATGCCCATAAAGAGACAGGCAACCGAAACGACAATCAGTAAGCTTCTCAGGCTAAATTGAAAACGCCCGTTTGATTGCCCGTTGTGAGGATTCGACATTTCGCACTCCCCGCTCAGTCGTCCATGACTTCCGATTCCTTCGCCTTGGCCAACTCGCTTGCCTTGGTTTCGAATTTCTTGGTCAGCTCTTGGACCTCTTTTTTTGCATGGTCACGGTCGTCCTCGGTCATCTCTTTGTCTTTTTGCGCTTGCTCGGCATGCTTATTCCCATCACGGCGGATATTGCGAATTGCTACTTTCGCTTCCTCGGTCAACTCTTTGATCCGCGCGACCATCGAACGACGTACCTCGGTCGATAGCGCCGGGATGTTCAGCCGAATCACCTTGCCATCGCTCTGCGGCGCAAGCCCCAGGTCGCTCGCGATCACCCCTTTTTCAATGTCCTTAATCGTCGAAGGATCGAACGGACGAATCACCAACTGCGAAGGCTCCGGCGCACTTACCGAAGCGATCTGCTTAATCGGCGTCGGCGAACCGTAGACGTCCACTCGCAGCGAATCAACCAACCCGGGATTGGCCCTCCCTGTGCGAATGCCCGCCATGTCGATCTTCAACTTGGCAATCGCCTTTTCCATGCGTTCTTCTGAGTCCATCAATATTTCTTCAGCGTCCATGAGAAAAACCTTTGTCGCAAAAAAGACTAACTCGTTACCGTTCAGGAAAAAATTACTCGTATTAGATTCACCACAGAGACACGGAGGACACAGAGTTTGATATGATTTGTGAACAGTAGCTCCACAGACCTACTTTTTATCAACCATCAATCGACATCCAGTTTGTTTTTTCCTCCGTGTTCTCCGTGCCTCTGTGGTAATCACTACTGAACTATCATCGGGAAATGCTAAATCCTAACTGCTTTCTGCCTCAACTATTCTGCGGATGTTTCAACTCGACTCGTCACCGAGGTGCCGATCTTCTCGCCTCGCACTGCCCGCTCGATATTCCCATCTTCCCGATAGTTAAACACCAAGATCGGCAGCGCGTGCTCCATACATTGGGCAATCGCGGTCGAGTCCATCACGCGTAGGTTTTGATCACGTACTTGCTGATAGGTCAAATCACGATATAAGACCGCGTGCGGATTCTTTTCAGGATCTTCGCTGTAAACGCCGTCGACGCGTGTCGCCTTCAACAACACATCCGCGCCCAATTCCAGGGCTTTCTGCGCCGCAGCCGTATCGGTGGTTACAAACGGGGCACCGGTGCCGCCCGCCAAAATAACGATCCGACCCTTCTCCAAATGTCGCTTCGCCCGACGGCGAATGTAGGGCTCGGCGACCCCATCCATTTTCACCGTGCTTAACAATCGCGTCTCGCAACCCAACGATTCCAACGCATCCTGCAACGCCAGCCCGTTGATAACGGTCGCTAACATCCCCATGTAATGGGCCGTCGCCTCCTGGATGCTCGAATTCCCTGCGGTAAATTGCCCCCCCCGCAAGATATTTCCACCGCCAATGACAATCGCGATCTCCGTACCCTGCTGCTGCGCTCGATAGGTCTGCGCGGCGATATGCACCACCTCCTGCATGCTAATCCCACGTTCGCCGGGAGGGGCAAAGCTCTCGCCTGAGAGCTTTAGGACAACCCGCTGATAAGGACCGCTAGAAGATTCTGATTCCGTGGACGACATCGCAAACTCTTTCTCGATCGATCACGCTATTCTGTAAAAAAAGCCCAGGGGTGTTCCCCTGGGCTTGGGATTCATTCTATCAACCAGCGACGGCTGCCGCCGCCTCATCTGGTTCTTCACTCGCGTTGGTCTCGCCAAGCTGCCAACGAATAAATCGCTTAAGCTTCATGCCGCCCGCTTCGGCGACTTTTCCAACCGTCTGTTTCTCATCTTTCACAAAGGGCTGCTCCTCAAGAACGTGCTCTGCATAGTAGCTTCGCATGCGGCCTTCGATCATCTTTTCGATGATGTTCTCCGGCTTTCCTTCCTGACGGGCACGCTCCTTCTGTACTTCGCGCTCTTTGTCGACGGCTTCGGCATCCAAATCAGCAACTGTCGTGGCGGCAGGATTCATAGCAGCAACGTGCAGGCTAATTTCCTTGGCCAACTCGTCAGTGCCACCTTCGACTTCCAACAACACGCCAATCTTAGCCATGTGAACAAAACCGCCACACGAGGCATCGATGCGTTCCTGACGCGAAATACGGAACACCTCGCGAATCTTGTTTTGAATCTCGTCCCGCTGATCTTCCAGCTTCATCCCACTTTTCGAAGGCGAGGGCTGCGACCATAACTCCTCAGCCGTGGCAGCACCGGGGCCTGTGGCCAATTGCTGGGCCAAGTCAGCAGCTAACTGGATAAATTCTTCGTTATTCGCCACGGGAGCCGATTCGCATTGCAGCTCGATCATGGTACCCACGCCGTCCACTACGCTCGTGTAGACGCCGATGCGGCCTTCTTCGGTGCTGCGATCCTGGCGTTTCCCCATGAATTTCTTGCCCGACTCGCGTAGCGCCTGCTTCGCCGCTTCCATGTCGCCATTCGCTTCGTTGAGTGCTTTTTTGCACTCCATCATCGGCAATTGGGTTTCGTCGCGCAGTTTCTTCACCATCGCGGCAGTGATTTCAGCCATGGTGGTTTTCTCCTCTAATCGTATCGATGTTTGTAAGGTTATTAGATACAGCACCGCGCGATCAATCGCGACGAGTCACTGTGAACTTGTCCGCAAAAATCGCTAAGCGACCGGCATGGGCTTAGTCTCCGCACCCTCGGCCTGTTGTTGCTTTTCGCTTGCTGCAGTCGCTTTGCCTTCTGCAATGGCGTCGGCCAAGATGCCTACGACCAAGTCAATCGATCGCATGCTGTCGTCGTTGCCGGGGATCGGCAAGTCGATCTGATCGGGATCGCAGTCCGTATCAATCAAAGCAACCGTCGCGATGCCCAGCTTGCGAGCCTCTTTGACCGCGTTCTTCTCTTTCTTGGGATCGACAATCACCATGCACTCAGGCAGCCGATTCATCGTCCGCATACCGTTCAAGTTGCGGTACATCTTGCGATACTCGCGATTCAACGAAGACTGGGCCTTCTTCGAATAGCTATTGATCTCTTCGCTTTCGCGGATTTTCTCCAACTCTTCTAAGCGAGTGAGTCGGCTGCGAATGGTGCGGAAGTTGGTCAGCGTACCGCCTAACCAACGATCGTTGACATAAGGCATCCCGCAACGGTCGGCTGCCAGTTGAACCGTATCGCCCGCTTGGCGTTTGGTCCCAACAAACAACACGAGGCTGCCATGCGAGGCGACGTTGGCCAGATATTTCTTGGCTCGCAGCAGGCCGCGAATCGTTTCGCGGACGTCGATGATGTGAATCTGATTCCGGCGGGCGTAAATGTACGGCCGCATTTTCGGGTTCCAGCGGCTCGAGCGGTGACCAAAATGCACTCCCGATTCCACTAACTTCTGCACGAGGGGCGAAGGCACAGACAATTTCTCCTGCGTAGGCACACCGGCGAAGTCCCACTCTCGGGTGGCACTAACTGCTAGCACCACCGGGGCGTCCGGCGTTAGGGTACTCGATTCGACCTGAAAAAATGCAACCAACTTGGCCCGGGCCGTGCGAACCAAATCAGCCCCGCAGTCTACCCTCTACCTCGAAAATCGTCAATCGGCACCCAAGCAGGGGGGCAAAATTCGCTCTAGGGACTATTCCGCCCATTTGATAGCCTCCGGCAGTGCCATTAGGCCCTATTTCACAAGAGGAGCGGCCACTCCAGGCTGCCTCAGAAAAATCCATTCGGAGCTTCGCTATGCATAACGACCTTCCTTCAACCCAACATGTTTTAGAAGGGCGCGAGCTGATCGATTATCTGATCGAAAAAACCTCGAGCACCGCCAATGCCGAACTCCTTCGCCGCGAAGACCGTCGCAATCGACGCACCGCTGCTTTTCTCTCCATTCTCGCATTCATCGGCATCGGTGCCGTTGTCGGAGCCATCAAGCTTTTCGTCCAGCAAGAAATTGCCAGTGCCGAATCTGCCATCGTCGAAAAAGTCAAAACGGCCGTCAGCCAAGACCTGCACCTCCGGCTCAATGATTTCGAAAAAGAGGCGCTCGCCACGACACACAATCAAGTCAACGAACAGGTCGGCCAAGTCCGTACTATGCTCGAACAATACAAAGACTACCAAGAATTTTTAGCACTCTCTGAAATCATCAAAGCAAAAGTCAACGACGACAAATTCCCCGAACAGCAACTCGAATCCGCGCTTGGCTTAATCGACCAGCTCGCCCCGGCAGAAAGCATCACGCTCCAGGCCAACTTTCTTGAAGCCGTCGAAGTGGTGATCGACCTACTTGTGCGTACAGATCGAAATTCAGAAATCGATCAACTCGAACAAGCCCTGAGTAACGTTTTGGTCACCGACAGCAGCATCTCACTCGACTTGGCCGATCACTACGGCCAGATCATTATTTCTTCACCCTACCCAGTCGAAGATCTCAAGCACGAATTCGAAGCGTTGTCTCGCTATGCCCAATCTTCACGCGAACTCAAATACCCCGAGAAAGCGCTGATGTGGGAGCTGTTTGTCGCTTACAAGCGCAACGAATACCGTCGTACCCCCACCACCGACAGCATGGTCGAAATGGTTCAAGACCTGAACGGCCCAGACACTCGCAATTTCTGTTACCACATTTTTCTCAACTCGCATCCGCTGCACTGGATGAGCAACCCCGACCAAGAAGGCCGCGAGCTAGCCCGACTAGTCACCAAACTACTCGAAGAATATCCCAGCCTACGCCAAACGGTCGAAGCCCAAATTGCAACGCCCGAGCTGCGCCCCTCGATCGAAAATCTTATCGCAAGAAAAACAAGACGCTTAGCACGACTCGAACCGGCGACGCCCGAAGAACCCCAAGCAGAAACCGCCGCGGCACCCAACAGCGATAACACGCTAAGGCGATAGAAAAACACATAGCCCGGCCATCCTGGCCGGGAATATCGGTCGGTGGTGAGTTAATAACGATGGTGGTCTTGAGTCCGACCGACTGAGTAGCGGTTCTCAAGCACCAATCTGCTTAAGCCCAGCCAGCACCGCGTCGTGCAATCGCCCATTGGTCGCCAACACGCCACGGTTCGTCGCCAGAGTTCGCCCATGGGAAAAATCAAGCGGCTTGCCGTCCAGGTCACTCACACGGCCACCCGCTTCTTCGACCACGATTGACCCCGCCGCCTGATCCCATATCTTCTCGCGGTAGTCCAACCGTGACGGCGACAACAATCGCAAATTCACGTCGCCCCCGCCAGCAGCCAACACCGAATACTTCGCCTGGCTATCCATCGGCACCGGATCGGCAGTCACCCCTAAAGCTTCAGCCAACGCACCGATCCCACCCATGTTGGTGTGCGCTTTCTCGACCGAACGCAACAATCGGGCCTCGGCCACGGCATCACACTCAGAGACCGACAACGGTTGCCACTCGGCTTGCTCATCATTTAGCGAGCAGACAAACGTGCCATTCGTTCGTCGTGCCACCAAAAGCGAACCTGCCCCTCCTTTTTTAGGTTGCACCCCGTCGACCAGTTCTGGGCAGCCCAACGCACCTACCCGAACCACGCCCTCGCGAATGTATGCCAGTGCAACCGCATATTGATCGCCGCGTAAGAATCCCTTGGTCCCATCCACGGGATCGAGCGTCCAAAAATTATCGGTTGGTTCCCCTGCCCCCCGGTCGATCCAAGTGCAAACATCGTCGGCAGTCGCCTCAGGAATACACTCCCGCACAAACTTGACAATCTGCTCAAGCGTTTTGCTGCCCTCGTCGGTACGCAACGCCTCAGAGCTTTCTTCGCCCACGAAACCCATCTCCGGAAACGCCTCTGCAAGTCGTTTACCAATTAAAGCCTGAGCAGCAAAGTCGGCCACCGTCACCGGCGACTTGTCATCCTTAGCCAACGCATCAACCGCCATCTCCTTCTGCACACGCCGAACCAATTGAGCTGCCTCGCGAACCGCAGCCACAGCAAAACGAACCTTCGAACAATCGATGGGACAAGACATCTTGGGTACCTACAAAACAGGGAAAGCCCAGAGATGACAATCCCTAGGCCTTGGGAGAACAGAAAAACTACCCCGCCAGGACTTGAACCTGGAATGAGGGAATCAAAATCCCTAGTGTTACCAATTACACTACGGGGTAAGAGATAGTTTCTCAGCGGCACACACCACGTCAGGTAATCTACGTGAATTAGTGCGCCGCGAAAAGTGCTATGCACCGCAGCATCTCTTTCTTCGTCTTTTTACGCCTACGTTTCTCGTAGTCGATTTGCCAAGGCGAAGGTCACTTGCTCCAACTCACGGGCTAGGTCAACCCCTACCTTACATACCCCCTCAGGCACCGTGACCGTCACCGGGGCAAAGTTGACAATCCCGCCAACTCCAGCCGCAACCAACTGGTCGGTCACCGCCTGAGCCTCCGCCGCCGGCACTGCAACCACGCCTAGCTCAATCTGCTGAGTCGACATCACCTCGGCCAAACTCTCGAGGGCGTGGATCTCGACTCCCTCGATTTTCGACCCGATTTTCGACGAATCGGCATCAAACGCCGCCACCAGCCGAAATCCCTGCTGATGAAAGCCTCGATATCCCAGCAGGGCACGTCCCAGGTTACCGACGCCAACCAGGGCCACTCGCCACTCACGGTCGGTTCCCAAGATCTTCCGAATCGCTTCCACCAATTCATCACAACGGTAGCCGACCCCCGGATGCCCAAACTGGCCGAAATGAGCCAAATCTTTCCTCACCTGGGCGTCGGTAAAACCTAGCCTTCGCCCCAATTGGCTACTGCTGGTCGTTTCGTTGCCATCCGCCATCTGATGCCGTAATTCACGGAGATAGAGGCTCAGTCGGTGGACAACCGCAGGCGGTACCGACGTTGGATCGGGTGGTGGGGGATTCGTAGGACTCATGCCGGCGACAGTCTGCGGGGCGTCAAAGGAATTGAAATAACGGGCTGAAGCGCTAGGCACCAATCTAGCAGCTATTCCATTCTACCAGCAAGCCAAACCGCCCATGCAGCACTCTCGATCTTCAATCGCAGCAACACTTTGCGGCAATCCTTGCTGCCCACCCAATTTGCAAGCCAACCCCCATCCGCAATCTGGCTGTCCTCTACGCAAGCCCTATCACACACCAGTCAGCCTGACTGCTATTTTCCCTTCAATTGCGACGAACCCCAGACACCTTGCCGGTAGGGCAAATTGCATCGATTCGATGGTAGCGGATAGGTATAGCAAGTCGAGTGCGCAATGTAGGAAATCAGCGGCATCTAGCTAAGGGAGAGTGCTTGCATCGGTCGAATTGACCTACTAATGGGATCCATCCCATTTTGACCAGGCCACTTAGATTCCCCAGTGTATTCGAAGGAGAGAAGCCATGAGAGCAAAGTCTGTGGTACAGGCTCTCGCAATAATCGCCTTAACAATGCTGCCATCGGCAGCATGGGCAGGTTATTTCGGAGCTGCACGCTACAACGCGTGTCAACCTTGCTGCCACCAGCAATGTCACACCGTGATGAAAACGGTTCGTTGCGTGAAGTGGGAACGTCAGCAGTTCACTCGCTGCCGCACGGTCTACGATCGTGTCTGCGAAGAACGTGTGATCAACGTCACCCGCTACGTCCGCGAACAACGTCAAAAAGAGGTCTGCTACACCGTCTGTAAGCCGGTTTGGGAGACCAAGACGCGCACCTACACCGTCTGCAAACCCGTTTGGGAAACTAAGTCGCGTCAAGTGTGCTACACGGTTTGCAAACCGGTTTGGGAAACCAAGACGCGTACTTACACCGTATGTAAGCCCGTCTGGGAAACCCGCCAACGCAAAGTGTGCTACACCGTCTGCAAGCCGGTTTGGGAAACCAAAACTCGTACTTACACCGTGTGCAAGCCCGTTTGGGAAACTAAGCAGCGACAAATTTGCTACACCGTCTGCAAGCCAGTCTGGGAAACCAAGACGCGCTCATACACCGTGTGCAAACCTGTTTGGGAAACTCGACAGCGCGAAGTCAACTACACGGTTCGCAAGCGAGTCCCCTACACCCGGACGATCCAAGTTCGTGGCGGCCACTGGGAAACCAGAACCTACGAAGTCGCTCGCCAAGTATGCACCAAAACCGTTCGGGAGCCCGGACAATTGGTGTGGGATCCCAGCCGATGCAAGTGTGTTTACCAACCTGGTTGCTGCAAGACCCTTTCTTGCCAGGGACCACCTCGCACCTGCTGCAAGCGTGTTTGGGTTCCGACTTGCGAAACTCGCGAAATCCAATGCTGCAAAACGGTTTGCGAACCTCGTACTCGTACGGTTTGCTACAAAGTCTGTCGCATGGTCCCCGAGACCAAGACTTGTTGCTACAAGGTCTGCCACATGGTGCCCGAAAAGCGAACCAAAACTGTGTGTTACTCGGTTTGCGTTCCGGTATGCGAGCAGAAGACCATCAAGTGCACCAAGTGTGTCGCTCGGAAAGTTCCGTACACCGTCACACGTTGCGTACGACGCGTCGTCTGCAAAAAAGTACCTGTATGCGTCTGCTGCCCTCGCTGCAACTAGGGTCGGTTAAGACGAAGTAGTAGGCCCTCCCTTCGCGGGGAAAGGCCTGGTCAAAAAGAAGATGTACACGGCGGCCCGATTCACACCCAGTGAGTCGGGTCGCCGTTTTTTCATGCGCCTTAGTTCGCTAGTGCGATTTCAGCCCGTGACTCTGCCGAAGGCACCGAATGACAAAAGGGCACCTGGGGGCCTGTAAAGCTTTTTGTGTCAGCTAGCAGAGAGCCAAGAGCGGAGTGCAAAGAGCCAGAGGGACCCCCCCCTTTTTTTTCTGACTCTTAGCTCTTTGCTTTCCGCTCTCAGCCCCGGCTAACACAAAATTTCTTATAGACCCCACCTAGGGCGACCGCAGCCATTGTCAGACGGGTTTTATTCCGATAGGTTCCACGCACGATGAAACCCTCGACCGACCATCTGCCGGAGTGGAAGCAGGACGAGCTGCGGCGCATTGTCGGCGTGATCCTCGCGGCGAGCGACGACATTGCGATGGTCATCCTCTACGGCTCCTACGCCCGTGGTGACTATCGAGAACCGGGCGATCTGGTAGCCGACCGCAAGTCGGGCCACGTTTCCGACTACGACATTCTCGCGGTGACCGGCGAGGGCCAGACTGCCTACGACACGGTCCTTTGGGAGGATGTTGCCCTGGAGTGCCGCCGTCTGGGCCTCAGCGCCCTGGTGCGAATCATCGCGCACGACGTCGAGTTCGTGAACAACCGCTTGGCCGAAGGGCAGTTTTTCTTCAAAGACATCTACCGCGATGGCTGCCTGATACATGATTCAGGCCAGTTCACGCTCGCCAAAGAAAAACGTTTGTCGACCGAAGAGAGACTACGCATTGCGCAGGAACATTTTCACCATTGGCATGAAAGGGCGCAGAGATTCTACCGATATTATGAAGTAGGTTTTGCAGACAAAGACTTCAAGGGAGCCGCTTTTCAACTTCACCAATCGGCTGAAGCAGCCTACAAGACGATTTTGTTGGTGCTGACCAACTATTGCCCACACGAACACTATCTGGGCGTACTGGGGCTGATGGCCCAGGAACACGACGCCCGACTCGTCGACATCTTTCCTCAAAACAGCGAGGCAGAACAGGAATTGTTCAAACGGTTCGACTACGCCTACATCGGCGCCCGTTACGACCCCAAATACGAAATCTCCGCCAAGGAGTTGAGCATTCTTTGCCACGGCGTGGAAAACCTCATGGGCCTGACGGAAGCAATCTCCAAGGAATACCTAGCCCACCTCGGTGGATGAGCAAGTGGAACCCCGTTGGGGTACAGATGTTGGTGTAACCATGCCCCAGGGTAGGTCGCCACGGCGACCAACCCTGGGCTATGGTGTAAAACCCCTTCGGGGTAGGTCGTAGTCTTGGCTCAAAAGATCAACAATCTTAAATCTCACATCAAACATCCCTTCCCCACTTTCCGCTGCACTACAACCAACGCCACAAAATCATAGACCCCGTGGGCAACCATCGGTGCGACCAAATCACCATACGCAAGTGCCAACCAACCAAAATATCCACCCACCACGGTCGCAATCAAAAAATAGGTGGGCGACATCGCATGCACCAGACCAAACAATAAACTCACAATCACCACCGCCAGTGCCGCTGGCGTGTACTGACTCAACCACGGCTGCAACGCTCCGCGAAACAGCACCTCTTCGCCCACGCCTGCCGACGCGCTAATCACCGCCAGCTCAAAATAATTGCTACGAGCAAAAAGCTCCCGTACCAACGATTCGATCTGCTGGCGCATCTCCACCACTGGCGCCCAGCGACTCCGCATCAGCACGACCAGCAGCAACAGCATCGGTACGCATGCCACCACACCACGCAGCACGGCCCCCTGCGAGATGTCCAATTGCGATCGCAACTCGACGCCCCCCATCCAGGCCAGCGCAACCCCCAAAAAACCAAGCCCACACTCAAAAAGCGTCGCCGTAAAAAAAATCCGCGTCTTCGGGTCCATTCCACACCTGTGTGGTCCAAATGATTACTGATGGTTTCATTCTATCACGACGACACCAAGCAAGTAGGTCGGGACAAGCATTTCGCTAAAGTGTCCAACGACGTCCCAGAAATTCCTGCACTCGCCCTAGGATCAACTCGTGACATGACTACTAGTGCTCTCTCACCTCGTTACAATGGGAGAGCTATAAGCATAGAAGTGAAAACCGGGCGGCCCAATCTCCCGCCACTTTCTTCGGAGACCGCAGGATGAAATCTCTCTTTGCCGGCCGCTATCTACTACTATCAACCTTGGCCGTTTTTTCCGTTGCCGCCGGTCGTTGTGAGGGACAGACGCGGACGACCGTCCAACTGCCAACTTTCCATCGCTTTGGCACCACGACCACCGTGCTCGTACCAGATCAAGGCTCGGTCTATCTGGGGGGAGTCTCTCGCTCGCGTCAGGGGCAGAATGATTTCGGAATACCGCTGAGCAGAGGACTGCCGGGCGGCGGCAATCGGGGCCTTAGTCATGCCTCGTCCGCCGGGGGGCTTTCCGTGGGCGTCACCATCATCGACCATCAAGAAATCGATCGGGCTCTTTTGGCCGAAGCCGCGCGCCGACGTGGCGAATCGTTCGACGTACTAGGTCGACCCATTAGCAACCCGCCAGAGCCCCATCGATTCGAAAGAGCCGCTACCCACAACCGGCAACACACAACCCATCACAAAGCAACGGCTGAAACCTATCTGCGTCGGGCCCGACAGGCCGAAGCCGATGGTCAGCCACACCACGCCAAAATCTTCTACCAACGAGTCGCAAAACATGGCAACCCATCGCTCCAACAACTCGCCAAAACTCGACTAACCCACCTCGAAGCGATCATCAGCCCCACCCAAACGACAACGCCTTAACAGCATGCCCAGTCGTTGTGCCGTTGTGGTCCATTTTGGTAGTAGGTTAGTTTGGCCAAAGGCCTCACTTCACCGTAGCCTGGGGCAACGCCCCAGGTCTGAATATGTTCCACGCATTTTCGGCTGAAAGCCGTATTCACTTGTGCTTAAGGTGAATATGGCCTTTAGCCAAAAAACACATCTACCTTTTGATTCCTAGGGCGTTGCCCCAGGCTACGTTGAGAATGGCCTTCGGCCAATAAACAAGGGACAACTGGCTCACCACCTCGCTTGCCGCCATCTTGACGAACACCTGTTTGCCCGGTAGCCTGAGTGGTTCGATTTCTCTGCCAAGACGGTACCCTCTCCCCCCTTTCTTCCGAAATCGACCGTCGCAGGGGCCTACGCAGGGATTCAATTCGCAAACAAACCGAAACCGCGATTTTTCCGCGACATATAAAAACTAAGGATTAACTCACAATGGCTAAGAAAGCTTCCCGTGCTCCCAAAATGACCTACTACTTCGGCAGCACCAAAACCGAAGGCAACGGCAAACAAAAACAGCTTCTCGGCGGCAAGGGTGCCAATCTGGCCGAAATGACCAGCATCGGCCTGCCCGTCCCTCCCGGCTTCACCATCACCACCGAAGTCTGCGACCTCTACTACAAAAGCAAAGAAAAGCTCCCGACCGGCCTGATGGATGCCGTCAACAAAAACATCAAGATGCTCGAAAAAGAGCTTGGCAAAAAGTTCGGCAACAACAAATCGCCGCTTTTGGTCTCGGTCCGCTCTGGGGCAGCCGTCTCGATGCCCGGCATGATGAACACCATCCTCAATCTGGGCCTCAACGACGAATCGGTCGTCGGTCTTGCAAACGCCACCGGCAACGAACGTTTTGCCTACGACGCCTACCGCCGACTCATCAACATGTATGGCGACGTCGTTTGTGGAGTCGAACACGCCTACTTCGAACATGCGTTCGATATGATCAAAAAGAAGTACCGGGCCGCCCAAGACAACGATGTCCCTGTCGAAGGCATGGTCGAGCTTTGCCAAGTTTACAAAAGAGTGTTCAAAAAACACTTCGGCAAACCCTTCCCCCAAGACCCTATCAAGCAACTGGAACTCGCCGTCGAGGCCGTCTTCAAAAGTTGGATGCAATCACGAGCCATCCGATACCGACAGGTAGAAAACATCACCGGCCTGCTCGGCACGGCAGTCAACGTCCAGTCGATGGTCTTCGGCAACATGGGCGACGACTCAGGCACCGGCGTCGCCTTCACCCGCGACCCCTCGACCGGCCAAAACAAGTTCTACGGCGAATTCTTAATCAACGCTCAGGGCGAAGATGTAGTCGCTGGCATCCGCACTCCACAACCGGTCGAAAAAATGACCAAGTGGAACAAAAAAATCTACACCCAGTTGCTCAAAATTAAAGACAAACTCGAAAAACACTATCGCGACGTGCAAGACATCGAGTTCACCATCGAAAAAAACAAGCTCTACATGTTGCAAACCCGCAACGGGAAACGCACCGGAGCCGCAGCCGTAAAAATCGCCTGCGACATGGTCAAAGAAAAGCTGATTTCCGAAAAAGATGCCCTGCTACGAATCCCCGCTGGCGACCTCACGCAGCTACTCCTCCCCAGCTTTAGCCCCGCTGGCAAGAAGGCAGCCACGGTTCTCACTCGCGGCCTACCCGCCTCGCCAGGAGCCGCCTCAGGAAAACCCGCCTTCACCGCTGCCGAAGCGGTCGAACGCACTCAAGCCGGCGAGAAAGTTCTGCTCGTCCGAAAAGAAACCAACCCCGAAGACATCGACGGCATGCACTCTGCTGCCGGCATCCTCACCAGCACAGGCGGCATGACCAGTCACGCCGCCGTGGTTGCCCGAGGTTGGGGACGCTGTTGTGTCGCTGGAGCTGGCGAAATTCAAATCAACGCCAAAACCCGAAAAATCAAGATCGGCAACAAAACCTTTTCGCACAAAGACGTCCTCTCCATCGATGGCTCGACCGGCGAAGTCATGGCTGGCGAAGTCGCCACCCAAACTCCCAAGCTCTCGAGCGACTTCAACAAAATCATGACCTGGAGCGACAAACATCGAAAAATGAAAGTGCGTACCAACGCCGATACCCCCGCCGACGCCAAACGGGCCCGTGATTTCGGTGCCCAAGGCATTGGCCTCTGCCGCACCGAGCACATGTTTTTCGAAGGCGATCGCATCATGGCGATGCGAGAGATGATCCTCGCCGAAAACCTCGAAGATCGCAAAGAATCACTCAAAAAGCTGCTGCCACTACAACGAAAAGACTTCGTCGGCATCTTCACCGCGATGAAGGGCTTGCCCGTCACCATCCGGTTGCTCGATCCGCCCCTGCACGAATTTCTTCCGCACGACGACAAAAGTCAGGCCGAAATGGCCAGCCGCATGGGCGTCAAACGATCGACGGTTAAAAACCGCGTCCAAGCCCTCCACGAAATGAACCCCATGCTCGGCCACCGTGGTTGTCGACTCGCCGTCACCTATCCCGAAATCCTTGACATGCAGGTCACCGCAATCGCCGAAGCCGTCATTGCTTGCAAAGGGAAAAAAGTCGACACCCAAGCAGAAATCATGATCCCACTCGTGGGCACAGCGCGCGAGCTAGAACTACTCAGCGAACGTGCCCGCAACGTTATCGAAACGGTAAAAGAAGCCAAAAAATATCGCGGCAAGTTGAATATCTTGATCGGCACGATGATCGAGATTCCCCGTGCGGCTCTCACCGCCGACGAAGTCTGCGTCTCTGCCGACTTCTTCAGCTTTGGCACCAACGACCTCACCCAAATGACCTTCGGCTATAGCCGCGACGACATCAACACGTTTTTGCCCGACTACCTCAACGAAGAAATCCTTCCTCGCGACCCCTTCGAATCGCTCGACACCTCAGGCGTCGGCCAACTGGTTGCAATGGGCGTGAAGAAGGGCCGCTCGGTAAAAAGCAATCTCAAGTGCGGCATCTGCGGCGAGCATGGTGGCGACCCCGACTCGATCCAATTCTGCCACGAAGTCGGGCTCGACTACGTTTCGTGCAGCCCCTTCCGCGTGCCCATTGCTCGCCTCGCTGCTGCCCAAGCCGCTCTTAGCAACGGCAAATAGAGCACGCGAAAAAGACGACCCCATCACAAAAAACGGTGCCCCACCAAGGCACCGTTTTTTTCATGCACCTACCCCAAATCCCTACCGCCCCAGTGGGCGTCAGTCCATGCTCCCAATATCACGCGTATAAGCCTCTTGAAGTAAATCAATTTCCGCCCGCTCATGGGTCAACAATCCACGACGTAATTGCTCAAATCTCGCAGCCAACGCCGGCACTTCGGCATCGTTCGCAAAAGCACCTCTCGCCATCTTTACCAACTCATGCGAGTTCTCTAAAAACCCCATGTGCTCTTCGAGCAAAACCTCTGCCCGTCCCGCTAAACGGGGTGCCTTCCGGATCACTCCCGCAAAGTATCCCCCCTTTTCCTCCAACTCAAAATGCATCTCTAAATGGGCAGCCAACGAGTTCAGCAGCGAAAACAAATTCCGAGTGACCTTCAGCTCCGATTCAAACCGGTTGTGAATCGTCTCAACGAGCGCTTCGATCTGAACATGCTGTTGAGCAACCGTTTTATTCAAGCCACCGCTATGATCAGTTCCAATCATGACAAATTCTCCGAGAGTAGGGGTCTGCACAGATGTGACGGGCAAAAACAGTGCCAATCACCTCGAAGAACGCTCAACGTTACTTTTCCAGGCCTCTAGCCCCCTCACGCAGCGCGCCAATTCGCACACCACCTGCCCCGAAACGCACACCCCAGCCACCACGCATTTCGTCATTCGTCATTCGTCATTCGTCATTCGTCATTCGTCATTCGTCATTCGTCATTCGTCATTCGTCATTCGTCATTTCCTCCCCATACGCAATCGCGTGCTTTTCAAGCAATCGATAAAGGGCCCGTCGGCTAATGCCCAAAGCCCTCGCTGTCCGCGCTTTGTTCCCATGAAATCGTTGAAACGTGTCAAAAATATGATGACGATTCACCGAATCGAGATTCGTCCCTCCGCCAGCCGAACGCTTGGCCACCTCCTGGCTATGCCGCAATAACTCGGGCGGTAGATTCTTTGCCAGCAACGTATCTTCTTCCGCCAACACTTTCGCTCGATCCACGGCATTGCGAAGCTGCCGCACGTTGCCGGGCCAACTGTAATCCTCCATCACCTTCAAAAACGATTCGTCCCATTGCCACTCGTCCGAGGCAAAATGCTCGAGCAGCAGCCGAACATCCCCACTTCGTTCGCGCAGAGGTGGCAACAAAATCGTCAGCACATTGATTCGATAAAACAAATCCTCGCGAAACTCCCCGTGGCTAACGGCCTCGCTCAAATCTCGATTCGTCGCCGCCAACAAACGAACATTCACCTGACGTTCCTTCACCGAGCCCACACGACGCAGCGAGCCATCCTCCAATACCCGTAGCAATTTCGCCTGCAATCCACCGGCGAGTTCACCAATCTCGTCAATAAACAAAGTTCCGCCATCGGCCACCTCAAACAGCCCCGGCTTGCTCGCCACGGCCCCGGTAAACGCGCCTTTTTCATGCCCAAACAGTTCGCTTTCCAGCAAAGCTTCGGGCAACGCGGCGCAATTCACCACCACCATCGGCTTATCCGAAAATTGGCTCATTCGATGCAAAGCTTTGGCAACCAGCTCTTTGCCCGTACCACTCTCGCCTTGAATCAAAATCGGCTTGTCGGTGGCCCCCGTTCGTTCGATCAGCCGATAAACCTCCTGCATGGCCTCCGATTCGCCGACAATCTCGGCGGTCGTTTGCTCGCGTTCCAGCGCCACCCGCAATTGCAGGTTTTCTTTGCTCAAACTCTCATGGCGAGCCAAATACTCCGCCTGATAAGCATCCTCGATAATCGCGAGATCCAGGTCCAACAGCCGGTTCATCGACGCCAACGTCCGCATCAAATCTTCTGCCGAACCCGTCCAAGTCGAAGAAACCTGTTCGCAAAGGCCAGTTCGCAACCTCGACATCGCTGCGTTGGTATAGACCTGATCTAAACCTATGATTACATGCCGACGCCCGATGCTGCTACGCATCGACACATAGTCACTGTCGTAGGGCCCCGTGAGCAACTGCCGCAACCATTGCCGCAGCGTCACCTTCAGACGGGCAATCTGCTCTTGCCCACCCGTAATCACCTGCGCCGCCTGTGGATGCCGCTGAATCTCTTCGTAAAAATCGTCGATCAGCAAATCCGCACGTTCCAGCAACACCTCCCGCACGGCTGCGACCCGCTGCCGATCACCGTCGGTCCAACCGACGTACCGTTGCAATTCAACGTATTTTTGCCCTAATTCCAACGACATAAAACAGCGTCTCCTCCAAACAGAACTTCTACCCCATTTCTACCACGATTTGCATGCCTACCCAACCGTCTTACGTTAAGCCTAGGCGTACAACACTCCTATTTCACCGTGCGAATGCACACACTGTGCGATGCCGCACACGCGATTTGACACCAATTTTCACAAAACCCTTTCCTCCGCACTTCCTACAGTTGGCCCACGATTTGCACCTCTTTCTCTCACCGAAAGGCACTTGTCGACCTTTTTCCGGAGGGATCCCGTCGTGCAATCTACAAAAACCAAGACATGCTCCACTACTCCCAAGCTGCTGACCTTCGATGTCGGTTCCGGGGTTCTAGGTCGAGCCTGTGGCGAGCTTAGCCAACACGACCATTTTCGCTATCACCTCGACTCCATCTTTATCGATTACCAAAAAGGACGCCTCATCATCACAGGTCGGCTCCCCTCGTTCTACCTCAAGCAGATGCTGCAAACCGTGCTACGCACTTTGCCCGAGGTCCAACAAATCGACAATCGCGTCGATGTCGTTTCGAGCCGTGGCCTCAGCAGCATCCCACGCCCCGCAGAAAGGAGCAGCATGCAATGAATACCGTCCATCAACAATTACGCCATCTGAAAGCAGAAGACATTATGTCACGCGATGTGGTCGTCGTGACGACCAACAGCACCATGGCAGAAGCTGCCGACCTTCTCAGCAAACATCAGATTAGTGGCGCCCCAGTTATCGACGAGCTCGGCCGTTGCGTCGGAGTTCTCAGCGGAACTGACTACGTCCACAGCAAAGCCGGTCACCTCGATTCCAACATCGACCATCCGCTCACCAAGGCAGGTTGCTACCAAATCGAAGATGTCCAACACGATCTTGTGCGACGACACATGACCCCTGCCGTGCAAACGGTCGATCAAAAGTGCTCCTTACTTCAGGCGGCCCGCTGCATGTGTGGCGAACATTTGCATCGCCTTATTGTGATCGACGAGAGCGGCGCGCCGGTGGGCATTATCACCAGCCTCGACCTAGTTGCCGCCACAATTGCCGCCGCAGACGAAGAGGAATTCACCCAAGTTCGACACCCAAAATGACGTGATCTTGTTACAATAAAGAAGGAGAGTCTGCGAAAACGAACCGCGAAAGGAGCCACTGTCATGACCACCTTAAAATACAATTCAGTACTCGTCCCGAGCGATTTCTCTGATCTGGCTCACAATGCCATCGATACTGCCTTGTCGCTTACTGGCGACACCAGCCGACTCACCGTCATCCACGTGGCACCACCACTCAACACGCTCTCGGTCGGCGATCCAGCCGTGGCTTGGCAAGCCGTTAACGACGAAACGCGTAGCGAACATCTCCGCCACGAGTTCGATAGACAGTTTCGCGACGAAAAATACAACGGGCTGACTTTCGTCGTCGTCTTTGGTAATCCTGCGGACGAAATCACACGCTATGCCGAAGCAAACAAGGTCGACTTCATCGTACTACCCTCGCACGGCCGAACAGGCCTCACCCGCCTAATGATCGGCTCGGTCGCCGAACGCGTAGTCCGCCTAGCTCACTGCCCTGTGCTAGTCCTACGAAATTAGAAACAAGAAACTCTCTGCTGCAGGGGCTTGCAGAAGCGTTGGTGGACTGCCATCCTAGTTTATTCTGGTTAGTCCTGTCAGAAATGTCACCCCTCCCCATAATTCCCTACCTCCATTGAGAGATTCTGGTCATGAAAGTTGCCAAGTTTACTACGAACAAAGGCGAATTCAGCATCGAACTATTCGACGACAAAACGCCAAAAACGGTTGCGAACTTCGAAAAACTCGCCGGCAACGGTTTTTACGATGGTTTGGCTTTCCATCGGGTCATCGAAAATTTCATGGTCCAGGGCGGCTGCCCCCAAGGCACCGGCACCGGTGGCCCTGGCTACACCTTTGAAGACGAATTTCATCCCGAACTGAAGCACGATTCCGCTGGGATTCTTTCGATGGCCAACGCGGGTCCGAATACCAACGGGTCGCAGTTCTTCATCACCCACGGCCCACAGCCGCATCTCGATGGCATGCACACGGTCTTTGGCCGCGTTCTCGACGATGGTCAAACGGTGGTCAACACGATTGTCCAAGGCGATACCATCGAAAAACTTGTCGTCGCGGATAAAGCTTAGAGCTAATGGCTCAGGGAAGAGAGCTAGAAGAAAAATTGGCTCTTGGCTTTCCGCTCTGGGCTCTCTACCTGCGATCTGCGTTCATCTGTGGTTTTTTAAAGAGCTTTATCGCTCGGTATCGCTGACAGCATGGCCCTTGTTCAACTCCAAGATCTGAGTATCGGCTTTCGCGGTCCGCCGTTACTCGACCGGGTGAATTGCCATATCGAGTCGGGCCAGCGAATTGGTCTGCTCGGACGCAACGGATCGGGTAAAACTACCTTGATGCGAATCATCAGTGGCACGGTCCGCCCCGACCACGGCGCATGCATTCTCGCACCGAGAACCCACGTTTCACTTTTGCCACAAGAGGTTCCCGATCATCTCGTGGGCAACATCCACGAGGTCGTCCGGCAGGGGCTTTCTGAGGAGATGCAAGAAGAAGCCCATGCGTGGCGAAGCGAACAACAGATCGAGCGTTTGCTTTCGCAAATGAGCCTCAACCCCGAGGCACAGGTCGAAACACTTTCGTCAGGCATGAAACGGCGTGTGTTATTGGCCCAGACATTGGTTTCTGAACCCCAGGTTCTTCTGCTCGACGAGCCGACGAATCACTTAGACATTGATGCCATTGCGTGGCTCGAAGATTTCCTGTCGCGTTGGCCTGCCACACTGCTATTCGTTACCCACGATCGCGAGTTTCTGCGTAATTTGGCGACGCGAATTCTAGAAATCGATCGAGGTCGCCTCTTCGATTGGTCGTGCGATTACGAAAATTTTCTCGTTCGCAAAGAACAGGCCCTCGCAGCCGAAGAAAAGCAGAATGCCCTATTCGACAAAAAGTTAGCTCAAGAAGAGGTCTGGATTCGGCAAGGCATCAAAGCGCGACGCACTCGTAACGAGGGTCGGGTACGCGCACTCAAACAAATGCGAGACCAACACAACCAGCGTCGCACGTCGGTAGGTAAAGCTCGCCTAAAAATTGAAGAAGCCCAACGTAGCGGAAACTTGGTGGCCAAAGTCGAAAACATTTCTTTTGCCTACAACGACGGCCCACTGGTCAGCGATTTCTCATCGCTGATTATGCGTGGCGACAAAGTGGGCATCATCGGCCCCAACGGGGCCGGCAAAACCACCCTCCTACGTTTGCTACTCGGGCAACTTTCGCCCGACGAAGGCTCGGTTCGTTTGGGTTCCAACCTAGAAATCGCCTACTTCGATCAACTTCGTGCCCAACTCGATGACGATGCAACTGTTCAGGAAAACATCGGCGAGGGGGCAGAAACACTTACTATCGGTGGCCAACAAAAACATGTGATCGGCTACCTACAGGACTTTCTATTCACGCCCGAGCGTGCTCGCACCCCAGTGCGTTTTCTCTCTGGCGGCGAACGTAATCGAGTGCTTCTGGCTCGACTCTTTTCGAAGCCAGCCAACGTGATTGTGCTCGACGAGCCTACCAACGACCTCGATACCGAAACGCTGGAGCTTCTTGAAGAGCGACTCATCGACTTCGCCGGCACGTTGCTCATGGTGAGCCACGATCGTGCATTCTTGAACAACGTCGTGACCAGCACAATTGTTTTCGAGCCCACAGGGGTTCGTGAATATGATGGCGGCTACGACGACTGGCTGCGCCAACGGGCTGAGCCCACTACGTCTTCAGCCAAAAAAACAGCGGCCGCTACGACGACTAAAAAAACGTTGTCACAAGAAAATGTCCGCAGTAAACCCAAATTGGCTTACAAAGAAAAACGCGAACTCGAAATGCTGCCAGGCCTTATCGAGACCTTAGAAGCCAAAGCGTCAGAACTGCATCAGGAAATGGCGGAACCTGAATTCTACCGACAACACTCAGAAACCATCGCTAGCCGGCAAACTAAACTCGCTGATATCGAGCAACAGCTCGCCACGGCTTACGCACGTTGGGAAGAGCTGGAATAACCTTTATGAGGACGTGGCCCGGATTGTGGCTCACCTAATTCGGCGAGCGGTCTGCTTATTGCCGTCTTGATGTAGAACCAGGCTCTTGGCGGGACCGGTTTTCGTCAGCTTGAATTCCAGTGTGGCGTCGACCCCACGGTAGGACCATCGAGTGGGAGAATCAGGATAGACCTCTTGGGTGGCTTGATTGGTAATACCAACCATCAGGTGCCCATCACGATCACGAACCGTGAAAATAAAATCCGGTGTCAACTGATAACGGCCAACCAACCGGCGGCGAAGTTTCGAATCAATGGCGAGATCGCCCGATTCATGGTCGGAATCCTCGCTTGGCTCCGGCTTCACTTCCTGGCCTGCTGCTTTCCTTATCAACTGCATCGCCAGTTGATCGATTTCGTTGGTCACGGCCGTGTTGCATAACACAACGACCGCACAGTTTGACTTGCGGTTGATGAAGATCGCCGAATGGAAGCCACCCGTCTGGCCGTTGTGCCAACGAGTCTGACCATCGCGATGAATAACCCATCCCAGTCCCATCGCAGGGCCCGATGCGTCGGCGTCACGCTGTTGCTTCCAAGCCAACTCGATCACTTTGCCGAGTGTACCAGTTGGCGGAGTCAATTGAGCCCTAGCAAAACGCATCATATCTCGCATCGTTGCATGAACTCCGCCGGCGCCTGGAAGGTCCGCAAATGTCCAGAGCGCTGTGGCTGAGCCGTATTTATCATGCGGCAGGGCGAGCCGTTTTCTCTGATCGCGGCTTAGTGAAACGGTGCAATCGGTCATTCGCAGTGGCGTCGCAATTCTCTCCCGCAGCAACTGTTGATAGGTTTTGCCAGCGTTCTGCGCGACCAGATATCCAAGAACCGACACGCCAAAGTTGGAATATTCCCGCGAATCGCCGGGCTGACGAGGTAGTTCGTACTGGTTCAGGAACGTCGCTGCCTTTTTCGAATCGTAAGCACGATAGGGATTCTTCAAGTTGGTCAGCCGCAAATTACCGGGGAGTCGGGGCAACCCCGACCGATGGGTACTCAGATCGATCCACTTGATCGACCGGCCATTGCGCGACGGCAACCGAATCCCAGCCGCATTGGCAACGTCCGCTGTTGCGTTCAAATCAATCTCGCCCCGTACAACCGCGTCGGCCAGCAATAACCCGGTGAAGACCTTGCTCATCGACCCTATCTCATAAACGGTCCGGTTATCGGCTTTTTTCTTGGCTCGGTTCGAGGTTCCCAAGTGCACGATTCCCCAGTGTTTGCCTTCGAGGTAACCGACCGACAGACCATCGGCGATTCGATTTTCGACCAACGGCGCAGCCGCTTTCTCAATCCATTCGTCCGTCAGGTTCTGCGACGACGCGTCCCGCGATTGCCAAGCTGTAATGAGCCCGGCCGCCACTTCGTCGGCCGCTATGCGGGCCAAGCTTTGGTTGGTAACCACCAATACAGCAAACCCTTTTTCGGGTGCTGCCCAGACGACCGCGTGGTTCAACGTATTGTCGCCATTGTGAAACAAAGCGGTTCCACCGGCCCAAGGTCGCATGCGCGGCATCCATCCCATTGCATAGTCTTTTCCGATAGCCGTATGTAGCCTTTGAAAACTGGCCTGTGCCAAATACTCGCTTTTGCCCTTAGCACCTTTGAGGTGTTCGGTTATGAATTTTCCCCAATCTTCCAAAGACATATGAATAGTGCCAGCAGGGCCCATCACAGGTAGATTGTCCATCTCTTTCCCATTGCTCGGCATGGCGGAGCCATTTGATGCATGCGGCCATGGTTGATCAATTTTTCCTTGGGTACCCGTTCCGCCAAAACCGCCGGTCATCATCTGCAGTGGCTCGAAGACCTCGGTCTTCATGAGTGTTTCCCAAGTCTTCCCTGTAGCCTTTTCGGCCATGTGCCCGGCGAGGGTATACCCCCAGTTGGAATAGAGATACTTCTCACCTGGTTCACTCAGCAATGGCTTTGACATCGCTTCGAGGAGAACTTTGTCTCTTGCCAGGGCCACATCTGGCTCATCCAGGTAAGCCTGTAAGTTAAAGTTGGCTGGCAAACCACTTCGATGGGAAAGTAAATGAATCAACTTGACGGACTTCAGTTGGTCGCTCATCGCCTCAGCGTGTTCTGGAAACGTCTCGCCAAGCGTTTGTTCAAATTTGATTTTCCCCGCTTCGACCAACCTTGCAATCATGGTCGCCGTCATCGCTTTGCCGCAAGATCCAAGATGCCAAAGGTCATGGTCGGTGACCGGTGTTTGGTCACCTTTCTTACGAACACCTACAGTGACTAATGTATGAAGTCCCTTATCCGTGACGATTGCTGCGCCGAGACCTGGCAGTCCATGGGCAACGCGAATCGCTTCGAGGGCGAGGTGCGGTTTCTCGAGTACAAAGCTTGGTTTGGGGAACGCAGTCGGAGCAGTCGGTTCTTTACGCACTATTTCAAAAGGATACTGCTGACCATTCTGCTTGAACGTTCCAGCAATCTTTTCTCCGTCAGCGGACAAGGTGCCGTCGAACTGCGGGTCACCAGGGATCGCTGGCATCTTGAAAGAGATCTTGGTTTTACCAACTTTTAGATCACTGAGTCGAAACGCCCGGAGGCCTTGGGCAGGAATATCGATCGTACCTGACCAATGCACGTCCTCATCCGCTTCGAAATCGAACTTGATGGCAAGCGTTGCACCTGGAAGCTGGATCTGACCTTCCCAGTGACCAGCGATTTTCTCCGGCTTGCTTTCGGCGTACAAGTTCGTCGAAGCAATTATCAGAAATATCATCGGCAACGCGCTGAGTAACTTAGTAGGCCGAAGGCAACGAATCAAGTTAGACATTGCAATGAAACTCCTCGTAGTGAATTCGTTGGTTGCCGCACATCGTGCTTGCTAGTTGGCTATTGTCACGCGAACTGGATATTTTCCATACATCGACCGCCGATTGGCGTGAGTCATCGGCGCAGCGGCAATGGTGATTTCCTTGTCTTGCTGCAAATCTCGCAGCTGGAGCTTAACGGTTTCTCCGGGCTTGTGCCCCATTCCCCACAGGACTTCGACCACATCCTCGACAATTCGCTTGCGCCAGAGTACGCGATAGAGTCTTTTGGAGGCCTCCGTGACTTTTGAAACCGGAATGCCATCAATGCCAAGCCACTCGTAAGTCGTGCCGTCGAATTCGACCAGAATTTTGCCTGCTCCAAAGTCGACTTGAGTAAAGGGAGAAATCTTGGGCGGCTGGTCGCTGCTAAAGTCAACTTGAGCAATTGGAGTGAGCTTGGGCGACGTGTGGTACCTTTCAAAGAAAAAAGCCCCGACCGTAATCATCAAAACCATCACCGCCAGCGCCAATAAATTCCAGAATCTGGGTAAGCTCATCGTGCTCGGCGTTGTAGCCTGGGCCTGCAGATATTCTGCCGCGACTTGGCTAGGCAAACCATAGCATTCGATGAAATGATCGTAGGTCTGTTGTTCTGACGTCGCCAGATGCTCAGCACCGGGTGAAGACATCTCGTTACTGAGGAACTCTGCTGCATCCCCCATCGCATCCTTCTGTGCCGCTTTCGGGGCTGCGTTTAGCGCCAGCTTGATATCTTTGAGGTAACGATTCATCGCGTTTTCAGCATGCTGGTTCATGTTGGTTCTCCAGAATGTTGTCTACAAATTGTTTTGTGTCTTGCCAGGCAATTTGCCAGTGCTTTAGGGTTTTTGTGCCAAGAGTCGTGATCTTGTAGTATTTTCGAGATGGCCCAGCATCTGATGGTTCAACGTGACTGGAGAGCAATTCTTGCTTTTCCAGTGAACGCAGCACTGGGTAGAGTGCGCCTGGCTTCATGGGGAGCGCTCCGAGACAACGCAACTCCAATTCCTTGGCGACCTCATAACCGTACATAGCACGCTTTTGCTGATACAGAAGCGTGAGAAGCACTAGCGAAGTTGCACCTGCGTTTAACTGCTTTTGCAGGCCGTTTTTAGCATTCTCCTGAGCCATAGCGGGCCCTTCCTTAAAATAGAGCTACCTAGTGTTATCTTGATAGTACTATCAAGATAACACTAGTCAAGGCCTACAAAGAGATTTTCGTCAAAATTGGATAACTAACCCAAGACTTATTCAGCGTTAGCTTGCTGCAGCAAGTTTTTCCAGAACGGCCTCGCCGATTCAATGTCGGCCAACACGGCTTCGTTTTCCGAAAATTCTTCGGCGGCTTCGTCGAGCCAATCGAGAAAGAACTGCACACTTTTTCGACTGATACGTCTTTGGTAGTTGGAGTCGACAAAGTAGGGCCCCGTCGTGGCAAACTGGTAAGTGGTCGATTTGCTTGTGCGTGCCCGAATTAAAAACCAGCCACTCTCCTCAAACTCAATCGGGGGCAACCGCCCTTGCTGCTGGGCGAGTTGATCTAGACGGACTTCGTAAACGACCTGGCCGTTCTTGATGATTTCTAAGTATTCGACCGGTGCTTTTTCATAAAACGTCAGGCTCAGTGCGATCTGGAAATCACGCGATTCGCCAGTTTCTAACTTAAAAGTGTGTCCGGGCAATTGACCTTCGACTTGCGCGCGAAGCAGAGGCCCATTGGTCACGGTGACTCGACCTGCACGTAAGCCTTCAAACCATTTTTCAGGCGTGAAGTTATCTTCGCAGTAGACATAAACCCGATTCATCCCGACAGGATTGCCATTCGATCCAGAGCCACTGCCGGCGGCAGGCGCGATGCGCAAACCGCAATTCAAGAGATGGTGATAGATCGCCTCGCTCCAGCGCCCGTTGCCTTGCTTGCCTGGGTAGAACACCTTATCGCGTGGTTTCCCCTGCCCTTCGCTATCAAGACGATGAATAATTTGAATTGCATCGAGCTTGCCCGCAGCAACCCACAACGGCAGATCCCAGGCAAACGGAGTCAGAGCGACGATCTCGGCATTAGCTTGGTCGGCGACATCTAACGACAGAAGTGAAGAGTCCTTTGATTTCCAGCGGCAAATATCGAGCGCCTCGACGGAGTCGCCCCAGTGAAACATTAACAAACCACCACCTCGACGAAAATCAAGCAAAGCATGGGGACCAAGCGCGGTGTTTTTCGAAGCTCGTTGTTTTCGGCATTTCCCTCGTAGGTTTTCCTTTTCCAAAGCAGAGGCAAAGTCGATACCCGCGGCACGCATCAATAGCGGAAGGCCCTCGCCTCGTTGCCAAACATCTAAATCGCCAGCCCACCAACCTTCGGCTTGCATGTCGACTTGACGTCGTAGCACCACCTCTGTTTCGTCTTCCGCGTGACGTTCAATAGTAAAATGCCCCGGCCGGGTTTGATACTCGGGGCCTGCTTCGATGAGAAATTGATAGCTGCCTTTGCGCAGTTCGAGGGTGACTTCGCCGTCAAAGACAAAATAATCGCCCTGCGAGACCACCCCCTCCGACTTCACCCGCACTGCCCGTCCCCGAGCGTCTCGAAGTTCCATGCGAACCGGAATGCGCTGCCCCGTCTGCTGGTCGACGGTTGTCAGGGTCAGTTTTCCGTCGTAACGGGCTGCAACACTTGGCAGAGTGAATAAAAGCGAAATCGCGATCGCAACAGCAGCGATGAATGGTGGTCGCAACAAACGAATTCTCCTCAGGAATGATTCAAAAATAACTTCGGCATTGACCAGCTTTGACAATCCTAACATGAGCCGATGGGCGCTAGCCCCGGTTCCTGGCAAAAAAACCGGGGCTAGCGCCCATCGGATAATAGAGTCTAAAAGCTCGGTACTTGCGCAGGAAAGTTACGCACTCAAAAAACCTAAAGGATTCGCCTAAAGGCGAGAGTTTTAGACCCGCCGCTGGTGACAAATAATCACTCATCCAAACTCCGTGTTCTCCGTGCCCCCGTGGTAAATCTAAATGCGCCGCCTCTAAGGCAGTTTAGCACGGTCAATCGACCAAAGTAGCAAAGCTGCAGCACCGAGAGTGCTTACGTGCATTCCGCTCTGAATTTCGATACGGTAAGATAAATGGGCGTTTTTTGGTTTGGCCGTAGATAGATGGAATGGGTTGTTTGAATGGCAGAAGATTATTACGAAACCTTGGGGATTGGCCGTGGCGCTTCGGCAGAGGAGATTCAATCGTCTTATCGAAAATTAGCGCGCAAGTATCACCCCGACCTCAATCCCGACGACAAAGCGGCCAAAGAACAGTTTCAAAAAGTTCAGAATGCCTTCGATGTATTGAATGATTCGAAGAAGCGTGAGATGTACGACCGTTACGGCAGTGCCTACGAATCGATAGGGACCGGTGGACCGGGGCCGCAAAATTGGAATACCGGTGCTGGCAGTCCTAACTTCGACATCAATTTGGAAGACCTGTTTGGAGGTGGTGGCGGAGGAGGCCCCGGCGGTGGCGGCTTTGCCGATATGTTTAAGAATTTTTCGCAACGAGGCAAACGCCAACCTCAACCGGCGGCACCACAACGGGGAGCCAACATTGAACATGCGTTGACGATCGCATTCACCACCGCAGTGTTAGGCGGCGAAGCCCAAATTGCCATCCGTCGAAGCGATGGCACGCAGGAAACGTTGCAGATAAAAATTCCAGCAGGAATTGAAAATGGTAAAAAAATTCGCCTGCGTGGACAAGGAGACCCTAGTCCCAACGGCGGCCCTGGTGGAGATATCCTGATCAAAGTAAATACGGCTCCGCATCCTCACTTCCACCGCCAAGGCCGCCGACTTGATATTCGAGTGCCCATTACGATTGCCGAAGCCCTGAATGGGGCAAAAGTCGATGTTCCGACGCCTCATGGCACCATTTCGCTTACCGTTCCGCCCGGTACTTCCAGTGGTAGCAAACTTCGCGCAAAGGGGCAGGGAGTAAAAGGCACCAGCGGCACGCCCGGCGATCTCTTTGCTGAGGTACAGATTGTGCTCCCCCAAGAGTTTGAAGCTTCTGACCGTGAACAGCTCAATACCCTGCTCGAAAAATACAACGACAACCCTCGAGCAGGCCTGCAATGGTAGTCGCGCATAGCTTCCGATTTTTTCTTTTCGCCCTGCTCACAGCAGCGCCAGAGAAGATGCCGCCCCCGACACGCGCGGCGATTTACATGGCCTTGATCGCGATTTTGCTGTTAGGAATGCTGCTGGTGATCATCATTTTGCTGGGTGGACATTGGGTACGAAGGTGGGGGACGTATCAACGTGGCCCCGCGGTGCCTGAGGATTTTATCGTAGGCGTCGAGAAGCCAAGTAAAGAAGCTAAAAAAACCGACGAACTCTCTTCGGACGATCATTGTGGCACCGACACAGTTTGCACAGACGACACCTCTGTCTCGTAAAGGCTTGGGGCAACTTGCAATGAATTTCAAATTCCCTAAGTCAGCAAAGCTGCTGAAACCTTCTGAATTCGATCGCGTATTTCGCGCCCGAAATTCTGCCGCCGATGGATTGATTGTGGTCTACGCAGATCGAGGGCCATGTACTCAACCGCGAATCGGTCTGACCGTGTCGCGTAAGTGTGGCAACGCCATCGTCCGCAACCGCTGGAAACGATCGATTCGAGAAGCGTTCCGTCTCGTGCAGCACAAGCTGCCTCAACAGTTTGATTTTGTCGTGTTACCCAAAAAAGGAGCTTCGCCCGATGTCGCGAAACTCGAAGAGTCGCTTCTCAAGTTGGCAAGCAAAATCTCCGCAAGAATTTCAGCTACCGATGACAGCAAAGGGCACGGGTGATGCGATTCCTCTGGCAAGCTTGCATGCTATTGCCGGGCCTCGTGCTCATGGGCGCAGCCCGATGCTATCAACTGCTGATCAGTCCGATGCTAGGCCCCAAATGTCGATTCTACCCAAGCTGTAGTGCCTATTTTCTTGTGTCGGTCAGCAAATACGGAGCATTTCGCGGCGGATTCAAAGGTTTACACCGCATCTCGCGGTGTCATCCTTGGAATCCGGGAGGCTACGATCCCCCCTAGGCTTTTGGTCTGTATTGACCCCAAATCGCGGTATTCCTAAGCTTCTGCCCTCTCTCTACTTATGTCTTAGATCATAGATGGCAGAAACGTATGAAATACGTGACGCGAAATACACTCTGGGTGGCGCTGGTAATCGCCAGCTGTTCCTCATCAATCGGCTGTATGGGCCCTATCCTGAGGCACCAGAGCCCCGAATCTACTTTTGCCGAAGAAGTTCCTTCAGACACAACGTTGGTTGCGAATGTGGCTCATCCGTATGGCATGGGCTACGTAAAACTAGAAGCAATTGGTTTAGTCACTGGCCTTGCAAACACCGGCGAGGATCCTCCTCCTTCGCCACAACGGGCCACTATTCTTAGCGAAATGAACCGACGAAACGTCGAAACCCCCAACCAAATTTTGGCGTCTTCTGCGACCGCTCTCGTTTTGGTGCGAGGTTTTTTACGACCTGGCATTCAAGAGGGTGACCGATTCGATATCGAAGTAAAAACCCCTACTCGAAGTAGCACCACCAGCCTACGCGGTGGGAAATTACTCGAAACACGCATGACCGAAATGGCCGTCTTGGGTTCTCAGATTCGAAAGGGCCATTTGATGGGCGTCTCGAATGGTTCGGTGTTGGTCGATCCCACGGCAAACATCAAAGACGATCCAGCGCTGGCTCGTCGCGGTCGTATCCTGGGGGGAGGTATCGTCACCAAATCGCGCAAACTCGGTTTGATTTTAGACCACGAGCGGCAATCGGTGCGATTGAGTCAACAGGTTGGCAAGGCAATCAACACCCGGTTTCATAGCTATATCAATGGCCGCCGACGAGGAGTTGCAACACCCAAAACCGACGAATTCATCGAACTAGAACTCCACCCACGTTACAAAGACAACGTTGGCCGATTTATGCAGGTGGTGCGAAATATCTCTCTACGGGAATCGCAATTCGAACTGCAATCTCGGTTGCGGTTGCTAAAGAGCCAGTTACTCGACCCCGTCACCTCAGCTACCGCCGCGATACGGTTAGAAGCCGTGGGCAGCGAAGAAGCAATCACCATTCTCAAACTAGGCTTAAACGCAGAGGATCCCGAGGTGCGGTTCTATGCCGCCGAAGCCTTGGCCTATCTCGACGTCACCGATGCCGTGGCTCCCTTGGCTTTAATCGCTCGCGAGGAGCCGGCCTTCCGAGTCCACGCACTAGCCGCCCTGAGTGCGATGGATGATGGTTCTGCGTACGACGAACTTCGAGAATTACTGAGCGTGAAAAGTGCAGAAACTCGCTACGGGGCATTTCGTTCGCTCTGGGCAATGTCTCCTGGCGATTCCATGATACGGGGCGAAAGCCTCGGCGAAATGTTTAGCTATCATATCCTCAATGTATCTGGCCCCCCAATGATTCACGTCACCAACAGCCATCGTCCCGAAATCGTACTATTTGGCCAGCAACACAGGCTCAAGCTGCCGCTGGTACTCGACGCGGGCCCCAAAATTCTTGTCAACGGCCTGAGTGGCGGCGAAATTAAAGTCAGTCGATTTAGCGAAACGACCCAACAGCGAGTTGTTTCAACCGACGTCGACGAGGTGATTCGTGCTGTGGTGGAACTAGGCGGCACCTATCCCGACGTGGTTCAGATGTTGGCCCAGGCCAAGGAATCAGGCGCGATGGCTAGCCGGTTCCGTGTGAATGCCCTTCCAGAAAGCGGTCGAGAATTTTTGAAATCGGACGAAGATTCTTCCAGCCTGGAAAAAAGCAGCGAAAGTGCGATCGACTCGTTTGATCTCGAAACACCTGCCCCCGAGTTATTCAGCCGCCGTGGCTAATGCTTGCCTGCTCATTGCTAGCATCACTGGCGCCCAATAGCCGCTAATGCTCTCCAGTCATCGCTGGTTTCTTGCTACGATCCGCCGCTCGTTTGCGCCCGGCGTACGCGCGTCCACCTAATCACCGCCACTCCATAACAGCCCCATGCTCAAAGCACTGGAACTCAACGGCTTTAAAAGCTTTGCCGATCGAACTCGGTTTGAGTTTCCGGCAGGCATCACCGCCATTGTTGGTCCCAACGGCTCGGGCAAGTCGAATGTGGTGGATGCCATCAAATGGGTGCTCGGGACTCAAAGTGTCAAAGCCTTACGCGGCAAAGAAATGACCGACGTCATTTTCAGCGGCGCGCGCGGTCGTGGTCAAACCAATGCGGCAGAGGTGACCCTCTCGTTCGACAACTCCTCGCGCACCCTCGAAGTCGATTCCGACGAGGTGCACGTCACGCGTCGAGTTTACCGGAGCGGCGAAGGCGAGTATCTAATCAATCGCCAACCGGTTCGACTGCGTGACATCCGCGAAGTATTTGCAGGCACCGGAGTTGCAACAGGTGCCTATAGCATTATCGAGCAAGGCAAAGTCGACGCGCTGCTTCAATCTTCGCCCCGCGAGCGCCGTTTAATTTTCGAAGAGGCGGCAGGGGTTAGTCGCTTCAAGCTAAAACGGCAGGAAGCGGCCCGTCGGCTAGAACGTGTCGACCAAAACTTACTCCGGCTTTCTGACATCGTCGACGAGCTAGACTCTCGCCTTCGCAGTGTGCGATCCCAAGCAGGACGCGCGCGTAAGTACAAAGAACAAGCCGATCGCCTGAAAGAATTGCGTACTCAAGTCGGATTGGCTGATTGGCATCAACTGACCGCTTCGCTCAAAAAACTGCAACACGATGCAGACAATCACAGCCAAGCTCGCGAGGCGATTCAGAAACAGGTAACCGCCGGCGATCAACGGCTCGCCGCACTCGACCAAAAGGAAGAAACGCTTCAACAACAGACCCGCTCGACGAACGAACTCGCCACAACAACACGCGAACGCATCGCAAAATGCGAATCAACCCGCCGCAGCCAACTAGCCCGCACAGACGAACTCGTTCAAGAAGCACAGCGTCTGCAGCAGCAGTCGCTTGCCATGACGTCTCGCGCGGGCGTCACACAGCAGTTGGTTTCTGAAACCGAACGTGAATCACAAGCGGCCGAACAGCAGTTTAGCGAGCTAGAGCAGCAAGTCCAGTCGCAACAGACGGCACTCGACCAGGCTCAAACAGGGCAGAAAGAGTGTCGTAACGAGGTCGAATGTACCCGAGAAAAACAAGCCTCGACACTACGCGACTCGACACAACTAGAAAAAAACATCCATCTACTTGGATCACAACATTCCGATGCGGTCGCGGCAAGCGAACGATACCAAGAACTTCTCCTAGGTTTGGAATCCACTCGCTCGGAAGTAGCGATACAGTTTCAAAAGGAAGAGTCTGCGTGCCAACAATTCGGGATCGCTACCCATCAATCTCAGCAAAGTTTAACACAGCTACAAAATCAGTTACGCGACGACCGTCGTATTCTCGCTCAGTCGCAAAAACAGTTGGCGGACTTGCGTGGCCGACTTTCAGGCGCCCGCGAACGAGCAGCGGTTCTCGAAGAATTGGAACGTCGCCTCGATGGATTAAGCGCTGGCACCAAGCAAGTTCTACAACGGGCTCGCGAAGAACCCGAGGGCCCTTTCGGCGGCGTTCGCGGAATTGTGGCTGACCTCCTGCGAGTCGATGCCGACACGGCACCGTTAGTTGAAATTGCGTTGGGAGATCACGCCAACCATTTGCTGGTCGACCACACAAACCCAGCCATGTTTACGTTAGACGATGCCGAGTGGCCAGGGCGTACCGGTTTTCTACGGCTCGACGTCCCCGTGCCCGCCAGCGCAGTCGACCGCATCGATCTCTCTCATGAACCCGGGGTGATGGGGCGTGCAGATCAATTTGTCGAAACCGCTCCCGATTTATCGGCTCTGCCTCGACGCCTGCTGGGGCGACACTGGTTTGTCGATACGTTGGCGACCGCTCTGCGGCTAGCTAGTGGCACCGGGCGAGGATTAAATTACATCACCATCGTCGGCGAGGTTGTCGGAGCCGATGGTTCGCTGATCGTCGGGCCACGCCAATCGGCCACGGGCTTACTTTCTCGCCGAAGCGAATTACGGGCTCTGGTCGAGGAAGTGCGTGAAATGGAATCTCGCATCGAACAACAGCATACCGTCTGCGAAAAGCTTGAAGCCTCGATTGCAACTCAAGATCATCAGCAACAGCAACTCGGCGCCGAGCATGCCGCGCGTTCGAAACAGCTTAGTGCCGCCCAGCTCAAAGTGGCTTCACTACGAGAACGGTTGGATCAAGCGAATCAGCAACATGCGACCGCCGAAAGCGAGCTTGCCACGGCAGAAGAGCAAGCTGCCAGTACCGCGCAAGGCTTGCAGCGAGATCGAAATCAGCTTGCCGAGCGACAAAACGAACGGCAACAACTCCAATCGCATCTCGAAAATCGCTCGGAGCAGGCGAAGCAACTTGAAAAACAAGTCAGCTCGCTCCAACGGACGGTCACCGACTCTCGCGTTTCGTTGGCACGTAGCGAGCAACGCCGAGACGGCCTCCGTCGACAGATGGACCAGTTGCACCGCGACCGTGAAGAGCACGACCGAGCATTGGCCGACACCCGCATGCGAATCTCTGAATGCCACTCCCAACGCAAACAGCTCACCCATTCGGTCCTCGAATTGACCAGCGAGATTGCAGAACTCTATCGTCGCAAAGAAACACTTGTTAACGAGTTGCAGCAAGCAACCCACCAGCAAGATGAGGCCAGGAAACACAAATCACAGGTCAGCAAAGAGCTAGACCAGCTTCGAAAAAAACTCCTCAAACATCAAGGCGACCTGCAACAAGCAGAGATGCGGGTCCAACAGCAACAACACCAGCGCAACGAACTAGCGGCTCGACTCTCTGACGATTACGACCTCGATCTTGCCGTACTGGCCACCTCCGAACCTGCAAAAGAGCTTGTCGGTCGCGAACAAATCGACCAGGAGATTCAAAAGCTTCGGCAGCAGCTACAAACGATCGGGCCGGTGAATCTCGAAGCGCTTTCTGAACTCGAAGCAGTCGAACAACGACACACAACGCTCTCTGAGCAATACGAAGACCTGCGAGCCGCCAAAGCTCGACTCGAGCAATTGGTCTCGCAGATCAACGTCGAAAGTCGTGAGCTTTTTACCAACGCGATCGACGTGATTCGCGGTCATTTCCAAGAGCTTTACAGCAACTTGTTTGGCGGGGGCGAAGCCGACATCCTCATCGACGAAAATGGCGACCAAGATGTGCTGGAATGTGGCATCGAAATCATCGCCCGTCCGCCTGGAAAACAGCCGAGAAGCATCTCGCTGCTCTCTGGCGGCGAACGCACACTCACCTGCGTCGCACTGCTCTTGGCAATTTTCCGCAGCCGCCCAAGCCCCTTCTGTGTGCTAGACGAAGTCGATGCGGCCCTAGACGAAGCCAACATCGACCGCTTTGTCGAAGTGCTCAAACAATTCATGACCTCGACGCAGTTCATCGTCATCTCGCACTCAAAACGAACGATGGCCTGCGCCGACACCCTCTACGGCATCACCATGCAAGAGTCCGGCGTCTCAAAACGGGTCTCCGTTCGATTCGAAGACGTATCCGCGCAAGGACACACCGGAGATGCCCAGGCGGCTTAGGGCGTTTTTTATTGCCCAAACAGTCAGATCGAGCCCTGGTACTACAGTTATGCTTGCTGAGAAAGTCCATCCCGCCTCCTCGATACGTGGTCAATGAACGGATATGGCGACAGAAACGTATTCATAGTATAGACTTGTACCATTGCATGGACGACCATCCGACTTATAGGTGTCAGCATCTCCCGTGAACCAACCATTGCCCAAGTACGATAATCCGCCGGTCGTCGAAGTCGCCCTTTCCGTGCAGTTTGACCGACTGGATCTTTCTACCGCTCATTTGGGACTGGTTTGGCAGCAGTTTCGTGGTCGGTTCCCCGTGATTCAGGACAAACCAGAGCTTGACTCCACGTTTGAACGATTCGGGTCTTCAGAAAAAAGGATGCCTGGTGTGCGGTTTGAGGTCGGCTCAATGCCGATGCCACGATTTTGGTTTGTCAACGAATCCGGAAATGAACTGGTCCAAGTTCAACGTGACCGTTTCATCCGCAATTGGCGGAAGACAGACGGCCAACCCGGCTATCCCAGTTATGACAATCTTCGCAAGGCATTGATAGCCGACTGGGAATTATTCGAGAAGTTTGTTACCGAAGAGTGCAAGCTAACACTTACTCCAAATCAGTGCGAAGTGACATACGTCAATATTATAGAGGATGTCGATCCGAGCCAACTTGCGAACGTTTTCGCCTGGATCAATGGAACTTACTCCGATGACTACCTTGGTGATGCCGAAGATACGGAGTTCGCATTACGATATGTGCTGAAGGACGAATCCGAGCCGCCATGGGGACGCCTTCATGTTACGGCAGCACCGGCAATTCGCGCGGCTGATGGCAAACCCGTAGTTCGCTTGACAATGACTGCGAGAGGAACACCACAGACACAAGATTCTAACGGTGTTTTTGATTTGCTTGACAAGGGGCATGAAGTGATTGTGCGTGGCTTCACATCGATTACCACGCCCGAGATGCACAAGATATGGGAGCGCAAGATATGAGCACAGGCGTGTTGCGGCAATCGGCGGCGGATCCTGAATCCCTCCTTTCTGATGAATTGTACCCCAGACCCACGTCGGCCCGACATGGGACGCCGCACCAACCGGAGCCCCCGATAACGATGGAGGAATCAGGGTCGTTCTCCATGCTGTTCGGCTTCGACGGGGCCTTTGTCTTCGACCAGGAGCCAGACGATTGGTTCATGCCGATTCTGAATCAAGTGTGCAATCTTGGCCAGCTCTCAAGAGACTGGAACTCCTATGGTGCTAGAGCGATTGATCCGAAGACGGCGGCACTCGCTGTGAATGTTCTGCTCGAGGTTCTTTCCGAGAGTGATCCTTTTCCTTCGGTAGTACCCACGAGCCGTGGCGGCGTTCTCCTCGAATGGCATGATGGAGGTGTTGACCTGGAGGTTGATGTCCGATCACCGTGGTCGTTACAAGTATCATACGAGGACGGAACGAAAGTCGAGGAAATCGAGCACGCAGAGATCAGTTTCATTCAAGAGAAAATTAGCTCCCTCCGAAGCCGACTCGAATAGGACGTGTGGATGTCAGACACTTCGATGCCGCATGTAGACGACTTGTCGATCCTTGAAGACGAGGAATTATGGAGGCGAATACCGCCTTGGCATATCGTCGAGGACCGGAACCTAGGGAGAAAACGCATTTCGAAGGCGGCATTCGAGGATCACCCCGATGGTACTCCGATGTCCGTCGTGCTTGGCCAAGAGGTTTTGGCTGCAGATCGTGATGCCTATTCAGTGATATCCGAACACGACAAGTTCTGTCTTGCATCCGTTACTGCTGGACTTGCCAGGTCGCTTAAACAGGGCGTAGCCCGTAGCCCCCTCCCCGACGAGCCCGCTCATGCGGAAGTGTTCGGAAAAAAGACGGACGGAGTTCGGAAGCGATTTGCGAAAAATGCCAAGTGGGTCATTGGACCCAGTGTGGATGTGTAGGCATACGTAAGCAGGTAGCCCTGGTTGAACAGCAACCAGGGCTACAAAGCGGCATAAGGCATCTTCTGTGGGATAATCTACCCTACTTGCTACCGATGACACTATTTCAAGTCTGAGAGAGCGGCACCATAGTTGATGTGAAACACTTCGGCATCGACCACTAAAGCAGGGACAGACTTTACGCCTGCTGACTCGGCTTCGGCGATCCGCTCTTTCGAATCACCCAGATGGACGATCTCAACGTCAAATCGGCTAGGATCGAGGCTATCGGCAATGGTTTTTTCAGCCAACACACAGACAGGACATCCTGCGTGGTAGAATGTAGCTTTCTTTGACATAATGAACTCCATAGGGTCGAATTAGATTGAAACTGCAACTCCCCCAATATTAAACACAGGCCATCACCTCGCAACTATGCACTTTTTTGTGGGTTACGTACCAAATGGAAACAAATACTGAATCTAAGGCATACTATGTCCAAGAGATCTTCGAAAAATGCCTTGGCTGCAAATGGACTTTGCACGTCCTCGCGAAAATCCGCGAAGGGATTTTTCGCCCGGGGCAACTTGAACGTACCGCAGAGGGCCTTACTACCAAAGTACTCAACGAGCGTTTGACGAAGCTTGTAAACTTTGGCGTCTTACAAAAACATTCGTTCCCCGAGATACCTCCACGGGTGGAATACCGACTCACTGAGTTCGGAGAGGAGTTTGTTTCGATCGTAGATCAAATTAACGAACTTCAACACCGATATCAAAAAGACGACAAAAGCTAGCGGGTAGCCCTGGTTGCCTCAACCAGGGTTGCACAGCAACAAGAAGCAATCTTCTGTGGGATAAACCTACCCAAAGTGTGGCCTACGTGCTTTTGCAGATCAACAATCATAAATCCCACATCAAACATCCCCACTCCCGGCCAAAAATATCGATGGAACCGCGTCCACCATTCCACGACAATAACCCTTACCCTCGTTCTTTGAAAATCTAAAACTCGAATCTGCGCTAATCTTCGCTTATAAAAAATTAACGCCAATTAGCGAAGAGTAAGTGTTCCCCAGTTTTTCGATAATTTTTTAGCCACAGAGAACACCGAGATCAAAGAGTCTCTGAGTTCTCTGTGAACTCTGTGGCAAAAAATAACGGTCTGCCTTTTTTCGCCAATAAAGTCACCCACTTTGGACAAAACAGGACAAAACCCCACCGACTTTTGTCTAAGACAAATCTCGCAAAGCCTAGCACTCAAGCGTTTAAGAAAACAGCAGCGGACAAAACGACCGAATATTGTCCGCAAAACCCCAAACAGCCCGATTCGTGCCAAAACTCGGCCCCACAAAAAAAGCAAACCTCGATAAAAGAAGCATCAAATGCCAACTACACCCAAGAGTTTTGTCCATTTTGTCCACGATGGCCCTGACAAAACTCCCTGACCTCTGTCCCCTACCGACAAATCAAACATCTTACATCCCCGCCATGCCAGCACGGGCAATCCCCACCTTGCGACTGCATTTCAGCCGTTCGCAAGCCTTTTCTGCCTGTGGTATCGCGATAACCGCCAGAAGCAGAGCTTTGCGGGTAGGTGATATAACACGCAGAGTCAATACGAATAGTGAAAGTTTCTAAAGTCTGACCCCCGTTTGTATCGACACTATCTTTCGGAAGGGTTGTTCTCGACAGCACGGCCAGACTGGCCACTCTAGTTGGAGAGGATGTCCTACCAAGGGGGGAGCCTGCCAATTGAAACGGACACGCCAGTGCGCGCCCGCCTCGACCAACGTGGTCAGCTCGCTCTCTTTGCGCAGCAAGGTTTGTTGCAAACCTATTTGTGTGATGGAGGCATTCGAAGAACGCGATCGTTAGAATTGTAACGGCTGATACCTACAGTCACCAATTTAACGATTTTTGCCAATCTTCCAGTGCTTGCATTGCCGATGGGAGTTACTACATGACGGAGCGGATCAGAAGGACCTGAACCAACCCAGCATAAGATTACGGAGTGCCCCTGACCCAGGTGTGCCTTCGGCAACTAAACAATGGAGGTCGTAAGTTTTGAGTTTCGTAGCATCCTCGCGCCACGAAACCCAAAATTATCTTCAAATGTTGAACTCACTGGCAGTAGGGAAGCCGACGCCAGGCCGAAACACATAAAAAGGGGCGCCCAGGCTGTCGGATAACCCGCAGCCTGACCAGCGTCAACGCAAGACAATATTGGAGTACCCGTGATGAAGGTCTTTACTACTGGTCAGGTCGCCAAGATCTGCAAAGTGGCCCCGCGCACGGTCAGCAAATGGTTTGACTCAGGGCGTTTAAAGGGCTATCGCATTCCTGGTTCCCAGGACCGGCGCATACCCCGTGAATATTTGATTAAGTTTCTCAAAGAGCATGGTATGCCTTTGGGCGATCTTGAAGACGAGGCGATGGCCAAAGTGTTGATCGTCGCACAAGATCAGGTCTTGATCGAGAATTTGAAACGAGAATTACCGGCGGAAAGATCGTTCCGCACCTCGATGGCAGCCAGTGGATTCGAAGCCGGCATCCAAGCCGAAAGCTTCCACCCCGACTGCATCATCGTCGATTTCTCGATCGGACAGGTCGAAGCTCTGCAGATTTGCCAAAATCTGCGTCGCAGTAGCGACTTCTCCGAAACGATCTTGATCGCTTTGCTACCGGATGATGGGACCTCGGCAAGTTTCGATCGTTCCAGCATCAACGAGACGTTCAAAAAACCGTTCGACGCAGCTTTGCTAGCCGAACGTTTGCGAACGCTTATCGGTGCCAAGAAAGAGTTGGTCTAACGACTTTAGTACCTAACCCGTTCGCACTTGCTGTCAACGGTTTAAATACGAAATTGGGGCAGTTGAATGAGTCAACTGCGAGGCGACTAATCTCTCCCGGTTAGTCGCCACCTCCCCGCTCATGAGGCCTCGCTACTGATTTTTCAGTGGCGAGGCCTTTTTTATGCGCCGGAGGAGTATTTTGCCGGAGCCAAATTGACAGTTTCCTCTCTACTGGGTCGACGTTTGTAGCGACTTGCTTACAATGGAGAGAGTCTCCTCCACTTCCCATTGCTTAGACGCTCGGATGAACGAACTCAGCCATTTTGACGAACAGGGTGCCAGCCGGATGGTCGATGTCGGCCCAAAACCGGTCACCCGTCGTCGTGCGGTGGCATCGGGGCTTGTCCGAATGAACCCACAAACACAGCAGACGATTCTCGAACGACGCCACGCCAAGGGCGATGTGCTGGAAGTTGCTCGCTTGGCAGGAATCATGGCCGCCAAGCGAACTGCCGATTTGATTCCCCTATGCCATCCCTTGCCGTTGGATTCTATTTGCCTAGACTTGCAGCCAGTTGACGACCATACGATACGTATTGAGGCCATTGTCGAAGTGTCGGCCAAAACCGGCGTAGAAATGGAGGCCCTCACTGCCGTCACGGTGGCGGCACTGACCATCTACGACATGTGCAAAGCAATCGATCGCGGAATGATCATCGAGCAGGTTCGGCTTGAAGAGAAGTCGGGTGGCACAAGCGGCCAATATGCGAGAGCTTCGCAACAAACCTCGGATGCGTGAGTCAACAGACGACGACAGGAAAGGGATTTCGATGAGTACTGCCAACCCTATGCGAACGAGAGCAACGACCTCGATGGCCCCGTTGTTTGCGTCGATTCAGGCGGACATGGCAAAAGTCGAGAGTCGTTTGCAAAGCGAGTTGCGGCACACCGATCCCTTTGTCGATGAATTGGCCCAACGTTCGTTTCGGATGGGTGGGAAACGACTTCGCCCGGCCTTGCTGCTTTTGGCGGCACAAGCCGTGGGGGAAATTAACGACGACCACCACACCCTGGCAGCCGTGGTCGAGATGATCCATACAGCTACACTGGTTCATGACGATGTGCTCGATGAAGCGGCGATTCGTCGCCACGAAGACACGGTCAATGCCCGCTGGAACAATCAAACGAGCGTTTTGCTAGGCGATTATCTTTTTACGCACGCTTTTTTTCTGGCAAGTTCTCTAGAAACCACCTTGGGCTGCCGCACCATCGGCCGTGCCACCAATACGGTTTGTGAAGGAGAGCTGCGTCAAACGGCCGCCAGTGGTAATTTTTCGCTCACGCGATCCAACTACTTTGAAATTATCGGAGCAAAAACGGCTGCACTCTGTGCCTGCTGTTGCCAACTAGGTGCCCATTACGCAAATGCCGACCCGCAGATCGTACGCAGCCTCGACCGATTTGGACACCTGCTGGGCATCGCTTTTCAAATCGTCGACGATCTCTTGGATTTAGTGGGCGAGGAGCAAACCGTTGGCAAGTCGCTCGGCACCGATCTTGCGAAACATCGAATGACCTTGCCGCTGATCGAGTTGCGAGACCAACTCGATCCAGAACAGCAGCAGAAATTGCAGAGTCTGCTGGAAGAGCCCAACGCTGAAAATATGACCACTTTAATCGACTGGCTCGATCGTAGCGGTGCATTGCAACAAGCCCGCGAGCTAGCCAATGATTATGCCCGGCAGGCAATTCAACAATTGGCGAACCTCGCTGATTCGCCTGCAAAGCGTGCTCTGCAAGAGATCGCCGCAGCTTCGGTTTCTCGCTGTGCTTAACATTTCCTAAGTGATAGCACTGGATGTTGTCAGTTTCTCTGGACGGCTCGCTGCTGACTTTCTATCTTTCGGGGCGTAGCCATTCTTCCCGCCTGAAAAAGAGCCCAAGGTGCCGTCATGTCCCGAATTTGGATTTCTCTTGCCGTCGTTTTGCAAATAGGTTTGCTAGGTTGCAGCGATTCTTCCTCTATTCAAGGAAATGTTGCCATTGTCGATCTCGACGAGGCGGCAAAGCAACTAGGGCTCAGCGACCAATGGTCTACGGAGCTCTCCAGCAGACAGTCGAAGGTCAACGAGCAACTGGTCGGCTATCAACAGCAACTCAATCAGCAGCTCAAAACCAAGCATGCCGAAGTCATTGCAGCCAACACTTCGGAAGAGCTATTGCCCCAATCAGAGCAGGCCCAGTTGGCTTCGTATCAACAAGAACTCAACGGCAAATTGCAACTCGCCAAAAATCAAGCCGAACAGCACCTCACTGCGGCTCGAACGCAAATCATTCACAACTTCCGGCAGATGGCCAAGCAGGTAAGCTTAGAAGTCGCATTACGGAGGGGCTACGACATCGTACTCACTAAAAACGACTCGGTGGTCTTCAACTACAGCCCCGATTCAGATATCACTGCCGAGGTGGTTCGCGAACTTCGAAAAAACACTACTCCCCGGTGATCTTGTCGACGATTGCCCGAGTCTCTAGACCTTCGACGTCAATAAACCGACATTCCGAAAGGCTACGGAACCAGGTTCCTTGCCGCTTCGAAAATCGCCGGGTGCGTGCTTTGATTTTCTCGGCTATTTCGTCCAAATCGCTTCCCACGAGGTGGGCGATGACTTCTTGATAGCCAACCGCCTGGCTGGCGGTCCGGCCGAGCTGTTTGCCGTTGGCAATGAGTCGCTCGACTTCAGCAACAAAGCCGCGTTCGAACATTTCGTCGACACGTGCATTGATTCGTTGGTGCTGCTCTTCTCGCGGCCGCTGCAGGACAAAGACTCTGCAATCTTCGGCGTCGCGGCCTTCGTCAAAATGCATCTGGCTATGGCTAATCGGTTCGCCGGTGATCCGATAGACTTCGATAGCACGGATGAGACGGCGCGTATCATTCGGATGAATTTGTGTCGCCGCAACCGGGTCGAGTTGTTCAAGCCGTTCATACAGAGCTTGGTTTCCAATCTCGGCTACCTCCGCTTCGATTTCTTCGCGGAGTTCCCAATCGGCAGGGGGCCCCGACGAAAGACCTCGCAGCAACGCCTTCAAATACAGCGGTGTTCCTCCGACAAAAAGCACCTCGTGGCCGCGAGCTGTAATTTCTTCGATCTTTGCATGAGCGGCCTCAAGATAGCAGTCGATGCTGTAATCTTCGCTCGCGTCGACCACGTCGATGAGGTGGTGTGGAACGAGGGCCTGCTCTTCGGGAGTTGGCTTCGCGGTACCAATATCCATCCCACGGTAGATGGCCATTGAATCGAGCGAGATGATCTCGGCATCGATCTGCTGAGCCAATGCCAAGCCAACTTGCGTTTTACCTACCGCAGTCGCCCCGGTGAGAAACCAAGCATTCTGTGCTGGCGGCGTTTCTTCCATCGCTTTTTCATGCCTTATCTACGAAAAATCGTGTCTATGGCCGTGCCAATTGCCATGCCAAGGGTCGCCGCCTACACTGGGGGATTGGCTTACAACCGCCTTCTATTGTGATGCGTCTATTGAGCGTTGGGAAGGTGCCCCCGATTGGCGAAAACGATGACTGACAACAATCAACGTCCGCTTGACCAACTCGAGCAAACCATCCTGGCACGCCAAAATGCGCCGGACAAAAAGTCTTACACCGCAAAGCTGCTAGCCGGCGGGATTGCGAAAATTGGCGGGAAAATTTTGGAAGAAGCCGCCGAGGTGGTCGAAGCAGCCGGAGAACCGGGCGAAGAGGGCCGCCAGCACACCATTCACGAAGCGGCTGACGTCGTTTACCACCTGATGGTTCTGCTAGCCGCACGCGGTATCCGACTTGAAGAAATCGAAGCTGAACTTACCCACCGCTTTGGTGTCTCTGGTTTAGACGAAAAAGCCAGTCGCAATAAATAGCATACGCTCTGCAAACTCATAATCCTTAATGTGACCGACAAAACAAGATGACCGAGAATCTTCGCATAGGTATTCCGAGCAAAGGCCGTTTGGCTGAGCTTTCGACCCAACTCCTCAAAGATGCCGGCCTACGTTTTCGGCGTCAAGATCGAAGCTTGTTTGCGCGCGTGCGCGACATGCCGATCGACATCACGTTTCTTCGCACCGACGACATTCCGATCTTGTGCGCCGAAGGCGCGATCGATCTCGGTATTACTGGCGAAGATCTTGTTGCCGAAAGCGGCGAGAAACTTGCTGCCCGCCTAAACTTGGGCGTTGGCAACTGTCGTCTCGCGGTGTGTGTGCCCGACGACGGCGAAGTCAAAACGCCCAAAGACCTGGACGGCAAACGCATTGCGACCAGTTTTCCTCGCGTGACTCAAGAATACCTCGCCGGCCACGGTGCCACGGCACACACGGTCAAGCTCACCGGCTCGGTCGAAGTGATGATTGCCCTGGGCGTGGCCGATGCCATCGTCGACTTAGTAGAAACGGGGAGCACCCTAGCCGCCAATCGCTTGCGAATTCTCGACGAAATCGGCAGCTACGAGACCGTACTCGTGCAGAACCCGAATACTACCCACACCGCTTTGGCCGATCGGATTGTCCGTCGACTCGAAGGCGTGGTGATTGCCCGTGCTTACTCGCTTTTAGAATACAATGTGCCGACCGAAAAGCTGGCCGAGGCCGAAAAATTCACGCCCGGTTTTAATTCGCCCACCGTCAATCGTCTGGAAGACCCCGCTTGGAGTAGCGTGCGGGCCATGGTCAAACGGGGCGAGGTGATCGAGATTATGGAAAAACTCGAAGCCTTGGGTGCCACGGCCATCTTAGAGACCGCCATTGCAAATTGCAGGCTGTGAGTTGTGAGTTATTTGGCGCGAGGCGCTAGTTTTAACGGTTCACGCGGTAACTCTTGTCTCATGAAATTTGGTCTGGGGTGCCACTGCCTGGCTTGTCCAGCAGTGGAGCCTTGGTATCCGCTTCGCACTGCTGGACAAGCCAGGCAGTGGCACCCGTTTTCTATTTCTTCATTCAACTCGTGCCTCGCAACTCCCCACCCGCGTCTCACTCATAAAATGCCATGCTGGCGAAGCTGACGCAGGACGAGCGATCTTCGGCCACAGCTTGATCGTATTTTAACAGTTCCCCTCGCCCGGGTCGCATGGTTTCGAGCATGGTGTAGGTAGGGGCCAAGCCACAAATTCGATTGCGATCTTGTTGTGCCGCGACATGGATGAACCAACCTTCGGGGTCACCTTCACAGGCATTGGTCAAAAGATGTTGATCGTCGGCCCACTGCGATTTAAGACGATCATCGTCCAATAGGCTTTCGTCGCCAAACTGTTTGCCGATGTGTGCAAGGTCTACCCCCGCCACGAAGCAAACTTTCTTCCCGCAGGCTGCAACCGTTGCCCTTAATGCCGAGATAAAGTCAGCGACCACCGGTGAATCGCCGGGCGATCGGTTGTGCAAAACAAAGGGATGAAACGAACCGACTAAAATGGGAATGATCTGAAAATCTCGCCGTCCGCCTAATATATATTGCAGCATCAGTGCCTGAAACTCGATTGAATGCTCTCGACGATGGGGCAATTCATCTTCAAAAATCGCGAGCGTATCTTCATCAGCATTCGCTATTGATAGTCGTTGCTGGAAATCCTCGACAAATTTTTTGTCGGTATCGACCCTGCCCAGAGGAGTATCAAAGTGTTTACGCGAGACGCTGTAGAACCCCTTCAACGGTGTATGGGCCGTGCCAAGAATGACATAGACCTCGGCATCGGATTCGGCAACCACGCGATCGTAAGCCCAGGCAAATGCCGGCCCGCCACGGTGCAAATCGATATGTGGACTCATCACACCGCACAGGCGTTGCTCCGCAGGAGGCCCAAAGTCTGCTGCCGCACTGCCTTCCCAAGGCAACAGCCCTGGCCCTGCCTCGCTCAGAAAGTGCTCGCCAAGAAAAGTGCGCAACGCGTCCTCCTCTTCGGGATAAGCACCCCCAGCATGGGCGGCTGGTCGTACCTCCAACTCTCGATAGGCGCTTAATAAGGCACCTTGATGCTCAGCAAAACGGTCATTATCAAGAAAACAGCCATCGTCTAATTGCTTCACAATTCGCTCGACATCCTCTAGCGAAATCGATTTGCCTATCTTTTGTCCAAACTCATCTCGCAGCTCGGTCCATGAGCGTTTGCCATCCATTAGCGTCACTAACATTGCCGCCGCCATGGGCAGGGCAACGGTTTTCGAGAAACCGTACGGGTCGCGGAGGGCATACATCGCATCGTCGCCACCCAAGGGGACCAGTTCTAGCGAGCGAATACAGGGGTGGGTCGGGGTCGTCATAAACATCCATTCTTCGAGTTCAAGCGGGGACTTCCTTTATCTTAGCAGAATATTGGCAATTGACCTCTGCTATCAGTCGGCTGCCAACCTTGCTTGAAACTACCCCGGCCACTATTCTTCCCTGCTTTTCTTCTCTTTCATATTTGTCACTTCAGGCAGACGATGCGAGCTATTTTGCTAGTCACCGCAATTGCCTTTTTAGGCTGTAATGGATTCGGCAAGATCATTGCGCCTTCGAATGTACGCAACTGGTCGGCTGATCAGGCGGTGCTGCCCTATGCCGAATTTCACGGTAACGAGGTGACCATACACAATGTCCGGCAGTGTCGCTACTTCACCAGTGATGTCTATGTGGTGGCCCACGACGACCGAACCTACAATCTGGCCAACCTGCAAGCAGTCGACTTTTTTGTGGTGCCTTTTGCCAATATGCCCGCGATAGCACACACGATGTTGAGTTTCGAATTTGCCACGGCCGATGGCCCTCCGACCCATTTAGTCGCCAGTGTCGAAATCCGCAAAGAAGAGGGCGAAGAATACGCCACCTGGAAGGGCAGTGCTCGGCAGTATGAACTCATGTATGTGTTAGCCGACGAACGGGATGTGGTACAGGTGCGCGCAAATCATCGCGACGAAGATGTTTATCTCTACCGCACCACAGCAACCCCAGAGCAGTCGCGACAGCTCTTTGTTGATGTCGTCAGTCGGGCGAATGAACTGGCGAGCCGTCCCGAATTTTACGACACGGTCACCAACAACTGTACCACGAACATCGCACGGCATATCAATCGGATCACTCCCAACCGTATCCGCTACGATTACCATATCCTGCTGCCAGGCTACTCAGATAAGCTTGCCTACGAAGAAGGTCTCATCGAACGGCATGGCACGTTTGAGGAAACAAAAGCCCGCGCGTATATTTCGCCATTAGCAATCATGCATGCAAATCGCGATGATTTTTCGCAGCTCATCCGCCGTTAAGATTCTAGCCGACAGTAATCCGATCAACAATCAAACCTCAAACATTTCACATTCGCAACGTGAACTGATCGCCACCGCTTACGATCCCGGTTTGGTACGTGAGTTAGGCAAACGCCTTGCCCAATCTCTGGCAAGCCATCTGGCTTCCGTACAGAGCGGTGCAGGACCGGTGCTCAACTGGCAAGATCCGCCCGCCAATGTGCTGGCTGCCCAAAAGCAAATCGCCCAAGGCGATTCTGCCAGCAATTCGCTTGAAAACGAAAACCTTGCCCAGCGGTTCGATGCACTCATCCAACAAGCCCTTAGCTGCGGACAAAACCTCCACCATCCGCATTACGTTGGGCATCAGGTTCCCGCCTCTGTCCCGTTGGCGGCACTCTTTGATGCCGCCACCACTCTTACCAACCAAGTGATGGCCATCTACGAAATGGGGCCGTGGGCAACCGCCGTCGAACGGGCAGTCGTCCAGCGGTTGGGCGAAGCGATCGGTTTCGCTGCCGACGAATTTGGTGGACTTATCACCTCGGGTGGTTCGTTAGCCAATCTTACCGCCTTACTCACCGCACGAAATGTTGCTCTCGGCGACAGTTGGACGCAAGGTCTCACCGCAAAATCCGCCGCCCCTGTTCTGGTCGCCCATGCAGAAGCCCACTACTGCATCACACGCTCAGCGGGCATCTTGGGACTCGGAACCGAGCAAGTGGTACGTGTGCCTATCGATTCCCGTCGTCGGATGGATGTTGATCAACTCGATAAAACCTTGGCAAACCTTCGCAATCAGAACACACCCATTATCGCCGTCTCTGCCGCCGCCTGTGCAACTCCCGTCGGTGCGTTTGACCCGCTGAACGACATTGCCGAAGTCTGTCGGCGTCACGAGGTTTGGCTTCATGTCGATGCAGCCCACGGCGGGGCAGCCTGCCTGAGTACCAAATATCGGCATCTGGTTGCTGGTCTTGAACTCGCTGACAGCGTCGTTTGCGACGCCCACAAAATGCTGTTCATGCCGGCCCTCTGTGCCTTGGTTTTCTATCGGAATCGGGAGCATCGATTTGCGACATTTGCCCAGACGGCCCCCTACCTATTCGATCCCTCTGCCCCCGGCATGGCCGAATATGACAACGGCATGGTCAACCTAGAATGCACCAAGCGGGCTGCCGCCATGGGTTTGTGGGGCGTCTGGTCTATGTTTGGTCAACGCTTATTTGAGGCAATGGTCGACACCACTTTCGACCTGGGCCATCGGTTTTACGAAATACTCGAAGAACAGACCGACTTCGAACCTTTCTGCCAACCCGAGTGCAATATCGCCGTCTTCCGTTATCTGCCCAATAAAATCCGAAATCGCTCGGCGAAAGAAGTCGACAATTTTCAACTAGAACTACGACGAGCCGTTGTTCAGTCTGGTGAATTCTACCTAGTACAAACAACCCTCGACAAACGAAGCTATTTACGCACCACCATCATCAATCCGCTAACGACCGAAGACCATCTGAAAAATCTATTGGATACCCTACGCATTCATGGCGAGCGGCTGTTATAGCGATCGCAGATACTTCACCCCATTTTCGACATCGAACAACGTTTGCTGCGAATGACGACGTTCGATCGTTATCCAATCGCGATACTCAAACTCTTCTAACATTCCAAGCAACTGCGGAAAATCAACCGAGCCACGCCCTAATTCCACTTCGACTCCTTGGCCACCTGCCAAATCGAAGACGCCATCTACCGCATGAACATGGGCCACATACGAACCTACCGTTTCGAGAAAATCGGCGGGTAATTCCCCTTGGGTAATGATTTGGCCCGGATGCAGATCGAGAAACAGTGTTCCTTCGAGCAATGAATTCATAAAGCTGGCGAGCTCTTCCGCTTTGGTCGAGGCAGTCTGCGCCACAACCCTCACTCCTAGCCGGTTACCATGTGCCGCTAAACTTGCCAGTGCTTCGAGCAATGTTGATCGGGCTGCCTCATCCTCAGCACCAGGTAGGCTACCAAGATTGACGATCAAAATTCGTGCGTTGAGACGCGAGGCGAACTGCATGGCCTCGCGTGTGGCATCCAATCGGCGCTCTAAATCTTGGGGATTGCCATACCCGCGTCGGGTGGGAAAGGCCACCGATCCAACCCGCAAATTCAGATCATCCAGTATTTTCCGCAGCTGACGCAGTCCAGTTTCCGAAAGCTCCGCCGGATGAAGCTCCTGACGAGCATCGATTTGCACACCTTCGCACCCCACTTGGGCTGCTGTGTGCAATGCTTTCTTAATGGGTTGCGAAAAGCACCGAGTCTGCACGGCAATCCTCAAACCTATCACTACTGGCCCTTTCTAAGCATCGCCTGCTTGGCATTCACGAATGTCAATCCGCGTTGCTAATGTTAGTTATGTCCTACCTCTCAAGCATCCTGATTTTAACTGCTCTGACCGCCCCGGCCAGTGCAGAACGCCATGTCGACGCCGTGGAAATCTTCTCCTGCAACTTTGGCGAGGCGTGGGACGTTAACTACGACCAGTGGCCCGACCAATGGCAACGAAAACGTGGCCCCGATTGGCCCCACTACGTAAAAATTCATCTGAAAGACGATCCACAGGCAATTGAGGGGCAATGCCTGGCGATTGACCTCAACGGTGGTGCGGCTCTGGTATCAAGCCCCGTCGTCACGGTTTCAAATAAGTTCAACTATGTGGCCGAAGCACGCCTGCGTACTTCGCGATTGAAGCATGGTCGTGCTCAAATACGTCTTGACTTTTGTGACGAAAACCTGCGGGTACTCGAATCAGTTACCAGTCAATGGTTTCGTGGCGCAAACGATTGGACCAAAATCCATATCGGCCCCGTAAGCATCGAACACCCCGAGGTGCGACGGGCAAAAATCACCCTCCATCTGGCCCAAGGCGATCACGTCGATATCGGTGGCCAAGTATCGCTAGACGACATCTGGCTTGGCCGACTTCCGCGTATGACGGTACGGACTAATAGCCCATTCAATGTTTACACCAACCCCGGGGATGTTGTCGTCACCTGCGATCTTTCGGGCATTCTAGAAATGCACCCCGACATTCTTTTTGAACTGAGAGATGCCAGCAATCACCGTCTGGATGGAAAATCAGTACAGCTTGAAGGACGATTGATTACAGAACAACTCAGCAAAGCCTCAGATATTATTAAAGACCGGTCAACGAAGAGCTCAGCAACTCGCCCCGATGGCTATGCAGGAACCACGTCGTGGAGCCCTCCGATCGAAGAATATGGATTTTACCGTGTACGAGTGTTGATGCAGACAACTCATGGCACCCCTCAAGAGCACGTTATTTCCCTAGCGGTTGTTCCACCTATCGAAAAACATGGCCGAGGAGAATTTGGCTGGTCTCTGGCTGGGGACGAAATACCACTCTCCTTTCGCCAGCTAGAAGAGTTGCTACCGCGCGTAGGTATCAACTGGGTGAAGCTCCCTATCTGGTACGATCAATCGGAATCTGAAAAAGGTGACGAGCTAATCCGATTCACCGACAAACTCTCTGGAAGCAATATCGAGATTGTAGGAGTGGTTGACCATGCTCCTATCAGTCTCTTCGAGGATAAGCGTACTGCCGCGGAACTAACCATCGCCGACCTCATGTCTGGCGAGGATCCTTCGTTATGGCTCCCTTCTCTGGATGCCGTACTCACCCGACTTTCGCTGCGTGTACGCTGGTGGCAACTTGGCACTGACCAAGACACTAGCTACTCCAATTATCCCGGTCTCGAAAAAGAGATTGATGAAATTCGGGCCCAGCTTTTCCGTTTTGGGCAGGATGTAAATCTAGGCATTGGATGGCCTTGGCTGAAATCGACGGAAGTAGGCACCTCGGCCACCTGGAATTTCCAACAATTGTCTGCAACCCCTGCGCTAAGTGGTCGTGAAATCGCTACCTATTTAGATTTACCACGGCGGGCTGGAGTTGCTCGCTGGGCACCCATCGTGCCTTTGGAGCGGGATATTTACGATCTTGAAACACGTACCCGGGATCTTGTTCAACAGATGCTTGCAGCCAAAATTCATGGCGCCGACGGCATCTTTCTCGCAAAACCCTTTGACGATCAACGCGGCTTGATGTCAGACACCGGTACTCCAGGCGAGTTGCTGTTGCCCTGGCGCACTACCGCCACCTTACTAAGCGGAGCCAGGTACCTAGGCAACATTCGATTGCCTGGTGGCAGTGAAAACCGACTCTTTGAAACCAGTCGTGGCGAAGTCTTGATGGTGGTATGGAATCAATACCCCCGACAAGAGATCATGTACCTTGGCGATCAAGTTCGAGTTATTGACGCCTGGGGACGTGCTAAATTCCCTGAAAAGCAAGAACATCGTCAAATCATTGAAGTTGCTACGCTGCCAAAATTTGTGGTGGGTCTTAATCCATTTGTCGCGAAATGGCGAATAAGCACTAAATTTTCGCACACAGACGTCGCGAGTGTATTCGGCTCTTCCCACAATAATTCAATTCAGCTTACCAATTCTTTCGAACAAGGTGTTGGGGGTAGCGTCCGACTGGTCGGGCCTGAGAATTGGCAAATTCAACCGAATAAGGTCGATTTCAAACTTTCTTCGGACGAGACTTCGAAACGCCCGTTCCAGATTGCCCTGCCCTTTGATGCAAATAGTGGTACCGCTACCATTCGGGCCGATTTCGAGCTAGCCGCCGACAAAAAATATCAATTCAGTCTCTTTCGAGATATTCGCGTTGGAGACGATGAAATCGAGTTACAGCTCCACACACGCATGGAAAACGATGGCAGTCTAATCGTCGAGCAACGCATGATTAACCATAGTGATATACCGGTCGACTTTAAATGTCTTCTCTACACACCGGGTCGACGTCGGCAGCGAATGCAGGTATTTCGTCTTGTTAATAAGTACGACGTAAAGACCTACGTCTATCAAAATGGTAATGAACTAATGGGACAAGAGCTTTGGCTCCGTGCCGAGGAGCTTGGCGGCACTCGTGTACTTAATCACCGTATTAAGATCGAGCAATAAACGCCAAATAGCCTATCTTGTCGTCGTGAATTGTAAGGGCTAGGATGGGATTTTGCCCTCTTGTAGGCTTACCCTCACGTTCACTCTTCACTCCCTTGCTTACTATGCCCACGATTGGTGATGTCGCTGATACGCTCGAACTATTTGCCCCCGCATCTCTTGCCGAAGAGTGGGATAACGTAGGGCTATTGGTTGGGGACGCCAGTTGGCCTGCCGACCGCGTGATGACCTGCCTCACGGTCACACCTTGCACCGTGCAGGAAGCGATCAAAGAACGCGCGAATTTGATCGTCTCACACCACCCGCTGCCATTTCATCCGATGAAGTCAATTACGGCAGAAACAACAGCCGGGCAGCTCCTATTAAAATTGATTGCCGCTGGGATTGGCGTCTACAGCCCTCACACTGCTTTCGACTCTGCTCAGGCGGGTATTAATCAACACCTGGCCATCGGCTTGGGCCTACAACAAATTCGACCCCTCATCCCCGCCCAAGATGACTTTGAATCCGGAGCAGGCCGCCTTGGACTTCTCGGAGAGGAACTTACCTTAGGCGAGTTAGCCGCTCGATTGAAAACTTTTTTGGACATCGACGAAGGTCGCGGAAATACTCGACTCGTTGGAAATGATGACCAAACGGTTTCTCGGGTTGCCATTGCCTGTGGCAGTGGAGGTTCCTTTCTTGCACAAGCGATAGCCCAAGATTGCGATTGCCTTGTCACGGGAGAGTCCAGCTTTCACGACTGTTTAGAAGCCGAAGCACGTAGCGTTGGACTGATACTACCGGGGCACTTTGCTAGCGAGCGCTTCGCGCTTTCCTCGCTTGCTGAATATGTAAGCGATCAGATATCTGGTGTTGAAGTTTGGGCAAGCCGTACGGAACGCGACCCACTACGCAATATCTAGCGTATTCCAGGTGTCTGGCACCGAGTTGACGTTGGCCCAGAGCAATCTAAAATGAAAGGGCTTGGTCGCGCTGACCCCATCTTGGAACACTTGCCGATGCCCTCCGACTCCAATAAACCGACTTGTACGCTAGACTTGCCCCGATTTCTTACGGTGTTGCCTGTTTATAACGAAGCGCAGCATATCACCTCAGTACTCGAGCAAGTGGCCAATTATGCCACCGATATCGTGGTAGTAGACGATGGCTCGGATGACGGATCAACCGAAATCTTAACTCAGCGCGACGACATCGCCTTACTACTCCACTCGTCCAACCGAGGGTATGGGGCCGCGTTGCAGACTGCTTTCGACTATGCCATTGTTCAGCGTTATGATGTGGTAGTCACGATTGATTGCGATGGTCAGCATGAACCACAGCGGATTGTGAAACTGGCAGCCGGTTGCCGACATGCCGATATTGTTTCTGGCAGCCGTTACCTCCAACAGGAACAGTCCACCGAAAATGTTCCTGTCGAGCGACAACAAATTAATCAACAAATCACCGCCGAAATAAATAGTCTGCTGGGTCTCCAGTTAACCGACGCATTTTGTGGCTTCAAAGCTTATCGCACTCAGGCTTTGGCACAATTAAATTTGACAGAAACCGGCTATGCAATGCCTCTAGAACTCTGGGTGCAAGCCGCTTGGCATAAGCTACAAGTGACCGAAATCTCGGTGCCGCTGATCTACCTAGACGAAGAGCGAAGTTTTGGTGGAGCGCTGGACGCGGGGGAAATACGCTTGAAATACTACCGCGAAGTCATCAATCGCGCGATCCAAACCTGCAAAAAACAAGCACTCGTTGATACCTCCAATCAACGGTGCGACAGCCAGTTATGTCCATGTCGATAGCGTCCACTAAGAGATACAAGCGTTATCGTGCTCCCGCTGAAAATGGGCAGATTCTCTGCGTACCTCCTTCGCACGCTCTCCGTGACTTGCTAATTGCGAATCGTGCGGTTCATTCAAATACTTCGCCTAAGATTTTCGGCCGTTCGCTCATCGACTTGGCCGAGGAGGCAAGAGAATCTGTTCTTCAAGCGGCGTTAGCATATACACGCTCGTATACAGACGTAGAAAGTCCGCCCACCACGACTGGTCCGATCGTTTTAACTGGCCATCAACCCGAATTGATCCATGCAGGCGTATGGCTAAAAAATTTCGCGGCATCTCACCTAGCAAGCCATGCGGGTGGCACAGCCATCAATCTAATTATCAATAACGACCTTTGCCGTTCGCCTTCGATTCGCGTTCCGACCGGCACCATTGAACAACCGCGAATCGAAAGCGTTGCTTATGACCAGACTATAGACGAGCTACCCTACGAAGAGCGTTTAATCGAAGACCCTTCGACATGGAAATCGTTTGGTAAGCGAGCGTCCAACACGATTAGGCCGCTCCTTAATAACCCTTGGATCGAAGAATGGTGGCAAAAAACGGTACTTGCCCACCAATCCTCACACCTAGGAGTTGCTCTCGCGCAGGCTCGCCATCGCACCGAACTTGATTGGGGTAACCAGAGTCTCGAGCTCCCGCAAAGTCGTGTGTGCCAAACCACTCCGTTTCGTTGGTTTGCTGTCTGCCTACTAGCCCATGCCGCTAAGGTTCGCAACGCTTATAACGATGCTCTTGCAGAGTATCGCCAAGTTCACCGCTTGCGAAACCATGCCCAGCCTCTTCCAGATCTTCTGGAAATCGAGGGCTGGATTGAAACACCATTCTGGCTCTGGACCGCAAACGATCCACGCCGGCGGGCTTTGTTTACCCAACTTCGAAAGAAGGAACTATTACTTTCAGACCGCTCTGGCTTTGAAGCGATTTTACCGGTGCATTCTGATAGTGATTCCATGCTAGCCATCGAACAGTTGGCAACCTGGGAAAAGCAAGGCACCAAAATACGCACTCGAGCCTTGATCACTACGATGTTTGCACGCCTTCTACTTGCCGATCTTTTTATCCACGGCATTGGTGGCGCAAAATACGACCAAGTCACCAATGCTATCTGCGAACGTCTCTTTGGCTTCGCCCCACCTCCGTATGTCACGCTTTCCGGCACACTTCGCTTGCCTATCGACCACCAGCCATTCTCAATTCAATCTCAACTTGAAATACGCAACGAACTACGTGAAATCACTTATCACCCAGAAGTAGAAATTGCCAAACTCTCGCTAGATAGCGGCAATCAATCGAAAGTGGATGCTCTGAAGAAGAAAAAGTTTGAGGGGGTGCATACTACCCAAACACCGGAAAACGCTTCGGAGCGACATCAGAGCATTCTTGCGGCAAATCTCGCCTTGCAACATTGGTTATCGCCTCGTCTGGCTAAGTTAGAGAGCGAACTGGCTAAATCTGAAAATAGGATTCGAGCCAATCAGTTGCTAGAGTCGCGAGAATATCCCTTTTGCCTATTCCCCCCCGAAGCTCTTCGCAACTTTTTACTGGATTTCTCCACAAAAATGCCTTAGTCTCATGGCCTAGGGATGGACTAATCGCTCGTCACCTAAAGTTGTGCTAGGTTCGAACCGGTAGAATTTGCTCCCGAAGGTGGGAACGGATGGCCGCCATGCAACACTCATCAAAAGTGGTTTCTCAGCCACCCAAGTCGCCGGACGATCTCGGCAAGACTAGGTCTATTGCTTCTCGGGTACTTCGCCACAGCGCACGAACCCTACACGACCAAAGCTGCTTGCAAGCACTAGACCCCGGCACCCGAATCGTAGCCGCTAACGCTGGCGACCATCCATTGATTTTACAGCTGCTGGTGCAGGCGCACCAATGCCCGCTATCAGAAGACTTTCAAAGTCGCCTCGACCTGCCGGGCTATAACCCAAGTGATCGGCTACTGCTCCAACGCAATCGACAACTGATCGGACATGCACATCTATTTCGACAGATTGGATGGTTCCAGGGACAGCGTTATTCACTCGCCAAACTCCAAGATTTTTTTGTCCTGCCTGAATACCGTGTTACGGGATACGACGAAGTGCTGCTCAATGATTCGGAATCGGTCGCCACCGACGAAGGATTGGCGATCGCCTTCATGCGTACCGACCAACCAGAATGGTTCGAGCAGCGAGGCTGGAGCTGCTGTCATGGACAAGGATTTTCACGAGCGAATACCCGGGCGATTCTCGCCCACCTAGATATCAATTTCACTAAACCTCGGCGTCGGCATTCGATCGAAGTTCGTAGTTGGCGACATTTCGAAATCGACAGCCTGAGACACGTTTACAGCCAGCTCTCGACCAACAAGTGGGGCATGCTTCACCGTTCAGAAGAAATGTGGCAATGGCTGGTAGGCCGTAAAGCACACGATCAGATTCTTATCGCAGTCAAAAAAGACAAACGAAAAACGGGCGAATGCGAGACCGAACCAAACCTAGTCGGATACGCAATCATCCGCGACTCTTGTATCGTCGAGATGCTTACGCTCCCAGGCCATTCGTCGGCTCGCGGCATGTTGGTAGCCAGAGCATGTCGAGACGCGATCGATCGCGACCATCACTTTGTCTCGCTCTACACGCCAGCAGCCGATCCGATGCATGAGTTACTCATCACCGCAGGAGGGAGCTGGGTCAGCGATGGTGCAGCCGCGGGTGGCAAATCGATGCTCAAATTATTATCACCCCATCGCTGGGTCGAGCGGCTCTATCCGATCTTACACGAACGGGCAAGAGAGGCTGACATCAGTCTCCCCGTGCAGATCGATTTTCTGGTCGATGGCGCCCGTCTGCGCCTGACCGTAACACGTCGTAGCGCTCGGTTAGAAAGTTCAACAGCCCCATTGCCCCAAGTAGAATGTGACTGGCATACGTTCCAAAATTTACTAACTAGCAACCTAACCTATCGAGACGTGCATAAAGCTTCTCAGCTACATGTTCTGCAAGACGACCTCAAACCACGACTCGCTGCGCTATTCCCAGCGAAACTCTTCTGGCAATCGCCATTCTCAATTTTACGGCTTTAGGTATCCCTGTCGTCTGCGACAAGAAAGTCAGTCGTCCACAGACAGGTAACCGGCGCTCGATTGAAAGTACTTCGTGCGTCGCGATTCGCGTTCCTTTGCGTCTGCAGCCTCATGCTGCTGACCAAGATCACCTAAACTGGCGTTGCAATAGCGGCAACCGATGGTTTCTAGGTGGAAATTGATGTACTCGGTTTCGTCTGGGTCGAGCACCTTGAGCAGGTAGCTTCCCAGTTTCTCTCGCGAAGGGCAGCTTAACCGGTTTCTGCGCCAAATCGATCCCAGCGTGTGAACCCCCGCGTCTCGCTTGCTCACGATTTCAGCGAACCGTTCTCCAAGCTTGGGGTCATCGCGAAAAGCATTCTCGATCTCAGCCATTCGTTCTTGCGGCAACGCCTCATCAAGGTAGCTTTCAAGTTCCACATTAGAAATAGCGTGAATCATCGGGACATTTACTCGTGCAGTTCAGGAAAAATATCTTCGTTAAGCCGTTGGGCACGGACACATTTTCGCAGTCGTTCGAGAAAATCAAATTTGAAATTGGCAACTTGCTGCTCGGTCAAGCCAAGTTTCTCGGCCACTTGCTTGTTCGCCACGCCTGCGACATAGAGCAGTTCCATGCACTTAATCTTCTGCCAATCACCCGCCTGGCGCCAGCGGTCAACCTGTTGATCGATGGCCTCAGCCACCGCCTCGCCTTCAAGTCCTCGCCGCTCGCCGCTCCGAGCAATGGTACTAGCCCCACGGGCTTTTCCTGCCAGCTCCCAGTTCCCGCTAGTCCCGCCCCCCGTCGAGAGAGGGACAGCAGGTCGACGCCCCTCGCGGCGTAGATAATCGGTCAGCTTATGGGCGGCGATCGAAAACAACCAACTCTCAAGCGGGCGGCGTGTGTCGTAGTTAGGCAAGCTCGTCAAGAAACCGATAAAGGTCTCCTGTACCACATCTTCGCTGGCCGCTCGTCTACGCAGACGGCTTTCGACGAACGAGAGCAACCGCCCTTCGTATTGAGCAATGAGATTATTCCACGCCTGCGGCTCGCCCTGACGGATCGCTTCAACAAGCAGTGTGTCAGGATGAGAAGACTCGGCCATACGTACAGCGATCAGTCAGAAGTGGTAGCGACGATGCTAAAAGCCAAAAAACAAGACGAGCACGATTATCGCTGCCGGCACCCCGATGAGCAACCGCTTTGTGTAATAGCCTCGACTCCAGGTATCGAATCTCAGTAAACCGTACGCGAGAGCCAATCCGCCCATCGCCAACCCTGCCATTCCGCCAACGGCCCCCAATCGCCTAAGCCGCTCGTAACGCTGCCACGAGGCACGTAGATGATGATCGACGACTGCATCGAATTCCATCAGCACATGCACACGCCGCATGTCACCGACGGACGAAGAAACTGTCTCGGTGTACTCCTCACGGCAAATTTCGCTCATGATGTAGTCTAAATCGACGCCGAATTTGGCTGGCTGAGGGATCGCAATGGGACTTTTTGACTGCACTGCAATGAGGCTTCGCATCCGAACTTGGACGACGTCTTGAAAACGGTCTTCTAAATCCAAAAAGCATTCTTCGACCGTGCTAAAGGGATCAGACACCACCACTTGGCGATAAACATTCCCCACACGCTTCGAGGGCCAATCGACCCAACCTGGCTTGGTCGACGCATCAGGCTGAAGAGCATCTAGTTCGATCGATTCGTGACTCTCTTCCTCATCCAATGGAATTCTCGCTCTTGTCAACTTATCCCACAATTCGGAGATAGGTTCATGGGTCGTCTTGGTTGTAGAAACGGCCTCTAAGCTCGGGGCTGCTTTGTGATGAGGACGGTGATACGACAAAAAATACATTAACAACAAAAAAATCCCACTACCCAGGATCATTGCCACCGTGCGGCCTGAAAGTTTCGTCGCGAGGAATATCATCGCAATAATAAAAATGATGCCATAGCTGAGCGAGGCAGGTTCAGCGGCAAGTATGATTTCCACAGGCAGTTCAGATAGCATACTACACCTCCTGCTCGGCTAGTTTTCGCCGGAGGGTGGGTGATAGCCAAGAGCTTGAAAGCTGGAGGGTAAATGCAATCATTCCCGCAAGCAGCAGGCCAGCTGGTTGAGGGAACCACCAGACAAAATGCAACGCCCAGGCAACAAATCCACACCAAACCACTGCCCACAAGCTCACGCGCCGGTCGCGCGAAGACTCTACTTGCCGCCACCAAGCCAGCACCACAAAGAGGAATGCGAAATAGGCCACACACGCCTGTACGGATATCTGCACCGCATCCGAGTGGAACCCTAACGCCAATACGCTGCTTTCCATCGTCCTAAACACGTTGCTACTCATCGCCTCATTCGGCGGGATTCCCATGCTATTCGACCAAGGAAGATCCAACATCAACATTTCGGCAAGCCCCCAGACAACCACCCCCACGACCGAGCCCGCAATGAGTTGAATAAATCGCATTGGGGCTTGGTCTTCGATCTTCCCTTCAAATATTTTGGCAGGCACCATAAGGGCCCAAACCGAAATGGTGACCACCAACGCAACCCAAGCGTACATTTCTACCGACACCACCCCCATCGAAATCGAGCAGATAACCAGCGACGAAACACCTGCGATCACCGCCGCCAAAAGCATCCCGCCCATCAACTCGGTCACCCGTTCGCGCAGCGGTTTGGCAGCCGTGTGTTCGACGAGTTGCTGTTGCCAATTCCGGCGTTGATGCTTGCCACTAAAGTGCTTGCGGCTTGCTTCCTCGGGTTTTGCGAACTCAGCCGCTTGCGGCTTAGCCGTCTTCGATTTTTTCGGCCCCACCAAAACAGCCCACAGCGCACGGTACACCAGATAAATAAATCCCAGCGAGGTGAGCAACGGCAGCCAAATCTCTGTGGATGCGAGCAAACCAAACACCACGACAAAAAGCAAAAATGCTTTGACCAACGGATGCCACGGGCTGTTGTTAAACCGATTGTCCAATTCTCGCCAGCCTTCTCGCAGCCCCGCCAAAATCGGCTCCTCATCGTGGTCGGGGTCTGACTCGTCTTGGCCTGAGGACGCTTCGGTGCTGCTATGCACGCCCACATTACCGTTCGCCGAAGCTAGTATTCCAACCGCTCCAACCCCAGGCAACCGCTGTAACATTTCCCCTACGTTCTTGATCCGCGCATCAGGATCTTTGGCCATCGTGCCACGGACAATGCTCTGGTAGGGTTCCGAAAGAACGCTCAAATCGGGCTCGGCCGTGAGATGCTTCATCAGCACTTCCCCGACGCTCTCACCTTCAAACGGCACGTGACCAGTAAGCATCTCGTAAAGAATGATTCCTAAGGCGTAAGTATCGATTTCTTTGCCGTAGCGTCCGTTGGCAATCTCTGGGGCCATGTAGTGAACCGTGCCCACGCTTTCGGTTTGCCCACTACGCCGGCTGCAAGAGATAAACTTCGAGAGACCGTAGTCGCCAATTTTGACGGTACTCTCGTCCAAAAAAATGTTCGCCGGCTTGAGGTCACGGTGAACGATGCCATGATCGTGAAGATAAGCCACGCCGGTTGCTATGCCGATAAACCACTGCGTGGCTAATTCAACCGGCATACCCTGGGGATGCCGATCGATCGCGTCATCAAGCGACTCGCCCGCGACAAATTCCATCACCACCCAACGGTCTTCGTACTCATCGGTACGAATGTCGTAGAGTGCGATGAGATTCTGGTGTTTGAGATTGAGGCATTGAGTCACGCCGCGAAGCTCGACCTCAAGATTACGCCGAATAAGCTTGAGAGCGACCTCTTTACCCGCATCGCTGACAGCAAAGTAAACCTCGCCAAATCCACCGCGACCAACACCCCGTTTGATCGTATACCCAGGCAACGGCCGCGAACCGCTAGCATAGGTATAGCGCACCGCCGCCTTGGGTCGCTTGTCAGGCTCAGGTTCGGCGGACGGTTTGGTCATAGGTAATTCTGTTTCAAGCGTGAACACGGTATTTTTTGCCTAGTTCAATTCTAACTGCTCGGGGTGTTCGTTGTTAGCTTCCAACTTTTCACTCTCGACCCTCATATTTCCTCAAAACTCAGTGCAAAGCTTTCGCCTTCAACCCGGCAGTTGCCGGCGATCACGCTTTCACAACCACAGGCTTCGCCATCGATTTCCAATTCTGCGGTCGAGCGCAGATGCAGATCATCGCCACGGCGAAATACTAGCAACTCGTCTTTCCAGCCTCGACAACCAATGTGGCTATGGAGTTGCGGGCCCACAATACAACTGTCTGCCATCAGAACGATGCCATCGACGGCAGGTTCGGTTTTGTGATGTGATTCGACCGTGAGTACAGCAGTTGCGCTGAGTGCATGAGGCCGGTCGAACTTTAAGCGAACAGAATCGCCAAGCTCGATAATCGCCCCAGGGGACAAAACCGTCGGCCCTGTGATGAGCACTCCATCAAGACTCACCCGATGAATTGGGGTGAGCACATAGGCCTCCCCATCGCGGCGGAGGGAGGCATGCCGCCGCGATAGGTCGGCCAAAAAAGGAATATCCGCGCCACCCGTCGAAGGCTGGCCCAACAGAATCTCCTCGCCGAGGCAAAGGAGATACCCGCCTACCCCGTCGATCCACGCAACCACGCGCTTTCCTGATTTTCGATCGATGGTCATCGTGTCTACATCCGCAGAGGAAGTCCAAGCGTGAGTGCTTGCCGTGGCTGGCCGGTCGCTACTACACCGCAACTTGGTAGCATCCAACCCCACGGCCTTCCAGGCCGCTCGTCGCGCGCGACGAGCGGCCTGGTGCTCAGGAGCTAATTCTAACATAGCTTCAGCCGTTTTTTGCACACGTGTCCACGATTGCTCTGTGACCTCCTGGTGGAGCTGTGTCGATAAACTGCGTAACTTAGCGGCCTGTTCCTGAAGCAGTGCGATGCGTGAACCGAATTCAGCATGGAGCGGATCGCTCGGATCGGACACGAGCCGAGTCGCTCGCTCAAGGCACTCAACCGCCTTGGTCGTCTTGCCTTGCTGGGCGAGTTCTTTTGCTTGCGAAATAAGCTGAACGACGAGCTTCCATGCTCGGCGCTCCTGTCCACCTAGTTGTCGCTTTTCGAGTCGGGCTATCTGTTGTTTGGCCAAAGTCGTTTCTCCAAACCTGAGAAGATGTCGAACCCGATCGAGTCCACGCCGAGCCTGATCTTCTCGAAGCTGTGCTATTTGCTGATCGCTGCCGCCGAGTTGAGTTGCTTGCTGGAGGTCGTTCCAGCCAGCCGCGCTATCGCCACGCTCAAAACGTTGTTCCGCTCGCCGCATCAGATGCGACGCCACCTCTATAGAGAGTCGCTTGGCAGGCAGGAAATCACGCAATGTTTCTTCGCCCAGCAGCGCAGAAGCCTCTTCCCAGCGTCCTTGCTGGACTGCAAAGCGGGCTTCATGTATTTTGAGACGCCATGTGGGAAACATCATCGATTTACCAACCTCGAAAGACAAACCGAAAAGCGATGGCCGTTGCGACGACCATCGCACGTCACGCCAACTTAATTGCCAGTCAAACTGGCGAATTCGAGAGCGTCCTGCTCAGTTCCCCGGCCAAGAAAATACTCGGCCACTTGCTCAGAAATATTTTCTGGAGCCGGCGCATCGAGTTGGATCTCGTCCTGGAAGCTGGTGTCGGCATCCGCCAACTTCGCAGCGACATCAAGCTTGGCACGAATGTCGACAATCAGTCCCTTGGCTCGCGCGAGCTGGCTGTCGTCTAGTTGCAAGTCGCTCGAGGCTTGTGCCACTTCGACCAATTTTAACTTGGCTTCAAGATTCTCGACCTCGACAAGCAATTGCCGTTGCGAACTCATCATCGCAGCAAGCTTTTTGCGCGCCGCTTCCAGATTGCGTTGTCGTGCATCACGCATATCGCGTAAGCTGCCACGGGTGGCGTCGGTGGTCTTATAGCGAGCAAAGCGACGAGCCAAGTCTTGCTTCACCTCGTTGGCCGTGTATTGGTGACCCGCATATCGAAAAGCCGACTTGCCGGTTTGTAAATCTGCCTGGAGACGCATGATCTGAGATTTCTCTTTTTCCGATTTTGTTTCGCTGCTTCCGATTCGCTGATCGAGTTGCTCTACCTCAACCTCTTCCTTAGCGATGACATGCATCGAACGCCGGATTTCAGGTTCCAGGTCGCGGACCATTTTTCGAGCACGGTCGATCTGGAACTCCACGGGGACACTATCCTCGACCGACTGCGAAAGCCGCTCGCAAGAGGTGGTGAGGTAACTCATGGCGTTGCTGCCTAGCAATAGGCCACCTAATGCAGAAATTCCGACAATACCTAGGATCATTTTTTTGAACATGGCTTTCGCCCTCCAACTCAGGACTGGTAGCCCGACAGGTCTGTCGGGCACGAAAAATTGACTAAATTCACGCAAGTGCTGGCCTTCGGCAAGCAAGGCTTCTAAGAAGGATTTCGCCTGTAGACTGAGCATCTTGGCGAGAAGTTACGAAAAATCTTCCTGTTGCCGAACTGAACCAAGGCCCCCCTGTTTACGTAGACCAAGTGGGGCGAGGTGGATTCGCCTTTACAGTTGCTGCCAAAATGTCAAAATACGGCTATGAGGAGTGCCATATTCCCTCATCACGGGCAAAATCCCCGTTTTTTGCCTCCCGCCCTTCTACCTACCTAAGGAAATCCCATGTCGCGTCTCATCTGCCCGCTCGGCCTTCTAATGGGCTTACTGACGCTTGCCAGCCTTTCAGGCTGCAGTCAGTCTGGTTCTGGCGCTGATGCCGCATTAGTGGCCAAATATCGTCCTCTGCTAACCATGGCCGACGAGCCAGACGGGGCTCAACTAATCCCCGAAGTCCGGGCAGCACTCTTGGGCGAATCAGAGCAGCACACTGAAGAAGAACATGCCGAGCATGAGCAACACGAAGGCGAAGATCACGAGGAGCACGCCCATGACGAACACGAAGGACATGACCATGCTGGGCACGACCATGCCGGACATGAGCATGCCCATGAGGCAGTCACAAAAACAACCGAAGCGATCGAGGTCGTGCTAGTAGGAAAAATTGGTGGACTGGCAAATCCGTGGCAAGAAACCCAACCCGATTTTCCGTTCGCAACCAATCAGGCGGCCTTCTTTTTGTCAGACCCACAAGCAGTCGTCGAGAACGAAGAAAGCGGCCACTCGCATGCTCCTGGCGAGGAGTGTGCATTCTGTGAGGCCCATGCTGCCGATAACTCAGAACTATTGGCGATGGTCCGTTTTGTGGACGAAAAAGGCGGCGTCTTGCGAATGGATGTCCGTGAATTGTTCGAGGTGAGTGCCAACGATACGGTAGTCGTGCGCGGCAGTGCCCGAGTCGTGGCGGGCGGCATGATGGTCGTCGACGCCACAGGCCTGTATGTTCGCCGCTAATCACCGTACTCTCAACGACTTTTGCAACTTACCAAGGATTGACTATGCCTAGCCGAATGAAACTCTCAACCCTACCGCTACTATTAGCCCTAGCAATGATGACTTCGGCTGTTGAGGCCGAGGGGCCTGCGGTGGTGGTGCCTCAAACCATACAAGCCAAAGCAAAGCTAAAGATGGCGCCGACCGAAACGGTCATTTACGTCGGTGACATGCATTGTTCCCACTGTGCAAAATCAGTGGCCAGCAAGCTGTATACCGTGAAGGGGGTGACCCAAGTTCGTACCAACGTCAAAGCCGACCTGGCGATTGTGACCCCTCAGAAAAAGAAGACGCTCGATCCGCTGGCCCTGTGGGCAGCAGCCCAAGCTTCAGGCTTTCCGGCTGTGAAATTGGTCGGTCCCTCTGGTACCTACGTGGTCGATCCAGAAACCAAAAAGGCGAAGAAAGTGGCCAAATCGGTCACACCGGCACCCGGAGCTTAATCCGCGAGCGGCTGCTAAACCGTCTGCTTTTTGAGATATTCGCTGCGGATCCAATCGTAGGTCTTTTGCATCCCATCTCGGAGCTTAATGCTAGGCGCCCAGCCGAGGTGTTGTTGGATGAGCGAGTTGTCGCTGTTGCGGCCGTTGACTCCCTTGGGAGCAGAAAGGTTGTGGGTGCGTCCCAACTTGGTTCCGGCAATCTCTTCGATCATGTCGGCCAAGCCGTTGATGGTGATCAACTCGTCTGATCCCAGATTGATGGGTTCTAGAATGTCGCTATCCATGATTTTACAGATACCGGTCACCACATCATCGACATACATGAAGCTACGGGTTTGCCTGCCATCGCCCCAAATTTCTATTTCGCTCTCACCGGTTTCCACAGCGTTGATTACCTTACGGCAGAGGGCAGCAGGCGCTTTTTCTCGGCCACCCTCCCAGGTGCCAGACGGGCCGTAAACATTGTGGAAGCGAGCGACGCGAGTATACAGGCCGTAGTCCTCACGGAAATGACGGCACATGCGCTCTGAGAAAAGTTTCTCCCAACCGTAACCATCTTCGGGCATGGCTGGATAGGCATCTTCTTCTTTGAGTGGGACGGCATCTTCGTCCACCTGTTTGTCGCCGTTATAAACGCACGCCGAGCTGGAGTAGAAGAACCGGCTAACTCTACAATCGACAGCTGCCTGAAGGAGGTGGGTGTTGATGAGCACCGAAAGCATACAAAGAGCTTTGTTGTTTGAGATAAAGCCCATGCCGCCCATGTCCGCTGCGAGATTGTAGACGTCGTCGACGCCTGCACAGGCCGCTTGACATACCTGACGGTCCTTGAGGTTGGCGACCACGTTTTCGGTATCGCCAAAAACCTGATACCACTGTTCAGTTGGCTTGACGTCAACGCAACGAATTTGGTGGCCTTCGTTACGCAGAGATGCTACTAAATGCCCCCCTATAAACCCGCCTCCACCCGCAACCAGGATAGTTTTCTTGCTCATTCATCTTGCCGCAGAGTGAACCCGGCCCCAGTTAGAATCAACGTAAAAATCCACTTCTCCAACACTGAAGAATAGAACGCTCCAGTGTACTCAGGCTCAAGGCTCGCAAGAACACATTTTTTAAGAACCTAAGCACAAGCTGGCTTTACGCCAAGTGTTTTCTAATCGCTTCGACAATCCGCAAAGAGGCCTGCCCATCGCCGTAGGGATTTACTGCTTCCGACATTGCCTGATAGGCGGATGGGTCGGTCAGTAGCTGAGCGACATTGGTGACGATTGTTTCAGCGTCGGTGCCGATGAGTTTGACAGTACCGGCATACACGCCCTCGGGGCGCTCGGTCGTGTCTCGCATCACTAGCACAGGCTTACCCAGCCCTGGGGCCTCCTCTTGCACACCACCAGAGTCGGTGAGCACCAACTGGCAAGCATTCATCAAAGCGACAAAATACCGGTAGTCCTGCGGCGGTATCAGCTTGATATTTTCAAAATCGCCCAACTGTTTGTAAACGGGACCTTGGACGTTGGGATTGAGATGCACCGGGTAGATAAACTGGTGATCACCAAAGCGATTGGCCAAGGTTCCCAGCGCCTGGCAAATCTGCTCGAACCCACCACCAAAGTTTTCGCGTCGATGCCCCGTGATTAGCACGAACGGCTTCGTCTGCCAATCTGCGCCCAATAGCGAGCCTAAATGCTTGTCAATCTCGCCGCGTACCTCTTCGCTCTTCTGTTTTTGAATTTCCATGTGGAGTGCGTCGATCACGGTGTTGCCTGTCACCACAATCCGGTCGTTGGCGACACGCTCGTCGAGAAGATTTTGCTGGCTCAGTTGAGTGGGCGGGAAGTGCAAGGTCACCAGATTACTGGCTAGCTTACGGTTTGCTTCCTCGGGAAACGGCGACCAGATGTTCCCTGTGCGCAACCCGGCTTCAACGTGCCCAATTGGGATGCGGTGATAGAAACAGGCGAGCGAAGCAACCAGCACCGTCGTCGTATCGCCTTGAACCAAGGCCATATCGGGTTTTTCTGCTTCGAGCAATTGGTCGATCGACGTCATCAGACGCGCGCTAAGCGATGCCAGCGTCTGGTTAGGTTGCATCACATCGAGATCGTGATCGACTTGGATATTGAACAAGTTGACCACCTGCGCCAGCATTTCGCGGTGTTGACCAGTCGACACAACAATCGGACGCATATCTTCGGCTTGTGAAAGGGCCGCAATGACCGGGGCCATCTTGATGGCCTCAGGACGGGTTCCCATGAATACAGCAATTCGGTGCATCGTTTTTTTCGTTTCTTAGTCCTATGACGGTGGTTGAACCAATCGGCAACTTTGGCTGGTGGATGCTTAAAAGTTGTTCCGCCGATAGAACTACCCACCCTACGGATAAGCTAGTCTCGTAGCGCACCACAGACGTCGATAAGAGTTTTTTCGGCAAGGAGATGGGGAGGAATCGATTTGAAAGGACGGTGGGCAACGAGCACGACAACAATATCGGCTGCTGTTAAAGCTTCTTCTAATGACGATAGTTCGTAACGATCGTGCGAATCGATGTACGGCTCGACCACTTTGATATTGCCAATCTTGCGCTCGATCAAGGCGTCAACAATGGTTACTGCTGGGGATTCGCGGAGATCATCGATATCGGGTTTGTAAGCAAGGCCCAGGCAAGCGATGGTCGGCTCTTTGAAGCGTTTGGCACGGCGAATAACTCGCTCGACTACCTGGTGAGGCTTTTTCTCGTTGACTTCTCGAGCCATGCGAATCAACGGCGTACTTTTGGGACTTGCATGAACCAAAAACCAAGGATCGACCGCGATACAATGCCCGCCAACTCCGGGACCAGGCGAAAGAATATTTACGCGTGGATGCTTGTTGGCCAGTTCAATGACGCGCCACACATCCAACCCAAGCTCTTCGGAAAATGTGGATAGCTCGTTGGCAAAGGCGATGTTTACGTCGCGAAAAGCGTTTTCGACCAGCTTAGCCGTTTCGGCGGTGCGGGCGTTGGTGAGATGGAGTTCGCCTGAAACGAACGTCCGGTAGAACTCAGCGCAAGCCTCTGTTGCTGCATCGTCGAGGCCGCCGATGATGCGGTCGTTCTCGACCACTTCGCGCAGAATCTTGCCGGGCAGCACACGCTCGGGCGCGTGGGCAAAATGGACCTCGTCTTTCGTAAGTCCCGTCTTTTGGGCAACTACTTCGGCAACCATCTCCGTGGTGCCAGGCGGGCTTGTGCTTTCCAAAATGATGAGGTTGCCTTTTTGAATCAAAGGGCAAATCGTCTCCGTGGCCTTTCGGACATACGAGAGGTCGGGCTCATATTCGCCTTGAAAAGGCGTCGGCACACAAAGGATAAAAATGTCAGCAGGTGCCGGCTCGGTCGCTGCCTTAAGCTTGCCCGTCTGAACCGCAGCCCGGACCAGAATGTCGAGATCGGGCTCAACTACGTGCGCCCTGCCAGAATTGATAATCTCAACCGCCTTGGGATTGACTTCAAAACCGTGGACATCATAACCTCGCGACGAAAGTACGGCAGCCGTTGGCAATCCGATATACCCCAGTCCGACAACACAGATTTTCTTGTTTTCGAAGATTCTTGTCATGATTTACTGCCGTCAGTCATCCACTGCTTAATGAGATCAATAACCCAGGATTGTTGCTTCTCTTCTAACGCAACACTGCAAGGAATGCTAATTGCCGATTGATACAGTTGCTCCGAAAACTCGACGGCATAGCTGAAGCAGTTATTTTCAAATTCGGGAAGTCGAGCCACCGGGTACCAAATCGGACGAACCAGCACATTGCGTTCTAGGAGCCAATCAACCAGTTTTCGTGATTTTCCGTTGATACGAACAGTATACATCCAATACGTGCTTTCGACGGATTCAACTTCTGGTGCTATTTCGATGCCCTCAACCTCGGCAAATGCCTTTTCATAGCGATGCGCGATATTCTGTTTCTTTTGAATGTATTGATCCAGTAGTTCCAACTGTCCCACACCAATGGCGGCTAATACATTGGATAGTCGGTAGTTGTAACCAACCACATCGTGATGAAATTCTACTGGATCGGTCTTGGCGGTTGTACTGATATGCTTGGCTCGGGCGGCTGTTTGCTGGTCGTCACACATCAGGGCGCCACCCCCTCCGGTTGTGACAATTTTATTGCCATTAAAGCTCGTAATGACGATGCGCTGCTTGGGGTCAAGTCCCTCGATCGGCGCAGCGATTGGTCGCCCTCGGTACGTAGCTCCTAAACATTCGGCCGCGTCTTCGATTAATGGTAATTCAAAGCGAGCAGCCAAATCAGCAATCGGCTGAACCTCTACCATGCCTCCGAACAAATGTACGGGAAGCAAAGCAGAGATATAGCGCCCCGTTTGCCGGTTGATTAACTTACCAGAACGATTACGCTCGCAACCGTTCTCCAAAAAGTCTGTCAACTTGTTAAGATCGATCTGCCAAGTTGCCGGATCAACGTCAATAAACGTAGGCCAAGCGCCGCAATATCGAATGGCATTTGCTGGCGAAACAAAACTAATTGCCGGCATGATGACTTCAGACTCCGGCTCTACGCCGAAGAGAATCAAAGCCAAGTGGAGGGCAGACGTCCCTGAATTCGTTGCGACACAGTGCTGCGTGCCGGTGACTTTTGCTAGGTCATTTTCAAACCGGTCTACGAATGAGCCCACATAAGATACCCAATGCGTATCGAGACATTCCTTAACATACTCCCACTCGTTTCCACCAATGTGGGGACCGCAAAGGGGAATAAAAGGGAATTCTTCTTTGCTCTCAGCCATTCAGTACAATTTCCTAATTAAAACTCGATTGAATGCCGATGCCCTCTGCTCAGCTTTTCGACTTATTGTCGTAGAACGATTCGTGAAGCTCTTTACCCGATTGGATATATTCAACGTACCAATCGACCGTTTTCTTAAGGCCTTCCTTCCAATTCACTTTCGGCTCGTAACCCAATCGTTCTGTGGCCTTAGTGATGTCGGGGCAACGTCTCGACACGGATCCTGGGTAAGTGGGAGCATTTTCGTACTCGCCTTCATAATTCATCAACGAACCGGTATAGCGAATCAACTCGCCGATGGTAATCTCTTCCATCGTCCCAATATGGTAAATCTCGCCATTTTCGTCTTCCTGCTCCATGGCCAAAACGGTGGATTGAACGGCGTCGTCGATGTAGCAAAACGAACGAGTTTGGTCGTGCCCGTAAACCTGAAACGGATTTTCGTTATTCAGGAAACGTTGAATAATATGCGGAATCACATGCTTAAATCCCATGCGAGGCCCATAGACGTTGTGATATCGGACGATCACGCTATCAAAATCGAAGACTCTCGCATAATTGATAAACCCAGACTCACCCAGCATTTTGGTGGTGGCATAAGTAAATCGAGGATGGCCAATATCCTGAATGCAAAGCGGAATATCTTCGGGCGTCGGAACGGTGTAGCCAAACGCTTCAATCGCGCCCACATAACATTCACTCGTAGAGGTAAACAGTGTTTTCTTACATTGGGTTGTTTTCAGCCACTCAAGCGTATTGAAAATCAATGCCGTGTTAATTCGGATGATTTCGTTGGGCATGCTTGTGGTGTAGTCGACGCCTACCACCGAAGCGAGCATGTACACATAATCGTAGTCATTGTCGAATTTACTGTAGAGAGAAGGATCGGTCAGATCACCTTCGATGACGTCGATTCCATTCTCGCTAGTGAACTTTTCAAGCTCGGCATCTTTATTCCCGCGAAAGAAATTATCGGCAAGGGTAATCTTGTACCCGTCTCGTTTGGCAAGGTGCCTCGCAATGTTCATGCCAATGAACCCTGCGCCGCCGATGATGAGAACTTTTTTCATAGCTTTTTTCCATTCGCTGTTCAAAAACAAGATGCGATTGACTGCCGTGTAACCCAAGGACCGAGGACGCCCGCATTTCACCGAAAAATGCTTGCCCTCGGGTTCATTCGTGGCATAAACATCAAAAGTTGTCTATATATCACCACGCCCTAGCACGACAACGGCATGCTTCTCCCGGAGGGAGGTGATTTCTTCGACACTCAGTATACCGATGGTATCGTAAACAAGTAACTGCCCCTGCCCTTTGATGCTCTCAAGCATCTGGACATTGTCTTTATACGAGCTATGAGAAGTGCAATAAATGATGATGTCTTGTTGATTTTCTAGTAGCTTTTGTACGTCTTGTTCAATGTCGAGGTTTTGTTCTTCCCAAAATTGGACGTAAGGATCGTGGAGAGAAATGACACAGCCGGCTTGTTTCAGGCATTCGTAGAGAAGTTCGACAGGCGTATAGCGAGTATCTCCCACATCGCTGCGATATGAAACGCCAAGCATCAGGACTTTTTTACCGCTTAGATTCTTGCCGTAACGCTTAACCAAATAATCGAAAGCAAACTTGGGCATCTGATCATTGATTTCCACTCCCGTCTCACTCTGAGGAAGCCCACTATCAGACTCAAACAGATTCTTCTTTGCCCAACTGGCTAAAAGAGGGTCTTTGGTTAAGCAGTAGCCCCCTACTCCGATTCCCGGGAACATCATATTGCTGTGGGTCGGTCTCATTCGTATGGCATCGACCACTTCGTATAAATCAACTCCAGCCTCTTCGGCAAATCTCGACCATTCAACAATAAAGGCGATGTTCATCGCTCGATAAGAATTCTCAAGCACCTTCGCCATCTCGGTCGAGTTGGTATTTTTTAGTTTGGTGAGCGGATACTCGTCGGTCCGGATGATTGTGCGTAGAAAAGCTTCTGCCGCAGCCTCGCTTTTCTCGTCGATTCCAGAAAAAACACGGTAGAAATTCTGGATGGAATTGATGTACTCGGGACCGGGCATGACCCTTTCGTAGGAGTGCCCGATCATAATTTTGTCCGTGCTTTTGCCTCGTTTCTCAAGGCCTGCGCGGATGATGGGGGTTACCACCTTCTCGCAAGTTCCCGGAGGCACGGTCGTCTCGACGAGAAGCAAGGAATCTTCTTTGCATCGATCGCCTATGGCTCGCATCGCCGCTTTGAAGCCTGAGAGGTCGACATCATAACTTTGAAGTTTACCCGCATCGCCACTCTCTTTTTGCACGTCGAGACTGATGTCCACAACGATGACATCAGCCACCGAATAGCAGAATGGATCGCAGGTAGCGAGAAGATTCCCTTTCCCCTTGGCCTTGTTGTAGAATTCTTCGACTTTTGGATCGGAAGATACAACGGGAAAAACTCCCTCGTTGATCACCTGGATTTTCCAATAGGAAGCTTCACTCGGCAAATCGACGCCGATCACTGCGTATTCTTCTGTCAAGGCATTTGCAACAACAACAGACATCACAGCGCCGACAAACCCTAGCCCTTGAACCACAACCACAGGCTTACCCTGATTTAGCTGAAGAAACTGTTCGATCTTGTCCCGATCGTCAATCTTGGTCGGAATTGGGTATTGTTTCCCCGTCAGCGGGTTGGCAGAGACCGGCTGGTCACCCTTTACGAGACCGCTCGAAGTGTTGCAACTCGTACTCATCGGTTGTCCTTTGGTTTATCGAAGGGCGGGTCTGATCCGCGATTATCTGCTCGAATACGCCAAGTGTAGCATATTCTATATTCTAGCTAAGATGCGAACGACGTAGCGATTCGGCTCTGCCATGGCGCACGGCATGTCAATGATCTAGTAATCTAGCTATCAACGCATGAAATGACTGGGCATGCTCCTTACGATTAAAATGCTCTTTCACAAATTTCCTCGCGTAACTACCCATCTCTTGGCAAGTCGTCGGATTGTCTTTCAGCTTACAAACAGCTTTGGCAAATTGCTGGGGGTCGCCGGGAGGGACAAAAACTCCCCCGTTACTTTGCTCAATCACCTCGCGGATCACCCCGTCGATGCCAAGGATCGTTGGTCGACCCGCAGCCATGTAGTCAAAAACTTTATTGGGATAGGTTGTCTTGAACATGGGCACGTTCATCAGCGTTGCCATGCACACATCAGATGCGCCCAAGAGAGTTGCCATTTCCGACTTTGGAATCACTCCTGGTAACAAAACATTCGTGAGCTTCAGCTGATCGACCATCTGCTCGATTTCGTGACGAGCCTTGCCGTCACCTGCGATTACAAAATGGATATCAGAATCGTCTTTTAGAATTTCCGCTGCACGTACAATCGTCTGAATGTCATTAGCAGGACCTATAGCTCCTGCATAAACAGCAATAAACTTACCATCCAACTGATGCTGTTTTTTATACGAAGCACCATCCAGCGAGGGGTCGAACATATCGGGATCAACCCCGTTCGAAATCAGGGATATCTTTTCTTTGGCAATTCCCTTGTTTACCAAGTGATCGACGTAGGCAGGAGAATTAACCACGATATGCCGAGCGTGCCTGTACAAATAATTTTCCAGGCGTCGGGCAATAAATATCAGAGTACGAGATTTCAGTATGCCCATGTCGATGGCAAAATCAGGCCAAATATCACGTATTTCGAGCAAGAACGGCTTGCGGCGAAATCTCGCCACCATCGAAGCAGCAAAGGCCTGAAAAAGCGAAGGGCTCGTCCCCATAATAATATCTGCGTGCTTCCCGTACCGCCATCCAGCGAAAAAGGATTTCAGCATAAAACCAACAAAGGCGACTACCCGCCAAAAGAAATTTTTGTGGAGCACCGCCGGCGTAGCAACGCGGCAAATATGAACCCCTTCAACGATTTCCTCGCGTGGTTTACTGGTGCGTTTTCCATGAAGGTAGCTCACATCGCTGGCAATGGCGGTAAATTGATCGCCTTGTTCAACAAAATAACGCGCGAATTCAAAGTGGCGAGTTCCGCCGCCCTCGTTCGACGCAGCAAACATTTGGTGGATAAGCAGGCAATGCATGAATTTTAGAACGGGTTCAGTAGGAGAATAAAAAAATAGATGCGGACGAGAAGTTATCGGGTTGAGTGATGAGACAACCACGCAGAGTCTATCGATCCCATCTTTTAAGTCTGAGGCCAATCCAGCCTTGCGTGAACTGAACCGGTCAGTGTGACTTTTAGCCTCAGATCTTTCTGAGAATCGTTTTCCAGTTTGCCACACAAAACCGACCCGCCAAACGAGATATCGATCTGTCCGTCATGAACTGCGATCTCTGAATCGTGTGGGCTGAACCATGAATAATACAGAACTCGGTTGCCATAGGCATTCTGGGACAGCGATAGGGCCGGCACTTTACTCCAATAGGCAGGGCTACTCCAACCTCGAGGGCTATCTTTGTCTCCTCGAATTAACGCACAGTTACCCAGTTGTCCGTTGAGTACACCCCAGCGAAGGTGGTACTTTCCAGGGGTAAGTTCTAAACTCAAACGCCGTTCTTCCACGTCCAAATCATACTTCGAATCGCATAGCAACCAATGCAAAATCGCATCGTCTGGCTGCTTGGTATCGACCTGATCCAGGACAAGCCAATTGTCATCGAGAACCTGTATTATAACACGCCGACGCTCGACTTCGACATGAGCACTGCGTGAAAAGCTCGAGATCGCTGCTGTGGCCGCCAGATGACCGTCTGGAGTACGTACAAAAACATCGACCTCGCTTTCTGGCCACGGCAAAACAAGAAATCTGCCCGCAAGCCGGGGCTGATTTTTCTGGCCAACTTGTACGGTATTGTGGTATTTCCCGGCCCTTAGAGGATTGTTTCCCCAACGACCCTCTGCATTATAACTGTAGGTTCCGGGATCAATGGCAACATTGGTACCCTTCCACCAGAGATCGACGTGCAGCAGATCAACATCGCTTGGTCGAAACCGATACTTTCCGCTGCGCAGGAAAGCGTGCCCTTGCTTACCCCTTAAGGCATAAATACCTGCTTGCTCGGCTTGAAGATCGGATGCAGATTCGATGCTTAAAGGAGCGTTGAGAGCCTCTTCGCCAGAAATCCATAAAAGATCCTCGTCCCAGGGGCCACTGGCAAAAGATCTTTGACGATTGAGAATCCAACGTGTCAGTTGCACGGCAGGACGGAAATCCCAGTAGTCACTCTCGCTGAGTGGCAGGATCAAAGAACCATCATCGGCACCGTATCTTGGCATTCCGCCGCTCGAAGAATCGAGGAGCTGAAACGATAAATCCCCCGCCCTTTGAATCCGCTGCTGAAGCGATTCAGAAAACTGCATGTTATTGATTTCACCCAGCTTCAAAATCCATAAGTAGTCGTGCAACATTAACCGGTGGTAATTGGCGGAGTATTGCGAGAATCCGCCATCGTCGAAAACCAGACGTTGGGCCTCTCTCTCTAGTGCCGCTTTTCCTGTTTTACACCAACGATCGCTGGACTTGAATTCGGGGAAGAGTAGCCCCACCGTACATAGACCGACGGCCTCAGATACCGAGTGGTTATTGTTTTGGCTTAAAGCATAAGCGATGTTCGCGTCGATACGGTGCGCTGAAATTCCGATTGCTTGAACTAGCTTGCCCACACGTTCGGCAGTGGTGTGGGCACTGTCCCAAAACGCCCAGAGGGCGAAACACCACGCCATCAGACGAAATGTGATTTCCTGTCCACATTTCCAATTGATACCCTGATTGGGCGGATTATTTTCGTACCAGTCCTCAAATGCTTCCCAAAATAATCGCGGCGCAGTCTCGTTGCCTGTTCGCCAGTAAATTCGCACCAAATCGAAAGCAAAGGCAAACCGATTCAACTCCCAAATGAGTTTGATGTCGCCGACCGAGAAATCACCAATCTGGCTAAAATGGGCATCTCCTGGCGCACTCCTACCGTCCCGTGCATTCTCACCCCACTTAGGAGGCCAACCAGTTTGCCAAAGATGGTGACGGAAGAAACGAATCTTTCCTGACTCAATTTCTTCCAGACGTTGTTGGCACCAACTCGAAGATGAATTCCCAGATTGCGAATCCAGATTGCGAAGTATTTCGGAATACTTTGGGCGATCACTCGGCGCAAAGAAAAAACCCTCGCTGCGCTGTCGACGATATTCCCAATAGGCTTGAGGTTCGTTGGGTACTTCATGACGCAGCAACCAAGCAAGCGGCCAATGCCCCCAAGGCCGAGCGGGCATTCGCATTCGCTCCCAACCGATGCGATGCAAAACCCAACGGCGCAGTCGATAGGCCGCCCAAGCAGGCCCCATGTGTCGAATCAGATCAAAAACATTGCTCAAATTCACGTAGTCGATTCATTCGGTTGAAGCCTACGAATGCGAGTAATCTCGCTCGATTCATCCAAAGACGGCAAATCGGGAAACATCTTCAAGTAAAAACTGCTTGAAGGCATCAAGACTGCAATGGCGGTGGCCAGAATAATTTTGATGTCTAACCCAATGGATTGCTTCTGTGTATACCAAACTTCCAATTCACTTTTATAGGGCATAATATCCAGTCGATAACATTCTTCGTGAGGTTTATCACTAAGGTGCAAAATATGCTCTTCGTCACGAAACATGATCGAGCCAATCCCTGTTAGCCCAGGCTTTATCTTGAATAGTTTTTGCCGAACTTCCTCCGAATAACAATCCAAGCCAGCCTGCATGAGTGGCCGCCAGCCAACAATGCTCATGTCACCTTTCAACACATTCAATAACTGTGTGAGCTCGTTGATTTTTGTTTTCCGAAGGATCCGACCAAAAGGCAAAACACGCGGGTCGTTTTTTACCGTGATATCTTTGGATCCAATATTTTCGCTATCAACCACCATCGTGGCAAACTTAATCAACCCAAACACCTCCCCCCCCTTGCCCCGTCGGGACTGGATGTAAAAGACGTGCCTTTCTCCGGTGAACCGAAGAATGACAGCAACAATTACCAAGATGGGCAGCAATGGAAGGAGCATCGCCAAGGCAACAACTAGATCGAGAATTCTTTTGGACATGCCGTATTAACCCGGGTCTATGAATGTTTGAAATTATCTGCTAGCGAATGGGTCGTGATGGAACGCCAACGACTTTCGAGCCATTGGGAATATCGCGGATGACTACCGATCCGGCTCCGATCACACAATCGTTACCAATAGTCACACCCTGAATGACCGTTGCCCCCGCCCCGATATGACAGGCATCTCCTATACGCACTTGACCGCATATCGTGGCACCTGGCGCAATTTGAGTATGGTTGCCAAGGACGCAACCATGGTCCACTCGCGATCCAGTGTTAAGGGTGGTATTGTCGCCAAGCGAAGCCCCCGATTGCACAATAGCACCAGCCAAAATCTGCACACCATGGCCGATATGGATATTCGGACTAAGAATAGAGCTAGGATGAATGACGTTTGAAAATTGGTAGCCCTGGGAAGTCCAAGTTTCATATATTTTCTGACGCAAAGTAGGTCGATCGGTCGAGCTGGTCCCATTGACAAGTTGAATCTCGTCGCGAGCGTGATTCAATATAATTTTATCGTCACCTAAAATAGGGACATCCAGAATCGACTGGCCATGTTTTTCAGCCATGACATCGGTCAGGTACAAAATCTCGTGATTGGTGAGTTGCAGCGCATCAATGAGTACTTGAGAGTGATCTCCCGCACCAATGATAATGATAGGATGAGTGGACATCGAACGTCTCGTACTTCTTTCAGTGGGTACTCGAAATATCATGCGGAAAACCGTCTCGAAGGCTCTGAACAGCAAGAATCGAAGCAAGGGTGACTCCGCGTAAATCCTCCCACGAAATGGGTGGCTCACCGTCATTTTTTAGAGCACTGGCCAGCGCACGAATTTCGTTTTGATGCCCTTTGTCCATTTTCATTTTTTGGGTGGTCGCCTTTCCACCAGAACACATTGTCGTGGAACAGAAGTCATCGATGACTCCCACTCGACCGCCACCAAATACTTCAACCCGCTCTTTGGGAAAGCTCTTGTCGCCACCTGCCAGATAACCAATGCTGCTCACACTTCCGTTCGCATGACGTAGTGTGATGAAACACCTGTCATCGGTGATTTTCTCAGGCGAACCATCAGCTACCGATTCGCAATAAACTCGCACGGGCGGCGAACCGGCTAGAAAAGTGGCCAGGTCAATCGCATGACATGCTTCACCGATGATACGACCGCCCCCTTGCTCTAAATCCTGAGTCCAATGATCTGCGGGAATGTCTCCGGCATTGAAGCGAATCGCTATGGTTAACGGCGATTGGATACTAGAAAAAAGGTCTTTTATCTGCTTTGCCGCGGGAGAAAATCTGCGGTTGAATCCCACCATCAGTATCGGACTCGGCTGCTTTGCAAGCAGGCACGATTCAATTTCCTCGAGTTCTTGGAGGTTCAAGCAAAGTGGTTTTTCTACGAAAATGTTTTTTCCTGCTGACAAAGACCGAAGCACATGTTGCGCATGCAAATCATGCCGCGTGACAGAAAATACCGTGTCAATGGTAGGATCGTCAAAAACTTTGCCCTCGTCTGTCGTGGCAACACCGAATCCCATTTTCTGAGCCATGTGCGTCGCAGAATTGCCGCCCGCAGAGCAGATGGTACCAAGCTCGAATTGTCCACACTGCTTAATAGCGGGGATCAACATCATCTTCGCAAAGTTACCTGCGCCAAGTACGCCGACTTTTTGTTTACCCTGTCGTGTTGCCGTGGACTTGAACTCCAACCGACGCTCGATTTTCTCCGAAGTGATTCCTGGATAATCGATGACGATGCCAAGATAGGGCTCGCTGTTGTTGGAGATCAGGTCGTAAGCTTCCGAGGCTCTATCAAGAGTAAATCGGTGAGAAATCAGCGGAGTCACATCCAGCTCGCCGCAGGCCATCATATCAAGAACCGCTTGGATGTTTCGCTGTTCTGTCCATCGAACGTAAGGGGCCGGATAGTCTCGCCCATGTTCCTCATACTCCGGATCGTATCGACCCGGACCATAGGAACAGGAAACAACAAACTCAGCTTCTTTAAAATAAAACGGACGCCGGTCTAGTTCGAGTCCGATCACTCCGATTAACACGACCCGCCCTTTCTTACGCACGGCGGCGGCGGCCAGTTCGATAGGACCATTGGACTTGGTAGACGCGGTAATCACCACCGCGTCTGCCCCCAAACCGCCCGTTTGCTGTTCTACACTAGCCGCACTCATGTTGGGACGTGCTTCGTCGGCACCCATTTCAATGGCCAATTTGCATTTTGATGGATCAGGATCAGTCCCATAAACCCGGCAACCGGCAGCTTTGAGCAACGCAACCGCCACCTGCCCAACCAAGCCCAGGCCAACCACCAAAACTGTTTCACCCAACGTACACTTCGACAATCGAACGCCCTGCAAAGCGATCGAACCCAATACGGCAAAAGCCGCATGGTCGAGCGGAACGTTGTCGGCAACGTGGGCAGTTAGATTTTTGGGCACCGCAACCAATTCGGCATGGTTGCCATTCGACGCCACCCGATCTCCAGGCTTGAAATGCTGTATCCCTTCGCCGCAGGCAAGCACAATGCCCGCCGAGCAATATCCGAGCGGGAGTGGGTCGTCCAATTTCGAGCGGACTTGTCTAATGGTGTTGAGCAGCCCTTCGCCTCGAACTTTTTCAAGCACTCGACGCACCTGATCGGGCCGTGCACGCGCCTTACCAAGTAACGACTTTTTTGCCAAGTCTCGGAGCATTTTCTCGGTCCCTGCCGAAACGAGTGAAAACGCATTGGCAATAAGAACCTCGCCCGGACGCACCATCGGGTCAGGAACATTTTGGGTGACCAATTCACCCGTTCTTAGGTTTTGATTGATTTGACGCATGGCTGCTTTGGGTCAACTTTGTGGAGATGAGGATTGAAAATAAATTGCACTCATAATGGATGCCACTAGCGATGCAAATGGAAAGCAGGTCGGGTAACACCACTAATTTTCTACTTGAGATTGTTAACAACAGCTCGGAACTTGCCTGTTGCTGTTCTTTCGATTTCAGTTACATATTCGAATTCTACAAGTAACGTTTCGCTAATGTACTTTCGAACTGCTGCCCGCAAGCTATCCTCGGTTGCTTTTGAATAGTGCTTCCGCTTGATAATACGAATCACAATGGCACCAAGTTTACTCTGGACAATCTGTGCTTCTCGAATCGAAGTCGTGTCTTTGAATATATAGTCAAAACGTACGATTCTACGATTTTCAGGAGTTGTTATATACTCCTCTATTCTACCGTCGAATTGAGAAAATACACGGCTATGTCTCCCACAGTCACATTTGCCCTCATGCATGGTCACCACATCGCCAATGCGGTAGTTAATGAAGGGCATGGCATAGTTCGCAAATCCGGTCCCCAGGACGTTAGCTTGCCCTTGGGAAAGACGCGGGTCCTCTTCCGTACGCAAAACCCCGAATTCAAAATCCTCATGAAATACGTCTTGTTCACAACGTGCGGCATTGCAACAGCCTTCGGATGCCCCATATTGATCCACGACGTGGGCTCCTAGTACTCGTTCCATTGTTTTACGCTGAAATGAAAGCAATTTCTCGGCACCTGTAAACACAAATTTTGGCTTGCTTGCCAATTCGATAGAACACCTCTCCAGAAGTTCACAAAGTTGGTTGATAATCGAAGGATAGCCAACGTAGTATTCGAAAGAATGCTGACCAAGGAATTTAGAAATCTGATCAATGTTCTCCTCGACTATGTGCTGCATATTCATCACGTATTGGTTGCTTGGAAAGTTAAATCGCCAATACGGAGGTTTCTTTTGATGCAGCGGCACCACAGGCTTGCCTGTAAAAACGCAGTGCAACGGCTGGTCGTGATAGTGAACACCAAACCTTTCGCGGAATCGCCACCATACGGCCCATTGAAACTGTATCGCCTCTCGTGAATGATAAAAATCGAGGGCCGTACCAGTACTGCCACTTGTGTGTTGATGGATTAGCCGCTTAGTGTCTGCGGTTTCATCAACCATGCCTCGCCAATTATTTCGGACGTCCTCTTTGGTTAGTACGGGAATTTTCTCGAGTTCGTCGACACTCTGTACGTCCCGGGGAGTGAGATCATTTTTTTGGAATAACTCGCGGTAATAGGGTATGTTGCGGTACGCGTGGGATATGAGTCGAGATACGTTTTCGTTTTGGTAGCCACGTATCTCAGCTTCATCGAGCCATTCGCTCTCGGTCAACTCGATCAGTTTTTTCTGAAAGAAGCTGCCAAAACGTTTTTTTCTCTCCAGGAGACCGTAGGCCGAACAAAAAATATTTTGAATGACAACTGGGGAACTCTTGTATATTTTATCTAGCCTGCTCATGGTGTTCGTATACGGGTTCAACGTGAACTGAAATTTCAATCAGTCCGAGTAAATGGGCTGATCATACTCTGAATAGTGCCCCACCTACGGGGAGCGACAAGTACCAAAACTCGCTCAACCGGCAACCTCACTCTTACGAAGATCGTTCCACCCAAAGTGAGGAATAAACCCTCCGTCGATCAACGGGCGCAGATCAGAAATTGCTACTTCGGAACCACTAGTTTGTTCATGGACTACGATATCTGACATCTGGCCCAACCCGATAGGCCAGCGATGGGTTGCGAATGCATTCCAAATAATAGGTATCGCCTCAGGATCAAAACCCATCAATTTGGCGCAAACTGCATCGACTACCGCTGGGTTATCACCTGCTATCAATGCTCGAGCATCTGCAGCATCTGGGGATACTGGCCCATTCCCCTGTCCGGCAACAATTCCGTCTACGATAGTAAAATAAGGCTTGGGTTCTTCTTTTTCACGCCAAGTGCCGTCTGGATTTCCGTACAACAGCGATCTGTTGAGATCCAGTGCCATGCGCCAACATGTGTCATTGCCAATCCAATTTCCACTACGCACAACTGATTCACTTCCGCCCAACGATGCTTTTCCGACATTTCTCATCTTCCGAAATATCCAGTTACCCACTAATGGCAGCCCATGCATCGCATGCTTCCCCAACCTTCTCATGCGATCTTCGAACACATTTTTAAAGCTTCTTTGCGGGTATTCGTCTCCTCCTGTTTGAGGGTATCCCTCAGTGTGGTGCGGCAACCAATTTTTGTCGCCATTAATGCCAACCAGATTTTTTAGACAACATGTGATGCCGGTTTTCTTGTGCGTCTTTAGTTTAGGTAGATTGATAAATAAATCACACTTCATCGGGGTTCCAGCAAGAAGGTACTCTTGTGTTTCACCGCGATGATGCTCGTTGACAATATCAGCATCGTAGTCCGCACCATAATAGCGACCTTCACCTTGAAACTTATAGAACAAGCTATCTTGGCCAAGGTTAGTCGCTACATAGTCTCGTGGATCCTCGGTGTTTTTCAGTCTTTCAACAATGACTTCCTCGCGCCGAATCCATATTTCTCTTCGTAAATCGATCACCTCTATCTCTACATTGGCAAGTTCGCTTCGGCAAGCTGCTAGCCGCTCTTCTAGGCCTCCTCGCTGTAATATCTTCGAAAAGTTTGCGTTGGTAATTGGCGCATCACATATGCTGATCGTTACAGACCCAGATGCAATTTTGGAAATCGCTCTTACTGTTGCTTCCAGGATCGCCGGATGCGTAATCAACGGCAACCATAGCTCGCTTTGGTTCTCGTGAGACTCTTGGACCCAGTTTGGCTTGAGAACTACATGAACCTTAGCCCTGTCAAGTAACCTGCAGATTCTCTCGCACCCAGAAATGGAGTCGTAAATAAAATCCTCGATCTCCTCCATCTCAGAATAGCTATCAATCCTACAAAGTTTGGTTTGCATCATTGAAATACCTCATCATTTCCTCAGGCAATCCACCACATAAGTCGAGAAGCCTAAAATAATATCAAAAAGCCTCACTAGCGCCTCGAAGTACTACATTGGCAGATAAATTCAAACGTTTCTCGCGAACACTCTTCCCAACTAAATTTACTAGCCTGCTGCACGCCTTTTTGTGAACTACTTTCTTGAATGGCAGTATCCTCCATAAGTTTCTGCATGGCAACCATAATACTATCAACAGAGAGTGGATTGAAATAGACGGCAGCATCACCAACAACTTCGGGCAAAGAGCTCATGTTCGAACATGCCATGGGCAAACCGGATCGCAATGCCTCCAACGCGATCATGCCAAACGACTCGCATGAGGATGCGAGAACAAAGGCATTCGCATCATCATAAATCGAGGCAATCTCTTGATAGGGCACTTCTCCATGGTACTTGAGATAGGATTGACTAGGATCCAAATGCCTCATGCGACTTACCAAACTCTGTAGTCGACCTTCGTGAGCTGCTCCACCAACAATATCCAATGCAACTGGATAACCACGGCTATACAATCGACCAACCGCTTCTACGGCAGCAAGTTGATGCTTGTAAACATCTACTGATGACACGTAAAGCCATCGAAAAGGTTTCTCAGCACTATACTTACTGATCGGAAGAAATTGTCTTTTCGCGTGTTCGAATGCGGGACTTACACCATGCCCAATAACAGCCGTTGGGCATGTGATCGAGCCAATGCAGTCCAGCGTTTTTTCCCGTGCATAGTGGGTCATGAAAATCACCCCATCAGCACGACGGAAAGTTTTTTTCTGAAGACGCCGTACGGCAAGCAATCTTAGATTTGTACTACTCCAGCCGAAACGCCAACGCTCTTCTTTGACAAAAGGAAGCAAATTCTGAGAAACGGCAACACAGGGACGAAACTTCCCCAAATGAATACCTCCAGGGGCAAAAAGGACGTCAACATGTTTTGCGGCTAAATGATCAAGTGTGGATCTTTGCCAGTAGAGTCGGTAACCGATAGAACCCGATGCTTTTTCTGCGGTCTCGAACTGGAAATAATCTCTTTGGGGCAGCTTGCTTAATGTGTCATCCCCGCCCCAAACGACAACCTTACTAATGCCGAACTCCTGGGGATCGAATGCCCTCAGAAGCTCAGTCAAGTAGGTAACTCCTCCTCCCTGCCTAGCAGAAGTAGCATCAATACCAATTCGAATACCGTCACTCATCAAGCATTACCCGTATCACAACTATCAGAGGCCGTAAGATTCAATAGCTTCCATAACCTGGATACCATGCGTAGTATTTTCGAATTTCTTACACAAAACTCCCACATCCTGAAACCCTTCTTCCCCAAGGCGTTTCCTCAACTCCTCACTTGAAAGCAAACCTGATACTTTTTCGGCTAAATCACTCGCGGATCGTCTCTCTACGTACATACAATTTTCGCCGTTCCGCAAAAAACCCATTTCACCTTCAATGTCAGTGCATACCACAGGTAGGCCAAAACACATCGCCTCATAGACAACACGTGGGAATCCTTCTGGATAATAGGTGGGGATTGCGAATAGATCAGCTTCTGAAAACAACCGGGTGAGTTCCTTTTTGCTGTCTACTCTACCTGCGAGAGTGACCAAATGACGACAATCATGCTCTTCGATAGCATTCTTAATACGCTCTACTTCTTCTGGGCTTCCATCTCCTACTAAAATGAGCTGAACAGCATGGCTCTTTTCAATTTGGGAAACCGCATCGACAAGTTCGAAAATCCCTTTTTGTGAATGAAGTTGCCCTACGTATAGCATGACTGCTGAACCATCGATCTTGTAGGACTGCTTTTCGCTTAGGTCCGCTGCCCTGAAGCTCATCATCGGAGCGACTTCCTGAACATGGTCGTTATACTCCTCGAGTCTCTTCGCAAAGGCTTTGCCTGTTGTAACGATGAATGTGGCTTTTGCAAAATAGTGGCGATAGAGAAATCCTACGACCCCCGTATTTTTCCACTCACCACGAACATAGATCCCATATCGATTTCCTAGAAGACAACATACTAAGCAGGCCAATGTTCCTATGTGACCTGGAAGAAATATGTACCACGTAGGCTTTTTGGATATCTGAAAAAGCATTCGCAGAAACACCAAAAAGTAGCCCACTACCTTGCTTAGCCAAACTTTACTCCGCACGAATGGGTTACCGAGTGAAATAAAGTGGAAATTCTCTATCTCATCGGTACCTGAGCTATTCCGAGAGCCTTCTGCATAGGGCCATTCAACGGCAGCAGCCATAGGGCTCACCCGAAACTCGCTAATTTCTCGCAGGAAATCGCAGCATGCTTTTGTAGTCCAAGCGATTTGGGCATCGACTTCCATGTTCGTATTCGGAAAAACTATGACGGCATTTGCTTTCATACTTCACTCTGTCCGTAAGTCCTGGGCTATCGCAAACACCGATGCTGCCTTGCGAAGGCGGAGGGGCAAGGAAAACCGATTCCTTATCGTACTACCCGTGCCTACTATCCCTCAATCTTAGGTCAACGCAGGCGGTAGGGGTTCACGGTCCTCTCCGATTCGTAATAGAAAAACGGGAGTGCCATGAAAATCAAAAGGATCGGAAACGTGTTGCCGCGACTGTGAATGGGCCAAAGAATTTCCTGTCCGAACATAACAAGAATCACCGCCCAAAAAAATAAAATCGTAGATCTAGCATAGATGCTCATAAATGGATCGGCAGTCGATTGCTTCAAGGCACTCCTGAGTTTTTTATAGAAAGCAACCAGAAAAGCAAGGTATATCGCGAAACCTATGGCCCCAACATCGATGAAGACCGCCATGTAATTATTGTCGCCCATGTTAGGTAGCGATGGCAGCGATGCTCTTGGAGACCGAAAACCAAATCCAAATGGCACCCCAGCAGGCTTCATCGAAATCGCTTTAGCAATCAACTTTGGGGGTCGAATAAACGCTCGATGAACAAGCCCCAGTTCATCATGAATAGAAAGCTTCTTGGCGGTTCGCTCACTCTCTATATCCTGACCACCGTGACCTCCCGAAAAATACATCACTACTGAAATACCAATGACAACAGCTGCCCCGACAGTAATCAACTTACTGGTGAAATTGCTGTAAACAAAGTTTACAGCAATAAGAAAAGCTATCATTGCAAAGCTTGTGGCAGAATGCGAGAAAAAGAGTGCCCCTAGCCCAAGTGCTATTGGGATAAATAAAATAATCCGGAAGCGAACTTGCATCAATATTATAGATAAGAAAATAGTAAGGGCAGAATAGACCCCAAGGTGAATATGATTGGGACCTAATACACTAAGAGCCCAAGCAACATTAATGTACGATTCCCCGCCCGCATAAGAAGCGTAGTATTGGTTTTGAACAAGCCCCAAACCCTGCAGCACTCCAATGTAGGAAACTATCGTAAGACCAAACAAGAGAAAGTGGATCGCCCTAGTAATATCCGTTTTTCCGTAATTCGTTAATCGCAATGCATGAAGAACTAACGCATACTCAATCATCTTGCCGGCATAAAAAACTGATCGAAGTGAAAGATCAAATCGCTCACTGCGAAATAGAACAAAAATAAGAACAGCCGAAAACGTGCCGATAATGGTCAGCAAAGTGAAGCATGCAAAAAGCGTGTCGTGCACGGGCTTCTTTTTCTTAGCTCGAGGCCTCAACCAGCCCGCTACGATCACCGCAAGAGCAACAATGTCAAACAGCTTGACCGTACCGCGGATACCTAGTCCATAATCCAAAATCGGGCGTTCGTAACATGCCGCCAGAAAAAGCAGTGCTATTGCAGCTGGGAAATTCTTCCTTAAAGTCACCGTAAGGAAAAACAACCAAACTAATGCCACAGGAGTGGCCGCTTGCGTGCCAAGATAAACAAAAGTAAAAATCAGAGCCAACCCTAGAACGATGTTGGTCCAGAGGTAGCCAACTCGGTAGCTGGCATCTGAGGCTGTCTGCAGGGGGACGCCCGGTTGCAGGGGAACGTATTGCGTTTGGGCAACTTGCATGCTGCGAACTCAACTGAGTGGTAATTCCGGAAATGTGACGGAGAAAGCGATCATGGAGACATTCGTCATCAGGGGAGGGCACAGAGCCCAGTGATGCCGAATGCAATTTTCGATTCACCGACTCGTAAGTGAACGACTTTGTCCGAAGCTCACGCAATTTCAAATGCCATCGTCTGCATTACTCGGAGCTTCGATAACCGCAATATTCGAGAACGCCAACCACGGAAACATCCGAGCTAACATTTTTTCAATAGGACCGATGAGAAACCTTAATTTGGCTCGCAGTGGCAGCGGGATCATATCTTGCGAATAACAGATGACATTGACTTCAGCAATGTTCTCAAGAAAGTTCATCCAATGCGATCTATCCCAAGCATAAGCATGGCCTCGATTGGCATAGTGAATTCTGAAAATATTCCCGAAAAATACGCCCAGTCTTGCCGGATTAGGAACAGCCAAAATAAGAATGCCATTGGGCTTGAGCATTCGAACCAATCCTTTCACAACATCCAACGGCCGGAGAGTATGTTCAAGAACATGCGACATGACTATCACATCGAATGCAAGATCCATCTCGAACAGGTCGTCGACAGAGTCGATTTTGTAAGACTTTTCAACATCAACTCGCTCTTTGGTAATCGCCAGCACATTCTCATCAATATCTGCTGCATAGAGTTTGATACTCGGCTTTCTCTTTCTAATCTCTGAAAGTATCTCTCCAAGACCGCAGCCTGCATCCAGCACGGATTCGGCATCCGGTGCATACTTTCCCGCAAGTTCCGCAATTTCAATATGATGTGGGGCCAAAAGCTGGTCGTAACCAATATGTACGTTTGGTCTCTCATAGCTCTCATCAATTTGCTTGTTCCTGCTTTTCATGCAGACCTCCTCAATATTCGTTTCTGGCTTGAAAGTGGCAGTGGGGATTCTGGAAACAGAACCTAGAAAATAGGCGCTGCGTCAGAATGGTAGGTTGCCATGTGATGTTCGTTCTATGTCTTCTCTAACAGCTAACCAGCTTCAAATTTCCGTGCATGCCGCTATGAAGATAAGGGTCGGGCAACTCCGCTGCAGTGCTGGAGCGAAGGAGCTGGCGAAGGCCGTAGCCACCAGCTCTACCTATCTTCAAGAATGGGATGCTATTCAAGCCGATAACCGTAATTCTCGGATCTAATTTACTAGTATACTCCATTTCTCGAAGCCTCCGGAGCAGAATCGCAAAAGAGCACTTTCCTCAGGTTTTAACAGTGACTCCGTTTGAAGCTTAGTTTACTGAAAACCGCGTCGCTTCTTCAAAATCAACAGCTGTCCTCCTTGTTCTCCGCGTTTATTTTGGTGTCCTTTCCGCCACAGCGATAAAACCGGTTTAACTACTACCCTCGTCGTAAACGTCAACCGATGACGTTCCATCTACCTGCGCTGATTCGGAAATATGCTAAGGCTCTTTGATTGCCTCCGATCCGCTTACTCGGCAGTAATTCCGTCAATCTAGGCTAGCGCAGAGTGCTAAAAACAAGAGATTCTCCCTATCCTCCTATCCTCAATGCTCTCTGTAGCTTATCCATATCTTAGAACACACGTATACTTTGCAGTTCTCCTGGAGAGAAGCTAACAGGAACTTTGACTTGACAGCGTTGACATGGTACGCTGGCCCCTCAGGGGGGGGGCGGCTTTTCAAGTGGAGATTCTTAAATGATGGTGCGACAGCTCGCGTTGGTTCTGGTATTCGTCGTGATCATCCTGTCCGCTTCTGCGGACCGCGCTGCTAGCGATACTTTTGGCAGCGGGGCAAATACGTTCACAATCGATTTCGTCTCGATTGGAAACCCAGGAAACCCCGACGACACATTCAACGTACCGAATGGGGTTCCGCAAGGGTCGGTGGACTACACGTTCCGTATGGGAAAGTATGAAGTCTCAACAGACATGCTCAACAAGGCGAACCTTGAGGGGGGACTGGGCATCTTTCATCTGGGAGATTCCTCCGTCGCAGAGCAATGGAGACTCGGTCCGACCGACCCAGGCTATTGGATATCTTGGTACGGAGCTGCAACCTTTGTGAACTGGCTCAACACAAATACGAATAACGCGCCTGCCTATAAGTTCGATGCCTCAGGCAACTTTCAGCTGTGGCAACCAGGCGACCCCGGATACGACCCCGCAAACCTATTTCGCAATAGCCTTACAAAATATGTCTTACCCGACGTCGATGAGTGGTACAAAGCAGCCTACTACGACGGAGTAAACGACGTCTATTACAACTACCCCACGGGCAGCAACGATCTACCCGATGGCGTAGACTTTGAAGGCGACCCGGTTTTCGACGCCGTTTTTAATGACGGTTTCGAATTTGGTCTCCACACATATACCGACGTGGGAGTAGCAAGTCCCTACGGCACCTACGGGCAGGGTGGCAACGCGTGGGAGTGGGAAGAAACCGCGAAAGACTATGTGAACGATTCGCCAACAGAGGGCCGCGTAATTCAAGGTGGCGACTTTGATGTGAGCAGCAACATTGGCGACCCACCTGGCACCCCAATAAGCTCCTGGTTCATGGGCAAGTGGCTCCGTAGTGGCCCTGCCGACCCTCTCACTCGAACCGGAATTGGTCTGCGAATTGCGAGTCTTGCAGCCCTACCAGGCGACTTTGACGCTGATGACGATGTCGATGGTGCCGATTTCCTGGACTGGCAGTTGGGCCTTGGTACAACGCATAATGCATCAGACTTGGCAGACTGGCAAAGTGGCTTTGGCGCTGGAGGCTCCCCTGGGACTGCTGCCGGAACAGTTCCCGAGCCGAGTTCGTTCTTGCTCTTTGCGATTAGCGCAACCATGATGTGGCCGCGTCGTAGCGGGCGCAGTTCACTACGGGCGTAGTTTGAACCTGCTCTTGTGATGGAAAATCCAGGTTCAGGGGGCTTCTATAAAAAGGGGCTCCCCGGCACTTTGTTTTTCCAAAAGCCACTCGGAAATTTCCTTTCTCATACACCAATCTGGCACTGGCTTTCGATCATCAAGTAAGTCCCGAATCATCGTCCCAGAAATCGATTGAAAACCATCTTGATCCGGTTGACTTGACTCCACCATTTTTTTGTGTTCTTGAGAATAGTAGACCGTGTCGAAAAATACGGGCGTAATGCCGATATCGCCGATGGATTCAAAAAGGTCAGAATTTTCATTCGGGGCGTAGTAATTACCAACGCCCGTATGGTCCCTCCCTAGCACAAAGTGGGTGCAACCGAAATTTTTGCGACAAAGAGCAGTAAACACAGCCTCTCGCGGACCACAGTAACGAGAGTAGGTACTAAAGGTTGCAAGCAAAGCCTGGGGATAGGCCAGCGAAATAAGTTTTTCATAGGCCCCCAATATGGCATCCGTTTGAAAATCACCCGCCTTCTTTGGACCAGTCACCGGGTGAATTAAAATGCCGTCGGCGTTTGCACGCTCACAGGCATTGGCAATGATATGCTCATGCCCCCGGTGCGGCACGTTACGTGTGTGAAACGCTACGATCTTTGTCCAGCCTTTGATGTCGAAGATCGTGCGAGTTTGTTGCGGCGTAAGTTGATAAGGAGAACGTTCGATACTAGCTGGGCCTAGATATTCGATGGGGCCACCTAGCAGTACGTTGCCCCGACTAGCAAATCGCTTGACTCCTGGATGCTTCATGTCGGTGGTGCCAAACCAACGCTTGGCAACACTATCGAGGTCAACCTCATATTTATCTTCTATATGGAGAATAGCCGTCGCCTCACCCGTACGATGATCAACTAATCGAATGGATTGCCCTGGGTCATAGGCGGCAAAATTCTCTGGCTTGCCCTGAAGCACGATCGGCATCGTCCACACATCGCCACTAGGCAACCGATGGCCATCGAGCACACCTTCAAGCTCTTCCTGCGTCATAAATCCGCTTAAAGGCGAATAAACACCCTGTGCAATTTGCTCGATATCCATCGCAGTTTCTACATCGACGTCCACCGAAGGCACCGCGTCGATGATGCTTCGCGGTACATGACTTCGACTAATCCTAGCCTGATCGTCCCTTCCGCCACGTCCATGAAGCGACGGTAGAAGCAAAGGCGCCGATTCCAACAAATCCACAATACGGTAGCCATCAAGTGATCGGCGGAACTGTTCGATCAGTGTTAACACCATGTCAACAGAGCTAATGGGGTGATTTCCAATGGCTGTTTCCGCAGCCAAAACCAATCCCGTGGCACCATCGGTCAGCGTATTGATGATGTCGTTTACCTCGGCTCGAGTCGGCTTGCGGTTGCTGAGCATCGATTCCAGCAAATTTGTCGCTACGTTAACCGGCGTGTTGGCCATGTTTGCTTTTCGAATGATGGACTTTTGAAGCAGAGGGAGATTCTCTAGCGGCACTTCGCGCGAAAGGTCACCTCGATCAATCAGTATCTCATCCGTCTCAGCCATAATCTCATCGAGATTGAGAACCCCACGTTTGCTTTCGATTTTCGAAATGATGTACGAATCGGGCCCCGCATGCTTTCTTAACAGCGCCACATCTTCGGCACAGTTGGCAAACGACAAAGCGTAGTGCTTGATGCCATACTTGCGACCCATTTCCACCGATGCAATATCCTGCTCGGTAAGTGGTGGCAAATCAGGCGATGGGCTTACTCCGACAGCCTTGTTGTTACCAATTTTTCCACCATTGAGAACCACCGTTTCGGCGTAGCCTTCACCAACTTCTAACACAAGAAGTACGGCACCGTCGAAATCGAGGCCAATAAGATTATTCGGTTCGAGTGATTCAAACACACTCGGCGGGGTCAGCGTAAGACAGTCTGCAGTTCCTACGACCCTTTCGGCAACAAGCCGTACGCGTTGCCGATCACATACAACAACACCCTCGGTCATCGTCCCCGTGCGAACCTGAGCCCCTTCGGTATCGAGACATATCGGTGTCGAGGCATATTTCTGCATACACTCGATTGTTTCAGCAAGTTTGTCTATCGGAGTATGAGACAAATTGATTCGAAACAGATCGACCTGACGCTCCTGCAAACGCTCGATCGTATTCTGATTCAGCGATGCAGGCCCAAGCGTACAAAGCACTTTTGTGATGCGGTCAGCCATACCCTTTTATTTCCTAATTTTTCGACATGAATAAGTGACAACTGCAAGCCTGGAGTACACTATGCTGGGACGGCCACATCCAAACACCATTTGTTCGCAAGTCGGCACTGCGAGCTAGGCCTCATTTTAATCCGTTTTCCCACCCGTAGCAATCGAGCAGATCCCGCTTAACCAAGCCTGGAAAATACGTTGCCTTTTCGATTCCTGTTTTCTAGCACTTTCCGAATAATCGAACCCATCAGTACAATACATTTCACAACAGCATTTCAGCTAGAACCACCTGTGAGAAGTCAATGAAAATTTTTTGTATCGGGCTTTCACGATCTGGATCAATGACTTTAAACAAGGCCTTGGAACTCCTAGGTTACCGTTCCCTATTTGTACTCGATTATAAGCAACTGGAGGACAATCTTTCAGAATACGATGCCTTCACGCATACTCCTCTTGCCGCCATCTACAAGGAACTTGATAACCGTTTCCCAAATTCAAAATTTATCCTAAACATCCGAGAGCGTGAGAGTTGGCTCCGTTCCGTCAAGAGACAATGGGAAGCAACTCATTCAAACGATTCCGAAGAGGGGGGACGCGAAATTCGCCTGCGAGTCTATGGAACGGATAAGTTCGATCATGACACACTCGGCCGTGCGTACGATCAACATCGCGAAGACGTATCTCAACATTTTAAAGACCGCAATCAATCGCTTCTCATACTTGATGTCTGCGGTGGCGAGGGTTTTGAAAAGCTATGCCCCTTTCTAGGAAAATCTATTCCCTCTCACCAATTTCCTCACCAAAATTCCGCCCTCGATACTTTTGAACGTCCCTCTCAAAAGATTAGACAGTTTTTGATCCGGCACTTGAAAGCCCGTAAAATCAAACAGTTTCTGACACACCTTTTTCAACGGTAATAGCCGAGCTCAAATGCCAAAGCTTTCTCGCCACAGACTAAACACCGTCAAAAGAAATATACGCTGACCGTTGCTGGCATCTTCAGAAAATTCGTCCAAATACCTTGCAACAACACTTTTTTTGAAAAATAGCTCATCCTGATCTAGCAGCAGTTCCTTCACGATCTTCGCGACCTTCGGCTCGCGAAACCAATTAGCCACTGGCGCGCCAAATCCCTGCTTGCGTCGGTAGCTGAACGATTTGGGAAGAATCTTACGGCCTAACAACTGAAGCATGCGTTTACGCGTCATTCCGACTGTACGCAGGTTGCGCCCCATATTGGCGTAGGCGAACTCCACAACATGATGGTCAAGTAAGGGACATCGTACTTCCAGAGAACTAGCCATACTTGCCCGGTCAACCTTGACTAACACGCTATCGACCATCCAACGATTGAAGTCACAACGTGTCAGTCGATCAAGTAAGGTTCCAGGGCCAGAAACGATATCGTAAATGCGCCGCCTTTCTGGCGTTTCAAGAGGTGCCATCAAGCTGGACTTGAAATGATCTGAGAAGAGCGAATCCCGTCGAATCGTATTAAAGTGCTGCTCTGCAACCCGATCCATGTGCCCCGGAAGCGGCCCCATGGCAACCCGGCGCAAGTTGCGAGCGACACGACCCTTCACTTGATAACGGGAAAGCAGTTTATCAATACCGTGACTCACGGCGGTGGGAACAATTTGGCTCAGTGTCGAATTGAGCATGGTCGCCGGATAGGATTTGTAGCCTCCGAAAAGCTCGTCTCCTCCATCTCCCGACAATGCAACGGTGACATGTTCCCTTGTTGCTTTAGACAAAATGTACGTCGGAATCAGCGAGGAACCCCCGAAAGGTTCGCCAACATGACGTATGAGCATCTCGAGTACAGGCCACTCCGCGGCACCAACGTGAAGTTCGTGATGTTCGGTTCCAAAGTGATCCGCAATTAGCTTAGCGTACGGCAATTCATCATCACGATTACCAAAACCGACGCTGTATGTTTTGATCTGACGCTGCCTTGCAAGTAGCGCAACAATAATACTTGAATCCAAGCCGCCGCTAAGAAAAGCCCCAATCGGCACATCACTACGCAGTCGAATGCGAAGTGCCTTCTCGAGTACGCTTTCAAAAACATCGACGAGATCACCGATTGGTATCGGTGTTGGATCCGAGGCAGGCAATTCCCAGTAACGGTAAGTTTGGTGTTGCCATGATTCCAACTGAAAGGTTAAGACCGAACCGGGTGGCAATCGGTGAACATGCCTCCACACAGAGTCCGTATTAGAAATGTAGCCAAAGGTAAAAAACTCGTTGATGGCATCTGGATTCAAGATTTTCTGGAACGAGGGATGCACGAGTAACGCCGGAATTTCCGACGCAAACGCAAACGTGTCGTTTGTCTTAAAGTAGTAGAGTGGTTTTTTGCCAACACGATCTCGTGCCAAGATAAGACGCCGACTTTCTATGTCGTAAATCGCAACGGCAAACATCCCATCAAATCGCGAGAAGCAGTCCTCTCCCCAGTGACAATAGGCCTCTAGCAAAACTTCGGTGTCAGACTCTGTCCGAAATTGGCAGCCTTGGCTAATAAGATCCTGCCGAATTTCTTTATAATTGTATATCTCTCCATTGAAGGAAACGACCACCGGCCTGCTTTTACTCTGCATTGGCTGGTTGGCATTCGAAGAAAGATCAATGATCGAAAGGCGGCGGTGCCCCAACGCGACGTGATTATCAGGACTAATCCACGTACCCGATGCATCTGGACCACGGTGCTGCATGACGTCCGTCATCTTCGATATTAACCGCTGTTCGACTTTACCAGTTCGAAAAACATAGCCCGATACACCACACATCGTTACATCTCGCTATCAATAATTATTCGGCCAAAGTAGTAACTGCTAAAGGAATCATCGAACTATCCATGACAACACTGTTGGATTCATCCGAAGACGCTTCCATACGACAACTAGCATCCACACGTTCCACACCACGAGTGTCGTGGCCGCGGCACAAGCAGCTCCCAGTATGCCCCAAATTGGAATGAGTATCGCATTTAATATCACGTTGAGTACCGCTGCACAAAACAAGATGCGGGCCGCGGCTCGCTCGTTGCCAGTCATAATCATCAGATACCCAACGCAACCGCTAAGAGCGTTGACTAGCTGGCCTCCGCACAGGATGACCAATGCCGGATAGGCAACCTTAAAACTTTCTCCAAAAAGTCCCAGGCCAAATTCTCCCAACAACAGCAAGATTGCGACAAATGGAATTGTCAAACCAAATACCGTGACAGAGGCGGTCCTGAGCGAACGTTTTAAGTCGTCCATGCGATTATTGGTATATGCCGCAGATATCATGGGGGCAACGACTGCATTAGTGGCTACAAGCCCGAACGCTGCAAGGCCCACCATGCGGCTCGCAGCCGAGTAGAAACCTGCCTGGGCATATCCCAAATAGTAACCAACCATGATAGTGCTACTTTGTTCGATCACAACTTGGAAACTCGATGTCAGCAGAAAGGGTATCGCAGTCTTCAACCAAACTCTTCGTTCATATTCCGGAGATTCCGCAACTGATTCGCGTTCTCGGCGGAAAGACCGAATGGCGAATACTCCAAGCACAACGACAACCGCTGTAGCCAAAGCATAAGCTATGAGGCCTTCACGAGCGGTCGGCGACTCTGGCAAAAGGAAGTAGCCAACAACAACGATCATGGCAACAAGGCCTGGCCGAAGAATGTTGACCAGTACAGCAGACAGAACCGGCTTTCCGCACGCCCATAGCAGACGTATATTCAGATTTAACTGAGCCGCAAATGGGATCGCTACTAATCCAACCGTATAGCAAACCGCCTCATCAACCGTGATTCGATTCACCCAATAGAGACCCCCCAAAATCGCAAAAGCGACCACCAAAGACAACAGGCTCATTACTAGCACGAATTGCCGCAAAAAGCGAAGGAGGCCCTGAACCTTAGCATAGGCTTTGGACTCCATGTATGAGGAAAAGAAACGCAGTGCTACGGTGTCCATGCCGAATACAGCAGGCAACAGGAGAATGAAGGACCAACTTATGACATAGGCGTAAAGGCCATACTCCTCTTTGCCAACCAGGCGAGCGATAAGAATCTGACACGCGAACCCAACTACCACTCCTAGAATCTGGACGAGAAAAACCATCGCACCGCCACGCGCGATCCCATTGGCACCCACCCTTTTTAGCTGGTGTAGGATCGCTGAAAACATCGATCTCTCGGTGGGCGTAGGATGATTCATAAAAGATTGATTCCAGAAAACCTGACCGGCAACTAGAGAGGCCGAGATAATTACTCTAACTCATTACTTTGGTTGATTCTGGTACCAATGCCACTGATTTTTTAATCCTTCAAGCAAGCTTGTTTGGGGCTGGTAATCCAACTCTTCGCCACTACGTGTCAAATCGGCAAACGTATGATCGACATCGCCAGGTTGCATCGGCTTTTGAACGGTATTGGCTTGCCGCTGCATTGTTTTTTCGATACCTGCAATGAGATCTTTCAGGGTGACCGGACGGTTACCACCTAAGTTGTAGATGCGAAATCGGTCAATACTCTCGAAGGCGGCACAAACACCCTCGATGATGTCGTCAATGTAGGTGTAATCTCGACTGGTTGTTCCATCGCCGAATAGTTCGATGGGCTTCCCTTGGTCGATCAGACGAAAAAACTTGGACATGGCTAAATCGGGGCGCTGCCTTGGGCCAAACACGGTGAAAAACCGCAAGCAGGCAATCGGGATTTTATGAAGATGCCAATAGCTGTGACAGAGGAGCTCCCCCGCTCGTTTGGTGGCCGCGTAGGGGCTAATCGGATAATCAACCGGATCATTCTCTGCAAACGGAACTTTTTTGTTGTTGCCGTAAACACTCGAGCTCGAGGCAAAAACCACCTTATCCACCCCGTTTGCAACTGCCGCATCAAGCAGATTAACCGTGCCATTGACGTTCACGTCGGCATATAAGGCCGGATCCTCAATACTCGGGCGTACGCCAGCCATTGCGGCAAGATGTACGATCGCTGTTGGATGTTGCGCGGCAAAAATGCCTTGGATGGCTTGCTGATCGCGGATATCAGCTTCCACAAGCTCAAAGTTTTGTTCTCCATTCAACCGTGCTGACAAATTTTGGTGCTTGGCTTCACGGGAATAAAAATCCGAAAAATTGTCGATCCCTACAACGGAATGACCCAAATCAATCATTCGCTCGCAAAGGTGTGAACCGATGAATCCAGCTGCACCTGTAATGAGGACATGGCTTGCCACGATATCCCTTATCTTCCTGCCTACAGGCGTTGTGACCCCAAATGCTTTATGAACTTGGATGCTAAGACTGCTTTAGGCCTGCAGTGGGAGGATCTCGAATTATTCGAGTAAACAGGGTAGAAGTTCGCTTGAACGCCTAGCCTATAGGCACCTTAGGCGTTATAGCGTTTTGGGCAGCCTTCGCATGTGTAGCCGAAGGCGTGCCGCGTACTTGGGTAGAAGCTAAGGCAACGATTTCCGCCTCGATGGGCTCAAGCATTTCTACTAGCTGATCAATCGCCTCACAGCTAGTAACTCCGCCCCGACTCTTACCAGTGACCACAAGTCGTCCGATCACATGCTGGTTAGAAAATAGTGGAATTTCAGTGCGCCAACGCTCTCTCTTCTCCGTCTTGCTGGGACGTCGCCACGAGGCATGGTAGGCCTCTTGAATAGCAGCCAAATTGATATCAAGCTTGATGTCAATCAATTCCATCTTCTCGCCAAATTCAACGAGTGACTGCCAGAGCAGATCCCACTGACGAGTACCCTGAATCTGGAATGAAATCTGACGATCGCCATTCCAGTTGAAGAGCATCTTTCCTAACCACCGAAGTCGGCCGACGAGCATCTTCAACTCGATATGTCCGAAGGCTTGCGTGGCAACCAACATGCAAACGACAGCCGCTACGGCTCCAAACGCAATCAAGTCGTTATGCATGAACAGACTAAGAAGAGCCCCAGCACAGGTGACAGCACAGCAAACAGCTACCACGGCCAAGACTTTGGTATTTTTTCCAAACAACTCCATTAAGCGATGGTGCAAGTGCCCTCGGTCTGTGGCGTAGATGCTTCGCCCGCTCAGTTTACGCCTTAAAATCGCGGCTAACGAATCGAACATAGGCAAGGCCCAAATCGCTAATGGGGCCGCTAAAGCAACCGTGGCGGTGCTTTTCAGTGAACCACCAATGGCAAGGGCTCCAACAACAAGACCGATAAGCATGCTGCCCGCATCGCCTAGAAATATTTTAGCCGGAGGAAAATTAAAAAACAGGAAGCCGATTAGACTACCGACAAATACGGCGGCAACAATGGCAACCGCAAATTGCCCAATGAATAGGGCCATCCCGGCAATCGTCGCACATAGGATGATGCCGATGGTCGTTGCAAGGCCATCAATGCCGTCCAATAAATTGAGCGCGTTGATTGCTCCTAGCAACCAAAAAACAGTGAACGGAATCGACATCATGCCTAATTCGATTGGATAGCCAAAGAGAGAAAAAGAGTGAATCTTTAACCCCGCTGCAATGACTACCATGGAAGCAGCAAACTGGCCAAGCAACTTATAGCGACCAGCCATGCCAAACCGGTCGTCGATTAATCCAAGAATGACAATTCCTGTGCCGGCCAGCAACAAACCACTTAGATAAGGTGCTTCCATCTGAAGTAGACCCCGCAACCCCGTCGAAGAGAGATACTCGACAGCAAAAGTAATCGCAGCGGCTAGAAAAACCGCCAGCCCACCCCCTAAAGCCACTTCGCGATCGTGGCTTTTGTGATGGCCATCGGGTCGATCGACAAATCCGAATCGCCGCGCCATCTGACCAACAAAGTTGGTCAGCGGATAACTTACAAGAGCTGCGATACAGCAAAACATCACTAGATATTTGGTCGCTTCTAAATACGTCATAGTCGAATGACTCCTCCGCTCGCCCCAGGTCATCTACACGCGCGCCAGCATTACAAAACATCTAGTGTGCAAATCCCTTGCCAAACCCAGTCGCAATGAACCAACGAACACCGGCGACAACAACGCAAGCAGAACCTTGCGCAGTCCATCAACCCGTCTGATCGTCGCATTCGGAAAATGCGCTAGGTCGAAGTTCCGTTTCGATGCAAACTCTCGTGTCGCTTCGTGTAGGAGCAACTCCCAGACCAAAGCGAGTTGGTCGCATCCTACGCCAAGACTATCAAAGAAAAGCCTATCTCCTGGCGTCACCTACCCTACTTTGGCCAAACGACTCTCCGTAGGCCTGCATTCTACTCCTGCGGCCCCCCAAGACCAACCACCACTATCCTCTCCAAATAGCCTGTCAGTGTCAATCTATCGACTGCCATACCGCAGCAACTATGTTGCAAATAAACATCGATAGCTTGTTAATTGTTCACATTTTACCGCATTCCACAGCAATCGCGACCCTTCTCGAGTCGGGTAAAACGTACTCTCCGCCGTCTGTCGAGATGCGGCGATACAAAAGTCCTTTATGCAGCTTGCCTGGGGCGTATCTCTTTTTGAATCATTTCGGCAATCTTCCGCTCTTGGTCTAAATACGATAGCGCACGTTCACGGTTCTCGGGCGAATAGGTTTGGAAATGCTCGAAGTCTTTCGCGCCGACGGTTGCAATCGCCTCCCTTACCTCTTTTGCATTCCGACAGATTACCATTCCCTTGGTATTGAAGTACCGGTCAACATTGGGGCACCCCCAATAAATCGGGATCGTATTGCAAAGCAAACAATCAATTAACTTTTCAGAAAAATGATCTGGCTCGCGACAGTTCTCGATGATTACCGAATATCGATAGGGAGCCAATCCGTCTTCTTTCTTGTCAAACGGTTTGAAAGCCCTCCCCATCACCTCCACATCTAGCTTGTTTTTGATAATCCACGCGACGGTCTCATGCCGCATCCGCTGTCCTAAGAGTCCTCTCTTCCCCGATGCAATCAACGACATAGGCTTCGATTTTTTATTCTCGATCTTGTCTAGGTCTGAGACCCAGGTCGCAACCAGCGTAAGAAATCTGGCATTGGGAATACGACGCGTAAGACGTCGGCATCGAGAAAATACACGATAGAAGCGAGGCCAAAGTGCATACATCGCCAGATAGTGCCGCCGATGCACCGCATACGGCTCCGAAATACTTAAGGAGAGTTGGCACCTCAGCTTTTCAGGCGGAAAGTAAAGACGACGCGAACTCGGACTAACAACAAGGTGATCGTCATGTGACAAATCACGGACCGTCCCCTCGCGCTCACCCGCTTCGAGTGGCCAAATGAGTTCACCAAGCGGAACGTCGGCCAAATGACGAAGGCGTTTCATATGGTAAGGGAGTATCGCGATTCCCATGTTTGAGGCCTTTTGTCAAAACTGCAAGTAACGAGTGATAATAGCACAATCACTTTAGCACCCAACGCGATAATGCCTGATGTTTCTGCGATAGTGCCAACGTTTCCATTCACGGACTACATTCCTCAAAAACGACGACTTCTTGGACGAAATCGTACTCCCACCGCTCTGGGCAGTACGATCAGACACGCCCGAGGGTGCCGCACATGCTAAATGAATTCCAGTCAACCAATGCATCTGTAAATACGTATCCACAGGTCGGTCGAAAACCTCGGTGAGTTCTAAAAGCCTACGCGCCGCTGACTGACTCACAAGTTGAGCAGAAGTGCGCAGTTGAATTGGCTTAGAACGCACCAGTTCGACCTGGGCGTCCGCTGCAATGACCGTAGCATTGGTCGGAACGGGCCGAACCTGAAATTGTATATATCCCAACTCGTTGATATGCCTCCGGGCAATCGAGAGAGCACGTTCAAAAACCGGGGGATCGAACTCAATATCGTCTTCCAGAATGAGAGCCGCATCCAAATTCTCATCGACTAGGCGACGCCAACACTTTCGGTGGCTCAAGAAGCAGCCAATTTCTCCAGGTTGCAACTCAAACGGGTAAGTCGGCTCCTGCTTGTCCTTCACATAACTTCGACCCACCTCTTCAGAAGACAAAGTCCGACCATCGACTGCATGCACAATCTCTGCCGGCACAGAGCAGGCACCGACAATACGGTCAACCTGCTTCCGGCGCGCAGATGCTCTCTCAAGGTGTATGATGTACGCTTTTTCTCGCATGCAACTCTCCATTTAGTACTAGCTCTGACTAATACACTCCGTGGTCCTCTTTGCGTGAAAATCGTACCAGCCAATGCGTTCGCATCGGATCGCTTCCCACACTCGATAGAGCTTGTGATACACCGATCGGTAGTGCGTTCCGCCAGCACCGAAACGTCTTTGCTCCCAAATCAAGCGGCGACAGCGGTCGAAAGTCTGTTCCAGTGCCATCCATTCACCAGGCGATTCTTCGCCGAATGGTCCGCTGCAAGTGCCGTCGAACTGGTAGTCGACATAGCGCCCTTCTAAAGGCGGGTTCGGACATCCAACTTTGTGATTAACCACCTGATTGACGATCTTGAACTGGTCGTATCCAAGTTCAACCAGAATGGCCAATTGCGAAAACGTTTCTTCAAAAGACCCCAAAGCAGCCTCGATAGAAACGAATTTTGGTTTTTGCTTCACCGCCTTCAGTGCCTGCAGACAAAGAATATCTGCCCCCTCGATGTCAACCTTAACATAGTACGGAACCTCGTACTGCTGAAGAACAGTTTCAAACGTAGTGCACCTAACGGCAAGCGGTGTGTTGTGGGTGCCCAGCTTTTTGTTTCGCTCGGCAAATTCCACCGACGTGGTTCCCCAATCGTCGTGTTTATCATTGATGAAGAATTCGATTTCTCCTTCTCTATCTGCGATAGCGACGTCATGAATAACAAGACGCCCTTCTGCAATGTACTCGCTAAACTTCGATTTCCCTGCGGCAGCAAGACTTGGATTCGCCTCGACCGCTACTACATTGAAGCCTTTCTTCAAGTAGAACTCGGTATCACGGCCGGTGTGCATGCCGACATCGAAGATCAGTTTCTGGACCATCGCTCGGCAACCTTATGCAGCTTTGGATAACGAATAGCTTCTCAAACAGCCGCCCAATACATTCAAGTCGGTCTCCGTCAGTTCCGGATAGACACCAAAGTACAGACCTTTGTCATGCAAGAAATCGGCTCCGGGCAAATCATACATTCGCTCGACGTAACGGTTATAGAACGGTTGCCGCTGCATGTTCCCCGCAATGATCGGTCGAATCTCAACACCGGCACCAGCGAACTGAAACACGTACCGATCGCGAATCGCTTTGGTTTCACAAATCACGGGAAAGGCAAAACTGGATAACACCGAAATGTGTGAATGGTTAATTGGCACCAAGTCTAAATTCTCTCGCGCAATCGTATCCAGGCGAGTATGGATGTCGGCGCGTGCCCGAACCGTTGAACTAAGGAACTTCAACTGCTGATTGCCGAGAAAACCAACAATCTCTGTCGGCCTGAGGTTATACCCAAGGTCGTAAAACGTGTACTTCGCCTCAAACTCGCCCTCGATACGGTGCCGCGATCGCAACTTCAGTTGCTGACTAGCGTTCAGGTTTCGGTCCCAGCCGTTGGCGCGGACAATTCTAAGCATCTCGGCCAATTCTTCATCGTTCGTACCTACCATACCACCTTCAACGGTCGACATATGATGGGCGACAAAGAACGAAAAGGTTGCCGCTATTCCAAAATTGCCCGTCTTTCCAGAGGGCAGCTCCGTCCCAAGCGACTCGCAATTATCTTCAATCAGAATGATGCCACGTTTCTCGCAGATGCTTCGGATGTTGTCCAAATCTCCGCAGAAGCCAAGGACGTTCGTAAGAAAGAAACACTTCAGATCGGTGGTGCGCAGTCTTTCCAAAAGATTCTCGGACATGCAGTTCAAAGTGTGCGGATCACAATCCACAGGCACCGGTTGCATGTTCAACTGCAGTATGGGCATCACATTGGTAGACCAGGTAAGAGCAGAAAAACCAACCAGATCTTCATCGCTCAATCGCCCAAGGTTTTTTAACGCCTGCAACAACGCAAGGTTGGCGCTGCCACCGCTGTTAAACAGTACCGCATCCTTGCATCCCTGATGCTCGGCGAAGGCAGCTTCGAACCGAAAACACTCGACGTCCATGCTAAGTCGCGGCGTTTCGAGAATGAATTCCGCCAGTGCGCGGCGAGTCTCCAATTCGTTGTGAAACGCGTTCTTCATGAGCGGAATCATCAACATCATCCCTTCTATCATTGACCAAGCATTGCACGCTCGAATACTCGAAAATCACAGCGAAGACTCCTTCTTCGCATGAAATAGTGCCACAGGAGTTAATCAAAAAAAAAAGATGCTGGCAAGATCAGCATCTTGCTAGTAAAGAGGTCGATTCGCTAAAAATCAAGCCGCGGCAAGGCGAACCCAATCCTCCGGCACCAAATCCCGATCGTTCTTGCTAGCATCAGCAAACCAGCGTCGGCAAGCTACTACGATCTTGTCCGGCGAAGGATTCAACCACGCACCCCACCAACTGAAGCTACTATTGGCAATAATATGATGCTTACAGGCACTCATCAGTCGAAGATCCAAGGACGGGTCTGCAACCGAGTTATGCGAAATGAATCGCATAGGGAACGGTAATTTCAAGTTCTCACGAGTCCACGTCGGGTCGTCGGAAAACACGAAAAAAGTTGGCGGCGTGTCGACACGATCAGCCACATGTTTTGCCGCCTCTGCGTAGTACTCCAACGAGCATGTCCCATAGACTTTTAATGTCTTTGGGTTCGATACATAGTCGCCTCGTCGAATGTGCAACGACGCAGCCATCACCGAATCAATTTCTTTCAGAATCTCTCGATTCGCCTCATCAACCGGCTCAGGTCGAGTGAGCTCGTTTCTCAGCAACGACGCGATCTGGCGGAAGTATTTCTCCGACTGCCAATATCCGTGCAGATAGGAATTGTCACCCAACGATTCAAACTCGGGATGATATTCCAGCCCACGCTCGCGAAAACAATTCAACCGCCCACGATTTCGTAACGCCCACCACGCAGTTTGAACGCCCCGCTTTTCTGGCGGCAGCACGAGACCATTCAGATTCGCAGCATCTGCTTCCGACATCACCGTCTTAAAACGGTCGATCAGATAAGAATGCAATCGATAGGTCCGAAAGAATCGAGAATCGGCCAACAAATTCGTCTGGTGCTTTAATGCCAACGCGCGAGCCGTCGCGTACTGGAACATCTGATTTCCAAGGCCACCACTAAATCTGCAAATGATCACAATCGCACCTTTTCAAGACACAAATGCCATACCCAAACGTCGCTTCGAGGCAGACATTTCTAGGCCGCCTTCGTCGCCTCGTCAGTACTTGACGACGCATGCGAGTCAAATTCAGTAGGCTGGACCTGCTCCGTCTTTGACCACGGTCGCTTCAACCCTCTCGCCAGAAAACGCGTCCATAGACTCAACGAAGCACGCCCTTGATCGAGTGCAATCTGATAGTCGGAGGCCAACAAATCGTCCGCTAGTTGCGCTGCCGTGAATACCGTATTTTTTCCGTCGTAAGCCGCCGAAAACTTGGCACTCTGTGCCGCAGCCAACAGTTTTCTAAACACGGCCCGTACCTTGCTGCCTCTGATGCCCAGTCCTGTTGTGGAATTTAGGGTTGCGTCGCGCAGTTCCGACTCGCTGCCCGTTTTTTTTGCGTACACGTTAAGAGATTCAATGACCGATTGGTAGATGTCGGTGTCTGACCTATCGGTTCCCGCCAGAACGTATCGATACCAAGCCTCGCGACTAGTACTCTCAACGTCGATTCCCAGGTGGTCGCATACGGTCTCGTAGGTAGAAAAGAGGTTCAGTGGAATTGTTGGCGCATATCCGGCAACGACATCTTGCACGGGATCGGCGGAGGCCTCGTTGCCGAATCGAACCGCAGGTTGAATGCGTTTATCGCCCGACCGATAAGCATGTTGTGCGTTGCCCGTACTGACAGGGCTGTATCCATTAATTGTAAACGGATGGGTCGAATACAAACACGATGCATTCGCAAGTGTTGCGTAGTACGCGATATAGACGTCCGGAATCCGCCCCGCTATCGCTACGCCTACCTGACGTTTAATATCGGCCAGATACTGCCGAGACACGCAGCCATGGTAAACCGCTGGCATGCAATCAAGGTCCAACAGCTGCGCATTACGCACGAATGTCGCCCTGCGATTCATGTCGATTCGTTGTGGCACCCCGTAAATTTGCTGTCGTCGAAAGCGCACACCTCCGGTGCGTTTTCCAAAACCGTCGATCGGCCAGCCATAGGTCAACGGGTTCCAAGAAAATACATCGGGCTGATCCCGTTCGAGGATTTGCTGCAACCACTGGATCTGCCGCGGCAGGAAACCGTCGTCGTCTCCGATGTAGAGAACATAGTCTCCGCTCGAGTGTTCCAGCGCAAACTCAAAATTCTGACGCATCGAGACGCGCCGACCGGTGTTCACATACTTCAACCGCGGATCCCGACAACGCCCGACGATCTCCTGAGTATTGTCCTGGCTGGCGTTGTCGCTGACGATGATCTCGACATCCGCGTCCCTTACCGCACAGGCGGTCTTGAGCGACTCCTGAAGGAATTGCGCGCGTTCCCGCGTTGGAATAATCAAGCTGATCAGCATCGTTGACGTCCTTCCAGCGATGTTCTCGGTAATAAGAAAAGGCTCTTGTTCAGGCAGCTTTTCGCAGCCACGCATTGGGCCAGTGCGTAACATTTTTCGAGAGCTCACTCTCGTTAAACGGCCATTTCGGCTGCTCTAAAACAAACTCAGCGTGTCTTTCGGTAAATTCCATCGCAGCCGCAGCCGGATGATCGTCCTTCCATTCAGGAGTGCCACGAGGCACATCGTACACGTCCTTCATAACGCCATCGGTCGCGACGATATACGATCCGGCACTTACCAATGAATGGTAGGCTTCTAACTCTTTGGCAACATGATCTTTGGTGTGGCACGAATCGAGAATAACCAGAACCTTTTCCTCGGGGGCGATTAAAGAACGTACCTGATCCACGATCTCTGGGCTGACCGAATCTCCTTCGACGAGCGTAATACGAGGAAACATCTCATGGGCCTCGATCGCTTCTCGATTATGCTTGCGGATCTCGACATCCACGCCAATGACACGTCCGCTGCCCATCGCCGTACAGAGACCGGCATAAAAGACCAGTGATCCGCCGTGGGCAACGCCCGTCTCGACAATCACGTCAGGACGTAAATCGTATATCACTTCCTGGATGCGGATAAGATCTTCGGGAAGCTGAATGAGCGGTCGCCCCATCCACGAAAAGGTGTAGGGATATTTCTGGTTCCAACCAACCTTAACCCACAAGTCAGACAAGGCCTCAAAGGCCTTAGGAGAGTACAGGGGGATTTCAGTAGGGCTTCCATTCGCATCGTGTGTAATCACTTGCGCGTCGGTATCAATCGTAAACTTCATACTGTGGTCCTCTTTCTCATGCCTTTTTCAACAACGGTTGTCATGCGTGTTCATTTTTGAATCTCGTTTTTCTCTTCGCATCATGACGCTTGGCTATACCGAGTTTGCCGCCACCAGTCAGCGGTTCGCCGCAGACCTTCATCAAGCGACACACTGCGCGTAAATCCGACTTCGTCTCGCAGCCGTGTTACGTCGGCAGAAATGCTTCGCGGATTATTGGTTTCTGTGTCTGGAATCGCTCCCACCTGCAGCAAGTGCTCGCTGTTCAAAATGTGGGCAACACCTTTTAGCAGATCAATGATTGGTACTGGCTCACCAGAGGCAACATTCACGGCGCCTTCTACCGAACTGTCGAGAATCGCAACGATTGCAGCCGCTGCGTCCTCAACGAAGAGGTAATCGCGCCGTTGAATCCCACTCGAACAGCGAGCCGGTCGGCCCTCCACCAGCGGATCGATCACAACCCCCGGGAGACGACTCCTATGCCCCCAGGGTCCATAAACGAAAAACAATCGTGCCCAGGCCGCACTAAATTGCCCTGCAGTCGCCTGCGCGTCCAGCCAATGCCCAGCCGTTAACTTCGCCTTGCCGTACAGGCTAAATGGATGGGTCGGGGTGGTTGATTCATGGCAGTGAACCTCACTGCCCCATTCATACTCGGCACAACTTCCAAGTCCAACCACGCGTTGCCCACCGCATTCGGCAAAGGCTGCAAACAGGCGAGTTGTCGCATCGAGCCACCGAAGATTGTCAGCCGTCTGCCAAAAGTTGGCCGGATCTGCACACCATGCGAGATGTAGCAAATGCGTGGGACGTACCTGCGAGATGATATCGCGCGCAGCCGATTCCTCGAGCAGATCTCTTCGATGCCAACAGACACCTGGGAGATCGACTCCATTGCGATATGCAACCGCATGGACCTCGAACCCAAGTGACTGCAAACGCGGCAAGACATGACGTCCGAGAAAACCGGACGCCCCAGTAACGAGAACCCGATTCATACGCATTCCTTCCTGACGGTGTAGGTCGGAAATGCGGAGTCCTTGTCAGAAATCATGCTGATCGGCAACAGCCACTCAATCTGCAAGGCCGGATCATTCCACCTTAAGCCAGCAGCAGACTCGGCATGGTACTCCCTCGACATCTGGTAAAGCACTTCGGTGGAATCTTCGAGTGTTTGAAAACCGTGCGCAAATCCCTCGGGAACAAACAGGGCATTTCCCTCGCTGGAATCAAGCCGCACACCAAAGTGCTGCAAATAGGTAGTCGATCGCGGACGTAGATCAACGATCACGTCAAAAATTGCTCCCGTGGTGCATCTTACGAGTTTCGCTTCTTCATGCGGCGACCTCTGAAAGTGCATCCCGCGAACCGTACCTTGGTGTGGATTGAACGAAATATTGCATTGAACGAGATTCGCATTCAAACCATGCTGCTCAAATTCCTGCTGACACCACGTGCGCGCAAAAAAACCTCGGGCGTCGCTTCGCCGTTCGGGCTTAACGATCCAGGCTCCTTCAAGCTCGGTGGGCACAAACTGCACGCTTGTCAATTCCTTTAAGCGACACGCACTTCGGGAATGGGAATAATGAACTGGCCGCCATTCTCACGATAACGCCGTTGCTGACGAAGAATTTCGTCCGCAAAGTTCCACGTGAGCAACAGGCAGTACTGAGGCCGATCTTCGATCAATCGATCTGGTGAGTAAATCTTCAGATGCGTCCCCGGCGTGTGACGTCCCTGTTTGACCGTACTGCGGTCGACGACGTAGTCGATCAACGAGCGATCGATGCCAAAATAATTCAGCAACGTGCTCCCCTTCGCAGAGGCACCGTACACCGCGATTCGATTTCCGGCTGACTTCAGCTCGGTGAGTCGAGCTACCAACTCGGTTTTGAGCAATTCCACGCGATCAGCAAAACGCTGGTAGTACGAGTCATCATTCACCCAGCCCGATTCGTCGGCCAGCGTCGCCCGCACCGCCTGCGAAACGTCCGCACTTCCGGCGTGGGCGGCAAAGATGCGAATAGAACCGCCGTGGATGGATAGGTGCTCGACATCAACAATCTCGAGCCCGTTTTGACGGAATAGTCGATCAAGAGCGGTCAGCGAGAAATAGCACAAGTGCTCGTGATAGATCGTGTCGAATTCAACGTTGTCGATCAATTCCTTCAAGTAAGGACACTCCACAACCACCCGGCCACCCGGCTTCAACATCGCCTGAAAACCGGCAACCACGCCGTTCAAGTCAGCCACATGAGCCAACACGTTGTTCGCGTGAATGATATCCGCCCGCTGCCCTTCTTCGGCGAGTCGCTTAGCAACTTCTTTGCCAAAGAATTCGTTGACCGTCGGAATTCCTTTTTCATCGCGAGCCACCGCCGCAATATTTTCAGCCGGCTCGATTCCCAACACCGGAACTCCAGCGTCGCGATACCATTGCAGCAGGTACCCGTCGTTGCTGGCCACTTCTGCCACTAAGCTACTTCCATCCAAAGAACAATCCGCTGTGAGCCGCTCGGCGATCTGCTTCGCATGCGAAACCATCGTGTCGGAAAACGAAGAAAAATACGCATAGTCGCTGAACAGCGTCTCGGGCGGCACCGTTTCGGTAATCTGCACCAAAGAGCACGCTTCGCAGCGCACTAGCTCCAACGGCCACGTTGCTTCAGGTGCGCTCAACTGACTATCGTCAAGCAGCGCATTCGCAAGCGGTGTATTTCCAAGCGACAGAACCAAGCTCAGGCGGCTGCCGCCGCACGAGCGGCAGAGAGTCTGTGGGCCTGTTCCGGTGTTGACTGAAAGTATTTCGTGTACCATGCGACCGTCCTGGCCAATCCTTCGTCAAGGGTGAATAGCGGTTGCCAGCCGAGTGTTTCTCTCGCCTTGCCCGCGTCAAGATATTGGTGTTTGATTTCGTGACTCGCCTCGCCCAGCACGATCGGCGTAAGAGATGAGTCCATCACCCCCAGCACGCGCTCCACAAGCTGCAAGACCGAGACTTGAATTTCGGTCGACAGGTTAAACGCTTCGCCTGCCAACGCTGGCTTGATCGCCATCTGCTCAACTAGGTGCATATAGGCAGCGGCACCATCTTCGACATAAAAATAGTCGCGAATAAACGACCCGTCCGATCGAATCACCGGCTGCTGGCCCCGCAACACCGCACGAATCGTTCCCGGTAGAATCCGATTCCAGTTCAGATCACCACCACCGAAGAAATTTCCACAGCGAGTAATACAAACGGGAAGGCCATACGTATTCGCATATGTCTGTGAAATCAGATCGCCGCACGATTTACTAACATCGTAGGGATGTGCCCCTGCGAGTGGCGCTTGCTCGGTGTACGGCAAAACCTCGGCATCCCCATAGGCTTTGTCCGAAGATGCCATGACGATCTGCTGAACCACGGGGCTGCGACGGCAAGCCTCCAGCAATTTCCATGTGCCGCCAACATTCGACTCAAAAGTCGACACCGGGTTGCGATTCGCGATGCCAACAATCGTCTGAGCTGCCAGATGAATGACGGTCTCGATTTCGTATTCCCCAAGCGTTCGTTCGAGGCAGACTTGGTCACAAATGTCACCCCGCACAATTGTGCAACGGTCGAGGTCACCGCTTCGCACGACTTCGGCTTGGGAGTTCCAATCCCGCACGAGGCAAACAACATCCGCCTCGGCCTGCAAGAGCCGCTTAACAAGCCAGCCGCCCACAAGCCCCGTTGCGCCGGTGACCAGCACACGGCGATCCTGCCAGAAGGTTATGTCAAAACTGGAATCCATTCCTGTCCCATCTATCGGCTATGTTTGTTGTGGCGAAATCAAGCTTCCAAAGGTGCCCTAACAAGTTCAGGCAGCCTTTTCTTTCGGCAACAGGCGAAGCCGAGGTTCGCATGCATCCGCCTCCCACGATCGCCACGGCACCTCGTCGGAATCCCACAGCCTCTGCAGGTATTCCTTATCACGGAGCGTGTCCATGCACTGCCAGAAATCGCCGTGGCGGAATGCAGCCAACTGCCCGTCTGCCGCTACACGTTCCAACGCGTCGGCCTCAAGGCTGCAAGTGTCAGACTTTAAGTAGTCGAAAATCCCCGGCTCCAGAACGAGAAATCCCCCGTTGATCCAGCCTTCGCCGGAAACTGGCTTTTCAGTAAAACGATGAACCAAATCGCCTTCCATCACCAAGCCACCAAAGCGAGCCGGAGGTCGAACTGCGGTCACCGTGGCGAGTCGCCCGTGAGACCGATGGAACGCTAGCAACTGCTCGACATCCACATTGCTGATCCCATCACCATAAGTCAGCATGAATGTTCCGCCATCCAGCCACTGCTTTAGCCGCAACAATCGCCCCCCGGTATTGGTCGCGAGCCCGGTGTCCACAAGGTTGACCGACCAGCTTTCGGAGCTGGATTCCTGTCGCTGGACCATCTCGCGACCAAAGTCGATCTTGAGGTTGCCGCTAAGACTGTACTGATCGAGAAAATAGCCCTTAATAAAGTCGCCCATGTAGCCACACGCGATAAGAAATTCATCCTCACCATAGTGGGCATAGTGTTTCATAATGTGCCAGAGAATGGGACGGCCACCGATCTCGACCATGGGCTTAGGCCGAGCCGTTGTTTCCTCCTGCAGACGAGTCCCCCGTCCGCCAGCGAGTATGACTACGGGCACTGAATTTCTCTTTGCATCCATTACATATTATCCCCTTAAAAACCCCCTGGCTTTCGAGGGACTCTACTAAAATTGCCCTGCCGCGACAACAGGAATCACTAGCTTCATGCTGCCAAACAAGAGGGGATTGCGTGCAGCCGGAACCTGGTTTTCTAGATGCAATTCAATGCTTGCAACTGCAGACTCAGGAGGACGGACACCTATTCCTGGTCTGACTCGCGTCCAGCATCGAAACGACCGGTGAGTTTACGCCGCCGTCTTCTTACGTGCCCAATTCTCCCAAACGAATTCGTAGCACCACGTTTCTTCGTGGGTCGATCCAAGTTGCCGACGCAGCTCGTTTCTTTGTTCCATGGCATCGTCGACAAAGTCGTGAAATTGAATCTGAAGGTTGTCAATCTGCTGGATCAAACCCGTTTCGATTAGGCGACGTAGCAGCGGATATTCCCCTCCCTCGATATTGATTTTCATGAGGTCGACGCGTCCGAGATCCAACTCTTTCCAAACAGACAGGACGTCCCTGACTTCCGCAGACACCGTGTTGTCGGTGTCTTTCCCTCGGAAAAAGCTCGAGGCATCGTCGTCTGCGCTAAGCGACAACTTTTCGTCCCGTGCGCCTAGTCCGTAGTTAAAGACCGATACCTTCGGTTCCTGTGAGAAACGCTCGTCACACTTTCGGCAAAACGAAGGCATGGGCTCGAACACGAGGGTCCGACAGTGATATCGGTCAACGAGCGTGCTGGCAAAGTCTCCCTGATAACCACCTACGTCCAAAACAAGGCTGGTCTCATCAAGCGAGTAATCCAATCGCAACGTGGTTTCGCCACGGTCACGCTTCCATTGTTTGACCGACACAAAGAACGGATCTTTCACGATCGTCCGCTTGTAAAATTTGGTGACCGGCTTTAGCAATATATCTGAAAGTGTACTTGGCACCCTATGCCTCCTGTATGTTTTCTCGTCGAACTACACCAAACCGCACCAAAGCGGCACGTTGTAAATCACAGCGCAACTCAAGCGGCTGCCTCGTGTTGCCAAAGTCGGTCGTAAACTTGCCCGACTCCTTGAAGTTCTCTAGCAACGCTAAATTCCTTCTCGGCAGTTTCTCTTGCACCTTGTGCCATCGCAGAGGCAAGATCAAGGTCGTCGAGAATCTCGCCAATCGCCTTACACACTCGCTCTAAATCGTCGACCGGGACAAGCAAACCACTTTTGCCATTCGCCACAAACGTGGCATATGCACCCGTATCGCTCACCACTACAGGTGTGCCCGACGCCATCGCTTCGAGGGGGGTCATCCCGTATCCTTCGTAACGTGGCACCGCTACCAAAAGCTTCAAAGCAGAAAGAATCTTCGGGAGTTCTTCTTTCGCAATCTCCCCGGTAAATAGAATGCGCTCGCTGAGCCCCGCCTCCGAGATGCGGCGCTCTAAATCCGCTTGAAATCGGGCGAATCTTACTTCGGTTTTTCCGATCACCAACGCAGTCATCCCCGGACGCTTTGGCAACTCACGAATCATCGCGTCAACAAAAAGGTCGGTCCCTTTCTCGGGTCGAACGCGGCCCACTGTCGCGATTCCACCGAGGCCAGGATAGCCGGTCGCTTGCCAAGCCATGTCGCGATTTTCTGCGACACGAAATCGAGCCGTATCAACCCCGTGGGGAACTATCGCAACCACATTCGGCACAAAACAGGCTGCTTTGGGCGAGGTAGCAACAACCGCGTCCATCTTGGAAATCAAAAATCTCGGAAACGCAGAATGTCGGCGAATGGCAGCCGAAGTGAAAACCGTCTTGATCGGAAATCTCAACACATCTCGTGCAAAAATTGCCCAAAACATCTCGCAGTTGCGCCGCACGTGCCAAAGTATGTGACGCCGTTTGCACGGAGCTCGTCGCGAAATCGCCAAAGCGCTCCAAATAGAAACTGGTTTGGTGCGGACGGTGGGAAGTGGACTTCCGCTAAGCATGATGTCGTAGTTCAACTCTTGAAAACGCAAGAGTTGATCGATAGTCGCCGATACCCCGGTAAAATTCCGATGTAAATTCGTAACAATCAATTCAGGCGACATCTTGCTTGTCATAGCGATACAACCACCCCTCATCAGCAGCTTTTGGCGACCAGAAGCGAACCAGACGCCCCAAAAAATCTGTGCGAATTCTAGGAACCCGTCCAAACAACAACAAGGCAAGTTAGGCAAACCTGAAACCACACAGAACCTAGCCTCGCCGCACCCAAGAGACCGGGATACAATATCTCTCACGCAATCACTTGCCCTACCCAAAACCCCTCGAACCGGCATGAAACTCAACTACACCCGTTTTGCAGTGCTATCAGCAACTCTTTCGATCATGCCCGCCATTCATGGCTTAGCCGCAGACCAACCAACAACTGCTAGCACAAAAACTCCGAAGGCTTCATCCACAGCAACAAAGTTCGACGGGCAACGTGCTTACACATATTTGAAGCAACTCTGTTCTTTTGGCAACCGAATGAGCGGAAGCCCCGGCATGCAACAGCAGCAACAGTTGCTGGAAAAGCACTTCGTACAGCTCGGGGCCAAATTTGAATACCAACCTTTTCCCGGCAAAAAAAATCCCCGAACAGGCAAACAGGTTCCGATGGCGAACATTATTGTTCAGTGGAATCCTAAAGCCTCCGAGCGAATTTTGCTCTGTGCCCACTACGACACGCGACCGCTACCCGATCGCGACTCCAATCCCCATCGTGCCCGAAATGGAGTATTCCTAGGCGCCAACGATGGGGCCAGCGGCGTGGCGGTGCTCATGGAAATGGCACACCACGTCGGCAGCTTGCCGCAGCGCTATGGTTTGGATTTTGTATTTTTCGACGCCGAAGAGTTTATCTACGACGAACGGCGAGATCGATTTTTTCTGGGCAGCGAGTGGTTTGCACGCCAGTACCGCGACAACCCACCCAACTATCGCTATGTGGCAGGCGTGCTGCTCGACATGGTCGGCGATGCAAAATTGACGGTCTACCAAGAGCGTAACAGCGTGACTTGGCCTGACACCCGTCCGATTGTCAAAGAGATTTGGAACACAGCAAACCGTTTGGGCATCAAAGAATTTATCCCGCGAGTCGGATACGAAGTCCGCGACGACCATGTCCCTCTTCATCAAATCGCGAAGATTCCGATCTGCGACATCATCGACTTCCAGTATCCCAACCGTAACAACACCTACTGGCACACCACCGCCGACGCACCAGGCAGGTGCTCTGCCGACTCGCTTGGCAAAGTGGGCCTCGTCATCCAAGAATGGCTGACGACCAAGCCATAGAAGTCCTTTTGCCTGCTTGGTCGTTCAACTAGCATAACGACTGACAAACCGTCCCCATCTAGGATCCCCCCCCTGATGCTCCCCGACCCACTACGTTTGGCGATCGCTTTTGTGCCGTTGGCAGCTTATTGCTTGCTGATTGCGCTACTTAATGCCCGACGCCGACCTTTCCTTACCACCGGCGGTGCCGACCTAGCCGCTCTGGGGGCTGCGCTATCGGGGCTGGTCTTAGTCGGGCCGATCGAATTGTTTCGCCCCGAGGCCGCCTCCACCGAATATGGCAGCTACGTCTGGCTGTTTCTCTTGGTCTTCTATTGGCTGTGCGTCTGGTTGGTTGTGCTCCTGGGTCGACCTCGGCTGGTGGTCTACAATGTTAGTGTCGACGAGCTTAGGCCCGTGTTAGCCGAGGCAGCACGAGCCATGGATACCCAGGCACGTTGGGCGGGCGACAGCCTCGTACTACCAACCTTAGAAATTCAACTGCATCTCGAAAGCTTTGACTTCATGCGACACGTTTCACTGATTTCGAGTGGTTCAACACAAAATATGACTGCCTGGAGACAACTGGCCAACCATCTCTATCCGCAACTGAAACCACTTCGAGTCGAACCAAACCCGCGCGCGTTAGGGTTCGTCCTGTTTGCACTGGCGCTGTTTTGCGCCAGCACAGGACACCTGCTGGCAAACCCTCAACGAGTCGCACAAGCCATGCAAGAAATATTCACCTACTGAGCATGCGGCGGTGTTCACACAGCATCCTCCATCACACGAAACACCACGCGAAACGTCTTGTACCCCGCCTCTATTTTGTCGCCATAGATCGTGGTGAGTTCTTCCCGTAATGCCGCAGCAGTAGCAAATCCGTCGGGTAGCGCATCTTCGTCGGTAAGCCGCTCGAGCTCGATCTGCTCGACCCGCTCAATATGGATATAGCCAATACCCGGGATATAGCTCCTTTGCCCGGCGCGCATCATGCGCCATCGCCAAAGGCGGATAGTTTGAGTTTTTTCGCCCCGGCGGATCGCAGGTAAGAATTTTTTCTTAAAGAGCAGCATCGGCAGCTTCGTTTCGAGGGCTTCGGCAAAGGCAGGGAGGCCCGTAGAAGGGAAATCCCACGGCAGAAAACGCGTCGAAATTCTACTCAACCTGCGGAAACAGAAGGAGAACAAGACTCTGACAGATGACTGCCAACGGTCTGTCACCCACAGAAGTCTGCCCCTGACACCACCCCCAGATCGTTTTAAGACAGAATAGCGACTCGTATCGCTGCGAGTCCCCTTGCATGGCCCTGTCCCCGTTCTATAATTCGTGAACCCAAATTCTTTCTTCAGCCTCCCCCCAAGGGGATGGTTTGCCGAAAAGCTACGCTTAAATTAGCTGCTGAAAGTGAGGGTAAATGCTTGTGTTGTAAGTGTTTGCGACACAAAAAAGGCGGGTGTAGCTCAGTTGGTAGAGCACAACGTTGCCAACGTTGTTGTCGTCGGTTCGAATCCGATCACCCGCTCTCAAAAGTTCGATTCGGCCCTCCCGGGTCATTCCACGGTTCGCCGAGGAATCTCGCGGCGGTCGATCTCCCAAGTCATCAGATAGACACAGGTTGCAATTTAATGGCCGCAGACGAATTAGATGAAGTCAAGGCAGACACCCTCACCGACGATACGCTCACCGACAATGAGCCTGAAGTCGAGGATGATCGCCTCAATCTCGAGGTCAACGTCGAAAGCCCCAGCGCATGCGAACGTCACGTGACGGTCACCGTGGCTCGCGAAGATATCGATCGCTATCTCGATAATGCCTACAACGACCTGATGCCCACAGCCAATGTGCCCGGTTTTCGCATCGGTCGCGCTCCGCGCAAGCTAGTCGAAAGCCAGTTCAAGAAGGACGTCGGCGAACAAATCAAAGGTTCGTTGCTGATGGACAGCTTGGGCCAAATCAGCGACGAACAAGACTTCACCGCAATTGGCGAGCCCGATGTCAATGTCGATTCCCTGGAAATTCCTCAAGAAGGGCCCATGACCTTCGAGTTTAATATCGAAGTTCGTCCCGATTTTGAAATGCCCCAGTGGAAGGGTCTAAAGCTAAAACGGGCGGTTCGAGACTTCACCGACGAAGATGTCGACCAGCAACTCGAAAAGATGCTCACACGGTTTGGCCAACTCGTGCCTCACGAAGGCCCTGCCGCCGTGGGCGACTATCTAACCGTCAACATGGTTTCCAGCCTCGACGACAAGCAACTTGCTTCTGCGCAAGAGCTTGTCATGCGTATCCGTCCAACCCTGAGCTTCCCAGACGGGCAACTCGAAGGATTCGATAAGCTCATCGACGGAGCCAAGGCCGACGACAAGCGTAGCGCCAAGGTCGAGCTAACCGACGATGCCCCGAACGAAGAAGTTCGTGGCAAGACCGTCGATATCGAATTCGAAGTTCTCGAAGTCAAGAAACTCAAGCTGCCAGAGCTGACCGAAGATTTCCTCAAAGAAATGGGCGATTTCGAAACCGAAGAGAAGCTCCGCGAAGCCATTCAGGCAAACCTCCAGCGCCAGTTGGAATACGAGCAACAGCAACAGATACGCGGTCAGATTACCGCCTCGCTCACCGAAGCAGCCGACTGGGAGTTGCCGCAAGGCTTGTTAAAGCGGCAAAGTGCTCGCGAGCTGGAGCGATCGGTCATGGAACTTCGAAGAGCCGGTTTCAGCGAAGAAGAAATTCGTGCTCGCGAAAATCTCTTGCAGCAAAACAGTGCCGCTTCGACCGAAAAGGGCCTCAAAGAGCACTTCATCCTAGAACGCATCGCCGAAGAAGCCAACATTGAGGCGGAAGAAGGCGATTTCCAAAAAGAAATTTTCCTGATTGCCGCCCAAAGTGGTGAGTCGCCGCGACGTGTTCGAGCCCAAATCGAAAAGCGTGGCATGATGGATGTATTACAGAACCAGATTATCGAGCGTAAGGTGCTAGAGCTCGTCCAGGGTGAAGCAAAGTTCAAGGACGAACCCTTTGTACCTGAGCCCATGGATGTCGAAGCAGTTCATCTGGCGGCAGGAGGCGAGGGAGGGTCAAATGTCCCAGACGCCACCGCCGACGAGACCGATGCAGAAACAACAGAAGCAGAAGTTTCATAGCATTGTGCAGTAGCATCCCCCCCAAAAAAAATTGCTCAACAGATAGAATTACTTGAACTGAAAACAAACTTAGAATTTCACCACAGAGACACAGAGAACACAGAGCATTTCCAAACTAGAGAACAATGAATCTTAGACGTCCGAAGATTCATCTTATTGGTTATTTTCTCCGTGCCCTCCGTGTCTCTGTGGTAAATCTTCTTTTTCACTTTGAGTAAAATTAGTGACTCGCCCGCCTCTCGCTGCGATAGCGAAGGCGACCTACGGAAAGATATCTTGACGAGACTCTCAGCATAAGAGTTCTCCACAAAGGATTGGATATGAACAAAAACACGTCGGCCCATTTTCCGCCAAGTTTTGATCCGCAAATGGCCGCCGCGATGCGCGACTATCAGCGCCAACGCCAGATGACCCTCGGCGATCTGCTGCTCGAAAATCGGGTGATCTTCTTGCAGGGCGAAATCTACGATGGTAACGCCAACGAACTCGTGATGAAGCTACTTTACCTTCAGAGCGAAAACCGCCGTAAAGATATTCACTTCTACATCAACTCGCCAGGCGGCAGCGTCACTTCCACACTGGCCATCTACGACACCATGCAAATGATCTCGCCACCCGTCTCGACCTACTGCGTCGGCCTAGCTGCCAGTGGCGGTGCAGTGCTACTAGCAGGCGGTGCCGAGAAAAAACGCTTTGCACTAAAACACTCGAAAGTCATGATCCACCAGCCCCACGGCGGAGTCGGCGGCCAAGTTTCTGACATCGAAATCCAAGCCAACGAGATTCTTCGCACCCGCGAAACGCTCAACGAAATACTCGCCGGCCACACCGGGAAAACCGTCGAAGAAATCGGCGCCGCTTGTGACCGTGACTACTACATGACTGCCAGCGAAGCAAAAGAGTACGGCATCGTCGATGACATCCTGTCGACACCACCTGCCAGCGAAAACGAAGACGACGAAGAATAAGGCCAAAGATTGATCCCGCTAGCTCGGCGAATTCTGCCGGTGCCTCAAATAAACTAGGAACTCACCCTCTCAACATCGAACGGATTGCCCAGCCATGACGCTGATTCCCTACGTCATCGAAAAGTCGGGCCGCGAAGAGCGGGCCATGGATATTTACAGCCGGCTGCTCAAAGATCGCATCGTCTTGATGGGCTCGGCAGTCAACGACGACGTTGCCAACAGCATCGTGGCCCAACTGTTGTTCCTGCAGTCCGACGACTCCAAGGCCGACATTCATTTCTACATCAATTCGCCCGGCGGCAGTGTCACCGCTGGCATGGCCATCTACGACACGATGCAGTTCGTCACCTGCGATGTGGCCACCTACTGCCTAGGCCAAGCCGCTTCGATGGGGGCCCTGTTGCTAGCAGCCGGAGCCGCCGGCAAACGCCACGCACTGCCCAATTCACGAATCATGATTCACCAACCCTCGGCCGGCATGCAAGGCACCGCTGAAGACATCATGATTCATGCCAATGAGTACAAAAAAACCAAAGAAAAACTAAATCAAATCTTGCTCGAGCACACAGGCCAAACGCTAGAGCAGATCGAAAAAGACACCGATCGCGACAATTTCATGTCCTCCGAAGAAGCGGTCGAATACAAGCTGATCGACACCGTCGTTTCAAAAATGGACATCTAACTGTTGCTACCACGTAGGATGGGCCGCCATGTGTCGGTGTCGTTCGCAACAAGAGGCAGGTCTTGGTTATCCCGCCGCCCGGACTTCAAGACGAATGCCCTCATGCTGTTGTAAGGAAACTAACAACGCGGTCATTTTTGTTGCAGTTGGGTTCCCTTTTTCGCTCAGCATTCGCATGAGGTTTTTGGGGTTAATGTTGGTTTCTTTTCCCAGTTCTTGAAATCCGATAGTGGCATTCACAAAGTCTCGCAACATAATCTTGGCGGCTTCGATTTCACCACCTAGAAATAGCTCAGAGGCTTCGGCTAGAACGGCAGCCCGAAATTTTGGGTTGCCTTCCGCCATTTCTTTGATGGATTCTGTGTAAGGTCTTGTGCGGCCCATGACGCTATTTTTCCTTCTCTTGTTTTTCTTATGCTCTGCCCAATTGTTTTGCGCCGATTTTATATCGTTGTCTTGGCGGCGTTTTGTTCCTCCACCAAGAAGAAGAACTAACTTTTGGCCCTCTTTGCCGAAGTAAATCCGAAGGCCCGACCCCCAGTGAATCCGGCGTTCGCTCACGCCTTGGCCGACAGGTTTAACGTCTCCGAAATTTCCCGCCTTCATGAGGGCAATCGCCGAGAGGACTTTGGCTCGTGCTTTCTCGCCAAGACCAAAAACCCAACGGGCATAGGAATTTTTGCCCGCATCATTTTCGTATTCGAGAACCTCTAGCTCAGCCACTTAATGGTATCCTATATGATACCGGAAGTCAAGTAAATAATCTGTCGTCCTAGGTATTCCGCGTGTCTTGGTGCGTCAAACAACCGCTTTATGCTACGCCACGATTATGTCCTACCACCAACATCATCCTTGGGCGACTGTCTGTTTCACCTGCGCAAGCTCGCTAATTTGACTCCGGAGTTCCTGATTCTCTTTCTTCAAGTCGCAAAGGTATAGGCTCATCATATAGAAGCACATCGGCATGTAGCCGTAGAAGGCTATCATTCCAACACCCGACGTACCCGTCGTGAATCGCCCAACTAGGTCACCGACGAGCGTGATCAACGAAAGACACGCACAGAATTTCGTCGCGGTCCATGGAGTCGGAGACCATTGATCGGGGGTCCATAGATGAGTCTTTTTTCGCATCGCGCACCTCATTGGTTGTGTGGATTGCTGAACAGGAATATAGATTGATTTCGTCTTGCCCTATTCTAGTAAAATAGCCACCTTGCCGTTGGCTGTAAATCATTTTACTTCAAGGTATTAGTGCTTTTGTCACCGGCTAATACAAAGAAATTTTCGGGCAAAAGGCACAATAGGCAACTGCAGGATCAGATTTCGCTGCTAGCACCTCCGATCTCGCTTGACGGTTTCGCCCCGTTTCTCTATTTCTTGCCGCTCAGTTAAGTCTTTCCACGTCTGCGCACGCGCGTTGGGCGTGGGTTTGCAACCACTTGTCCCATCGATCGGAACCTCGGTTCCGAGTGCCAGATGTACCCAGCGACGAATAAATCCTCGATGTCTCTTGCCTCGACTTTGCTTTCCTTGAGCATGGTTTTCGCACTAGTGACGAGTCTCGCCGGCTGTCGATCAGCGCGCGACAATCAGATTGACATCCTCGAACGCGAGCTACGAAGCCAAGAAGATTACATCTACGAACTCGAGGATTACATCGTCGAGTACTCCGACAAGTTACAAGATTGCCGTTGTACACATCCTCCCCACAAAACCGTGGTTCATCAAAAAACCTCGAGCCCCGATCTCGTGGACGCTAAACCACTCGAAGATGTCGACGACTACACCGTCCACCAACCGACATCCGAAGAGCCCGCTGAGGTGCCAATGCCGGAACCTGATCCGCCAAAGGCCCAGCCGCTAAAAGAAAGTCAGCCTCTGCCTGAAGACATCGAAGTGCCCAACCTAGAGTTCGAACTGGACGAACCCGTCAGCCAACGTGCCATGCCCCAAGACCAGCTTGAAGTCGCCCAGGCCATGTTTGACGAAGACGAGGTCGACGGACAATTCATTTTTATCCCCGACCCCTCTGCAAATGAAGAGTTCGAGATGGCTGCCGATACCCTTATCGAAGATCCGCAGCTTGTTGAGGCTGCTTACGAAGAGCAAGAAGAAATGAAGGTTTACGGCCAAGCAAAGCGGATTGTGATCACCGAGGTTCTCCGAGGCGGCGAGCGCGAAGGTTCGCCACAAACGCTGCTCACGGTTGTCGAAGCACGAGATTCCAAAAACGAACCCGCCGAACTCGACGGCATGGTCTCACTCATGGTGATGACCACCGACAAGACCCGACCGAAACGACTCCGACGGTGGGACTTCAGCGAAGAAGAAACCCTCTCGTCCTGGCAGCTCTCGCATCTAGGCGATGGCTTACACCTGGAGCTGCCGTTGGGCGAAGCTCCTTTGCCCAATGAGCCGGTCGAACTATGGGCTCGCCTAATGACCAACGACGGCCGCAAGTTGCTTGCCCGCCTACCCTTCAGCCAATCGGCCCTGGTCACCATCGACAATCGGCCAGATCCCGTCGACCAAGCCCTGGCCGAGGCCGTCCCACTCGAAAGCCAAGCAACCGAACTGCCCCAAGCGGTAGTCGTCATCGAGCCAGAAAAACCAGCTGCCGACGGCCCCCAATGGCGAGCCTCCAAAGAAGCAGCCCAAGACGGTCGCGCCACAACCAACGGCTGGCAAGCAAGTCAGCAGTACGACACGCAAGTGCAGCAAGCCGCCACCACCTCGCACTCCACAAAAACGCCCGTCTGGACCACCGGACGAAGCGCCACAAGCAAGGTTTCAAATTCGAGCCGTTGGTCGAAGCAGCGTTAAGAGAATCAGCGCACAACAAAGCCGTGGGGGTGCCCCCACGGCTTTATTCTTGAAACCACGTTTGAGATTTTGCTAGAGCGTTGCGATCTTCGCAATCAAGTCAGCGGTGCGGCAGCTGTAGCCCCACTCGTTGTCGTACCAGCTAACCACCTTCACCATGTTGCCATCCATCACCTGGGTGAAGTCCGGCGTGAAGATCGAGCTGTGCGGATCGCCAATGATGTCGGTCGAAACGATCGGGTCTTCGTTGTAGCAAAGAATCCCTTTCAATGGCCCTTCGGCAGCCGCCTTGACGGCCGCATTGACTTCTTCGACGGTCACATCTTTTTGCAACAACGCCGTCAGGTCGACCACACTCGCGTTCGGCACAGGCACGCGAAGTGCGATGCCGGTGAGCTTGCCTTGTAGCTCTGGAATCACCAAGCCAACGGCCTTCGCCGCCCCTGTGCTGGTGGGGATGATGTTCTGAGCAGCCGAACGAGCACGATACGGATCGCTGTGCGGCATGTCTTGGACACGCTGGTCGTTGGTGTAAGCGTGAACAGTCGTCATCAGACCCTTCTCGATACCAAACGTCTCGTGCAACACTTTGGCCACTGGGGCAAGGCAGTTGGTGGTGCAGCTTGCGTTGCTGATGCACTTGAGATCCGCGGTGAGCTGGTCGTCGTTGACTCCCAATACACAAGTCAGATCGGCACCATCTTTGGCCGGAGCGCTCAGCACAACTCGCTTGGCACCCGCTTTTAGATGCGTGTCGTAACCAACTTTGTCGCCGCTAGAACGATTGGTGAAAATCCCGGTGCTCTCAACCACCACGTCAACGCCCAGATCGCCCCAAGGCAATTCCGCCGGGTTGCGAACGGCCAAAGCCTTGATCGCCTTGCCGTCGACGATCAGATTCTCGTCGTCATAACCGACGGTGCCCGAAAAACGGCCGTGGGTGCTGTCGTACTTGAGCAGCGTGGACAGCATTTTGTTGTCAGTCAGGTCATTGATCGCAACGACTTCAAACTCGCTCGACCGGGCGTGCAAATTGCGGAAAGTCAGACGGCCAATACGGCCAAATCCATTGATAGCTACTCGAATCGACACTGTTTTTCTCCTTCACTAAACTAAATCTACCGCCCACAATGCCACTTCGGCATCGGGGCAAAATATCAAATTAGGCCGGAAAACTGGGGGACACCGCCCCCTGTCGGCCATCATCATTGGAAACCGAACCCGCCATTGTACTGCCATTAAGCAGGCTCAACAACCACCCGCCGAACCCCTCAGAACGTTGACGGCAGCCCTCCCCGTCCAGTAGCCTGAATCCATGACCAACAGCACTCCCGCCCCAGAAAATCCGCCTCGCCCCAAGCGGATCACCGTCCCCAAGTTTTCTGCTCTCAAAGAGTCTACGCAAAAAATCACGATGATCACAGCTTACGACTACCCGATGGCCCGACTGGTCGACGAAGCGGGGGTCGAGGGCGTGTTGGTAGGCGATAGCATGTCGATGGTGGTCCAAGGGCATGAAAACACCTTGCCCGTCACGCTCGACGAAATGATCTACCACGCCGAGATGGTCGGCCGCGCTGTCAATCGGGCCTTGGTGGTAGTCGACATGCCGTTTCCTAGCTATCACCTCGGTACCCACAAGGCAATTGAAAACGCCGGGCGGATTCTTAAAGAAACTCGCTGCCAAGCGGTCAAGCTAGAAGGTGGCGCCGACCAAGCCGAAACCATTGCCGCGTTAGTTTCTGCCGGCATCCCAGTCATGGCCCATTGCGGCCTGCGTCCTCAAAGCGTCCATCAGCTGGGAGGCTACCGAGTCCAGCGCGACGAAAATGCTTTGCTGAACGATGCGCGTACCGCCGAGCAAGCTGGCGCGTTTGCGGTCGTGCTGGAATGTGTCCCGGCAGACATCGCTAAAAAAATCACCAAGCATATCTCGATCCCCACCATCGGCATCGGTGCTGGCCCCGATTGCGATGGCCAAGTCCTCGTGCTGCACGATGTGCTCGGGCTCAATTGCGACTACGTCCCGCGATTTGTAAAAGCCTACGCCAATCTGCAAGAAGATATCACCAACGCCGTACGCCAATATCGCAACGAAGTCCGCGATGGCCAGTTCCCAGGGCCAGAACATGGCTACAAGTAGCTACGTGTTTCTCACCGATGCAATTGGCAAGCATCGCTATCGCAAGTTTCCGTTCCGCTAAGTCGATAACGATTCCGCGCAATCCAACGGTAGAGAGGTCGCCAAACAAGCATGCTGCCGGGGAAGTAAAGAAAGGGCGAAGCCCACCAAAGGCGGCGTAGGCGGCGGCTCAAATGGCGAATCGCTTCGGGGCCCCAATGTTGCCGCCCCTCGACGTCGACGATGCACATTTCTTCCATCAATCGATCGGCCGACATATCGGGCCAGCGCCGCGCAACCTCGACATCGTGCAACGACAGATAGCTCAGCTTCTGCTGGCAATCCCACCACGGCAACTTTCTAACCTGACCCGTGCAAATACGACAGTTCCCATCGTAAATCACCACATCGGCATCAGACCGGTCGGTCGGGCAGGGCAGGGTAGTGCTAGAATCTGTGGACATTGAAATTCGACTATTCTGGGTTTTCACCCTCATCGATCACAGGATCACCGCATTCCAACGTGACTCACTAACGTAAGATCGGTAGAATGTGGGGTACTAGAGCCGATTTCAAAACGCCAAAAAAGCATCCCACGGCCGGAGATTTTCGTGCCAAGAGTGGGTTTTGAAACCGGCTGTACAAATTGTACCCCAGGAACCGCGGCAATGGATCAGATACTTGAGCAAGTGGCACGTGCCCGACGGCGTTTGTCGCTCGAACTGTTTCTCAATCGGCTCATTCGGTGCTGGTTTGTCGGCATGATCGTTGCGTTCGTTGCCATTGCTTTGCCCAGAATCGTAACGATTGCAAACTTGCCCAGCCGCTGGGAGCTTTTCTGCGGAATCGTCGGACTCGTTGGCGGGCTGCTCGTCGCCTCAGTTTGGACACTCCTGCGAGGACGTACCGAGCTAGAAGCCGCCGTCGAAATCGATCGCCGATACAATCTGCGCGAACGAGTTGCCAGCAGCCTATCGCTCTCGCCCGCAAATGCAGAAACTCCCGCGGGACAAGCTTTGGTGAACGATGCCATCCGGTCGCTTCGTCGGGTCGATATCGACGAAAAATTCCGCATTCAATTTCACCGCCGAGCCTGGCTACCGCTGGTTCCTGCAATGTTGGCCTTCCTGTTAGCCGCGTTTGTTGACAATCACGAAGCACAAAGCAGCATCGACCCGCAAGCCAAGCGCGCAGCCCAAGAACAACTCGACAACGCCGCAAAAATGCTACGCAAACGGATGACAGAGCGCCGCAAGCAAGCGGCGAAGAAGGGGCTCAAAAATGCCGAAGGTTTATTCCGCGAGTTAGAACGACAAACCGAGGAAATAGCGCAGGCGCGTGATGCCGATCGCAAAAAAACGCTCGTAAAAATCAACGACCTTGCGAAGCAACTCGCGCAACGACGTCAGCAATTAGGCGGAGAACAACAACTGCGTAAGCAACTTCAAAAACTCAATAACTTGAGCCGCGGCCCAGCAGATAAAGCCATCAACGCGATGAAAAAAGGGGATTGGAAAACTGCCATACAAGAATTTAACAAACTGAAAAAACAGCTAGAAAACAGCAGTCTCGACGAAACCGAAAAAAAAGAGCTTGAGCAACAGCTCAACCAGCTGAAAGAACAGTTGGCCGCTGCCGCCCAAGCCCGCCAACAGGCAATCGAAAAACTAAAGAAACAAATCGAGCAAGAGCGCCAACAAGGCAACCTGTCTCGCGCCGGCGAGCTGCAACAAAAGCTCGACCAAATGCAGCAACAACAACAGCAAATGAATCAGATGAATGCTCTCGCACAAAAATTGGGCGTGTGCCAACAATGCATGAACCGAGGCGATACTTCCGGCGCAGCCCAGGCGCTCGGCGAAATGATGCAACAGATGCAGCAGATCGAACAAGCCATGCAAGAGGGCGAGTTGCTCGACATGGCGATGGATCAATTGCAAATGGCCAAAGATGCAATGGGCTGCAAGCAATGCCAAGGCCAAGGGTGTCAGGCGTGTCAGGGCGGTGGGAACCAATTTAGCGAAGAGTCTCGCAACGGAATGGGGGCAGGGCGCGGATTTGGCCCACGACCAGACGAAGAGAACCCCACCAATTTCCGCGATTCACGGGTTCGTCAAAACACGGGCCGCGGCGCCGCTGTCCTTACCGGCGAAGCGGACGGCCCGAACCGCCGGGGCATGGTCGTCGAAACAATCAAAGAACAAATGGAAGCCCAAAGCAGCGTCGAGGCCGATCCCGTGGTCGTCGAAAAACTCCCCAAGGCCTACCGCGAGCATGCGGAAGAATTCTTCAATAGCTTGAGAGAAGGCCGTTAAGCTCCGCTAGACGCTGTGGGAGGCGTCTCCGACGCCGATTGAGGCGGAATTAGCCACTTCTGGGCGTCGAGAGGCGCCTCCCACAAGGCTCCCCTATCGCCAGGATATAGGAAATTCTGGCGAATTGGCGTAGGACAGATAAAATGGGCGCCATATACTTTTGGGGTAGAAATGCACTTCGCTTGGTTCACCTGCGAACCACCGCATTTCATGGCTGAAAGAATGTGAAGGGGGAACCTCACGTGCAACAAGCTTTTACCCGTCTCATCGTCGCACTGCTCATCGCAGTTTGGGCGAGTGGCAATTCCTCGATCGGCAACGCCGAATCAACATCCAACGAGGTCTCCTCGCTGCAAGCGGCGTTGGCCGATTTAGACCAATGGATTGGCGACGAAGCGAACGGACAAAAGTGGCGAAAGTTTTTGGCGACCGCCGCTTTGCAAAAGCAGATCGCCGCCGGCAGCGGTGCCGATCCCGCGGTGGTTTCGCAAGTGCTCGCGAAATATCGGTCGGGGGCCCTGGGCCTAGAGAAGCCACGATTCGTCAAGGTTCGTCAAGAAATCGATCAATGGCTCACAGCACTCCGCGGGCAATATGCCAACGATTTAGCAAAGATGGCTTGGGCATCGCGTGGCGACTACAACCCCGCCGCCATAGCAGGCCGCCTGCCAGCCCTTCGCACCGAGCTACGCACCACCGCCCAACAGTTGGAACAAAAACTGGGCACCAGCTCCGAGCTTGCCCAGGGTTGGAAACGATACCTCAAATGGGAATTGCTCGAGCTGCATTTCAACGACGCGGTAAAAGTTCGAGGCGAATCGCTGGCGAATCTTGATGTGGTCTTAAAACGCTTTCGCTCCAACCGACCCGGCTTAGAGCATCCGGCTTTCCTAGAAACCGCAGCCGCCCTTTCTAGCTATCGCGATATGGTTGCTTGGCACGAAAAAGTTCGCCAAGTGGCAAAACGGTCCCGCAAAAAACGTAGCCTAGCGAGCGTTGAACTTCGAACCTACACCATGCAGTTGCTCGGCTTGAAAAAGGCGTTAACTCAACATCAAGAAGAAGCAACCGTCGAAACCACACGCAAAATTGCTGAAACGCTGGGGCTGATCGAAACTCTCCAACAATCGCCGCAGTTGGTCGCTGCCATGCGGAAACGTTATGCGCAGCCGAATCTACTGACCTCTGTCTCAGAAGAAGCAATCCGTCAACTTGCCCAACGCCCCGTGCAAGATACGCAACCTGTTCGCGACGTCATTCTTGGCGCGCAGATTCGAGGGACGGCAGTCTCTACTGGTTTTTTAACGCTCGAAACTTTCTCGGCTACCGACCATATCGAAATCGAAGCCCAAATCGCCGGCAACATTCACTCGAACACGACGGGCTACAAAAAACCGGTCGTCATTACGAGTCAGGGGAACACGTCCTTTGTTTCCACCAAACGATTGCTGCTCTCCGACGGCCAATTCCTGCTCCTACCCGCCTGCACTTCGGCAAATACGAAGAATCAAGTCTGTTCGATCCATAAGACCGGCGGTCAATTCGCCCGTCAACTCATCGAGCGGATCGCCTGGAAACAGGTAAAAAAGAAGAAGTCGCAAAGCCAGGCGATTGCTTCGCAGCACGCCGAGCAGAAAATCTCAAAGAAGTTCAACCAACAAATTGGCGAAGCCATTTCCCAAGCCCGCCAAAAGTACGATGAAAAAGTACGAGCCGCGTTAATCCGGACGGGAATGTTTCCCCAAGAGTTGAATTTTGCTTCGACCGACAGTTCGATTCATATCGAAGCTAGGCTGGCTTCCTACGAACAAGTTTCCACCGACCAAGCGGCGGTCGAACTTCCATCGAACAACGATTTCTCGATTCAAATCCATGAAACCGCCATCAATAATTTCCTGCCCACCCTCTTAGGTGGTCTTGCCGTTCAACAAAACTCCGAAGACGCGCCGCCGCAACTCACAGGCAATGCTCTCCCGTGGCTCAAAAAACTGGTAAAGAAAAAGAGCGAAGAACGACAAACGACCCCCGACGCTTCATCCGATGAGTCGGACGAGGAGGTCGCCTCCGACTTCAAACCCTTCTCCATCCTTCTCGATCATGCATATCCGCTAAGCGTGAGTTTCGACGGCCAGCAACTGAACGTTCGCATTCGCGTGGCCGAAATGAAAACTATCGAAGAAGGCGAAGAAACCATCCGCACCGGCTGGGACTTCTTGGTCTCCTACGCCATCGTCCAAGACGGCAATCAAGTAACCCTCAATCGCGTCGGCGAAGTAGAAGCCTTCCCAACTGGCTTCGACCCTCGCTGGGATGCCAAACTCACCAGCGAACAAGTCGCCACGCGAGGTGCTTTGACAAAGATACTCAAAAATCGATCCAAGCAAGGCAAAGGTTTCCCCGAAAAAATCGTCCTCCCCGAACTAGAAATCCCCCGGCCCGAAAAAGCAAACCTCATCCCCATCCTACAACACCTCGAATCTGGCAACGGCTGGCTAACCATCGGTTACCAACTACCATAGCCCGCCCATCCTGGCCGGAGTAACGGGTAACGAGTAGGCTTGGAAAATGGTTAAATACTATTTGCAAATAGTTCTTCTCCTGGGTCTTTTGTGGGGGGCCCGATTGGTGTTCCACACGAACAGAGGTGCAGGATGAGAGATCAAATCGATGCCGATCGCAAGCAGAAAATCCAGGAGGCGTTACTCGGCGCCAACACTGGCTGCCTGTTGAACTTTCCACTGTTGTTTGGCCTACCAATCGTGGGGATCGGCGGATTCTTTGTGTACCTGGGTCTGAACAAGATGCACGAGCAAGCCCAGTTAAATGACGTCGTGATCAGCGTCCCAGCAACCATCGATTCTAGCGAGGTCCGGCAGTCGACCACAAAAACGGGACCGGATGTGGCCAGTACAACGACTTCGTATTGGGCCGAAATCGAATTCACCTATGAACATGATGGCAAAGAGCAAAAATCAAACAGAGTCTGGCCCATTGGAGAAGGTGGGAATGAGGAAGACATACTCGCAATTGTTGAACGCTATCCTCCGGACGCACAAGTCATGGTGTTCGTAGACTCAGAAGATCCTGGCCGGGCGTTCCTCGAGAAGCGATGGAGCCAGATGCCCTACGTATCGGTGAGCATCGGTTGCCTACCGGCTGTGTTCGTTACAGCTTTGTGCGTTCTGGTTGCCGGCTGGAAGCGTCCAGGAATAGCAATGCTGAGCAGCTTAGTTGTCGGGGTGATCGTGATCTTCCTGACGGTGTTGGCGGGCGAACACTACCTGAGGAATGTGCCGCCGAGTGATCGCGTGTGGTGGATGTGGCTAGTACTTGCTGGATCCTGCGTCCTAGTACTTGGACTGATGGCTGCGGTAATCAAGGCAAGGTGGCTTAACCGGCTATATCTAGAGGCCACCGAAGCTGCTGAATCTAGTTGAGTGGAATTAAAAGTTAGTAGAGGGCGTGCTCGCCGCATTATTTGGTGCGTTACAAAGGAACAATGCGCTCAAGCTGATATCGAACGTACCGCTTTTCTAAAATCATGTGCCTGACAAACTATCGCGTTTCTGTATCCCCCTTGTAGAACGCGTCCTTTTCCACGTAATACCAGTGCACATCAAGGCCGAAAGCAGGAGGAGGCTACTTGTTGGCTCGGGGACTGCAGCTGCATTGTGTTGAAAAGAGACCCATTCTGAGATTCCGTGTGCAACAGTCGTATTATTGCCAAAGAAGATACGTTCTTCGCTGCCGTAGTTGGCGTTGTCGGTAATCAGAACGTGGCTCAATACCAGCGAATTGTCCTGGAACAGGGAAATGGCACTACCGGAACTTAGCCCCGCTACTTCTATTCGATAATCATGGAAAATCGAATCCGTATCAATGTTTGCCGATGGACCTTGAAATCCTCCCGAGGTGAGAAAGAAAACTTCGTCAATTCCGATATAGACGACGTTTCCTACGCTGCTTTGTGTGGTAATGCCAACGGCAGCCCCAGTTCTAAGGGTAGGGAAGGAGGTGCTGTGGGAATCCATTCGCATGCTGAATTCAATGACCGGAGCCGTCGGCATGGCTAATGCCGGGCCATTCATTGAATAAACCATCAACTCACTATCAAGACCTGTATCTAAGGTCAATATTCCCGACGACAAAATCGGGGCGTTGCTTGCTGTGTCAACGAGGGAATAAGGGGTTCCGATTTGCTCTGGTTTCAAACCCGAACTTGCTTCCCAAATAACTGTATCTGCACGAACGTCTAGGGTGAAAAAAAGACAAGTCGTTACGATTGTCAAAACAAAGGCAGAATATCTATGCGTCAGCGTGTTCATGACAACCTCGCACAATCAAAATGGGGCACTCGAGACTATTGTAAGCAAAAGGACAGACGTTCCACGCATTTTTATCCAAGATTTTTAGGGAGGGTTAACCGGACAGGGCAATATTGGGACTTGGTGAGGCATTTGGTTTTTTCACCCGTAGCAATAAACTTGGCCGAAATCCTCATCTGCCCTCTTGTTCAGCGCCCCGCCTTTGCCGTTCGCTTGCATCCCCCGCCGCAAACGGTGAGGACTCACGGCGCACCGTCTCCAGGTGTTCTTCCAAGAAGGCATCAAAGTCGCCTTGGTCGAGGTCTTCTGCCGCCTCGAATCGGAACTTCACCTGGTCACGGCCATTGCCATCACTTGCGATCACGCGGTGCGAAGCCAGCTCGGCAATGCGCCCCATAGCAAACGCATCGGCGGGGCCGTTCAGCACCACATCAATCCCAGCTAATCGCTTCGTGTAAATCGAAGCCCACGGCTCGCGCTGTTCAGGGACCATCAAATGAACCACTTGTTGATTGTTCCACAAAAGTTGCCCACGGCTAATATCGCTGAACCGCTCTAATAAATCTTCTAACAACTCGCTGGGCCAGATTGGCTTTTTGCCTGGTGGGAATCCCTTCCGTGCGAGATGCCACTTGCGCCCCAGCACTTTCCAGGGCATCACATCCTCAGGATTTTTCTCGACGCGATCGGTAAACTTGCGAAAACCGGCGACCGCCTTCTCTAAAAACGCCCAAAATGCTGGCGTATCGATCTCCTCCCAACTGTAGGCGGCAATCTGAATTTCCTGCCACGGGCCGCGAAGATTTTTGCACTTCACACGCGAAGTACGGCCATAGGCTTCGACCTCAGGCAAATCGTTGAGTGGCTTGAAATCTAAGTCGACCACCAACTGATCGCGTTGGAAGGTTTTCTTTGCGGTGCGAAACTTTAACTTCACCAACCAGGGCTCGCCGGTGATGGCATGAAAAAACCAACCATCGCCTTTCTTTTCGGCCGCAATCTCGACAATGGTTCGAGTGTTCCAATTCGTCGGACTATATTCTCCCATCTCTTGAATCCGACGTTCGATGGCATCCAAGATTTTGCCATCCCAACGGCACGGCTCGCCAGCCCGACTCACCCGATCGTGCGTGTGCCAACGTCGGCCATCGATCTCCCAAGGCATTTTGACACTGCTGCCCAGTTCATTAATATCGAGATCGCCCTCTTGCTCAGCTTCTGCTGCCACAAAGTCAAACCGTTTACGCTTCACACGCGGCCCAGCCTCAAGTACCGGTGCCAGGGCCGCCGCAGTATGTGAAAACAGCTTGCTCTTTCCACTTTTCGCAACCACATCTTCCGGCGTCCCCATCGCAACGACCTGCCCACCACCGCTGCCCGCTTCTGGCCCGATATCAACAATCCAGTCGGCCTGCTTAATGATGTCTAGGTTGTGTTCGATCACCACGACCGTGTTTCCCAAATCAACCAATCGATGCAACACATCAAGCAACTTTGCAATATCGTCGAAATGCAAACCCGTGGTCGGTTCGTCAAGCACATAAAGCGTCTTACCTGTGTCAGGGCGGGCAAGTTCTGAAGCAAGTTTTACCCGTTGTGCTTCGCCGCCCGACAGAGTCGCCGCACTTTGACCGAGCGCCACGTACTCGAGCCCAACGTCGCACAATGTTTGCAAAGTGCGTCGAATTTTTGGGATATTCTCAAACAGTTCCAATGCTTTGCCGCAAGACATTTCCAGCACGTCAGCAATCGACCGACCCCGGTAACCAACCTCAAGCGTTTCGGGGTTGTACCGCTTGCCTTGGCACGTGTCGCAGTCGACCCAAACATCCGGCAGAAAATGCATTTCGATGCAAAGCTGCCCTGCCCCATCGCACGTATCGCAACGCCCACCCGCCACATTGAAACTAAATCGTCGGGCCGAATATCCTCGCAACTTCGCTTCAGGCAATTGGGCGAATAGCTGCCGTATCAATTCAAACACGCCCGTATAGGTCGCCGGGTTCGAGGTCGGCGTATTGCCCAGCGGTCGTTGATCGACGCGAATCACTTTGTTGATCTGCTCGACACCCACCAGACGGTCGTGTGCCCCGGGGTTCGTACTTGCCCGATGCAGCGAACGGGCCAGCTGGTTGTAAAGCACGTCCTCGATTAGCGAGCTCTTGCCACTGCCCGACACCCCGGTCACCGCAGTCAACGCCCCCAACGGGATTCGAACATTAATGTTCTTGAGATTGTGATGCCGAGCCCCGACGATGCCAAGCATCGGAATGTTTGATGTTTGATGTTTGATCGTTGATGTTTTCTTGCGATTGGGCTTTCTCTTTTTTGTATCATCAATTCTTCGCTTCTTCGGCACCCCGATTGCCTTCTTGCCCGAAAGATAAGGCCCCGTGACGCTCTTGCGACGCTTGGCAACCTCAGCCGGTGTCCCCTGTGCAACAATCTCGCCACCCAGTCGCCCAGCCGCCGGGCCAAAATCGAGCAACCCGTCGGCGCTTTCAACCACTTCGCGGTCATGTTCTACCACCAACAACGTATTGCCCAAGTCACGAAGCTTATGCAGTGCGGCAATCAGCCGAGTATTGTCGCGCGGGTGCAAGCCGATCGTCGGTTCGTCGAGCACATAAAGCACCCCGCACAGCCCGCTCCCCACTTGGCTTGCCAAGCGTATCCGTTGCGATTCGCCACCCGAGAGGGTCGGCGCCGATCGACCAATCGAAAGATACTCCAGCCCCACGTCGACTAAAAATGTCAACCGATTGATAATCTCCCGCACCAGTTCCCCAGCCACTTTTCGCTGGGTTGCAGCGAGCTTCCAATTTTTTACTTCCTTCAACAAATCGCTCAAAGGCAAACGGCAATACTCGCCAATACTTCGCCCTTCGAAACGCACCGCAGACGAATCATCTCGTAAGCGGCTACCACCACATTCGCTGCACTCAATCTCGTCGACCAAATGATCGAGCCGAGCACGCAACCGAGGCGAAAGCCGAGAAGCCTCCTCCAACGCCGGATAAAGTCCCTTGTACTGAAAGCGGAAAGAAGGGGTCGAAGCTTTCTTTTTTCTCTTCCCTGCTCCCTGCTCCCTGACCTCTATCCACTCCTCCGTCCCATACAACACCACTCGCCGGTGCCTTGGCGAAAGCTGGTCAAACGGAACATCTACCGCCAAACCGGTATGCGCAGACAGCGCCTTCAGCATCGCGGCAAACATCGGCTGCTCGATACCTGGCCAGGCAAGTATCGCCCCTTCGGCCAACGTCAACTCGGTGCTACGGAGCAACAACGCCGGGTTGGCACCAATCTCCGTCCCCAGACCTTCACACGCAGAGCACCACCCCAACGTGCTGTTGAATGAAAAATGGTGCGGCGAAAGGGGCTCAAAACTCCGCCCGCAGTCGCTGCAAACCAAGTGTTGGCTATGCACCTTGGTTTCCCAACGTTTTTCTGGCAACTCCTTATTCGCGATGGCCGTATGGCACACCCCGCGACCCAGCGCCAGCGCATTCTCCACACTGTCGGCCAACCGCGCTCTCGCATCTTTGCGAATCGTCACCCGGTCGACAATCACTTCGACGGTATGATTTCGGCGCCGATCAACCACCGGCATGGCATCTAATTCGTACGTCTGGTTGTCGACCCGAACCCGCACATAGCCATTCTCGCGCAACGATTGCCAAAGATCTTCGTAGAGTTGCCCCGCAGCCAGTTCGACCGGGGCCATGAGGTAGAGCTTGGTTCCCTTCGGCAAATCGAGAATCGTATCGATCACCTCATCTGCCGACTGTGTCCCCACCGCGACATCGCAATCGGGGCAATGCATTTGCCCCAGCCGCGACAGCAGGATTCTGAAGTAATCGTAAATCTCCGTAACCGTACCCACGGTCGAACGGGGTGAGTGGCCCGTGGTGCGCTGTTCGATAGCAATGGCTGGCGAAAGCCCTTCGATCGACTCGACCCGTGGCTTCTGCAACTGCCCTACAAACTGACGGGCATACGAACTCAAACTCTCGACATAACGGCGTTGACCCTCGGCATAGATCGTATCCATCGCCAACGAACTCTTTCCGCTACCGCTTGGCCCGCAGAAGACAGTAAATTCATCACGAGGAATCTTCACGCTAACATCGCGTAAATTATGCTGATTGGCCCCTTGAACAACGACATGCGTCGCCTGTTTTATTTTCTGCCGCTTGCCCTTCGCCTTATCAGCAACCGCTCGCGCCTTCGCCCCTCCGTCCCCATTCAAGTACGGCGCCAAAGCAATCGCCGTATGCGAAACACCCCCCCCAATCCCTGACCGCGCAGCGGCCCCAATAATCCCCTCGGGCGTGCCGGTCGCTACCACCTGCCCGCCAAACTTCCCTCCTCCCGGGCCAAGATCAATAATCCAATCCGCCGTTTTCACCACTTCCAAATTGTGTTCGACCACCAACACCGTGTTGCCCGCATCGACAAAATCATGCAGCACCTTCAGCAGCAACTCGATGTCGGCAAAGTGCAAGCCCGTGGTCGGCTCGTCGAGCATGTAGAGCGTTTTTCCGGTCGACTTTTTCACCAATTCCCGCGCCAGCTTAATCCGCTGCGCCTCGCCACCCGAAAGCGTCGGCGAAGGCTGACCCAGTTTCATGTAGTCGAGCCCCACCGCGTGCAGCGTTTCCAGCTTCTGTTTGATCTTCGGGATATTCTCAAAATGCTCGAGTGCCTGCTGGATATCCATCTCAAGCACCTCGGCGATCGACTTGCCCTTATACTCGACCTGCAGCGACTCGTGATTAAAACGGTGCCCCAGACACACATTGCACGTAATCCAAACATCAGCCAAAAAATCCATTTCTAACTTGTTCGAACCATTACCACTGCAAGCTTCGCAACGACCGCCGGCTACGTTGAAACTAAACCGCCCCGGCTTATAGCCTCGCCGTTTCGACTCAGGAAGTTGCGCATAAAGATTGCGAATCTCGTCGAACACCTTGATGTACGTTGCCGGATTCGAACGCGGGGTTCGACCAATGGGCGACTGGTCGATGGCGATCATCTTGTCGAGATGTTCTAGCCCCTCAATCCGGTCATGCTCGCCAGGCGACCCCTTACCACCATTCAAATCGCGACGCAACGACTCGACCAGGATGTCCGAGAAAATCGAACTCTTGCCACTACCACTCGCCCCCGTCAGACAAACAAACGTCCCCAGCGGAATTTCAATATCCACATTCTTAAGATTGTTATGCCGCGCACCGATCAAGCGAAGCGTAGGGATGTTTGATGTGAGATGTTTGATTGTTGATGTGCTATTTCGTTCTGGCTCTTGCTCATTTACATCAACAATTAAACATTCCACATCATCGATTCGTCGCTTTTGCGGCACCTCAATCCGCCTCCGCCCCGACAAAAACGCTCCCGTCACGCTCTTCTTCGACTTGGCCAAATCCCCGACGCTTCCATGCGCCACCATCTCGCCGCCCCGGACTCCGGGCCCAGGCCCAAAGTCGATAATCTCGTCGGCGGCACGCATGGTGTCTTCATCGTGCTCGACCACCACCACCGTGTTGCCTTGATCGCGTAGCCGCTCGAGCGTAGCGATCAGCCGGTCGTTGTCGCACGGATGCAAACCGATCGAAGGCTCGTCGAGAATATAGAGCACCCCCACCAACCCGCAACCAATTTGCCCCGCCAAACGAATTCGCTGGGTCTCGCCCCCCGAAAGGGTCGGTGCCGTCCGGTTGAGCGAAAGATACTCCAGTCCCACATTCGACAAAAAACCTAGGCGACCGCGAATTTCCTTCAGCACTTCGCTAGCAATCTTCTGCCCCGTCGCATCGAGGATCAGCTCGCCGAAAAATTTCTCCGCTTCGTCGATGGGCAGCTCGCTTACCTCAGGCAACGTAAGCTCCGCCTGCTCTGAAAAACTTGGATGCGCGGTGGTCAAACGCACCGACCGCGATTGCGGATTGAGCCGCTCGCCCATGCAATCGGGGCAGCCGATCACGTTCATAAACTTTTCTAGCTTGGCAATCAGCGATTTGCTCTTGGCCGCTCGATATTTTTCAAGCAACTCAGGAATCAGTCCGTCGAACTCTCCACCATATTTCTGCGAGCTTCTCCCCGCTCGCCAAGTGAAAGTGATGTGCTCGTCGCCCGTCCCCCACAACCAAAGCAATTGATGCTCGTCCGACAATTCGTTCCACGGCGTTTCCGAGAGTGTCCCGGCGGGCAGCTCTTGCTTGCGCTCGATGGTGGTAGCAACTCCTTTGTAGATATGTCGTTTCCAGCGCCCCAGGTCTTTCCACTTACCGACCAGTTCAATGCAGCCTTGCGAAATAGACTTCTCTGGCGAGGTCACAAGCCTTTCGGGGTCGAAGCTAAACATCTGCCCCAGCCCGTCGCACTCCGCACACATTCCTTGCGGACTATTGAAACTAAACATTTGCGGCGACGGCGGCTGAAAACTCAGCCCACAATGATTGCAGGCATAATCAGCCGAATGAACCACATCACCAGCAACGCCCCCCCTTTTATTGCGAGGTGCGGCCTCCTCGGTGGTTTCGGTCGCGTCGCCTTGATCCACGGCAACGATGAGGTTCCCTTGCCCAACTTTCAACGCTAGCTCAACGGCCTCTGCCAGTCGACTACGAATGTTCGGGCCATTCACCAGCCGATCGACGACCACTTCGATATTGTGTCGCATTTGCCGGTCGAGCGACAAATTGTCAGCCAGCTGCACCACTTCGCCATCAACCCGCGCGCGAACGAAACCTTGCTTCAAAAGATCGTCGAATAAATCACGGAACTCGCCCTTTTGCTGACGAACAAGGGGCGCAAGCAACGCAAACTTGGCCTTCACCGGCTGTCCCAATATGCGTGCAACAATCTGCTCGCGCGATTGGGCCGTAATCGCCCGACGACACTCCGGGCAATGACCCTGTCCCACCCGCGCATAGAGCACACGCAGAAAATCGTAAATCTCAGTAATTGTGCCCACAGTCGAACGCGGGTTGCTACCTGCCGATTTCTGTGCGATCGAAATCGAAGGGCTCAGCCCGCTGATATGGTCGACATCGGGCTTAGGCATCTGCCCCAAAAACTGTCGGGCATAGGTCGAAAGGCTCTCGACATAACGCCGTTGCCCCTCGGCATATAAAGTGTCGAACGCCAACGAGCTCTTGCCGCTGCCCGACACGCCCGTCAGGCAAATCAGCTTATTACGAGGCAGAACAAGATCGATGTCGCAGAGATTATGCTCGCGAGCACCTTTAATGATGATATCTGAAGCTGGCATACGTCCGTGCAGTCAATCAAGGCAGTGGTCATGTCAAAAACAACGCACCTTCATGGCCGAAAGCGCGAACCAACCATTGTACGCCCAAACCCCCAACTCCCCAAGACAACGTTTTTTGGCCCCCTCCGCCCCCCCATAGCCAGGCCATCCTGGCCCAAAATCGCCCCTCCCCTGGCCAAACTTCCTACTGGATGCCACCCCACGATTCCACGACAATGACCCTTACCCTCGTTCTTTGGAACGCTGGGTGCCACTGTCTGGCTTGCCCAGCAGTGCGACATGGGTACCAGGGTTCCACTGCTGGACAAGCCAGACAGTGCCACCCACCCCTGACAAATTTAGGTGGTTCCGCCGGCGGTGGATGGTGATTACCTGAAGGGCTTGATTCCGGCGGGTTCACCTACCTTATTCGTGCGGCCAGACATTCAAGGTAGGTGAACCTGTCGGCGGTCACGTAAAAAGAGAAAAAAAGCTTCTCACGCCGACAGAACCACCTACCCTACAAAAAACTAAAAAAACAGCGACTATTAGCGCAAATCAGCGGTTTACTGTTTAGTCAATAATGTCCCCCACTTTGGACAAAATAGGACAAAACCCAACCGACTTTTGTCCTCGCAAAATCTCGCAAAACCTAGCATTGAAACGTTTAAGAAAACAGCAGCGGACAAAACGACCGAATATTGTCCGCTAAAACCCCAAACAGCCCATATCGTGCCAAAACTCACGACCAAAAAAACACCAAACCCCGACAATAAAAGCCTCAAACGACAACCACACCCAAGAGTTTTGTCCATATTGTCCACCACCCCCTTCCGACCCCTGACCCCCGACCTCTATACTGTGACAATGTCGTCCCCCACTATCTCCTGCGATGCTTCACGCCGGCAGCAAGCCCTCGACTTCCTGCTTGGTCACATCAACTACGAACGCACCGTCGTCCCCCCTTATAGCCGACGGCAATTGAAGCTCGATCGCATGCGGCAATTGCTCACACGGTTAGGCAATCCCGACGCAGGCTTGCCGATCGTGCATGTCGCTGGCACCAAAGGAAAAGGATCGACTTCGGCAATGGTAGCCGCCATGCTCTCTGCCGCCGGCTACGAAACCGGCCTGTTCAGCTCGCCACATCTTGATCGAATCGAAGAACGATTTGCCATCAACGGTCTTCCCTGCTCTGGCGAAGAACTTGTCGCGCTCGTCGACCAGCTTCGGCCAGTCGTTCAGGCGATGGACCGCGAATCAGCGCAGGCCGATTCCTCGATGAGCCCCACCTACTTCGAACTCACCACCGCCCTTGCACTGATGCATTTCGCACAGAAAAAAGTCGACATCGGAGTGCTGGAAGTTGGCCTCGGCGGTCGACTCGATTCAACCAATGTTTGCCAACCGGCAGTCACCGTCATCACCAGTATTAGTCTCGACCACACGAAGCAGCTAGGCACCACGCTTCCCGAAATCGCGGCAGAGAAAGCAGGGATTATCAAACCCGGCGTCCCCGTGCTTTGTGGCTATATGGACAAAGCGCCTCATCAAATCATTGCAGAAATTGCGAAGCAACATGGTTGTCGTATGCTCACCGCCGGGCACGACTTTCGACATCGTTACCACCCTCCTCTATTGAACGGCGAACAAGAAACACTCGGCCGACTCGATTTCGAAGGTGATTTTTCGGAGCAACATTTACGCATGGCCGACGTGCCATTACGACTTTTGGGCGAACACCAAGCAGGCAACACCGCCCTAGCGATGGCGACCGTCGCCGAACTACGACATCAAGGCTGGTCAATCGCTACTGAGGCGATTCGCCAAGCCACCTCAGAATTGGTCCTACCGGGCCGGGTCGAAGTGATTTCTACCGAACCAACGGTAGTGTTAGACGTGGCCCACAACGTGGCGTCTGCCGAAGCTTTGGTCGAGGCGCTAGAAACTAGCTTCCACTGCCAAGATCGCGTGCTGCTACTAGCAACCACGCGCGAGAAAGACGTGCAAGGCATCGTCCGCACGCTCCTGCCGCATTTCGGCAAAGTGATTGTCACCGAGTATCAAGATAACCCGCGGGCGGTACCTACTGCCGAGCTACATCACATCGTTTGCGAAGAACTGAAAAGGCTAGGGCGCGATTCTCGCGAGGATGTGATTTGCGTACCGACCTCGCCCATCGAGGCTTGGCACGTTGCTCAACAGCATACTCGAAAAAACCAGTTGGTGTGTATCACGGGTTCATTTTTTGTGGTGGCAGAGTTGCGAGGTCAACTGCTCGCAAGCCCCAAAGCAACGGAAGCTTTGGCGGACGAGCTCTCCGCACCACAAAAACCACGAGACAACAACCAAGGTAAGTAAGCATGCCGATTCCTTTCGATACGTGTGACGCGTGGGGGGACATTCGCCGTAACGGCCCCAAGCTGATGGTCCTCCTTATTCGTTAAGGTCGGTGGGAACATCGTCTGCTAAAGTCCAACGCGATTCGTCCTGCCACTGCCAGTCGCTATCGGTGGCTGGGCTAGGAGGATCGAGATCGGAAAATACGGAACGGGCAATGTGGCGTTCGCTACGAACTTCGTCCTGCAGTCGGTGGACGAGCCGTGCAATATAAGGATCGGCCCACGGCAGCAAATCGCTGGGCCGACACGAAAATCGATTCGTCGAACTTAAACGCTGGTTTTCAACAGCAGGGATTCGAACAACCGTACAGAAAATCTTCTTCGTCTTACGCGGAGCAACCATGTCTCTATTCCCCTAAACTGCAGGCAAGAACTGCCCGTTTTGAAATTCGAAATAAGAAGTAGGAAGTAAGAAGTAGGAAGTAAGAAGTAGGAAGTAGGAAGTAGGAAGTAGGAAGTAGGAAAAGAGGCGTGTGTTGCCCAAGCCGTACATCCCTTGGCCTTGGAGCCGAACACTTTCGCCTGACGGCAGTCACCCCTCGTGGGGCTTCCAACAGTCACGGCAACAGATATCGCATTTCGCATGCCGAAAGAATCCGCCCCGACCGCCAGATGCTAGCGCAACCCATAAGTCGTTTCCAGAAAACAACTTGCGGCTCTTAAGCAAGGCCGCTAGAAAGACCCCGTTTGGGTAGGATTTTCAAAGGTTTTGAAACCACCCGAAACCCGTAACGATTAGGCAACTGCTACGGTAACGGAGTCTAGAGATTAGCCGTTTTGGCTCACCGCATACTCTGGCTGCCAAGATTATGGTCGGTTACGCCAAGGGCGTTTCATCATGTGCCAAGTTCCGATCGGTTACGCCAAAGACGTTGCGTCATGTGCCAAGTCATATATTGGTTACGCCAACAGCGTTTTGTTACGTGGTAGGTCATATATTGGTTACACCAAAGGCGTTGTGTCACATAGCCCGGGGTTGGTCGCCGTGGCGACCTATCCCGGGTTCGCGTTCGGCCCTCACCATTTACCCCAACGGGGTTACGTCAATCGAGAACGACGCAACCCCGTTGCGGTAGTCGATCGGAGCCGAACACGTCACCCAGGGTAGCCCACCGGGGGCGGACAACCCTGGGCTAAACGACAGAACCGCGTTGCGGTAACTGAGCCCTGCGGCTGATTTTTAGAATTACCAGACTCCAGTCGGTTGTCGTTGAGTCAGTAGCGATTGCAGGTGGTCAACCGCAAGTTGTAACACCTGATCGGTAAAATCGGCTGGCAGGATGCCGTCTTCCTGATCGATTTGCTCGGCCAAAGCGCCGTGGGGGCTTATGCCCAGCAGGTCGCGACGATGTCGGTATTTTCGCAATTGCAGATGCTCGTGATCGTCAAGCACAATCTCAAAGTCTTTGTTCGGTAAGACACCCCACTCATCCGACTCAGAATCACTCGGCATCCGATGAATGTTCTTTCCGCTCGGGCGCCAGTAGGTCGCTGAGGTGAGTTTCAGTAAGCTGCGCCCCGATTCGATACGCATGAGGCGTTGGACGGTGCCTTTGCCATAGGAACGTTCTCCCATGACTGTTGCCCGACTGTAATCTTGAAGGCACGCTGCCAAAATCTCGGCGGCACTGGCGCTGTTGTGGTTGATTAACACGGCTAGCGGAATTTCGGTGTAGTTGCCGCTGCCCGTTGAAACAAAGCGATCTCGCTCGACTTGGTTTCGCCCACGGGTGGTAACAATCGGCAACCCTGCCCTTAAAAACAAATCGCTGATCCCCACCGCAGCGTCCAATGCGCCACCATAGTTATCACGCACATCAAGGATCAGCACCTCGACCGCTGGCAATTCTTCTTGCGAAGCCAGCGAGGCTAGCGCACGTATCAGCTCCGCTTTGGTTTTATCGCCAAAGCTAGTAATACGCACGTATCCCAAACGTGGATCCGATTGGAGACGAAATAACCAGTTGCCATCGCTGTCGCGTAGATCGCCGCGAATCGATTCTTTGGTAATCACGGCACGCACCAGCGAAATGCTCTTCGGCTCACTCTCTCCTTGGTGAAGGACTGAAAGTATCACCGATTCGCCTTCCGGGCCACGAACAAGCTTAAGAACCTCACCGATTTCCATCCCCAGGGTAGGTTCGTCGTTAATCGCAACAAGGTGATCGCCAGAGTGAATATCTGCACTGAAAGCAGGCGAGCCAGGTTCGGGCGGCCCGACGACCGTCAGGACGGCAGGATTGCCCAAGAAACGAATTCGTATTCCTACGCCACCAAATTCTTGCGTTAAGTCCTCGCGAAAAGCATCTCGCTGCGTTTCATTAATAAACAGAGAGTGCCGGTCGCCACTCTTACGCAAGACATCAATCATGCCAAGCATGGCGCCTTCGAATAGCTCCTGATCCGACACATCTTCTAGAGCCCACCGATCGATCACCGAATAGCCAGCCGCCACGTAGCGGGTATAGGGGTTTTGTTCAGCGCGCACATAGCATGCATAGGAGATCAGAGTGGTCGCTACCAACAGCAACATATTTCGGCGCGACATGAGGTAGGCTTTCTAGCAGGGTGCCCAAATTTTTAGCTAGGACAAAGCACTAGCTAGGAAATCGAGTCGTGGGGATTCTCACGCCGTAAACTGCGGAGTTTTGCGTGTAAAGCTGCATGAGGCCCTCCTAGCTTCTCCTTCTTATGGCTTTCGGTGTAATACGAAGGCTGCTGCAACGGCGAAGGTTCGCTGATCGGTTGTTCAGAAATGTCTATAGATTCAGACGACGAGGCGGGTGCCTCCACGACTTTTTCGGCAGCAGAAATTTCTGGCAAATTGACGACTCGAGCAGACCTTGTTTGGGCAGGTGCCTTACCACCAAAGGGGCGTCCCAACGGGCTTACTAAGATTGCTGGCAGCAACAACAGATCCCCTATCAGGGCGACCCCAAGCATCGAAATCATCAAATATCCAAACTGTTGCGTGGGCGTGAAGGTGCTTGTGGCAAACACGGCCAGCCCTAAACCGCCGATAATCGTAGTTTGAAGCATTGCCGTCGCACAGCGATCGTAGGCCAACATGACAGCCTGCACGCGGTCCATACCCTGAGCGACTCCACGGCGGAACCAAGTGAGGAAGTGAATCGTATCATCCACGGCTACGCCTAAAGCAACACTGGCGGTCATCATAATGCCAATATCCACCTTGATGCCCAGCCAACCAAGAGAGCCAAAGATGATGACGATCGGAAACACATTCGGAATCATCGAAATCAATCCAGCCAATGGACTGCGGAGGACAAACATCATGACCACCGAGATCAGCACCGTCGCCCACATGATACTGTCCGTCAAACTAAATAGCAGTTGTCGTTGGGTTTTGAAAACCAGAGGGATCATCCCGGTGTAGACGGCTCGAATCGGCCGTGGCTGGTCTCCCTTCACAAGCGGAATGGCCGCTGAACTCTCGTGTAGAAATACCTGGGTGACATCAATGACCGGTAGGCCTGCGTTGCCCAGTCGCTTTGCGGTGGGGTCGCTGCCTGCAGAGGCCAAAATCAAAGCATCCTGGTCGCCCATTTTCTTGATGAAAGCTTTTAGATATTTATCATCCCCCCGACGTGCATCGAGATCGGCAAGGTTGTAAGTTGAAACGCCTCGGATTTTGCTGCCGCTTCGAGCTAATAATTCTCTAAGGACAGCTTCTTGTGATTTTTCGGGGAATTCGCCATTGGGAGAACGATAGAGAACGCAAAGCTTCGCCCCATCGAGTCGCTTGTCAGACTGACTAAGCTTGGCGATGATTTGGTCACGCTGTTCGAAGGCGACGAGCACCGGGTCGACCGCCTGACGTAGCTCCTGAACAAATTCACCATAGTCAACGCCTTCATCATCTTCACTCAAGGCAGCAACCCGAGCACTCACCCGCCATAGCTCTCGCCCAGTCGCGACTGCTTTATCCCCTGGATTGCGTTCTACCTGGAGATAACCGCTATCTAGAAGTGCTTGCCGGTTTTCCTCTAAGCTCATGTTCGTTGCGTAGTCGGCACTCCGGTCAGCGCTGGTGATTCCAGAATTTGTATTTTTTGGGGTGTAGGTTGCCACCGACATCACACGGCTAATTTCGGGTAATTGCTCAATGCGCCGCTGGATCATTCGCACCAAGTTGAGTTCTTCAAGCATGGTCATCCGGTACTGACGGCCATCTGCCTCAGCATGCTCATCTGGGGTTCTGAGACGCTCTGGCGGGATCGTCAGTACGACTTCCATCGGCACGAGATTGCCAAGGTTATTTTCTAGCCAGGCGTAATCGTGGATCAAATCGGTGTTCGGATCGAGGAGTTTCAGGAGACTTACGGTGGTGTCGATTCGAGTAAATCCAATCGAGAGGGTGCCCATCACCACAAACCAAAAACAACAGGTCAGCGCGTATCGTCCCACAACAAAGCCAAACAGTCGCTGGGCCCAGTCCGGCAAATGGCCCTTAGCACGGTCCCCCGTTTGACGCTTCAGCAAATCATCGCTAACCGGAAATCGATGCAGAAAAACCGGTAGGACGGTAAAGAGCACACCAACGGTCGTCATGACGGCAATCGCCGTGAACATGCCGAATTTCTTGATCGGCAGAATATCACTCGTGTAAAGCGATCCCAAACCCACGGCAGTGGTAAAGGCGGCCAAGGCACATGGGCCCCAGCCAAATTTGACGGCTGTTTCTGCGGCTCCAGCCACTCCACTTTCGCGGCGAGCATCGCGGTAGTAATTCACAATGTGAATGGCACCCGACAATCCAAGTACATAAACCACGGCAGGCATCGACATCAAGATGGCGTCGACCGAGCCTAAGTGAGGCGATTTCAGGCCCATGACTACTACTTCGATAATGCCAAAGTAAAAGACGATCGCTAGGCTCATGCCAGCACTGAGCACACCTACAGTAAATACAATGCTCGTGAGCTTCAGGCTGCGGAAACACCAATAAGAAAGTGCGAAGCCTACAATTCCTGAGAGCGAGGCTAGGCGTATCAACGTGCGCTCGCCTTCAACATCAATCGTGATGTTATCGACAGGGGGGCCACCCATATGGACCGTATCAGCAGCAATGGCACATTCGGTCGAGGCGATCTTTGTGATGTTCTCGATCGCTCGCCGCATGGTTCGGTTGTCGCGGGTAGCCGCTTCGCTTAGATAAACAATCAGACAGGTAGTGCGAGAATCCTGCCCTAAGGATTTGCCATTCGCATCTCGCTTCACTGGCCCGACGAGCGCACCTTCAATTCGCTTGATTGCGTCGCTGTAGCTGAGACTTAATGGCGAGCTGGTTAGTTGGTCAAGAACTGCCGGGCCAGTAATGACGTGGGTATACCATTCGGCACGCTGATGCAAATCGGAGTCCGCGCTGGCGTTGGCGAGTACCGCTTTGCTAGGAATGAGCTTCCGGGATAATTGGCGAAGTTTCTCGGTATCACCGAGAGTGCACCCATCCCAGCTAACTAGCGCAAACTGCTCGCCGATGAAGTAGTCACGAAACCAGCGAAGGTCAATCGACTCGGAGTAATTCGGAGGAAGCCAGTCTTCTGCCTTGTTGTTATTACTTTCGACGGCTTTGCGCGCGCCTCGAGGAATAAACGCTACGAGAAACGCGATCGCCACCGCAAGCAGTAAGTAGTTGGGCTGCCCCAGTGTTTTACGCGCTAGAAACGAAGGTTGCTTCATCGATATTTCAGCGTGTGGTAGGGAGAAAGCCAAAAAAATCGGCTTTGAGCAGGGTAGAAGAAACGGTGAGACCGTGGCAACTTGCCAACCATGCCAAACGATGACGAGGTACGACCGCCGCACTCACTCTGGATGTCCTATCTCAGCTAGTCCAGCGGGAGCGTCTCAGCCACCCAAACTATCGAGATTCGCGAGAAAAGTCTATCCTGATCGAAGCGAAACGAGCCTCAATGGAGACTTCTAACGAAGAGAATGACCTAATCTGCGGTTTACGCGAACAGTAGGCAGCCTAGAAAGCTCGCTCAGCCCAAAATGATGCTAGCAGTAGGATTTATCGCAATATCAGGCATTTCTAGAAAGTCGTTTGCCACGAGGGGTTACCAGTAGCCCTCAAATCCGATTAAGCCACCGAGGAATATGACGTGTCCGTCGGCAATCAATTCGGCCGACGAGGTCGGAGCAAAGTTCACTTGGTCGGGAGCTAGGGCTAAGGAAGTCAAAAACAGCCCTTCTAAGCCAACTCTCAACGAGAAGTTAGGACGTAGGTGCCACTTTGCAAAAACCGCTCCCTCGGTGAGAAACGACAAATTGTCGGTACTGATACTGCTACTGCCGGAAGTGACATTCCCCGTCACGTTAAAATCGGATCGCACGTCCGAGCCATTGATGAAAATGCCTCCTTTGACACGGCTTCCCAAGCTCCAACGGGCGCGGTCATGACTCCAGGTAAAACCCATTTGCGTACCAATCAGATCGTTTCCTGCGTTGACACGGTAAGTGCCTGTCTCTGTGTTGTTGTCGTTGTCTGCGTCGGCAATTCCGAAAGCAGTCCAATGGAGATCTTCCGCGATATCAATATACCGAATACCGGCAATGAATGAACGAGAGTTTGTCGGTTGGGCACGGCGGACCCAGCGTCCATTCGGTTCCAGTTCCATACGATCACGGCTCATCCGAGTTTTCACCTGATAGTTCAACTCGAAGCTATTCATACGACTATCGTACTGGAATTGAGAGCTGGTCGCCCCATCGAACGATGCGTTGCCTCGATCGAATTCAGCATCGACAAGAAGTGTGGTAGTATTTTGACTGTTGTTAAGATTCGCATCGAGACGTCCACTTTGTGACCATTGGCCACCACCATAGGCAATGAATTCCGCAGTGTGGTCTCGGTTTTTTTCGTCGCGGAAAAGGAAGCGACCCAACTTCATGCGGGGTGTTGCTTCCGCCCCGTATCGTCCTCCCTCGAGTAGTAGCTCATTGCGAAGAGGAACAGGGCGATTAAAGACATCCGTTGTCGCACCAACGAGTTGACTCATCAGAGCAAGATCGTCGCGTCGCCAGATGCGATCAGCGAGAATCACGTCGACCTCGGTAAACCAAAAGCCGCGTCGAAGCCACGTGCCAGAGCTTTCCAGCCGAGCGATTTCTTTGCCAAAAAGTTGAAAGGTTTCATCGCCAGGATAGGGACAAGCAGATTCCTGCAGGTCGCCAGAAGCGATGGGCTCCAGAACAGGGCTGTCGCTCTCTACGTAGCTATTGCTATCCTCGATGAACTCCAGCTCCGGTGGCATGATGTCCGTGCCCGCCGGATCTGGAGGAGTCAGCAGCTCTTGAGCCCGTGCTGGCCCGTTGGATAAACCCAGTGCTATCACTACTAGGAGAAGGATGGTTTTCTTCACCACAATGAACTCCCTTAAATCATTTGCCCAGAAAGGCAGACTCTGCGCCTAAATGCTGTACAGAGGATTCATCGTCTACACCGCTACCGCTGTGCAGGAATAACCGCTAAATTCGGAAAAATCGTCACAAATGCTTTATTCAGCAGAGTCGCCGGCAGCTTTTTGTATTACGCAGAACCCCTAGGTTCGCGATACTGGCTCATGCAGCTTGTATATTGCTGCTAGGTCTTACACGACTTGTACCGATGAACAGCTTCCTTGGAATTGAGAACCCTACACATGACATCACCGCTAGCATCCCTTGTTGAGTTGGGGACGATCCTTTGGCTCGACTCGGTAGACCCTGATCTTGTCGAGGCCAGTAAGGCGTATGGGGCGACAGGAGCTACTTCGAATCCCATCATCGTCAGTAATATCGTTAGCTCGGGAGGGTATGGCGACGAGCTGACTCGCTTATTAGCAGACGACCGATTATCGACCAACGAAGCAACGTGGCTCTTGACCGACAAAATCGTCGCGGCTGCTCAGCAAGCGTTTTTTCCTGTTTGGGAATCCACGCATGGAAACGACGGGTACGTTAGTTTTGAAGTCGACCCGTTGCTGGAAGACCCAGACAACGACTTGTCTCACGAAGAGCGTGTTGCCCAGTATATCGAGCTTGGTACCAAATGGTCTTCGGGACACAAGAATCGAATGATCAAGGTGCCAGCCACACCGGCGGGATTAGATGCTCTTGAAGAATTAGCTGCTCGGGGTGTGCCTCTCAACGTGACGCTGATTTTCACGATGCGGCAATATCAAGTGGCGAGAGACGCCATCTGGCGCGGTGCTCAGCGTCTAGATACCTTAGATCAATTCAAAAGCGTCTACAGCATTTTTGTTTCTCGCGTCGACGCCTATACTCAGAAACAAATTTCAAGTCTTTCTCCTGCGGCGCAAGGCGAAGTGGGGATTGTTAACGCCAAGTTAATTTGGAAAAACAATCAAGAATTTTGGCGCAGCCACCCGACGCCATTAAGTCAGCAGATTGTCTTTGCCAGTACGGGCACCAAAAATCCAGACGATCTTCCATGGAAGTACCTGTCCGCATTGGCGGGGAGCGATATCCAAACCAATCCCCCAGCGGTAAACGAAGTCGCCGAGCAGAGCGGACAGACTTTTTCACGAGAGGTCGACCAACTTCCTCCCCTGGCGGTCCTTGAAGAAATCGCCTCGAAAGTCGATATGCAGGTATTGGAAGACTTTCTCATGGCAGAAGGCATCAAGAAGTTTGCCGATCCCCAAAAAGAGCTTCAAGCAGTGATCGAAAGCAAGCGAGTCGCCTTGTCGTAGATACTGCTCTGCTCGTCGACCGTACGAAGCTGTGGTACGATTCGTAAACGTGCTGCTCCAGCATTCACCGGCTTATTGCTGGTGCGATTTCCAATTAGATTAGGAATTAGACCACCATGGCCATCGACCCTTACGCACCTTGCCCGTGTGGAAGCGGCAAGAAGCTGAAATTCTGTTGTGCCGATCTTGCCGCGGACATCGAAAAAGTGCATCAGATGGTGTCGGGCGAACAGCCTCACGCGGCACTCAAACATATCGAGCAGCTCTTAGAGAAACACCCGCAGCGGGCATCACTCTTTGATTTGCGAATGTCACTTGAGCTTTCACTGCATGAATTTGAGGCTGCCCGCAAGACCCGCGATGCTTACCTCGCGGCACATCCCACGAGTGCTTCGGCACATGCCCAAGCTGCTATTTTTGCTTCGGCGACCGGACCGAGCATCCAGTCGATAGACCCATTACAAGATGCGCTCGAACCTTTGGACGAGGAGATGCCCTTACGAGTCTTAGAAGCAATCGGCGCAGTCGGACATGCTTTGCTGCTTCAAGGCGAATTGGTTTCGGCTCGTGGCCATCTACTCTTGTATGCCGCAATCGCTCCTGAAAAAGACAACCGCGCACTCGAATTACTGTTGAGGATGAACCTACAGGCTGGCTTGCCGTTATTGATGCGAGAGTACTTGCTACTAATCGACTGCCCCACGGATATCTCGTGGGGCCAACGGCTTGAAGAAGCCTCGCAACTTTCTAGCCGAGGACTCTGGCGTAAGGCAGAAGCAATCTTGAGCGAGCTGCGAGAAGAGGTGGGCCCTGAGCCGGCGGTAGTTTACAACCTCTCCTTGGTGCGTGGTTGGTTGGGGCAAATGGGTTCTTTTGCAGCCGGTCTGCATGAATATGCCCAACTCGAGGTTCCGCCGGACAACGCCATCGAAGCCGAAGCTTTGGCCCAGCTGGTCGATCCCGACCTGAAGGATCCTACCGTTGAGACGGTTAAGCTTTCGTATGAGGTCAAAAATCTTGATACACTTGCCGAAAGTTTGGTTTCAGATAAGCGAGTCGAAGACTACGCCTTGGATCCAAAAGAGTTCGGCGAAGACGAAGTCGCCCGCCCTCGCGGTACCTATGTGCTACTTGATCGACCCACGCCTTCGACAGGCGTCGATTTACCTCGCTCTGAGATACCCTCCGTCGAAGCCTTCCTTTGCCTCTTTGGTAAACGAACCGATCGCGAAGCCAAGTTGGAGGTGACCACCGATCGAGGCGGGTGTTTCGAGCGTACCCAAGCACTTCTGGAAGAAGTCGCTGGTGATTCGATCGGCGAATTGGTCGAAGAAGAGGTGGTCGCTGAAAAGTCCATCAGCAACGAGTCGTTAAGCTGGCGTTGGCGTCTGCCGAATGATACCCCTCCAGATCATCGGCACCAGTTATTGGCAGAGCAACGCCGCGAAGCGATCTTAGACCATTGGACCAATGCCCCTCGTGCCGCTTTGGGCGACAAGTCGCCGCAAGAAGCCGTTGACGATGCTGATTTACACATCGCCTTGCAGGCGAGCGCCCTCATCATCGAGCAAGCAGCAGTCGATCCGGCAGAGTTGCCAATGTTCGCAGAGTTACGCACTCGGCTGAACTTGCCGTTGCCCAAGGCGATTGATCCGACCGGCGTCGATCTAGAGCATCTACCACTGGTCCGCGTTCCTCGGCTTGATTTCTCGAAGCTATCCGACGAGGAAGTGGCTCATCTATTGAATCGCACGGTCTTGATGGGGGCTGCACTGGCCACGTTATCCGCTGCCAAAGAACTGGCCACACGCCCTGAGTTGGCTGAAGGTGTGGATGCGGCACCGGCCTATCGCCAATTGATCCGGCTAGAACCCAATCATCAATGGGTTGCCAAGTGGATTGCAGAGGCGAGAGAGTGGTCGAAGAAGAATGACAAGTCCGTGGCCGAATGGGTGATGATGGAAATGGAACTTGCGATCGAGCGCGGCGAGGGAGATCGATTGCAGGCATTGCTCAATGAAATTCAAGACAACCACGCTAGCGAACCGGGAGTGGCAGAAGCGACTTACCGATTGTTGGCCGCAGCTGGTTTGGTGAACCCGAATGGCCCAGCTGGTGCCTCGGGGATGCCAGCGTCACCACCCCAAGCAGCACCGTCCCCGAATTCGGGCCTCTGGACACCTGGAGATTCTGACCCTGGGGTCGAATCTGAAGGGGAAGAGAAACCAGCCATTTGGACCCCCTAAGCGAGTAGACAAACTCAGCATGGCCCAATTTTCGGATGCTTCTCGATGGATGTCACGTGCTCTGGAACTTGCTGTCCAGGGTCGCGGCCATGTTGAGCCCAACCCGATGGTGGGCTGCGTGATTGTGCATGAAGGCGAAATCGTTGGCGAGGGTTGGCATCAGAAATTTGGTGGCCCCCATGCGGAAATTGAAGCTCTGCTAGCCGCGGGAGATGCCGCCAGGGGAGCTACGGCACATGTCACGCTCGAGCCTTGTTGCCACCACGGGAAGACAGGGCCCTGTACCCAGGCTTTAATCAAAGCGGGAATCGAAAAAGTAGTAATCGGCTGCTCCGACCCAAACCCCAAGGTGTCGGGTCAAGGTATCGCCGAATTACGGACTGCTGGAATTGTCGTTGAGGAGAACATTCTGCAGGAATCGGCAACCGATCTCATTGCTCCGTTCGCCAAACTCGTCACTCAAGGCAAGCCCTGGGTCATTGCCAAATGGGCCATGACGCTCGACGGAAAGCTTGCCAGCCATACAGGATCGAGCCAGTGGATCTCTGGCGAGTCTTCCCGAGCGGTAGTGCATCAGCTTCGGGGGGTCGTAGACGCAATCTTGGTGGGACGAGGGACCGCCGAGGCAGACGATCCTCTTTTAACTGCCCGCCCACCGGGCCCCCGAACGGCGTTACGAGTGTTGGTTGATTCCTCCGCTTTGCTGGCCACCTCCAGCCGCTTGCTGCAAACGGCGACCAATACGCCTTTGCTTGTTGCCGTGTCGGAAGACGCACCGGCCCAGTCGCGAAAACGTCTTCAGGAGCTAGGAGCCGAGGTGTTGGTTCTTGCAGGTAGTGATCGCTCTACCCAAATGGAAGCGCTGCTGCTGGAACTAGGCCATCGAAAGCTAACCAATTTACTAGTCGAAGGAGGGGCTAAAGTATTTGGGACTTTGCTCGATCAGGGTGAAATCGACGAGGTACACGCCTTTATTGCCCCCAAACTCATTGGCGGAGACGCAGCTCCTTCGGCCATCGCGGGACAGGGAATTGCTGCGATGAGCGAGGCCCTCCAGCTGCGAGACCCGAGAGTGAGCATCTTAGCCAACGATATCCACGTGCATGGTCAGGTAGGCCGCTAACTCACTTTTTTTCACCGTGAATAGTGACCACCAATCGGCGGCGGCCCCCGTGATTGCGATGCTCGGCTAGGTAGATACCTTGCCAGGTGCCCAGGCACAGTCGGCCACTCTGAATGGGAATGGTAAGCGAACAGCCAAGCAAGGATGATTTGACATGGGCAGGCATGTCATCGGAGCCCTCGCAAGTATGACGATGGGGGAACGATTCCGGCGCAATCGCCGATAGCGAGCTTTCTAGATCGAGCGGCACATCAGGGTCTGCATTTTCGTTGATCGACAATGAAGCTGAAGTATGCTGGATAAAAATATGCATTATCCCAACGTGGAGGTTGCCCAGTTCGGGGAGAGCCGAGGCAATTTCTCGCGTAATTAGGTGAAATCCACGCGGGTAGGGTGGCAATTCGATCGTCTGCTGAAACCAACTCATGTCGAAGGCGATTCCTATTGGGTACGAGATTGGTGACATAAAAGTCGCATTATACGTGACTGTCTATTCGCAGATTTTGAGTGCTTTCGGTGAGCTTGCCGTCCGAATTCGATACCGTTCTGGTGTGGGAAGGTACCTTCCCACACCCGTCTAAACCTGTTTCAAAGGGCCTAGACGGCAAAGATTCGCAGGTTGTGACCCGATTGGAGATAAATTGTCAACGGCAAGTCGAGAAAAAACTTGACTTATTTGTACATGTGGCAATAATCTTCTATTCAGACCTATATGAGATCTGCATGGCAAGCGTAGCCGCTCTCGGATTACCCCGTTTAGGGGGATTCGTCGTGTTCTGGGCGTCTTGTCAAAGCAGTTTACCGTCCCCCCGGTTGTTGGTTTCGCCAAGTCCCGCGTAGCTTGCCTCGCTCGAAACCAACTGAATAGTCGAATGGAGCAACAATAATGCCAGACCCAAAGCTTAAGAATGTTTTTGAGGCCATTTTGAAATATGGCCACGACGAGGATTTTGCCCCCAAAACCGATCGCCACTTCAATGCGACGCAGGCCCCTGCAGGGTCGCGTGCGAAGTTGGACGTAATGGCAGATCGCGTCAAGATGGGCTACCCCCTTTGGCACGATTCCGACCGAGCTGACTACTCAGGCCTGACCGGGGCGGTTCGTCCTCGCGATTAACGAGATGGTCTTGCTCGACAAGACCAACAAATTACGGCTTTTACAGGCCGCCAAGTCTCTGATACTTGGCGGCCTTTTTCTATGCACACAGAGTAAGAGAAGAGAGGGACGTTCGACCGCGTCACGCGCTGCGAGCCAACAGGGTGCGTGTGCACTCGTCAGTGCATGTCGCATCGCAGGCGGCTTTTTGCGGTTTGGCGACGGCTTCCAGCGGTTCTAGCTCGTCCCGGAGCACTAGCATCTCTCTTGGGGCTTCTATTCCCAGTCGCACTTTATCTCCGCTGAGCCGTACGACCGTAATCACGATGGAATCGCCCAATCGAATACGTTGGGTTTCCTTTCTCGACAAAACCAGCATCTTGCACCTCCTTGTGTGACCCGCGAGGGGTATGTGTACTGATGTATAGTATCTGCCAAACGCTCTGCTTGGCAATCCCGGTCTCCTGACCGAGTGAACTTTCTTGTTCGCCCACGCTGTTAGGCAGCGGGCGACCAGGTGGCGATTGCTTGCACTTCAAGTTCGGGAGCTTCCAGCAACCTAGTCTTTTGCACACGCTCGCCGCGTGAGCCGTAGAACAGGATGGTGTTGGCGTCCGTCTCCCAAATGGCGGTCAACCTGATGGCTCGGGGTCCGTGCAAGCAAAAGTAGACTCCGCAAGGTTGGCTATTTCGTGTTAAAAGTCTCAGGGTGAGGTGAGAACTTTCAGGTCTTAGTAATTCGATGTTGCTTAGGGTTTCAGTGATATACCGGCGAATATCCTCGATGTTACGAATGCTTCTTTGGCACTCCACCATTGAGTTCATTGCCTCCGTGGTAGGCAGGAATGGATGTTAGGAATAATGAAACTGCGTTACATGGGCACCTGGGTTAATGTGGGTGTTATGGCGATACAGTAACTTATCGGCAAGAGATACCGATAGCTTAACACGACTTGGAAGAATGGAATAAGCGGGTTGTCTGCGCAAAGTATGTGGAATGTGAGATTATTAGGTAGGGGTCGGGGGACAGAGGTCAGGGGTGTGAATTTTGACCACCCCTTGGTGGACAAAATGGACAAAACTCGCTGCTTCTCTTCGCAGTTCGGCCTTTTTTTGTCGTGGTTTTCTATTTTTAAGAGGCTGAGTTTTGGCACGATATGGCCTGTTTGGGGTTTTAGCGGACTAAACTCGGTCGATTTGTCCGCTGTTATTTTCTTAAACGTTTCAATGCTAGGCTCTGCAAGATTTGGCGCGGACAAAAGTCGGTGGGGTTTTGTCCTGTTTTGTCCAAAGTGGGTGACTTTATTGATTTAAAAGTAAACCGCTAATTTGCGCTGATACTCGCTAACTTTTTGTAGAGTGGGTAGTTCTGCTGGCGCGTGGACCATTGACATCGAATAAGATTTCTTCGCCAGCAGGTTTACCCACCTTTTTTGGGCGACCCGAAAGGTGGGTGAACCTGTCGGCAGCGAAACGAACCGGTGTGGTTCGCTTAATCCGCCGACAGAACCTCCCACCCTACAAAATTTTGTTAATGGGGGATTCGTGTTTTAGATTTCCAAAGAACGGGGGCAAGGGCTATTGTCGTGGAGCGATGGGTGGAAATCCACCTCTGTTTTTGGCCGGTGGATTTACCGCAGAGGGCGCAGAGAGCGCGGAGTTTTTTGGGGTTCGTGCGTTTCGGTAACACACACGGATATGGCGGGTTTGATTGAGCCGATGCTTGCTGTCGCGTTGCGACTAGGTTGAAGGGCTAGCCGTTACTCCGGCCAGGATGGCCGGGCTATGGGTTGTTGGGGGCGGGGCATTTTGTTGGGAAGCGAGCTAATTTTTCGGCAAGATGCCGGCGCCGAAACCGCCTTTGGGGGCGGGGGGGTCGTTGGAAATGGTTTTGGGGGAGGGGACCGGGGCGCGATCTTGGGGGCGTACCTGTTCTCCCGCGCTGCCAGGGCTTGGGGTGTGGGCGCTGCGTTGGACGTGTGCTTGGTCGATGCGAGTCTCTGAGGTGCGGGCTGTGCTCGAAGTTGGCTCGTCGGGGCCGATATCAAAATCGTCGTAACGCGAGACATAGTCTGGCTTCTTTGCTCGTTCGATTTCATCCTGGAACTCGTGAACCACGCGCTCCTGAATCATTTCTCGACAAGTGGAATTGATGGGGTGGGCAATGTCGGCATAAAGCTTGGTGCGTCCGTCCTGGTCGACGGGCATTCGGTCGTTAGAGAGCGTTCCTCCACACTGGTTGCAGTGTTGGGCTCGAAGGTGGTTCTTGGTGCTGCAGCGAGGACAGTGAGCTGTGAGTTTGCGACTTGGCATCGCCACGAAGGGGCCACTGCCGCCTTCGATGATTTTAAGATCACGGACGACAAAACAGTTGTCGAACGTAACCGAGCAAAACGCCTTAAGTCGTTCGCCGGGGTCTTCGATGAGTTTGATTCGCACCTCGGTGATTTCCATGGTTCATCTCCTTGCGAGGTAGAACGTTGTGCTAACAACTGGTTGTCGCAAATACGTCCCCTAAATCCATACTAGCTATTCGCCTCGCGGCTATTCGAGCTTGTGTTGCCGATCGCATGACTCCGATATACGAGGAGCCACTTCCGGTCATGAGGTGTGCGTGGCATCCACATTTTGCAAACGCCTGACGCAATTTTTCAATCCACGGTGTGAGTTGTTCGGCGGCAGACTCCAAATTATTTTTCATCCCTCGACCCGCGTTGGAAATGGCTCCTTGGCGAAGCGATTCCAGTAGCGATGTCAGTGCGGTCGAAGCATGTCTTGACTCGGTTTTATTGAATTGTAATTTCGAGAAGACCTCGGCTGTGGAGAGGCCCACTGGCGGTTTTACCACCACAAAGTGTAGTCGAGGGAGACCGGGCACAGGCTCAACGCGCTCTCCGCGGCCACGGCAGACTGCCGCGCCTGAGCTTAAAAAGTAAGAGACATCGCTGCCCAGATCGGCAGCGAGTGTCATGAGTTGTTGCCGTGAGTAGCCGATGTTCCAGCCTTGGTTGGCAAGCAACAGCGCGGCAGCCGCATCGCTACTGCCTCCGCCGAGGCCGGCCTGCATAGGAATTCGCTTGACCAACTCGAACGTGCCGCTAGGTTCGACTCCAGCGGCTTGGGCCAATCGATTTGCTGCCTGTAAGATGAGGTTATCAGAATTGGCGGAGAGGGTCTCGCAATGGGAATTTCCGGCGGCCTGATTTGCAATCTTGAGAGTGCAACCTGAGCGGGCAGAAGCCCCCATTTGCTGAGAAACACCTGGCGACCAGCGGAGTTGATCAAAAATCCGCACCGGCACCATGAGGGTTTCTAATGGATGAAACCCTTGGGCGGGTGGCCCTAGCACTTCTAAGTAAAGGTTCAGCTTGGCGGGAGCTTCGATCTCCCAAGCGGAACCGACTTTGCGGGGTAACATGGTGCACATCCAAGAACCATCATTATCACAAACCGCCTACACGTCCCTATGCCGAGCGAAGTCGCTGCTGTTGCTTCTCGTACTGCTTCTATCAACCGGCAAAGAATGGGTTGTGTCAGGCGAGCAAACTTATATGCAAACTAATATATCGAGCGATGTTCGAGTGCTTTGTCAGAGCCCCAGCGCCGTCGATCGCCCCCACTAGGGGCAACACGAGCAGGGGCATCGATTGAAAATGGAAGATGATAATAGTCGTAACTTCAATCGTGAAGTAATTTTAGAGAGATTTCAAAAAAACGTCAACGGATATCTGCAACCGAGGGATTTGAGTACATTCCAGAGAGAGAAATTGCTCTCGATCTCTACTTTTACGAAGGTAAGATAGTGTTTATTAGAGTTAAGCCCCCAAATCGAAGGGGGATCGCCCCTCGACCCTGGTTAGGGGGTTTCACGCACCGGCAACGAAATACCATACGTTATGCGACCAAAACGCGAAGATTTTGTGCAATTTGCCCGTGGTTTTCTCATGGGGGGGGCGGATATTATCCCCGGAGTTTCTGGTGGGACGATTGCCCTGATTTTAGGAATCTACGAGCGGTTGGTGACTGCAATCAGCCATTTCGATCAGCGACTTGTGGGGTTCGTTGCCCAACGACAATGGCGAGCGGCCGCCGAACACGTAGATCTTCGTTTTCTGATGACGTTAGGACTTGGCATCGCCACGGGCGTTGTTTCTTTGGCCAGCGTAATGCTTCGGCTGTTGCTTGAGCATCGAATGTATACCTTGTCGGTGCTCTTTGGGTTGATCTTCGCCTCGAGTTTGATCGTTGCCCGTATGGTTCGTCCACAAACGAGAGGGCAGCTCTTCGGCTGCTTCGGCTTGGCTCTGGTCGCGGCTTGTTTTGCTTACTGGCTAGTTGGTCTCGAACAAGTGGGCCTGCAACATTCGTTGCCCTATTTCTTTGTTTGTGGAGCCGTGGCCATTTGCGCAATGATTTTGCCAGGGATTAGTGGGTCGTATATTCTTTGGCTACTTGGGGCTTATGTGACCGTCGCAGGGGCCGTTCGCAATGCGGCCCACGGGAACATTGCTTTCGATGAGTTGCAAATGCTACTGGTCTTTGCGTCGGGCTGCCTCATTGGCCTTCTTTGTTTTAGTAAATTGCTCCGCTGGCTTCTGGTTCGGGCGCATCGGGCAACGATGGCGGTGCTAGGAGGGTTTATGGCTGGCTCACTTCGCTTGATGTGGCCATTCCAGCACGATCTGACAGCCGAGACACATGAGTTGAAGCTAAAACGTTATGAGCACTATCTTCCAGAGCAATGGGACACCCAGGTAACGACCTGCTTGGTGTTAGCTATGGCCGCGGTGGTTGTGATTCTGATGCTTGAACGACTAGGCCGTGCAACGAATCGTGCAGAGAAATAAGGCGTAGCGACTGTCTTGATTTTCAAGAGGGTTGCGTAAAATTCCAGGGTTTATTTTCTTTGAGGATGGCATTGAGGATCAGGAGCAGCTTTCGCATGCAGGCAGTGAGGGCGGTCATTTTGGTTTTGCCTCGGCTGAGTAATT
>JAJDEF010000023.1 GCA_029259945.1 Planctomycetota bacterium
CCCCCGCTACCGCCTGGTGCTAACAGCGGAGTCAGAACATTCCACGATGAGCCTCCCGCCCCGGCCCCCCCCCCCCCCCCCCCCCCCCCCCCCCCCGCCCCCCCCCGCCGCCCCCCCCCCCCCCCCCCCCCCCCCCCCCCCAACGCAAACCCGGGGTAGGTCGCCACGGCGACCAACCCCGGGCTATGTGACAAAACGCCGTTGGCGTAACCGATCGTGACCTGCCATATGACAAAACGCCGTTGGCGTAAGGTTTTAGCACCTTACCCAAAACTGGAAACTACGCCGATCGTACGCAAACTTTTCGATAAACCCACAAAACCCCTGAAAAAACTGCAATACCCAGAGATGACACCTCAAAGGATGTCACCCCTTGAGATGGCTTGTAGGGGGGTTTTTCTCGTATATCTTGAGTAACCGAAACACCTTTTCTGCTCATCCAAACCATACCGCTGCTGCTAGTGCCGAATCCATAACCGTTCGACTTGAAGATGCCAACCGCTTGGCGTCTAACAAGTCGTTTTCTTTTGCGCGGATTTATTCAGCCAAAACCCCACGACGCGGTTTTCTTTGCTTCCCCTTACTGGGTGCCATGCTCCACGCTTGCGTGGGCATGTCTGAGCAGGAGACCGTTCAGGTAATTCGCACGCTCACGACAAGCGTGAGCATGGCACCCCGACGATGATTTCGGTGTATTCACTATCGTTTCGATCGCCGTTCACCCTTGAAAGGACAATACCTCATGAAGACCACTATGTTCGCAGCCGCTATTATTTTGTTAACCGCCAGCGCCGTCAACGCAATGACCTATCGAGGCTCATTCGAATCAGAGTGGAGAGCCAATGGGTATGCAGACAAACCAGTTACCGCAACTGTTAAGGCGACTAGCGACGGTGTGAACTTTCAGATTGATTCAATGGTTGTTCAGTTCACGGACACATTGCCAGCGAGCGGTAGCACTCTCACTATGGGTTCCACACTTGATCCAATTGCCGTATCAATCGACATGTTCACGGCTAGTCAGCTATTGAGCTTTGTTCCGAGTTCAGACATCGCATCGATTACACCGCTAGTGTTTGGTTGGAACCTCCAGTACAATGGCATTTACCGTAAGGGCTCAACCTTTCAAGTTGTCAGCACGGATACACAACTTGGGATTGTTGGAAGTCCTCGCAGCTCTGACACGCTGTTTGATTTCAGCGTAGCCGACGAAATAACGATGTCATTCTCAACAACTCCAACAGGGGTGTGGAGCCTGTCTTCACTCGCAATCCCAGGAGGCACTGTTGGAACTCGTCTGCTGATTCCGACTTCGCCATTCGTACTTTCTGCTATCCCAGAGCCCACCACTCTCGCTCTCACCATGCTAGGCATGGCGGGTTTGGGATTGCGTAAAAGAAGACGAGCATAAACCTGTCCAACATCATTGAACAAAAGCCGCTGGGAACCGCCCGGCGGCTTTTTTCGTGTCTGGAATTCGACACGGTTACCGCAACGCGGTTTCGGCTCATAGCCCAGGGTTGTCCGCCCCCCGGCGGGCTACCCCGGGGTACTGTTTTCCGCCACGTCACCCAGGGTTGCCCGCCCCCGGCGGGCTACCCTGGGTGACGTGTTCAGCTCCAATCAACTACCCTGAAAGGGTTGCGTCTTTTCCAGGAGCTAAGCTATGCCACAATCGCTTGCCAATGTCGTTGTCCATCTCGTATTTTCGACCAAGGATCGCCAGCCATTGCTCCAAAATGTGCCACTTCGTCAGGCAATGCACAAATATCTCGGCGGGGTGTCAAATACTCTCAATTGCGGCTCAATTATTGTTGGTGGCGTGCAAGACCATGTCCATCTGCTCGCTCGGCAAGCACGAACCATTTCGATTTCTGAGTGGGTGAAAGAATTGAAGCGTGTGACCTCGCTCTGGGCCAAAGGGCACGATCCTCGGTTGGCAGGATTTCGGTGGCAGGCTGGGTATGGAGCCTTTTCTGTGAGTCCTTCCAGCATTGAGCTCGTCAAATCATATATCCAGCAACAAGAAGAGCATCATCGAAAGTTTGATTTCAAAACAGAGTATCGAACGCTGCTCGAGCGGCATAACATCGAGTTTGATGAACGGTACATGTGGGACTGACCGCCGATGGGTATGCCGATTGACGCAACCCCGGTGGGGTACAACTTCTGATTTTATCGTTGACCCAGGGTAGCCCGCTGAAGCTCGCAACCCCGGGCTATGTGACAGAACGCCGTTGGCGTAAGGAAAACTACCCATCCGGATCGTCGAGCAATTGCTGCAGCCGGCCTGCCAACTCGGCTATAAAACGGCTTGGCCAATTGGCATCGATGAGGCCAAGCTCGATCATGTCGCGCAGATGTGTTCGGTCTTTATCTCGGAACGAAGTGAGTTTCATCCGCACCAGGGCTTCGAGCGAGATAATTCGAAACGCTTCGTCCTGCTCCACTTCGCTCATCGTAGGCGTCGTCGCGAGATCATCCTCTCGAACCTTCTCTCCAGCAAACAAAATATGAACGGCATCTCGCACTTTGGATTCGGGCCCATCAAGAAACATGTCGACGCTGTGGACGTGGCGATAGACGAACCCCGCAGGAGCAAGCGCCTGTTTGGCAGCTTCGAGGTCGTCTCGGCGAAGCAGGAGATCGACATCTCGTGTATTTCGTACGGCTGCTCGATCGATGCGCGATACCCAGGCGGCGACCGCGTTTCCACCAATCACCGCGTAGTCGATGCCAGCCTTTTCCAAAGCGGCGGTGGCTCGTTCCAGACGATTGCGTACATCTTCCACCGCTCCAATCATCCTTTCCCAAGATATGGGCCCAAAGGCTGCGTGTGACATAGATGCCTTTCAGGATGGAACAAAACGACCTCGGCCAATTATACCACAAGAGCACACCGAGAAAATCTTAATTCCAGGCACTCTCTGCGCCTCTGCGAGATACTTTTTTGCTTCTTTCCTTTGCGTCTTCGCGCCTTTGCGAGAGGTTTACGCGACTTGCCTTCTGTGAACGGTTACCGGCCAGGATGACCGGGCTAAAGGTCGAAATTAAACGTCCGACTCAAATAGCGGTACAACCGGCTCGCCAGCGTGCGTGGGCTCGTTTTGATTCGCGCTTGGCCAATCAAGCCGTTGCGAAACATCTTCTTCGAATCGTCGATCCGCACAATCGCCTGCAGCGAAGTGCTTAGCGGACGGACCTTGCCGCTTGGGTCGGTCTCTGCTGGCACCGGCCCTCCCGAAGTACTCGCCAATCTCGGAGATAGCTCGTCCACTTGTTCCTCGGCAAGATATTCAATCGTGCTTTCAAACACGTGGCTGGTCGACTCGTTAAACATCAACCGCACTTCTTGCCCCGTCGTCACCCAATCGAGTTCGCGCTGGTTAATCATCAACACCGCATCCCAGTCGTTGGTATCACCGATTTGGCAAAGCAAATTATGGGGCCCCTCGGCACGAAGCGTGGCCCCAAGATTTTCTTGATCTAAGGGCGAACCCGACCAACTTGCCAGTTCGACCCGCTGATTCGTCGTCCGGTCTTGTCGACGTGGGGCGGGAATAATCGTTCCTGCCGATGGGGCGACAATTTCTAATCGCTCGGCGTCACTTCTTTTTTTCTCCAACTGTTCCTTCAAGGCTTTCAGCCGTTCTTGCACCACCTCAATCTGGCTGCCATCCCCTTCACTACGACGACGCAACTGGCGCAAACTCTTGAGTCGCACCCGGGCCACATCCCGCTGCCCCTCAAGCTGTTGGATGTCGATTTCTAAGTCGATATTCTCCAACCGCGCAAGCAATTCACCCTTTTCAACCTTCTGCCCGGGCTCAACAAAAACCTCGCGCAGTGTCCCGCCCACCTCCACATACACCGACGTCGCCTCATGTGGCTGTAGCTCAAAATCGCAAATCACACTCGACGGAAACGGAATGAACAAGACGCCGCCAATCGCTCCTGCCAACAACAGCAACGTGACAGCCATGCGAAGTTTCTTCACTTTACTCCACCTTCCAGGGACACGAAAAAACGAGTAGGCCTTCTTGAAAGGCATAAATACCAAACCCCACAACGAAGCCACCGCAATCATTTGCCCGATAATTTTCAGCCCGTACGGCTCGAACACTTTATTGAGAAAATAAAGAATCGAAAGCAAAATTACCCAACGATAGAAAAACGATGCCACCGTGTAGAGCGCAAATAACGCCTGGTTCCGCTTCGGCAAAAACGGGTCGTCGGGTTCTTCTAAACCCAAACACCACGCGCCGAGCTTGCGGTTCAAAATCGTGTTGGCTTTCTGACGAAGGTTGGGTACCTCCATAATATCACTGAGAATGTAATACCCATCGTAGCGCAACAAAGGGTTCGCGTTAAACAAAATCGTGCTGACCGAGCTGACGAACATGATGTTCAAACACACATAATTCAAAAATCCCGGCTCGCTCGACCACCAGATAAACGTCGCGAGCGATGCAATAACAATCTCGACATACATGCCCGCCGCGCCGATCGCCGCACGATGCCAACGATTCGGCAGCATCCAAGAGTCAGAAACATTGCAATAAAGGCACGGCGTCAGCACCAAAAACATGACGCCCATCTCATGACATTCACCGCCAAAATGCTTGCACGACAACCCATGCCCAAACTCGTGAATCACCTTCGTCACGCCCAATACCCCGGCGATCAGCAACCAATTTTGTGCCGCAAAAAACGATTGAAACGAAGGCAATCGTGCCTGAAACACATCGAACTGCACAATCACCAGCATCAAAGCCATAAAGGCCAAGATCAAACTGCAAATCGTCATCGTCTCTGAAAAAAACCAACGCACATAGGGATAAATCCCGTTCAGTATACGTTCGGGATCGAACCCCTTAAAGCGGAAAGAAAGAATGTTGGTTGCCGCCCCGATCATTTCCTTCCGCTTGCGTTCATCCCGACGTTTTTTCAGCTGCCCCCCCTGGCCAGGGGAATCCGACAGCACCAAGCCACTCCGATGCAACATGCCGATAAAGTTTTGCAATTCTTCCACGCGGATGGTTTGCGGCGGAAACTCGGCTTCAAATCGCTCGGCAAGCTCATCCAAGCTCACTTCGCCATCAAGCATCTGCAAAATAGAAAATTCTTCTTCCTCGAAGCGATAGTACTGAAGACCAACTGGATCTTTCACCACCCAATAGACACGACCCTGATAGCGCTGCCGCCGCGCCTTCAAATCAGGCCGCATGCGAATCGCAAGCCTACGCGACGAACTAGAAACAATACTATCGGCAAGCGTAGCCATAAAAAACAAATACCCCAAAGGGGTTGCACATCGTAGCCCAGGGTAAGCGGCGAAGCCGCGCCACCCTGGGTTATCATTTATTGAAAATACAAGAACCCCGAAAGGGTTCCACAAATTGAAACGTCACGCTTCCTGTTGATTCTTCGACTGATTCCTTTTACTCCAAATGAATCTCCATCTTCGCCTCCACCCCCGGTTGAATCAGCCAACCTTGGTCTTCGCGCTTGTTTTCTATCTCCGCGCGAACCACATAGCTGCCATCCGATTGCACCAACTGGCTGACATGCACCACCAACCCTTCCACCGAGACCTCACGACCACGCGCCTTCGTAACATAGACGGTCACCGGTCGACCCAACAATTCCCCTCGATCATACTCGCCTGCATAAACATCGCCTTCCACATCCAAGACATCGAATCGCACGAGTTTAAGAATCGGATCCCCTGGATTCACCCACTCGTCTTGGTGACGGTAGGTAGTCACCACTTCGCCATCCACCGGTGCCGTGATCTTTCGCCAATTCAAGGCCATTTGAGCTGCGTCTAGCTCCGCCTTTTTCGTATTAGCATCCAACGAAGCTAACTCGCGATCTTTCTGCGCTTTTTCGATTTGCAATGTCGAACGCTGAAAGACGAGCTTCTTTTGCCTCACCTCGATCGCAGGAATAGCGCCAGGATGATCTTTGTTCGCTTTCATATCCTGCTGCCAATCATAGTAGGCCACCTCCGCTGCTTTCTTGGCATACTGCTCTTCAATCTGATCTTCTGCACGCTTGCCTGCTGCCTCAAAGCCATACTGGGCAATCCTCAATGCCGCAGCCGCTTCGCGATCGTCGATCACTGCCAACGTATCGCCCTTATTCAGTTGCGTTCCTTCTTGCATCTGCATCTCGATCAGCACTCCCGCCACCGGTGCCGGTATCCGCGCTTCGTAGAGCACTTTCACAAAGCACGAATGCAGCACCACATCGCCGCCCAAAACAGTAGCCGGACGACCCGCGATCAAAACAGCCAAGCAAACCAACCAACGAACAGCAATCATAAAACTAACTCCAAACAAATATGCCATGCGTAGGGTGGGTGAAACCCACCTTAATTTTTGGTGCGTTCCGCTACCGCTACACACACCCTACAGACTATCTTCTCTGCGCTCTCCGCGTCCTCTGCGGTAAACTTTTTACAGCCGGAATAAAATTCTCGACTGAACAAACTCAAACAAATCATGGAACAACACATAGCCCACCGCCCGCTCGCCGCATAGCACTTTGGCTTTCACGTCGGCTCCTACTTTCAACTCCTTCGCCGGGTCGGCGACCAATTGTTTGAGATCTTCCTGAGCGAACGAAACACGCATCCGTACCGTATTGCCATCCTCACCATGCACTTCGGCACTGGTATCGATTTCAATCACCTGGCCTTGCAGGTGGATATCGGAATGTGTGGCCATAATAAAACTCACCGTCAATTGCGCCTCGGCGTCTTCGGAGCGCAATTTCTTCAACCGCTGGACGAGGTGCCCCATCTTGGCCTCCGGCACATAAATCTCCAATTCCCAACGACTCGACGGATCGGCAATCTCCATCAACTGCTGTCCTTTGCGCACCGGACGATTCGCAAGCCGTTCGCGCACTTTCCAAGTCACCACCTTGCCAGCGATGGGACTAACGATCGTCAGCATCTTTTCTTTTTTCAGCAACAGCGCGCGTTGCTTCTCCAGGCTACTACGCGTCTCGCGCAGTTGGGCCATCCGACCGGTAAGCTCTTCGAGTTCCACTCCCTCCGTCTGTCCCCGATCGAGTGTCTGGCGTTGACGCTGTATCGACGCAATCTCTTCTCTCGTCTTATCCAATTCGCCTTCCATCTGGATGATCTGCGTTTCGAGATCTACGCTCCGCTGCCGGGCCAACAATTGCCCCTTCGAAACAATCTCACCCGTATCAACAGCCACTTCTTCCAACATGCCATCAATACCTGCAAACACATCCCGACGAATCTCCGGCAACAATTTGCCGCTGGCGACCACTGTAAATTCGTAAGGCACGTAGCAAAGTGCGAAGATAGCCGCTACTAGTGCAACAGTCGCCAACAAAGTCTTTGGCAAATTCCGAGCAGTCACCAAAACGTGTGTCTTGCCCAACAGTCGCCAAAGAGGCAGCAAGAACAAGCTTTCATGCTCCTGCGCATTGGTCAACGAAGTCGCACTATGCCGACGCACCACGTCAATCCGCTGCAACATCCCTTCTGGCTGCCGGCTGTCTACCAACTGCTCGACAATGATCGCACCCAAGATATTCACACGCTGCTTCTTTTTCTTCTCTCCCGGCTCCTCGTCGTCAGATTCTGCTTCGCGAAGCGGCAACACGGCCAACTGCTTCGTATGCGCTTCGTCCACATAGTCGTTCACCGCCCGTTCCACCTGCGGGGCTAAGTCCGACGTATCACCGTCAAACCACAAGTCGTCACCTGTTCGCGCAACCGTGGTCGCCAATTTCCGTAGCATCCGCACCACATTCGAACGTTTGTCGAACGTGTCTTGTCCACTGACCGCCTCAATTCGATAACGACTACCTCGCCGCAATGCCACCGTCACCCGATCGCAACCAATCAGTCGACGCCCCTCGTTGGCAATCGTGTAGGCGGTCTCCCGTGAGTTAAGCGACTGATGCACTAAGCCCGTAAATGCCTCTAGCTGCTCCCACAACGATTGCTTGGTCGTAAAGTGTTGTAGCCGACGGGTCTTGACATATTCGCCAGCCAAATCGCAAATCTGTCCCAGGAAACGTAAATACCCCCGTTGGGTCGTCGGCCGAGCACCAGTGCGCTGAAAAATCTCGACCACGCCTTCCACTCCCCGATCACTCTTAATCGGGGCAATCACTAACAAGAAGTCCGTCGGATTGGCGGCGACTTCTTCTTCGCCCTCGGTTTCTCCCGTCCCTGAATGTGGGGGAACCAGCGCCGGCTCGCCCTTCGTAATAATCTGCTGCAACAGCCTGCCATGCTGAAGCTGCGACTCTTCGCTCTCCGTCAAACCTGTCTGACGCAAATTGACTTGGTACTCCAGCTTCAGAGCAGTCCCCTCTTCATAAGTCCAGACCACCCCGCCTACCGCTGCCAACGCTGAAATCGTCTTGTCCATCAGCGCGGCATAAAACTCCGCCGGTTCGATCTCCGATCGCGAAAGCTCGACCACTTCTTGGACGAGCCCTTGAATTTCGCTTTTCGCACGGCGGACGGCGTCATCGTCGACCGAGCCTGCGGGCTGCTGACTCGACGGATCGGAATAAGGAGGTGTTGTCACTGAAAACCGTAATGCCTAGAGGAAACTCGCGGTGAAATGGCTAAGTCGATCTCGCCACATTGCAATCCTGTCATTGTCGTGGTTTAACGACTTACGTCAAACTCGATATCACCTCGCAACCAACAAAAATACCTATTTATCTAGGCTAAACAACCTCCCTAACCCAGCGCACCTACAAGGGATTCTTCGCAGATGCGTTTTAGTGTAGCGCTTTCCCGTCCTTTGGCCAAAGGCCTATTTCACCGCAGCCTGGGGCATCGCCCCAGGTCTGAGTGTGTTCTACAATTTTCGGCTGAAAGCCGTATTTACCTGTACTCAAGGTGAATATGGCCTTAGGCCAAAAGATAGATCTGCCTTTTGATTCCTGGGGCGTTGCCCCAGGCCACGGTAAGGCGAGGCCAGCGGCCAAACTAACCCCCCGCCTAACCAACTTGCGGGTTGGAAATCGGTGCCGTAAGTGTTACGATGGTAGGGGCTTGTAGCTTGCCATGCCGATGGCAAATAGGTCGTTTCTGGTTGTGAGGAGTGCGAAGGTTTTATGGCGAAGCAAAAAGAAGAGGCGCTCGAGGTCGAGGGCGTCGTAGTCCAAGCGTTGGCGAATACCCGATTTCGTGTCGAAATCGAGGGGGGCCATATCGTCAACGCCCATGTCGCTGGTCGTATGCGAAAACACTTCATTCGTATCGTCCCTGGCGATAAAGTTCGCGTCGAACTCTCGCCCTACGACCTCACCAAGGGTCGCATTACCTACCGCGAACGGTAACTTTCGGCAGCTACCCCAGGGTGCCCCCGTTCTCCTCTCTACAGTCCGTTAGGCTATTGCTGCGCCTGCGTCTCCCGCCATTCCCAACGGCGAAATCATCCTTTTTTCACAGGATTCTCACCAAGAATCTCGTATCTTCTTACGAATAACAGTATAACAACCTCCGCGCGGCAACGGTTTTTCAAGCAGAAAAGAACCACGTGCTTTCATCTGTCGTAGATGAAATGAATAAGTAGCATCCCCCAAAGCCGCGTTCCCTCCAAAGAGCCGGCCTACGAGCATTACTACTGCTCGTCATCAACCCACCACCTACAAGTTCCTCCAAGGGAGAAATACTGTGTATCGAAGAGCAACCCACCTGTCGCTGGCCCAAACCATGGCCTTGGCTGCTTGTACCATGATTGCCGCATGGGCAAGCCCGCTAGTAACCCCGGTTCAGGCACAAACCTCCCCCGAGATGAAACCGTTGGCAATCGTCGCCCTCGCAGGCTACGACTCCTTGCTTGCCGACGCCAATTTTATTGGCACCTTGATGGGCAATCCTCAGCTATCCCAGCAATTCGAGCCAATGCTCATGGGCTTCACCCAAGGGCTCGACAAAACCAAGCCCCTAGGCCTCATCGTCCAGTCCGACGGCATGGGTTTTAGCGGGGCTCTCTGTATTCCCGTGACCGATCTCAAGCAATTAGTCACCAACCTGCAAATGTTCGGTGTCACGTCCGAAGATGCCGAGGATGGCATGTTGATGATCTCCGCCAGCGGCCAACAACTCTATGCGATCGAAAAAAATGGCTGGGCGTTTCTCTCGATGATGCCCCAATTCCTCGAAGGGCTCCCCGATAATCCCGGTGAAACATTCACCACGCTAACCGAAGAATACGACCTCGGCATTCGTGCCTATGCGCAAAACATCCCGCAACCCTACCGCGAGATGTTAGTCCAACAGTTGCAGCAAGGCATGGAACAGGGCCTGCAAAAAATTCCCAACGAAACTGACGAAGCTTACCAAGTACGCAAGAATGTCGCTCTCGCCCAAATCGAACAACTCAAACGCCTCGTCAACGAAGTCGACGAAGCCACTCTCGGCTTTGCCCTCGACGGCGACCAACAACGGGCCTACTTCGATTTTGTCTATACCGCAGTTGCTGGTTCACAACTGGCCGACCAAATCGAGCTGAACAGCAATCCCACCACCAACTATGCCGGCTTCTTCCAACCCGATGCCGCCATGATGGCCTCGTTTGCATCCAAGATAGCCGAAGCCGACCTCGCCCAAATTGACCAAATGTTCAACGCCTTGCATCAGCAAATCGAAAAGGCGATCGACGAAGAAACCGACCTGCCCTCAGACGAAGCACGTGCCGTCATGAAAAGCGCGGTCAGCGATTTTATGGACTCTTTCATAGCCACGCTGAAAGCAGGCGCTTTTGATGGCGGAGCCGTTCTCAATATGTCGCCCGAGTCGCTCACCTTCGTGGCGGGTGGATTCAACGGCGATCCCGCCAAAGTCGAAAGTGGCTTGAAAAAGCTTGTCGAGCTTGCCAAAGAAGAACCCAAATTCCCCGGCGTCGAGTGGAACGCTGCCACCCATGCCGACGTCAACTTCCATCGGCTCACGGTACCGATTCCCGAAGGCGAAGAAGCTCGCCAACTTTTCGGCGATCATCTTAACGTCCTCGTCGGCATTGGCAATGATTCGGTCTACCTCGCCTTAGGGCGCGATGCGATGGAAGCGGTAAAGAATGTTATTGACACCTCCGCTGCCGAGCCCGGCAAAGAGGTTCCACCTTCAGAAATCACTTTCTCACTAGGCCAAATCGTAACCGTCGTTGCTGCTTTCGCCGACGAAAAAGACAAGCCGAACCTCGAAATGGTGGCGAACATGCTAAGCAGCGAAGCCAATGCTCGCGACCACGTTCGCATGGTCGTTCAACCCATTGAAAACGGTGCGAGATCTCGCATTGAAATCGAAGAAGGGGTTCTACGTGCCGCCATCATGATGGGCCAAATGGCTCAATAACTGAGGCCACCCATAACCTACCACGGGCACCAGTTGTTTTTTCAACTGGTGCCCATTTTCATAGCACTTTGCTCAGAAAAAAATTAAGGTGGCGACGGCGCCATAGCCCGGCCATCCTGGCCGGAGACATAACCCTCGTGTTCTCCGTACCCCCGTGGTGAATCAAAATCAGTACTGTAGGCTGGAACCTCAACGGCCCTAACTCAGGAAAGTACGATGAGCCAAACTTCACTCGTCCTCACCATACTTGGCGAAGACCGTCCCGGCTTGGTCGATTCGATCGCTAACACCATTGCCGATCATGGTGGCAACTGGGTCGAAAGTCGAATGGCACATCTGGCGGGCCAATTTGCCGGCATCCTCCGTGTCGAAGTGGCCATCGAGCAAACCGAGGCACTCACCGCCGCCATCCAAGCGCTCACCGCCGTCGGTCTCGAATCGATTGTTCATACCAATCCAGTCATCCAGGCAACGTCTGACAACCCGGTTGTTCGACTCGCACTCACCGGCCAAGACCGTCCCGGCATTGTCCGCGAAATCAGCCGCGTCTTAACCACCCTCGCCGTCAACGTCGAAGAACTCAACACCGAATGCCATCGGGCTGCCAATACGGGCCAAGCCTTGTTTCATGCCGACGCCCAGCTGCGCCTCCCTGCCGGCGTCACCACCGACACCCTCCGCGAAGCTCTCGAACAAGTCGCCGCCGACATGATGGTCGACATCTCTCTCGAATAGTTACGCTGCACCCAAAATCATCGAGCAGAGCAGCCAAGCACTAGGTGCCTAACCTTAAAAGACGAGCGGGATGGCCCGAATGACTTTTTCAAGGGGCTGCTAGACGCAGAAGAGAGTGCTATTACAATAGGCCTAATTCGCAGCCAGGACCAAGGGGTTCCTGCGGCTTCAGTAAGCAACCATATTCTGCATTCTGTCTCCTCGGGGCCCAAATGAATCCATCAGAAGCGCAAACAAGTTTCGAAGCCGATCGTTCCAAAACGGTGGTAGCGCCGAGCCCACGCCTTCGCTCTCTCGACGCATTGCGAGGCTTCGATATGCTCTGGATTGTCGGTGGCACAACACTGACGGTCCACCTTGCAAACCACACCAACTGGCAATGGCTCCACTGGTGTGTGGGACAACTGCAACACGCGCCCTTCATCGGCTTTAAACTACTGGACCTTGTCTTCCCTCTGTTCCTCTTCGTCGCTGGCGTGGCTGTCCCCTACTCCCTGGGACGCCGGCTCGAACAAGGCACTCCCAAACTCACACTACTCCGCAAGACCTTTGTTCGCGCCGCCCTGCTGGTCCTCTTCGGAACGATCTACGATGGTCTGCTGGAGTGGAAACCTCTAGATGACACTCGCTTGGGCAGCGTACTGAGCTTTATCGGCATCGCCTACTTCTTTGCCGTGTTCATCTATCTATATTCCAGCACGCGCTACCAGATCCTCTGGGCGGTTGCCATTCTGCTAGGGTACTGGGCGGCGCTGGTTTGGATCCCCGTGCCGGGCCACGGTGCTGGCGTTCTGACCCCAGAAGGCGCCATCACTAGCTATGTGGACCGCGCCTTTCTGCCAGGAAAATTCAATACTCCACACTATAATTCTCAAGGTATTCTCGTCCACATCCCTGCCATCGTCACCGCATTGCTCGGCATTCTCACAGGCACTTTCCTCCGCAATTCCAAGCTCCACAAAGTGACGAACGCTTTTATCCTCCTCGCCGCCGGGGCCACTTTCTGGGGACTTGGCAAGCTATGGGGAGTTTACCTCCCGATCAGCAAGGAACTCTGGGATAGCTCCTTTGTCGTCTATTGCGCAGGCTGGTGTCTGCTGTTGCTCGGCCTGTTCTATCTTATCATCGATGCCCTCGGCTTTTGGCGATGGTCGTTCTTCTTCATCGTTATCGGCATGAATTCCATCACCATTTATCTAGGTGTCAGGCTGATCAATTTTCATCACACTTCGAACTTCATTTTCGGCGGACTCATCGGAAAATTCGAGGAGCCAATACGTCCCGTCGTCGGTGCCGTCGCATACATCCTCACCTGGTGGCTGGTCCTCCTATTCATGTACCGTAAAAAAATATTCCTCAAGGTGTGATCTTGCCTTGCGGTTGAAAAGCTACTCCCTCAGCATGGAATTTGACTTGTCCCTTAGTAATGAGACTTTTGATGGCCAAGAGACAACAAAAACAGCCCCTACGCTCAGGCACGATAAGGCGTTGTCGCCCAATACCCCAGGAAAAGGCCACAGCCACGCTTGGCCGACAACCGATGATAAGCTAAGATCGTGATAGATTTCACAAGCTAGCCCGTCGATCTTTCCGATCACGCTAATCCCCGACCTCTGACCTCTCATCTCCTTTCAAATGGCCAAAAAACAAGCCCCACGAAAAAAGGTGCCCAAGCTGTTGGCGATTATTAACGCCGACAATTGCACCGGGTGCGAGTCGTGTCTCGAGGTCTGCCCCGTCGACTGCATCGAGCTGAAGCAGCTTAATCGCGACGTCCGACTCAACGGCACCCAACAGTGGTGCGAAATCGACATCGAACGCTGTGTCGGCTGCGAAGTCTGTGTCCATATCCCCGGCAAGAAGTCGAATCCCTACGAACTGACCGTCTGCCCGTGGGATGCCATCGAACTCGTTGCCACCGAAAACGCAGCCGTAGTGATGTCCCAAATCGGTGGCCCGCCAGAGTACATCCAAGAAAACTGGGACCGCCTAGTCGGCACCGCCCAAGGCATGGCCGAACTCCGCGGCGCGACCTAAGCACTATGAGCAGAAGCCAGGAACCCAGCCGTCTCTCCGTCTGGGGCGATAGTCTGCTCAACAAGTTGCCCAGCATTTCTCGTAAGCAACGAAAACGCTTAGCCAGTAAAAAACGCCGCCAGCAACTGCAACACGATCTGCACCAACGCACCGCCGAATAACCCTCGTTTGCAGCACACAACTCTGCCGTCTGCGAGAGTCTATTCTTCCCCTTTGCGCCTTCGCGCCTTTGCGTCTTTGCGTCTTTGCGTGAGATTCTTAGCGATACCTCCTCCACCAACGCAATAATCAAAAAACATTGCGATAATTGATCGACCCGACAGAAATCGATAAGATATCCCATACCGATGAGTATCACAGTCTCCCCGTTCTCGGTGCTCTCTGTGGCTATCTTTCTGCCGTGTTGAATTGAATAACATTTTCGCGAATGGAATCAAGGTAAGGACTCCACGATGGCCCCTCAATCCAAGACGCTCAAAATCGGCAAGATTCACCAAGGCGATTGCATTCGTCTGATGAAAAAAATCGACGACGGATCGATCGACCTCGTCTTTGCCGACCCGCCCTTCAACATTGGCTACGAATACGACGAGTATGACGATCGCCAAGACGACCAAAAATATCTCGACTGGTGTCGGCAATGGATCGCCGAAGTCCATCGAGTCCTCTCCCCCTCAGGCACCTTCTGGCTAGCCATCGGCGACGAATACGCCGCTGAACTCAAAATCGCCGCCCAACGCGAAATCGGTTTCACCACCCGAAGCTGGGTCATCTGGTACTACACCTTTGGCGTGAATTGCAAGAAAAAGTTCAGCCGCTCCCACGTCCACCTGTTTCATTTTGTAAAAGATGAAAAGGATTTCACTTTTAACGCCGACGACCCCGCCATCCGCGTCCCTTCAGCACGTGCGCTAGTCTACGGCGATAAACGGGCTAATCCCAAAGGTCGCCTGCCCGACGACACCTGGATTCTTCGTCCGCAAGATTTTCAAAGCGACCAATACGGCTTCACCCCCGAGCAAGACACCTGGTTCTTCTCTCGCGTCGCCGGCACCTTCAAAGAACGACAAGGTTTCCACGGCTGCCAAATGCCCGAGCAACTTCTCGGCCGAATCATCCAAGCCTGCAGCAACGAAGGCGACCTCATCCTCGACCCCTTCGCCGGTAGCGGCACAACGCTTGCCGTCGCCAAAAAGCTCGCCCGCAACTACCTCGGCTGCGAACTCTCTGAAGAATACGTCAACTACGCCACCGACCGTCTACACGACATCAACAAAAACGATCCGCTCGACGGCCCCGCCGACCCCATTGCCAGCGCACCAAGCACCAAGAACGGCACCACACTCGAATCACGAAAACGTCGCGAGAAATCTGCACAACATCAAGCAACGCTGGACCTCTAATTCGCACCACTAATTGTTGTATTTATCGTGCGTTCCCGGCCAAAATGGCCGGGCTATAGAACGCCACCGTCCCGGTGAAATAAAATATAGCCCCACCGTCTCGGTGGGATAAAATCGCGACAAACAACCTCCGCTACGGCGTTATTTCTTTCGACAATTCCGCAGCAATCGCACGATTCTCTTTCTTCACCAACTGCCCACACGCAGCCGCGATATCGTTGCCCAACGAGTATCGAATCGTGGTGGTCAAACCGGCATGTTTTAATACGTCGGCAAATGCATCGCGCTCTGCTTGCTCGGTTGCCATCAACTGCGGCGCATCGTCGATTGCGTTGTACGGAATGAGATTCACATGCACGTCGAGTCCATCAAGCCAAGCAATCAGGCGCTGCGCATCCTCGTCCGTATCATTGATCCCCGCGAGCATCAAATACTCAATCATCACCGGCTTTTGTTGAATGCGGTTCAAATCGCCTAACGCCTGTCGTAATTCTTCAAGCGAATACCGCTTCGCCAACGGAATCAATCGCTCACGCACCTCTTGCCGCACACTATGCAAACTCAAAGCCTGATTCACCTCAGGAAACCGCTTCGCACAGCGCACCATCGCGTCGGGAATACCCACGGTCGACACCAGAATCTTGGTTAGCGGGTGATGAAACAATTCGCCATCCGCCAACAATTCCAACGCTCTGTAAAGATTCTCCTCATTATGAAACGGCTCGCCCATGCCCATGAACACAATGTTTCGCAGCTTGCGATCTTCGGTCGCCAACAACTGCCCCGCCTGCAGTACCTGATCTAGAATTTCTTCCGACGACAAATTCTGCGCCACACCCATCTTTCCCGTCGCACAAAACTCACACGCTGCCGCACACCCCACTTGGCTCGACACACAAAGGGTCGTCCGCCCCGTCGCAATCCGCAAAACCACCGACTCGATCAACATCCCCGCATCTGTGCGAAACAGCAACTTCGTCGCCCCATCGATCGACGAGTCACACCGACGAAACATTTCCAGGCAATGGATCGCCAAACGATCAGCCGCCGGAAAATCCTCGACCGCTTCTGAATCGTCACAAAACCGCTTCAACAACCGATTACGCATCCCACGCACTACCTGAGGATCAAGCCGCGAAACACGTCGCAACTCCTCCATCCCCTCCCGATCATAAATGCTTACTTTCTTTTCCACGCCGTAGCTTCCTTACTTTGCGCCTTAGCGCCTTTGCGAGAGTCTTTTTCAAAACGAAGCCAATTACGCAAGTACCACCTTATTCGCCTCGCCAGCCACCTCCTGCACATAGCGCGGCACCGCATAACCCGGCAGCCGCGCACGCATCCCCTCGATAATCTGCCGCCCCTCGTCCACCGGCACCTCAAAATGTGCCGCACCCGCCACACGGTCGAGCTGATGCAAATAGTAGGGCAACACGCGCATCTCCACCAATCGCTCACTAAGCGCCACCTGCGCATCTATCGAATCGTTCACCCCGCGCAGCAACACCGCTTGGTTAAGCAACATCACCCCCGCTTGACGCAATCGCGTTAGTCCCTCACCCACTTGGCGGTCTAGCTCCTGGGCATGATTCGCATGAATCACCATCACCGGGGTAAGTCGACACCCCGTTAGCAGGGCAAGCAATCCTTCGGTCACTCGCGAGGGAATCATCACCGGCAGTCGAGTATGAATGCGCAACCGCTCGACATGCGAAATTGCGGCAATCTTTTCAACCAACGCTGCCAACTGCTCATCGACCAGCATCAACGGATCGCCACCGCTCAAGATCACTTCTCGAATCGAGTCGTCTACAGCAATCGCCTCGAGCGCCGCCCCCCACTCCGCAGCCCCACGGGGAACTTGCTCGTAAGAAAAATGTCGCCGAAAACAATAACGACAATGCACCGCGCACACGCCGGTCGCAACAAGCAGCGCCCGACCCGCATATTTTTGTAGCACCCCCGGCCGCAATGTCGCCGCTCCATCTCCCACCGGGTCAACAACAAATCCATCCACGCACGCCGCTTCCTCTGCCACCGGCAAAACCTGCCTCAGCAGTGGATCTTCAGGGCAGCCCGGCCGAATTCTCGCCAAATAGCTCGGCGGCACAAACACCGCAAACTGCTCTGCCCCTGCAGTGGCCCTCTCGGCCAATTCCATAGGAAGCCCCAACCGACGGCACAGTTCCCCCGCGTCACGCACCGCCTCACGAATCTCGCCCTGCCACGATAGCTCCGCCGAAGAGGCGCGGACAGACGGCTCTAAATTAGCTAAAATACTCACGCCGAAAACATCCCCCACGGCAAATTCTCATTGCATCGAAATCCAACACACACAAACATAATCTCGAACCAGGAAAATACCCAGTGGCTAGCTACAGCACCAACGAATTTCGTAAAGGGCTCAAAGTCCAAATCGACGGCGTTCCGTTCCAAATCATCGAAATGAACTTCCGCAAGCCCGGAAAAGGGGCCGCCCTCTACGAATGCAAAATGAAAAACCTCATTCGCGGCACCGTCAACGACAAAACCTACCGCGCCGGGCAAAGCATCGAGGCGGCTGACGTCTCGGAGTTCACCGCCCAATTTCTCTACCGCCAGGGCACGGGCTACGTCTTCATGAATAACGAAGACTACGAGCAATACGAACTCACCGAAGAACAAGTCGGCGACGTCGGCCAATTCATCAAAGAAGGCCTCGACTGCCAGCTCATCGTATTCAACAACAACCCCATCGCCGTCACCGCACCGAACCACGTTGTCCTGCAAGTGGAATACGCCGAACCCACCGCCAAAGGCAACACCGCCACCAACGTCCAAAAACCGGTCAAGCTAGAAACCGGCGCCGAAGTCGCGGCCCCACCATTCATCAACATCGGCGACTGGATACGCGTCGACACCCGCACCGGCGAATACATCGAACGCACCAAAGCCCCTGAATAAACGGGCCCTCGCCACCCAAACACTTCTCCTCTGTCTATCCGAGTACCATCACGTAGAGTGCGCGTAGCAAACCGCACTTTTCATTCCATAGTGTTTTAATGCTATACGCCTTCTCCGGTGTAGCTTGCATTATTTGCTGACTATTCTGTAGAAATGTGATAAACTGCTCATTAACGGCTACAGGGCAAATGGCAAAGTATTCGCGGAGATGCATCATGTATTGGTTTCGAGGGGTTGGCGTGTGGGCGATGGTGACTTGGCTAGCTGCCAGTGCAGGTTGCATAGACGCGGCTGAGAATGAATTACAACCGGACGAAGCGAAAACAGTGGTGATCCCGCTCGACCAGATCTGGGCGCTGGACATGCCTGGGACACGTGATGTCCGCAGCTTGAAGCCAAAAGAAGTAACTTGGTCTATTGGGAGTCAAATCGGTTGGGGAAACTCTTCGTCATCAGGATCCAAAAAGAAAATAGCCGGGCCAGGTTTCGCCGCGCGTGGAACGGGCATGGAGGCATTGATCGCAGCCCATGCGGAGTTGCCCGAGGGGCAGAAACCTCCGGATACGTTTCCATTCGGCAGTAAACTCTCGGTCGTTTTCTTTTCCCATGGGTTCAATTACTACGTTCATCTGAACAGAGTCGAGCGATTAGGTAATGTCATTACGATTCGATATCGTTTCGTCCCGCACGAAACAAAAAATCTGTCGTCACATTTCGCGATTATCCCAGTGAGCGATTTACAGCATGGAGAAGTGCAAGTTAACATCGTCCGCTCTCCCATGGAGGAAAAATATATTGACGGCGGTTTCAAACCTGTAAACGCCGAATGGGAACGCCGAGTTGTGTGCAAGTCGTTTTCCTTTTCAATTTCGGAAAGTGAATGAATATGGGCGTGTCCAGTCTTTTTAATTTCGTCGCGTATTGAGAGGGGAAGTTGTCATGAATCGATCAAGAACATGCACTGTCGCTGTATTCGCCATCAGTCTTATGGTCGCCGCTGTATCATAAGCAAGCCAAGACACCATCGGGCCAAACGGGATCAACTCGGCCGGCTTGGCTCTACCCAATGGCAATGCCTTGACAGGCAGTGGGGTTGCCATTGGTCAAGTTGAGCCAAGTAGGCCAGGTCAGTTCGTAGCGACTGTCTTGATTTTCAAGAGGGCGAAGTAAAATTCCAGGGTTTATTTTCTTTGAGGATGGCATTGAGGATCAGGAGCAGCTTTCGCATGCAGGCAGTGAGGGCGGTCATTTTGGTTTTGCCTCGGCTGA
>JAJDEF010000024.1 GCA_029259945.1 Planctomycetota bacterium
ATATTCTTTAAAAAGTGTTTAAACATAAATGTCAATTCGTTAATTAAATTCGGTGGCATAGCCAAGCTTAGAAGTTGTCAAATTAAACATTCTTTAGCTTGAGTCGCATCCTACTGCTCAAATGTTTCATTTTCATGACAGCACAATTAAATTGAATCGTTGGATTACTACGCGCGAATGTATTTAGAAAGAACGGGTAATTTCTATCGCTGATCGTTTTATAGATGCGTGTATGGGGAGGTATAAACGTGATGACTCGATGGGTAGGAAGCCGCTAAACATCGGTCATTTCAGTGGGAAAGGGAATTCAGAAACCTATTGCGCAACGCGAACCCGTGGCCATTACTAGCGTCGGGTGAACTGAGAGCTTTTTCGTTTACCAAAATAACTGCCTAAAATAGCAAGATGGGCAATGACCGAAATAATCATTTCGGTAGTTAATCGGCCACAGATGAATGGCAGTGGAGTCGATCAGCGGCACCCGGATATTTTTATTGTTACCTATTATCTGTTCGGTGTCGCCATTAATGACACCCAGGACGGTAATTTCTCGCTCTGCGGTGTAGTCTTGACGATCAAGTAATTCCTTGCTGTGAATAACAAAATATCTTTTATTGATCTCATTTAATTGAGGACGACCATAGTAATCCAATGGGTAATAGATGACTTGCAGCAAGCTGGCATTTTTAGTATTTTCCACGCCGACAATGACACCACCCCAACGCACCACGCTATTTTTATAGCTTTCCAAATTGTCACTCGACTGACCATAGGTAATGTCGGTAATTGGCGTGTCTTTAAATACAGGCTGCAAGCTTGAACAAGCACTTAGCAATAAGCCGATCAATACCCAATAAATTTTCATATGCCCACCTAATAATTTATAAATAATGTGGCAGTATTTTTATTCAATGCCACGAGTTTATTCAATGCCACGAGTTAAGTGTAAAAAAACAAGCCGGTTTAGAAAATTCTAATTTAGTCAGCATTTCCTTAACATCACAGATTAAAATGTCGTCGCACCATGTTTTTCATTAGCTCTTTCATTTCCGCCTCAGAAGTGTTGACAATTGTTCCATAAATACCATTAGCAATATCACAAGACGTTTCGAGAAACTCTTGATCAAAGTGTCTTTCAGATCCCTTGCGCAGGATATTCATCACTTCGTTAAATGGGAGCACTTCCTTATAGAGCCGCTCTGAACATAAGGCATTAAATACGCCAACAATCGTAAATATTCTTGCCAGTAATGAGATTTCTTGACCTGCCAATCCACGTAGATAGACGGAACTATCCCATTTTTCATGGTGACCGGCGGTCACTTCATTAGCAATTAGCTCCAACGAGTCAACCTGCGCACAATAGATTTCCCCATGGCAACATAGGTGCGCATTTGTTGCATTTCTTCAGGAGTCAATTTCCCTGGTTTGGGTAAATTCCAACAGATCCCATTTCTGGCGATCTATTTAGCAAATTTTTATGTGGTAATTCTGAGTGGTTCAATTGAGGAGTTTAGGGTTAATGTTATCCTGCTCTGCTTTCAATTCTACGGAAAATCGGTAACCTGTACCACGGACGGTTTGTACCAGCCCATCCTTGCCAACACCTTCAAGTGCTTTGCGTAGTCGGCGTATATGTACATCAACGGTGCGGTCTTCGATAAAAACATGGTCACCCCATACTCGATCTAGTAATTGACTACGGGTGTGTACGCGTTCTTTATGTGCCATTAAAAAATGTAACAAGCGAAACTCTGTAGGGCCAAGCGTCAGTTCCGATAATTTTAATTCATTATCGCCAGTATAAATTGATACCCGGTGGGTAGTTGGGTCGAGCTTTAACCCGCCAATATCAATAATATTTTCAGATAATTCTGGTAACCGCCGACGCAGTACAGCTTTAATACGCGCAATCAGTTCGCGTGGGGAAAATGGCTTAGTGATGTAATCATCCGCACCTGCATCCAGCCCAAGAATTTTTTCGTTTTCTTCAACCTTTGCAGTTAGCATGATGATGGGGACTGATTTTGTACGTGGCTCACGTCGTAATCTACGAGCAAACTCGATACCGCTCATATTTGGCAACATCCAATCCAGCAAAACGAGATCGGGTAACACGTTGTTAACCATCCCCATAGCCTGCTCGGCATCGTAAGCGCATAAAACCATATGACCGTTTCTTTTTAAATTATATGAAATCAGCTCTTGTATGGCAGGTTCATCTTCAACAACTAATATAGTTACAGACATAATCAACTCCACTTATAAAAACAAGCGCTACTTGCAAGATGCTGAAATACTATAGAAGTTTCATTACATTTTTATGACAATTATATTTATGTCTGAGCGTTACAGACGCAATGTACCAATTAACACAAATGTCACAAAAGCTTAATCTGGTCGCCATTAATATGTCATAGCGCACCAGTATTGTTCAGTTTCAGATCTGAAAGCAACATTTTTATGGCTTATTAAGAGAGGAAACTATGTACAAAAAAATACGAAAAAACGATTATTTAAAAGAGTTAACTGTAGACCCACGGGAGGCCAGTCATAATGTTCGGGAAGTTGGTCAACTAAGACAAGGAAAGATGCATACATCGTGTTTTATGGATGGTCTGAGTAATAAAAAAGCACTGACGCCTGCGCTACGTGGTTTGCTAGAAGCAAGCCTTATTTTGCGAACGACAAGCACTAAAATTCTTGCGTTTCACTTACACCGCTCTCCTGTCACTATCCGTAACGAGTTTCGTCAGATTCTTACTATTATTGGGGATTAGATCCGAGATTAAAATATTTACAATCTTAAAGTTTTACTATAAAAATTAATTTACTATGTCGGAATTTATGACATAAAAGCTTGATCGATCCACATGATGCAAAATACTCCAAATATTAACCATATCGTGATAATAATTGCGCCAGCGACATAGTTGACTGGTTTTTTCATTTTAATGGATTCCGAAGCTCGTATTCTGCAATCGATCAAGACTGAATCAGGAATTAATTTTATTGCCAGAGCAATACCTAATGGCAACAATATTAAATCATCCAGATAGCCGAGAATTGGCACAAAATCAGGAATCAAATCAATAGGGCTGAGAGCATAGGCTACGATG
>JAJDEF010000025.1 GCA_029259945.1 Planctomycetota bacterium
CGTGGCGATGTTCGGACTCGGGATCAGCTGCTCGCTGAGTGTAATGGCGTGGGTGATGTGAGATTTAAGATTTAAGATTTGAGCTGTAGCAGGGGGGGGGATGTGAGAGGGGATGTGAGATTTAAGATTTAAGATTTTAGATGTGTGGGGTGCGCAGCGCGAGCCAGCTCGCTTGCGTTCACTCCTTAACATCTTAAATCTTAAATCAAACATCTAACATTCCCTCTCTCTCCTTAACATCTTAAATCTTAAATCAAACATCTAACATTCCCTCTCTCTCCCTAACATCTTAAATCTAAAATCAAACATCTAAAATCCCTCCCTACTCTTGCTCGTCCGCCAAAGTGCCAATCCCAAAATTCCCGACCGTGTCGGCAATGTCCCCAATAAACGGACCCTCGGGGAAAAGTAGTAGGGGGATATAATTGAAGCCCCCATTATCTTTGTCGACGTCCAATTCGCCTTGCGATCCACCTGTCTCATCAGAAAAATCACCCCAGAAGTCATCAATCCCGCAATGTAGGATTTGAAACTTGTCTTGGCTAACATACTCCACAAAATCTAAGGTTGATGCAGTACTGGGAGCGTTGGCACGCATCTGTTTGAGCGGGTAGACGATTCCATCTGAGATGAGGCTAGAATAGAAAAACTCAGTTGTTTCCCAATTATTGACCACTTGCTTTGGAGTCTCCCGCGAGGTGTCGAAATAGACGAAAGGCTCTTCGCTATTTTTGGCTAGGTACTCGTAGAGTTGTATCTGAATAGGAGTACCATCCGTTCGTTGCACAAGCAAAAATCGACGGTTTCCATTGATAGGGTTAAAAGACATTCGTAAACGCCCGCGATCGAAGTCGTAACGAGGTTTGCGTGTTTCGATCGTGATGACGTTTGTAGGAGTTTCGACGCTATTCGAAACTGGATTTGTATATTCAATTTGAGTTACGACGAGATCAGTACCTGTAATTGGTCGTGAGACATTTTGGCTAAAACCTTGCAGCCAAAAAACCAGCGCCTCTGCGGGAGAGATCCCTAGATCAGTGGCAGGGAAAATATTGTCGATACTCTCTTGTCGAGATGCAGGGGTCAATGAGAGGTCTTTGCCTTGGTCTGGAGCTGCACCGAACATGTTGACCTGAAATTCATTGCTTCTCGGGAACGCTTTTTTCACAAAACGAAGAAGGATTTGAGCGCTTGCCTTTTTTTCATCGTTAGTTAGTCCAAGTGTCGCGTCACCGTTCGGGAACACATTCGGCGGGTAGGCACCAAACTCATTTTTTAGATCGTCCATCGCGTTGCTGAGTTGTTGGATTTCGAGCGTGATGACAGCTTGGTTGGCTTTGCGCAGTGCGTTCGAGACGCCGACCGTGATGAGGCTCGCCAAGACCGCGATGATGGTGATCACGACCAGGAGTTCGGTGAGAGTGAAGGCGCGGGGCGCGGGGCGCGAGGCGCGGGTTACTAGGGTACGGCAGGCGAAAACTCGCGCCTCGCGCCTCGTAACTCGTAACTCACACCCCGTCTCATTTTGATTCAAAGTCATGATCGATCTTCTCCGTTGGTCTGGGGAGTCTATTAGTGCAAATTCCGTGCGCAATCGTGGCGGCAGGCTTGTATTTACGGTCTCGGCGTTAAAAAAGGGAAAATAGCCTCTCGAAATAGCCTTGGTCTCGGTTTGAGAGCGATTTTCGCCCCGTTTGAGGGGTTGGGTCGTCGGTTGGCGGTTGGCGATTGTAGCACAATCGAACACCCGAACGTTGGTTTATGCCTACACGATCGGCGGTACCGCGATTTGTGTTTTACCGCAGAGGACGCCGAGAGCGCGGAGGTAAAAGCATCCAAATTATTCGTTTGGCCGTTGGCCAAAAAGGCATGTGTCACTAACCCACTACTCAAATTTCCTCTGCGCTCTCTGCGACCTCCGCGGTGAATGGCTGTTTAACCCGACAGGCCGTTGATGAGTTCGACGAGCGGGACGAATAGGGCGATGACGATAAAGCCGACCGCACCACCGAGGAAGAGGATGAGCAGCGGTTCCATCAGTTTGGTGAGTCCATCGGTCAGGACGGCGACTTCTTCGTCGTAGGTGTCGGCGACTTTGTAGAGCATGGTGTCGAGCTCGCCGGTTTCTTCGCCGACGTCGACCATGTTGACCACGATATCGTCGACAACCCGTTGGCGGTATTTGAGCATGTAGATTAGCAGCCCGATTGGCCCGCCGATGAAGGCGAACCAGAAGAACGCCGCCACCGGATGAAACGAGAGCTGCGAGTATTCTTTCATCGGTTGGGCGAGTGCGTCGCCCTCGCGGATGCGTTCGCCGATGCGTAGATAAAGTTTTTCGAAGACGGCATTGCCACAGGTTTCACGGGTAATGGTGAGCGACTCGAGAATAGGCACGCCGCTAGAGATGAGCGTCCCGAGAGTTCGAGAAGTACGGGCCATGATATTTTTTTCGACCAAGTTGCCAAAGATGGGCACCTTGATGGTGAATTGATCCCAGCCCATGCGTCCCGCTTTGAACTTGCGGATGAGTTTGATGGTGAGCCAAATGGTGATCGGTACGCCGGGGATGAGATACCAATAATTGACACACCAGGTGGAGAAGGCGATGAGATAGATGGTCATGGCCGGCAAGTCGAGATCGAAGTCCTCGAAAATTCCGACAAACGAGGGGACGATGCTGATCATGATAAACGTGAGAATGCCGACGGCGACCGAGATGACCACGCACGGGTAGATCATCGCGCCTTTGACTTTTCGTTTGAGCGATTCGGCCCGTTCTTTGAAGTCGGCAAGGCGCTGCAGGATAAGCTCGAGGGCACCACCTGCTTCGCCCGCTTTGATCATGTTGACGTAAAGCCGGTCGAAGGCTTTGGGGCACTTGGCCATACCTTCAGAGAGGGTGTCGCCACTTTCGATCGCTTCGCAGGTGTCTTCGACCGAGTATTTGAGTCGCCCCGGCTTGGCCTGTTCGCCCAGGATTCGCAGGCTGCGAAGGATGGGCAGGCCGGCATCTTGAAGGATCGAAAGTTGACGTGTGAACGCGGTAAGTTCCTTTGAGCCAACGCCACCGAAAACAAAGCCCCGTTTCTTGCCACCCGCTGCTGCCTGCGCCTGTTTGCGCGCTTTTTTGACGGAGATTTTCGTGACGAAGTAGCCCATCTGCCGAATGGTTGCTTGGGCGTCTTCTTCGGTGGCGGCATCGATCACATCTTTGATCTCAGCGCCGGTCGAATCCATCGCTTCAAATTGAAAAGTGGGCATAGCAGAAAGGAGGGGCTAGGGGGCAGGGTTGGGGATATTTTTAGGCATCGACGATGGTTTCGCGGATTACTTCTTCGGGGGTGGTGGTGCCTTCGTAGGCGGCTTCCATGCCGGCGTCGCGCAGGGTCACCATTCCGTTTTTGCGAGCGATTTCGCGTAGCTCGTCGGTCGAAGCGTTCAGCATGATTTTCTCGCGGAGATCGTTATTCATAATCATTAGCTCGAAGAGCCCGACGCGACCTTTGTAGCCGGTGCTGTTGCAATTTTCGCATCCACCGCCTCGATAGAACTTCTTTCCTTTGAGGTCTTTCTTGGTCAACTCTAAGTCGTCGAGTATCTCGCGCGAGGGGGTGTATTCTTCTCGACACTTCGTGCAAACACGTCGGACTAGGCGTTGGGCAAGAATGGCTTCGACCGTGGCGGTGAGCAGGAACGTTGGCACGCCCATGTCTTTGAGGCGGGTGATCGTGCTGGGTGCATCGTTGGTGTGCAAGGTGCTAAACACAACGTGACCGGTGAGCGAAGCCTGGATGGCGATTTCGGCAGTTTCGAAGTCGCGAATTTCGCCGACCAGAATTTTGTCAGGGTCTTGCCGGAGGATGGCACGTAGACAATTAGCGAAGGTATTGCCAATCGAAGCATCAATGGGAACCTGAATGATGCCGTCCAGGTCGTATTCCACAGGGTCTTCGGTGGTGATGATCTTGTCTTCGATGATGTTGAGTTCGTTGAGCGCCGAATAGAGCGTCGTGGTTTTTCCCGACCCAGTCGGCCCGGTGACAAGGACAATGCCGTTGGGCTTGGCAATCACTTCGCGGAAGTTCGCCATCATCTCGTCGTCCATGCCGACTTTGGCCAAATCGAGAGAGACCACCGAACGATCGAGCACCCGCATGACGACGCTTTCGCCGAACATGGTGGGCAGCACGCTGACGCGGAGGTCGACCTGGTGACCGCCGACGTTGAGTTCGATACGCCCATCCTGAGGGAGTCGACGCTCCGCAATGTCGAGGTCGGCCATCACCTTGATGCGCGTGGTGATCGCAAAAGCCAAATGCCGCGGAGGGGGCACCATTTCGTACAAAACGCCATCGGCCTTGATGCGAATGCGAAACTCGTCCTCGAAGGGTTCGAAGTGCAAATCGCTTGCATGATCTTTAATGGCGAGCAACAGCACCATGTTGAGCAGTTTTCGCACCGGGGCGCTATCGGCGAGCGCTTCGACACTGGTGAGGTCGACACTACCACTTTCAGCAGCAGCAACTGCAGCTGCTAAGTCGACGTCTGCCTCTAAATCAGAAACAATGCTTTCAACGCTCTCGGTGCTTTCGCCATAGTATCGATCGAGTGCGGCAATAACCGCCGGTTCGGTCGCGACGACCACAAGAATGCTGAAACCAAGAAAGGTGCGGAGTTCGTCTTGAACGCCCAGGTTTTGTGGATCGCACATGGCGATGGTGAGTGTATCCCCATCGAACTCGATGGGGATAATGCGATACATTTGCGCCATCGTCTCGGTGACTTTTTCGAGGACTTCTGGCTTGATCGTGAGATCACCGAGAGCGACCGTGCGCAACGACATTTGCTCGCCGAGTGCTTGAGCAAGCTGGTCGTCGTTGATGAGCCCCAGGTCCATAGCGACTTGGCCGAGCATTTGCCCTGGGCGCTCTTTTTGCTCATCGAGCAACATTTCGAGTTGCTCGTCGGAGGCGTATCCGAGGTCAACCAGAATTTGACCAATGCGACGTAGGGCCATGGTGGTTTGCTATTTCTAAGTGACAGGAGGGGTGAGGAAGGGTGATGGAAAAGTAGGTGGCGGTCATTCCTCTGAATCGGGTAGCTCGTCGAAAGCGCCTCGTTCGGCCGCAGCAATACGTTTTGCTAATTCGTCTGGCATGTTTGCTTTTGCGATCACATCTTCTTTGGTGACAAGCTCGTTCTTCCAGTGAGAAAACAGGTCGTCGTCGAGTAACTTCATACCATGCTTCGAGCCCGTCTGAATCGAGGAGGTAATGCGGAAGATTTTGTTTTCGCGAATTAAGTTGGCGATGCCGGGAGTCACCACCAAGGTTTCGAAGGCAGCGATACGACCACCCCCGATTCGAGGGCAAAGTTGCTGAGCAAGGATGCCAATAATGGAGGTGGCCAACTGGGTGCGGATTTGGTCTTGCTGGTTGGTGGGGAAGACGTCGATCACGCGGTTGATGGTGCCTGCCGCACTCGAGGTGTGGAGTGTGCCAAATACTACGTGACCGGTTTCTGCCGCGGTAATAGCCGCTTCGATGGTTTCGAGGTCACGTAATTCGCCGACGAGGATGATGTCGGGGTCTTGTCGGAGTGCCCGCCGAATGGCCTCGGCAAAGGAGGTCACATCGGTGCCAACTTCGCGTTGGTTGACGGTCGATTTTTTGTGGTTGTGGTAGAACTCAATGGGGTCTTCGATCGTGATGATATGGTGGTCAACGGTCTCGTTGATGTAGTCGATCATCGCCGCAAGCGAAGTGGATTTTCCCGAACCGGTAGGACCGGTGACCAAAATGAGCCCGCGAGGACGCATGATGAGGTCTTTAAAAATGGGTGGGATAGCGAGTTGCTCCATCGACAATAGATCGACGGGGATTTGCCGAAGGACGATCGCGACATTGCCACGTTGGCGAAAGACCGAGACGCGAAAGCGGGCCTGATCGCCAAAGGCGAATCCGAAGTCGGTGCTACCCGTCTCTTGGAATTCCTGCTGGCAACGGTCGGGTGTGATGCTTTTCATCAAGCCCATCGTGTCGGCAGCCTCAAGGACTTTGGTCTTGAGTTTTTGCATCCGACCGTGGAGTCGCAATACCGGGGGCTGCCCGACGGTGATATGCAAATCGCTCGCGCCCTGCTTCACCTGAGCAGAGAGCAATTTATCGATAAGAATGGTACCCATGTTTGCCTCTTCCTTCTCCTATCCCGCAGCAACACGCCGTAGTTCCGGACGACGCGCGTGGGACTAGCCCAAGACAACGGCTAGAGCCACATAGCAGACCGTCAGATCAAGGAGGTTGATCCGAAGTTTGCCACCGACAGTTGGTAACCGATTGTGGGCCGTTCCCGTAGGTGAAATTATTCCCGATAGTTAGTCTAAACTCAAGCATTCCAACGAGATAATCACCCAGCGAGTCGATTTCGACAGGCCAGATCGAGCGCGTTGGGCCTACCCCCCCATTCTAATCAAAACATTTGAAAAGGTAGCGGAGACTCTGGGGCAGAAGGCAGATTACTCAGAAATCTTGGAAACGCGGAAAACCTCGTCTAACGTGGTAATTCCTTTGAGGACTTTGAGGATGCCGTCGTCGTAAAGCGTTGTCATGCCATTCTTTATGGCAGCTTCGCGGAGATCCTGAGTCGAGGCGCCGGCGAAGGCAAGTTCACGGACTTTGGAATTCATCGTCATGAGCTCGAAAATACCAAGACGTCCTCGATAGCCGCTATTTCCGCAATGCGAGCAACCTGCGCCCTTCATAAAAGTGGCGCTGGCCACTTGCTCAGGGGTAATACGGGCGGTCTGGATCTGGGCATCACTCGGAGTGAAGGGCTGTTTGCATTTGGTACAGATCACTCGGACAAGACGCTGGGCTAGGATACCGATGACACTGCCTGCAACCAAGTAAGCGGGGACGCCCATGTCGACCATACGGGTCACCGCGCCGGGGGCATCGTTCGTGTGTAAAGTGCTGAAGACCAAGTGACCGGTAAGCGAAGCTTGGATACCCATCGAAGCCGTTTCGTGGTCGCGCATTTCGCCCACGAGGATAATGTTAGGCGCCTGACGAAGCATTGCCTTGATGATTTTTGAAAAGTCGAGGCCGATGCTATGGCGAACTTCTACTTGATTGATGCCCGGCAGGTAGTATTCGACGGGGTCTTCTGCGGTAATCACTTTTCGGTCAGGGCGGTTCAGCTCGTTGAGGGCAGCATAGAGTGTGGTCGTCTTGCCCGAGCCGGTCGGGCCGGTGACGAGTAAAATGCCATTGGGACGCCGAATGAGATTTCGGAAGGTTTTGAAATCCGCGTCCGAAAGCCCAAGCTGGCGGACACCGACTTTGATGTTGTCTTTATCTAATAGCCGCATGACGCACGATTGGCCGTGGTTGGTGGGCAGCATATTGACGCGTAGGTCAAGCTCTTTGCCGCCAGCGGTGATTTTGATTCGACCGTCCTGAGTACGACGTCGCTCGGCGATGTCCATTTTTGCTAGAATCTTGATACGCGAGAGCAATGCCCCCAAGAGACGACGTGGCGGGCTATCACGCTCGATCAGGACACCGTCGACGCGGTATCGGATGCGTATGCGATCTTCGAAAGGCTCGACGTGGATGTCTGAAGCCCGTAACTGGACGGCTTCGGTAATCATCAGCTGGATCAGCCGGACGATGGGGGCGCTGGATTCGTCGACCACATTGTCATCGTCGGCACCGTCATCGTCTTCAGTTTCGGTAAAGTCGATGGCCGTGTCGGTGAATTCCTGAAGCATCGAGTCGGCACTCTCACCCTCGGTTTGGCCGTAATTGCGATTAATCGCTTCAAGGATCTTCTCTTTAGTCGAGATGCAGACTTCGATATCGCGGTTGAGAATGAATTTGAGTTTGTCGAAGGTTTCAAAATCGTTGGGGTCGCTAACCACCACTTTGAGTCGACCATCTTCTTCGGCGAATGGAATGACGGCATTTTCGCGGGCGACCGACTCAGGCACCAATTCAACGACCGCCGGCGGGATGGGGACGTTATCAAGGTCGTAATATTCGTAGCCATGCAGTTTTGCCATGGCCCGCCACACCTGCTCAGCCGAGGCATATTCGAGCTGAACAATGGTGTCCTGCAGCTTGAATTTGCGCGAGGTGGCGACGGTTTCGGCTTCCTGAAGTTGTTCAGGACCGAGGACACCCGATTTGATGAGGTAATTACCAAGGTTGGCCATAGGGGCTACTTCTCTGTTCGCGATAGGTCTCTAGAAGGCGTGGGGCCAACAGCTTCTGGCTGCGTGGCATCTCCACGTTGCTACATAGCTAGGCTAATGAGACCTGGGGCAACTGTCAACGAATTGAGAAACGGCATGAGGCCGATTGAGACGTGAAATAACCTGTTTTTTAGGCACTCTGAGGCAGGTCATGCTCGCTGGGACAGCGGCTTATTTTCTACGTAACTTTCTGGCATCTCGACGAAAGCCGTGCGCCATCTCCCGTAGGTTGTCTGCGTCAGAGTAGAGGTCGGCAAACTCTAATTGCGATGCGACTGCATCGAGTTGTGCGGCGGCTTTTCGCAACAGCTCAATTTTTTGTTCCGTAGGCGAAAGCGGAGGCTTTTGAGCGTACGGGGGCCGCGGCTGTTGGGGATGATGTGCCCAACCAGGCTGAGTTGGTCGAGGCGCAAGTAGCTGTCGCCCTTCGACGATCGAGCCGCCCAGTTGGCGTTGGATGTCAGCAATATCACGAGCAATCGCTGGCGAAGTTGGTTCTGCACCATGACTGACAAGCCCCATGCTGCATGGCAGAAGTATTAAGGCAATGAGTAATGCAGAATAACATTTCCATGACGAAGGCTTTTTACTGTTATTCTGCAATTGCATGGTGTTGGTCCTTTTTTAGCAGGAGCGTGTATAAAAAGGACGTTGCCCTAGGAAAAAGCAACGCCCTTGTAGGCAGCCGAAGGAGAAATGTTTACTCCTAAAACCAGTGGCTCGGGGGCGAGGAATCGTATTCCAGGTCGGCGATGCCATCGCCGTCCAAATCGATACCTCCACACTCACCATTTGCGGTGGAGCTGTCGATCGTTGGTTCGACACGACCATAGCGTGATCGATCGCCATTGAGAAACTCTTGTTCTTCGAAGCTTTCGATGGTTCGGTAGGGTTCGATACGATACGCAGCATTTTCGCGGGCGTAACGTAGTGGATGTGTGGTGTAGGCTCGGCGTGTATGGGGAATTGGATTGACCCCGGTGATTGCCCACCTCAAGAGTAAACCTTGCACTACGGAGAGCGAGAGCCCGCCGATTCGGTTTTTGCAAACCCACTTTGCCTCGCGCCAACGAGCTTCGCTACGGGCGAGTTCGATGAGTTCGTGCCCCTCATGGGTCAAACGCACGCAGGGGATTCCTGTACTGGTGCGGTCGACTTCTTTAAGTAAACCGGCATCGATGAGAAGGCGTAGGTGATGTCGAACGCATTCGTCCGTATCTTGTTCAGGGTCAGAGCGTAATACACTGATAGAACAGTCGGTGCCGCGGTTTTCGATATCGAATAATAATTGTCGCGCTAGGTCGAGATCGCGTTTCATGATGTGCACCTCCATTTGCACCGGGTAGGAAAGAAGCTAGGTCGACATGGTTGTCGAGCTAACCGGTCGAATTTGTCTTATTTGCTCGAATGCGTCAACATCGTTTGCGCTGTGCTAGCAGTCTGAAACGCGATTCAAGGAGGTGACTGGCGTTCAGTGTCGGAAGCCTATTCGTACATATTTTCTGGGTCAGCCGCGGCCAAGTCGACGAAGAAGTCGGCCACTTTCGCTGCGATCGCATCGAAGTAACGGGCACCTTTTTCGGCGGTTGCGGCTGCCGGATTGCCAACGCCCGTGTCGGCGGTGACTTGGGTCCATTGTCGGGGCGTCCAAGCCCAGCCTTGTCGGAATGCGGAGACGCGAAATTGCTTGGCATCGCCGGGGCCCGCTTCTGAAAGCGGCAACACGAGGTCGGGAGTGAGATGCATGAGCAGACTGGTTTCCATCTCGTTGGCATGATCGCCAGCTTCGTCGAAATAGTCGTCTACGGGAACCACCGAAAATCCGTCGACGGCGCAAAGGAAGAGTGACGTGTTGGCTTGCGCTTGGCGAATCATCTGTCGGAAATGGTTGCCGCCGTGAAAGTTGAAAATCACGAGCTTGCGGACGCTGTGTGGTTCGAGACTATGAATCACATCAGCCAAGACCTGGGCTTGGGTCGAGGGATTCATGTTTATTGTCAGCGGGATATCGAGTTGTTGGGTGTTGACCCCATAGGGAATCGTTGGCAAGACGACCACGCGGGCGTCACGTTGCCACGCCCGATGAGCGGCTTCGATGGCGAGCTGCTCGGCCTCGAAGTTATCGGTCGCATAGGGCAAGTGATAGTTGTGGGCCTCGGTCGCACCCCACGGCAAGACGGCGACTTCGTAGTCGGTTTGCAGAATGGTTTTCAGCGGGGTCTCTGCCAATACGTAAGGTCGGCTAGGCATTCGGGACTTTCTCGATACGAAGTAAAAGCGCCCCCGGCAGGATTCGAACCTGCGACCCTCGGTTTAGGAAACCGATGCTCTATCCCCTGAGCTACGGGGGCACGCGTAGCTTGAAGATATGCTAAAGGGGAAAGGGGAGGGATGTAAGATGTTTGATTTGTGATTGTTGATGTGGGGGGGGGAGAGGTCGGAGGTCAGAGGGCAGGGGTGGGAGTTTTGTCAGGGGGTTAGGGGACAAAATGGACAAAACTCTTGGATGTGGTTGTCGTTTGGCACTCCTTTTATCGAGGTTTTTGTTTTTTGAGGGGCTGAGTTTTGGCACGTATAGGGCTGTTTGGGGATTTGGCGGACAAAACTCTTGAATATTGTCCAGTTTGGCACGCGGTGGATTCTTTAATCGCCGAGTTTTCTTGCAATTGGCTTGGACAAAAGTCGGTGGGGTTTTGTCTTATTTTGTCCAACTCGGGTGACTTTATTGGCAGGAAAAGTAAGCCGCTGATTTACGCTCATAGGCGCTAAATTTTTGTGATGGGGTGCCACTGTCTGGCTTGCCCAGCAGTGGAACCCTGGTACCCACATCGCACTGCTGGGCAAGCCAGACAGTGGCACCCACACGGCCAGACATGCCCACGCAAGCGTGGAGCATGGCACCCGGTAGGAGCGGTTTACTTGGTTTTCAAAGAGCGAAGTGCTTTCGTTATTGTCGTGGAATGGTGGGTGGAATTCCAACGATATTTTTGGCCGGGGGGATTTACCGCAGGGGGCGCAGCGAGCGCAGAGATTTGTTTGTTGGGGTTCAGCCTAAATGACACATGACACGCCCTCCTGGGCACGCTGAGACTATCACGAAACTCGCGTTGGCTTCTCGGTATCAGCTGACCTTTTACCAGTATTTACAGGTCGGTGAGGCCGTTTGAGCTGGATTATTCTAATATTTTCTTGCGGATACCGGCACGGGATGATAGGCTGCCCGTGTTGCGTCGTCGCACGCCCACAAACCACACGAGTTAGAACTAACGTAAAGCCGCCACGAATCAAAGCACTCCTTAGCCGTCAGGTTGAGTTGGTGCGTGATTCGTGGCGGCTTTTTTTGTGTCGATACCTCTCATCAATTACTACCGCATTTACTATTCACTTTGGGGAGAAACCATTTTGATTAGGCACATCACAACGCTTGCACTTATTACGCTTATTGGCTGCGCCACCGCCGCCCACGCCGACACGTTCGGCAGCTTGGGCAACACGTTTGACATCGACTTTGTCACGATTGGCAACGCGGGCAACGCCGACGACACGACGGGCTTTCCGAACCCCGCCGGCAAGGTTGATTCTACCTATCGCATGGGCCAGTTTGAAATCTCCGAGGACATGATCAACAAGGCCAACGCACAAAGCAGCCTGAGCATCACGCATGACAACCGCGGTGCCAACAAACCAGCCACCTCAATCAGTTGGCTCGAAGCAGCCCAGTTCGTCAACTGGCTGAACACCGATAGCGGCAGCACGCCCGCCTACAAGTTTAACGGTGGCAACTTTGAACTATGGGCGCCAGTCGACGCGGGTTACAACCCGAACAATCTCTTCCGAAACAGTAATGCCAAGTATTTTCTGCCCAGTGTCGACGAGTGGTACAAGGCGGCTTACTACGATCCGATTACAGATGTCTACTATGATTACCCTACAGGCAGCGATACACCTCCCACACTTGTGGCTAGCGGCACGGGTTCAGGCACCGCCGTATACTTTCAGGCTTTTGCCACGGGTCCAACCGACATTACGCAGGCGGGCGGATTAAGCCCCTACGGAACGATGGGCCAAGGCGGCAATGTTTGGGAATGGGACGAGACCGACTTTGATTTGGTGAACGACTCAAGTTCGTCTATTCGCGGCATTGGCGGGGGCGGCTGGTTCGGCGACTCCATCAACTTGCTGTCGTCGACCCGGGTTTACGGCGACCCGACCATTGAGATCTTCTACATTGGTTTTCGTGTCGCAAGTATCCCTGAGCCAAGTTCGTTGCTTTTAGGAGCTTTGGCGAGCATGGGACTATTGATGCGGAGACGCAATTAGCCGCATGTCGCTAGCCACGGCTTTTTTGTGTCTGGAAATTGGGTGGCAGTTTACGGCAAGGTGTTTACCGCAACGCGGTTCCGCCACACAGCCCGGGGTTGTCCGCCTCCGGCGGGCTACCCTGGGTGCTGTGTGGTGCAGCGATCGTCTACCCTGAAAGGGTTGCGTCTTTCCCAGGAGCTACGCGCGCTGATTGACGTAACCCCGTCGGGGTAGATCGCATGGGTGATCTGCAGACCCAGGGTAGCCGGCTGCGCCGACAACCCTGGGCTATGTGAGGAAACGCCGTTGGCGTAACCGATCGAAACGATGCCTCTTGTCGCTTTGCGGCCTCGGTTGGCATGAATACAAGCACGACGCGCAAGCGAGTGAGTCCAAATATGTAAAAAAATCGCTCGCTTGCGCGTAAGTTCAAGTGGGTAAAAAACTCACTCGCTTGCGCGTCGTGCTTGTGTTGCTTGACCAGGAACAATGACACTCGATGATTGGACGTCCCTTCAACGCCGATGAGATGATCGCGTTTTTTTAGGCGGCCGTATTGAAGGAACCGGGGCTAGCCCAAACGGCTAATCCTAAAATTGAGCTATGACAAGGCACTGGGCCGGAGATCGCAGGGGGAACAGGGCGTTTTTTGCGTGGAGTCGCTTGGTTCCGGCCAGGATGGTCGGGCTATGGGGAGGGGGATTTCTATGAATTGTCATGGGGTCTTTGGATTGGTAGAATGGCGGGCAAGACGAGTTGGCCTTTGCGGTCGGTACGACTTTCTGCGCGATTGAGGGGCAAGTAAAATCTTTGCCGACCGTATCTATCTCCGTTAACCCACTCCGTTAGAAAGTAACCAATGGCTACTGCGACCGAGAAAGTAACATCTCCCCAAGTACGACAGACGGAATGTTTTATTGGGGGCAAATGGCTCTCGTCAGCTAGCGGTAAAACGTTTGAAACCCTACATCCGGCCACCGAAGAAGTGATTGCAGAAGTTGCCGAGGGCGACAGAGCAGATGTTGATCTTGCCGTTGACGCTGCTCGCGAGCAATTTGATGGTGGCGAATGGTCACGGATGGATGCGCGTGACCGTGGCCTGCTGATGTACCGGTTTGCCGATCTGTTGGAAGAGGAGGTTGAGGAACTAGCGGCGCTAGAAACTCTAGACAACGGCAAGCCGATCGCTGATGCCCGAGCGGCCGACATCCCACTCGTGATCGACTGCATTCGTTACTATGCAGGTTGGGCCGACAAAATTCAGGGCAGCACCGTGCCCGTCCGAGGCGATTATTTCTGCTACACTCAGCGCGAACCGGTGGGTGTCATCGGCCAAATAATTCCCTGGAATTTCCCCGCGTTGATGGCTGCCTGGAAATGGGCGCCTGCGCTGGCAGCGGGCTGCACGATGGTGACGAAGCCCGCCGAGCAAACGCCACTGACTTGCTTGCGGATGGCTCGTATCGCGCAAAAGGCCGGCATCCCCGACGGGGTCATCAACGTTGTTCCTGGATATGGCCCCACTGCCGGTGCGGCGATTGTCGAGCATCCGGGCGTCGACAAGATCGCATTTACCGGTGAACTAGCGACCGCCAAAATCATCCAGCGGGCGGCCGCTGATACCATGAAGCGGCTCACCTTCGAACTGGGGGGTAAGAGTCCGAACGTCATTTTTGCGGATGCCGATCTCGATGCGGCCGCCGAAGGTGCCCACTTTGCACTTTACTTTAATCAGGGGCAATGTTGCTGTGCTGGTAGCCGACTGTTCGTGGAAGATAAGGTCCACGACGAACTAGTCGACCGGTTAATCGAGAAGAACAAAGACCGACGTCTGGGCGATCCGTTTGACCCCGAAACTGAGCAAGGCCCACAAATCGATCAGGACCAGTTCGACAAGATTCTCAAGTATATCGAATACGGTAATGAGGATGGTGCGAGCTGCGTGAGCGGCGGTGAACGCTATGGAGATCGGGGACTCTTCATCAAGCCAACTCTCTTTACGGGTGTCACCGACGAAATGAGGATTGCCCGCGACGAAATCTTTGGCCCCGTCCTCTCGGTGTTGAAGTTCAGCGAAGTTGATGAACTTGTTCAGCGGGCAAACAACACCAACTTCGGTCTTGCCGCTGCCGTGTGGACACGAGACGTGGCCAAGGCTCATCGTTTCGCCAGCCAAGTGCGGGCAGGCACGGTTTGGGTGAACTGCTACGACGTGTTCGATGCCGCCGCCCCGTTTGGCGGTTTCAAGCAGAGTGGAATGGGTCGCGAACTTGGCGAGGCTGGCTTGGCGGCCTATACCGAGTCGAAGACCGTCACCGTGTCTCTGGGATAGAAGCCACCGGACTTGCCGTCTTGAAGTGCCATCGCTCGGTTCGTTCCGATAGGTTTTCGGATACTAGCGCGATCAGCACCGTTGCTTCATGATCGTTTGCTTCAAGCGAGTCTTGGGGCTGCCACGCCATTGAATTAGGACGCCATATTCTGCCTATCGTCAGGCGGTTATGAGAGCATCTCGATCAACGACTTCACCCCAAGGTAAGACATCACCAGAGAAAAAACGAAAGCCCCGATTAGTCCCGCGTTCATCAAGACTCCAGCTCGGTGCTTTCCCATAAGATCCTTCCGGTTCACGAGGAAAAAAATACTCCCGATAACCAGGGGCAACACGAACACTTGAGCAATCTGAGTAGCGATTTGGGCGGACAGTGGGTTGGCACCGAATATTGGTACGGACAAACCGGACAGACATGCTATCCCGGTAAGAATTCGGAACATGGGGGTGCGGACCTGCAATTCACCATCGCGATAATCGGCAATCAATAGCGGTAGAACCATCGCGATAGGAAAGATCGAGGACAGCCCCGCGCTAAGCGTTCCTACTAGGAACAACCCTACCGCAAACCGACCGGCGATCGGTTCGAGGGTATAGACCATATCGAGAATGGTGTTGATCGATTTACCCTGGTAAAACATCGCACCTGTTGCAGCAGCCATAATAGACGCGCTGATAATGAAGACTAACAGCGCAGAAACGAAGGCATCGCGACTTTGCTCGCGTTGGTTTTCTATCCCCCAGCCTTTCCCCTTCATTAACAGGGGTCGCACAACGAAAGTCGGCGCCGCCATCGTCGTGCCAACGAAGGCGACAACAAGCAGAGTGCCCCCTGGTACACTTGGAATCGAGGGAATCAATCCCATCGCAATATCGGCAGGCGCAGGCAGAACCACGAACATGGACACCACGAACCCGATGCCCATGAGTGTCACAAATATCACCAACACTTTTTCGAAAAAAGAGTATCGGCCCACCAAGAGTAGTGAGTAGGTTGCGATCAGAATGACGGCTGCAATTCCGATTACCGCCCCGTAGCTTTTCTCTGGAATGGAAGGGATGAATAGCCGCATGCTGTCGTAGATTAAATTCGAAGCTAGGCCGACTAGGCCTGACAATGCCAACCACTGGCCCGTGACCACCCCGATGAGGGTGAAAATTGCGAGCACCTTGCCGAAACGAAAATGCGAACGGATGCCATGAATGGCAGTTCCGCCGGTGACCACCGCATAACGACCGTAGGCCTCCATTAACGTCCAGCTAAAAATGCAACTGAGCACCAGTACCCAAAGTAGTTGCATGCCGAATTGCGCGCCCGCCGTGGCCATTGCGGTTACGCTGCCGGTGCCTATCGTATAACCGATGCAGAAGATACCCGGTCCAACGAGCAGTACGAGGTGGACCAGGCGTTGGAGTGGATTTGAGTGAGAATTCACGGTAGGACTCATTACAAAGGTGGCGATTTGATTTTAGGAACTACTGTTTTTCCCAAGCATACCCATAAAGGAATGCCCGATGAAGCACGAACCGAACTTTGACGGCTTCAGCTGGGCTCTTGTTGCCGCCCTTCCAACTGACGGTGGTGCGTCGGTGGTCCCCTGTGATCGGCTGGCAATCTTCGGCTGTGAAACCGGGAACTGGAAGACCGGATTGATCGAGCAGTTCCGCCCGAAACTCACCTCCTTCGCGGATTTGAAGGTTGACCGCTAGACAACGGCCTTCAAGATTCTCGGGATGGGTCACCGCCTCGCCGAGCGTGGCGCCTCCCACCGAGGGCACCAAAGCCCATAACCGGTCGAACTGCCAGGTAGCGCGGCACAACGCGGTATTGAAGGGCAGTGTCGGTGTCTGGAATCCAATGACCGTCTCTCCACCGACCTCAATCCTAGGTTCAAATCGGGTGTCGAAGATCTCTCCATGAAGTCCTTCGGACCCCGCGTAATACACGTGCATGCTGTCGTTTTCGACAATAGGGTGGTGCATCTGCCAGATCATCCCACCGCCGTAATCCCCGAGTGGAGGATTTGGTAACGTTGGCCGACGGTCTGGTCGCCACCAATGAATACCATCGCGTGATGCAGCCATTTGCAGCGACATCGTCTGGATCGACGAATTGTAGTACGTGAGGATTCCCACGTAGCCGCCCTCGACCCTTACGGGTGTAAGCTCTAGGAACTGGGCAAAATCTGGATCGCGCCAATCCCGCTCTAAAACCTGTGTCTCATCGCCCCACTCACTGCCATCTGGACTGGATCTTTGAGCGATCGAGCGGAGGCCACCGCGTGGGTTGTTGTCATAGGTAATTATCCGACCGCCTTCTTTCATCTTGGGATAATTCTTAAAATACGAAAAATAGGTTCCGTTTGCTTGGCGATAGACATAGGAAACATCAGCACCGCCGCCATGTGATGGGTGGATAGGGCCCTCCATTAGTTTCCAATCCTTTCCATCCCGCGATCGGTATTTGTAGGTCGCCCGCTTCTCAACGGGCGCAGGAAGGTGTCCCACATGTTTGGGGTCGGGCCCGAATATCGGAGTTCTGAGCACGAACATTTCATAGGGCCACTCCGTATTTTTCGGGTCGACGAAGACCGAGGCGTAGACAGCGGTTCCGCCGGAATCCAAATCAAAAATGATGTTGGTATGTTCATGCCCTGGCCATTGAATGTTTGAAAGTTTTGGTCGGTACCAGTTCACCCCGTCCTTGCTTTCTAAATAGGTCAATCGGCGATATTTTTCATGGTCAGCGTGTAATCCCTCAAACGTTTCCTCGGCGGGCGTCGAAACTTGCCAAGCCTTCCACAAACCGTCTATGGGATCGCGCAGAACGGTTCCGTGGGCCATGACACCGCCTGAGTCCCAGGGCATCGCAGGTTCAAGTAGTGGATTGTTGGAATCCTGGACTCCCTGTTCGACTCGCCAGGCGACAAGTTTCAGCGATTCAAAATCATCGGGCATCAGCAGCGGCATGCGAGGCGAGGTGCCAGTTGCCGACTGTGCCGTGGCAGGCAAAGCTGTAAACGCAAACACGAGGAGACAAGCGGTACGAAAAACCGCGTGGCTATCTAGTTTCAGTTTTGTGAATCTCATTAAAGGGATAACCTCGATTCAGATTTTCTCACGGTTTCTGGTTGCCTTTCTAATACGGGGGGGTGTCGCTATTGGGCAGAGGGATATTCGTGAACTAAGTAATGTTGGGCTGGCTTGTCTTCTTCGATCTTGCAGAACCGCTCGCACGGCTCGAGCCAACAGTTGTCTTCCCAGTCATCGCACGTACGGCTTACCTCACCACTAACCGTATATCGTTTGCCTCTGATGAGAACGCCTGTGCCTTGCTCGCCCCAGAACTGATGGATTAGCCCCGGCGGAATGCAGAGGCTTTGGCCGGGCTCTAAACGGAGGTGCTTGCCCGCCTTGTAATCGGTAGTTTGCCCATCGATTTGAATCGTGAGGTCTTCGTCGGAGCGTTGCCCTTTGTCATTGGCTTGAAACAGGCGAATGATGATGTTCCCTCCGCCGCGATTGATGATGTCTTCCATCTTGGAACGATGGAAATGCAAAGGCGGTTTCTGATTTTCGGGGTCAAGGATCAGTTTTTCCGCATAGTCTTTGCCCGAACCGTATTTTGACGATCCGTTTCGCAGGGTGAGAAGCGTACGGCCAAGTTGATCGAAATTTCCTTGACCGAAGTCTGTCACGTCCCAGCCGAGCATCGAATCTCGAATCTCGTCGCACTCTGAACCTTTGGACTGCCAGTCCTCTACGGTCCAAAATGCAAAAGGAGGTAAATGGAGCCCGATGGTAGCAAAAAGTTCTTTGGCGGTTTCAATGGTCTGATCAACGACGGACCGTTTCATCTTGATTTCCCTTTACAGGTTGTTTGATAAGTGTCCTCTCAACCGCCCGTTGCGGTTGCCAGGACGGGGTGGGCAAGCGAGGGTTGAAGGCGTTTTTTGCAGGTGGGTGCGATGGTACTCCTACGGCTCCCCGCCCCAGTTTTCGACACGTCTGTACCAGGGCTTTTGATGTTGCTCTGTTTGGGTAACAAGTAGGCGGGGAGAAATACTCAGCACCACGCTCATAGGCCTTTTCTGCAAGGACCGATTCTGATCAGACCGAGAAGAGTTCCCTGATGGCCTATCAGGTTCACAGTTTGCATGGCCTAAGTATCACGATAGCGACAGAAGATGTCAAACCACTCATTAAGCACGAATCGCTGCCTCTGGCGGCGGCACCGCTACCCACTAAGTTCACTTTCTTTCTTTGAAACGGATGATGGTTGACATCTACCGTTAGTCTGAAAGAATGCGACGTGAATGTCGTCTTCGATGAAGGGAACAATCGCAAAACCTTGATTTATTTCGCAGCATTGCTCCCTCTATCGTGTTCACCTATCCCCGGCACGACTCCTACTCGATCATGAGCAAGTGCATCATTTGGCCTACGACGCGACATTTAGCTACTCTATTCGTAACGCACCGTCATCACCGCTCTTGCTGAAGCGTTCGTCCAAAACCTAGGGCATTTCTATCCCTAATTGACATCCTAAAAGATATTCTTGGAGACGGATAATTTCTATGGCACGTCCAATTAGCAAGGTTGCTCCCGATTGGTGGGATTACACAACGCTGGAACCTGATGTGCTCGCCGAAGCTGCTCGGCTTAACGTCGACGATTTGGTGGGACTGTCGCGTGATGGATTCGAAGTGGTCCTCTACGACACGCTGGAGGAATTCTACTGCGCCGAAGCACTCGAATACGTTCATGCCTGGCAGTTGGCAACTCCTGACAATCCCGTTGGAATCTGTGGCCCGATTGGCCCCACAGAGCAACTGCCTTTGGTCGCTCGTATTGTAAATGCTCTCGATATCAAGCTGCACGATTCTCACTTCTGGGGTATGGACGAGTGGGTCGAGAACGACCGACCCGTATCGGCCGATCATCCCTTGTCTTTCGCTAAAGCTGACATGGATCTGTGTTTCAACCGCATTCGGCCTGAATTGCGAATGCCGAACGTTAACATTCATTTCCCCACAGACCTTGCAGCTTATTCTAAAAGCTACGACGACGTTCGCTGCGTTCTGATGCAAGGTGGGCAAGGGGAAGTCAAGCACTGGGCGTTTAACGACCCGCCCAAACGCGAAGGCCCTTACCAGGAACAACCGCCGTCGCCAGAAGAATATCGCAAACTGGGAACTCGCATCACGGACTTGCACCCGATGACGGTTATTCAAAATGCCCGCACTTCGGGGGGAGGATACGTACCACAAGTCCCCATTCGTGCGGCTACCGTTGGGCCTGTAGAAACCTGGAAGACCGATTGCGTATCAATCTGGCACCCGGGCCATCACGACAACCCGTTTGGCATTCGCCTTTCGGCGTTAATGATCGCCAAGAAACTTGTTGATAGTGCGGTACCGATTTCGCTATTAGCCGATCACCCGCAGGTTCGATTCAGCTATTACCGGGGTGGAATCGGTACGGTTGAAGCAGAAATGCACTGAGGAGTTCGCAGGCATGGGCAAGCAAGTTGACGTCATCGTGGCGGGGCACATTTGCCTTGACATGATCCCCACGCTCGCAGCGTCGCTATCAGGCGCAGAAGATCTTTTTCTGCCGGGGCAATTAGTCCGCGTAGGACCAGCGACACTGACGTTGGGAGGAGCGGTTGCCAATACGGGAATCGCGTTGCATCGTCTCGGAGCGACCACCAAGCTGATGGGTAAAGTGGGCGATGATCTGTTGGGAACGACGGTTTTAGAATCGCTGCGGAAAATCGATAGACGTTTAGCAGAGGATATCATCGTAGCGTCTGGCGAGCCGACCTCGTACACGATTGTGATTAGCCCACCGGGAGTCGATCGCAGCTTTCTTCATTGTTCGGGGGCTAACGACACGTTTTCTGGCGATGACCTAGAGATGGGGGCCTTGACGGATGCACGGTTGGTGCACTTTGGCTATCCTCCGTTGATGCAGCGACTTCTTTCCGACGGCGGAGAGGACTTAGCTCAGTTGCTTCGGCATGGCCAACGCAGTGGTGCGTTGGTTTCGCTCGATATGGCAATGCCTGACGTCAGTTCCACCCGCGGCCATATCGATTGGAAAGCTTGGCTCAGCCGCGTGTTACCTGCGGTCGATTTTTTTCTGCCGAGCTTTGATGAAATCTTGTTCATGCTCGACCCGGCGCGTTATCAGCACTTGGTCGATCGGGCTAAGGGAAAGAATCTCTTCACCGTGGCCGACCTACCGCTGCTTCAGACAATTGCCGACCAATTGATTGAACTTGGGAGTCCGTTAGTTGCGATCAAGTTGGGGGATTGTGGACTCTATTTGCAGACCCATGCGCAAGCCGCTAAGTTGCTGTCGGATCGTTCGGCCTGGCAGGGTTTTGATTGGCAAGCGTGGCAGGGGTGCCGTCTTTGGGCGCCTTGCTTCGACGTGGAAGTTGTCGGAACCACCGGAGCAGGCGACTGCACCATTGCTGGCCTGCTCATGGCTTTGCTCCATGGCCTCGGTCCTGCGTCGGCTCTGCGCCATGCGACGGCGGTCGGAGCGTGGTGTGTGCAGAGTCGCGACGCCACGAGTAATATTCCTGCTTGGTCGGAAGTGGGTGACAGCATGTTAAATCGTTGGCCGTTGCGCAAGCCGACTAATGAACTGGATGGTTGGACACGTTGTCAAAAGACGGGTGTTTACATGGTATCGAATTAATCCCACTGGAATAGCGGCATGACCAAGACACTCGATGAAAAGCTGACTCGCATTGCCGAGAACCCGACCTGCGAGGACTTTATTCTGGCGGATGCGAAAGATGCCGACATGGCCTTTGGGATCTCGGCGCCGGGATGTCGTCGAAAAGCGGAGAGTACCGGCACCGAGTTTCGCTCGATGGATGAGTATCTCGAGAAGATTTGCGAGGTGGTCGATCAGGGTTTCGTTGATATCATGCTGATGAGCGTCAGTACAAGCGATCGTCTGACACTCGGTAAACGCTTATTTAGTAGCAATCTCGTTACGCCGGCAATTCGCGCCAACGATACGACGGACATTTGGTTAGCAGGGGGAGTGGGGAGCTATGGTTCACAACCTTCGCTTCCGTTCCGCACAGCGACGATCGATCATGCGATGTGTGGACATGAGAAATGCACGCCAGAGCAACGACGCTTTGGTGCCGACTTAGGGCTGTATTCTATCACGTTCAACAACGATGTGGCGCTGGATCGTACGGCGCTAAATGCTTATCGCGAGTTTCGTTTGGAAGCTGAGGAGAAAGGGTTTCGCCATTTTTTGGAAGTCTTTCCGCCGAATGCTTGCTCAGGACTTGCGCCGGAAGATGTGCCACGGTTTGTTAACGACTGCATTGTTCGCACGCTAGCCGGTGTGCCCCGATGTGCTCGGCCGATCTTTTTGAAGATTCCCTACTTTGGCCCGGCGGCGATGGAAGAACTTGTGGCCTACGACCGTTCGCTCGTGGTGGGGATCTTGGGTGGTTCGGCGGGTACTACCTTGGATGCCTTTCATCTATTGTGGGAAGCAAAACAGCACGGTGCGCGAGCCGCTCTTTTTGGTCGAAAGATCAACAGTTCGGAACACCAACTAGCGTTCGTTCGACAGCTTCGCGCTTTGGCAGATGGAAAGATTGGCCCTGCGGATGCAGTACGAACCTACCATGCAGAATTAGAGGAAAGGGGAATTAACCCCAGTCGCAATTTGAAGGCGGACCTTTGCTTGAGTGCTACGAGTGCTCACTAGGGGGGAGGTCCGGGGTGAGGGGTTTTTGTCCGGGGTGGGGGACTTTATTGAAAAACAGGCGAGCACTAATCTTCGCTAGTCGACACTAATTTTTTGTGATGGGGTGCCACTGTCTGGCTTGCCCAGCAGTAGAATCCTGGTACCCGCATCGCACTGCTGGGCAAGCCAGACAGTGGCACCCATACAGCCAGACATGCCCGCGCAAGCGTGGAGCACGGCACCCGGCTGATTTTTTATCAGCGAAGATTAGTGCCGATTAGCGTTTCAGATTTCGGAAGAGTGGGGATAGGTTATTGTCGGGCATTGGTAAGGAAAGTTCCAACGATATTCTTGGCCAGGTGATTTACCGCAGAGGACGCAGAGAGCGCGGAGGTTTGTTGGTTCACACGCATGAAATGGGCTTTGGTGGAACCGATGCTTCTTGTCGCTTTGCGACCCAGGTTGCGGGCAACATGGGCTACCCGTTATTTGGCTGGGGATTCTTCGGCGGGTGGGGTTGCGTGATTAAAGGTGCCATTAATGGGATTATCTAAGGCAGCGGAGAAGTTATCTAATACTTTGGTTAAGAGGTCTAAACGGTTCGATGCGAATAGCTGCCCAAAGGCCACGCAGATAAAATGCTCCTCATTTTTTTCGGATGGTAATTTCCAGACTGGCTGACCTGATATTTTTATCATGACCGCATTCGGGTCGACTCGCATGAATCTTTTGAGCGTGACTAGTAAATCTGCTGGATGACTTGCAGGAGCATAAACCAGCCAAGTGTCGGGGTTACCGTCTTTAGGCATTGGCTCTTCGGTGAGTACTGTTATTTGTCCAGATAGTTTGGCGAAAAAGTCTCGATGGAGATCGATTTGTGGCCCATTCGGGTCTTTTGCTAATCCCTCAAGAAGACCCTCCCAAGCCTCTTTGTAACCCGCCGATTCATCAAAGACAGGTTCGATTAAGGATGAGATTTTGTTCGGATCAAAGGAGTAAATCTTGTAGGTAACTAATCCTTGTTTCTTCCATGGATCAAGGGGACTCGGTTCGCGACTCTGAAAGATCCCCTTCTCAGCAGCCGTTTTGAATAGATCAAGAAGGTTGAAACCCGCTGGGGTTATCGTTCTTTTTGTGCTGTTTTCGTCGCTATCGGCGTCGGCAGGCGAGGCGCTGCTGTGGAAGAGGAATCGGGGGCCACTCACACTGAAATCTTCTTCTTTTTGTGCCGATGACGCATCGGTTACTTGGATGAAGAAATTTATTTTTGCCTTCACCGAATCGTAGGGGAAACCATCGCCAGGCTCGTGCAGCTTGATGACTCCGTAGCTGCCCTCGCGCGTTTGGAATAGATAGGAGTTTCCATCCGGGTTGCCGTAGACGTGCGATCTGCTATCCCTCATCGCAACCATTCTTTGTTTTTCTTTTTTCAATGGATAGGAAATTTCGCCTCGCATTGCCTTGGGTAGTTCTTTGAATTGGGTTTCGGTAATTTCCCACGCTCGCAGATCAAACATTTTTACGCCATACTTTTTGGCGGTGCCGTTGCCTGTCTCTAGAATGCCGAGTAGGTCGAACCCCTCTTTTCTAGCCCAAGCGATTACTTCGGGCGAGTTTTCATCAACGACTCCCCAAGCAGGTAACTCGCTTGGCCAACTGGCATGACGGCCCGTATCGAGATCGTAAAAACATTCTCGCGGATTTTCGGCCGGCGAAATACACACGCCGCTTGAGCCTTCGCTTAGTCGGACGTTGTCTCCTACGGGAAAACGGACAGGCTTGTTGGTGGGCCGCGACTGTAGTGAGGGGCTGACTTGCGGCGGTAGCCCTACTTTGGCGTACTGGCTATCGGAGAGGTAATCTTCCCAGTTTGCTTCCCACCATCGAGCCCAGCGAGTGGCTGCTTTTTCGAAGAGTTCTTTTTGCAATGCTTGTTGATTGGGCGATCCTTCTTTGTGGACGAAGTTGAGTTCCATTTCGCCGTGACTGACACCGTCGGTCATTTTTTGCAGCGTGAGAGCTACTTCGCGGAAGGCTCGCCCGTAGGTAAACGATTTGTCTCCGTCTCGGGTGTCGTATTTCGTGAGAAACTTTGAGAGACTGTTGTCTTCTACTCGCAGTCCGTAGCCGGATGCTGAAGGTTGCAGTGTTCGAGGGATCGCCCGTATCAAGGCGGGAATTGCCCGTTTGTCGTCGATTGCACGTAATGTGAACGCTATTTTTCGCATGGGATGATCGAGGACTTCGCTATCTAAAGCTTCGATCAATGAGGGAACTGCAGGACGTCCTATTTCAACGAGTGTCTGGACGGCATATCCCCACTCTTCGACTGGTTCGACCAATCCTGGTTTTGAAATGGTTTTGATAGCGAGTCGCACTTGTCTTTGTTGTTCTTCTGATAATTCGGCAACGGCAGAGTCGTCGGCTGGTTTGCCTAAGGCCGCTGTCGACGGTTGCAGAGTGACAAGCGATAAACCCAAGGCCACCAGCGCGATTAATATCGCGCAGGCTGCGCTCCATTGGCGTGTGCAAGTGCGTAGGATGGTTCGTTTTTTGTCGAGCAGCAGGGCAATTCGTTGGCGGAGTTGCGAGGGGCTTTCCCAGAGGCCGACGGACGAGGCGAGTCTGGGGGTGTGAGTTGGGGTGGCCCAGGCGACGAGTTGTGCGGCGTAGTCGGTGCGTGAAGAGATGTCGGCTGCGGCTGCGTCGGCGAGGGTTTCTTGGTCGAGACGGACTTGGCGGCGTAATCGCCAAAACAGCGGGTGAGGCCAGAGCAGGATGGTTAGCAGGCGCACTGCGGCGAGTGTTTGCAGGTCGCCGTGGTGGATGTGGGCTAATTCGTGGGCGAGGATCGGGCGAAGGGTGTCGTTTTTGCTCGACGACGTTTGCCGCGGCAAAAGTATGGTTGGTTGGAGCAGACCGAGTGCGGCAGGGGCTTGGACGTGGTTGCTGACGAGCAGGCGAGCGGTGCCAGAAAATTCGCCGAGTAGATTTTGCAGTGCAGGTGGCGCGGCAGTTGCTTGGCGGATGATGCGACGGGCAAGAAAGCTGCCGCTAGTTTGCCAGACGATCGCGAGAAGGCTGCCGCCGAGGTAGATACGAACTAGCCAGGTGAGCCAAGAGAAAGGTTTTGTGATGGGAGCAGGAATCCTGACCGGCGTGGATGATGATTGGGAGGGCTGAGGGCTGATGTTGGGAATGCTGGGGGTGGCTGGTTGTTCGATTGGCGGAGCAGCTTGTATAGGGCTGAGTGCCGGCGTGTTTTGGGCCGGCTTGTTTTCGGTCAATAAATGCACGAGTGACCAGCCGGGCAATGCGCATAGTCCGGTGAGTAGTAGCAATGCGGCCAAAGTTGGGCGAGCGAGGACCAAGCGGCGGGCGGGCTGGTTGATGAGCCGAAAGAGTAAGAGGACGATGGTTAGCAAAAGGGTGGCCAGCAAAAAGTAGTCGGCGAGCCAGGGGGCGATTTGTTCGACGAAGGCGTTCATTTCTGTTTTCCTTTCGACCGAGGTTTTCGGCTTGCGGGGCGCTTGGCTTCGGCGATCATCGTTTCGAGTAGCTGGAGTTCGGTTTTGCTAACGCGGCGCGAGCCGAGCGCGTGAACCAAGTACTCGTCGAGACTGCCATCGAAGACGCGTTCTAAGAAGCCGGAGGCTAATTGCCGTAGCGTTTTTTCTTTTTCGAGGAGGGGCAGATAGACATACGCTTTGCCTTCGCGGCGATGCGAGACGAGCCCTTTTTGCTCCATCACTTGCAGTAGCGAGAGTACGGTGGTGTAGGCCAGTTCTTCGCCCGTGGCTGCGATTTCGTCGCAGATTTGGCGGACCGTGGCTTCGTCCTGCTGCCAAAGCACCTTTAGTGCCTCGAGTTCACGCTCGGTAGGTTGCGGGTCGTCCATGGTGCTCTCCTACGGGTTGTCCAGTAGTAACGAGTGTGATTCTACTGGTTGGCCAGTAGTTGTCAAGGTTTTTTAGTAATGCAGGGGAATTACTGTAGAGGACGCGGGGAGTGTGGAGAATGGCGAGGGGGTGGTTTCAGCCAGGATGACCGGGCTATGGGGGTGATTGGTTTGGTTTTGGGGTTGGGTCGGTTGGTTTGGTTGTGGGCGTTTTTTGCGTGGGGTAGCTTGGCTCCGACCAGGATAGTCGGGCTATGGGGAGAGGAATTTCTATGAATTGTCATGGGGTCTTTGGGTTGATAGAATGGCGGGCAAGACGAGTTGGCCTTTGCGGTCGGTACAACTTTCTTTGCGTGTGAGGAATCTATGAATCAAGTCTCTTCGAATAATGCTTTTGGTGCGGTTGAGTTTGCTGAGAACCCTGAGCCGCGGGTTCCTTGTGTGTTGGTGGTCGATACGTCGACGTCGATGCATGGGTTGCGGATTTCAGAACTGAATGCGGGTTTGCAATCTTATAAGAAAGAGTTGCTGGCCGATCCATTGGCGGCAAAGCGGGTGGAAGTAGCGGTGGTGACTTTTGGTGGTCGGGTGAATCGGCTGATTGAGTTTTGCACGGCCGAAAACTTTGAGCCGCCCAAGCTACAAGTAATCGGTGGCACGCCGATGGGCGAGGCGATCAATGTGGCGCTCGATATGATCGAAGAGCGCAAGAGCAATTACCGCGAGCATGGGATTGCCTATTATCGACCTTGGGCTTTTTTGATTACCGACGGCGAGCCGAACGATCACTGGAAACCGGTGGTTTCGCGAGTTCACGCGGGCGAAGAGCAAAAGTCGTTTAGCTTTTTTGCGGTGGGCGTCGAAGGCGCGAATATGGAGGTGCTCGAAGAGATTTGTGTGCGTAAGCCTCTTTGGTTGCAAGGCACAAAATTCCGCGAGTTGTTTAGCTGGCTTTCAAATTCGCAGCAGGCGGTTTCGCGATCTTCGCCGGGTGATGAAGTGCCATTGCCCGATCCAACGACGGGTCCGAGCGGCTGGGCGACGGTTTAGGTGGGCCCCATGTGGCAACATTTGGCGCATAGCATCCGTGGAGCTGCCCACGAGGCGGACTGCAGTCCGTGTCAGGATAGTCATTCGTTTCGTTTCTTTGACGGCCAGTCGTCGTCGGCTGTGGTTGCGTGTGTGGCAGACGGTGCGGGTAGTTCGAAGTACAGCAACGAAGGTTCTGCTTTTGCTTGTGAAGCGATCGAAGAAAATGCGGCTGCTTATTTTGAAGAGCATGGCTGCTTTGATCATTTGCAGCGTGAAGACGTTGTGGGATGGTGCAATGATGCGCGGCAGAGGATGGAAGAAGAGGCGAGTCAGCGAGATTGTGGCATTCGCGAGTTTGCCAGCACGCTTTGTGCGGCGATTATTTCGCCAAGTCGTTCGTTCTTTTTTCAGATCGGGGATGGAGCGATTATCCTCGGCCAACAGGGTGTGTATGGGGTGGTGTTTTGGCCGCAGTCTGGGGAATATGCGAATTCGACCAATTTTTTGTCCGCCAAACAGTATGAACAGCATTTAGAGTTTCTATCGGTTTCGAGTTGCTTTTCTGACGTGGCTTTGTTCACCGACGGGTTGGAGCGGTTGGCTCTAGCGTTTGATACGCAGACGCCGCATCCACCATTCTTTGAGCCCTTGTTTCAGGCTTTGCGATCGACCGACAATTGTGCCGCACTAGGTGAAGACTTGCGCGAGTTTTTACAGTCGTACTCGGTGAAATCTCGGTCGGATGATGACAAGACGCTCATCCTCGCCTCGGAGCTTTTAGAGAAGGATGGCGAGGATGATTGATTCCAAAGGCCGTCCGATAGAATTAGGCGACGAAATTGGTAAGGGTGGCGAAGGCAGCGTCTTTGAGGTGAACGGCAGATCGATGCTTGCCGTTAAGATTTATCACCAGAAGCCGCTTTCTGAGGATCAAATTACAAAGCTCGAGACCATGACGACGCAGTGGTCGCAATCGCTGGAGTCGATTTCGGCTTGGCCTCATTCTTTGGTGTTTGATACGCAATCAAAACGGCCATGTGGTTTGTTAATGCCGAAGATTGTTGGTACTCGACAATTGCATGAGTTGTATGGTTCGACGAACCGAAGGCTGTATTTTCCTGAAGCGCATTGGCACCACATGGTGTTGGCTGCTCGCAATGTGGCGGCTGCGTTTCAGGCATTTCATGCGGCGGGCATCGTTGTTGGCGACGTGAATCAAGGCAACTTGATGGTCGACGAAACGATGCGTGTGCGGATGATCGACTGCGATTCTTTTCAGATTACTAATGGCGAGAAGACTTATTTTTGCCCGGTAGGCACGCCTCATTTCACGCCGCCCGAATTGCAAGGGATGAATCTGCGTGATGTTTGTCGTACACAGAACCACGATGCCTTTGGGATGGCGGTGTTGATTTTTCATTTGCTGTTTGTCGGGCGACACCCGTTTGCGGGGCGCTATCGGGGTCGGGGCGAGATGACGATCGTGAAAGCGATTGCAGAGCGTCGGTTTGCTTTTTCGAAGCACCGCGCAGAAACACTCGTTGAGCCGCCGCCGGCATCTTTGCAAATCACTGATCTACCGCCCAAGGTCTCGGCGTTGTTTGAGGCGGCGTTTCGTGCGGATGTTGAGAACGGGGATGAGCGACCGAGCGCCGGTCAGTGGATCGCTGAATTAGAAACATTGATTAAGCAGCGTACGAGTTGCAGTTTCGACTCGGCCCACGTTTATTATACGGGCTTGCGTGGTTGTCCTTGGTGTCGGATTGAGGATGAGGGTGGGCCGGCGTTTTTCATCGATTCGGGTGGGGCGACGATGATTTCGCCGCAGCGTCTTGAATTGTTAGACGAGCGAATTCAAGAGTTGCAGGTGAAGGCGTTTCCTGAGTTGAACCTCAAACGATTGGATCTCCCTGAGATACCACCGTTAAAGAAGCTGGGGAATATGCCGAAGCGTCAAAGGGTAGACTTGGCCGCTTGGGTGTTAGGGGTGTCGTGCGTACTGGCAGTCGCTGGGATTTGGCATGGCGGGGCGCTGGTGGCGGGAGCGATTGGGGCTGTGGGCAGCTGTGGTTATTTGTTGCTCAACGAGAAAGCAAAGGGACGACGGCAGTGGGTTGACGAGAAGATGACGATTTTGGGAGACAAACAAGAGAAATTGCTGAAGGTAGTCCGTGGGGTGGCGGCATCGCATGCCGAGCGCGATCAGGCTTTTGGCACTTCGGTGGAAGAACTGAAGGTGGAAATTGATCATTACCATGCGGAGGGCGAAGACCTGAAAAAGGTGCTCAAGCTGCATAGTGGAGTTCAGAAGCAAGATTTTTTGCGAAAGCATCTGATTCGAGATAGCTTTGGCGACATTCGTGGACTGAAGCGGGCGATGGTACCGATGTTGGAATCGTTTGGTATTGATTCGGCGCAGGACATCAATCGGTTGAATCTATTAGGTATTCCGAATATCCACCCAGGTTTGCTGATGGAGTTGCTGAATTGGCGAGCTTCGATTGAAAAGATGTATAAGTTTAAGCCGAGCCACGGGGTGACTTTTCAAGCGATGAAGCAGGCGGAAGAATTGACGACGCACCGGTTCAAACTTTCGCAAGCGCGCAAGGTGTTAATGGCAGCGACGCGTTTGAACTCGTTGTCTGAGAGTGGCAAGTTAGAGCTGAACCGGGCTTTTCAACATTTCGAAGCGCTGGCAGAGCAGTGGCGTGGCGTGGCCAAGCAGTTGTGCAACTTTCAGAGTAGCCGCTATCGCGTGGAGCGAATTATCAATCATTCGGCTGCTGTGTTGCTGGGATTTGCGATCGGGGTGCCGGTGGCGAGTTTGTTGCTGTTTTTTATGTTTCGCTAGGGCGTGCGACGTTGTGTGTTTCGAGATTCCCGGCCAGGATGGCCGGGCTATGGGATGAAATACCTTGGGCGTGGGTGTAACGCCTTTTTTACCACGCTGAGACGCCGACTAATTCTTGGTAGCTGGTGACGCCGGCTAGTAATTTCTGTGCGGCATCGTCGCGGATGCTGGGGATTTTTTGTTCGCGGGCATAGTCGGAGATTTCGACTTCGGTGCAATCGTCGATGATGCGTCGGGCCAGTTCTTGGGTGATGGGGAGTAGTTCAAAGAGCCCGATTCGACCTCGGTAGCCACGGTTGTTGCATTTTTCGCAGCCCCCGGGGTCGTAGATTTTGGCACCCTCGGCCTGGGGACGTCCGATGACTTTGGCCTCGTTGGGGGTGAGATTCCGAGGTTTGCGGCAGTCGGGGCAGAGCCGTCGGATGAGCCGTTGAGCGATGCAGAGCCGAAGGGTGGCGACGACTTGATAGGGCTGAATTCCCATGTCGAGCATGCGAGTGATGACGCCCGCGGCAGAGTTGGTGTGGAGTGAGCTCAGGACCAAGTGGCCGGTGAGCGCTGCCTTCACAGCGATGTCGGCGGAATCGTGGTCTCGGATTTCGCCGATCATGATGACGTCGGGGTCACTACGTAGGATGTTGCGAAGCGCGGAGTCGAATCGCAGTTTGTCGCCGTGATCGATTTCAGATTGTGCGACGCCGACGACGTCGAATTCCACCGGATCTTCAACCGTAATGATGCGACCAGGGTGATTGGCCAAACGGTGTCGTAATGCGGCGTAGAGGGTGGTGGATTTGCCGCTTCCGGTGGGGCCGGTGAGTAGCACTAAACCTTGTTTCTGGCCGGTGAAATGCGCAAAAGTTTTGAGCGCACTCTCCGACATGCCAAGTCGGTTGAGTGTGAACTGTTCGGTTTCTAAGGCGAGGAGCCGTAGCGTGATTCTTTCGCCGTGGGTGGTTGGCAAGCAAGCCGAGCGGAGGTGGATTTTACGTTGGTCGGGGCCAAGTTCTCGAACGAATCGACCATCTTGCGGCAGACGACGCTCGGCGATGTCCATGTTTGATAGGATTTTGAAGCGTCCGATCAGCGGGGCGAGAATGCTTTTCGGGAGTTTTTTCAGGGGTTCGAGTTCGCCATCGACTCGTATCTGAATCAAGATAACGTTTTCTTCGGGGTCGATGTGGAGGTCGGAGGCTCCGAGCTTGAAGGCGGTTTCTAGAAGTTCGTCACAGAGACCGACAATGTCGGGGGGCTCGAGCGGAGCCGTCGCGTTAGAGGCTTGGTCGTTTGAATCGTCGGATTTTTCTTCGGAGTCGGTTTTATTTTTTCGACCGAGCCCGCGGACCATGGCTCCGAGGGATTTGCCAAGGGTTGCATCTTCGTCATCTGAGGATGGGGTGGCGAATTCTGGTGCGGTGGTGGTGAGTTCTAGGCCAGGGACATAGGCGGCGATGATCCACTCCTGGGAATCGGCTTGGCGCACTCGGTGGGTGGGCATCAGGTTGCCGGCGGCAGCCCACTTTTGCAACTTTTCGAGCGGGTAGGGGCCGTAGGTGTTCCCGTCGCCGATTTCAAAATACCATTGATCGCTCTGATCGTTCATGGGGAACTCAACGGTTGAGGGGTGCTGGTGTTTTCTCTGTTCAACGGGCAGACAGCATTGCTGGCATCGAATTGCGTGTCTTTACTATTACCGAAATACGGCGACCACGCAAACGGCAAGCTGGATCGTTCAGTTGAGCTGCAAAGTTGCTACGGCCAATCATAAGACAGGAAGATGGATTTACCACAGAGGACACGGAGTCACACAGAGTGTCTGAAAAAGGCTTTTGGAAAAAACCGGGGCTAGCGCCCTACGGCTAATCTCTCGCCCCTCACAAAATGGTGGGTAAACCTGCTGGCGAATTGGGTTTATGCAATGGCGGTGCTCTGTGCGCCAGCAGAACTGCCCATCCTTGTATCTTGCAGATAGTTTGGTGGGTTGGGGGGTGCAGATAGGCGTCGGCGCTGTGGGCTGAAAACGGTAAGCTTCGGCCTCATTGGTGGTTTCTTTCAATGGGCTCAAAATTTATGAAGGTGAAGTTTCGAACGACGAATCAACTCGGGCAGGTTGCCTGTTATTGGGCCTTTGGTTTGCTGCTGGTTGTTTTGCCGGAAAATTCGTTGGCTGAGAGTGGTAGCAGGCGACAATCGGTGCAGTCGACGCGTCACCTGGGGGCTTCGCCACGTGTTTTTGCCGAGCCGATATTTAGTGGCACGGACCCGTATCAACCGGACCTTTATTCACATGTAAAATTGCCTGTCGCGGCGAATGGCTATTCGTTGGTTGCTTTGCGAGATCAGCAAAAATGGGTGGATGGGCGTGCTGCCTATCAGGCTATTTTTGATGGGCAACTCTATTGGTTTTCGAACCGACGCGAGAAAGCCATTTTTTCTGCCGCTCCAGATAAGTATGCCCCGGTCTTGGCCGGCGATTGCATGGTCACTTTTTTGAAGACGGGGAAGCGAATCGCTGGCGACCCACGTTATGGGGTAGTGCATCAAGGGCGAGTTTACTTCTTTGCAGAAGAACAGTTGCGAGGGCGTTTTCAGAGCCACCCCGAGCGATATCAAAGGGCGGATATCGTTAATGAGGGCAATTGTGTTGTCTGTCGAGTCGACCTGCATAAAAAGATTCAAGGGTTGGCGGCAACGATTGCTACCGTTAGAGGACTACGGTATTACTTTGTGGATGCGCACCGGAGAGCGATTTTTCTAGCTAATCTGAACCGTTATGGGGCAATCCGAATGTCGTCTGCCCAGGCAGCGGTTTCTGCCGGAGGCCCGGGCGATGTTCCACCTCAATTGTTGACACCTGACAATTCAGCGACGGGCCTGATGGGTTCAGCGAGCAAGCAGAACGAATCTCAGGCTTTGGCCGATGCCCAGCCACTGGCAGTCGAGTCGAGTCGCAACGAGTCGCCAGAAACTATCGCTGACGGGAGGCTGGCGATGGAGGGGTACTGTCCGGTTTCGATTCGAGAGCAGGGACTCTGGGTGCGAGGTGAATCGCGTTACCTGGTCGAGCATCTCGACAAGGTTTATTATTTGGCGGGCGAGGCCGAGAAGAAGCAGTTTCTAACAAATCTGCAACGGTATTTGCCGATGCTAGGGGGTGCGTGTGTCGTGACACTTGCTAAGAAAAATGAGCACGCGGCGGGTAGCGTCCTTCATTCTGTACAATATAACGAGAGACTGTATCTCTTCGTCGGGGCCGAAGAGAAGCGCGCGTTCAAGGTAGACCCTACCCGCTACTTCAAGATTACGCAGGCAGAAACAGAATCGGCACTTGCTCAGTAGAGCGTGGCAAAGCTTGCGATGGCCAGCAAGGGCATCGTCGGCTGATTCGATAGTTCTGAAGAGAGAATGCCGGGGTAGGTTTTTTCAAACGCTTTGCCGCAACGCGGGCACTGCTCGAGATGGGTTTCCATGCTTAAGGCGAGAGCCTGGTTCATGGTCGCTGCTTCGGTCTGATAACGCTCGAAGGCGGCGAAATTCTCATGGCACTCGGTACAAGTAATGCCGCCAAACGTAAAATCACCATTCGGAGCGAAGACAGACCCGACGGAAAAAACACCCACAGCAACCAGCAGCATGCAAGCCGCAGCCGTTCCGAAAAGCTGTTTTCTACGAGCCTGCCGTTGGGAGGTATTCACGCGTCCCACCATCTGGCTCAATTCGCCAGCAGGGCAGTCGTGCCAGTTGTCGTTTTGGTGTTGATTGGCTGACATTTTATTACTTCCCAGGGAGCCTTGCCCAGATACGGTCGGCTTTTGGCGAACTCATCTAACGCTATAATCGTCTCTGGCGGCAATCTTGTCTGTGAAGCACCTTACAATGGGGTGGTTTCTTCTTTTTTGAGCGATGTTTTCGGCCAGGATGGCCGGGCTATGTGTTTTCGGCTGGGACGGTCGAGTTATGTGGTGCCATCGTTTTTGGTGGGCCGTTTTAAGCCTCTCTCAGTTGGGGGACGGGCATGCTGACGCTATCGGCTAGCTTTGCTAAGTCCGTGAGGATGATTTTCCTTCGTCCTAGCTGCAGTCGGCCCTCTTTTTGGAGGTCGCCCAACACGACGGTGACCGTTTCTCGTGTACTTCCTACAATACTAGCCAAATCCTGGTGGGACAGCTTGATGCGGAGTTCTACTCCCTGGCTCGTTTGTAGACCATACTGCTCGGTCAATTCTAGCAAGAGATGGATGAGGCGATCGCGATTCGAGCGGAACAGCAGGTACTTGAGTCGTCGTTCGACCCGTTGGCGGCGAAGCCCGAAGAGCTTGGTAATGCCTAGCGAGACCGTCGGGTGCTCTGATAGCAGTTGCTGCATCACCTCGTTGGGGATGAGAATCACCGTCGATTTTTCGACCGCCTCGGCATATTCTTCGCGTTCTTCGGAGCCCATCAGGGCAAGCTCTCCAAAGACCTCCCCTGGCTCGATAAACGCAAGAATTGTTTGTTTGCCTTCGGCGGTGAGGCTCCCAATTTTGACGCGACCTTTGGTCAGTAGGAGCACGCCATTGGCGTCGTCGGCGGGCAGATAGATGGGAGTACCGCGCGGACATTCCCGCATCCGGCTGCGAGACTCGATCGCGGCGAGTTGCTCGGGGCTGAGCTGCTGGAACAGGTCACAGCGTTTCAAATACCAGTGTCGTTCCAGCATGTCGGCTCGAATCCTTGCGGAGCGCAGTCCATGAAACCATCAGGGCAGGGCGGGGACATCCATCTAGGGTTAGGGTACCGTCTGGTGGGCTCCGATGCTACCGTCTGTTGCCAGGGAGGTCGCCCATAAATCGATATTTTTCGAGCCATTTTCTAACTTTTCGCCTGTCGAGCCGCACGGCGTCGGTTGGCTTCAAGGAGTATGATTTTTCGGAGTCGGACGGCGTTGGGGGTGACTTCTACCAGTTCATCATCTTCGATGTATTCGAGGCAAGCCTCGAGCGACATATCTCGCACTGGCCGGACCTGGCTGTTGTCGTCTTTTCCGGCGGCTCGCATATTGGTTAGCTTTTTGCCGCGGACGACATTGATCACCAAGTCGTCGGGTCGGCAATGTTCTCCGACCACTTGTCCTTCGTAGACCTGATCGCCGGGACGGATGAAAAATTCTCCCCGGTCGTAAAGTGCGTCCAACGAGTAAGCGGTTGCCGAGCCGGCTTCGTTGGCGATCAGTACCCCGGCAGCTCGGCGCGTGGGTTCCCCTCGTACTGGCTCGTAGCCGAGGAGTGTGTGGTGCATGATTGCTTGGCCTTGGGTGGCGTTGAGCATACGGCTTCGAAGGCCCATGAGCGAACGAGAAGGAATGGTGAATTCCATGTGGATGAAACCACCGGTAGAAGTTCGCTGGCTGATTTTGGTGACTGTAGCCCGTCGATCGCCGATGAGTGCCATGACGGCACTTTGGCACGACTCGGGGCAATCGATGACGAGTTGTTCGATGGGCTCGCAGCGCACACCGCTGATTTCCCGATGGATGACCTGAGGCTTGCCTACGCAGAGTTCAAAGCCTTCGCGGCGCATGTTCTCGATGAGAATACCGAGATGCATCAATCCACGTCCTGAAACGCGAAATTGCTCCTGCGTGGGGCCAGGGCCAACCTGCAGGGCGACATTCGAACGCAGTTCGCGTTGCAGACGTTCTGAAATCTGACGGCTAGTAAGGAACTTGCCCTCACGTCCCGAAAAAGGACCGTCATTGACGCGAAACGTCATGTGGAGTGTGGGTTCGTCGATGGTCACCGCAGGCAAGGCAGTTGGAATGGATGGATCGGTGACCGTGTCACCGATTTCGATGGGCTCGAGTCCGACAATTGCGCACAAGTCGCCCGCTTCGACTTCGTCGACCTCGACTCGATCGATGCCTTCGAAGGCGAGAAGCTGGGTGATCTTTCGGTTGGAGGCATTTCCGTCACGATTGATGACGGTGATTGTCTCTCGTTTTCGGAGGGTACCTTCGCGAACTCGCCCGATGGCGATTCGTCCCACATAATCAGAGTAGTCGAGCGTCGTGACTTGCATTCGCAACGGTTTTTTGTTCTGTCCGCCTTCTGGGGCAGGGAGGTATTTCAAAATGGTATCGAATAGCGGACGCAGCGAATCGCTAGGGGACTTTAAGTCGAGCGTTGCCCAACCTTGCTTAGCAGAAGCGAACAGAGTGGGGAACTCTAGCACATGGTCTGGCGCGTCAAGATCGACCAAAAGATCGAAGACCTCGTCGACGACTTCGTGCGGTCGCGCATCGGGTCGATCGACTTTGTTGACCACCACAATGGGACGCAATCCATGTTCTAAGGATTTTTGCAACACAAACCGCGTTTGTGGCATGGGGCCTTCGTAGGCGTCGACCATGAGCAGAGTGCCGCTGGCCATGCCTAATACCCGCTCGACTTCGCCGCCGAAATCGGCATGCCCGGGAGTATCGATGAGATTGATGCGAAAATCGGCGCCGTCGTTACTTTCGTACCTGACCGAACAATTTTTGCTGAAGATGGTAATGCCTCGTTCGCGTTCCAGGTCGTTGGAATCGAGAATCAGACCATGCTGCCCCCCCGCGAGTTTCGAGAGATCTTCTTCTCGATACTGGCCCGACTGATAGAGCATTTGGTCGACGAGGGTCGTCTTTCCATGATCGACATGGGCGATGATGGCGACATTTCGGAGGTGGGAAACCGGGACTTTTGAACGGAGAGCGGGCATCGAACACACAATTAAAAGGGGGGAAACAGGCGGGTGACTGGCTCCAATGGTGTGGAGCCTGGTGTGGGGAGTCTCGGGGAGTGTGGCCCTCAGCGAAGGGCGAGGGCGGACTGCCGAAAGGGACTGATTGTACGCAATCGAAGGGAGCAGCGTCAGCTCATTTTTTCAGGGATGGGTGGCGAAAGAACCCGTCGCTGGCATTTTGCCCGTTAAATACGGGCTTCCGTTGCTCGCCCTCGGTTCATTGGTGGCGCAAGAGCCATAAGCAATTTACGAACCGTCTTTCGGCCCGTTTCGTCAGCGTTATACAGAAAGTGCGGGCGAGTTGGCCCGAAATGGCTGATTCTCTGTATTTTCTTCATGGGCGACTCACCTACGCCAGCATCTCGAACCGATGGCATTATGGGCGGCCTGCAAATCTTGTTGGTCGGCTGATTGGCACGTATACTGTGAGAGGCAGGCCCCCCTCGATTGTTGCAGGGGGGTGTGGCTGCCTCTTCGACTCGACACTTGGAATTACGCGGTGTCACGACCCCTTGCGTCACCTAGTAGCGCCCGAACCGACCGCGATGAAGCGTCCGCGATGTCTAAGGTTCTCTATCTAGGCGGCACGCATGGCTCGCTTGAAGATGTGCGGCGTCGGTTGGGCAACGATGTTGAGGTAGTTGAGGTTTCTTCTCCCGCCAGGGCTTTGGTACAGCTTGCTCGGGGAAATTATTCGGCGGTCTTTTGCGATGCCGACCATTTCACCCAGGCAACCGATGTCGGGCAGTTGATTCGCAACGACCGGATATTGCAGGGCGTGCCCGACGGGGTGGTGTTGTTGGATCAAGATAACACGATTCT
>JAJDEF010000026.1 GCA_029259945.1 Planctomycetota bacterium
AATCTCAAGATTATCGAAGAAGTACAGCAATGGGCGGCCATTCAAGACGGTCTGATAGGACGGATCTAAGAACGAGTTGACCAGTTCTTGATGGGTAATTTGATTGCTGCCAAACCTTACACTCTCGACCACGAGAGAAAAGTCGATATCGCTTTTCTGAGTGCTATTCAAATACAGGTTACGTGATTGGTGTAATCCGCTAGACGCTGGATACCAAATAAATGACCAGTAATCTATGCCGGCACGAACGGCAAAATTGATCTCTTGGTCCATGGTTGCTTGAGTCGTCGCATCGATATTAACCGAATTCGGTCCTAGCACATCCGCATAGAAGGGAAGCTTGTTATGAAATTGATTAGGACTTAGGCTCGCATTCACTTCTGCGCCAACCGCATTGCCTGAGCCGACCCAAGCATCCCAACGAATCACACCCACGTCGGGCGTGGTCTGAGCATAAGTGAGAGAAGGTGCGATGATCAAAAAAGCGACTAAGCAATATATCGTTTTCATAAAACCACATGTCCTTTGCGCCAGCCAGTTGCCTTAGCGACGGTCCTAGTTACTTTGTCACAAGGTCAAAATTTAATTCGGAGGCGCCAGAAAGTGAGGCTTCTACAGTAAGCGTTGTATTCTTGTTGTATTTCGGCGGAACCTGTTCTTTAATGCCCATCAAGCCCCCAGGCATCTCTGGACTTAGCGTAGAGATGCTCACCTTGTACATGCCTGGTTCAATGCCGTCCCTGAGTTCGGAATATCGCAGATAATAATAACCATCCTCATCTGTTCTCGCTGCTGCTCCGCGTCGACCCGTTCCATCCGCGTCCCTGAAGGCTAAGTGAGCGTGCGCTAAGGGCAATCCGTCGAGGGTCACGAGACCGTTAAGGTGAACTAGCTTGGGCCCGTCCTGTCCACAACCAGAAACAACAACAGCCATCACAAGAAGTATCCACGCGATAGCCGGTGAGGCGCTTGGCAATCGTCTCGTCATTAAAGTTCTCCGATAACGTTCCGGTATGTCCAATTGAACAAGTGTCGTTAGTATCGCTTATTTGCCCGATTGTTGGCTATTGCAAGAGCGCTCGCAAAGAGCCGTACTAGTCGTCGGCAACTACCTCTTCTCCAGCGATGGTAGACAACCCTTGATAGGTATTCAGATTAATCGAGTCGTTCAAATAGTGAACCGAACCATCCACAAAAAGAAAATTCGCCCCGCTAGGATGCAAGCTGGACATATCCAGACCGCTAAGCGGCGAATTCATTGGCGTGAAAGCATCTGCCGTTACTGAGGTAGTTCCCCAAAAAGCACTATTGGCGCCTAACCAGATTGCCCCTACCGAAGGAGCCCACCCCTCGCCTGTGGAAGTGACGGGTTCACCATCCCAGTAGCGCTCACCGACGGCAAACGTGTTGCTGGTGCCATCTGTGATATTCCTCAACCGCCGCTTGCTGCCGGCATAAAACAATCCCAGGTCACTCGGCGTTTCGGCGTAACCTCGACCATAAATCTCGGGGGGGGGGTCGCGGTCTGCGAGAAGAGTTATCATTTGGCTAATCCAAGAAGGGAAGGTGCCCGACACAGCGACGTAGCTATTTTTGCCTGCCTCGGTCAATAGCGGATTCGCTACTATCTCACACGTGACAATGCGGTCGCTCGGATCGGTGGGGCAAAGGTACGCGCTAATGACTGTCTGCTTAATCTCCTCGGGCAGTCCCCAGATGCCCGTGCCCGTGGTGGGCGGGTGAGACCGGTCATTCGGATCACCCACGACGCTCATGATTTGATCGTGCAGCGCAGTCTGCTCGAGGTAAGGAAGACAATAGACGGCCCATCCAACACCACGCATACTGCCGTTTCCAAACTCTCCCGAAAATACTTGATAGTCCCAGCCGGGCGGGAAAAAGCCTTTGGAGTCGTGGTGCATATGCAGCGCTAGGCCGATTTGCTTCATGTTATTTGTACACTGCGACCGTCGGGCAGCTTCGCGCGCTGCCTGAATCGCTGGAAGCAAAAGCCCAACAAGAACACCGATAATCGCGATCACGACAAGAAGCTCTACCAAGGTAAAGGCGTTGCTCTGCACGCTCGCCGCGACCCTTCCCCGACTAAAAGAGGTTGATTGCAGCCTCGAATCTGCCTCGTACATAAATTTGCTCTTTCTGTTTCTTGAATCACAGACGACGGAGGGCTGACCGTGGCATCGCTGCCCACGACACCACGGCCAGTTCCATTCTCTCCGTTTCGGGAGCCTCGCTTAGTCTCGCAATCGGCGGCGAGTCGATAAGACGACTATACCAAACGCTGCAAGTAGTATCGACGTTGGCTCTGGAACGGCGGCTGCAGCTCCTGCTGCCACCCCAGGCCCTGCAACCGTGCCGTAGTTGGCCAACCAAGTGTTAAGATCCGTTGAAGACAGCGGCGCTGGTGATTCCCCGCGTTGCCACTTGAGAAAATCTCTTCCGGTCACTTTGCCATTGCCGGTAAAATCACCGGGAACCGCAGCCACAGAGAATATTTCCAACGTGCGAATTGTTCCCACCGAGGAAGCGACCATCAGAACTGTACCGCCGGTAGAGGAGGATATAATCCCTGCATCAATCCAAAGATCGACCTGACCCTGCCAATTTAGCCAGTCCACTGGATCTGCTAAATCCTGAGTGTCTGTTATTTTACCACCACCCGCAGCGAAGTCTTTGGTGAAGTCGATTCCACTTGTTGGACTGCCTCCCGCAAGGTCGATGATAATCCCGCTGGTGTTGAGATTCCCTCCGTCAATGATGGCGTTGCCCGTGCCAGGAGTTTCCCACCATTTGGGCAGGCCTAAGATGCCGGCGTTAAAGGTGCCGCCATTCATGAGAAGCCGACCCGCACCACCCACGCTACCGAGCAAAGTCCAGTTATTTGCGGCAGTACCAACATTGACTGTTCCAGAGTTCATAACAAAGTCGGCAGCGATCCCAGCAGTTTCACCAATGTAAATTTCGTTCCGAATGTTCAGAGTTCCTCCGTCCATCGTAATCGTGGCTGTTTGTGGTGTTCCACCAAAATTCGGGCCGAGTCGAATGTTGTTGACTTCAATCGTTTGAGCAGCAGTAATGACCGGGAAATTCAGAACCCAGTTGCCATTACGGACATCCGCCCAGTCAGTGCTGATGGGGACAAGGGAAGAATCCCAGTTGCCCGAGTTCGTCCAGTCGGTGTCAGCTGCCCCATTCCAAAAAGTACTAAGAGCAGCAGCAGTGTTGGTAACAAAGGCCAAGACTAAAAGCGACAGTAACAATTTCTTACACACTAGAGAATCCTCCACCATTAGGAAAGTAAAACGATATTGCACAGCTCAGCCACATCACAACTCGAAAAACCGCGACCTTGTTTTGCCCTCCTGAGAGGAGAAACCTCCTCGGACCCCAACACAAGACCTGGGACTATATTGTTCGTATCTGCTAGTTTCCTTCCGTGCCACTCAGCAAGTCACACCTTAAGCTACATCGACCCGCCCCAATGGGGCGGACCGATGTCCACAATCTTCGCTAATAGTGTGTCCGCCCTATCAACGACGCCTGCGTAACATTAAGCCACCCACCGCAAACAACGCCATGGTCATGGTCATTGGTTCAGGAACAGCTACAGAGGATATTAGCGTGGTACGAACTGAACCCGCTGAGGAAAAGCTCGCCTGAACCGTACCGCCGGTTGAGGTGGAGATAATCCCTGTGCCAATCCAGAGGTTGATCTGGTCCTGCCAATTGGTCCAGTCCACTGGATCCGTCAGGTCTTGAGTGTCTGTCACCAAACCACCACCAGCGGCGAGGTCTTTGGTAAAGTCGATTCCACTGGTGGGACTATTACCTAAAAAGTCTATCAGTATCCCGTTGGTGTTAAGATTGCCGCCGTCAACGAAGGCGTTACCAGTGCTGCTGCCAGTAGCTCCGAACCAATTAGGTAGGCCTAAGGTGCCAGCATTAAAGGTACCACCATTCATGAAAAGCTGACCTGGCGTATCGCTACCGACTGCAGTAAATCCAGAGACATTAGCAACACCACTGTTCATAATGATATCAGCGCCGCCAGAACCGGCATCACCAGCACGGATATCCGAAACATTCAAAGTTCCTCCGTTCAATGTTATCGAAGGTGTTTGAGTTCCAAATCCTGGATTCATTCGGATGGTGCCGCCAGAAGCTGTTTGCCCCGTACTAACTACAGGAAAAAACGTAACAAAACCGTCGCTGCGAATATCCAAGAAATCGCCGGCGACGGGCGGGGCGGCTGAACCGTTCCAGTTTTGTCCATCTGTCCAGTCATTTGATATCGTTCCAGTCCATGTCATCACAGCAGCATGGACGCTACCACTGATTAAGACCAACACTAAAAGCGACAGTAACAATCTTTTGCACATTAGCTAATTCCCTCCACAATTAAGAAAAGTAAACGCTGTTACGGTTTTAGAACCTGATAGGATTTCAATCCCCAAGTTCTGCTTTCATTTTAATCTAGAAATCACGATGGTCAATAATTTCGGCGCCATACATGCCCCTCGTTATGCGACAATCTTTCGCTAAGTGCGTCGCGGCAGACCCATCTGCCGCCGTGCTATTCTATGTGGCTATAGAAGAGTTTTTTTATTACCGAGAGAGCGTCTGGGTGTGCCGCCGAGCCCTTCGAGGGAGGGGGATATCCACAAGACATTAGCTTATAACCCACAATATGCGACACTTTTTGGGCAAAAATTTTTGTACGGGACTAGTGCGATAGCCTTGTACTTTTGGAATTTGCAACTGTTATCAATGAGTACCGTGAACACCCTAAACAGCTATCGAACGGGCTTTGGGAAGTCGTCACCCTGGGGTCACAGGCCCCACCAAGCTGCTCCGCCCCGACGGTGGTGTCACCAATTATTAAACCACACAAGAAACGAGCAATAGGCAACGCCCAACCCAAAAAACGCACCTGCATCTCCTTAATCGGACTCGTGTCATGGACTGCTCAGGTAGTTTCCGCCGCCGATCACCATGGTCGAAACGATCAGCGTGAAAATGCCGCCCCAGACAAGCGATTTTGTGCGTTGGCTTGTACCGCGCCACTCATGAAAGGCAATCCCCCATAAGTTGCTGAACACAATAATGAAGGCCATGTGAATCGACCAGGATGAGAAATCGAATTTCTCGCCCAGCTTGGTCGTCCCCATGCCGTAAAAGAAAAACTGGCCATACCAGATCACCCCAGCCAGCGCTGACAGGATGTAGTTGAGCGTCTGCTTTGTTGCAGGTCCGGTCACGTAGTCCTTGAAACTACGGTTTCGAACATTAAGAAAAACGCACCAAATCACGTTACTTATCAATCCACCCGTGAGTACGACAACCAGCACGGCGTTGTTCGAGTAAATTGGGGACGCACCATGGGCGATCGCCAGTTCGGCAATCGGCTTGCCGGCTGCTAAGCCAAAGGCGAAGCAGGCGCTGAGAATACCTGCGATTGCCGCCACAGCAAAACCTTTGCCTAACGCAAACTCGCTTACAGCAGCCCTCTTTTCCTCTTCGGTCAGCTCACGCTCTTTGCTTATTCCAGCCCAGCCACATAGACCGATCCCGCCCAAACAGAGGATGACTCCACCGAGAATCACGATCCCCGAAGTGGTGGACAGAACCGTGCCGATTTCTCCTCTCGCGATGGGTGGCACCAGTGTTCCAAATACCATGCAGAACCCGAGCGCGACTGAGTAGCCGAGCGCCATTCCGAGGTATCGTACCGACAACCCAAAGGTGAGATTACCCACACCCCAAAGGATCCCAAAGAGAATGCACAATGCCCATGCCCTGCCAAAGCTGGCCGCCAGCACACCGAAGAGATCGGGAGTGGTGAGCAGCGCCACTCCCCAAGGAGCCACAAACCACGCCGCCAGTCCCATCACCAACCAGTAGCTTTCCCACGACCACTGGCGGACTTTTTTCAACGGGGCATAAAAACTGCCTGCGGCAAAACCGCCAATGGCATGCAGGAGAATCCCAAGAGCCGGATTGGTCATTCGGTCGTGTCTCCGTAATCGATAGTTTCAGTCGTATTTCCCTTGGCTGGCAAGCGAGTGCGAGCACGATAAGCACTCGGCGAACATCCTACTTTGGTAACCATCAGTCTTCGCAGGCGTTCGTGAGCTCGAAATCCAGCCAGATAGGCCACCGACTTTACCGGCAGGTTCGTCTCTGTCAACAGTCGCTTTGCCCGAGAAAGTCGGCAGCGATTGATTTCATCGAGAACGCTGTGCCCAAGAGTTGCCAACATTCTCCGCTCAAGGGTCCGTCGTGTAGTAGGCAGCTGTGCCACCAGTTGATCGACAGACAATGGGCGGTGGCTTCGAGTCCAAATGACATCTAAGGCGCGATTCACCAGCACGTCATCCACATCGCGATTCCCCTGTGTATCGGGCTTCGTGGAGGCCTCTTTACACCCCCCCGTAAGATCGATCGCAAGCGACAATAACTCCAACGCGTTGATGCTAAGTAACGGTGAATGGTGAGTCGGATCGTCATGGATTTTGGCCAAAGTCCGTTCGAAAATGCTAATTATTAAACCGCTATCGTCTACCTGTAACGTCGCTTGTGCAGGGCAAATCAATTCGTTTTCGTACAACCGATGTACGAATTCACCGTGTAACGAGATCCAACGTTCGGTCCATCCTGTTGACTCTAAAGGTCGGTAGCGGTGCCATACCCCCGGAAAGAGCAGGATGAGCGTGTCACCATTGATTTCGACAAGACCTGTCGGCTTCGACTCGAATTGACCTCGACCATCCGTAATAAGGATGATTTGAAACTCTGGAAGTTCACGTCCCGATTTCCACGAGAACTGGTAGATTCCAGGGTGTTCTTCGGGCGGATAGTGCTGCCCAGGATGGATTTTTCCATAGCCAGAGCCAGTCATATAGAGCCCTAGCTCCATGTCGCGATTTTCGATCGGCAAGTAGTGGTAGAACCCGTCGTAGCTAGACATTCTCAGTTTCTAGACCGCCACTAATTGGCTGTTGAGGTAACCCCAAAAACCGAAAAGCTTAATGAGGTGTAAAATCCCGCAAGAATCTAGCCTATCAGCAACACAAGAGAACTGCAAAGTTGTTTTCGGTGAACGGTATTATTGGAGTAAAGCGTGCAGCAGGCAGGCTTGCATGAGAAGTCATGCTGAACAACTATCTTGCCCTTCTTACACTTCTGCCCCGCGTGGACACTCAGTTCTACAGAGGTTCTTAGATAGGCTCTGCTGCTACCCCCGGCCGGTATCCGTCAATCTTGGGCCATCGCAGTTGAACACTCTCGGGGGTCGTCAATTAGCACGGGATTCTTCTGAACGACCTTAGACTGTTCGATAACTAACAGTTCGACAATTAGTGGTCCGTGTCGTAAATACGCTACCCCCTTTTTTCAAAGGCCCGTGCAATTTGTTTGTTAAGTGAATTAAGGGAATGGACTCACCTCGAAAATAGTGAGGGGTAAAACACTTGCTCGGGTTTTACTGGTGGAATATACTGTCTCGTATCTTGTTTTTCTTGTCTGAAATTTGAGGATCACCTTACAAATTAACTTTTGGCGAAGAACCTTGGCAATGCCTAGCATTTTCGTTGAAGCAAGCGGAGACACCTAGATAATGACACCTCGAACGACGAAGCTCAGTGGTTTTGATTTGGTTCTTTTACTTGGCACGGTGCTATGCCTCCCGGGAATAGGATTTGCCGCGCAGTCGGGTAGCTTCTCTGTTCTCACTTACAACGTCGCTGGCCTTCCCGGTGGATTTTCCTCAACCACACCGGAAGTCAATAACGCTCTAATGAGCCCGCTCCTCAACGCTTTCGATCTGGTCGCGGTGCAGGAAGATTTTGGATTCCACGACGACTTGATTTCTCAAGTCACCCACCCGCATCTCAGTATCAAGGACACGAGCGACAGCCTGATAGGCATCGCTGCCGGAGTGCCACCGGGCTTGGGAGACGGTCTCAATCGCATGTCGGACAGCCCGTTCACCGACTTCCAACGAGTCACATGGGATACCTGCTCGGGAGTACTGACAAACGGCTCGGATTGTCTAGCGCCAAAGGGTTTCTCGGTAGGGCGGCACGAGATCGCGCCCGGCCTCTTCGTCGACATGTATAACCTTCATACCGACTCGGGGGCTCCTCAAGTGGACATTGATGCCCGCCAAGTCCAACTTCGCCAGCTCGACACTTTCATTGGGACTTTTTCCAATAACAATGCGGTAATCGTCATGGGTGACACAAACAGCTTTTTCACGCGCAATGGCGACATCCTACCCGAGTTCCTCCAGAATACCGGGCTGCAAGACGTCTGGGTGGAAATCGTTCTAGGTGGAACTGCTCCATCCGTTGGGCCGAGACTCAACACCTGTGCCGAAAACGGGATGAGCGGCAGCGATTGTGAGCAAAAAGACAAAATCTTTTTCCGAAGTGGAACAAGTGTCGAATTGGTGCCAACCAGCTATAACGTGCCGAGCGCTATTTTCTCGGACGCTCTTGGTGCGCCCCTCTCAGATCACGAACCGGTCACCGCAACCTTTGCGTTTTCTACCATCCCCGAGCCAGGGAGCGCCTCGCTGTTGTTGATAGGCTGCCTCCTGTTGGTTGCAATCCTTTCCAGGGCAGGATGGCGTTCAATGCGCGCCAAAAAAATTTACTCTGCATAGCATCTGCAACAGAGTCTTTCGACGAACTTCTACTTGGCTGGTGAATACAACTCCTACCGTCTTCCTGTTTTTCTAATGGCACCACCTATTTGCTCTATTTAGCTTATGACGAAAACCATTGTAACGCTCCAGGCTTTCTTGCTGGTAGCTCATTGTTTTCTGATTACTTCGGCTACCGCTAACGTCCCTACGGAGTTGCGGTGCGAGTACCTCGTCAACCCATTAGGAATCGATGTCGTTCGGCCGAGGTTCTCGTGGAAGCTCCGCGCAAGCGAACCCGATTTGCAAGAGGTCGGTCAGTCGACATATCAAGTTTTAGTCGCGTCGAGTCGCGAGATTCTCGATCGGGGCGAGGGGGATCGGTGGAATAGTAAAACTGTCAAATCCACAAAGTCTGTCCATGTGGAATACGATGGCCAGACTCTCGCTTACGGCAATGCGTGTTACTGGAAAGTTCGGGTCACGGATCGAAATGGAGTTCAATCCAACTGGAGTCCTCCGGCGAGCTTCACGGTGGGCCCCATTGATCTCTCGGATTGGAGTGCAAAATGGATTGGAGCGGAGTCGGGAAATACCAACGGATCTTATCTTGCGTTTGAAAACACCTTTCAACTTTCGACACAGCCCCAACGTGCGCTCGCCTACATTACATCACTCGGATACCACGAGCTTTTTATCAACGGCAAAAAAGTGAGCGACTGCGTGTTAGCACCGTCTATCTCGGACTATAGCAAACGTGCTCGGTACGTGACGTACGATCTCACGTCACATCTCCAAACAGGCGCGAATCGAATCACGATTCGAGCGGCGCCAGGATGGGCCTCGTTTCCACGATTTGGTCAGACTAGGCACCCGCTAATCCGCTGCCAAGTCGACATCCAACATACCGACGGGACGACGGTTCGCATTGAAACAGACGAGTCATGGCAAACGTTGTATACAGGCAGCAAGCAGCTCGATCGCTGGGTCAAGGAGCACTATGCTGCCGAACGACAAGAAGAGAAGATGGAGCCCACTGCGACCAAAGTATTTGAAATACCTCTCAATATATCAGCAGAGAAAGTCGAGCCGAATCGTTTATTTGAGTTGCTCGAACCCGTCGAAATTTCAAAGCGAGACACAGGTTGGAGAATTGATTTTAGACGACAGTTTACGGGCTGGCTCGAGGTGCCGCTCGAGGCCCCAGCCGGCACCGTCGTGGATCTTCGCATTTCAGAACGAAAGGACGAGGACGTCTCGTACAACCAGAAAATCCAAGTGGTGGTTCCAGCGAGCGGTTCAACACGATTTCGACACCGCTTCAACTATGTTTCTGGTCGGTGGCTTACGATTGATGGACCAGTCAAGCGTCCCGAGAATGTCCGCGCGTACCTAGTCCATACCGACTATCCTCAGCTCACGGAGTTTCGTTGTTCTAATGATCTGTTGAACCGCATTCACGATACAACCATGTGGACGTTTCGTTGCTTGAGTGTGGGGGGGTACGTCGTCGATTGCTCTCATCGCGAACGCCTCGGTTACGGCGGCGATGCTCATGCAACCATCCCGACGGGATTGTCTCACTTCGGCCTCGGGGCGTTCTACACGAAGTGGCTGGAGGACTGGCGCGACGTGCAGACTGCCGACGGCAACATTCCCGACACAGCCCCCACCCATGAGGCCGGCGGCGGACCTGCTTGGAGCGGCGTCGTAATTCAGCTCCCGTGGAGGTTGTACATCCATTATGGTGACCTGCAAGTGCTTGAGAAAAACTGGCCGATGATGGTTCGATGGCTGAGTTTCATTGACACCAAAACGCGAGACGGTTTGCTACAGCATTATGGTGACGAAAAGTGGGGATTCCTTGGCGATTGGGTACCGCCTGGGCGAAAACAATCGCCAGCAGCCCGAGTGGACGATCGCTCCACACTATTTTTCAACAATTGCTACTGGCTTTGGAGCGTACAAACCGCAGCAAAAATCGCCGAAGTCCTGGGGAAGTCGGATGAAGTAGAGCGACTGCAACAGCAGGCGGATAAAATTCGTAAACGAGTTCACCAAGAGTTTTGGGATCCGGAACGCGGGGTTTATGCAAACGGCGAACAACCCTACCTAGCATTTCCTCTGCTGATCGGACTGCCCCCCGAAGAGTTGCGACCGCAAATCGAGAAGCAGCTAGAGCATGCGATTCTCGTTCAAGACAAAGGTCACATTAACGCTGGCATTCACGGACACGTCTTGCTGCTCGACTATCTAACCCGTGCAGGCCGATCGGACTTGGCTTTCGAGATGATCAATAAGACGACCTACCCGAGCTGGGGGCACATGTTCGAGAACGGTGCGACCACGATCTGGGAACAATGGGATGGCGAAGAATCCCGATGCCACAGTTCGTTCTTGGGAGTCGGCGCCTGGTTCATTCGGGGGCTAGCCGGCATCGTACCCGATCCATTACAGCCCGGGTACGAACATTTCTTTGTCAAGCCGCAAGTTTGTGGTGACGTAACTTCATGCGATGCTTCTTACGAATCGATCCGAGGTCGGATCGAAAGCCATTGGCAACTCGAGGCCGGAATTCTGAAACTCACTGTCCTTGTGCCGCCTAATACAACCGCTACAGTGCAGTTGCCAGATGGCGACACCTGGATTGACCATCACGTAGGATCGGGAAGACACCAATTCACGACCGCCTTGCCGACAACCAACCAATAGGATCGTTTGCGTGGACACATTGCAACCCAATCGAAAAGTAGCCCTGGCTTTTTTTGCACATCCTGACGATGCCGAATTCTTATGTGCGGGAACGCTCATTCGGCTATCCGACGCCGGGTGGGAAGTACATATAGCAACGGCAACCGCCGGTGATTGTGGCACGATGACGCTCCCGGCCGAAGAGATTTCTGCCATCCGACGCCAAGAGGCATCTTCCGCAGCCAAATTGATCAACGCTACGTACCACTGCCTGGAAGAATTCGACGTCCAAGTTGTGTTTGACAAGGCAACGAACCGCAAGACGATCGACCTGTTTCGACGCATCGCACCCTCTGTCGTGTTCACGCACCCACGTTACGATTACATGATCGATCACGAACAGGTACACCAACTGGCCCGCAGCGCCGCGTTTAGCTACTCAATTCCAAACGCCTCCTCTTTTCCGTTAGTCGAGGGTTCGCAGGTTCCATGGTTGTATTACTGCGATGCAATGGAGGGGATCGACCCTTACACAGGCAACCCGATCCGCCCGCCGGTTTGTGTCGATACGACTGCTGAAATGCAACGCAAGATCGAAATGCTTGCCTGCCACGCTTCGCAGAGAGAGTGGCTGCGCGAGCATCACGGCATGGACGAGTACATCGAGGCGATGAAGCGTCATAGTTCAATCCGAGGTCAACAGCACGGAGTCGAACATGCCGAAGCGTTTGCACTACATGCCGGGCACCCGTTTCCTCAGGCAGATCTTCTTGGCCAGTTGCTTGGAAGAGAGTAACCTTATGAAATTGCTTTGTCTCTCATAGAACCCGAAAGACCTCGCCCCCACGAATCGGGGAAGAGGAATTAGAATTAGGCACTTAATCTATAGGACGGTCGATTATGTGGAAATGGCTTACGCTTTTTAGTGTGCCGTTTATGTGGGTGGTCACATGGTCCGCCAGCATTGAAGCTACGGAGCAGCGATTACTTTATGTAGCAACGCCCGGCATCCGCGATTATTTAGAATATGGCGGACACGGATTGCTTGTATTCGACATCGACCAAGGACACAAATTTGTCAAGCGCTTTCCGATCGGCGGCGTTGACGAGGACGGAAAACCGATAAATACAAAAGGGATTTGCGCCTCTACGGAAACAAAGCGAATCCATATCAGCACAAAAGTTTCGCTAATGTGCCTCGACATGATGACGGGCAAGATGTTGTGGGAACGCAAATACGACAAGGGCTGCGACCGAATGGCGTTGTCACCCGATGGAAAAATCCTTTATTTACCCTCTTACTACGAAGACCAGTGGTACGTGTTGAACGCCATGACAGGCGACGAACTTACTCGAATCACCCACGATTCCCGTGCGCATAACACGGTTTACGGACTGGACGGGAAATGGTGTTATTTGGCTGGGCTCGGTTCGCCGATTCTAGCTGTAACAGACACCTCGACGCACACCATCGACCGTAGGATCGGCCCATTCTCTCAGAACATCCGTCCGTTCACCATCAACGGAAAGCAGACACTTGTTTTCGCCTGTGTTAACGATTGTCTTGGTTTTGAGATAGGAGACTTGAAGACAGGCAAGATACTGCATCGCGTGGAGGTTCAAGGCTTTGAGAAAGGGGATGTCAAGCGACATAGCTGCCCAGCACATGGCATTGGGATGACACCCGACGAAAGGGAAATTTGGATTTGCGATGCGAGCAATCGACATTTACATATCTTCGATGCGACCGTTATGCCCCCCAGGCAACTAGCAAGCATCCAATGTCGAGGCGAGCCGGGCTGGATCACTTTCAGTATCGATGGCAAGCTCGCTTATCCCTCGTCGGGGGATGTGATCGACGTGAAAACTCGTCAAGTCATTGCCCAACTGACTGATGAAAAAGGTCGTGCCGTTGGTAGTGAAAAAATTCTAGAAATCGATTGGGACGGTAACACGCCAGTTCGAGCAGGAAATCAGTTTGGTGTGGGGTATGTGACCGAATAGGACCAATATCCCAGACTATTGTTCTGGTGATGCAAGCTGCTGACATTCGATCACCAAACAACCCCCTGGGCCCAGTTGCCACTGCGAAAGGTCTTTGCCGCTCGATTTTTGTCGGGCTTCAAGGGAAGCGATCACCGTGAAAGGCTGCCAGTTGCCCGTGGGTCCGATCGTGATGGCAGCTCCTTTGGAATAGCTGTTGTTGGCAATCACCACACGCCGGCGGTCGCCACGCACAAATGTTCCAACAACTAGCTTGGTGTTTGCTCCGCCCATGGTTAAACATGGCGACTGGCTGCCATCCTGCAACGTTCCGTTTTCGTAGTGGGCAATGAATTTATTATCCCAACCCACAAGTTCATTTCCTGCCTCTCGCAAGAAATGATTGGCCTCGCGAACCACATCGTACATTGGCGTGCGTTTACCATCTTGGGAAATCATACCGCCGATATTTTGCTCGGTTACAAAGTCTTCTCCCGCTTCGTTGACTGGGATACCATGCGAGGGTGGGGGGGTCCAGTAAGTGAACCAAGTAACGCCTCGTGCGCCATACGCCAAAACCGTACTAACTTGCCAGAACACTTCCGAACGATTTGGAATCCGCAAATAATCTTTAATCCCCTCGCTTTGTAAGCAGATCCAGAACGGGATGTTTGCCAGTCGCGATTCGTTACGAATCACATTCAAGTCGTCATACCAGCCAGTATCATCTAGCCCAGATATCAGAAAAGGATAGTGGTCGTAGCTGAGAATCTGAGGCTTCACCGTCTGTATGAAACGATGCACATACGCTCTAAAATCTTCAAAGCCCAACTGATTGGGACTGCCGTAACCAGGAAATAGGTTGATCAAAACTAGATGTGCTGGATCGGCCTGGTGCATTCGTCGTGAAGTGGAGGCGAGTTCTTCGAAGTAGTCGGGACTCGGTTCATCGCAGACAAAATATCCCAACAAGGCCGGGTGATCGCGGTAGTCGGAAGTCACCGCGTCAATAAGCGATTGATCGATTTTCCTTCGAGCTTCCTTGTGCCAAGGCAAAATACGTAGGTCGGTGGCAATCACGCGAAGTCCGACTTTTTCCGCCAAATCTAATACTCGGCTATACGATTTGCGATCCCAGGCTCCCATGCCGGGAGTGATCGCATCGAATCCAGCGTTGACGATCTCTCGATAGCGCTCGATATTTGCCTGCTCAGGAGGCGGGGCAGGGTAGGCGATCACCAAGAACTCATTCGTAACCTGCGGTGCCAGCGGCTGTTCTCCTTGTACTACTGCGGCCCGTAATGACAGGACTGCAGCGAGTAGGGGAAAAATTGCTTTCATCTCGAAAAAATCCTTGGCTTCGCCCGGAGGGCTGGAGTGGATACGCTTCACAATTCACATCTCGATTGAGAAATGCATGGTCGGGCAACAAATGGGACTACCTCGCGTACAACACTAAACACGATCGAGACAGATAAAAGTATTGTCGCATAGGGTTTCAACCGGCTACATGAATCGGGACTTCCCATTTGGATGTACTCGGAACTGCTCAAGGCTCAAAACTTTGCCCATTGTAACAGCTTGCCAAAGTGAGGCAACTTATTGTCACTACGCTGGGCCTAAGACTCCTGCGTCAGTTATCGACATCCAATGAGACCCGTTCGCCAGAAGCTTCATCCACCATTTTGGCTGAACCGAAAAATGAGTGGCCAATCAGCGGCAAAAACGAATTGAAGTGGTCCGCTCAATCCGCTGACGGAACCCTTCTACCGTACAAGAGCTACTTCATCGTGAGCGAAGGCTTTCGTCCGAAGCTCACAAAATTTCCAAACCTACCGGTTTTCTAGCCCGTAGCAGTTGAGTTTGGAAATGCCGGCCAATATACTACATATTCCCGATTGGCGGACGAGACGGCAACCGATGTACGGGCCTGATAAAACTACACCCTGCGACATCTCGATGTCGTAGATGCGACTGACCTTTCGGATCAGGTTCCGACGTTAAAAGCCTTACCAGCGCGATCAATATCGACTCACAGTATTTGATTACCCACACGAAATAGTACACCTACAATCTATCCATCTTATCTGCCGTGCTGAGTATTGAAAGGCGAGCAATAGCGGCATTTTAGCGGTACTTGGATAGGCTCTTCATGCCGTAACGGCGATACGAAAATACAAAAAAGAATTGAGGTAACGGTGGACGTCTTTGAACCAGTCAAGCCTGCGAAACGCCCAAGAATTGGTTTGTATTCCCTTGGCCATCCACACTATTGGAATCAGTTCGAAGGTCTGCTCGACCGCCTGCTTGGCTACAACCGTTTCATAGCCAAGCGTCTTGAGACGTGGGGCGATGTGTGCAACGCTGGCATGGTTGACAATCAGGCCAGTGCGTTGCAAACAGCGCAGAATTTCAACGCGGAGAACGTTGATCTCATCTTTTGCCACGCCGCTACCTACGCCATGAGTGCTTCACATATCGACATTGCCAACCACTGCGGCCGACCGGTTGTCGTGCTCAATCTCCAGCCAACAGCGGCGATGAACTACGAAAAGACGACCACTGGTGAGTGGCTTGCCCATTGTGTCGGATGTTGCGTTCCGGAGATTGCCAATGCTTTCAACCGTAGTAACATCGACTTTCATCTGGTTTCCGGCCTGCTTGGTTTGAATGAGACACCCGCCTGCTCGCTGGCTAACGAAGTGACTGATAAGCATCCTGAGGCGATCGAAGCTTGGCGACAAATCGAGCAGTGGGTCAAGGCCGCCAGCGCCCTCCGCACCTTGCGCGAAGGCCGCATGGGTTTTCTGGGCCACACCTATCCCGGCATGCTAGACATGTACAGCGACTTCACAATGATTCAAGCTCAAACGGGGATGCATGTCGAAATTTTAGAAATGTGCGATTTAGCCAAAGTGGTCGAATCGGTTACCGAAAGTGAAAAGCAAGCAAAGCTTGACGAGATCAAGCAGATGTTTGTCATTAGCGAAGACTCGCCTGCTGACCCGTTGGCATGCAAGCCCAAGCCTGAACAGTTGGAAATTGCCTGTCGGGTTGCCGTGGCGCAAGAGAAATTAGTGCGAGAGTATGATCTCGATGCGCTAACCTACTATTATCGTGGGTTGGACAGAAACGAGCATGAGCAACTCCAGGAAGCGTTCATCCTTGGTCACTCGCTGCTAACGGCCAAGGGGATTCCCTGTAGCGGCGAAGGCGACATGAAAACCGCCATCGCAATGAAAGTGAGCGACATCTTGGGCGTGGGGGGTAGTTTCTGCGAAATCGTTGCAACCGACTACGACCGCGATACCATTATTCTCGGACATGATGGGCCGTTTCACATCGCCATCGCCGGCGAAAAACCGGTCCTCCGTGGCATGGGTCTCTACCATGGCAAATGGGGAACGGGGGTGTCGGTCGAGGCCACGGTACAAAAAGGTCCTGTCACGCTGCTGAATGTTACGCAAACTGGCGATGGTCGACTCCGTACCATTGTCAACCAAGGCGAGGCAATCGAAGCTCCCACCCTAAAGATCGGCAACACGATGACTCATGTTCGTTTTGCGAAAAAGCCCACCCCTTTCATGAACGAATGGTTCGCCTTGGCTCCGACTCACCATTGCGCGATGAGCGTTGGCAACAACGCCGAAGCTTTTCAGAAAGTGGCCACCATGATGGATTGGCCTTGCGAATCGGTTTGCCTGTGAGTTGCTTAGGGATGTTGATTCAGAAAATATCTCAAACAGATTGATCGGTACCCCCCATGCTCGATTGGATTCGTGAGATTGTCGCCTTCGGTATACGCCGGCCTGGGTCGCCCGAGGGGCTTGCGGTTGAGCAATATCTAGAAGGCCTGTTTCGACAATTTGGCTTGCAAGAGGTTCACCGCGAGCCCGTACCGGTTCACCATTGGGCCCCTGAGCAGACAGATCTCTACTTCGCTCGAGACCAAGCGATTCCCTGTTGTGCGGTGCCATACACTGCCTGGACATCCGTCGAAGGGATTCAGGCATCAACCGTTTACCTCGGTGATGGATCAGCGGACGACTTCGAGCGTGTCGACTTGAAAGGCAAAGTGGCCGTGGTCGATCTGCGGTTCGGCGACCTCTCTGCGGCAGCATTGAAATCTGAGGCGCACTTCGTTTATGACCCGAACCAGACAGTACCCGACGGACCGTTGCACACAGCAACTTGGCTCATCGAAAATTTTGCCGCCTACTACGAGGCCGAGCGCCGCGGCGCAATCGGACTTGTCGGTATACTCCGTGATTCGCCGGCCGACGGCCCAGAGCAATACGTCCCTTACGACGGGTACCTGAAGGGGCTCCCGGCAGTTTGGGTTGGTAGAGAATCTGCTGAAGTAGTCATCGAGCACGCGCAACGTGGTGACCGCGTCTGTCTCAAAAGCGTCGGGACAACCCACGACGTCGATTCACACAACATTGTCGGCACCATTCCAGGCACGGGGGATGAGTCGATCATCCTCACTTCCCATCACGATGCGCCTTGGGCCTCAGCAGTGGAAGATGCTTCAGGGCTGGCCGTACTCCTCTGGTTGGCACAACACTTCAGCCGTGAGCCGAGGAAGCTGCAGCGAAATCTCGTCTTTGTTATTTCCTCGGGCCATTTTCACGGTGGTGTTGGGAACCGTGTGTTTGTCGAGCGACATCGCAATGGCCTACTGAAGAAAACCGTGGCTGCGTTTGGCATCGAACACATTGCCGAGGAAGTAGAAGCCGACGAGCAAGGCGGATATCGACTGACCGGCAGACCGGAGCTTCGGGTGATGTTCGTCGACCAGAACCCCTGTTTGCTTGGTCTGGTGCGCGAGGCAGTCGAAAACTGGAATCTTGATCGGACGTTGGCAGTCGATCCTTATCTTTTTGGACCTGAGCCACCGTGTGACTCGGCACCATTCTTTACGGCTGGAATCCCATCGGTCTGTCACATCAGCGGGCCGCTTTACTTGCTGGATCCACAGGACACGATCGACAAAGTACGTGCGGAAGACCTACCGCGGGTTGCCGGGATTTTTCAGCAGCTGACCGAAGCGGTGGACGGAACCCCAGCATTCGAGTTGGAACAGGGCCTGACGCGCCACCGCAACGATCCACTACCTCCTGCGCCACCCTGGTTCCAGTCGCCCGAAAACTATCCTCGCCCCTCGTGATTGCGAGCTAGAGATAGCCCAAGATAGACGGCTACCTCTCATCAGGGTAGTTCTCTATCGAGTCTCTATGCCTGCCATTCCTATTCCACTTCTGCATGTTCCAAAACACGTAACGTGACTGGCCCCGTGAGCCCGGCAGGTAGCAGTGGTGCGTCCTTAGTAACCACGTCCTTGGCTAGAAAAGTAAACCGCTGGGCGCGTGGCAATTTCGCATCGCCGACGAGCCGATTGTTCCACGGGTTCACCACCTCGATCTCCAGCAAGTTGTCACCAGGCTGAACTGCCTTGGTTACGTCCAGGTGCCATGGCGCAAGCCAAAGCGTGCCAAGGTCCAACCCGTTGAGTCGCACCGCAGCCAAGTCGTGAACTTCTCCCAGGTCGAGGCGAAGATGTTTGCCTTGCATTGATTCTGGCAGTGTAAAAGTTTTTCGGTAGCGCGCTGTGCCTGAATAGTGCTGGATGCCTTTCTCTGGTCGCTGTGTCCAGTCTTCAAGACGTTCGAAAGACACCCGCTCGGGCGCACCCCAGCCTGGGGTGAATGCAACTTCCCACGGGCCAGTGATCTGAACTGGAGCAGGCACGGATCCCAGCTGCAGTCGATGCGTGCTCCCGTCGGCGGTTTGTATGGAGTAGCTGCCAGGAAGACCGTCCATTGCTTCAATCGAGCCACTCTTACTGATTGTGAATTGCATCTCCTCGGTATCGTGCAAATTCGGTTCTTGTGAATCGTATAATAACTTGTCGTTACGTTTCACCGAAACAATGCGATTCGAGGACTTTGCATCTTTCTGGAATACGACGAAAACCGAACCATGAGGCCCCAACCGAAGCGGCATACGGATCACGTTATCTGCGAGATCGTAAATCGCGGGGGACTCAATCTGACCCGAGTGTGGCCACCAATACTCGGGTGCCTTCTTATCCACACGGAAACTTGCGGTCGTCACCACTTCGTGGGGATGTGGATTCGCAACAAAATATATCTGCGTATCACCAACGATGCGGCGTGTATGACGCAGCGAAACATCGCTAGTAAAAGCGGGGGAGATATCCATGTCTCCAAAGACTTCATCGAGACTTTTCCCCCAAATAACCTTTCCTTTCCCCAAACGATGCTCGCCAAATTTCGCTCCACTCGCATCGCCCCACATCTCTGCAGCGAGTTCTTGCACAGCTTTATCACTGTGAGGATAGTTATGCAAACTGGGCGAACGAGATGGCGGCGGGCCAAGTATCGTAGCGCCAGCTTTCACCAAGTCACGCAAACTACGTAACACGGCCGGGCGCATCGTTGGCCACTCCGGCAGCACTAACAGTCGATAGCTCGCACCGTGCGGCAGTGTCAACAGCCCATTGTGGACACCTAGTTTCTCCTGGAGAATTTCTGCGTTGATATAGTCAAAGTCGTACCCCGGCGGTAAAGAAGGTTGCTGAAGCCCCGTCATTTTTGGTGTGTCTTCACCAATGAAATAGGCCACGTCGGCAGCTCGTGTACCTTGTTGCAACATAAAACAGCTGCGTCGCAAGTAATCAAACCACGTCTTCTGGGCGTCGAACCACGTGTTATGACGATTGAACTCTGTACCGAACCACGCATTGACCCCCGGTTTGCGATCCTCCCATGGTTGGTGGATATAAACATGAAGAATATAATGGTTGACACCTTCGCAGAACGCCCAATCACCTCGGGCTTTCATGCCTGAAGGCACCGTTCGGAAGGGGGGGCCACCTGTAAACGCCTCAACGGACGCCCTTGGTTTGCCATAAGTGTTTGCACAAGATGATGCCGCTCGGCACTCAATCGACCCGAGATCTCCGGTCAGCCAGAACTCGCCAGCAATTCGGTCGGACTGTCCCCCATATTGCAGGAACTCGGCAGGATATCCCCAGTGGCCGTAGTTCTCCAGCCAAAGTTGTAGACCCTGCTCATCGCAAAGATCACGAAGCCCCCCGACATAGTCGGTTGCTATGCGATCTGCCACCAAGCGTCGCAAATCCCAAAGGAAACGCTCTGATTGATCTGCACTACCAATCACGCGGCCCGTCAACACGGGCAACCAGGGCACCGGGTCATAGTCATAAGTTTCTCGAAAGCTCTCGGCAAACCCATCGGTCCAATTCTGAGAGCCGACTTCGTAACTATCGGCCACAACCGTCTTGAAGGCCTGACGATCTGAGGCAGGGATCTGCTTTAGCAAGTGCCCAATGTAGGCGTCAAAATGTGTCTTGGCCGCTTCGCGACTCATTTTGTCGATCTCCAATCCGACAGCTTCCGGCGAAGCAGGTGCGTTTTTCTCCCCCGTTGTTGTCATCCCGGTGCGGAGAATAACCCAATCGCCCGGCGGCACATCCCAACGTAACGTCCCATCTGCTGCAAGCTGATTGGTCAAGTTAAGCACCTGACCTGGAGCGACCGCGAACTCAGGCGAATCGAGTTCGGCTTGTGCTGGCCAGAGATAAGTATCCCCCCTCGGGAGCGGAGTCGGATGCATCTTGCCGAGTTGCTTTTCTACGAAAGATTCGAGCCGGGCGGCAGTCGACAGATTGATCTCTGCTAAAGCGGCTTGACCACGGATATCGGTGAGCAAAAGACGAAAACGCTGGCTCTTGATTGGCGCAAACGATATGGCTACCGGCCCACGAGGCATCGGACCGACGGAAATCTTCATGTTCGAGCGGTCGAACGGGAAACTGCGTACCGTGCGAAACTGTCCGTCGTTATCTGCGACTTGCAACTGGCATTGGGCGGCCCAAGCCGTCTCACCAGGGACGATAGTAATGCTCCGGGCTGTGTGCTGAGTGTCCCATTGCAATTCGATAACCAAAGGTTCCTTACCCTGCCCGACGCCAGTAGGCACGTCCACCACCGTGTCCGGTTTGTTATCGATTAGCCTCTCTGTATTCTCGAGTGCTGGCGTGCAAATTACTTTTGGCCGATTTCCTGCATTCGAATCGATATCGGTTGGCAGAGCCGGGAACGCAACCAGCGCGATATCTTGAAAAGGCTCTCGGGGTTTCAATAATTTTTTCTCAAAACGAGTCGGACCAGTCACGCGAGTCTCAGAAGAGACAAGAAATCGCATGGCCTGTTCCGGCTTAACCCAAGGTCCTCCCGATTGGCTCCACCCGGGGCTATTAAACATGCCAATTTCCACGCCGAAGCGTCCCCCTTCGCGGATGGCATGTTCGACAAGCTCCCACCAAGAGTCGCTAAGCACCTTCACCTTACCGGCAGGAATGTCGTCGAGAAAAATATTGCCGATAAAAGCCTCACCTATGCCAACGCGAGCCATCGCCTCTAGGTCGCGGGTAATACCCTCTTTCGAGATATTGTCGCTGATCCAATACCAGTAGCAGCCTGGCTTTGCCGATTTGGGTGGATTGTGAAAACCCTCTTCGAGACCACCCGGCACTGCCTCGGAAATTTCAGATGATGTCTCTCCAGCAGCCAGATGCCCCACGATGGAAATCGCGAGCAGTAAATTGAAAATGCAAAAGAGAGAACGCACGGGAACACATCGATGTAAAAACATAGGAGTCATCCTGTGGAACCTAAAAAAATCGCGTGATGTTAAAATGTCTAAAAATGATCCACGAGGATCGAATTAAGCAGCGTTCGGCCTCGAACCATCAGCGGAACTGATTGCATCGATTAGCTGATCACCCATCTTTAATTTCGTCAAAATAATCGCTGCATCCTGTGTGCCTGCCAGCCGAGCGAGAACGATCAACCCTCATCTAAAACCTTAAGCGAAGAGTCGAGTGCTACAGAGCACACAAACGCCGGCGGCCTACTCATTCGGTATAAACGTTTATTCTAACCGTTTTCGACACGAATGTAACTGCCTTCTCATGCTCATGGGATCAAAAATACCTCTTCGCCATATATGGGCAGATCGCAGTTGATCGAAGGTTTCGGCCTGTTTCCAAAGTGGTTTCAGGAGTTTCACAGTGCTGTCGATCTGGCGATCGAATTTCTGACCAGTAGCACAAAGCATAGTTTGCTTCTCGGGCACCTTACGCAACCGTAGATGCGGCTTGGCAAGTTAAGTGCACCGCATCATTGTGTCTCCGAGGCGAGCGAGTGCGTCTGCCACAGGGAGTCGAACTCGTACTTCCCAGATTGCACATCCATGACAACGACACCTCCGCTCTCCTTGATGAACTCAACCCCCGTAGCTTGAGCAATCGATTCCCCGTTCACCCTAACACTCTTTAGATTCTGCGCGGGCAAATAAACGGTTGCTTTGGTATTTGTGGGGATAGTCGCCCGTAAAACAAAGCGGCCTTCCTCAAGCCGCCAACTCGATTCAATACGACCACGAATCGAGTCGTAGGACGCTCTTACCCAATGGATCGGATCACGTTTAGGATTGCTACCTGGCGAAGGCGGTGAAGGTCGCAGAATGATGTGACGATAACCCGGATCCTGCGTTTGTATTCCAGCAAGACTTTCAAACATCCACTGGCAAACTGCACCAAAAGCGTAATGTGAAAAGGAATTCATCGCCGCATTATGGCGTCCAAAACCGTCCTTTTTGGTATAGCTGTCCCATCGCTCCCAAATAGTCGTTGCGCCCTGATCGACCTCGTAGCCCCACGAGGGGAACTCGTGGCTCTGTAATAACAATGTTGCGAGATCATGATGTCCCGTGGCCGAGAGTGCCGGCAGCACCGCAGAGGTACCAAGAAACCCCGTTGACATACGATTGCCGTTAGCCTGTATCTTCGTGGCTAACCTGTCGCTCAAAGAAGCTTGCTGATCGGCGGGAACCAGTTGGCCGTAAAATGCCAGGGCGTAAGCGGTTTGAGTATCGACGGAGAGTCGACCGTCTGACTGAATATACTTTCTGGCAAAGGCCGACTTAATGTTTGCCAACAATTCGCGATACCTATTTGCTTCTTCACTACGTCCGATGGCATCGGCCATTTCAGCCATCAGACGCGTGGACACGGCAAAGTAGACAGAATCGATGAAATGCAACGGCGTACTCTCGCCCTGCGCTAGCCAGTCTCCCCAATTGTTTCCATGATCGATGCCAAGATAATTTTCGCTAGTACGCTGTCGCCATTGCATGAACTTAGTCATTGGTTCCCAGCACTGTTCTATCACACGAGTATCGCCGTAAGCTCGCCAGATTGTCCACGGACAAATTACACCGGCGTCGGCCCATGCGGTCCCAAAGTCCCAACCGTGTTGAAACGGAAAGGGGGCGTAACCAGGGAAAGCGCCGCTAGGACGCTGCGACTCCATCAACTCGCGAAGCCATTTGGTAAAAAATGCGCTGACATCTGCGTTCAATGTTGCTGAAGCCACATAAACCTGGGCATCACCGGTCCAGCCCATCCGCTCATCTCGCTGAGGACAATCGGTGGGCACATCTATGAAGTTGGCCCGCTGAGTCCAAATGATATTTTTATACAACTGATTGATCGTGGGATCTGAGCACTCAAAGCTACTGACCAGCGGCGTATCACTGTGGAGCACAAGCCCGGTGATCGTGTCTTTCTGTGGCTCGTCAGGTAAGTTAGAAACCTCCACATACCGAAAACCATGAAATGTGAAGCGTGGCGTAAAAACCTCGCCATCTGGTTCCCCTTTGCAAACGTAGCTATCTTGAGCTCGTGCTTTCCGTAAGTTTTCTGTCATCAATCGTCCGTCTGGATGAAGCATTTCACCAAACCGGAGACCGACACGATGGCCCCGGGGGCCAGTAATCTTTAGCTTGGCAACCCCCGCAATATTCTGGCCCAAATCGAAAATGTAGGTACCCTCGCCTTGTTCGGTGACCTCGACGCACGGAATCTCCTGAATCACTCGTACAGGAACACCTGGAAATGCCTCAAGGCGGCGGCGATTAAAACCAAGGTAATTTGGTCTTGCTCGGATCTTCGGTGGCTCACCTTGCTTATTAGGATTGTTATACTCATAAAAATTGGCTTCTGGATCGCCGTTCTCCTCGGCACGAATTGCATGTTCCCAGCCACTGTCGTCATACCCGACTTCGGTCCAACCTTCCGTCAGTTTGGTCGCATCGAAGGTTTCCCCCATCAATAAGTCCGCCTCACGAATCGGACCTTCACCAGTAACGCGCCACGTGCTATCTGAATTAATGGTTACTCGGGTACCATCGACGTACTCGATTTCGAGTTGCACCATTACCGAGGGCGTCTTACCGTATGTGTATCGTCCAACCTGTTCGGTTCCGAGACGCTCCAGCAAACCGAATCCCAGGTATCCGCTATACCAACCGTCTGCAACCCAGGTTCCAATCGCATTTTTACCCTGCTTAAGCAGACGGGTGACGTCGTATACCTGATAGTACGCCCGCTGGCGGTAATCCGACCAACCTGGGGCAAACAACGCATCGCCAACACGATTGCCGTTGAGATGCAACTCGTAAATACCAAAGGCGGTTGCGTATACGGTCGCTCGTCGCACCGCCTTGTCGACAGAAATTTCTTTCCGATACTGACGGGCGGCTGGCAAGAAAAGTTCTTCACGGTTTGTAAATACAGGCGATTCGTCACGATAGCTAATATATCCTGCGGTCCATTGTGAATTGCCGAGAAGTCCCACGGTCCACAAGGCGGGCTCACTCCACGGCGAGACCCTTTGGTGTCGATCCCAGACGCGCACTTTCCAGTAGCAAGCACAGCGAGATTGCAATGGTGCGCCATCGTACGCGATATTTACAGACTCGCTGCTTGCTACTTTTCCAGAGTCCCACAGATCACCTTCGTTGTTCGTCAGCCGTTCTTTCGATGTGGCAACAAGAATCTGATAGGCGGATTGAAACTGCCCATTCTCTGCAGACTGGAGTCGCCAAATGAGCCTCGGGTGCAATTCGTCGATTCCAAGAGGATTAACTCGATATTCACAGCGCAAGCCCAACACCTCGAGTCCGGCAGCATGAATAGTCGAGCATCTGAGAACTCCCACCGACAGGACAACTCCCAAGATGACAGTCAAAAGGCTTATTTTTTTTGGCACGTTGTAACTCCTTCGAGTGCAAAACACAGAACCATACACCAATATTTTTCGCGATGCCGCGGTTTTCTGAAAGAAACGCGGGCAGGCATTTTGGCAAAATGCTCTGAGAACGAATTATGCGTAAATAACAAAATCCCCAAAATCGAACATGAGATGCTTCGCTTCCTAGGCACCTTGTAATCGATTATCCAGAACATCCTCAAGAAAGAAAGGCATCAAACCGAGTCCTAGAAGCGTTTCAAAACTCCAAAAAGGCATCCCATAGGCGGAGGTTTTCGTAACGAAAGTGGGTTTTGAAACCGGCTGTAAACGCGGGAGTGGCACTAGGGACGAGTCTCTCAAAGCTCACGCGTTCACGGAGCAGAACTAGCAATCATGTCCTCGACTTTTCCAGTGAGGCTCCCGAGTAGCAGGGTGTCGGTCATGTCTAGGTGCATAGAGAAATCATAAAGGCCCTCGGTGATATCCTTATCGTCCTGGCTATCAGGGGCGATATTCTGAAAAACTAACAGTTGGCTCACGGGACTGACTGGAATCCGGATTTTGCTGTCCTGGCGAACCATCATCGTTTGGTCAACGACCGCAGTTTCACTTCTCTTCGAAAGTGCAAATCTCCCGATGACGTTGAAGAACGCATCATGGTCAAGGGGAAACGTCGGCACTGACTCTGACGCGATTAAAACGGTTGCTGGCGATAGACTGTCGTCGACCGATTGAAACGTCCCAGAAGCAAGTACCTCTACACTGGTTGCCGACTGACCAACGGAGACTTGAGACGCCCCCCCCGAGCCTGCACCGAAGTTTTGTTGCCACATCAAGAAATCGTGGCCGTCCACATCCGCATCGCCGTCTGCGTCGCCATCAGAGCGAACTGCACCACTAGGTATGCCAAAGCCTTCTTGCCAATGATTTAAATCCTTGGCATCGGTAATACCATCGAGATTAAAGTCCGCCGGCCCGATGTCCAAGAGAACATTGACAATCTGTGGACGATAAGACCACAAAGGATTCTGGTTGCCGAGGCTTGTGGCGGAGAATGCCGTTGAGGGAATGGTTTGCAGCACCGATTGGTTCAAGATGCCCCCCCACTCATTTCGGAAAAAACCGCCGTCAAACACGCGATCGACGGCCAGTTCTTCGCTCAGAATTTCTTCTTGGACCTGCCATTGCCCCCCTCCACCCCAAACATTTGCGGCTGGCAGAGACGCAATTTGCAGAGCCGACGAGATGAAGTTGGGATTATCCGTTGGGTTCGGATGCATGTTTCGAATGATCCAGAAAACATCCCGCCCGGCGTCGAACATCACGGCTCCGCCGTGATTGACCGGATCGGGACTGCCGTCGAATTTTGTCAACCCCGAGGTCGTTAGCGCCATCTCAGGTTGAACAGTAATTGGATTACTGGCCGAGGATAGGTCCAACACTTGACGATACGTGTGCGGAATCTGCCCTGGGAGTTGGCGGGTGTACACGAGCATTACCGTTCCACCTCCAACTGAAGTCGCTGACGGTTGCCCAACACCCCAGGCGTCGCGTTCGCCAACGCCTACACTCACCAACGGCGCGTCGACACTTACTTTCACCCACGGGCCGTCCAAAGACTGAGCGAGCGCCAATCCGATTTGATTGACACCTCCACTCGGAGTGGTACCGTCTGCACCAAGATAGAACATTGCGTAACTGTAGTTCGTCGATTGATAGCTGAACTGACCTCTTGTAATCGATGGGTCGCCTACATGACGATCATCCCATGCTCCATTGGCGCCAGGACCGATCGCGGTTTGGTCGTTTCCCCAAGTCCACTCTCCATTGACAAGTGTTCCTCGCCGCATGATGACATGATCTGTCACGTCGCCACTATTCGGGTTGGCGCTGTTAAAGGTGTACCTCGTGTCGCCGATCTCTATCCCCGCCGTCGCATATCGATACTTCTGCGCACCTATCCCTCCCACATCTGACCAATCGATCCAATCGAGTCCACGACGCGCCGACTTAACCACTAGCGGTGTCAACTCTGCAGGGGTGACGCCTGCGAGCACGATTGTCTGATTGTTTGAAAGTCGTATCTCAGCCCCCGACGGTGTTGCAATAACGTCGTAGTAAACCTCCGCGTTAAACGGAGCAAACGACAAGCGATCCCCGTCTAGGACATTGAAGTCCTGGATGGTGTCCCGTGCTTCCCTCTCCGGCTCGAATAAGAATAAGTCTGCACCAGCATCGCCATAGAGAAAGTCGTTGCCATCGCCACTCCAGAGCTGGTCGTCACCATCTCCGCCCCGGAGGATGTCGTCGTTGGCTAACCCCCAGAGACGATCATCGCCACCCAGTCCGAAAACAGAATCGCCTTGCGGTGTCCCGAATAGATCCTCTCCAAAGTCTGTACCGATGATCGAAGCCATCAGATTGCGGCACTCCAGTCGTTCGAAAGTCAGTCTCCGTCGGTTGCTCATACGGTTGTATTCACAAGTTCTGGGAGTGGTACCGTGACAGACAGAGAGTTACCTTGCTTCTACAGCATCACAGGGGGGTTGGCTTGAAAGGTAAGTAAAAGCCTCTTTCACACGCGTGATTTGTTGGGGCGTGACGGTAAAGTAACGGTGCAATCCCTTTGCATCTTCTTCAAAATGCGTAACACCTTCGTCATCAATAGACAGGCGACCCGGCAGAGAGAGACCAAAGTAGCCGCGAGTCGGTCGTACTGCCTGCAAGACGGACGTAAGATCCCAGGTGGGGCGATTGTGCGGCGGCGGCATAAAATGCTCGTAAGCTTCTGCCACAGGATGATGCGCCACGTAACCAAAATCCTGCTGAATACTCTCGGCGGGATACTCGATGTTGCGGCCTATTTCAAAACCGCTGAAGTCAATGGGCGTCGGCCATTGGTCGACTAACTTTTGAGCAGCGGCGATATCGTTGACAACGTTCGCCTCTCTGTGCCTTGGAATCGCTTTCCCAAAATAGCCAGCCATGACTTGTAACTTCCGCACCTTCCGACGCACGAGATCTCGACCGTTGTCTTCTGAAAAAGAATCGGGCCCCGAGTCCAAAAGACGAGCCAGATTCGTCGAGACCCCCACCTGGACGATCACCACCGATTCATCAGGCTGCGCGGACAGCACTTCTCGCAAGACACTTATCGCGTCAGGCGCCCGCTCACCACCGGCATAACGATTCGGATATCGCAACTTTGCCCCATCCTTAACCGCTGCCAGCGGTAGAAACTTGCCTACCTCTGGCTTCACCCCATCAAGAACAAGGCCTATCGGGATGTTGCCCCGTCCGTAGAATCGATTGACTGCATCAACATACGCGGCGGCTAGCGGATGATCTTTCGTAACAGTGACCGCCAACAGCGAACACTCCCCGCGAGATTCTAGCGCGTGAATGATCGCCAGCGCTAGGGCGTCGTCGACGTCATTTCCCATGTCGGTGTCGAAGATAAGCCTGACGGGGCCCGCATCGGCCTGTGGACTCGCAGCTGCGGCGACTTGCACCGCACACACCAAGCCAAGGCTCAGATGTAGAATTGTATGTAGCAAAAGATTTCCTCTCCCCAAAATTCATCGCCTACACAAAACACCTTAGGTGCCGCCTCAAGTTCACGTGCAATCGCTAGCACGAACTTTACCGCTGCTCAAACGTCACTCCGACACCTGTGGCTAATCTCCCGTCAAACGAAAAAAGTAATTTGGAACCGCATTCGGAACCACCTCGGTCCCCAACATCGTATCCACATTGTAACGACTCTCGACGGTTTCTTTTCCATTTTTCATCCGCGATATTCGGACTCGATACAGCCCGCAGCAAACGCCCGAAATGCGAGGGCTGGGGCGAAACTCCTCTGCTACGGTCATTGACGCAACGCCATCCGTACCAGTCACTCCGGTCGCCATGTGCAACGCATCTCCCAAAAAAGGCTCCGGTTCAAAAGTGACCTTCGCCCCGGCCAACGGCAGTCCGTTTTTCGCCGTCACGCGACAGTACGCAGGCATAATCGCCACTCGGCTCTCCTGCCAGAAGTTGATCCGCGAGGCAAGCTCCTGCTGACTAATGATGCCATTGCCATCCTTATCGATATCGGCTCGCGCCGCGAACAACGAGGGCACTGTCTGCAATTCGTTTTCGTCCAGCGCCGCATCGCCATTCGTATCGTGCGCTGCCATCGCAGCTGATGCGGCGGCTGCACTGTCGAGGGTCGGCGGCTCCAGCCGTGCCGCCCGATGCGAGCAGCCAACCGCAGTGCCAAGCAAACAAACCCCAACGTAAAACGTCGTTCGTTTGGTAACCAAGGCGAGTAAACCTCCATTGAAATAGTAAGCCTTCATTTTATTGTCCGTCACAGTTCTCTGTCCACCACTTCGGCGTCGTTGCGACTGCCTAGCCAGCGGTGCGTCGCGGCATCAATATCGTAACTAATGGTTTGAACCGACCCGTCGCACATGACCATGTGCCACGACGCTGCATGGGCGCTGCCGAACGACCAAAGCAGAGGCACGCCGGGTATGTCTTGCTGTGGCAGCAGAACACGTTTGCCCGGGTCCGCTAAATCAAAATCATTGGGATCCGAAATGTCCGTCACCCATGAAACCGTGTCAAAGTCGTCACCGCAGAACATGGTATGGTCATCGGAAACATCCCGTATGCCACCGTTCCCACCATCGTAAAAGTCTGGATTGAGGTACTTTTCGCCAACCATGTACGTGTTAGAGGTGCCATCGGTAATGCTTCGCAGCCGCACTTCGCTAGCTTGATAAAGCACGCCCGTGGATAGTTCTTTTATCTTTGCATGATTCCCCACTCCCCAGGGTATGCCGCTAAATCCGCGATTTGGTGTCGGCCCGCCAGTGGCAAATAAGGCCAATACATCTCCGCCATTCGCGGTATAATCGCAACGATTCATCATCGGCACCTCGTCAAAACTGAGGGCGTTGTAAGCGAGCGTTCCACCGGCGAGGTTAACAGGAAACGTGGAAACGAGTGCCGTCGTACGACGCGATGGGCAATTAAAAATGGAGAGGGGCGTCTCGGCGGCTTGTTTATTGCCTTCCTTCTGAGCCTCGGTAATGACGTCAGGTTGGCCGTCGCTATTGAGATTGTAAAGCGATTGCTGTTCTATGTAGGGCAACAAGCTGTAGATCCAACTACCTGGTTGCGACTCACCCGATCCGCGATCGGCGTCGCCCCACCAGCGGTGGCCCCAGCCTGCGGATGGCAGAAAACGTTGCGTATCCTCGTGTAACAACCACGCAAGTCCGATGTTCTTCAGATTGTTTTTGCATTGCGAGCGACGCGCGGCCTCGCGAGCCGCCTGCACCGCAGGCAGCAATAGCGACACCAACACGCCAATAATCGCAATGACCACCAGCAGTTCAACGAGAGTAAAACCCGGCCGTGGGCAGCGCTTTGCGGCGCCCCAACAGTCCACAGGTTTTCTCTTGGAATGGTTGCCTATCATCTCAGTAACTCCTCTTGAGCCGTTCCCAAAAAATCAAAGCCCGCGACCTAGCACCATCGCCTGCGTTGGGTTGCCCCAACCAAAACTGCGATCAGACCTAACAAAGCCGACGTGGGCTCGGGAACCGAGGTCGATGCGTTGCTAACGGCCGGAATTGGGACTCCAAACTTGTCGATCCAGATCGCAAGATCGGCAGCGTTGACGCTGGCATCGAGATTGGCATCTCCATCTTTTCGCCTAGGTTTTCCCGTGGGCAGCAGGCCTTTGCCCCTCTGCCATTCGAGGAAATCGCTGCCGTCCACATCGTTATCGCCATCGAAGTCTGCAATTGGCTCGGGGACAGGCAGAACAAAATTTGCCGCTGCGAGCGCCTCATCGGATACCGCGAATCCGTAAAACACACCGTCCCATTCGTCTACCGCCGAGTAACCTACGTTGCCTAACCGAAATAGCGAGGTGCTATTCATGTCCGTAGCAGACAAGTTAATGTTGCCGACGAAATGACCATCGTAAAACAAACTTGTCTGACCGGTTGGTTGGTCGAAGACAAGGGCTACATGATGCGTCAACTCGCCTAGCCCTTCGACTGGGGCGTACCAAGGATGATCGACGAAAGTGTTATCCGAAAATGTGCCTGGCATATTGATGCCTAATGATCTTTCGGCAGGATCCGTGCCGAGAAACACAATGTCGTTAGTGCTAAAAACGCTTGCCGAGGTGCCAATGATTGGTGCAAACCCAGACGGGTTCGAGTAATTCACAGTCGCCTCGATCGTAAAATCTGTGGTCAGTGCGTTGATCGAAAGGGGCGTTTCCACGTAACTCGTGACTGCGTCGTCAATGACGCTGAGTCCGCCGCCTGAGACCCAGCCTTCGGAGGCATTGAAGCTTCCGGCCCCAGCCGAAGTATTCGTAAAGCCAACCAGTGTGCCATCATTAGCAGAACCGCTGGCAGCTAAATTCGTGACCGTCGTTCCGCTACCGTTGCTGAAGTCGTAGAGCAACTGCGTGCTAGCCTGACTGCCATTAGTCAGGGCAAAGCTGCCCGGAGCAAGCGCTGTCGTGGAGATCGCAACGCCAGAATAGATGCCGTCCCATTGCTGAGCCGTATCGAAGCCGACATTTCCTATCCGAAACTTGCTCGCCGCCGATGCAAGCGTTGGGTCGAGGCCGAAATCTGTAGTCCGGGTGCCTTGAGACACATTGTCGAAAAAGAGTTCTACGGTATCAGTCGCTAGAGTATAGGTCATCGCGACATGATGCGGGGTCGGATCTGGAGAAGTGAAACTCTTACGCCAAGGCTGTGGAATACCAGGGAGTTGACCGGCGTTGCCGGCTCCCGGGGAGGTCCCATCGGGCAGACGCGTTTCAAAACCAATGCCTCCATCGGCAATTCCGGAGAAGAAGACATTGTCTCCATCAGCAAACGTTGGCGTATTACTACCAACCGCAGGCGACCACCCCACAGGTGTGTCATTGCTGGCAAGGTACTCAACGGTAAAACTTTTACCGGCTACGGAGTTGAGCGCAAGCGAAGTCTCCACAAAGCTTCGATGGTTGTCTTCCAACATGCTCAAGCCGCCGCCGGAAACCCATCCCTCGGTGACGTTAAACACGCCTCCGCCAGCGGACGTATCGGTAAAGTTTGTCACGGTCCCGTGATTTCCAAGACCACTTAAATCTGTCACGGTGCTGCCGCTGCCATTGCTGAAGTCATAATGCACTAGATTCACAGCCCAAGCCGGAATGCTAAGAGTTGCGAACCACAAGGCTCCCGTAAGCAATACCGCCGCCCGTACAGTCTGACGACCTAACCGACCTAACATAGACGGCCCCGAGTGATGATGAATGGCGTTCATTGTGTCTTGCTCCAAATAGTTCAGGAATTGTCGAACGATAAAACACTAGCGCCCCGCGGTCTGCCGCGACCTACAGACCTAAGGACGACCGCCGGCGCGTTGCTCCGGACCGCGCCAGCGACCTAGCCTAAAACAATCTCTTCTACTGAGGCATCCGGCCTCGCCGACGAGCCATCAGACCAACAAGACCTACACCGATAAGTGCTAGTGACGTCGGCTCGGGAATAATGACAAAACTTCCAGGTGCCAGTGCCGTATTCGAGATAGCCACCGCGTGCATGACGCCATCCCATTGCTGAGGGCCTGCAGAAGAACCTAGAAAACGGAAATTTCCAGCCGCAGCGGCAACATTCGTCGTCGGCAAGTTTACTGGGCCGGGGCTAATAAAGTCGGGGGTGCTTGTGAGCACCCCATCCGTGTAAACTCTCACATCGCCTCCTGTAGGAAACGTTGGCGTGTAGGTCACAACGATGTGATGCACATCACTTGACGTACCGAGATTCCATGGCTGCAAGCCCGGACCGGGTACGCTGCTATTTACATCACCCGGCAAACGTGACTCCAGGCCTATGTTGTCTCGCCGTCCGATAACAAACAGATTGGCAAAGTTATTAAAGGGTGCCGAGCCTGAAATCGCTGGTGCAAAGGAATTGGCCGTGCCTGCGGTTCCTGCGTCCGGAGCCGTGAAAGACGCCAGGTACTCTAAGGTGAACGGCCCACTCCCCAATGCGTTAAGTGCCAACGGCGTATCCACGAAACTCGCGACCGCGTCTTCCAGGGTACTTAGCCCGCCGCCCGAGACCCAACCTTCGGATGCGGCGAAGACTCCCGCCCCGGCGCTGGTGTTCAAAAAGCCTACGAGCGTACCGCCATTGCCGTTGCCGCTGAGATCGGTCACGGTGGTTCCGCTACCATCGCCGAAGTTATAGTGCAATAGCGTCGCTGCGTTGGCCGTTGATGCCATAATCGTCGCGCAGAAAAGCGCCAGACCGGCTGACCTTACGACCAGCCCCAAACGTGTGGAAACGTCTTTCATGAGACTTCCAGCCTTTCAAAAAAGCCACGTTCGCCAAGTAAAGTAGTAACAACTCACACAGCCGACGTCCTGTCTGGAAGGTGGCGCCGCAGTCCAGCGTAACAAAGGATAAACGTTTATTCAACCATTTATTCGTTATAATCCAAAAAATCTAACCTATCCCCAGGGAGGAGGGGGTTCAACGCAGCCGAATTGCTACCCAGCAGGTATTTGTTCTTATTATGCAGACTGCAGGCATAAAAGAAGTTATCATGGAGCAGGCACAGACGCCGAATCGACTCGACCCGATCCACCGCGGTCATATTCGACTACGGCCAGATAAGCCCCTCCGAAAGGGGATGAGAAATATGCAAAAGCCAACACTTCACTCGATTGCTAAGTACCTGGATACGTCAACCTGCACGATATCGCGCGTGCTAAATGGCAAAGGGTCGCAGTATCGTATCGCTGAAGCGACACAAGAACGAATCCTTAACTATGTTAAGAAAATTAACTATAGGCCGAACGTTGCCGCTCAAAGCCTACGATTAAATCGTACGCGTGAAGTGGGACTGATTCTGCCCGATTTCGCTAATCCGTTTTACACCAACGTTGCCAAATACGTTGCCACCGAAGCGCGCAAGCGCAACTACTCTGTCCAAATCATCGAGACCGAAGATGATACGAAAACAGAAATTGATGCGATCTCTCATATGTTGCATTGCCGCGTCGAGGGTCTGATCGTCTGGCCTGTCGGCCTTGAGTCCAAACACTTCCGAGATCTCGCCAGTAACGCACCGCCAATAGTGTTAGTTGACCGTTGTTTTCCTGATCTTAAGCTTTCGCAAGTCACGGTCGATAACGCCTTGTCGTCAGAAATAGCGACGAACCACCTATTAGACTTTGGGCACCGTGAGATCGCCTGTTTTCAAGGCTTGGAGCACACGGCGACAAGTGAAGATCGGGTGGAGGGCTACCGTCGAGCACTCACCGCAAGGGGAATTGGTGTTGATGATTCGCTTATTATTGGGGACAGCTTTACTCAGTCTAGTGGTTATCGGTCGGTCGGACAATTGTTGGCCTCCCGACCTTCAGTCTCAGCAGTCTTTTCTTTGAGCAACCAGATTACCTTGGGCGCGCTCCGCGCCTTTGCCGAACGAGGACTGAACGTCCCAGACGACATCTCGATGGTGTCGTTCGATGAGATTGACGGCGTCGAATTCTTTGCGACGCCGTTGACCGTCATCTCACAGCCGATTGCGGAAATCGGGCGAAGAGCCACTGAAGTGCTGTTCGAAAAAATTGACGGCAACGACTCTTGCAAAGAGCAATATCAGCTCTTACCTGCGAATTTGATCAGTCGGAGTAGCGTGAAACTATTCGCCCAATAGGCTATCCCTTCCTGGAATAACTTTAAGTTTCAGGTATGACGATCCTATTTGGCCATCAAGTCCAAGGGGGCGGAGGTGGCCTTTCTTAATTTGTCTGACTGCGCATGACAAAACCCGTTGCAAGGCAACAAGTCTTTATAGAGGGCTAACGTACTTGATACGCACCTACTTTTCCGGCGACACGGCTTTTTGCCCTCTCAGGGATTCGCTCCAGATACAGCGATAATTGAAACGTCGGTTCGGGGCACTGTCGCCATGGGTGCAGAGGGAGATGGGCTCCTTCAGGTCAACCGGATTGTCGCACCAGTGGAAATCGAAACGGAGCGCATCCGAGGTCAAGCCGACAGCCTTTCGAGGAACAATCAGTTCGAGCTTGTTTCCTGAAGCTCGGTACGACAGCTTCGCCTGTTCCACCCATGGCAGCCCAGGGGAATCAGGCGCATGGCGCATCAGCGTGGTCGTTCCCGCGTCCGCCACCCGCTTGTTGATCAGAAAGTCATAACCGCACCACCCCGTGTCGTGATTCTGGTCAGCGTCGATGAGCAACAGCATCCAGTTGTTTCCCGTATGCGACGTCATTGGCTCGGCCGTCTCCGCGTAGAAGAACAAATGTTCTGCGTCCACCGCGACCTTGCAGGTCACGATGTCGTTGCGTCCGGAGTCATTCTGGTACCGAACGCCAGCGTAGCCAGGATAGTCACGATGAAATGTGTCTCCCGCCGTGTCCCGGTACTCCACGGCAACACCGGCCCAATCCGAGAAGTCGCCGTCCACGGTGATCCGAGACAAACCCACCGACTCGGGGATCGGACGGCCCCCTTTGTAACGCCGGATGTTCTGGGCCATCTGCATGTAATAGTTGTCCGTGTATCCACCCTTCATAGGCTGGATGCACCGATTGAACTCAGCATTGTATTGATCGACGAACCGGTAGGTGCTGTCGCGACGCAGAAATCGATAGGTTTGGCCCTTAGGCGGATGGTACTTGCCGGCTGTCCATTCGTTCCAATCATTGATGTAGAGAAACCTTGGGTCCGCCGCAATCGCTTCGTCCCACCGCTCTTGAAAATAGATGCCATAGCCTTCCGGATTTTTGACTTTTTTATCAAGCCAGGGAACAAAAGTCGGAACCGGCGTATCCTGCTCGTTCAGTTCCGGTTCGCCATGCTCGCGAGTCCAAGACTTTCCGACCAGACTCGTAGGATGCTGCGCGGGTGTGACGGCCGCCTCTTCCTTTCGGCCTAAGTGCGTAGAGACAAGGGTCTCCGGCCGCATCGCCTTGACCCGCTCGTCGCCCAAGTCGTATCCGAAGCTCCAGTTATCTTCGGTGCCGATGAAACGTTTGCCAGCCCATTCGTAATACCCCCACCACATGGTTCGGAGCGTGAAGAAATCCTTCACTTCCTTTGTGTAATCCTGGTAGAATTCCTGCGCGAAATCGGGATTGCCGAAGTGCGGATGGTCCGAATCGGTTCCGGCTGCGGGATCGTAATGCGGGTTCGGATGTTTTGTTACGGGGCCGTTGGCGTCGACTGTCGGCCTACCGTTGTAGAGAAGCAGCGGCTTCCCGTCCCAATGGAACCAGATATCCTCGTACTTCCTCTCCTTGTAGATTTTGTCGTACAGGTCTTGCACAACGGTGATTGCGGGCCCGTTGAACGACCAAAAACAGAATCGGGGGACCCGGTTTCCTTCAGCTTTCATTTGCTGCATCACTGAAAAGAGAACATCCCACTCGTCCCAATAGCGAACCGCGTTGGTGACGTCCATCACCAGGACATCGACGCCTGCGTCGGCCAGCATCGACATATCTTTTCGGATCACATAGTTATCCTTGCTCAGGAAGTAGCCCAGTTCTGGCTCTCCCCAATGGTAGGATCTGCCGCTCCAAAGCGGGTGTCCCGCATCCAGCCGGGCCGCCGGGTCGCCGGCGAGGACGCGAGTCACGTTAGACGTGTAGGGACTCGCGAGCTTCGCCTGAATGTCACGATGCCAGGTAATATAAAATATGCCGACCACTCGCTGTTGGTCCCGTTTGACCGGCCCCACTTCGGCGAAACCAGGCATCGTCCTGCCCAGCGCATCGGTCGCCACCCATGTGTCGGGGTAGATGTCACGGAGCGGCGGCTCGTCCGCACTGCTGACACCCGGTGCAAGAGACATGGCCAGAAATAGCAAGAGGATACGATTGTTCAAGAAAGTCTCCTGAGGAGCTAGTGGTTCAGTTTGTAAAAACGGGAATCGTGAACTCCTGAGGGTGAGCTAAACTCTAGACTATCAATTTCGCTCAAAATGTCCAACGGAGACAAAACAACTGAACAATCGCAGATGCATTGGGGCAAGCACCGGTCGTTCTTCCTGCCACCCATCCTAAGGTTCGTATGCTGATCAACCATCAAGTCCAAAACAAAACAAGGACATCAAGGGCCAAGCTGAGGAAGGGATAAATGCCTAGCCTGCACTTTCGATCGGTTTTTGTCGCTGATCGACATTTTGAGAAGGCAAGGGCGAAGGCGACGCGGCACTCAAAGTAGTGTGACGTCCCAGTTAGCCGAAGTGGCCGTAAGGTCGAGGAGTTCAAGAGATTAACGGACTTCGATTACCACGTTGGTCTGGGTCATTTCGGTGATCGTCGGGCGGAATGCATCCTCTCCCATCACTTCGTCAACGACATGCGGAGCCACCGAGCGATAGAGCAGCTTGGCCTCAACCGATAAGGGTCCTACAACCTCGGCGGGCAGCTGGGTGATAATCGTTTCCCGTACAGCGCCTTTGGGTGGAATGGACCGCTGCCGAAGAAAGCGGCTCATTTCCCAAGGCTTGGCTGTAGGCCGACCTTCGGCGTCAACCGCCACGGCACCGAACCAGATGGCATCGGATGGTAGTTCGCCATGCTCGTCTAATTCGCCGGTTCGAAACAGCGTGCGGCCGTTGGCATCGAGCACCTTCAAATCGACCCACATCTGCCTTAGCTCTGTCACACCTGTAGGAATATTGTGGCCTGCCGCCACATTATGAACGGACATCTCGATGCGAAGTTCCTGCCCTGGGGTGCATTGCTTCGGCCCGACCACTTCGATACGTGCCGCGCTCTTCAGTCTCGCTACTGCCATTTTGGCGTGAAGCGGTCCATGAGTTAGGCGATTTGCGTCTACATTGGCTCCGACGAAATAATGTGGATGGATATCTCGTTCTGGTCCTTTCGCAGCCGATTGTCCAACGCGAACCACGGGCTCTAGCGTCTCGGCGACGCGGACTGCATCCTCAACACTGTTCATGTGGCAGTGCTGACATTGGATCCCTCGCTCGGCATAAATACTGTCTTTCCACTCCTGGTAAGTATTCTCGATCGTTAGGCCGTTCACGGGATGAATCACCGTGTGGCAACTAGCACAATACTCGGACGTTGAGTAAAACGCTTTTTTCTCGCTGGCGTGTAAGCGGTTAGTTTTTGCCTTTTCATAATCTCCGAATTTTGTGAGCCCCGGCTCTAAAACAAAGGAAGCATTGCCCTCCTGTTGCCAAGGCCCTTCATGGCCGGTCAAAGACGATATCTGATGACAAACGTCACACGTCACGCCACCTTTGATCTCTTCAGGCAATTCTGCGTCAGGAGTATGGAGTATCATCTCCGTGACAACACCTGCCGGCGCGTGGCATCCTGAGCAGAAGGTATACATCGCGTCGCCGGCTTCTGCTTGTGCTAATAAAGCGAATTGCCGATACAGGGGATCCTCGTGAGAAGCCGAATGAAAGGAGCCTAGAAATTCCTCCCCCACTCGTTGATGGCAAGTAATGCAAGTTTCATTGGAAAGAAAGAACGTCGGATCAGCAATCTCGCCATCGGCTGTGCGAATCTGAGTTAATCCATATTGTCCCTGGCGCGAGGCCGTAGGTTCTTGACTCCACGACCACACAGCACTGGCCACTGAAATTACTGCTAGCAGAGCAAGAGAAGCAAACCGTGTAAGAAAACGCACATTCTGCCTCGGTTGTTTGAGCAAAGTTTGTTTTTGCGCAATGGCGGTAAGCGGGCTATCGAAAGACAGCATCACTGCATCGGAAATATGGTATTGCGATTGCGATAATCTACCCTGGTCTGTACTTGTGGCAATAACTTGAAGTGGTCTCAAGCGGTCGGCAATGGACTAATGCTAGCAATCCGAATGAGTGAAACTCCAACAACCATTTAAGCAGGTAACAGGCTCAAGTTACTAGGCCACCGCTTTTTCATAGAGCATGTGCCTTGCAACATGTCCCGTAGCGTCTCCAGCTTTACTCAAAAGAACGTCAGCCGCAGAATCACCTTAAATTACTCGAATTAGCTCAAGCTTGCGGCTGGCTTGGGCGAAATATCAATATAATCCTAAAAGCCTTCCCAGCTTGCCTTTCAAATCTGGAGAGGTTGCCAGGCCGTTGCAGGCCTCGCGTAGCGGAAACTTAGCGATGCAAGATAAGACTCCTAATACGAAGTGCTACCAGCGTACCAAAACATCGGTGTTTATTGGGCTGGGCGGCACTTGGTTTCTAATTTCCTTTGTTGTGTCCTGTAAATCGATGAATGACGTTTCTCATATTGAGCAAGCAAGAGTCGACTCGGGCTGGCCGAGGGCCAATGATTCTTGGGAGGCGAAAAGCTTTCCTTTACTGACGGCTGAGGTTCCTACGATTTCCAACGCCGAGTATGTGAACGATGATAAGCTATGCGCAGTATGTCACGATACCTATGTCCATGCGTTTGGAAATAATGTTCACCGAAAAGAGAGTTGCGAAGCTTGCCACGGCCCAGCAAGTCGACATCTAGATACTCGGGGCAAAGATCCTGGATCCATACTCAGTTTCCACAAAATGTCGCCTGCCCAACGCTCTGAAGTGTGCGCTAAGTGCCATGAGCAGGACGCCTGTGCACCGGGACACGAGTGGCGTCGATCAGTCCATGCGCACCGGGGAGTTGCTTGCACCGATTGCCATGTCCAGAATCATTACAACGTTCCGTCAGGTACACCAAAGATAACTCCCACACCTATTGCCATGGAATCGTTCCCCAAAGATTGGAGAATCCAACTCGCAAGTGCAATCTCTGCCAATGATGAGCAGAAAGAAGAGAAAAACGATTTGCCATCGCTCCGAGGGACTTCAAAAAATTTGGGAGCTATTGCACCAACCGTATGCTACCAGTGCCATGACGAAAAGTATGAGCTTGAGGAAGTCGCCCACCCTCATCAGATTCATGGTCCCAATAGTTTAAACTGTACGTCGTGCCACAACTCTCACGGCAATGTCTTGGCGACATCGAGAAAAGAGTTATGTCTTCAATGCCATGACGGAACATCGCCAAACGCGGCATGGCACTCTTCTACGCACGATCTGGAAGGGGTCGCATGCACTGATTGCCACAACCCGCATCCTAACACAAGCGTCCAGCGTGTTGTAAATGTCAGACACACCTCCATAAACCGGCCTCATCGACTCCCTATGTCGGTGAACGAACCAGAGGCGTGCTACAAATGCCATCCAAAAATCCTGGGGCTTACAGGTCTTCCTTCGCATCATCCGATCAAAGAAGGAAAAGTGACTTGCTCCGATTGTCACGATGCGCATGGGCAAGCCGAAGGGAACCTCAAAGAGCCGACGTTGAACATGGTCTGTTACAAATGTCACGCAGACAAACAGGGGCCCTTTGCATACGAACATCCACCAGTGACAGAGGATTGCTCCATTTGCCATGAACCGCATGGCACGGTGGCCAATAACCTGCTTCGACAGCCGCCTTCGTTCTTGTGTCTGCGATGCCATGTGGGGCACCGGGTCGACCCAAGTACGGGCGATCACCTTGGCGGCCTCCCGGCGATTGACATTGATAATAATCCCGCGCTGCGTCCAGCGTTCTACAGCGACTGCACGCAGTGCCACGATCAGATTCACGGAAGCGATCATCCATCGCAGCACCGAGCCGGTGCATTGTTAAGGTAAACGAGAGAGTGAGAATCGCCACGCTGCAATGATCAGCGTAACACGGCAAAGAGATGTTATTGGGAAGGGGAAACGGTGCAAAAGCGTACGATCATCGTTGCGACTGCGCTAGCTTTGCTTACGGGGGCTGCGGGTGCAGAAACAGCACGCCTGTCCGCTCCCAGCGAGGCATCCCAGCCCAAGGGCCGCGTTCTGCAACCCTCCCCAACATCGGCCAACGGCGTCTGGCTCGACAAGTTCGCTGTTGCTTCTAACGAGCAAACGCCGCAGCCAACAGACAAAAATAGCTCGGCTGACTTTGATGTGGAAAATCTTCATGCTTGGGTGATCATCACAGACACCGATGAACACCTCGTGACTGACACAACTCCAGAAGTAGAATCCGTCGCTTACTGCTCAGATAACTACCCGTTTTATTGTCAAACAGAATCGCCGCATTCGTTCCATCGTAGCAAAGCTACTAGGGGCACACCTTACGGGCTCGCTTTGCGCGGAGGTTGGTGGGACATCCAAACGAGCGGAAGCAAGACGAAAATAGGGGAGTACCAAAGTTTGCAATCGTCAGAATTCTGGGACGCCGATGGGCTTTACACTGACGGACGCAAAACGATTAACTTCTCTGCGACCGGCTTAGACTCGGAAGCAACCGATGCGAGATTGAGATACTTCGGACCGAGAGTGTCTGCAGATGTAGAGTATCAACGTTTTTTGCGACGGCTGGATCACGATCCACTGGCAGGGATGACCGATTTTCAGCAGCAGCCGCCGGGCGGCGTGTTCGTCATCAAGGAGGATCTGAATGTAGGCGAGGATTATGCAATACGCGTGCAGGAGGTCAAAGCAAACTTCAAAGGCGATCTAACGAAAAACCTCAAATGGCGGCTTGGCATTTGGGGAATGCGGAAACATGGCGAACGGCAAGTGAACGCCATGGCGCACTGTTTTAACCATCCAAGTGACACGGATATCGGTGGAAACCCCGTGTTTGGCATTTCCTGCCACGTGTTGACCCAACGACAAAAAATCGATTGGGTCACAACTGAGATCGAACCGGCGATCGAAGCAACGTTAGGATCAGCGAAGATCGAATATGCTCGGACAATGCGAACGTTTAATCAAAACGATCAAGTAACGACCCGTCCATACGACAATTTTGGCTTTAACGGCGATCTGCCGTATGCGGTGGTTCCAGAGAACTTCACCGAAATTGACCGAGTGAAAGCCAACGTGCTCCTGCTACCTAACTGGGATGTTTACTCCCAATACTACACCGGAAACACCAAAAATAAATTCCGCAATACCAATCGCAGGCTTTGGGGCTTCGATCTACGAACGACCATTCGGTCGAACGGCGGAGCATCGCTGACTGGCTTTGCGAAGAAAAATGTTCAGACCGGCCAGATTCCATCTGTACTGCTACCGGAAGAAAACATTGCGGACCTACTCGCCCCGATTAACTATGACCAAACCACGGCAGGAATCAAAGGACGCTGGCGACCTTTCTACGGCGACCGCTCGTGGCGACGTGGACTTCGGCTGTCGGGAGGTTTCGAATACCGTGGACTCTCGCGAGAAAATGCGGTTTTTACCGAAGACACTACGACAGTGAACCAGTCGCAGACGACGGCCTATCTTGCGCGCGTTCGCGCCTCGATGAAGTGGCACCCTGCTATTGAATCCCACGCTCGCTACCGCCTGGGACTCATCGACGATCCACTATTTGGAATAGCAAAGAACGGGGAAACCAACACAGCTCTTCCGACGGAGGAGCATCTTTTCGAAATCGGTGGCACCTGGACACCGGCAGACAATTTCCTGCTCACTGGAACCTTTGGCTTTGAGGACCGATCAAACACTTCAGGCGTCAGCAACTTCCAAGAAAATGACCATCCGATTGTCGTTACGGCTTGGTATGCACCGGTGCCTCGCTGGACATTCTCAGGCGGTCTAGCTTTCTTTTCCAAATCTATCGACCAGGACATTAAGCTTGGTGCGTTAAGCGACACGCTCACTTCAAGCTGGAACTACAGAGGGCAGAGTGACGTGGTCAATATTGGCTCGACCTACGCCTGGAGCGACTGCTTGACCTTCTCTGGAGGCTTCGAGTTTGTTCGTGGGAGCAACGGATTCGCAGCGCCGGGTGTTCCCTTCGATTTATCTCAATACTCAGACGTGCTCGTGGAAACCTCGCGATGGACAGCGGGTCTTGACTACCAGATTTGCAATGGGTGGGACCTCTTTTTTCGATACCAGTTTTTCGACTACGAAGATAAAACGCAAAACATCAATAGCGGCACAGCTAACATGCTCTTAACGGGAATTAACGCCATTTTTTAGCTGGAGTTTGCCAAAGAAGTCTTCCTTCTAGCTAACGCGTCGATCGAACTTACCCGGCGATTTACTGGCTGCGTTTGAAAAATCCCTACCCGGTGAAGATTCTCTCACATCTACAGGGGGGAGGTCAGCCTTGGACCGACGACGCTCGGCTTGATGATCACCCGTTCATCCCTGGAGGAAAAGTGCGGCATCGAGTTGCATCTTCCTGAATTTATCGACGTGGTTTACGCCGTGCATCATGTGAAGAGTGATCCCTACTTGAAGCCACTCTACGAACGCATTTCTACATTGCCGTGAAAGCATGACCAGTGAGCTGCCTTTGGCCGCTTAAGTATCTCCGTTAGCTGTCGAGACTATTGAGACTGTCGATCACAGACACAAACATGAGAACTCCGATCAAGTTTCGTAAAGTATTTCCAATATTGATCGTGGCTATTGACAAAACGAAGACAATGATAGAATCAGGCCTACTAGGATTCGTTTGCCCGCGCAAGGCAAAAACGGAATCAAGGATCTTTATGTTGTTCGCGGGGTAGGGGATCAGTTCGTAGGAGTTCCATAGAGTTGCCGTTATTAAGGAGTGCACACGAATGGAGGGCAGCTGCGACAAGTCTGATAAGTGTCCTCGACGCTCGTGGTTAGTTCGTGTGCTTGTGGGCATGAACCTGGTCGCCATCGGTAGCTTGCTGTACCCGATCACGCGATTTCTGAGACCTCGCCGAGGTACGCGGCATGGAACGCTTAACGTAGTCGCACCTTTTCGCGTCGATCAATTGCGGCCTGATGCGGATGGCGAGTGGCCTGCGCCATTTGAATTTGCGGGGAAACCATGCGTACTAGTACGCACCTCCGACGGAGAAATCAAAGCATTCAACGCGATCTGTACGCATACCGATTGCACGGTGAAGTGCCGTCCCGAAGAGGGAGATATCTTCTGCAGTTGCCACGGCGGGGTTTATGACTTGAATGGTCAGAACGTGTCAGGGCCACCTCCCAGGCCGCTCGAGGCATACAAGGTGATTCTCCGAGGGAAACCCGGGCGGGAGGAAATCATTGTCTCGCGCACCTGAAAAACCCAATGACTCACCAGCCACACGCCCTGGCCTTCGAGATTTTTTCTATGACCGCATGGGAATGAGCGTTGCGGCTGGCCTCGCAGCCAAGAAGAAAGTTCCCATTCACCGCAGCACGCCCTTCTACTTCCTTGGGGGCATGGCGCTGTTTTTATTCGTCATCCAGATAGTCAGTGGCGTATTACTGTCTTTGTACTACAAGCCGTCTCCGGATCAAGCTTTCGAGAGCGTTCAGGCGTTTATGACGGAGGTCGACTTCGGTTGGCTCATTCGCTCTGTTCACTCCTGGGCCGCAAATCTATTGATTGGCATTCTTTTTTTGCATCTCTTGACCGCCTATATGATGCGGGCATATCGTCGACCCCGCGAACTTACCTGGGCGACTGGCATCCTGCTGTTAGCGCTGTTTATGGCCTTTGGGTTCAGTGGTTATTTACTTCCGTGGAACCAGTTGGCATTTTTTGCGACTCGCGTGGGGACCGCCTTGGTGGGAGTGCTTCCCGTCGTTGGTCAAGATCTTTTGTTGCTCGCACGTGGAGGGGAAAATGTCACCGGTGACACGCTTAGCCGTTTTTACGCCCTTCATGTGGCCATCTTACCTTTACTGACGCTGGCGATGCTGGGATTCCACTTGTTCCTTGTGCAACACCATGGAATGAGCGTTCCCGACCGAGAAGCTCTACGCCTCGGAGGATCCGAGCGTCTTCCCACCATGCCATTTGTTCCCGACTTTCTCTTGCGAGATGCGGTTGGCTGGTATCTCGTATTAGGTATCTTGGCAGCGCTGGCAGCGCTCTTTCCTTGGGAACTAGGAGAAAAGGCCGCGCCCTTCAGTTCGGCTCCCGAGGGAATCAAACCGGAGTGGTACTTCTTGTTCATGTTTCAGGCGCTAAAGCAGTTACCCGGCCACATCTTGGGCATAGAAGGTGAACTGCTGGGAGTCCTGTTTTTCGGCTGTGCTGGGCTAGTGATCTTTCTGATTCCTGTTTTAGACCGAGGACAAATCAGCCGACTAGTGCTAAATATCCTAGCCGCGTTGGCCGTGGTTTTCTTCATTGTCATGACCGCATGGGGTTATTTCGACAAGGGCAGTTTGAGGTTGATCCTGGGAGCATCTCTATTTCTTGGAGTGCTGTCGCTGGCGATCTCGTTTTCGGATCGCGGGACACTGGTCAGGCGAATTCTCTGGATGCTTACTGCGTTGGCCACTTTGTTGCTAATCATCGGTATCTCCCAGGAACTGTACCAATGAATGCACTTCCCAGATGTCTTGTGGCAATCGCGCTCAGTTCTTCCGTAGCATTCTCCGTTGCGGCGCAGGAAGATGCCCCGAATGAACCTCCTGCAGAGGAAACCGCCGCTTTCGAGACGCTGACAGAGGATTACTCCTGTATGTTTTGCCACGGCAAGACGGGCACGCTTTCGGGGACAGAAAAAAACCAGCATTTGATTGTGACTAAGGAAGATCTTGTCGTTGATATCCATTGGCAAAAGGGGCTTCGTTGCCACGATTGTCACGGTGGCAGCCCTGCACTTGATGATTTCACAGATCATCGGAATGATCCGAGTTTCCGATCCCTCGCATCGCCGCAAGATATCCCGGTTTTCTGTGGCCACTGCCACTCGAACGCTCAGTACATGAGTCGCTTCCGGCCTTCTCCCAGGGTCGACCAGGAGTCGGAATATTGGACCAGCGGTCATGGGAAACGACTCCAGCAGACGGGAGACGTAAAGGTGGCTACCTGTGTCTCCTGCCACGGCGGCCACAACATTCGAGCCGTCGATGACTTGGAATCCCTCGTGTACCCGACGCAAGTGGCCAAGACCTGCGCCACCTGCCATTCAGATGCAGAGCTAATGGAAGGTCGAGAATATCATGGTCGCTCATTCGGTCATCAACAATTCGAGCTATGGAGTAAAAGTGTGCATGCCCACGCCATGATGGAAAAGGGCGATTTGAGTGCTGCCACCTGCAACGATTGCCATGGCAATCACGGCGCTGTCCCGCAAGATGTCGATTCGCTGGCTAATGCATGCGGCACTTGTCATGTCAAAGTGGCCAAATTGTTCGCTACGACCAAAATGAAACATCAATTCGAAAAAACCGATCTCCCCGGCTGCGCCACCTGCCATGGCAACCACAAAATCCACTCTCCAACCGACGAGATGCTGGGAATGGCGGGCGGGGCCGTATGTGCCCGGTGCCATGAACAGGGTAAACACGGAGCTACGCTAGCTGGAGCTGAGATCGCCAAGCAAATGCATGACGAACTCGCTCAACTAGTGACTCAAATTAGTTCTGTTGGAGAAAAACTGGATAGAGCAGAGCGGCTGGGGATGGAGATTCGCGGACCCCGTTTTCGTTTACGAGATGCGAACGACGCCCTTACCAATGCGAGAACTCTTGTGCATAGCTTCGCAATCGAACCCGTGCAGCAGGCGGTCACCGAGGGACTAACCGTCACTTCAGAAGTCAATTCGGATGCAGAGGCAGCCTTGCAAGAACACACGATGCGACGTATTTGGCTGGGATTCTCACTCGTCCCAATCATTGCCGTCGTAACGTTGCTGCTGCTCTACATCCGAAGCATGCCTTCGACTAAGTAGCCGGGAAGAACATCCTGCCTGCTAAAGACTCCCACGATCACTCTTTGTCATAATCAAGGTGAGCTTTGTGTCTTTTGGCTTCGTGGCAGCTAATGCAAATGTTCCCTGGCTGAACCTTGTAGATCGAATCGCGAACTATTTGTTCCAATTCTGGAGTTATCTCTTCTTCCTCAACCGTTCGCAAAGCAATTTTTGCATGCTCACTTCCTGGGCCATGGCACGCCTCGCACGATATGCTAGCCAGTGATTTTGTGGATGCATCTTTATACCCGGTCGGCGTACCAAAGCCTGTCGTATGACATTTCAGACAGGCTGCATCCTCCTGATACTTAGCAGGAAGTATCTCAAACGCTTTTGAGTGCTCGTCGGTTCTCCAGATGCGAAACTGGGGAAAGTGACAGGCGGCACATTTCTTCGTCCCGATGTATTCTTGATTGGGTGGTGGTGTCACAGCCACCTCCGCCACGCCAGAATCCGGTTTAGCTAGCAACACAATAGCCAGTACTGCTAGGGAAAGCCCTAGAAGACTCGCCATAATCGTTCGACCATTCCTGCCTTGCCAGAGTGCACTCATCGTAATACCTCCTTTAGTTACTAATGGGGGACTTGGGATGCTGCGTCGCATTCCAAGTGCTAGCTTGCCCCGAGAAACCCTCAGAAAATAGCGTGCTGTTCTAGATTTGCGTCTTCGGTAACTACCCTCAAATTTGTCGTCGGTTCTCCCTACAAACCCGTCTCGATGCAAGCGACTTTGACCCGATGCACCGGATTTGCTACTAATACCTGCCACTTCCAGAACAGATCCTATGAGACCGTTCCACTCCATCATCTCTCTGGTCTCTGGATTACATTTTGCAATCCGCACAACCTCGTTGTATCTGATTGTCGCGATGAGAGATAGGAGTCGATGTCCATCATGACGCCAACACACAAACTTTTCTTAGGTGGGGTCGTGATTACTTTGGCTACAACGTATCTTGCCTACTTGGGCGCTTCTTCCAGTTGGCAGTTCTATGTATCCGTCGACGAATTAGTGGCTGACCCCAAGTTGTTTCACGATAGTCGCATCCGTATCAATGGGACCATTGCTCCCGACTCACTCCACATGACCCCAGATCGCTCCCAAGCATCTTTTGTCCTTCAGGGAGAGATTTCCGAACTCGACGTAAAGTGCTCCGGCCCTTTCCCTGACAATCTCGCCGAGGGAATCGAGGTGGTCGTAGAAGGACGTATGCAAAGTAACCGTATCGTTCAAGGTAATAAAGTTCTTACACGTTGTGCAAGCAAGTACTCCTCAGGTGGGTAGTATTCGCAGACCGTCCGCTTAGGAATGTGTAGAGTGACAATGCTTGTATTCGGACAAATCTGTTTGATGAGTGCCTTTGTCGCCTCCGGTTTCTCGGCGTTTGCCTCCTTTGCAGGCAGTAACGACGAGCGCCCTACACTCAGGAAATGTGCTCTCTATTCATCCGTCACGAGCCTCTTGCTGCTAACTTTCGTGATATTGATTTTGCTCCTTGCGCTGCTCACCAAGGACTTTCGCTTCGCCTACGTAGCACAATACTGTAGCCAACTATTGCCTTGGTACTACGGCATGTCGGCGCTTTGGGTCGGACAGGCCGGCTCCTTGTTGTTGTGGGCATGGTTTCTGGGCTTGCTGACCATGCTATTCCGGCTCGTGACTTCGGAAAAAAATGGCTGGCTCAGGGAACGTGCCTTTGGTTTGCTGATGGGGAACTGCTGTTTCCTTGTCGCCGCGATGGTGTTTGCGGCTGATCCTATGGCCAAAAGTATCGCCATTCCAGCGAAAGGAGCAGGACTTAGCCCGTTACTACAGCACCCAGCAATGCTGATCCACCCTCCAATTATCTTCTTGGGTTACGCGGCTTGGGCTATTCCGTTCGCAATTATTTCTGCTGCGCTCATCAGCGGGCGTCTTGACGCGAGTTGGATCCAACAGGCCCGGTCTTGGGCGCTATTTGCCTGGGCAGTCCTTGGTGCCGGCGTACTCCTAGGGGCTGAGTGGGCCTACGAAGAATTGGGATGGGGGGGCTACTGGGGATGGGACCCCGTAGAAAATGGATCACTGATTCCTTGGCTACTAGGCACCGCCTTCATGCACTCCTTGATGACTTGGCGGTGTCGAGGACTCATGAAGAAAACAACGGTTGCTTTGGCAATCGCTACATTTGCCATGTGTAACTTCGCAACTTTTCTTACTCGAAGTGGCATATTCAGCAGCCTCCACGCATTTAGTCAGTCGCCCATCGGCTGGCTCTTTCTTGCGATTATGGTGGCGCTGGCGCTGATGGGCAGTTTCCTGATCTACCTGCGCAGCGCTGAACTGACAGCTGACAATCAGATTACCGCGTTTTTCAGTCGAGAGGCGATGGTTGCCATGTCCACTATCGCGCTTCTGATATTAGCAATAGTTACTTGTTTGGGGACATTAAGTGTGGCGCTGTCCGATGCCATCGTAGGGTACAAAATTACCGTTGGGCCTCCCTTCTATAACTACGTCTTGATACCTACTGGCCTGCTGGTGTTGTTGGCAACTGCTCTAGCGCCGCTACTGAGGTGGGGAGCTTCGCCAAACGCTGCGGAAAGAAAATTATTGCTCGGCTCTGCCGCTGTCGGAGGTTTTTCTTTGTTGGTTGCTGTCGTGTGGGGTGCCAAACACTTCATCTCGATCGCGGTTACTGGGATTATCGTCTTCGCTATTATCGCAATCGTCGGCTCTCTGTTTTTGGACGCCCTGCAACGTTATCCAGACAACCACTGGTCTAGTCTACTTCGATGCTTACGAGAGAAACGCAGACTCTACACGGGATTTTTAGTCCATCTCGGATTTTTCGCCTTGGCAATTGGCGTTACGGGGTCATCCTTGGGCGCTCGTCGTCATGAGGTCGAGCTGCAGCAAGGTCAGACGGTGAAGTGGGCTGGACGCTCGATCAGCTTGGTTGAGCTTGTTGAACGACAGCTTCCAGACAAGCTTGTCGCTGAAGCTGTCTTAGAGATCTCTCAAAAAGGTGAAGACCCTTACTACCTCTCGCCAGCGCAACACTTTCATCGACTTCAAAACGAATGGACGACTGAAGTCGCTATTCGGTCTGGTTGGAGCGAGGATCTTTACGTCATTCTGCACGGTAGCGCAGAAGAAGGCCACGCCAGTCTTACGTTGGTCGAAAACCCGATGATGCGATGGCTGTGGTTAGGAGGTGGAACAATGCTGCTCGGGGCCCTCATTTCGTTGTGGCCAGATCGCCGCCGCTCGATGGCTGGCGTGTTCTCTAAAACAAAGATAACCGCCTCTCGAAAAAGAAAAAAAATCGCCGCTTGAATCGACTGCCTATAAAATCATGCAAAGCATAGCAACCACAAACAATGATGCAATTCAAGCCGTTGGATTGTCGAAGAATTTCGATGACCATCCTGTGTTACGACAAATCAATCTGAAAGTCGCGACCGGTGAATCTGTTGCCATTATGGGCTCCAACGGGTCCGGGAAAACAACACTTTTGCGATGCCTCGCTGGAATGACTCGACTCAGCGCAGGCAAGCTATGGTGGCAGGGCAAGACTGCAAAGAAGGAGCCTGAAGCACGTCGGGAAATAGGCATGGTGGCCCATAAAAGCCAATTGTATCCCAACCTCACTTTAGAAGAGAACCTCCTGTTTGCTGCTCGAATGTGCCGCATCAATCGTCCCCGAAAGGAAGCTCACGATTGGCTCGATCGTACCGGCCTGTTGCCGGTTGCCAATTGGTTACCCGGCCGTATCTCTCACGGGATGCGCCGCCGTGTTTCCGTGGCGCGCGGCTTAATTCACCAACCACGTCTTATTTTACTCGACGAGCCTTTCTCTGGGTTAGATCATGAAGGGCAAGCGTGGCTGGCAGAGTTGCTTTCAGACTTACAGAAGAAGAAACAAACCATTTGTTTTACAACTCACGACCTACAGCAAGTTCGCAACTGTGCCGACCGATTGTTTTACTTGCAAGATGGCGTGCTTCAAGAGAGCCCCATAGAACACGATTTGGCTGCAAACCATCGCCCCCTACTGCGTGTAGCGTCTTAAACATCAAAATGCATATTGCAACGCAACTTTATTGGATGGTCTGCAAGGACCTGGTATCCGAATATCGGGCTCGCCAGGTCTGGCCTGCGATGCTGATGTTAGGGGCCTTGGTAACATTTTTATTTAGCGCACAGTTAGACATCGTTGTTGAGGAAAGATTTCGCATGCTCGGAATGCAAGCTTGGCTGGCTGTCTATTTTGCTGGCGTGCTCGCTCTCCACCAGACGTTTACGATGGAACACGGCGAGGATTGCTGGGACGCAATGCGTCTCTATCCCGTCGGTCCAGCGTGGATCTACGTAGCCAAGTTCGCCGTAAATTGCCTCGCCTTGTCGGCACTTCAAATGGTGGTTTTACCGTTGTTTGTCATCCTCACGGACGCTCCCTTGCTGAATCATCCGGGGCATATGATATTCGTCGCCCTGTTAGGAAACATCGGCATTTCGTCGGTAGGCACATTGTTGGGTGGCTTATGGTCGTGTACTCGCCAAGGTGCCTCGGTGCTGGCTTTCCTAACATTGCCCTTGGTGATGCCTGTTATTTTAGCTGCATCAGAGGCAACAAGACTCCTGGCGGAGAGCGAAATCGGGCCCGAGTGGTGGCGTTGGGTTGGTCTGCTCGGAGTCTTTGCAGTAGTCTTTGTCACAGCGGGCATCCTGCTTTTCGAATTTCTCATCGAGGATTGAAATAATGGCGTATCAAACAAAGATCGTCGGACTAAATAATCTCGTAAAACTTGTCGTGATTTGTCTACTCTTGGCATCTCTCGTGGCGGCCATGTCTCTTGCTCCTGAGGAAGAAACCATGGGGCAGGCGCAAAGGATTCTCTATGTTCACGTCTCGGTTGCGTGGTTGGGTTTGCTAGGATTTGCCGTTATGGGAGCTTCCTCGCTTGCCTACATGTTCCGTCGCAATTTAGCTTGGGATCATTGGTCGCATGCTGCTAACGAAGTGGGGTGGCTTTGTAGTAGTTTGACCTTATTGACCGGCTCATTCTGGGCACATTCTGCTTGGGGGACATGGTGGTCGTGGGATCCTCGACTTACAACATCTTTCATCTTATGGGCGATTTACTCCAGCTGCTTTGTCATTCGCGGAAGCGTACATGAACCTCACCAATGCGCGCGAATTACAAGCTCGTTAGCAATTCTCGGACTGTTGGATTTGCCGCTAGTCATTATGGCAACGAGATGGTTCCGAGGGATACATCCCGTGTCGCCAGAAATGGAGCCAATGATGTTGGCCACGCTTGTGCTAAATATCGTGGGTTTCACCGTTTTCTTTGGGGTGCTGTTCGCACGACGGCACAGCCAGTTGCTCTCAGAGAGATTATTGCAAGAGCTAGAGCTTCGTGTGATGGCAAAGAAGTCTGTTCTCTAAATTCGAAATGACTCAAACAACGATATTTCCAAAGAGGGTTTTTTAGATGAGTACATTTATTACCACTTATGTAATCTTTTGGGCGGCTGTGGCGATTTACGTGCTCCAGCTAGGGAGCAGGCAGCGGAAGCTCCTCAATCGGCTATCGTTGCTGCAATTGCAGTGTTCTGGACAAGAGAAGGTTGAAAGCCTGAAATAGCTGTCTTAAGTGTTACAAGAAGTGCCATACGCTATGTTGGCAGCAGGATGTCTTCAGTTTGTAGCGGAGTGATCGATCAATGCTTCAACAAGGAACTACTGGCACGAATTCTGAGTTGCTGCAAACCGTTAAGTTCGACGCGCTGCTGATTCTCGCTTGTTTGATTGGAACCAGTACCGCGCTGGCCGATCATGGCGTCATTCGTGGAGTTGCGGTCAACGGCAGTCGTGACCAGTTGCCGACGAGTGGGGCAACTGTCATCTTACGCGCCCGACTCGAGGGGCAATTTATTGCCGTTCAAGAAACGACTACCGATTCTCGCGGTACGTTTCGATTCGAGGGACTGCCCATCGACCCAGAAATCCAATACATTGCCGGTGCCAATCTTGGGGAAGTGCATTTTCCCGGACCACGTTTGAGGCTAACCTCTGATCATGCACAAGCTGACGTTAAAATTGTGGTTCATGAGTCTGTGGCCGAACCCAACCCATTGGTAATTAGGCAACATGACATCCTCGTGCAACCACGAGCAGGCGCCATGGAAGTTACGGAAACCTTGCTCATCGATAATCCGTCGAACGTGTGCTACGTGGGCAAATCTTCGGCTGGGGCCGATCGCATCGTTACCCTAAGACTGTCCATTCCGCCTGATTTCAATCGAATCACCTTTGAAAAAGAGTTTTTCGGAAGGCGATTTCTACTGATTGATGGAAAACTCCTGACAGGCATCCCTTGGCCGCCAGGTAGGCGCCAATTGAAATTTACCTATGTGTTGGCAGACGAGAAACGCCCGACTGTTTGGCAGCGCTCCGTAGATTTGCCCTGCTCTCATCTGCAATTGACCGTCAATACAGACCGACCGGCCGATGTTCAGTGCGATCTCAAAGCACTACGGACGACTTCCGAAGGGGCTGTGAGTTTCTCGACCACAGGAGCACCTTTGCCGACCGGTTATGAGATTTGTCTTCAGTTGGGCAGTTCGCCAATACCGATAATGGCCTACGGCCGATGGACTGCGATAGCTGTTCTAGGCGCACTAGTTTATGGTACAAGTGTGTTCATGAATCGACCAAAACGGCCAAGAGACGGGTAGCCCGAAGATGAAATTCTACTTGCGTCTGACTAAGCAGGTACTTCAGCTCTTCCGATGGATACTCTCTGTCCCACTCTTCTTCAAAATCATCGGCGTCGGGGTTCTAGTTGCTGCGGTTTTCGGAGGAATTACCCTACTGACTACTCGGGATAGTACCGCGCGCACGTTGTATCTAGTGGCAGAGCAGCGGGCTGAGTCCGTAGCCCAAATACTCGCGATGAGCCTGGAAGGGCCAATGATCGCAAAAGATTCAACCTTGGTTAAAAAAAGGCTTCGCCTGACAAAGGAAATGTTTCCCGATATCCAGTACTTGGTGGTGCAAGATAGCGCATGGCGCATCATAAGCCGTTTGCCTGACATGGGTCGGGCAGAAGCGATGCGTCTTCAAGAAGAAGACCCAGCCCAAGCCGGGGGGAAGGTTCAGGTCGCATTCAATCGCAAAAAGCTCGCTTTCGAGGTGACTGCTCCCATCGCCAACGGCCGGCTGGGAAACCTTCAACTAGGGATCACCGATCGGACGATTCGGACCCAATTAGCTGCGGTAACCCAGTCTCTGCTTTGGACACTTGCTCTGTGCGCTGCGATCGGCTCCGGCTTGGCTCTTTTGCTTACCTACGTGATGATCCATCCTATTCGCCATCTGGTCAAGGTGGCGAATCGGATTCGTGGCGGAGATTTCGAGGCCCGGGCCGATGTTTTCTCGGCAGATGAAATCGGACGTCTCGCTGTTGCTTTCAATCAAATGGCTGAAGGTCTTCAAGGTTTTCGTCAAGAGGTTCACGAAAAAGAAAGGGTCCGTCTAGCTCTCATTGAAAAAATCGTGCGCACACAAGAAGAAGAACGCAAAACCATCTCGCGAGAGCTGCACGATCAACTGGGGCAATCACTCTTGGCGTTAATGCTAATGGTCCAATCGTTGAGCAGCGAGAATCCAATTTCCGATGATTCGATACAAAACATCGAACTCCAGATTCAGGGAGCACTTGAAGAAGTAAGACTTCTTGCCTGGGGAATGCGCCCCTGGGTGCTCGACGACTATGGGTTGGATAGAGCACTGTCGCGCCTTGTCGAAGAAATCTGCGATCATTCCCATCTTGCAATCGACTACCAGTATAGCGGCTCACCCGAATTAGGGCGGCTGCCATCGCGGATCGAAGTAACCCTCTATCGCATTGCCCAAGAGGCGATTGCTAACATCGTTCGACATGCCAACGCGACCCAATCCAGTGTCGTCGTATTCCACCGTCGAAACGAGGTGATGTTGTTGGTCGAAGATAACGGATGTGGATTCAAAATCGATCCAACACAGCAGAACAGCGATAGTTGCCTTGGACTCATGGGAATGAATGAGCGGGCTGCTTTGCTTGGAGGTAGCTGCGCTGTAGAATCAGTGCTAGAGAGAGGGACCGTAGTCCGAGTCAAAATTCCCTTGGAAGAATCTTTATCGTGTCTATCCGAATCCTAATCGCAGACGACCACGCTGTTTTTCGTAGCGGGCTCAAAGCCTTGCTCGAAAAAGAGCCGGATCTAGAAGTCGTCGCTGAGGCTGGCGACGGGGTGGCTGCGGTTGAGGCGGTCAAGCGTCTCAAGTTCGACGTACTGCTGCTGGATCTCTCGATGCCAAAGCTGTCCGGTGCCCGAGTTGCTGAAATTGCCTTGAAAACAAGGCCGCACTTAGCAATTGTCGTGCTTACCATGCATGAGGATGAATACTACTTACAGGAGCTTTTCAAAATCGGAGCGCGAGCCTTCGTGCTAAAAAAGTCGACTGGCACCGAGCTAATTCAAGCGATTCGAGTGGTTCATCGGGGAGAACAGTTTGTCGATCCTGCGCTTGCAGGCCACATGATTTCTACCTATGTGGGGAACGCTCCCTCCAAAAAAGTTGATGGTAGGCTCGATCTACTCACTCCGCGTGAGCAGGAAGTTTGCACCTTGTTAGCCTATGGACACACGAACGCCGAAATCGCTGAAAAACTAATCATCTCTGAACGCACCGTTGAGTCCCACCGGACTCATCTCTTGGGCAAGCTCGATCTGAAGAGCCGCGCTGAGTTAGTACGATTTTCTATCGACCACGGACTGCTCAAGTCCAGTTAACCGTGGTTTCTACGTAGTCCTTACGTACTTTCTCCCCTCCATTTTGCGCAAAAATAGCGATCTTCTCCGGACGAACTGGCTGGGGCTCCGCGAGTAAACTTGTCTTAGACAGAGGAGTTCCAGTTAACCGTGCCGATGAAGAATAAGGGTAAGGGTTACTTGTCTTAGACAGAGGAGTTGCCAGTCAACCACAACATTTCACTCGCAACCTTGGACATCGAAATTTACGAAAGGAGGTAGGTTGCGTTCCTCGGAGAGACAAGCCTTGTTATTGCAGTTTGAAACGTTGTAAGAAAGTTCCTTGATCAGAAAGAAAGTGAGAATGTCATGAGAAACGTTATACCAAAGACCATAGTCACTTTGATCATCTGCTTGTTAATGACTAACAATGTAGCCCAGGCGAAGCCCGGCTACGGGGTCAGTTGCAAAGGATGCCACGGTACGGCTAACGCACCAAATCGCCCAGGTGCTTTGGACGTGCTCGGGGAAGGATTCCTGGATCTGGGGAATGGAAATCGCAATGACGGCAAGAACAGAGGTGCGATTCCGTTCTTCACCGTAGAGCCAGGTGGATCTATCGATCTGACCATGGAAGTTATTGACGGAAGTGATGTCTATTCAGTGGAACTGAAGCGTCTGGACATAGCGGCTGTATTGGGTCCAGCTACGGATTTCTTGACTGGCTTCACACCGGACGGTAGCTGGTTTGAACTAGGAGCTGAGCCGTACTACGCCGCTACTGGCGGATTCGTCGACGGAATCGACTGGACCAGTGGGCCTGTCGGCTTTAGCTACACTTTAGGAATTGATGCGTTTACACCTGAGAATACGTACGATCTGGAATTTGCCGTCGCTGGTTTAGGAGCGCCAAGTAAGTTCTACGAGGATATGCACTTCTATCTGGTGGTGGAAAACGCGATCCCCGAGCCAAGTACGCTCGCGCTGGCTGGGCTTGGGATAATCGGCGTCTGCACTGGTTACTTGAAGAGACGTCGGCGCAGTGAACAGAAGCTAACCTGAGAGAAGGGCTTTCGGATCGCAGCCGGAGGCGACTTCGGCTGTGGTTCGGAATTGTGATAGTTAGGCGAAAGAACACAGGAGATTTAGCTATGAAAAATTTTTTTAGAAGTCCACTGTTCGTCGCACTACTTGTTGTTTCAGCAGCCCTCATCCTACCACTACGATTAAGCTCGGATGCAACAGCGGAGATTGTGGGAAGCTTTGAACTAGGTATTGATCAAAACCTCATCTATCTAAATGGCATTGCTAACAGAAAAAATCTTGCTGCGGCAATAACGGATGCAGAGGCAATCAATAACCAGCAACGAAAGAACTCTCTTGAAGATTCTTTAGAACGACTAATGGGAGAGGACTTGCGACGCACTGCCATGTCGAGATCTTTTACAAACACGATAATGGATAGAGAATATCCGGGTATGCTTTTATCTAACCAAGCTAGCTCGAATTCCAATATTACGAGCATAGAGATTCTTCTTTCAAAGCCGTTGACCAATTTTAGGTCATTTACAAATGGGGAATATTTACATGAAAGTGTTGCAAGTGGCGAGTACTACTATTTCCCGAACTTGCCTGAACTGACTAGAGAATATGTCGACCCCGACCAAATTCCAATAAGTGCTAACATCTTCAACGACGGTAAAGGTTTGGCCGTGTCTTTTGGAAATGAAGGAATCCAGCCCGGTCGTGCAATGACATTTAATGTGTACTCCTCGATGGGAATACAATTAGAGGACTTCTTTGACGAAGACTCCCAGATTACGGTTGTCTATGAGGATCCTCTGACGAACGACGTTGCATCAACGAGCGCCCTAAATCTAAGCGGCATTAACGTATTCAACGATGCTTTAATGGCTCAGCTCGCTGGAGGTATCAACGGCCGGAGTTTCCGTAAGTCGGTCGAGGCGTTTTCTTTTACGGCGTCGATCGGTGCGGTTTCAGAGCCAACGAGTACCATACCGTTTCCAGAGCCAACGAGTCTCATGCTGTTAAGTTGCGGGGTAGGGTGCTTAGCCAAGCGAAGTTGGCGTAACTATTTTTGCGAAAAACAATGTTCTTGCCTCGTTGAGGACTGAGCGATTTCACACACTTGAAAAGATTTCGCTCGCAAACAGAAGGAGTTGAGACGATCGGGATTTTTCTTGGGCGGTGGCGGATGTTCCCGCGTCAGCCTCCGCCAAGTCCTGACCAAGTGACGCGATTTTTGCCCGATATCACCATGAATCGGACCTGCTAGGGCTGAGAGGAATCAACGTGGTGTTACGAAACAATCTCAGTACTACTGCTGTTAATCGAACAAGGGCAAGACGTCCGACGGACCGTAAGCCTCTGGTGGCCATCGTTGGCGGAGGTATCACTGGCTTGGCTGCCGCCCATCGACTCGTTGAGTTGGAACCGTCCATCCAAGTGAAACTACTCGAGGCAGGCCCTCGCCTAGGGGGCGTCTTGGATTCAGTCACACAGGACGGTTTTCTCCTGGAATGTGGTGCAGACAATTTTATTACCAGCTCACCCGAGATAATTGATCTGTGTCGGCGCATCGGATTCGAGGATCAATTAGCCAGAACCAACCCCAGTTTGCGTCAGGCATTTGTCGTCAACAAGGGAAAACTATGCAAAATCCCACAAGGTTTTGTGGTCATGGCGCCTAGCAAGATTTGGCCCATGATTACAACCCCTATCCTGAGTCCGCTGGGTAAGCTCCGGTTGGCATGGGAATACTTCGTTCGAACCAAAACGGAAAAAACTGAAGAAAGCCTTGCCGAGTTTTCCAAACGTCGATTCGGCCGAGAAGTATACGAACACCTCATCCAGCCGTTGGTCGGAAGCATTTATGCGACCGACCCCGATCAGCTTAGTCTCAAGGCAACGCTGCCGCAGTTTATCGAAATAGAACGAGAGCACGGCAGTTTGGTAAGGGGCGCTTTACGTCAGCATCCCAGGCAGCCAGCACAAAATGGCGCAAACAGTGGCGCTCCGTATAGCTTGTTCGTAGCGCCTCGAGGCGGCATGTCGACATTCGTCGAAGCGATTTCCGTTGAATTGCCTGAAGGAACTATTCAACTCAATTCTCCCGTAGAACATATCACGAAGAGTTCTAGCAACGGTTGGTACTTGTCGCTGGGAGGCGACCAACGTCGATCTCTCAAGGTAGATGCAGTTATTGTGGCAACACCTGCCACCTACGCCGCAGAGATGCTTTCGTCCGTCGATCACGAGATGATCTTACAACTGAGAACGATTTCCTATTCGTCTTCCGCGATCGTCTCGCTTGGATATTTGCGAGAGCAAATTGCTCATCCGCTGGATGGGCTTGGTTTTGTCGTACCGTCGGTGGAATGCCGAAAAATCCTTTCCGGCACTTTTTCGAGCATCAAGTATCCAGGCCGCGCTCCTGAAGGCCACGTACTTATAAGGGTCTTTGTAGGCGGTCCCAATTTGTCTGATATTTGCAGTCTCTCAGACAAGAAGTTATGCACCATCGCGACCGACGAACTTCGCCAGTTGTTGGCGATCCACGGCCAGCCGACAACCCATCACATCAGTCGACATGCTACAGGGATGCCGCAATATCGCTTGAGACATGGTGATGTTGTCAAAAAAATCGAGTCGCGGACTGCAAACCTGGCTGGCCTTGAATTGGCGGGCAATTCCTACCATGGCGTGGGAATTCCCAACTGTATTCAAAGCGGTGAACAAGCCGCCGAACGTGTTTTAGTGGAGCTTGGCGTATCCACCACCAAGGCAGCTAACAGACAATTAACTGGGTGACAAAAACCGATGAATGCCTGGGACTACAAGTATGCCGACTTTGCTCACAGCCCGCTTATGTTTTACTACGAGGTGACGCAGGCCTGTGACCTCGTTTGCAAACACTGTCGTGCGTCTGCCCAGCCGAATGCAAACCCCACTGAACTCTCGACCGTGCAGTCTAAGGCCCTGATCGATCAGTTGATCGCATTTCCTCGGCCACCCGTGCTGGTCTTGACCGGTGGCGATCCGTTGAAAAGACCGGACCTTTTCGAGCTGATTCGTTACGCAACAGCGAAAAAGCTTCAGGTGGCTTTGACGCCCTCAGCAACGGCTTTGGCTACTTCTTCGGCTCTTCGCTCTGCACGCGAAGCAGGTGTGTCGCGATTGGGAATTAGCCTAGACGGCGCCGATGCGAAAACCCACGACGCATTTCGTGGTTGGCAAGGAAGCTTCGATCGCACGCTTAAAATGATGGACAACGCAGTCGAATTGGGACTGGGAATACAAGTAAATACCACGATCACCCGTCGCAATTTTGAGCAAATCGATGACATCGCTGAACTGCTGGCAATGCGTGGCATTGCCATGTGGTCGGTCTTCTTTCTGGTTCCCGTCGGACGAGGTGTTGAGGAAGAACGCATTTCAGCAGACGAGTGCGAAGTGGTCTTCGAACATCTGTGGAGGCATGCGCAAAATCAGCCTTATGCTGTGAAGACAACCGAAGCCCCCCATTACCGCCGCTATGTTCTACAACAGCAAGGCAATCCCCAGTCGGCTCCCAACGCGCAAACGGGCCGTTCCGTGGGGCATCGGGCACCATTAGGAGCAGGGGATGGTAAAGGCGTTATGTTTGTCAGCCACACTGGGGAAATCTATCCAGCCGGATTTTTGCCGTTGCTCTGCGGACGATTTCCGCTAGATTCCGTGGTGGATGTCTATCAGAACCATCCTATTTTTCGCGCCCTTCGCAATCCCGACCGACTGAAAGGTAAGTGCGGCGACTGCGAATACCGCCGCGTCTGTGGCGGCAGCAGAAGTCGGGCCTATGCCGTGACTGGAGACCCCTTGGAGTCGGAGCCCGATTGCGTCTACCTGCCAACGCATACCCCGCAAGAGTGTGTGCTATGAAAAGGCGGCAATTTTCAGCAGGTGCAATTCCCACTCGGCAACGAGTCGCTCCAGCCGGTGGCTGCTGGAGCAAGGAAAGTAATCAGTCCGTCGAAGCCACTGATGAATCGGATTGCCATAGTCGAACCACAAAGATGCCCCTCACTGAAGAAATAATCCTGGAAGAAACCGATCTCTTTGCTTCCGCTGCAGCGCACCGTGCCACCACCTTGGTAATCAACCGTCTCCGCCGAAGGCTGCATGCTCCCAAACAAGCCGAACTGGAGCGGTTGTTTCACAAACTCCCCCAACTGGACAATAGCAGCCGCACGGAAATCGAGCAATTTGCTGACCGGCTGGTGAACAAAATGTTACACCCGCTGCTTGAATCGCTCAGCAACGCCTCGAAAAATGGCACCCCCACGGGACTTTTGGAATCGTTGAGGCGTCTATTCATGATAGAGGACTGATTGACTAGGCGAGGTCAGTACGACGTCGGTACGGCCTAAAGTTTTGGCCTAATAAGGATAATTCGGTAACTGTCGCGTCGACTCGAGGCTTATACCAATATTTATTTTGCGGCTGACTTAGCATGATACTTGCCGGCAATTTTCGGTTTCGTTTGCTTTCTGATTGCGCAAGACAAAACCCGTTGCCGAACAACGGGCTAGCGTCCTTTCGACCTCAATTGTCACAGTCGTCAGAGCGGAGGGCATGGGACTCGAACCCACAACCCCTTGCGGGGCACCTGAATTCCAATCAGGCCGCTAGCCATTCGCTTACCCTCCGAACGCGAGTGCGTTGGACTTATCATAGAAATGGTGGGCCGCTGTGGCAACGGCGGTAGATCGGCTGCTGCACCCTGCCCAGTGTTTTTGGTTATCCACCTAGTTTCACCAATCAGTCTGCCGTTTGGATAAGATTGACAAACTCATCGTTCGACTTGAACTTCGCCAGTTTGCTAGTCAGCTGCTCCATCGCATCGATATGGTGCATCGACGAAAGCGTCCGACGAAGCATGGTAGCCGCATGCAGTGTTTCTGGTGGCAGTAGTTTCTCCTCGCGTCGTGTGCCTGACTGCTCGATGTCGATCGAAGGCCAAACTCGGCGGTCTGCCAATTTGCGGTCCAGCACCAGCTCCATGTTCCCAGTGCCTTTGAACTCTTGGAAAATGAGTTCGTCCATACGGCTCCCGGTGTCGATCAGCGCCGTGCCAATGATCGTCAGCGATCCGCCTTCTTCAAATGCACGTGCCGTCGCAAAAAGTTTTTTGGGGATGTCCATCGCTTTGATGTCGACGCCACCACTCATCGTACGACCCGTGTTACCCACCCACTTATTGAATGCCCGAGCCAATCGAGTGATCGAATCCATTAACATAAATACATCTTTGCCCATCTCGGCGAGTCGTTGGCAACGTGCGACGGTCAACTGCGATAGGCGAACGTGGCTTTCGACATCGTTGTCTAGGCTACTCGCGAAAACTTCGCCGCGAATGCTACGCCGCATGTCGGTCACTTCCTCGGGACGCTCGTCAATCAGTAACATGATCATCGAAACTTCAGGGTAGTTTTGCGAAACGGCGTTGCTGATTTGCTGCAGAAGCACCGTTTTACCTGTCCGAGGCGGAGCGACGATCAGCGCGCGTTGCCCCTTACCCAACGGGGTAAGCAGATCCATAACCCGTGTACTGATCGGCTCAGAACCAGTTTCTAATTGAAACCACTGCTCTGGAGTAATCGGGGTGAGCTGATCGAAAGTCTTGACATTCACGTAGTCTTCGGGGGCCATTCCGTCGACATCAAGAAGCTCTCGTAATCGAGGCCCTTGCTGCTTGCGATGTCTTTGAACCATGCCGTGAAGCAACAGGCCCTCTCGCAAGCCAAACTTTTCGATCATCGTCCCTGGAACAAATGGATCGGTGCGTTCACGATTAAAGTTAGCAGCCGGATCGCGTAAAAAACCATAGCCGTTGGGGTGCATCTCCAACACGCCTGAACCAGGAACCAGCGGTAGTGGATCTCCACTTTCCTGGTAGTCGGGTTCGCGATTGCGATCTTGGTAACGATTGCGGCGTCGGTTTCCACCTCGACCACCACCTTGGCGGTTCGAAGGACGCCCGTTGTTATTGTTATTATTGTTGTTGTTGTTTCGTCCGCGGTATCGTCCGCCAGACCTTTGTTTTTTCGCCATCAGAAGGTTCATCCTCACTTCGTCTTTTACAAAACACGTAGAACCATTACTCGCAGCAATAAGCACCTCGAGTGAATGTATTTTTGGGGCCAATCAACTTAGCCTGCTATCGCCACGGCCCCAACCTGAGTCCATCTAGCGACATCTCTTCGATCACATTTAGTAATTGATCGTGCTCAACTAAAGCCGCCTGCAGCCAACTGTTACCCCATCGGTAGCTGGCAAACCGTCATGCCATATTCAGATGTTCTGGCAATCTGCTTGGCGTATCTTCCAAGACTCAAAAAAATTGAGGGGCTTGCAAGACACCTCTTTTCCAGGCCGCAAGCAACCCTGGTAAAAGTGTTTTTCTGTACTGTTGTAAGAGTGCAACTAAGCTGAGGGGTACAAGCTGCTATCAAAACCGTCATTCGACGAACTGAGCTTCGACAAAAAACAGAGTCAAGACATCCCCACCCCAGAAACCGCCCTCCGTATGGCAAATCACTAGCACCTGTTCGGCATGCAAAACTCTTCGGCGAGAATCAGTCTTGTAAGACTTGCATGCACAATAGTGCAGCCAAAAAATCCGTAATTCCTACCCTACCAACGCGGCCAACCGCGATCGGTCTAGGGTTGCATTGAAAATTTCTCCGGCAAATCTGCCCTTGAACTATCGCTCCACAATATCGCGTAGCTTAGTAATCAAGGACGTCCGCCAAATTGCGCCCGACTCAAAAAAATGTCTCAAGGAGGGGCGGCCCGGTAGCCCTCGCACTGGTGTCAATCTGCTTATCCCTTAACGACACCCAAAGCGAAGAAACCAAACAAACGTGGCCTATAGAACCTGCCAATTCATAGCAGGGCTGTGAACTCATCGCCAATATTAGTCACTACGGCGCATCTGTCAAGCTAGCTTGTTCATTGTACGATAATTCGTTGACTTTTGTTAAAAGAATCGTCGGAATTATCTGATTTCGACCCAGAATGCGGATATTTTCACCCCCACTCAACCGTCTAGCCAGCTAGCCAATTAGTCGACTACTGCGCAGATCAGTCTAGCAGAAAAATGCTAGCAGTGCAAAGTCCAGGAGTACCTTTGACTTCGACGTAAGTCATTTATTTCCTGAGGTTTAAGTGCATCCCAAGGGATGCTTTGGATTACTAGCGAAAGGCGTAAAATTCGGCAAAGTTTCGCTAATCGTCTGCTTTTAGCAAAGTCCCGTCAGATTGCTTTCCGATGTATCCGAGTAGTGGACAGAAGCGGGCTAGTCCTCTAGTCCACGTTGACTCGCTCAAAACAGTAACTTTTCACGCGAACGGAATCGCCATGGCCACTCGGCAGACTTATCAATTACGACTCACAGCATTCTTCGTAGGCATCGCCTTACTTTCTGCGAGTGCCCAAGCAGATATCGTCAATTGGCGAACCAATGTGGATGCAGCCAAGATCGAAGCAGCTCAATCGGGGCGGCTCCTTCTGATGCACTTTTGGTCGCCTAGCTGTGGCCCTTGCCGAAAACTAGATAGCGATGTTTTCTCGCAGCCACAAATCAGCGCTCTGCTCGAACAAAATTTTACGCCTATCAAAGTCAATGTCGAGTTGTCCCCAGCGCTTGCAAACGCTTACAACATCACAAGAGTCCCCACCGATGTCGTTTTGACGCCTCAGGGAAACGTAATCGCGTCTCTCAGTTGCCCACTAAGGCCAGCAGATTATGGGACACAACTAGCCAATCTCGTTCAACACTACCGTCAGTCGACGGCACAACACCAAACTGCCATGCAACCACCCGTCCAAGCAGCATATGCTGGCTTGAAGGTCGGGCAATATCAAAACGCTATCGCTTCTAACGCAACTCCAGCAGTGCAACCTACACAGCAAAATCAACAAAGCGCCCCGGTGGCTGTGAGTAGCCCTCAAGTTACCAATAATGTTTATGCCTCTGCGCCCCAAACGCCACCAGCGCCTGCTGTCACCGCACCTCCTGCTGCTCCCACCTATAGCAATCGCTATGCGACTACGTCTCCTCCGACACCACCAGCAGCCACACGACAAGTGGTGACGCAACCGACTTTCACTCCGCCGCCAGCAACACCCGCGGTTCAACAATCAGCTCAGCCTCAGGTCGCAGCCGTTGCTTACCGTTCCACGGCTGCGAATACTCAAGCAACCGTTACACCACCGAAGCAGGCAGGCCCTCCACAGCTACCACCAGGAAGCGCGCCCCTAGCTTTCGAGGGATATTGTCCAGTGACCCTCAAGCAAGTCCACAAATGGGTGATGGGCAACTCGCAATTTGGCGCAACCCATCGCGGACGTACTTACTTGTTCACAGGAGAGCAGCAGCGTCAACAGTTCTTAGCCAACCCCGATGCGTTCAGCCCGGTCTTCTCTGGAATGGATGCGGTCAAATTGTTGGAAGAAAACCAGACCGTCGAAGGCAGTCGAAAATATGGCTTTGAATACCGTGGCGCTTTCTACTTGTTTAGCAGCAAAGACACGATGGACCGATTTGCAAGCCAACCCGACCGCTATGCGGCTGGGGTTCGACAAGCCATGACTCGCATGGACGCTTCCGCTGGCGGAACAATTCATCGCTAACCCGATCGGTGCCCTCAAGCAAACCGTTCGATCGGTCTTTTCCCGAGAGAAAATAGTTTTTCTTGCCTTGCCACCTGGGCCGGTATAAGATTCGGGTGAATGAGGGCCCTTTCGATGAGGGTTGCCGTCGGCTAACTGGACCGAAGACTCAGTTCATTCGCAGCGCAATCTCGAGTGCCTGCGTAACAAAAAGGACGGCCAAGTCGAAGGGGCTCTTTTTCTATTGCGGCCAATTCAACAGGACGCAAAGCTTACGGCTATACGGTCGTTGCCGAAAAAATACCCGACTCAAGGTAGCCAAGAATCACACGAGCGGTGGCAAGATTATGTTGTCCATCACAAACGTGTTGCCGAAATTTGCGCTCCAGACGGCAAGGTCGGCTGCGTCTACGTCCCCGTCATCATCGCCGTCGGCACTAAACTGTTCAAGCGTCACTCCTGTCGTCCCTGAACCATTTTGCTGCATCCATGCCAAAAAGTCGGCACCGTCCGCATCGCCATCGTCAGCATTGGTGATACCATTTCCGTCGTAGTCGCCTAGCAAGTCGAATATGGCGTCGACTACGCCTGCTCGCCACTGGACGCTTGTCGCACCGTTGATGCCACGAATCGTCAACGACTCGCTGATGTCTAAATCGCCAAACGCCACGTCCATGTCGGTTGCACTGCCGTTGCCAAAGCTTGCCCGGTCGCGAGTTAGGACAAAGTCCCAAGCGGGCATCAGCAACGAGGACATACCGGCGGATTGATTAGCCAGATCGACGGCCTCTCGTAAAGAGAGTGCTCGAACGTCATCGGAATGGTTAAATGTGTCAGCCACACTAGTGACAAAGAAGTTGGCGTCTGCGACTACCAGATCATCCGCAGCACCGAATTTATTCCACTGATTAGGCGACCCGCCGGCCTGACCGCCGAGAATGTTATTACCCTGTGAGGCACCCGCAGCACTAGTATGCACATTGATATCAGGCGTCATTGGGGCAGCATTCCCCGCGACAATCGTGCTACCCATCGTAAACGACGACACAATCGAACTGTAAATGCCTCCGCCCCCCAGCGAGGTACTCCCGGCGGAATTATTGGTTATCACACTCTGCGTGATTGACGTCGTGATATTATTGAGGATACCGCCGCCGGCGTTGTCGGCGTGATTGCCAACAAGGGCCATTTGATCCAGTCCGAGAGAAATGCCGGCTTCAGCATAGATTGCCCCGCCACTTGAGGTCGTGTTCCCGCCCGCAAGGGTCATTCGCGACAGGTCAAGACGACTCGTACCTTGGGTCATGTGAAAAACCCGGTCATTCACTGCCGAAGCGTCAACAACCGTCAGACCTGCCCCCGCGCCCACGATGGTCACGTCGCCGGTGATGTCGAGGTCGCCTTGGGTATCACCGCCTGTGCCGGTGAGCGTGAGATGGTGCGTCCAAGCTGGAGTAAGTATGACCGATGCCATCGAATCTCCATTTGCATCAATGACCGCTTCGCGGAGAGACAAGGCATGGTCGTCGTCCGTGGCATCGATCCGATCGACCATACTAGTGACAACATAATCTATATTTGTTCCCGTCAGATCGAGATCGTTCTTCTCGTTGAACTCGTAATCGTTGGATGTCGGATTGTGGTTGTCGTAAACATTGTTTCCCAGGCTCACTGCTGCCGAGCCCAAGCCGAGGGCAAGGATGTTGGGGTATTGCGTGGCACCTACTGCGGTGTTGAGCGCGAAGATCGATTCGCCAATCGTGAGCGAGCCGCCATCGCTCGCATAGATGCCTGTCTTGTTGCTTGCCGTGCTTGCGTTGTTGGTGAAGACACTACGCCGAACTTCGACGCTGCCACCTCTCGAACGAATCCCCGCACCATCCACGGTGGAACTGTTGTTGACCACAGCACTGTCCGTCAATTTCAGAGAGGCGTCCCCCCAAACCATAAAGGCAGTGCCGGAAACGCCCGTCGTGCCCACCCCTCCTCCTGTGAGTGTGGTTCGCGATATATCGAGGGAACCATTCGGAGCGATCTCAAAAATCCGGTCGTTTATCGCCGAAGCGTCGATCACACTCAGCCCGGCCCCTGCGCCGACGATTGTTAAGTCGCCGGTGATGTCGAGGTCGCCCTGCGTATCACCGCCGGTGCCGGTGAGCGTGAGATTGTAGGTGTTCCGACCAACATAAATCGATTGTGCGCCAGTTCCTGCATTCGCTTCGATAATTGCAGCGCGGAGTGTGGTTTGGTTGCCGGGGATAATGTTGCTGATGTCGACAATGCCATCGGTGGTGCTCTCTCCCGCGGCTTCCAGGATGTCTACATTACTGCTGACGACGAAGTCGATCATTTGCACGAGGTCGGTAAGCGCCGGGTCGAATGTGATGTTGTCGGTACCTCCGTTGCCGGTGATCAGGATTTGGCTGACACGGGTAGCATTGATTCTTCGAGTCAGGTTTCGTGCGGTCCCATCGTCAAGCGTATAGGTAACAGCAACAACGATCTCGTCATCGTCCATTGCCGATGTGCCTTGATCATCCACGGTGACATTGATTGTATCATCGACCTGCATCGTCAAGTCGGTCGGATCCTGCGACAACCCCTGCACGAGAAGCGTATCGGTCAACGGATCGAGCAAAATTTGCGCCGTGCCGGTAGAAAATTCGTCGTCTGGGAGCGCATCGTTGACGAAAAGATCACTCGGCAGCGTGACCGTGTAGCCGTAGGCATCGGCGAGGATCATAGCGTCCAGGTCGCTGATGAATTGCCTTACCGTCTCGTTTTGTGGGTTGAAAGCTCCACCTGGAACTGTGATTCCCGAGTTTAACAAGTCATTGGGATGCGTTTCAAAGGCGATAGGAGCCGTTGGGTTTCCCTGTTCAAAAACCGTGACTGGGTCGGGCAGTACGCCAGCTACCCCTTCTAACAAGTAGATATCACTGCCTTCGTAGATGTGCCCACCGTTGAAGGTCGCAGTTATGTCAAACTCTGGGTTGGCTCGGGTGCTCTCGAACCGTGTTAGTTGGTTCTGATTGCTTAGACCCAGATATCGAACGGGATTACCATTGACATCCACAAGGTTTGTGAGCATCGCGTCTATGGCGAAACCGGGGGCAGGGGCAAAGCCTACGGTATGGCCGATTTCGTGCACTACAGTACGATAAAAATCGTCTCTTCTTGTCTGAGCAACAGCAGCGACGTCAATAAAACTAGCCGAAAACGAATCAGCGATAGATGTGAACTCGGCATCGTCAAGCGGAGTCGAGTCGAAGAACCAACCGGCACCGCCAGCGTTATCATCTAGACTCACTGTCCCAGCCGTGGGAGAGCTGTCAATATTGAATGTCGAGTTAGCAGGATCAACCTGGCCGCGCGTGCCACCTCCAAGATCAGCTGCTAAAACATCAAGCTGAAACTCATCGTTAAGATTGTTGTTAGGATTACCGTCGTTGTCTTCGGCGTAGTTGAAACCGGTAATGACCCTTTCCCAATCGTCAATCGCTCGATTGACAATTTCGCGAGCTATTGCAGTGTCATTACCGAATTGCGCTTGAAATCCGTTGTTGATATCAAAGTTGCCATTCACATCCAATTCATTAGCCCAAACGATTGCCAACAGCCTTTTTTCCTCAAGTTGTTCGATCCGAAGACGCCTATTGGAAGTAGTTTTGTTCCGATTCTTCCGCACACGACCCATTCTCCATAATCTCATGTCAATAGTCCTTTTGAACGAACTGTTAATGCTGCTTTCAAAAAATTCTACCAGTTCTTGCTACTAATCCGACTATTATGATACCGAAACTAACCAAGGAAACACTGGACGGCTCCGGCACAACCGTGAACTGTCCAACCGTTGCGTTTAGCGAAAAGGTTCCACCTTGACTATCTCCAAGCCAAACTTGCAACGACCTTCCCAAGAATTGATTCCATATTCCGACATCCGCTGGGATAGTGGCAGCATCTAGAACCACGATGAGAGGAATTGGATCGAAATTTCCATCAAGAATATTTGGATCGGCACTTGCCACAAGACTGAGCCGAAAACCTGACGATTCTGAGGCCAAGTTTGGCAACACAGTGCCGTTGGAGGCTGACAAGCCATTTCCATCCAATTCAAGGATGTCCAGGACGCTAGGACAAGATAAGTCTATACAGTCCACTAGGATAACGGCGTCATCGCGTGAGGTTGCCCTATAAGCTGCTGTAGAGAGTTCTACGCCATTGATTTCTAACGAAAAAGCGTATGGTTGATTGACTTCAAACGATGAATTCCCGTCACCCGCGTTGGGTTCAAACGTAAACTGGCCGGTAATCACGTCACCCACGGCGAGGATGATATCTGAATCGAAGGATGCACCGGGAGATATGGAACCGACGCTTGCTTCAAACGCAAACGTCACCGGCGCAGCCTGAAGTTTGGACCAATTGCCTAGCAACACTCCCATCGTCAGTGCCAACGCACCCACTAAATGCAACCCGCGAACGCTCGGCATCACCCGCCTGCAAACCTGTAAAAGAAAGTGATTCATCGCTCGGTTCTCCTCTGTTGGTCTTTCAGCCTATCTTACCGGGGGGGGGGGGCTGTCAAGCGTATTGTTCATCTATTCTAATCCGTCGCTACGAATTTGGCGAATCGCAATAAATAGGCAAGTAAAAACACCAGGGGGTTTTACACTTCCCTTTCCAAATCAACCGGAAATCCCTATTCCACAAGGCCGAATCGCCGCCCGTTTGTCACGCCGCTAGCGAAAATAGATTTGAATTGCCGCCTCCAGCATAGATGGCCCCACCTGCTGACGATCCGCCGCCTGTCGAATTGGCTACGTTGTCGGCAAACAGAGCGGGAAAAGAAGGATTACCACAGAGGACGCAGAGGAGCACAGAGTGCCTAGAACACAAGTTTTTCTCTGTGTCCTCTGTGGTAAATTTTTCTTTCTGCCTTTTGATTGGTCGTACCGACTTTGCAGTTCTCCTGAGTGCAGACAGGGCACTGATTTGCACCACGTCTAGCATCAATCCGTGCATAGGGCAAAAGCGGCTGGTAGATTAACCCACAGAAGATGCTTCTTGCGATTGCCCTACACGAGCCCTTTTCGTACTGCCCAAACTGCTGCCTGAGTACGATCTGAAACGCCAACCTTGCGTAGAATGTGTTGGACGTGCTCTTTGACCGTCTCGTAGCTTATCGAAAGTGCCAAGGCGATCTCCTTGTTACTCAACCCTTGCGCAAGCTGCTTAAGAACTTCGCTTTCGCGCTTGGTTAGCGGAACCTCAAGATCAATCTCCACGCGCGGAGTCGAAAGCGCACCCGTCACGCGGCGCAATTCCTCGCGGGTCCAAATCGACTCCCCAGCCGCTGCGCGGCGGATCGCTGCAAGCAGTTCATCGCGAGTAGCCAATTTCACAAGATAGCCCGCCGCCCCCAACGCCACAGCCCTCGCGATATAAGTGGGGTTGTCGTACGTGCTAAACATCAGCACGGGCAAATCAGGCATCTCCGTGCGAAGGCGAGCCAAACAAGCAATGCCATCGCCACCCGGCATCCGAACATCAAGCAACACAAGATCAGGCTTTAGTTCCAGCGCAAGCGGTAAAACCTGAGCACCGTTTTCAGCTTCGGCGATGATATCAACCTCGGTCTTTTCGACCATGCTGATTACACCGGCTCTTACCACGGGATGGTCATCGGCAACTAATAGTCGAATTGCCATGGGTTCAATCTCCGGCCACTCTTTTTTGGGCAAGTGGAAACCGACGCAGAAATCGGAAAGAATAGTTCAGTGCAGCAACGCACTAAGAATCCTTCCGCCGCCCGCGTAGGATGTGCCAACCGTTTTTTCAGATCACTAGTATTTACGACCAAAGCAGGGTCGTTGAGTTCACTTTGTCGAAATCCATCCCCATCCCTGGCCTACTAGAGAGCACAGATCGAGCAGGCGCACCATACGTGCCAGCCACTGCCCAGAACGGTTGGCCACGGCTCCCCTAATAATCCCAGGTCGGCTACCCAATTTTCCCAGAGAAAACGAGAGCCCCCCCGCACCCCTACCATAGACTGGGGGCCAACAATGAGCAATGGTTACTCACTTAAAGGCCATTTTAGGTGTTTATGCGTCCTATGGCAGCCGCCCTGAGATATTGCTGATAGCATCTTTTTCTAGCGATAGTAGCCCACCAGACACGGAGGGTACGGGATAGGAGTTCTTGAGGGGTCCAGCTTTACACCGCCATCCGATTTTTCGATACTCAACTGCGTTGCCGAACGAACCCGTCGGCTACTGGTGGTAAGGAAACCAACTCTGTTCAATGGATGGCTAGTCATCAATGTCGTTGCCAAAATTATCGATGAACGAAGTGACGACCTATCGTTGGTCGTTCGAGCAAGATGTGCAGCGATATGTCTCTGCAGGCTACGAAGCCATTGGCGTCTGGCGGCAGAAGCTGGCCGACTTCGGCGAAGAAGAAGGCGTCGATCTACTAGCCGAAAGTGGCTTGCGGGTCACCAATTTACTTTGGGCGGGCGGCTTCACTGGCAACGATGGTCGCAGCCATCGTGAGGCTCTCGACGACGCAATACATGCAATTCGATTGGCGGCAGCGATGAACGCTGGTTGCTTGGTCGTTTATCCGGGCGGACGAAACAATCATACCTTTCGACACGCAGAACGACTTTTTCGAACTGCGATCGATACACTCCTCGAGTTAGCCGACGATGCGGAGGTTACTTTAGCCATTGAGCCGATGCACCCGGCATGTGCCACGGAGTGGACGTTTCTTACCGACCTAGAGTCGACCATCGCCCTGGTTGAAAGTTACTCGACGCCCCATTTGAAACTGGTCTTTGACGCATACCACTTCGGACACGACCGCACCGTACTCGCAAATCTACGAGAGATTGTGCCTTATACCGCGCTAGTTCAATTGGGAGATCGAAAAATCGCCCACGGTATCGATCAAGATCGCTGTGCGCTAGGAAAAGGCTCCGTCCCATTGCCCGAGATTATGCAATGCATCTTAGAAGCAGGTTACCAGGGTGATTTCGATATCGAACTAGCGGGGCAGGACATCGAACTGAGCGACTACCAACACTTGCTCACTTCTTCAAAACAGACATTCGAACAGATGTTAACGCCGGTCAATCCGCAATAGGCCGGCTCAATGTCTCGTCCCCTGGTAATCAATTCTGAAATCTCAATCCCTGCTACCGAGATCGAACTCTCCTATGCCCGCAGCGCTGGGCCAGGGGGGCAAAACGTCAACAAGGTGAATAGCAAAGCCGTGTTGCGTTGGAATGTCGCGCAGACAAAATGCTTGCCTGTGGGGGCAAAAAATCGATTTCTAGTACGGTTTTCCACTCGAATCAACCAGACTGGAGAAATCGTCCTTGCCAGCGATCAACACCGCGAACAACTTCGAAATGTGTCCGCCTGCTACGAAAAACTCCGCCACTTAATACTCGCAGTACTCGTCGCCCCACGGCCACGGATAAAAACCCGGCCCACTCGAGGATCGATTGAACGACGACTGCAAGGTAAACAGCAGAAATCAAAACGAAAGCAAATGCGTCGCTACCGGCCCGACAACGAGGATTGAGAGAGACTCCGCGATTGGCCAAGCAGACTCACCGCTGAGTTTTCCCAGGCAAACACTGCGGACCGGACAGCCCAGTTAGGGCTTGTTGAAGCGGCGCAGGTGGGTGGACATAGCTTGGGATAATTCGGCGAGTTGATTGGTGGTAACGGTGTTAGTGGCATTTGAAGGGTGCGGTACAAAACCGATCCAGGTAAGGCGAATTGGCCAATGACGCAGGGCGGCGGTTTCGTTGACACGGGCGAGAATTCGCAACGCCCAAAACGCGCCGTAGGCGTCGCGGAACGTGTGCCATTGCTGTTGGTAGGTATCGAGGCTTGGTGAGTCCGCGGGGCAGGGCGATGTCGAATTGCGCCAAGAGTGTAACGTGGCCACTATTGTTGCAGCAAGAAAACAAGCCACGGCAAGCGGGAGCGTTAGGCTGCTGGGGTGAAAATTCCAACGCCAGAGGTAGCTATCGAAAAGAATGAGTTGACCGACGGCGACCAAGAACGATGAAAGCCAAAAACGGGTGGGCAAGTAGTTGAGCAGGCCGATGGCGACGAGGCCCAAGAGAAAAAGTTTCCAAGCGATAAATAACTCGACATGGGTGCCCGTCGGAAGAATGACGGCCTGGGCGGCTGGCCAAACGACCACGACCCACAACGATAAAACGATCCACTGCCAGCCGCGATCTTGCGGACGCTTGGCGCCCAGCACAGCCATGACAGGGCACAAGGTGGTTGCCGCGATGGCAAAGCGAAGGGTGTCTAGGCCTAGGGTTGAAGTTGGACGGGCAGCCTCGACTGCCGCTAGGAGTGCCAAGCTGGCGGCCGAAAGAATCACCCAAAGACAGGGGGCCGCCAGCGTCGTGCCGCGAAAGTTGCGGAAGAGTCGCAGCAGAATCATGGCTAGGCAACTTGCCCCGGCGCAGGCAACCCAGTCGGCGATGTTTGATGTCGTTACGACTGTTGCCACGGGAATAATCGATACCAGGTGAATTGGAGAGCGGAGTTAGAAAACTAGAGAACTCGGATTGTAACGGAGACGGGAACTGTTTGGGTTACAAAAAGTTGGCATGTTGCATTTGCTCAACACCCAGGTGTGACCCATGTTTCAATAGTTGCACGTGGCAACGATCCGTTCTCCCTCCCCACGAAGCACAAAACGAGAAATCCCCAATGAAACGAATCCTGCTATTGAGCCTGTTGGCTTCACTATTTTGTGTGACCACCGCCGAAGCGAGACTGTTTTGGCAGACTTATGGGTCGGTCGTGCCCAGTGAAGACGGCTGTGGCTGTACCTGGAATTGGAATTGGAATCAGGACTACTTCGTACCCCGTCATTCATCTTCTTGCCGCTACGGGCTTTTTAGTCCCTGCAAGACGAGCCATACCAATTCGCCAGCCTGTGGGTGGTGCCATCCATTCCACTCAGGCTATTGCGGCATCTATGGGCCTTGGCATTATCACCGAAAAAATCACGTTTATAAGGCCTCATGTGGCTGTGAGCCTCTATGTGCGTCTCGCCCACGACGGGCCGGGTGTGGCAAAGGCTGCTATCGAAACGAATGCGGGCCCGCCTGTGGCGGAGCGATCGCATGGTACTCGCCTGAGGTCGTCAGCGTTTATCCCTTGCCCAATGTGGAAACTCCTGGGCTCGAGGGGTTGGGCAGCATTCCCGTGGAAGGCGATGGTTTGCTCGCTAACGTAGATCTGACACCCTTGGACGACCAAGACGAACAACGCGTCTTCATTGGCCCCCAATCGGTGGAACGAGAGCAGGTGCTGCCTTCTCTCGGAAATCCGACGAAGGCTGAAGCGACTCAACCGTAACACAATATTGACCCATTCGTGCCGGCATTGAACTTGGTGAAGCCTACTGGGGAGTGTGGCCCACCAGATCGAAGCTGGTCGAAAGTAGGCAGAGCTTCCTCGTGAAGTTCTGCCTGCTTTCTTTTCGTAATCGAAAAACTCGACCGAATTGGCGACAGCGTAAAAATTGGGCTACAGCGCACGGCATGTACTGGCCGATAGAAACATTACAAAAGTAACGGGAGGGTGAAACACGCGAGTGTTTTGCTTCAGGATAAAGGTCATAGCAAGACGACGGATCGACTTGCTATGACCTTTTTAATGCGCTAGTGGTAAAATCGCTTACTCGGCTTCGATTTCTGCGAGGAATTTTTCTGCCTCACGCCGAAAGATGAAAAGCCCCGACTCATTCCCGATAATCGCCTTCAGGGTTTTGATTGCCTGGTCTTTTTTGTTGTTTTCAACCATCATTTTCGCCAGCAGAAAATAGGAATCTGAATTAAGCGTGTTTTGCTGCACTCGACTTAGATATTGCTGCGCTTCGTTTTTTCTACCTAATTGAAAAAGCACCCAGCCCTGAGTGACATTGACCTGCGAGTTATCAGAAAATCGCTGCGAATTAACCTGTGCATAGCGCATTGCCTTTTCTTGGTCTGCGACATCCTCGCTTTCAATGAGCAGCAAAGCCAACAGATCAGTGGCTCGGGAGTTCGAGGGATCAACACCCAGAATCTCGGTCATCGTGCTGATTGCTTCGTTGCGATTGCCTTGCATCACGCTGAGGATACCATCGAGCATAAGACCAGATTTTAGATCGGGCTGCTGCTCTCGCAATCTTTTTACGGCGGCATGAGCAGACTCTAATTCATCTTGTGAAATAAGCCAGTCGACGTAGGCTTGCGCTACTTTTTCGTTGGCTTTATCCTCGTTATAAGCTTGCTCGAAAGCCTTACGGGCTTTTTCGATATCGTCTGCCTTCGAAAAAAGCTTGCCTATCGAAATGTACGGGTGGTCGACGACATCTTTGGTATCGAGCTTATGAGCCTTGGTGAATTCTTCTAAAGATTCGCTATGTTTTTCTAGGTGAAATAGGACATCGCCTAAGCGTTGGTGAGCAATTGCACTCTCGGGATCAGCTTCTACCCACTCCTGAAGCCGTTGTTGGGCTTCCTCCCAACGAGAACGTCGTTGCGAAACGGCGGCCCGCCCAGCGAGAATACGAATACGGAACTTTCCTTTCCGCTTATTATTGGCACTGAACTTTTCGACCAGCGGAATCGAATATTCAAACAGAGCCAACGATTCCGCTGTGCGACCGCTGCTGAACGCCTGATCTGCAAGAATCAGATAGGCTTCTGGGTCGTCGGGGTGTTCACTCACTGCCATTTCGAGCCAGTGTTGAGCAACTCGCAATGCCTGAGCGTTACGAACCACTAGATGCATACGTGCAAAAATGACTTCTGCTGGTGGGAGCTTGGGGTATTTTTCCGTGGCCGATTTTAAGAACTCAAAGGCACCTCTGCTATCGCTGTTTCGAAATCGTTGGATGGCCTTTTCGATTTCGGGGTAGTCTCGATTAGAAAGAGAAACCGCTTCGCCAATAAGACTTTTGGTAGTCAGGCTGTCGAGTGCAGACGATTCTTGAGCATGGGCTATCGTTGAGGTGCCCGTGGCGAAGCCCAGAAGGGCCGCTACCAACAGTGCAAAAGAGGTTCGACAGGTCACAGGGAATACCTTGCAAAAAATCATGTTTTTTCCTCAAAGTTGAGCATCATCTCGGCCAGAGTGAAAACGGACGATCGATGCCAAAACTAGGTTGTAAAAGGGTTTCCGTTCATTCTAGACGAATTCAACCTACTGTCCACAAGAACCATATGATCTTCATGGGCCTGAGCCCCCGAGATGGGCAGTTTGCGTTGGCTGTAACGATCGTAGAGACGATTCAAACATTGTCGAGGCCTGCTCGACTCTCCTCACCATGCCGCTTATAGTGAAAGGACAAAGCCACGCCTCCACAAAGCCGTGTGTAACACTTCTTTCTCTGACACCGGTTGACTCCAAGGAAATTCTAGAATTGCTCGTCGGACCGGTTTTTAATCGCGAAACTACCACCGCCCCTCGAGGTTGGTGGCTCTATCTATCCCGCGCGGTTTACGTTGCCTCGCTGTTTGGGCTAGTCCTCACCGCATGGCTGATTCTTATCGGCTCGCAGTCGGTACGGGGGCTGGGCGATTTAGCCCGGTTTGGGTCCTCGGTGTTTGTGCTATTGGCTCCGATTCAGTTAGCGATGGCAATTGCTTTCTCGGCGCTGCTCACTGCGGCGGCAGTTGCACAAGAAAAAGACCGGCGAACACTCGATCTGCTACTCATGACCAATCTTAGCAATACAGAGCTTGTGCTTGGCAAATTGCTGGCCAGCATGCTCGGCGTGCTGGTGTTAATCGGTGCTGGATTTGCCTTGCTAATTCTGCTCACTTTGCTCGGAGGTATTTCGTATACGCAAGTACTTCGGGTCGTCGCGGTCACATTTACTGCGGCAGTCGTGGCGGGAAGCTTAGGGTCGACCATTGCTTTGTGGCGAGAGAAAACATTTCAATCGCTGGCCATGACCACGCTGTTGCTGGTGATGTGGTTGCTAGGAGGCGAGATTATCGCAGCTGGTGTTTTTGGAGAAAGTTGGGCCGGCCACCCTGTGGAACAATGGGCGGCGGCACTAACCCCAATGCGAGCCATGGTTGCTGCAGTCAGGCCATCACCCACACACGTCTCCGCATTTACCTGGCTGAGCGGTTCGGTAGGGTTGTTCTTACTTTTCTCAACGATGGCCGCGGTGCTATTAAATCTGTGGGCTATTGCTCGGGTACGCGTATGGAACCCCACCCAAGTCCTTGAACGTCGTGGGCCGTCGACCGCCATCAACGAAGTTGCACTCGATGGCTCGGTTGCGAAAACAAAGCAGCCACCATCGCGAGCCGTGTGGGACAACCCCATTCTCTGGCGAGAAATTTGCACGTGGGCTTATGGCAGGAAGATTGTCGTCGTTCGCGTTGCCTACTTGGTGATTTTTGCGATTTGCGCGGCAGCGTTGGTTGCATCTTTGGGCGATACAGTGGGCACAGCCAGCAGCTATGGTTCACCTATCCCCGTGGCTGCCAAGTCGCTAGTCCCTTTGATGGTGCTAGGCCTCATACTCGTGAACGCCTTGGCGGTGACGTCCTTAACCAATGAACGCGACCTGCGAGCGCTCGACTTACTGTTAGTCACCGACTTAACCCCCAAGGAAATTGTTTACGGCAAATTAGGGGGCGTCTTTTTTAACTCAAAAGAGATGATCTTGCTACCAATCGGTTTGAGTCTGTTGTTGTGGTATAATAACGCAATGACGGGCGAGAATCTTTTTTTCCTTGTGTCGACTTTCTTGGTAATGAATGGGTTTGTGGCCATGCTGGGAGTCCATTCGGGGATGACGTATGCAGAATCTCGAACGGCCGTCGCGGTTAGTTTGAGTACGGTACTCTTTCTGCTACTAGGCATTGCTGTCTGCATGCGGATGATGATGGCTTTTCAAAGTTCGTTTACGTATCAGTTGCAAGCCTTTGCCGCGTTTATGTTGGGCGGCGTAGCTGGATTGTATCTAGCGCTAGGTTTCCGTAACCCGTCGCGTGCGATTGAAATTGCCTCGCTGACGACTCCATTTGCGACGTTCTATGTGATTACCAGTTTCTTGCAAGGCAATTTCGGGGCGGCCTTTCTTGTGACAGTCGCCACATATGGCTTTGCCACGGCAGCGATGCTGATACCCGCTATCGACGAATTCGATGTAGCGACGGGGAGAACTACGGGGCAGGATCGTTAATCGATGGATTCGAATCATTTATCCGAGAGTTGATACGTGAGTGTCTTGCAACAATTTAGCCCGCTCTTAGCGGCCATGATTGTACTCGCAGCAGCTTCGGCTTTTTTTTCTTGTAGCGAAGCGGCTTTGTTTTCGCTGCAATCCGACGATCGCCGTACACTGAAAAACGGCAACTCCTCTCAGCAAATGGCCGTTTGGTTGCTAAGCCAACCGAATCGATTACTGACGGCGATTCTATTTTGGAATCTCATCATCAATATCGTGTACTTCGCGCTGGCGTCACTCATTAGTCTCAGACTTGATGCAGTAGAACGTCGCACCGAGGCGGGATTGGTTGCCGTCGTTTCGTTGCTGACCCTAATTCTGGCGAGCGAGATGCTCCCGAAAACCGTGGGCGTGCTGATTCCGAAAACGGCGGCTGGCTTGGTGAGCATCCCGCTGGCTCTGGCCGTCCGGCTATTCGATCCGATTGCTCCGGCCTTTTCTACAACGATCCGACTCTTACGACGACTCTTGCTGCCCGGCTTTCAAGCGGAACCCTATCTCGAATTAGCTGACCTGGAACAAGCGATCACGGTTTCTACCACAGATGAAGAGTTGGCGGGGCAAGAACGATCAGCGTTACACAATATCGTGCAATTGTCTGACCTGAAAGCAGAAGAGCTGATGCGTCCGCGGACACAGTATCAATCGTTTCGTCCACCGGTAAATCTTGCCGACCTCGCAGGAGAGCTGACGCGTAGCGGTTATTTGCTGGTGACCGAAAAAGATAGCGACGAGATTACAAACGCGATCGCGTTGAAGAATCTGTCAACCATCCCTCGCCGCAACCTCGAGCACTTTGCTCAGCCCGTGGCCTACGTACCGTGGTGTGCGTCGGTCGCGGCAATTTTTGAGCAACTGCAATCACAAAGTCGCGAAGTGGCGGCTATTGTGAATGAGTTCGGCGAGACCATCGGCATCGTCACTCTCGAAGATCTGCTTCAAACGGTTTTCGAAGACCAAGCCAGCCGAAGCGATCGACTCTTAGAAACCGTGCCGATCCGCCGCTTAAATGAGAACCTATGGCGAGTGACCGGCATGACGAGCCTGCGCCGCTTAGGCCGTACATTCAAAATGGAATTGCCTCCGAGTAAAAGTTCGACCGTTGCTGGCATCGTGCAAGAGACGCTCGGACGGTTACCGGTTTTGGGCGAATCGGTCGAATGGCATCGGTTTCAATTTTTCGTTATCGAAGCCGATGAACTAGGGCAGATGACCGTCGAATTAAAAATCGCGAATGAACCGAGGGCAAGGCCATGACGTTCATGCTGTTGCTCCTTCTTGTGGGTTTGCTGCTCAGTGCGCTATTTAGCGGCTCAGAAACGGGTTTCTATCGCGTGACTCGAGTTCGGCTGGCTGTCGAGGCCCTGGCCGGTGAACGGATGTCACAGGCCCTGCTCTGGTTGGCAAGCCGGCCGACGATCTTTGTAGCGACGACGCTCGTCGGCAACAATCTTGCCAACTACGTCACTTCGTTGGCGGTAGTTCTTGCTTCGCAACACTTTTTTTCTGACAGCAGTACGATGGCGGCGATCCTTGCACCGATTGCGATTTCACCTTTCGTTTTTGTATTTGGTGAATTGCTACCGAAGAATTTATTCTTTGACGCACCCAATCGGTTGCTCAAACGATTTGCCCCACCGCTGCTACTCTGCACTTGCTTGTTTGCACCGATCACACTCGTCCTCTGGATATTTAGCCAGCTGCTGCAATTACTAACTCGAACGTCGCCACAAGAAGTGCGACTCACCTTGGCCCGACGCGAACTCGCCGAACTGCTTACCGAAGGGCACGAAGCCGGTATCCTTCAGCCGGCACAGCAATCGCTGGCACAAGCCTTATTGTTTGTGGCGGGACAACCTGTGCGAAATTTCGCTTCGTCGACGGGACGCGTCGTCCGAGCGACGACGACGATGAAAAAGAGTGATGTGATGCGCATCGCCCAACGGCATGCACGTACATTATTGCCTGTAGAAGACACCCGCGATAAACGCAAATTGGTCGGCTACCTGCGAATGGTCGATCTGTATCTCGACGATTCGCCCGCGCTGCCCACCCCCAAACCGATGGTCGAGTTGCACGACAGCCAATCGTGCCTTTCCGCGCTCCGCATGCTGGGCCAAACCGAAGATGCCCTAGGTCACGTCATCGACGGATCGGGAAAAACCGTGGGCTTTGTCACCGGTCGCGAACTACGGATGGGTTTGCTTCGATCGCAATAGGATCGGTTGCCTCTCGCAAAGGCGCTAAGACGCAAAGAAAAAGAAATAGACGTAAAAATGTCTCGCAGAGCCGCAGAGACAGCAGAGTTGTTGAGTCAACCTTGCACTACTCATCCAACAAACAGCCAGCATTTCGATCTTTGCTGCTCTCGCTAATTCCACACACGTTTCTCTGCCGTCTCTGCGTGGTTCCATTAATTTCTTTGCGCCTTCGCGCCTTTGCGAGAGACTCTTACACAGATTTCGGTCAGGCATCTAGCTTTTGCTGTAGCCAAGCGACTTGAAGATAGCGAGCATCTCTTCGAAATTGATAAACCGACGACGATGCTGCAGTTTGTATTGATCGATCGTTCGGGCCAGTTCAGCAGCCTCGGGCGAAAGATGATCGTGGCTATTGGCAAATTGGCGTCGCTCACGCCCAGGTGAGTTACCAGGAGCCAAGGGTTGACGACGGTCGACAAATTGTTGGGTTTCTGGTGTGGAGGTGACAAGCATGAGAGATATTCCTTGGCAGGCTAGTAGGCTAGCGGCTAATGACATAAAAGACGCTGTTGAAGCATAGCTCAAAATTGCGCTGCCGGTGGTGTACTCGTCCTTATTAGGAACAGCTGTAGGGGTTATGCCTTTTGCAAGGCAAGAACCTTTCGAGGTTCTCTTGAAAGCAAGGCAAGTAGCGTGCGTGAGCGAAGCGTAACGCACCTTTCGCGATCTGCGCCGGCCAGGATGACCGGGCTATGGAGTGCCTTAGCGGCGAATGATGTTGCCGTCAGAGCGGGTTGACTGCAGTTGGGCTAACAGCAACTGACTGGCTTGATGGCCTGCGTTGAGGGCAAGAGCCTGTTTTACTGTTTTAGAAGCTCCGGCCGGATCGCCGGCCGATTGTTCGGCTCGTGCCAATTGGTAAAGCAGCTCGGCCTGAGGCTCACCCCGTTGACTGGCGGCCAACAGGCTGTTGACCGCGTCCTCATGACGCTGCAGGGCACCGTAGGCTAAGCCTTCGAGCCAAAGAACTCGCTGTGGCTCTTCGCCACAGTCGCAAACATCAAGAAGATGATGCAGTGTCATCAGGCTGCGCTGGGGACGACCCAATTCGTATTGAACCTCGGCGATTTCGTACAACACTTCGGTCATGTTTGGCGAATAGCGCAAGGCTTGCTGCAGGTCTGCTAAAGCGCGGGCGGGTTCCTCTTGTTTGTGATAGACGCGTCCACGCAGTGCCCAAGCACCGGCCAATTCTGCATCAAGGGCAATGGCTTGCTCGGCCCGTTGCGCAGCGCTGTCGACGGCGCCAATCTCCAAAAGCATCTCCCCCGAACGGACGACCGTCGGCGCATGCCGTGGATCGATATGCACTGCCGCTTCGAGATGCACGACCGCCTCGCGCTGATTGCCTTGCTTCCAAAGCACTTCGGCCAAATGGCGTCGGGCATCGATATCGGTCGGGCTAGTTTCGACGGCCTTGATCAACAGTGTGCGGGCCAGATCGATTTCGCCTAGTTCCATGGCCGCCACACCGTCACGCGATAGTTGACGGCTGGTGGTGATTGACTCGGGCACGATTTTGGGTTTGCGCACGATTGCACAGCCGCCGACGCAAACGCCAAGCAACACGTAGCTAACCAGCACCATCCAAAGCGTGTGCCGAGAACCGTTGACCATGTCATTGATTTCGTTAGAGAAGAAATAGATTGCCGCGAAATAGTAGCAGGGCAGGGCAGGGGCTGGCAACGTCATTGGGCAGAAGAGCCAATTGTGTTCGGCTGCTAATTTGCTACTCTAGGGACTGCTAGCACGCTATCTACGACCCGCCGAGAGAAACCACCATGCCTGCCGTTTTCGAGCAATTAGGCGTTCGCTTCGAATACCCCGACAATTGGGCCATTGATCGGCTTGAAGAAGGGCAGGGGGACGAGCAGGTCGTGGTGACGAGCCCCAATACGGCCTTCTGGCACCTCAGCCGCCATCCGGCGGACAGCGAAATCGAGCCGTTGTTTGACGAGGCCCTGGCGGCCCTGCGAACCGAGTACCAGGATATGGAAGTCGTGCCCGCCAACGAAGAGTTGGAAGGACATGCACTCTGCGGCTTCGATGTGCAATTTATCTGCCTCGACCTGACTAACACCTGTCGGCTACGCGCATTCAAAACGCCAGAAGCTACCTACCTGTTGCTCTGTCAGGCAGAGGACCGAGAATTTGCACAGGTGAATTTAGTTTTCAGCGCCATGCTGGCAAGCGTGCTGCGGAATCTTTAGAAAACCATGACGCACACCGACAAAGAATCTGCAGCCACCGAGGCTGCGCTGCAGCAACAAAATTTACTGGAATCGAGCCTGCCGGCTGCGTTCACGGCTTACGATACGGCCAAAGAGCAAGGCATGTCTGCCCCGGTCGTTTTTCTGCTTGATTGCGAAGATGAAATTGGGGGCGAGATTGCTTGCGGCTGGCTAGGAAATCAAGCGGTAAGCGATGCGATCGAACAACGTCAACTGGAAGCGGCCCATGCAGAGGCGGACGAAGAAGTCACAGTTTTTGCCTACGCATTTCCATTGAAGCAGTGCTGCGAAGAAGTGCCGAAGCTCTTTCCGTATCTTGCAACCGTCTTTGCAAGCGAGCTGCCTGAGGACGGGTTTTTAGTCATTGTGGTAACCGCTGGGGGGGCTTCGGCGTTGACCGTGCCCTTCGAGTGCCGCGAACCGGGCAACAAGTAATCAACCAATACAACAGAAGGATAAGTCGACGATGAGCTATTCCATTACATTGATCCCCGGCGATGGGATTGGGCCTGAGGTTGCCGAAGCGGCCCGACAGGTTGTCGACGCAAGCGGAGTAAAAGTGGAATGGCGCGAAGCCGCAGCCGGCCAGTCGGCCTTCGAGTCGTGCGGAGATCCGCTGCCCGAAGCGACGCTCGAAGCAGTGAGGTCAACCGACGCGACGCTCAAGGGCCCCACGGCCACTTCCAAAGGAATCGGCTTCCGAAGCGTGAACGTCGCGCTCCGTCAGAAGCTCGAGTTGTTTGCCAATTTTCGCCCCGCACGTTCGATGCCTGGCCTGAAAACACGTTTTGACGATGTCGATCTCATCGTCATTCGAGAAAACACCGAAGGACTCTACAGCGGTCTAGAGCATATCGTGGTGCCAGGAGTCGTCGAGAGTCTACGGGTGATTACTTCCCGCGCATCGCGGCGCATCGCAAAGTTCGCTTTCGAAACGGCAAGGCGCCAAGGCCGCTCTCGCGTGACCTGCGTTCACAAGGCCAACATCCTAAAACTCAGTGACGGGCTTTTTCTCGATTGCTTTCACGAGATCGCCGCTGATTTCCCTGACATCGAACATGACGACTGCATTGTCGACGCCACTGCGATGCGACTCGTCAGCGATCCGCACGCCTTTGACGTCCTGGTCATGGAAAATCTGTTCGGCGATATCCTTTCAGACCTCACCAGTGGCTTGGTCGGCGGGTTGGGAGTGACCCCCAGCGCCAACGTCGGCGAGGGGATGGCCATCTTTGAAGCGGTGCATGGCACGGCCCCCGACATCGCCGGTAAAGGACTCGCCAACCCAACGGCTCTTATTCTTAGCAGTGCGCTGATGCTCAAGTACCTTGGCGAAAAAGAGGCCGCCAACCGCATCGAACAAGCGGTCTACACCGTTGTCGGCGCAGGCCAAGTTCGAACAGGCGACCTAGGCGGCACATCCACCACCGACCAATACACAGCAGCAGTCATCGCAGCTTTGGGATAGCCTTGGCTATTGGGCTAACGCCCGTTCGATGCGTGCTAAGCAACGTTCGCGCCCTAAAATTGCCATTGTCTCGAAGAGGCCGAAACCGACCGCCTTGCCGGTGACGGCGACGCGTACTGCGTGGACGATTTGGCCGATTTTGATTTCTTTTTCTTCGACGAACGTTTTTAGTGTGGCCTCTAGCGATTCGCCCTCGAACTGCTCGACGGCGGCTAGCTTCTCTCGAAACTCGGTTAACAAGCGGACGGCGTCGTCGGGCTTGCGGATGCGTTTGTTCAGCGCCTTTTCGTCGTACTCGAGTTGGTCGTCGGCGGTATAGAAATCGAGGTAGTCGAGAATGTCGCCGGCTATTTTGATGCGATCGCCGGCCGCTTCGACAATTTTGGTTAAGTAGGGTGCCGTGTCGCAGGGCGGCGGGTCGGCAATGGCGCCGGCCTGTTGTAAAAACGGCAAGACGCGGGCGACCTTTTGCTTGATCGGCAATTTCTGCATCGCCCGATCTTGAAACGCAAAGAGCTTTTGCGGATCGAAACTTGCTGGTGCTTTGTTGACACGGTCTAGCGAAAACTGGGCCAGCATTTCTTCCCGCGAAAACTCTTCGGTGTGGTCGTCGAGCGACCAACCCAACAGCAGCAGATAGTTGAGCAGTGCGTCGGGCAAGAAGCCAATTTGCTCGTAAAAATCGACGATGACCGGATTAAACACCTCGGCGTCGATTTCGAGATTCAGCCGCTCGGCAATCGACTCGCCATGCTGCTTGAGCTGCGCGAAGTCGCGGTTCTTGAGATACTTTTCTAACTTGCGTTTGCTCAGCTTATTTTTGCTGCCGGGCTCGGCCACGTAGGGGAGGTGGGCGAACTCTGGCAACGGGTAGCCGAGGGCATTCGCAATAAAAATCTGCCGCGGGGTATTCGACAAATGCTCTTCGGCACGAATAACGTGCGAAATTTGCATGTCCTGGTCGTCGACCACGGTCGCCAAATGGTACAAGCACGAACCATCGGCCCGCTGAACCACGTGGTCTTGCTCGCGAGCCCATTGAAAACGCACCTCGCCGCGAATGAGGTCGTGATGAACCAGTTCGCCTTCTCGCGGCATCTTGAGTCGAACCACGCATTGCCGACCTTCGGCTTCGAACTTTGCGATGTCGGCATCATTCTCTGCCATCCAGCGCCGGCTGTAAGTAAATTGTTCGCTCGCTTGCTGGGCTTGTTCGCGTTCGGCTTGAATTTCCTCGGTCGATGCAAAATCGCGGTAGGCTGCGCCAGCGGCGAGCAAGGCCTCGGCTGCCGCCTGATATTTGTCGGCACGTTGCGACTGGTAGTAGGGTGCGCGTGGGCCCCCGACTTCAGGCCCTTCGTCCCAGTCTAAGCCCAGCCATCGAAAGCCGTGCAAGATTGGTGCCAGTGCCGCTTCGACATTTCGCTGCTGGTCGGTATCGTCCACCCGTAGGATGAATTGGCCACCTTGTCCCTTTGCAAACAGCCAGTTAAACAGCGCCGTGCGGACGCCGCCGATGTGGAGATAGCCGGTGGGACTAGGAGCGAAACGGGTGCGGACGGTCATGGGCGGCAGACAGGTAAGCGGAAAAAGGTGGGTAGTCGAGTACTATCCAACATCTAGGGTCTGCTGTCCACTCTACGCGGCTCGATTGCGGTTCTGTTGCTTCCGCAACCGTTTCCGTTCAGATTTACTGAGCCGTCGCTCGGTCGCCTCGGGCTCGGTGCCATCGATCCAGGCGTCGTCGCTGTCCGCCGAAATCGTGCTGAGAGGCTTTTCGACTTCGGCAATCGTTTGGGTTTCAACCGTTTTCGTTTCGGCAGGCTGAGGCAATTGGGCGGAGGCTGCGTGTTCGATCAAACCTTGAACGTCGAGCACCACGTACCGAGCAAACAGCAGGGAGCCCACAAGCAAAAACGTGTTGCCGGCCAGAGGCAGAACTCGACCGAGTGTATCGGGCCATGCAGCGGCCCAAGTCGGAGTAAAACCGGCTACGCAAATCGCAGTCAGCGCAAAGCATCCAATCGCTAGTACATAGGCAGTCAGAGCGACTCGGCATTCTGCCGCGTCGGAAGCCAATTTCACCATCAACCAACCGCCCAGCAGTATCGCCGGCACAAGCCACCAGCCTGGGCTACCGGGCAATACGTTCCAACCAGTGACATGCCCTAAAATACGTCCAACGACGGTGTGGATACCAGTGATCGTCGCAAAGCCAAGTCCGACAGCCACCCAACTGGCAGTTCGCCAAACTCGATAGCGTCCTCGGTAGTCGTCGACCCGATGTCGGCGCAATGAAAATAGGAGCCGTGAGTAACCGGCGAATAGCAGCAACATAGTCACCGAGGTCCAAGCCACTGTCCGATTGGCCAACGTGTTTGTGATTTCAGCGGCCGACACGACGGGCACCATTTCGCTCCAAGGCTGCGCATATCGGGCCGCTACTTCGGCCAATCCGCCGATTCCGATTGCCAGCATTGCGAGCATGGCAACCACCCGGTATCGCCTGGGCACGAGATCCGTCACCTGGGGGTGGTTTTCGATATTCGCGCCGGCCCCATAGCGAGGCGTATCGCCTGGTATCAACACCATGGAGTCGCTGGGCAGACTCCCGGCAGTGAGAACTTCTTCGTTGAAGACGCGTCGTCTTCGTTCGTTCCGAGCCATATTTTTGTGCCTAGGTTCCTGTCGTTGCCTGATCGGTCTGGTGAGGGAGCACCGCCGGAAAGCTGTGTCACAGCTAGCGTACATTCCCCGCATAATCGTCATCGGCATTTCGATCAGTCCTGTCCCTACCAACCAATCGAGGCAACGGTTGTTCGAACTAGGCAAACTTTGTCGATTCTGTGCTATCTGTAGTGATCTTACGAACGCCGATGACGCGATTTTCGAACTGGGGCCGGAATATGCCGTCATCTCCCCCGTAACTTCCCCTGTGACCTACGATTCTAAAGGGGATTGTCCAGTACTCGCGTTGCGTTGCGAATCCACCTCTCCATAGATTGCCTACCTCGATTTCAGCCGTGGCTCGATGACCGACTCTACGCCAAATACCAGCACCGCTTCACCTCTCTCTGCCAACCAGCAGTTGCCCGCAGCCGCGCTGCCCAAGTCTGCTCGACAGGTGGATACCGAGCATCGGGTCGAAGAGATTAGTCGATTGCTCAGCTCGCTTGAAGAGGCCACAACCGAGGGCGGACTGGCTGCCCGATCTCTTGCTAAATCGCACTCAACGAATACGACGTTCGAAAATCGATTGGTTCAAGTACGCCTTAGAATGGCTGGTAGCTTATTTACTGCGTTACAGCACAAACATCTTCCTTCGGCATCGCATAGTTTACGAGTGGCACTTGGCTGTAGCTCTTGGGCGCTGTTTGCAGACCTGGATGATGAGACACGAGACACCGTCGAGCTCGCTGCACTGATGCACGACCTCGGCAAGATCGGCATCCCAGATCATCTCCTAGCCAAACCTGATGATTTGATACCCGATGAATCATCGCTCATCCATCAGCACCGAGAAATAGGTTTACAGATCCTGTCGCATTGTTGCAGCTCAGAACGTGTACTGTCGGCCATTCGATATACGGGAACACGCTACGACAGCTTAAGCACCAACCTACCTGCCAAATGCGTAGAGATTCCACTCGAAGCTCGCATGATCACGATTGTCGATGCTTTTGATTCGATGACCACCGACCAGGTCGATCGGCCTGCGTATTCTCGCGAACGAGCCTTGAACGAACTATTCGAACATGCCGACACCTTATTCGACAAAGAGCTAGTGAAGCAATTCGCCGAAATGTTAACCCATCGGTACGATGTGCTCTCGAATCGCGTCGCCAGCCGCTGGCTTTGCGATCTTACGAATCAGCAGTTTCCACTACCCTGGGAAGCACCAACCAAGGAAGCGGCTCTTGAAGAAAGCAAGGCCGACACGTCACTGAATTCACAGTCGCTTTTCGAGCAAAAGCTTATTGATGCAATGCATGACGGGGTGATATTCCTCGACCATCAAGGCCTGATTACGCGGTGGAGTAAAAGTACGGAGCGTCTCACCGGCATCAGTAGCAGTGATGCAATCGGCCAGACCTTTCTGCCAAGCCTACTCGACATGTGTGATCAGACGGGGAAAACGATACCAGACGATGCTTGCCCTGCTGCGAAAGCACTCACCACAAACACGCCATTGCGAAATCGATTGCTCATTCCGGGCCGTCTCGGTAAACAAGTAGCCATCGATTTGCATACCATTCCCGTCCATGCTGCGGATGGTTTGATCAAGGGGGCAACCGTTTTGCTCCGCGACGCTGAACCTGAAGTCACACTCGAAGAAAAGTGTGAGGCATTGCATGCAGAAGTCACGAAAGACCCCATGACCAAGGTGGCTAATCGTGGCGAATTCGACCGCATGCAAGCCTTGTTCATCGAGGCCCATCAAGAAGCATCACAACCATTCAGTTTGATCATGGTCGACATCGACCACTTCAAAAACATTAACGACACCTACGGCCATCAGGCCGGGGACGAAGCCATTATCACGATGGCGAATTTACTCTCGACCATGTGTCGCACAGGGGACCTTGTAGCTCGGTATGGCGGCGAGGAATTCGCCGTCTTGTGTGCCGATTGCAACTGCGCAGACGCCGCTCGGCGCGCCGATCAAATTCGCAAACAACTAGCCGAGACACAACATGCTTGTTTAGGAAACAAAAGCATCACGGCAAGCTTCGGGGTGACTGAATTGCAATCGGGAGATACTCCCGCATCGATGCTCCGTCGTTCAGACCAGGCGCTGCTGATGGCAAAAGAGCAAGGGCGTAATCAAGTCGTTCAACTGGGGAACGGTATGAAAAAACCAGAAACAAAAAAACATTGGTGGCAATTTGAAAATCGCTTTTCCGACCCACTAGTCGAGAACACTTTGGCCTCGGATGTACCAGTCAACGTTGCGATCGAAAAACTACGCGGTTTTGTCTCTGACCACAAAGCAAAAATCGTTTCGACCAATGATAATTTGGTCGTGCTAGAAATGTCGAGCGAGTCAGTTTCTTACGACCGCCGGAAGAAAGATCGACATATCATCTTTCGTATCGAAATGGAATTTCAAGAAGACCGAGTCGAGCGATCGAATAACCTAGGCTTTGCAGCGGGCGTCTACGCTCAAACTCGCATTGAGCTAAAAATTCGACCCAGACGGGCACGATGGGGTCGCAAGGCCGATCAGACCGAGCGCGCTCGACTGATTCAACAAAACATCAAAGCCTATTTGATGGCCAAGGACAGCGATGACTTAGAAAAGGAAACTGCCTCAGAGGCCACTTATTAGATTCTAGCTAAGGTTAAGTAATCCACGTAGATAAGGGTGTGAAATCAATGAGACACGAAATTAGCGAACCAAAAAATTGGCGATCCCGTTCCGCAGCAGATGCTTCAAAAGACTCCTGTTGGGCCGGACGCCGTCGTGCTAATTCCACGGCGCCGCTTCCTGCAGACGCCGTTGATGCGGCATTTGCCTCGGGGCCTGCTGAGGTCGAGGCAGTTCGCGGCTCACGTCGTGATCTGTGGACCACTGCTGAAACGGAAGACGACAAAGCTACGGTCGATTGCCCCGACCTCATCAGCAGCCTATCCGCGCAGATGGCGCTACTCGAAGCCCAGCACGAACAATTAAGCCGGCTGCTGGAACAAGCAAAAACTACCGACGGTTAAGTCGGCAAGGTTGTATTTTTGCGAGGGGAAGCGCCTCCCAAAACTCTTGCTAACCTTAATAGAGTCAGTTTGGCCGAAGGCCTCATCTCACCGTAGCCTGGGGCAACGCCCCAGGCTACGGTGGAAATGGCCTTCGGCCAAACTGAACCACTGCTGACGTCCCCCGCCAATTGCTACTTCTACACAGATTCGATATGCTGCTAGGCTCTGAACGGGCCTTCGCCGTGTGGGTTCCGTTCGAACTCCGCATGACTTCTCCAGGCAACTCGCCTGGCTTCAGCAACCATATCGATGGAGACCGATCAAATGGCCTATTCACTACCCGAACTGCCGTATGCAACCAACGCCTTAGAACCACATATCGACGCCAAGACCATGGAAATTCACCATGGCAAGCACCACAACGCATATGTGACCAAAGTTAACGCCGCGCTCGAAGGGGCAGGCGTGGCTGAACAATCGATCGAAGATCTATGCCGAAATATCGAGTCAGTGCCAGAGAATATTCGCGGCGCTGTCCGAAACAACGGCGGGGGTCATGCTAATCACTCATTATTCTGGAGTGTGATGAGCCCCCAGGGTAGCGGTGATCCCACCGGCGCATTAGCCGACGCCATCAACGGCGAGCTCGGGGGCTTCGACAGCTTCAAAGAAGCATTCTCCAATACAGCCGCCACGCGCTTCGGCAGCGGCTGGGCTTGGCTCACCGTCGACTCCGCAGGCAAACTGGTTGTGGAAAGCACCCCCAATCAAGACAACCCCTACATGTCAGGGGGCAATCCGATTTTGGGCCTTGATGTTTGGGAGCACGCTTACTACTTGAACTACCAAAACCGTCGCCCTGACTACATTGCTGCTTTCTTTAATGTGATCAATTGGCAAGCGGTAGGCGCTCGCTACGACCAGGCGAAAAGCTAGATCGAAAAACTAGACCATCCCAACGCTGTCATGCTTGCATGGCAGCGTTTTTTTTGGCCTCACCATTGGCAGCTTGCAGAGAGCATGCTAGCACGCCACTGACTGCCATTGACCACCTGGTATTAGGGCCTATAATCCGCGACGCAATCTTTGGCGAGCGAGCTCTCGGCGGCTGCTTGGCCAAATTTTGTGGCCTTCGTCCACACGATTGCCGACACTGTTAAAAAGTAGGGATCGCAAGGGTTGTCCGCTTCGACCACTTCCCCGTAAGAAGTGACCTCGGCGGAAAAACATGGACTGCCTAAGAGTGGTGCGACTCTCGACAAAATATGACTCAACTTCTAGTAAACCCATTAAGGCACGGATGCCATGCGTGGAAAATTTCTTGCAGCTAGTCTCGCAGTTTTGGTCGGGGGCAGTTCGATCGGTTGTAAAACCATGCCGAACATGGCTTGGTGGAAGACCGCCAGCAAAGATGCCCCAGAGGCAAATGTTCTCGCGCACTCGGCGCCTGCTCTACCCTCAGAAATTGCGAAGCAGGTCGAAGGTCTTAGCACAAGCAGCTCCGAACAACTTGCCGGCGGCACCGCAGCACCATTTATGCCAACAGCACCGGTGGCCAGCGTCGCTTCAACAACTGCCCCTGGGCCCTATCCAAGCACCGAAGCACCAACCTTTACGCCGCCGACAGCTCCAGTAGCGACTGTACCTGCGGCTCCCAGTTCAGCAAATCTTGGTTCGCTGGCAATGCCTTACAACCCCAATGCAGTTCCACCTGCGGCAAATGCCGTGGCTCCTGCAGCGACCCCACCAAACGTCGATCGTTATGCGGCCGCCCCGACAACGGGCAGCAGCACAAAACCACCTGCGACTCCCTACCCAAGCACCGCATCTCGCTATGGCGAGCAAGTGGCGGCAACTCCAGTCGCAAACGTGAGTGTCCCGACTACGAGCGCTGCAAGCCAACTTACCGCACCCAATTTTGTTGACAGCCCCACGGCCAGCCTAGGAGGCCGCTACGCACAAACGGCTGCTGTAGAAGTACCGACGGCTAGCCTACCAGTGGACAACAGCTTGGCCGTACCGACGGTGACACCAACCAGCCCCGCAACGACGACCGTCGCCGAGGCATCGCCATATCGCCCTGGCGGCACAAGCAGCTATCCAACGACGCCGAGTGTTCCGGCATCGGTACAGATAGCATCGCGCCCCGAAGCGCCGGCCACTACCATCACGCAAGAACCGACGAACGACCAACCGATCGTGCCTGCAACACCGCAGGTACCTCGCTATCGCTAGCCCTGGCGTCTGTCTTGTCGGGCCGTGTGGCTACCAGCCCATGACCATGTTCGATTCGATTGCCTTGCGGGCTTGTTCTAAGTCAGTACCGGTCTCGTGCATGTAAAGACGAATCGCGTGAATCTTGTCGCCTTCGGCTTTCGACAGACAATCGCGGGCTGTGCAACAGGGGTCTTCCGTTTTGTCGGCTATGCCCAGCGCGGCTTTAGAAATCACCCAGGTGTCACGGGGTCGTTTGGTCATCCGAATGACGGTGTCGCTGGGGTAAGCATCGGCAACAACTGCCGAGGCCTCATCGTTATCGCTGGCCCATGTGATGATGATGTGGCTATCTGTCTCAACCTCATACAACGGCATAACAGGCTCCTTTCAATCAGTCGGTAAAGAATCGTTGCCCCGACGCCAGGGTCTCGTTTTTGGAGGCGTCGAGAGGTGCCCTCGCTCCATCCGCCGGCAGCATATCCGCTCGGTGGCACCGCCTTAAATCTATGGTATCGAGGCCAGAATCGCAACCAAAAATAAAGAGCCCACTGAATTAGCCGTTTTGGCGATAGCCACGGTTTTTTCCAAGCAACCGCAGCTATCGCCAAAACGGCTAATCCCAAAATTCAGCGGCTACAAAAGCCTAGAGAGCAGCGGGCTCAGCGGCTGAAGAAGAATCGTCGCGAGGGGTCTCCTGCGGCAGTTGGGATACTGCATCGTGTGACCTGACCCTGTTGCCGTCGTGAAGGTACAAAGAACTGTAGTTTTCGGTCCGTGCACTGTAGAGGGCAGAACCAGCCCGCGAGAGGATCTTCTCAGAAGTGTCGTTGGCTTGAACCTCGACGAGCCCCCCGCCGGCGACCAACCCTAATTCGGCATCGACACGTCGGAGCAACCGTTCGCTAAAGACCGTTGCCCCTGGCAGACTGGTGTGGGGCATCAGTACGATAAACTCTTCGGTGCTATAGCGACCTATCAAATCAGTATCTCGCGCACAACTTTCCAAGATCACAACAAATTGGCGGAGCTGATCGTCTGCATGGTCCGATTGCGAATTGTCGGATGCTTGGCCTTCGATACTGAACAACGCGAGCGAAAATCGATTGTTATTCTGCGCATGCAACGAAAAAAGCACGTCAAGCTGCTCTTCCATCGCCCGACGGTTATAGACGCCTGTTTGGGGGTCAGTACGCGAACTTGCAAAATTCATCAGCTGCAAAGATTGCTGCCGAAGTTGGTCGTAGGCAAACGAAAGTTTGGTAGCCAACTTCATGGTGGGTGCCAACAGGGCTTCGGCTTCGTCGCTCAGTGTTTGCCAACTCTCGTTCGATTCGTTACGCTGCAGAACACCAACACGCGACTTGAATTTGGCGATTTTTGACTGGTGCGAAGAAACATCCTGGCGTATCTGTTGAGCAACCTCCTGAAGTTCCTTGGCGATTTGGATGGCACGAACGCGTTCGAAAGTCAACTTTTCGTCGACCGGTTTTGCCGAGGGTTGACGCGTTCGTTGGCCAAACAAATAGCCAATGAGCGCCACCGCAGCGAGTGCCACTGTCGCGGGAAGGATGCCTTGTGGTGTTTCGGTGATCGCTTCAATAAACGTCACAGGTGTACGTCCTCATGAATGTGAGAAAGGTGAGCTTCGGGCACTCGGCTAAACGCGGTACTTGCTGCCGAATCCACGCATGCAAAAAAAGCCGATGGCGGCGCCGATGCCCAACACGACAAACCATTCCTGTTGATTAAGCCCCATGAACCAACTCCAGCATTCGCCGGGAAGAGAATTAGCCCACTCGCTCGCCGCAGAGAGGTAACCCATGGTGATAACCTTACGGATTGGTTGGTGAATTTTTTCCAGAAAAAAACAGACTTCTCGCTACTCAACGATAGGTCGAGAACCACCGCCACGATGGGCTCTACGCAGTCGCAAAAGACCGACGCCAAGAACCTGGCCGCCTAGGCGATACAACTGCTACAAGCCACGAGGAATTGCCCGCGACCGTTCTGGTTCGCTTGACAGGGGCTCCTAGGCAACTCGCTGAAGAGACCGTAAATTGGGTAGTTCAGCTGTGCTTGGTGATCGTGTGCCAAGGCGTCTGTTTGCTGCTTGATGCCCCTTTGAAAGGACGATCCGCTCGATGGAAGTAATCATTAAAACCAACTACGACGAAATGAGCCGGGCAGCTGCCCACGTCGTGGCGGATATTCTTAACACCAAGCCGAACGCCGTGCTTGGCTTGGCCACAGGTTCGACCCCGCTGGGAATTTATAAAGAGCTAGTTCGGTTGCATCAGGAAGAAGGGCTCGACTTTTCGCAAGTCACGACCTTTAACCTCGACGAGTACGTGGGGCTGTCGGTGCTTCACTCGCAGAGCTACCACTACTTCATGCACGAGAATTTCTTCAAGCATGTGAATATCCCTAAGCAAAACGTCTACATCCCCTCGGGCACCACGCGCAACTATCAGGCCTTCTGTCAGTGGTATGAGCAGCGTATCGAAGAATGCGGTGGCATCGACGTTCAAATCCTCGGGATCGGTGCCGATGGGCATATTGCGTTCAACGAGCCAACCAGCTCGCTTTCTTCCCGCACTCGGCTAAAGACGCTAGAAAGACAAACCATCGACGACAACGCCCGGTTCTTCGAAAAACGCGAAGATGTGCCCAGCTATGCGATCACGATGGGTGTTGGCACCATCTTAGAAGCCCGACAAATTGTGCTGCTTGCCAGTGGCGCAAACAAAGCACACGTGGTGGCTGCCTCGGTCGAAGGGCCCGTCACCAGCATGGTCACCGCCAGCGCCCTGCAGATGCACCCCGCGACGCTGTTCTTTGTCGACAAAGAGGCCAGCAGCGAACTAAAAATGCGAGATTACTACGACTGGATTCAAGAAAAAAAGCCGGGGGCACCACAGATCTAAAACAGAAGCCAGCGCGCCGGACTGTCGATCCGGTGGATAAGTAGCAGCTGTGAGTACCCTTGGTGAACATGGCCCGACCACTGCTATCGCATAAAAATAGCTCGCAAGTCCTTTTCGGAAAGGGGCTTACGAGCTATTTTCCTAAGCGACGCCGACGGGACTCGAACCCGCAACCTCCGGATCGACAGTCCGGTCGCTGAGGGAACGGAGGATGTGGACAGATGTTCACCTAAAAGAGTGCACCGACGAAAGAGTGCACCGACGGCAAAAAGCTTGATGCGTTGACTATTCAACACGTTTTGGAGCCGCAGAGCTTCACCCTATTGGGGTCTTCGGGCATCGTGCCCTCAGCTGTTTTTCTTGCCGCCCTTAAAGTCCAGACGATCGAAGAGAAACACGGCGGCTAGCTCGCTTCGCCTTCCTTGGCTTCGCTCGCGGGCATCCATGCCCGGGCCGGCCATCCATGGCCGGGCCGGGGGGCCTTCCTCTTGGCTTGCAAAATCATTTGGTCTTGAGAAGTTCCTCTTGGCGAGTGCCTCGAAAGAAGTGTCGCGGCCCGGCTTCGCTCTGCTCGCCCTCGCCTTCCATGGCTCGCCCGGCTTCCGCCGTTCGGCGTCCGTGCCTCACGAAAGGTTGACCCTCGCTCAGGCTATCTTGAAAGATTCCGCCGGTGGTCTTTGGCCAGACGCCGGCAGCCTGCTTTCTCCGGCGGTGGAGGCACGGCCGCGAACGGCTCCTAAGAAATCTGCGTCCACTCATTTCGCGGCCGGAGAGCTAGTAAGGTTGCAAAGCCGCTTGGGGCCGCGACTAAGACGCTCATTGCCGCTCTTAGAACTCGGCTAGCCTATTCTCCGCGGACGCCCTGACGGGCCGTCAGCGGACACGGGGCGAAGCCTGTGCTCCCTCTCTCTCTCAACGAGTGTCAGGAAATCGATTTGTTCGCGAGAGCATGAAGCCGTTTGCGGAGAGCGATCGAAGCAAGCTGTTGAATGTTCACCTCAACTTCAACAGCAGCGATAACATCAGCACGAACATTCGAAGCCTTCAAATTATCCAACGCCTCGAAAGAAAACTGAATCTGCAAAGCGAGAATTTCGATCAAGCCTGCACCTAAAGGCTGAGCAAGCTTGATGAGCTCCTTCGTTGAAATCTCTTCGGCCGAAGCCCGCGGCCGCCCGGGCCCAGCAGGGCCGCCTTTGACAAAACGCCCCTTTTCGTCCCGTTTCCCGGTTTGTGAGGGCACCGTATCTTTTGTGTCAGGCATGCTTGCACCCCCCGCGACGCCGGCGTCGAGATCTCGAATGAGACAACTCAATAACTGCCGGTCTGATCAAGAAGCGGTCTTACCGCCGACGCCGCGACTCTGACTTGAATTCTGAATGCGACCAATGAGAGCATCCATGTCGAAGATCAACGCATCCCGTGCCGGCGAAGGCACCATCTCGTGAAGCCGCGTAAGTGCCATTTTCAAACGACGTACACGTAGCTGCTCAACCGACGGCTCGTAAGGTGCTTTGTCCTCGGGAAAATTCATGCCGTGATTCTACGCTTCAATCTCGGGAATATCACGATCAATCTTTCGACCACGAATCCGTGCATCAAAGAAATGCCGTTGTGAAGGAAGGTATTTGTTAGAACGCTTCCGTCGAACACGCTTCGCTTTAAAAACCAATCCCTCACCCCGGAGCCACTCTTTAACGCTCATGCCAGCCTTGAATTCTTTCATGACAGCTACCTCCATGGAACTTCGTTGCGTTGAAAAATTCGCTTCAAACAACTGCAGAAGTAAGCACCGGTCGAGTTGATCGTTCGACGGTGCGAACAAATGTGGTCGAGCACTTCCGTCAATTCACCAGGAGAGATCCGGCGATCGACGATCGCCCGAGCCGCCTTCATCGCGATCGAAGGATGCATTTTCGGATCTCTTACCGCGTCTGCAATTTCACGAGCAAGCGTTCGAGTTTGATCGACGCCTAATGGTGATTCCGTTTGTGGCTCCGTGCTGCGGAGCATCGAACGTGCGTCCATGCTGGCCCCCCGGCCGTATGAGAATGAATGGATGAATGGATGGATGAATGAGGATGATGGTTAGGAACTTCGTTCTATGAGTCATGACCATGAGCCCCCCCTCCCCCCGTTCAAAAAACCTGGGTACCAAACCACGTCGAACGAACTCGCAGCTCGTTACGACGCATCGTGTGGCTGCCTGTTTGGCAGCTGCTTAACGTGGCAACTTTCTACGAGTACGTGCATGTGCTTGAAGCAATTTGCGAAGCTCCGGCAATCGATCGAGTCGCTCAGAAACCAAATCCTCAGCCCAAGCACGTTGCAAGTCGAGCGAAGCACTTGCAAAACATGGAAGGCAAACCGGCAATTCGTCCGGCACCCAAATCGTACGACGACGACAACGGCACCAAATTTTCCTAGGTCGCATCAATTCGCACCTCCTCGTTGAGAACCGAAGGATCAGGTAGACGATCAACGTAATGAAAAAGTTCCTCAATCGGATCGAGGTAGCTGCATCCGGTCACATCGGTTTGAGAATGATCGAGCATATACTTCACTGCCCACGGAGAAGTGCCGGCTCTGGCAAGTTGCGTCCCACATGCCCGTTTCAAACCATGTGGAGTAAATCGATCTTCTTTAACGATGCCTGCCTGCTCTTCGATTCTGTGCCAGGTGTCGTAAAACAAATCAAGCGATCGAGTCCAAGAAAGCAAACCAAGCCCACGTAGTAAAACCAGATGCTTCAAAACGTGACGGCTCATCGGTTTCAACCGTTCGCACCGACGCTTATCGAACTCAGGAGCAAACCCTACAGTTCGACGCGACCAATCCACATCGCAATCACGAACATGCAACAACGCTTTAACACGAGAGCCAAGATGAAAAGCGCAAACCACGAACGCACGCCACCAATCGTTAGGACACGCTCGATAGAACAAACGAATGGCCGGGAGTCCGGCTGCTCGTGGTCGACGCTGAAAAGTGCGGAGTTGCTTGGCCCACGGTGCGATCGTAATTAGTCCCAACGCATCGCGGTTACGTGGACCAGGTGGCCCCGCCTTCGACAACAAATGATTCAGATGACGCAGATGCTTATTCGTAGTCGCAGCTGACATCTGTTCAGAAAGCTTCGCTCGAAATTCGGCGATCGCGATCGAGGTAATTTCCGAGAGGGTCACGTTTGAATTGAAACGTTCCCAATGATTCAGAGTCGCGGAGTACTCTTCGACAGTTCGAGGTCGAGCATCGACATGAAACAACGAAACGAAATGCCGCTCGTACCACACGCGAAGCGTGAGGGTGCTGGGGTTCATCTTTAGTACCTGAGTGAATTTTCTTGTGCGTCGCCAATTGTGCCGACGGCCAAGAAATCACCAAGATGAACATTTGTTCAGAAGCACCGAAAGCGGTGACAGACGTATGTCACCGCTTTCGGCCATCCCCTCTGATTGTGAGGTTTGCACAAAAAAATCAGGTACTACCCAAGAATTTTCCTCACATCTTCGGGTTCACCGGACAAAGTCCGGCAAAGCGACGCCGACGGGACTCGAACCCGCAACCTCCGGATCGACAGTCCGGTACACTAACCAATTGTGCTACGGCGCCAGTTGCATGGCGGAAAGAAGAATCTAGCAACCGCTTCGGCCCTCGGCAAGCGGGTTTTTTAGCGATCACCGCACCTTGTTCCTACCTTCTCGGCATCTCTGACTGCCACGATGCAGATTTTCTGCTCGTTGCCGACATCATTTTCCTGGCAGATGCCAAATCCCCGTGTCCGAGGTCTGCCCCGACTGCTGGAATTCTTCGACCCGCTCGGCCAAGGCTGCTGCTGCCGCGTCGTCGGGGAACTCGGTCGCTAGCTGTTGTGCCAGCCGGCTGGCGGTTCCCAAATCGCGGTTCTCCAGCGCCGTCAGCGCCTCCTCGTACCTCGTCCGACGGATATCCCAATCGCTGGGACTTATGCATGGCAATTCGTGGATATCGATGGGTCGGGCGATGTTGACCACTCGCACACGTGCCAAACGGCGCAATTCTGCGCAGGTGCTCAATTCCGCCAGGGTCGAGCCGGTCATCAGGCAGTCTGCCCCCAGAAATTTTGTAGCTCCTCGAACTCGACTGGCGATGTTCACCGTATCGCCCAACGGGCCATACTTAAACTTCTGCCGCGTCCCCGTATTTCCCACGCGTGCCACGCCCGAATTAATGCCAATCCCTAGCTCGACGGGCGCACCCAATTCTTCCTGCCACCGCTCGCTAATTTTAGGCAGGGATCGAATCATTTGCTGAGCCGCACGGCAGGCCAGGTCGGCATGATTAGCTTGAGCAATCGGCGCTCCCCACATGGCCATCAATTCGTCACCCAGGTAGTCGACCAGTACCCCATCGCAATCTAAAACGCATTCAGACAAGGCCCCCAGCGTATCTTGAATCCACGTCATCGTACGCGCCGGCCCCAGCTTTTCGCTGAGGCGGCTGAATCCTCGAATGTCGGCAAACAAAATCGTAATCTGAGCATCTCGCCCCTCAAGCAGCCGAGGATCCTCTTCCAACTGTCCTGCAAGTTGGGGGGTAAAAAACTGTTCGAACTGAACGCGTGCCGCCACGGCTGCTTTCTCTTCTTTCATCCGCGCAAGGCCTGCCGCGATTCCGCTGGCAAGCACCTCGACAAGCTTGGCCTCAAACGGGCTGATATCAGGAATCGCATGTGCCTGTCCCGAACTACGACGATCGCCGTATAATGCGCCAATCACATTGTGATCACCATCAAGAATCGGTGCTGACACCAAAGCACTCACGTCCTGCAAACTGTGAGCCGTGTCAGACACGCTTGCCGGCACATGCCGATAGGTCCTCTTTTCTTTGCGCACCTGTGCCAGCAACGTTTGACTCGGCACCCAGGTTTCCTCGTTCTGTTCTTCGACGATCGAATGCAAAGCTGCCGTCCGCCAGCGTCCCTCAGCATCACATTCCAACATGGCAGCCGTATCTAACCCCACAATTTTCACCAGCGCCTTGGCCGCTAATTCAGGAAAATCGCTCGAACCGGCCGCACTCTGAAATACACCCAAAAGCGTTTCGAGCCAACGCAATAAGACCCCTTCGTCTAATGCATCGACGTTTACTCGACTCAACTCCGTTTCAATCGACTGCCGACCCGGCGCGATTGTTCGCTCGGGTAACGGTTGTAAATCGAGGTCTTCTTCTTCGGGTGGCTCAACCCGGACGGCATAACCACTGAACTGCGCCAGCAGCGGAATCTCAGCGATCATTTTCTGTCCAGGCTCTAGCACTTCGTGCGGCCCCAAGTGAACCGGCTGAGTCCGGCTCAAATTGATCACCTCGACTTGCCCCTCGTCCGCCATCGGGACGAGCGCGAGATGCGATCGCGATACGTCGACATCATCCAACGGCGTCAAGATAATCCGCGACGACTTACCCAGATCCATCCGCTGCCGTGGCTCGGGCTCATTCGCCCGTTGGCGACCAATCTCTAGCCGAGCATCCAGCAGCGTGGCAAACACCCGCTTATGGTGATGATAAAACAACACCGAGGGGGGCGGATGTGGTTCGGTCGATCTCTCGTCAGAAGGCGATTCAGACATCATTGAGCGTGTATCGAGGAGTAGATGGGCCATTCGCGCCAGCAATGCGTCCACGTAGACGTCATCGTACCATGAATCGATTTGTCATGGTGCGTGCGCCATCGCTTCGACTTGGTGGGTTTTACTGCGGAGATCGCCGAGAGCGCAGAGAGAGCACAAGGGCGAAGGTAGAGGTTCTTTTGGAGGGCAGGGTAGGGGGGGCACCAAGTCGGCCTAAGTTTGATGGGTCTCATTTCTGGAATTTCATCTCAATTCGAGACGAAAAATCGTACTAACTCAAGTTTCCATGCAACGCCAGGCCTTTACCTGAATTTGCCGCAAGTTGTTTCATGTTAACAGCTTGCTTCAATCGAATATGCCGTTTTTCAGCATACTCCATCTATTGGCATGCGCGTTGCTTTGTTACTTATCGTCGCAACATGCGATGGCAACTCTCGGCAAGAGAGTCACGCCGACAGCTTTGAATTTTAGATGGAGGGTAGTAAGGATGCTCGTATTAAGCCGCAAGACTGGCGAGAAAATTTACATCGGCGACGACGTATTTGTTGAGGTCCGTCGCGTAGCGGGAAACCGTGTGACGCTAGCGATCAATGCTCCTCGGAGCGTACGCATATTACGTGGTGAGCTTAAAGAAGCGATTGATACCACATTTGATGTCTTAGACGACTCGGTTGCTCCTGAGTCGGCCAAGGATACCGTCATCATGAAGAACGAACCCTCGGCATCGAATGGCTCGGCTCCGCAACCCCATATCCAGCCAGCGAAGGAAGTTGACCCGGCCCATGTAAAATAGGATTTACCCGCTCAGAAAAGAGGCTACGCCGCTCTACACCCTCGACATGCTAATCGTCTCCTATCCCCCAGAATATGTCGAGGAGTCAGGATACCATTTGTTGGATTACGTCGTCTAACCAGTGCGTTATCTGTAGGGCGGCGTTTCTTTGCGCTAACAAAATGGGGTGATGCAGAAGCAGGGTCGATTGACTCAACTGAGCACTATGCGGCAAAGGCCCCGCTTTTCTACATCGACGTTCGCTACGACTAACGAATCCTCGAAAGCCTACGCCAAAAGGCAATTTCTTGGCCGCAAGTTTCGCCAAAAGTTCTTCTCGCATTTCCGGCTTAGTTTCAGCCGGAACGAACGACCAAGCAAACTTGTAGAACACTGGCTGAGCATCTGTCTTCCAAAAGATGGGGCGCAACCACTGATCGAGCTTCGAGGTGGCTTCGCAAATTTCGACAACGCGCTCTCTTCGCAACTGGTTCCGATGCGACAGCTTTTTAAGCTGGGGACGTAAGACAGCGGCTTGCAATTCGCTAAGCGGAAAGGCTTGATTGCCTCGATCAGAGTACACCTTCATCCTTTGATGATGTTGAGCATGGTTGGTAAGCACCGCACCACCACGACCTGCCGTCAGCAGTTTGCTGCCCCCGAAGCTCAATACGCCCACATCCCCCCAGCTACCCACAGGGCGACCTTCCAGCACAGCGCCCGGCTGTTGGCAGGCATCTTCGACGACTCGCCATCCACGTTCGCGTGCTAGGGCAACAATCCTGGGCATGTCAGCCAACCCCCCATGCAGATGCGAAACAATCACCGCCTTGATTTTTTCCCCTCGTAATTCAGACAAGCAATTTGCGTCCAAGCACCAGGTGGTCGGGTCGACATCCACCAACACCGGACGCGCCCCAATGGCTTCGATCGCACGGAAATTCCCAGGAAAGTCATAGCCAGCCAGGATCACTTCGTCATCGGCTTCGACCCCGCAACCTCGGAGCGCAAGCTCGATGCCAATCGTTCCAGAGCTGCACAGCATGATGTGTTCCACCGAAAATTGCTGCTGCAAATCGGCGATCAACCCTTCGCTGTGCGGGCCGTGGTATTGGCCCCAGCTTCCGTCGCGGTAAGCGGCGTCGAGAGCCTCACGTATTTCATCGTCGGGCACCGGCCACTGAAACGAGCTGGCAATCAAGCTTGGTTCTGCGTCGGTTGGTTTGCTACCCATCTGCGTCTCGTGGATTGTTGGCCAGGACGATATACTACGTATTACTACCGAAAATAATATCAATTCATTGAACCACAGAGGACACAGGGAACACAGAGGAAAACTTTTCCATACGTTCACAGAATAGGCTTCTCGCAAAGGCGCGAAGACGCAAAGGAAGAAGCAATAAAGCAAAAAAAGGTTCACGCAGAGACGTCGAGACAGCAGAGTATTTGAGTTGACCAAACCTGATCCTTCCAACAACCAGCATTTCGATATTTACTGCTCTTTTTATTTCAACACACCGTTTCTCTGCTGTCTCTGCGCCTCTGCGTGACTCACTTTGTTTCTTTTGCGCCTTAGCGCCTTTGCGAGAGACTATTACAAGGACTCGCCCGGGACATGGTTTGTACGGTTTTGTTTTTTAGCACTCGATGCAGCTCCGTGTCCTCTGTGGTAATTCTTTTTCCCTGCTATGATTGAGCGGACTAACTTTGTAGTCATCCTAATAATTCCTCCCAGTGACAGCAATGAAGCAAGTACGATTTCTCATGGTGGGTGGGTTCCTGGGAGCAGGTAAAACGACCGCCATTGCTCGGCTCGCGCGCCACTACACTGACCATGGGCTTCGCGTAGGCTTAGTCACCAATGATCAGGCGTACGGTTTAGTTGATACGCTTCACCTACAGGCCCAGGGTTTCGAGGTAGGTGAGGTACCCGGGGCGTGTTTTTGTTGCAAGTTTGACGAACTCATCGACACAGCCGCCAAGCTGGGTGCCGATCAACAGCCGGACGTCATTTTAGTCGAACCGGTTGGGAGTTGCACCGACTTGATGGCCACGGTCTTGCAGCCGTTGCAACATCTTTATAGCAATCAATACCGCCTCGGCCCTTTGATGGTGCTATGCAAACCAGAGCATGGGCGAAAGATTTTAGGAGGCGAAACCGGCGGCTTCTCGCCACAAGCTGCTTACATCTTTCTCAAACAGCTTGAAGAAGCTCAGGTGATTGTTCTCAATAAAACCGACCGCCTTTCGGCCGCCGAACGACAACAAATGTTGAAATTGCTAGGCGAGCGTTTCCCCGAGAAGAATATCCTCGGCGCTAGTGGAACCACCGGAGAGGGATTTGCGGAGGTCGTAGCGTCGTTAGAACAAGATGCCCAGACAGTCGAGTCTGCGCTCGAGATCGACTACGACATTTATGCCGAGGGCGAAGCTGCCTTGGGGTGGTTGAATTGTGCAGCCCATTTAGAGCACCCAGAAACCACTTGGTCGTTGGACGAAATCACGCAACTTTTAGTAGTGCAGTTCAGCCAGTCGCTGCTAGATGCAAAAATGGAACCGGGACATATCAAGGTGCTAGCGTCAGCCGAAGGTTCAACGGCAGTTGCCAACTGGGTTGCGTCTGACTCACCGGTTGAGCTTTCGGCGGCGAGCAAGCTCGAAGTGAAAACCGCCAATTTACTGGTAAATGCTCGCGCGCATGGGGCCCCGGAAAAGCTGCAACAATGTGTTCAAGATTCGTTGAGGGCGATTGCGGCGAAACGCGGTCTTGCCTGTGAGATCACTTCGGTACAGTACTTTCGCCCTGGGCGACCCGAGCCGATCCATCGGTATACAACCCCGCGCGGCTAGCGGGAAACCTCTGCTAGCATTCTTGCGGCGAGCTTGACGGCAGGGCGGTTCTTCGCCTACTCTCCGCAGCCTGTTTTTCCAGCTTTCCAGCCGTTTTCTTCTCACAGACCTTCGTCGCCTGATGGGTATCTCCACACGCTTAGTTCCGATCAAGTGCCGCCATCGTGCGCGCTGGATATCCATTGCGCTGCTTGCAATCCTGACGACTAGCGGCTGTGCAACCTCTTCAAACAAGTGGGTATCGCTGCGTTCGACACCCAGGAACCCGCTGACCGAAACTTTGGGGCTGCTAACTCGGCAGGGGCCTAAGCCGACGGAACGTACCATTCAGCTACTACGACGATACAACCTGACCGGTCAGCTTTCAGGCAACCGCGACGAACTCCTGGCGAAACTGGACGAAATCGATAGCCGCGAACCTAGTCGCGAGCATGTTTACGCCCAAGCGGAACTGGCCTATGTGGGGGCGAAGCAAGCCGATCAATTAGGCAAGCAAGACCGAGCACTCGAACTCTACGGCTCGGCGGTGTTGCATTCCTATCGATACTTGTTCGACGAAAAATATGCGGTCGCATCAAATCCTTATGACCCCGAATTCCGGCGGGCATGCGATTTGTATAATGCGGCTCTAGAAAGTACGCTGCGCATAGTTCAGGCCAACGGCAATCTTAGGCCTGGCACCGTGCAATTAATTAAGACCGCCAACCATGATTGCCAGTTAGAAATACAGTTGAAAAGCAACGATTGGCACGAAGAAGATTTCGACCACTTCAAGTTTGTTTCTGATTTCGAAGTCCACGGGTTGCGGAACCATTATCACAGCTACGGCCTAGGTGTGCCGCTAATAGCGGTACGTCGCAAACACGAAGATGCAGATCCTAGCGAACAGTATTATCCCGACGACTTGTCGTTCCCCGTGACGGCGTTCTTACGTGTGACGTCCGAGTGGAATCGAAGCAATACCTCACAAACCGCGGTTCTCGAACTTTACGATCCTCTTGACGATCCTGCGGTGCAAGTTGCTCAAACAAAGATTCCTTTAGAAACGGACCTCAGTACACCGCTTGCGCATACCCTCAGCCAACCCTCGCTCGACGATACACGGCTTTCGACGCTCGGTCTATTGAACCCCGGTAAGGTAGGATCGCTGCAAGGCATCTACATGCTAGAGCCATTCCAAAACGACAAAATTCCGGTCGTGATGGTACATGGTCTCTGGTCGAGCCCGGTCACTTGGATGGAAATGTTTAACGACCTTCGAAGCGATCCTCTGATACGCGATCACTACCAGTTTTGGTTCTACCTCTATCCTTCAGGCGAGCCGTTTTGGTTTAGTGCCGCACAGATGCGTGAAGATTTAGCCCACTTGCAAAAATCGTTGGATCCCGAAAATCAGCACCCTGCCTTAGATCAAATGGTGCTGGTCGGTCACAGCATGGGCGGGCTCGTTTCAAAGTTACAGACGATCGATAGCGGCAACCAATTCTGGAAAACGCTCAGCGAACACCCGTTTTCTGAGCTGAAGGGCAGTGCCAAAGTTCGTACGGGACTTGCCCGCACGTTCTTCTTCGAACCCAACCCAGAGATTCGCCGGGTAGTCACCATTGGTACGCCGCACCGGGGCAGCAAGGTGGCAAACGATACCACGCGGTGGCTGGGACGAAAATTGATTAAAATCCCGTCCATGATTATGCAGGGACGGCACGAAATTCTTGCCAGCAACCCTGGTTTCTTTCGCCCTGGTGCTCCGCTGGATATTAGAACTAGTATCGATTCACTGGCACCAGAGTCACCCCTGTTGCCGGTGTTGCTAACGGCCCAACGTGGCCCGTGGGTTCGGTTCCATAACATCGTGGGCGAAGTGCCAAAATCGGGAATTACTGGCTGGCTCGTAGGTGGCACGGGCGATGGAGTGGTTTCGTTAGCGAGTGCGAAACTCGACGATGTGCAATCTCAAATCGTGGTACCCGCCGATCATATCAGCGTTCATCGGCATCCTCAATCGATCCTCGAAGTCCGCCGCGTACTCATACAACACCTCGAAGAGCTTCGCACATTTCCCTATGGAGGCGAGGTGAAACCAGTCTCCACGCCACCTCCACTATTGACTACCACGGTCAGCGAAAACGCTATCGAAGACTCCGTTCCAAGGACCGCCGAGACTTCGACGTCGACACTTACTCGCTAGAGAGTGCGGATGTTTTGTCGGCAGAAAAAAGGTCGCCAGTCGGCGATCAAACCCATGCCGCGAAGCTCGTACAAGAAAATTGCATTTACAAGCTAGGTAAGTGCTGTTTGCTTCTTACTGAGTAATAAAATGGTCAGTTAACCAACTTGGGGATCACGTACGCTGATCACATTCAGTTGGTCGCTAGCAAACAATTCGTAGGGGATCGTTGCTGCAAGTGTGCTGATCGTGTCGTCGAAGGCAATATCTTCGACGATAACACCATTGAGCTCGATTTCACGCTGCGTGACATCCGCATGCTCGTAGTTCAGCGTGATACTCTTGCCATGAACTACCGCTTGGATTTCAAAACGATCAAAAGGCACCCACGCGGCCGGAGAGATACGAAGCTTGTCTATCTGCGGTTGAAGACCGAAAGCGTATCGAATCAACAGCTTAAGCAGTACGTTGGAGCAGCCCGTCTGCCAGTCATTCATGCTTTGACCCGTCAGATTTAACTCAACATTATTAATGTAGGAGTTAGGCATCACAAATGGCGAATGACTTGGGTCGGTATGATGCGACTCAAACGGAAGGATTTTTGCGATCTGTTGCCATGCCTTTTGCGGTTGGCCCATGAGAAACAACGCGGCAATTCCAAAAGTCGTCGCATGGATATAGGTCGCCCCGTTCTCGGCAGTGCCAACGGGAAGTTTTACGATTCGGCCAACTCCTGTCGCATCGGGCGCAAATCCTGGCTCGAAAGTATTGAGCCCATAGCGCGAATCAAGTCGCTCCAGCGCGGCGAGAATATCTTCCTGTAGCGATCGATCTTCGTCGAGCATCCCTGAAAGAACCCAAAAGGCGTAAGACGTCAAACCGTCGCGGGCAAGTCCGTCGCTGTCACAAAAACTCCCGACAAGATACTCACGACGATCCCCCCACCCATGCAAGATGCGGCGTTCATCCGCTTGAGCAACAACGGCATATTTGAATAGTCCGTTACGCAACTGATCTCTGAGGCTCCCATAATGGTTAATTTCTTTTTCGAATCGGTCGGCTGAGTGACGAGATAGGATTTCGACGATCTCAGCGCAATTCGCATAAAACTGGAGACTGGCCATCACACTTACACCCGTGCCAAACTCCTTGTCAGGAACCGTGGTAACACCCAAACCATCGAGAGCGTCATTCCAATCGCCATACAAGGCCAACACAAGTCCTGTTTCAGGATCGCGTTGTCGGCTCAGGTAGTCCATGATACGAAGCAGATGTTCCAAAACAGAATCGACTGTATCTGTAGGATACGAAAGGCTCATCTCGGAAGGGTTGAAACCATGGTAGCCAACTTGCTCGTCTAATATCGAGGCGTCGCCAGTAACGGCTAGGTAGTTGTAGACCGTGGAGATTGCCCACACACCTTGATCGATGAATTCCCGTAAATCAACTCGACCCGGCGCGCCATTGACTGGTAAAGAATACTGGCGAGGGCAACGTCCGTCTTCAAGAACGTGCCCCATGGTTTCAAGAATCTTGGCTCTCGCTTCGGTGGGATGATCGAATAAATGGGCATCAATCGCCTGCAGAACGTCGCGGAAACCAATCAACGCATTGGGCGAAGGAGTCATGTAGCCCTTTAATGTCGCGCAAATAGCGACTTGCTTCTTTAAGTAGGGCAAAAACTTATTGAAGGCTTCGGTATCAATCGTATGCTCTCGGCTTTCACCGACGGCGATCTGAAGATTTCCTGGTGCCTGTAATTTCTTACCGACACGCGACAACGATGCGTCGATCCCTTCTGGGCCAAGAGGCCTGCTTCGCTCAAGGTCAAGTATTTCGATATTCTCAGGAATCGAGAGCACATAGTCGGCTCTCGCTTCACCACCCGGAGGCAGCGTAAAGCCGAGAAGGTCGCCCATGATTGCGTTTTCGTTGAAGACGGTCACCGGTACCTCAAGGCCCAACTTGCCGGTCCGAAGAAACTCGGCACTACTCAAGTCGCGTCTAGCGGATCCTAGGTAGCCAAGACGTGAGGTACATTCCTGGGCAACCACGGTTCCGACCGGAAGAGGCTGCCCGTTGTCCAAATCGCAATGCTGAACCTGCACTTCGACAGCCGGTCCCGAGGGACCCTCTGACATACTGACCACACGTCGTATCAATGCATAATTTGTGACCGACCGAAAGCGGTCTACATCTTCGTTCGTTGTGATCAAAAATGGGGGCAGTACCGTGCCCGCCGATCCCTGAACGGGCTTAGATTCAAGGGCAGACGCCGGGTGTGAATCAACAGAAATCTTTTTGAACCAACGATCTTCGTTCGTCTCGCCAAACTGATGCCGACAAAATGGGTTCATGTAACCAGACAAATAGCTAGCGATCGGTTGGTCGGTAAGATTTTGAACCAGGACCGAAAAGTTTACATGTGCGTGCTCTGGCCGTGCCTGATCGAGAAACACACGCACCACACTTCGCATTGCCGACGTCTCTGCGACGAAGTAAGTGGCATCGTGCCCCAAAACCGTATACCGATCAACAATCGCGTCTTCCGACCGATCAAGGTAAGGTACTGGCAAAATCGCGTGGGAGTCAAATTCTTGGGTCTCGTCGCAACGGGTGCCAAAAAAGAAAGTGATGGGGGGCTCTTGCATTTCCGTCGAGGGAAGGAAGAGAAAATAGAGACCTCGATTACCATGCATCCGGCCAGAGGCGTTCACCCAAAAGTTGAAACCATCGTCCCCATACGGGTAACGGCTGTCGCCGCGAGCGCGCTCGCGGCAAAGAACTCTGCCGTCTTTGAGGAACGCTACGTTGCCCGGCAACCGACGACAACGGCCGTCTCGGATTCCCTCTTCACATTCAGCGACAAGCTGTCGAATCAATTCAAATTCCGAAGACAGCCCGCCAACCGAAGTTTGTCGGGGCAATGCCGACGAACCTGATTCCGCGTTGGTGCATCGATCGTCTATCGTGTCAAACGAAGCCATTCCATAAACCTCAGTCTCATTACCTTGAACGCACGTCGGACGTGCAACTCGCAATCAATTCAATCAGTAGGTCCGGCAGAATTGCCTGGGGAGATTAAAAAATCCGCAGGGAAGATACCCGAAACTGGTGGGAAATGCCGATAAGAGTCTCATCTAATCCCGAAATACAGCCCTATATCCCTGCAGACAACCGCCTTCGCAAAGTACTTGCCAAACTTATTAAGGGTAATTAAGATACACCTTATGTCAAGCCTACTCACTGGGAAGCCCCAACTCAACCGTTTTGTTAATCGGCGTCTAATTTTAGACAAGATCCGGCGGGGCGGTGTCATTTCGCGCGCAGAGTTAGCGAAGCAAACAGCCATCAGGCCACCGACCGTTTCTGCGGTTGTGAAGGAACTGATCGATGAGGGACTGGTCGAAGAGGTTGGCCCAGGTGAAACCAGCGGCGGACGGGCACCTCGTCTGATTGCTTTGTCTCGTAATCAACCGCAGGCCTTGGGCTTCGAGATGAGCGAAACCTGCATCCTCGCGGGGCTGTGTGATTTAGCCGGTGATCTATGCGTTCATCAGAAGGTCGCCTTTGTGCCGGCCTCTCCGGAACAAGCACTGGACATGTTGCAAGAAATTGGTGAGGAGTTGCTCAGCAACGTTGGCATCGAGTGGGACGCTCTGCAAGGGGTTGGGGTAGCTTTGCCAGGGCATTTGAATGCGGCCGAAGGTTACATTCGATGGAGTCGCCCATTCGATTGGCGTGACGTTCCATTTAAACAACTTTGCGAACAACGCTGGAAGGTGGACACCGATGTGGTCAACGACTCGGTTGCCGGCGGGATGGCGGCTCAGTTGTTCGAAACCAATGAATCGGTCGAAAACCTTGTCTTCCTCTACTTGAGGTTTCAAGATGCTTTGCATAAAGGCGTTGGGGTTGGCACTGGCATTATTGTCAACGGGCAACCCTACCACGGCGAATTCGGTGCCGCCGGCGAAATCACCACGCCAATTCCTCATCCACTACTTGTTGCCAATGAGTCTGGTGGCAAGGTTTACCGAGACATCGCTTCGTTCGCGAATGCGCTGACCGCTGGCGATCAAGCTGCTCAAACCGCGCTGCATAAAGTCGGAGAAGAATTGGCTCCGCTTGTTCAGCACATAGTCAATCTGCTTGAACCGGGCATTCTAATGATCGGTACTGATTCTGTTGAGCTACTTGATCCTATCCTCGATCAGCTTCGCACGGTCTTAGAGGGGCAACGCTTGGCATACGAAGCAGGGCAGACACAACTGCTCGCTTCCTCGTTAGGCGAACATGGCGTCGTGCGAGGAGCAATCGTTCCGACATTGCAGCGTGTGTTTCGCATCCCCCAGTGGGCGTAACCCTTCTGCTTTGCCCAGGAACGAGCAAATATCTCACGCGAATGGGGGCTCAATCCCTAATTCACATTCTTTCGGCCCAGGCGAGTTTCTCAACCTCTTCGCTAGATTGCCCGGTCCCTTCGCGATCTTGCCGACAGCGATCCCATCCCTGCAACTCCAAGCAGTCCTAACAACAGCCCAGAAGGCTCAGGGATGATTGTCCCAACGAAATTGTCAAGTGTTAGCGGCGTGAAAGAGGGTACTGCTTCATTTTCCGAGAAGGCGTTTAAGCCAAGAGTGAATTGATCAGTGTCGCTCATGCCCCAGTCAGAACCAGGGGCATCGATGTCGACGGATAAAAGGGTTGATCCCTCAGCTATCGCCGAAAGAACTTTCGTGGCGCTGTCGAAGCTCAGCGTCAGTGTTGCAGTGGCTGCGGTTGTGGGGACATCGCTTTCAGCGATCGTCGTATCGTTCTTATCATTGCTGGTAAAAAAAACACGCCCGGTGGCTTCGTTCACTTCTAGGCTGCTGTCGAAAAAGAATTCGTCTCCACCACTACCAAAGCCAAAGAGAGCAACAATACCTACGCCTAGTCCATCAAATACGCCAAGGTCGTCGGTGAACGAAGTGTCATAAGATGCTGGCACTGTAAGATCGATACTTGCAGACCACGATTGATTGTAGAACGGACTGAACGAGGTACTGGCCAGTACTTGTTCATCGTCCGGCAGAGATATCCCGTCATTGTGGTAATTCAACGCGCCCCCCGACTGAACTAGTGGGTCGAAGCCAGGGACGTCACTAAAGTGGCTTGATAAGGTGCCATTGAAGTCATACGAAACGGCCTGGACAGACGATGTTGCAACGAATACGAATTGAAGGGTGACAGACAAGCAAATCGCGACTCGACTCATGGTGTGAAAATACATAAGCACTACGACCTTCTTTCTAGGAGGTTTCGGCAATGGATGGGGTCTGCGCGACACGTGAAGTTGGGGTGAATGTAGCTACGACCTGAAATAGCTCCAATAGCATTCGACGCTGCCTAGGCGGCCATCCAGGACACCGCGGTCAAGATGGCTATTTCCGAAAAGATGCTATCGCTCTTTTGCGTCGCGTAGATGCCCCCGTTTAGCCCCACTCCAGCGATGTATAGGTCAGATATACGCGGCTTTCAGCATCAGAAGACGCCTCCCGTAACTCCTATCTCACTTCGGATCCTGAAAACATGCTGAAATGCGTTGTGAGCACGGCTCGAACCATTTACAATGCGGGATTGTCTACGATAGGCGGGGGCACCGCGAGGCTGTTTTTTTGTAGAGTGGATAGTTCTGCTGGCGTGTGAATGGTTGGTGTCGGATAAGATCCATTCGCCAGCAGGTTTCCCCACCTTTTTTTCCTTTGGAGTATTACCGTGTTTGAGTCGATTGCTATCGTAGGTGCTACTGGCGCCGTGGGACGTTTAATTCGCCAGCTTTTCGAAGAGCGCGATTTTCCGTATTCGAAAATTACGTTCCTAGCCTCGAAGCGTTCGGCCGGCACGACCATTTCGTTCAAAGGCGAAGATCACGAGGTCAAGCTGCTCTGCCCCGAAGCTTTTGACGACATCGATTTGGCGATCGGAAGCACACCCGACGACGTGGCTGCCGAATTCTGTCCCTGGGCTGCTGAACGCAATTGCGTCGTGGTCGATGAAAGTGGCTACTGGCGAATGGATCCAAACGTGCCATTGGTGGTGCCCGAGATCAATCCCGAAGCCGCCCAGAATCATCAAGGTATCATTTCTAGCCCTAACTGCTCGACCACACAGATGGTTTTGGCGATGAAGCCGCTGCACGACGCAGGCAAAATCCGCCGCGTGATTGTCAGCACCTACCAAGCGACCAGCGGGGCAGGGGTACAAGGCCAAGCCGACCTGCTCGATGGCAGCCGCGCTTTCCTCGACAAAAAAGACTACGAGTACCAGGCGTTTTCGCATCCGATTGCGTTCAATCTGATTCCGCAAATCGGTTCGCACAAGCAGGATGGCTACACCAGCGAAGAAATGAAAATGGTGTTCGAGACACAAAAGATCTTTGGCGACGATTCCATCAAAGTCTGCCCGACCTGTGTCCGTGTACCGGTAGAAAACTGCCACAGCGAGAGCATGCTGGTCGAGACCGAGAAAAAAATCACCGCCGACGAAGCCCGCGAATTGTTCGCCGCAACACCAGGCATCAGCGTGATCGACAATCTGTCCGCGAGCCAATACCCCATGCCCTCCAATTGCAGCAATGACGACGGCGTATTCATCGGGCGTATTCGCGAAGACCTGTCGTGCGAAAATGGTTTAGCCTTCTGGTGTGTGAGCGACAATCTACGCAAGGGTGCCGCAACCAACGCCGTGCAGATTGCCGAGCTCTTGGCGAAAACCCAAGCAGCCGTTTAGAAACCCAAAAGTGCTACAGCGCATTTGCAGACAGCCACAGAGATCACTGAGACTCTGTTTTCGTTGCCTTAAAATTGACCATGTCTCTTTTTTCTCGGTGATCTCTGTGGCTAAATTCCTGACTGGCAGCAAATGGCTACCTACAAACTCACCCTCGCCTACGACGGCACCAAGTTCTGCGGGTGGCAATCCCAGCCAGGGCAGCGCACCGTCCAAGCGACCCTCGAGGCCGCTTGGCATGAACTCACCGGCGAGCAGCTGCGCATGACCGCCACAAGCCGGACCGATTCGGGCGTTCATGCCCACGGCCAGGTGGTCGGGTTCGAAACCACGAGCGAAATACCAGCCGCGAATGTTCTCACCGGGCTGAATGCAAAACTCCCCGAAGACGTCCTCGTCGTGTCGGTCGAAGATGCCCCAAAGGATTTCCATGCCACCTACGACGCCATCGGCAAACGGTATCGGTATCAAATCCACAACGACCGCCGCCGACCGCTTTTCGACCGATCCTATGTTTGGCATGTACCGCAACCGCTAGATGTCGAAGCCATGCATCGCGCTGGCCAAGCGCTGGTCGGCAAACACGATTTTGCAAGTTTCCAATCGGTGGGCTCCGAGCGAGAATCGACCGTCCGAACAATTTTTGCCGTCGACGCACACCGGGGCAGGGGGGGGGATGCCTCGCAGGTTTCGATCGAAGTCGAAGGCGATGGATTTCTCTATAACATGGTGCGAGTCATCGTCGGCACGTTGCTCGACGTGGGCGCTGGCCGCAAACCAGAATCTTGGGTCGCCGAGGTGCTCGCCGCGACCGATCGCCGTGCCGCAGGGCAGACAGCCCCGCCCGAAGGCCTATTTCTGCTATATGTAAACTTCTAACGGCGACTCTCTCTTTTCTCAGGGAGTCCTGCCGACTAGACTAGCGTGATTAGATTACAACTTCGGTCACGATCAATATTGGCAAGAGAATATGGCAACGGGTGGAAAAGAGTTTGTCGGTCCGTATCGAATGTTTTACCTCATTCGGGCTGGGGCAACCTTCGAGATTTGGGCCATTCGTCCGATCGGCGAAAATACTGCCTACGCCATGAAGTGGCTGCCACCTGGAAAGAAGCACACACGCCAAGCATCCGCCGAGCTGAAACACGAATACCAAGTCGGGAAATCGCTCGAGCACGATTCGATTATCAAGACGCTCGACTTCGGCACCGGCAAAGATGGCACCTACTTAACGATGGAGTTGTTCAAGACACCCAGCCTCAAGCAACAAATCAACGAAGGCGTCGAGCGACTCCATTATCGCCTAGGAGAGATTCTCAGTGCGGCAGCGCTATCTCTCGAATATATGCACAAGCAAGGCTGGACCCATCGTGATGTCAAACCCGATAATTTTCTGGTCAACGAAAACAACGAAGTACGCCTGATTGACTTCACACTCGCAAGAAAAATCCCCAAAGGAATCTCCAAACTATTTGGCGGGAAAGCTCCGGTGCAGGGGACTTACAGCTATATGTCGCCGGAGCAGATTCGCGGAAAAGAAGTCGACGCCCGGGCAGATATTTACAGCTTCGGCTGCATGGTTTATGAATTGATGGCAGGAAAGCTGCCTTACACCGGCACCACCTCGTCCGATTTGCTAAACAAACACCTAAAAGCTCGTCCACAAGAGTTGAGTGTCTTACAAAAAAACGTCCAGCCCGATTTTGCCAAACTCGTGCATCGGATGCTGGCCAAAGACCCCGCAGACCGTCCCGATTCGCTGATGGAATTTTATCGAGAACTCAAGGCAGGGCGATGTTTTCATATTAAGCCCAAACCACCATTGTCATTAGAAGAAGAGGCGGCCCGCAAAGCCGAAGAAAAAAAAGAAGACTGATCGCCCTCGGTTATACATAGCCCGGCCATCCTGGCCTAAAAAAAAACAAAACACCCAACGGCAATACGCTCGAACCAAGTAAACAACACAAAACTTCACTCCTACTCAGATATTTCTATGGCCGGTACTGTTTTTCGATTGCCATTCGAGCAGCCCATCTTTGAGCTGAGCGAACAAATCAACGAGCTCGAGGCAAACACCACTAAGACGCCTCAGCAGCGCGATCGCATTCGTGGCCTGCGCAAACAACTCACCGAAACCACCAAGTCGATTTACAATAACCTCGACCCCTGGGAAACGGTTCGCGTTGCCCGACATCCCGATCGGCCGATGTTTACCGACTATCTCGACTTGGTGTTCGACGAGTTTGTCGAACTGCACGGCGATAAGTTCTTTGGTGACGACCGAGCCCTACGCACCGGCTTTGCCAAGCTCGGCGAGCACAAGGTGCTCGTCGTGGGGCATCAAAAGGGCAAGACGCTTAAAGAACGCAACGAGTGTCACTTTGGCTGCGCGCATCCCGAAGGCTATCGCAAAGCGATGGAAAAAATGCGATTGGCAGCCAAATACGGTTTGCCCATCATTTGCATGATCGACACCCCCGGCGCCTATCCGGGAATCGGCGCCGAGGAGCGCGGCCAAGCGCAAGTCATAGCCGAAAGCATGCTGGCCATGTCACGGCTCGAAACGCCCATTATTTGCATGGTGATCGGCGAAGGGGGCTCCGGCGGCGCTTTGGGCATCGGAGTCGGCGATCGCGTGGCGGTGCTCGAACATGCCTATTACTCGGTAATCAGCCCCGAAGGCTGTGCCGGCATCTTGTGGAAAAGCCACGATTACGCTGAGCGCGCAGCAAAGGCACTACGAATCACCTCACGCCATCTCAAAGAAATGGGAGCCATCGACGACGTCGTTGAAGAACCCTTGGGCGGCGCCCACGTCGATCATCGACAGATGGCCGGCCGAGTAAAAATGTATCTCATCAAAACCCTACGCGAGCTGCTCAAGCTGCCCACCGATGATCTCCTCGCCCAGCGCTACGAAAAATTCCGCCAAATCGGCCCCTATCTAGAAGTCGAAGATGCGCCGGCGGCAGTTAACAAGACGTAGGATGGTGCCGTCAGGCCCATCATGTCCTAGGATTTGAACGCAATCAAATTGATGGGCGCCGCTACGCTTTGGCCCATCCTGCCGCCTCATTCTCCAGCTATCCTTCTGCGAGCAGCTGCCCAAATGCGATGTCATGACCATCTAGGTCCTGAATCCCAAACTCCCTGCAACCATAAGGTTGATTGCATAATTCGTAATCAATCGTGGCCCCAGAGGATACGAACTCATTAAAGAGGGCATCAACATTGTCCACCCAGAAGTAAACACTGCACATTTTCTCGACCACACGCCAATGGGGCACAACGTCGTGATCTCGCGAAACCTGCCCCAACATAAGATGGAGCTTATCGCGTTGCAGGATGCAGAACGTTGACGGTTCTCCATAGAACTCGAGGCATTCAAAACCGAGTACATCACGGTAATGATTGGCAGAAGCAACCACATCACGTACCAGCAAGACTGGTGCATGGCCAGTAAACTTTGCAATCTGTTTTTTCATGAGTTAGCCTCCGCTTGGATATTCTAATCCAACGCCGAAAGGCCGCCCAGGGCCATCACATACCAACGTCCGATAATCGTTGTTATGTTCGTTTTAGAGCTGTTTTTCTTCGAGAAACAGCCACTTGCCGCAAAACTAAGCCGTATTGCAAGTGACCGCCCTACTTCAAGTCACTCTGCTGTCTCCGCGTCTCTGCGAGAAACACCCCGGCCAAATTTGTTGCTGGAATCTGCCCCACGATTTCACGACAATAACCGCTTGCACCTTGCTCTTTGGAAATCTGAAACAAGTAAACCGCTTATCCTCGCTAACGTCCGCTAATAAAAGAATTTAGCGAATCGGGTGCCATGCTCCACGCTTGCGTGGGCATGTCTGGATAGAGACCGCATTGGCGCTTCGCATGCTCACGGCGAGCGTGAGCATGGCACCCCAAATTTAGCGAGTATTAGCGTAAATTAGCGGTCTACTTTTTTGACAATAAAGTCACATCAAATGGACAAAATAGGACAAAACCCCACCGACTTTTGTCCACGTAAATTTCACCAAAGCTCGGCGATTACAGAATGCGCGGCATGCCAAAGCGGACAAAACTCGGTAGTTTTGTCCGCGAAAACGCCAAACAGGCCATAGCGTGCCAAAACTAGCACCCACCAAAGAGGCCAAACCCTAAAAAACCAGAGCAAATCGCAGCAAGCCGCCAAGAGTTTTGTCCATTTTGTCACCCGACGCCATGACAAAATTCAAAGGCCAGCACGAACCTCAATAAGGCGTGCCCACCGGACGGTCGGCCGTCTGAGGTGGTACAGGCGGCGGTGTCCAGTTGTTTTGCAAAGGCTGCTCTGCCGAGGGCCAACTAGGCACAACCGGGGATGAAGATTGCTGATTGGTTTGCTGAGGAGGCTGGTCGTTGTCAACCGTATTTTGTTGCGCAGGCCATTTCACCGGTAAGCTAGGCCACTGAACCTGAAAACCCTGCTCGGCCGATGGCTGGTGAGCAGGATCGAGCCGTTGCTCAATCCGTTCGACATAAGGATGAATCACATCGTGAATTTCGGGTGGGACCAACGAGTGTGTCTTGCCTAAAAGTTGAACAATATACTTACCCGCATGTGAGGCAATGATCGTATCTTTCTGAGCTTGAGGCAGGATGCTCACCGCAAAGAAGGTGATGACAATGCACAGCAGCACACCTTTGCCCAGCCCGATAACGGCCCCCATCTGATGATCGAACCCGTCGAGTTTCACGCGATCGATTAAACCGGCAACTAATCGGAAGACAGTCCAAATCACGAAAGAGGTCGCCACATAAATGGCCAGCATCGCTACGAATTTATTCCATGGTGCATGGCTGCTGATCATCGGCGCAAGTTGGTCGGAAAATTCTTTCGCGACAAAGTAGCTGAGCACCAACGATGCTAGCGAAGCAATTTGCCAAGCCATGCCCTTCCAAAAGCCAAACAACGTGGCCGCGACGAGCACCAAGGCCATCAGCATGTCATAAGTTTGCATTTTTTATTTCTGCACGTTGAGAGGAAAAGTAAGAAATTGTTCTGGGAAAAGTGCCGGAAGTATATCGAGGTCTGAGAAATGCGGAAAGCGGAAAGCGGCAATGCTAGCATTCACAAGCCTATTTTCTCTAGATCGTTCCAAAGTTTTCTCGTACATTTCCCTTACCTCTGCCCCCCGACCTCCGACCCCCACCCCCTACACTATGGCCGGCTTTAAGACACATATCACGACAAGCAGCCTCCTAGGTGTCGGTTACACGGGAGTAGGCCTCTACATGGGCGTACCGGTCGAGTCGGCTCTGATTGCAGGCGGCTTGTGTGGCATAGGCGGAATGCTGCCAGACATTGATAGCGATTCGGGCATTCCGTTTCGAGAATCGATGGGGTTCGCCGCTGCGATTGTTCCCATGTTGTTGCTCGGTCGAGTCCAGCAGATGGGCCTCAACTACGAGCAGATCGTACTCGCCACCGGGGCGCTCTACATTTTTGTGCGATTTGGTCTTGCGCGATTATTGGCAAAATACACCGTCCACCGCGGCATGTTTCACAGTTTGCCGGCGGCGGCGATTTTTGCCGGCGTGGCGTTTTTACTGTGCGGTTCCAACGACCTACATCTACGATACTTTAAGGCGGGCGGTGTGCTTCTTGGCGTGATGTCGCACTTAGTGCTGGACGAAATTTATGCGATCGAATGGCATCGGGGTCGGTGGCGCTTTAAGAAATCGTTTGGCACGGCCATCAAGCTTTGGGGGTCGAACCGATGGAGCAACATCTCTGCCTACGGCAAGCTGGTATTGGTCGTGTTGATGATCTTAGGCGAGCCGATGGTAATGCAACGCTACGGACCACTCTCGCCCGTGGTGGTAAGCCGCGAACAGTGGACGCAACCACTGGCAAGCAGAAACCCCAACCAAACATTGCCGCAGGCCGTGCCGTTGGACGAAAACGGACAACCCACCGCAGCACCCGAACAACCGACTCACGACCAAACCATTTACGACACCGCCCACCGCATCTGGCGCAGCTTGCGCGAATGAATTCGCATTAGCTACGAGCGGGTTCCGCCGAGTCGATCCAAAGGGTAACCGGGCCATCGTTCGTAAGCGAGACTTTCATGTCAGCGCGAAAGCGGCCGGTTTCGACCGAAATGCCCTGCTGACGTACCTGTTCGACAAACTGTAGGTAAACTCGTTCGGCCATTTCCGGTGGAGCGGCGCTGATGAAGCTGGGGCGACGCCCTTTACGACAGTCGCCATAGAGCGTGAATTGGCTAACGACCAACATCTTACCACCCACTTCAGCAAGCGAACAATTCATCTTGCCCTGGTCATCTTCGAAGATACGTAGATGGACAATCTTATTCGACAGCCAAAGCACATCGTCGTCGGTATCGGTTTCGCAAACGCCGAGCAGCACCAATAAACCAACGTCAATCTCGCCGGTGACCTGGCCCTCGACCACCACACGGGCTTCGCTCACTCGCTGAATACATGCACGCATGGCGGTCAGCATATCGTGACCCCGCAGCCTAGGCAACTGGCGATCAATGCTTGCCGGGGGGAGCACCGGCTGCGATACTGCTTTGGAAGTAATGTATTTCCTTTGACCCCATGACGACCCCATGACATCGTTTGTTCTGCTGACGTACTACTGTTTGTTGATTCTCGGCGTTTCGATTGCTGGGGGGATGATCCCGATTTGGATTCGCCTCACGCATCGGCGCATGGAGTTTGCAGTGAGTTTCGTGGCGGGGGTGATGCTTGGTGTTGGCTTGCTTCACATGTTGCCGCATGCGATCGAGCAAGCCAGGCTCAATACGCCCGATTCGCAAGGCATCGAGCTGGCGATCATGTTATGGGTGTTGGCCGGGTTACTGACGATGTTTTTTATCGAGCGTTTTTTCTGTTTTCACCATCATGAAGTCGAAGATGGAGAGGTCGCCTGCCACCATGATCACGATCACCAGCATGGGCACGATCTTACTTGGAGCGGTGCAGCACTAGGGCTAACGCTGCACAGTGTGATCGCGGGGATCGCCTTGGCGGCCAGCGTTCAGCACGGCCACGGCAGTTGGCCTTTGGCTGGCCTGGGAACCTTTTTAGTGATCTTGCTCCACAAACCTTTCGACTCGATGACTATCGCAACGCTGATGGCCCGTGGTGGTTGGTCGATGGGGTGGCGGCATCTGGTGAACGGGTTATTTTCCCTCGCGATACCGCTAGGAGCATTTATTTTTCACTTCGGAGTGATGGCAAGCGACCACGGCGGAACGACCCTGGCCTATGCCTTGGCTTTTGCCGCAGGAACATTTCTATGCATCGCCCTAAGCGATTTATTGCCAGAGCTTCAGTTTCATGACCACGACCGGGGCAAACTCTCGGCGGCCTTGTTACTAGGGCTAACCGTCGCGTATGGGGTATGCCTGTTGGAAGCACTCTCACACCAACACCCCCCTGCCCCACCTGCTGCGGTGAGTATGGAAACGTCTGCGTCCGCTAAACCGATTGAATGACGGTAGCGCATGGCGTTTTCTCGCCCGATCGCTCTAGCTCGGGCTGTAGCCAATCGAGGATGCGCCAGTCGAGCCAGTGAAAATCTTCGTCGTCGTTGCGAGCGGCCAAAAAGCCGAGGTGCCCACCTTGGGGTGTCGTGATCACTTGGACTGCTGAACTGCGTGCAAAGGTCAGAAGAGGCCCGACGGGGACAACGGGGTCGTCTTCGCTCGCTAAGATCGTAACCGGTTGGCAGATGGTCTCGAGCTTGGGGCCGGGCGAGGCTTGTTGATAGTAATGATCGGCCGAATGAAAACCACTGCTAGGAGCAATCACGAATTCATCTATTTCACGAAGCCGCCGTGGGCGTAGAGGCATCGCGTTGGGTGCCATTTCAGGAAAATGCTTCCAACGCGCAAGGGTTTGCTTCCAGAGTAGTTTTCCAAAGAATTTGTCGTACCGCGTGCCAAGAAATGTATGAAAATGGCGTTCGACGGAGGCCAAATCAACAGGTGGGCAAATGACTAGAGTGCGTTCTAAATTGCCGACGCGCATCTCTCCCGCTTCGGCAAGCAGGTTGAGCGCCTGGGCACCACCCATCGAAAAGCCGACGAGGTCGGTGGTCGTGTCAGGATAAAGCTCGGCAATGAAGTGCAACGCCGAAGCAATGTCGGCTGAGCGACCGCAATGCGTGGGGAACTTCGCGAGACCTTCGCCTGCACCACAACCTCGCATGTCTTTGCGAAACACCCGATAGCCATGTTCAACAAGTCGTTCGGTAACTCGTCGTATATGGGCACTGAGATGGCAGCCCGCAAGCCCGTGAACCAACAGCACGATCGGCCGCGAGTCGGTTGCCTCGGCTGGACAGTCTTCGTGGACCACTAATTGGTCGCCATCGTCGAGATCGATCTTATGCTGTCGAGCTTGATAGGGCTTGGGGCGTCGTGGCCAGTGGATACCAAGGATGGTTTGCGCATGGCCGTTGGCAATCAACGGGTGGGGAGAGAACGCCCATTTTGGAGGTGTATAAGTCATGGCTAGCGGGGTGGGGACTTTCGAGGCTGGCAAGAGTCCATCTTAGCGATCGATATTAGCAATCGATAGAGGCCTCAACTTCTGTCGTCTTTGCCTATCTTACGTATTTGAAAAAAACCCTACGTTTTCCCGTACTGTGCTGAGCCTCCTGATCCGTTTCAACGTCGAGTTGAATCGTACTGGCACCCGAAACTAGAACAAGGTGCATAACCGTGTAGCGACACATTGCGGCTGTTTGAGAAAACGCTATTTCGCCATCTCGAAATCGCACGAGCTGTCAGCCAGAGTCCGAAGAATCGCAAGGAGAGTTGTATCATGGATGAAGCCTCCAATGTACCTCGTCTGGCGTTTGTCATAAATCTGAGCATCGCCGAGGGGACGGAAACGAGCACAGCTCGAATCCAGCATCTGATTCATCTGTTTCAGGGCCACCGGCTGCCGGCAACTTGGCTAGTTTCAGGCACAAAGTGTGCAAGGCTACTCGTCTCGCAACGAACGACCTCGTCGATTGCAACCGAACTAGCACTGGCCGTCGATGGCCGGTGGAGTGACGTCGATACTCCTCCCTCTGCCTTTCGTCGTGAACTGACAGACCGATGTGCGGCGGTCAGCATCGCGGCAGATCGAGCAATCAAATTGGTAGCCGGTGATCCCCAGACGTTACGAATGCGGACGGCATTGCTGGCGGAACAGGGCATTAGCGGAATACTGTCAACCAACCAACCTGAAGCATCAAGCTCGCGCCCCCTGTCCTGTGGGCTCTGGCAATTGGCGTTAAGCCAGCAAATTCCTCGCGTGCGGCGTTTTCCGAAGTGGTTTACTAATCGTCGCATTTCAGCAAAGCAGTTGTTTGCAGCAAGTGCAGTAGGCGAAACAACCCTTGTGGCGGTTGATTCGGCAGCTCTAGGAAATTCTAGCGCACGTTGTCTACGAGCATTTGAAAAGCTCCTTAACGAGGTCTCTTGGGCGGCAAGTCGAGACCAGTTGGTGGTGACCACCGCAGGAGCCGTGGTGGCAGAGTTGGCCAGACAGCACGCTGTGAAGCCGCAACGGTCAATCTTGCGCGTCGCTGCTTAGAGCCCCTATTCTTCTGGCGGCAGAACAACCACGGTAAACCAGTAGTCGGTAAGTTGCTGAATGAGCCGTTGGAATTGCGTAAAATCGACCGGCTTGAAAATGTAGGAACTGCATCGCAATTTATACATGTCGTGCACGTCTTGCTTACCACACGAAGTAGTAAGGATGACCACGGGCAACTCGCAGAGCCGCCCGTCCCTGACAATTTCAGTGAGCACTTCGCGACCATCCATCACCGGCATGTTCAAGTCTAAGAGAATCAGGTCTGGCGTGGGTACGTCAACGTATCGACCCTCTTTGCGAAGAAACCGCATACACTCTTGGCCATTTTCGACGTGATGCAGATTCACATCTAGCTCGGCTTCTTCGAAACCTTTGCGCGTGATGAATACGTCGTTGTCGTTATCTTCGACCAGCAACACTTCGGCTGGTCTGTCGACAAGGATATTCATGTCTCCATTTCCTAAAGAGCCCGTTTTGGTATCGTAAAGTAAAACGTGGTCCCTCTCCCAGACTCCGATTCTAACCAAATTCGTCCCCCGTGGCGATGAACAATTCGTCGACAAATGGCCAAACCGATGCCAGTGCCCGGATATTCTCGGTCAGTGTGTAAGCGGCGAAATATCTCAAAAATCTGCTCATGGTACTTCTCGCCGATACCGATGCCGTAGTCTCGCACGGCAATGGTCCACTCCTCGCCGCCATCTTCGGCCGATACATGGACATGCGGCGGGTGGTCGCCGCAGTATTTAACGGCGTTACCGATCAGGTTTTGCATAAGCTGCACCAACTGAGAGCGGTCGCCTGCAACGGTTGGTAGGTCGTCGCGGGCGACCACGCCGTTGGTGTCGTTGATCGCGGCATGAAGGCGCTCGACCGCATCGTCGTAAACCTCCTTCAAATCAACCGACTGAGAGGACGCGAATTGCGACTCCACTCGCGAGTAGGACAGCAGGTCGGTGATGAGTGTTTGCATGTGCTTGACCCCACCGACCATGCGCCGGATGTAGTCGTCCGCCTGATCGTCCAGCTTACCTTGGTAATCCTTTTGAAGAAATTGGGCAAATCCGGCAATGCTTCGCAGCGGCGTTTGCAAATCGTGAGAAGCGACGTAAGCAAACTGCTGAAGCTCTTCGTTGCTTTCAGCCAGTGCGGTATTCAAAGTTCGCAGCTCGTCCTCCATCTGCTTTCGCTCGGTGAGGTCAACGATCGTGCTAAGTACGAAGAGGCCTTCGTTCGTGGTAATTGGACTTAGACCGATCTCGATGGGAATTTCTCGACCATCTTTGCAAACACCAAGCAAGTCTCGACCATGTCCCATCTCTCGTGGGTACGGTGATTCAAAAAAATCATCGCGAAGAGATCGATGATGAACGCGAAGCGCCTCAGGAACCAAAATTTCGATTTCCTTTCCAATCAACTCATCATGCGAGTAGCCGAACAAGCGTTCGGCTTCGGCATTAATCAGTAAAATATCTCCTTTCCGGTCGACGAGAATGATCGCCGCTGCCGCCGCTTCGACCGCCGTACGAAAGCGTTGCTCTGCGCTGGCCAACTGCGAGGTCCGCTTGTCGACACGCCGTTCCAGCTCCCACGAGACACGCCGTAGTCGGCCAATCACGGTAACGAAGACAACTAGGCCTAAACCGCCAATCGCCAGCGTGTCAATGATCGACTCGCGAAGATTCAATTCCGTTTGAGCGATGGCGATGTCCAGTGGCAAACTTACTTCCAGGACGCCGCGTACATCGCCCTCTTTCCAGTCGATTTTAGGTGATTCTGGATGGCTGTTGTGGCAATCGACGCACGATTCTCGCATCCGATCTGCGGTCGCATATCGCAGCCAGCGTCGCCCGTTGCGATTTTCAAATCTTTGGTAGGAGTCGTCAGGATTTTCGGTCAGTGCCTCCCAGGCATCTTTGGCAAACTGGTCTCGCTGCTTCCACTCTTCTTCGCGCCACGGGAAGGGATAGTCGCTGTAGAGCGCCGTTTGGCCACCCAGCTCTTTTTTTGCCATTTCGTTGCCGATGAGCATGCTCAACGTGGCCGGCAACGGGATAGCTTTGCCTTCGTATTCTTCTTGATCGTAATCATGCGTGACGACGATGTCTTGATGTCGCAGCATTTCGACCACTTCGCGCGTGTAGAGCGTGCGAAATGTTGTCAAAGCTTCTGAGTAGCGCTGGGCTTCACTGTGCGCTGTCGATTCAACTAACCTCGCTTCGAGTTGCACCTGACGCCAAATCAGAATCACCATGATGAGAATGTAAACTAGCCCAACCAGCACCACGGTCCGATCCAGCAGCAAGTCGACGATCCCTGCCCAAGGTGCAGGTTTTCCCTTCGGATTCTTTATGTCTGTGGACATCAGTGTTTGTCTATTATCGAGCTGATTCAACTTTACTTTGTGTTACAGATTTACATCAGATTTGCGCATAAGAGGCCGCTTTTGGTATTTCAGAATCCAAATTTGCTTGTGACAAAATTCACATCTTGCTATACTTCGGGTGGTTGAGGTTTGTTGGGTGGATGGGATTCTACCACAGGCCACCACCAGTCAGTTCTGAAAAGGACAATTCTGAAAAGGAGGTAAGAATGCCCAACCCGTTGATTCTAGTCGTGGACGACGATGAGAACAATTGTCTTGTCACCAAGCGGTTGCTGTCCGACGAGGGTTATGAGGTAGACACGGCCCAGGACGGCTTGACTGCTTTGAAACTGTTCGGCGAGCAAACACACGATCTGGTCATCCTAGACTACCGTATGCCAGACATGGATGGCCTGGAATTGCTTGACATTATGAAGCGACAATGGGACGGCGTGGCCGTCGTTTTTTATACGGGTTACGCTACCACCGAACTTGTTACTACCGCCTTGGAAGCCGGGGCGAAACGCGTATTTCCTAAGGATGTGGATAGCACTCTATTAATCAATGGGGTGAAGGAAATCCTGAATTCTGAGGCCAAGTGACAACGCCGCCAGGGAAATGGCGTTGGCAACTGACTCTTGGGGATGAGAGGCTGGAGGTCGATCATGTCTGACAACGCCGTTGGCAGACCGATGGTGATCTTGCTGGTAGAAGACAGCCTTTCGGATGTCCATACCACGGCGACGACTCTACGGCGGGAAAATATCTCGCATCGGCTAATGATCGCTTCGACGGGCGAGGAAGCAATCGACTTTCTCCAGCACCAAGGAATTTTCGCAAGGGCGCCACGCCCCGATCTCATCCTACTCGACTTGCGCCTACCAAAGATGGATGGTCAGGAAGTGCTCGACGTAGTCAAGGCAGATCCCGATTTGAAGGACATTCCGGTGGTTGTCATGACAATGTCTCGTGACGAAGAAGACCGGGTCCGCTGCGAACTGCACAACGTCGATGCCTACATCACCAAGCCGGTGGATCTGGAAAAGTTTCTAGACCTGATCCGAAAACTCAAGCAATTTTGGCACGAAGATGTGATCCTGCCCGAATGATGTGCACTCTGCTCATATGGGCTGAATCATCGGAGTTCGCGGTAGGTGCTGTAGCTGAGGTAGCCGAGAAGGGCGGACGCGACCAGGGCACCGATATTCATGGTTGATTGGGCGCCACCGAAAGGGAAACCAACGACCAGGTCGGCGCCAAACAGCGTGAGCAGCAAGGCCGCAACGACCATCCCAGCGATCGTCATGGCTTTTGACATACGTGAACCACTCTCAGTAGCAACAAATTCGGGGAACCAATCGAGCTCAGAATGAGCCTGAGAACTCTAGTATAATCACAGATTTTGGTCTGTCAGCCGGTGTTAGCCATCGCGTCTGCCTTTTCATCGGCAGCTACGGGCTCGACTTCTAGGCCTTTTTCGATGCGAATCTTGCGGACGGCTTCAATGATTTCCTGGATAACTAGCTGATTTTCGGCGATATTTAGCCAGACTCGAACGTAAATAAAGGCAACGACCGCTAGTCCAACAAACGCGCCAGCCAGATGGATATTGGTCATCGAAGCTGTATCGGGACGTCCAGTGCCGGGGTCGGAAGCTGCCCCGAGAGCCCCTACCACAACCACCGTCAGCATGCCCACCACGCACCAGGGGAAAGTTTTTCTCTTAAGCATGGTGCTACGCACCAGCGGTGCAGGATCGAGTAAGTAAGTTTCGGTCACCTCTTTGCACCAGCGGCTCGTCCCCACGAAATAGGTGATCGCAATGCTAAGCACAAAAACGACCGCCAAAGCAGCCGAGGTGCCAGTGAGCATGTGGATGCCACGGCTATCTAGGGTCGCTTGGTCGGGCTGATGATAAAGATCGCCGATGTTGAGCCCAAGGACCACTGCGGCAAGGAATAGGCCCAGCGAAACGGCAGCCAGCGAGGGGAATATGCGTGTCATACGGAGCAGCACGAGGGTTTGATCGTCTACCAAAACGCCCGATTCTACTTGGTCGGCTAGCAATGTGTCAGGGGGCGTTGTGTTGCTTCCTAGTAAATCTAGAATGCAGGTGACCATTCAGCCCTCCTCCCCCCCTCTGCCCTGCGATGACAAAAAAACCGCTGTTAGCTGTAACGATAGGAGATACCGCCGGGGTGGGGCCCGAGGTGATCGTACGGGCATGGGCCGATCCGAGGGTTCATGAGCAGTGCCGTCCGGTGGTATTAGGCCATCCCCAAGTATTGCAGCAAGCGGTTGCCTTGGTCGGCAGGCCACTGGAATTGCTTTCGGCTCAAAACTTGGGTGATCTCGATCTCGATCGCATCAGTAGCGAGACCATCGTTTGCTTGGAGGTGGGTGAGGACGAAGTGCTTGCGGTCCCGCACGGTGCAGTCGACGCTCGAACCGGACATGCCGCCTATGAAGCGGTCGTTCGAGCCATCGACGAAACCCTAACGGGCGCATTTCAGGGCATCGTCACGGCCCCGCTCAGCAAAGCGGCGTTACATGCGGCGAGACATCACTACCCTGGGCATACCGAACTGTTGGCCGAACGGTGCAGTGTCGACGAGTTTGGGATGATGCTCTATTTGCCCTCTGCCGAAGCGCCGAACTGTCCGGCGGGGTTGGGGGTGGTGCATGTCACTTTACACATGGCGCTGCGAGATGTGTTTTCGCACCTGTCGAGTGCTGCCGTGCTCGAAAAATGTCAGCTTGTCGAGCGGGTGATGCGAGAGGGGTTTGGTTTAGCTACACCTCGCGTAGGCGTCTGCGCCCTAAATCCTCATGGAGGCGAAGAGGGTTTGTTCGGCGATGAGGAATCCCGAATCATCGCTCCGGCGGTACGACAAGCGGTGGAACTGGGGATCGATGCTTCAGGCCCGTTCCCTGCAGATACATTGATGATTCGAGCCCGTGATGGCGAGTTCGATGCGGTGGTAGCGATCTATCACGACCAGGGGCACATCGCGTTGAAACTCTTGGGAATGCACCGCGCGGTGAACATCACGTTGGGGCTCCCGATTGTGCGTACCAGCGTGGCGCACGGCACGGCGTTTGATCGGGCTTGGCAAGGGACGGCTGAAGCGAGTGGCATGATTGCCGCCCTGTTGGCAGCGGCTCAATTGGCCAAAAATCGTAGCTCTTCTTAGCGAGCCACGTGAAGCACCATGACGACGAGCGCTAGCATGCCGATTACCGCCAAGCCAGTTTTGATTTGCTCGAACCGATTGCTAGGGGGCACCGACCGCCAACTGGATGCTTCTTCGGCAAGTCGCGACTGCGGTTGCTTAGGAGACACACTCTTGGGCCACATCGCAGCGACTTGGCTGTGCGAGGATTGCCATTTATCCTTGTCGATTTCGACTGGTTCAGCTTCAGCAACCTGACTCTCTATCTCAACCGGTTGAGGAATTTCCGCTTGAAGCGACGGGTCTTGGGTCGGTTGCTCGAACTTCGGAGCCACATCGCACTTGGCAAGCGAAGCGTCGGCTGCCTGACCGATGTCGGGAGCAAGTGTGGCTAAAAAGCTTCCGACACGGCCTCCAAAGCTGCCGAGGGTGGTCCCCTGCCCTGCTCCGAAAAGCACGCCGGCGAGTTCGCCATTGCGATTAAATATCGGGCCTCCCGAATCGCCTTGGCGTGCTTCGACGTCCAACTCGACCATGTGTCGTGGGAAATCTAAACGAGGGGCGTAATACTGGGTACAACGTCCCGTGGCGGCACGATACATACCCTGACCATATCCACAAATGGTGAGCTGGTCGCCCGGACGCGGAGCCATTTGGGCAATCGAGACGGGCTCGATTTGTGGTCGCCAAATCACGAGCGCGGCCAAATCCCAATCGGTATCGACCTTCAATGCCCGGGCCTTTGATTTGAACCCGCCCGGAAACACGACTTCGATGGGGCCTTGCGCATCGCGCACGACATGCCAGTTGGTAATCACCAGCCCAAACTGATCTCTGGCATCCACCAAGGTGCCACTGCCGTAAGAGGTCGCGTTGCCTTCGGGCACAATGATTCGCGCCACGGCCGGGTGTGGCTGATCGGAACGCAGGTGGGCCTCTGAAAGCAACTTTGGAGAGGTGCGTTTCGCAGCAGATTTGCTTTTCTGCTTAGCTGGTCGAGAGAATTGCTGATTCCAGACGCGGGACAGTTCCGACCGGGATAGGTTGGCATGGGCCGCGTCGCATCGACCTGTCGGCGCGCAGAACAAGACACCTACTACCACGAAGGAGAGGATATTGTGCAGCGGCGACAAAGTGGAAGGGAGAGAATTCAATGGATCTCGAACGTGGATTGGCAGGGGACAACGTCAGCGCGACGTTGTTGCTCGTTCTCTAGGATCATATTGAGAAGCCGGTTACGTAGTTCACCGGCTTGATTTGGGTTTTTCTGAGTGACTTTTTCACTCAGCTTTTGGTGGGGCAATGAATTGATGATGGATGGACTATTTGCCTCGACAGTGGCGGAATTCACAAATGGGGCTCCTTCAAGCAGCGATGGGGCGGCCGCCGCGCAAGTCTTCGTCGCGACGAGGGAAGTCTTGCCCTTGGTTGTAAAGTGCCTTCAATCGACGCAACTCCGCACGAAATGCGTTTTCGGCGAATTGCGTCAGCGTGAGGCGAGCAGGGTAACCGGCTAAATGAACGGCCGCGTTGCGTGCTTCGTCGAGCACGTTGTGAGGCAGGTAAATCGTCGCCCTTACTTTGGCTTGACTGCCGTGCTGCATACCCGGTCTCCTCAAAAAACAAAAATTAGCTAGAAAAATTTTGGTTCCGTATTTCCCATGCTTCAATAATCGGCGTTAGCGCAGGTATTAGTTCAAACGTATGACGTTTCGCAGAAAGCCTTCGCCATGCGCACGAGGCGATTCAGAACGAGGTATCCCGACAAGCCGCAAAGTTTGACACTGGCTGCGTTAAGAGACGTCGGCGGCGTTGAGAATAGCGTCGACGAGCCCTTCGGTTGTGTATTGTTTTGCCACAACGGAAGGAGGGTAACCAGCCTCGGTAAGAACCTTGGCGGTGAGCGGACTGATGGCAGCTAGTTTGGTTTGGGCCAGAGCACCGCCGAAAAGATGGACTAACGACCGTGCGATCGCCGAGCTGGTGACCGTCATCCAATCAATCTGTCCCGCTTCTAACGCGGTCATTATCTCAGGATCGGCTTGCTCGACATCGTTGCTTTGATAGACGACGACTTGCTTGACTCGAGCCCCCGCAGCGGTGAGCGACTCGGCTAACACTTCACGACCGCGGCTGGCGCGGAGTAGGAGAACCCGTTTGCCGACTGTTTTGGGCGCCAACATTTCGGTCAACGCTTCGGCCCGATACTCGTTGGGCTGGAGATCGACACGTAGGTGAAATTGCCGAAGTGCCTTCGCCGTAGCGGGTCCGATGGCCGCGATCTGGCAATTGCCCAGTTGACGTAAATCAAAACCAAGCTCGTCCATTCGAGTGATGAATTGCTCGACGCCATTGACACTCGAAAAAACGAGCCAATCGTACGCCCTTAGGTTGCGAATCGCTTGGTCGGCAGGAGCCCAATCGCTGGGCGGGGCGATGGTGATCGCAGGTTGGATGAGCGGGGCTGCGCCGTGGTTGGAAAGACATTCTACGAGTTCGGTTGCTTGGTGAACTGGCCGAGTGACTAACACACTACTGCCAAACAGTGGTCGTGACTGAAACCACTTGGTGGTGGTCTCTGCTTCAACGGCTTCGCCAACGATAATAATCGCCGGCGGACGCATCTTCTGAGGGGCCAGCACCTCAGCCAACTCGCCGAGAGTGGTCCGTACCGTTTGCTGCTGGGGAAGTGAGGCACGACGCACAATCGCTACGGGAGTACTGGCAGATTTGCCGTGCTTGATCAATTGAGCAGACCACTGGGGCGCGGACGTGACGCCCATATAGAAAACCAACGTCCCGGGGAACTTCGCTAGGTTTGCCAGATCGAGCGGATGAGCATCGTTGTCGCGGCATTGCTGTCCGGTGATAAAGGCAACCGACGATGCATGCTCGCGGTGCGTTAAAGGGATGCCGGCATAGCTGCTTGCTGCCGAGGCTGCGGTGACACCGGGGACGACTTCGTAGGGAATGTTCGCCGATTCGAGAGAGGTAATTTCCTCGGCAGTTCTGCCAAAAAAAGCAGGGTCACCTCCTTTGAGGCGTACTACGATTTTTCCTGCTTGAGCAGCCTCGAGAACCAGGGCATTGATCTCTTCTTGCGAATGGATGCGGCCATGCCCATGCCGTCCGAGGCAAATCTGCTCGGTCGAGGGCTTAGTATGGACCAAAACCTGTGGATTGACCAAATAGTCATAAAAGACCGCGTCGGCTTGCTGGAGCAGTTCACGGCCGCGCAAAGTGAGCAACGACGGGTCTCCAGGCCCCGCGCCAACCAAATACACCTTGCCATTTTTTTGGGGCATAAATATCGTTTTCTTGTCGAAATGTTGGTGAACCACAAGGAGGGGGACGTATCCGAGCAGGGCTATAATGCTAGAATACCGTGAAAGGGTCACTATGCGTAGCGCCACGTTGCTCGGTTCTTGCGGCATTCCACCCTACGACGGAACACTTTTGGGAACTTTGCATGGAGTCTCGCCAACAATTTACGCCCGGAGCACGTGTCGAGGGGCTTGCGCCTTTGACGGCTGCCTCGCGGCATCGGCTGCAAAAGGTGTTCGAGCATGGGCAACGGTGTGCCGAAAAAAACGATTTCGATTACGCCAACCAGCTTTTTGCTCAGTGTGTGGTCGAGGATCCCAGTAGCCTACTTTATCTCCAAAATTTCTTCGCCAATCTGCAAAAGAAGTATGGAGACAAGAAAAAAGGGGCGAAGCTTTCTGGGTTGAAAATCAAGAGTCTTCGATCGGCGCTAACCAAGGCGGCCAATAAGGGCAAATGGGAGCCTGCCATGCAGGCCGGATGTGCCGCCTTGGCACTCAACCCGTGGGATATTTCAACGCTCTTGGCAATCTCTCAAACTTACGACGAATTGCGAATCGACGAGTGTCAGTTATTCACTCTGCGATGGGCGATGGGCGTCGATGTAAAAGACGCCGCAGTAAACCGTCAAGCTGCGCTCGCTTTGCAGCGGATGGGACAATTCGATCAAGCAATCGCTTGTTGGCAGCGCGTGGCAAAAGCTAAACCCCAAGACGAAGAGGCAAGGCAAGCGATCTCCCGACTCTCGGTAGAACAAACCATTCAACAGGGTGGCTACAACTCAGACTCATTGGGTGCGGGAGATGCGAGCAACACAGAAGCCAAGGTTTCAGTAGCCCAGTTTTCTAAAAGTGCTCAGGAGAATGAAGGGGGCGACGAATCACAAACGCCTGAAGAGCGTTGGAAGGCCGCGATCCTTGCCGACCCTACGAATATTGATTCCTACCTGTATCTGGCGGATATCTGCATTCATGAAACCCGTTACAGCGATGCTGAATACGTACTGACCCGGGCTTCGGAGGTGGCAGGCGGCGGGGATTTGCGAATCCGGGAGCGGCTGGAGGATGTGTTGATGCGACGGGCCGCGCAACAGCTGGCGGTTGCCGAACAGCGCGTTCTGCAAGATCCCACAGAAGAAAACGAGCAATTGGCGGTAAAAATACGTAATCAAGTAAATCAGGTGGAATTGGAAATCTACGCCGCCAAATCAGACCGCGATCCGAATAATAGCCATCAAAAACAGGAGCTAGGGATTCGGTTCAAACGGGCAGGCAAGTACAAAGAAGCGATCACCGCCCTGCAGAGCGCCCGAGACGATTCCAAGCAGCGGGGTCAGGTGCTGGTTGAGTTGGGAGAGTGTTTTCAGCGGATTGAGCAATATAAGCTGGCCCTGACGAACTATGAACAGGCGGTCGAGGCGTGTTCCGACCCTGATTCAGAGACCCGCCGGCTGGCCCAATATCGTGCCGGGGTTCTGGCGACAGGGATGAAGGAATTTGACCGGGCTGAGCGGCATCTGACTGAATTGGCAGGCCTCGACTACGGTTATCGCGATGTGGCTGACCGGCTGGACAAACTCGGTGAATTACGCGATAGTGGGTGATTCACGTCGGCTGGCGACTGCCAGTCTTTGAGATCTTCAATCCGGTTTTAGTTAAGAACAACATGCCAACCTCTCTCAGCGCCAAGAAGCGTCTACGCCAAAACGAAACTCGTCGACTTCAAAATCGTACGATTAAAACCTCGGTTCGGACTCAAATCCGCAAGGTACGTACTGCCATCGAAGCCGGTGATGTTGAAACGAGCGAGAAGGAATTTCGTATTGTCACGAAAAAGCTCGATCAAGCAGCGGCGAAGAACGTGTTTCATGCCAATCTGGCCGCCCGAACCAAGTCGCGTTTGTCGAAGGCGATTAAAGCCCTCCTCAAGAGCTAGAGCGACACCGGTCTGATACTGCCGAGAGCTTCTACAGCCGGTTTCAAAACCCACTTTCGGCTTAAAAATCAAAATCTTCGGCCGTGGGGGGCATTTTGGGAGTTTTGAAACCGCCGCTGGGCTACCAGACAATTTTCTTGGCGTCGAACACTGGGCCTTCGACACACGTTCGTTTGTAGTCCCAGCTTCCGTCTGGCTGTGTGATTTTCACTACGCAGCTGAAGCAAATGCCGACGCCACAAGCCATGGGCGTTTCTAGCGAAATTTGGCACGCCACGGTGTGCGTCAACGCAATCTGTGCAACGGCCTCCATCATAGGCTCTGGCCCACAACAGGCGATGCGACACGCCGAGGCTTTTTCTTCGGCGAGGATTTCTTTCACCAGATCGGTCACCAATCCGTGATGTCCGACAGAGCCATCGTCGCTACTGATTCGCAAATCGATACCCGCAGCTCGGAAATCGTCCTCGCCAGCTAAAAGATCCGCCGAACGAACCCCATAGCAAAGCGTCACTCGCTCTGAAGGAGTGATCGGTCGAGTAGGTCGGCCGTAAGCTCGACCGCCAAGAAATTCTCTTCCCAGAGCTAAAAATGGCGTCTGGCCAATGCCGCCAGCGACCATCACAAGGTGATCGACCGGTTCAGCAGAAAAGCCATTCCCGAGCGGCCCCCAAATTTCGAGCGAATCGCCTGGCTTCAACTGGGCGAGGCGCGAGGTCATCTTGCCAACGACAAGGTAAACGATATCAAGACCAATTGGCTTCCCCTCGGAATCGATCACCGTATCGTACAGGGCAAAGGGTCGACCCAGGAGCGGATCGTCGCAACCTGGTAGACGAAGCATCAGAAATTGGCCTGGTACGACCTGTTGGGCCAGTTCTGGGCATTCGAAGCGAAGGCGATAGGTATCGCGAGCAATCTGCCGATTCTCGACAAGTGTCACTTCGTAGCGTTGTGCCGCGTCCGCATAGTAATCCGCCGCAAGCGGATTGGTTTCACGCTCTTTCTGTCCCACGCTCAACGCCGCCCTCCTTTGCGACCACCCCCCGCACGAGCCTGTTTGGCTGCGGCGGCAGTCTTTCCTACGGCTGCCTGACGCTTACGTTCGCGGCCTTTAAGGGCCGCCTGTCTGGAGTTGGGACGTGCGGCAGAGGGCTTTCGAGGTGCGGCCTCCGATTTTCGGACATAGGCCCGAAGCTTGCTAATTTCTGCCGTGGTTAAACGGCGGACGGCCCCCTTAGGCATTTCGCCGAGACGAATGGGGCCGACGGCAATCCGTTTGAGTCGCTGTACCCGATGACCAACTTTCGCCAATAGCCGACGAATCTCGCGGTTACGACCTTCGTCGAGCACCATCTCTAAGATCGTGCCATTTTTTCGACGTGTTTTGACGCGTACGTTGACCACCTGAACAAATCCTTCGGCCAAGTGGACGCCCTTGCGGACTTTGCTTAGGACATCAGGAGTCGTATGGCCAGCAACCTGGACTTCATAAGTCTTTTCGACGCCGTGGCGTGGATGGGTAAGCTCGTTGGCTAGTTCCCCATCGTTGGTAACCAAAATGAGGCCTTCGCTAGCCATATCAAGTCGGCCGACGTTAAACACGCGTCCGATGCCCGGCGGTAGCAAATCGGTCACACGAGTTCGCCCCGAAGGGTCTCTCGCCGTACAAACCACGCCCTCTGGTTTGTTGACGGCAAAATAAACCAACTTGGGCTTTGGTAGCGACTCGCCATCGACGTTGATTTGCTGGGTATTGCGATCTGCTCGGGTGCCAAGCTCGGTGACCACTTGGCCATCGACCTCGACACGACCTTCGAGAATCAATGTTTCGCATTCGCGCCGGCTGGCAATGCCGGCGGCTGCGAGCAATTTCTGAAGCCGTTCACCCGTTCCGTCTGGGGCCTTTCGCGGCGAAGCTGGCCGACGTCGGGCAGGTTTGCGCGATGGCGATTTGCCCTGGGCGGGTGATTGACTGCGAGATTTACGAACGGGACGGACCATGGAATCGTCGAGATGGTGAATTGGCTAGAGTGGGTAGCGCCAAAAGAGTCGAGGCGCTTTGGTCCATCATAGACAGTAAACCCGCTAAAACCCAGGGGCGAAGTCTTTCGGCGAGGGGCGTCTTTGACGCCGATAGGGCCCAATAACCAAGATAATCGGCGTCGGAGAAGCTTAATACAGTGGGCCTGAAACTCGCCATGGGCCGACGGGTTGCTGTTGGCGTGCCCGCAGTACCTCGGCGGGCGGCTTCTGGAAGTCGATCGGTCGGCCACCGACAATCTCGGGCCCCATGTCGTTTAGCGGATAGGGGTCGAATTGCATCGCGTTATTCCGCTGGTAACCTGCCGGCCCCGGATGCTGCAACTGGGGCTTGCGCACCGTTGCTGAACACGCGGCAAGCAAGGGCAAGAGTGCGAAAAGCGTCAGAATGAGAGTAGCTTTGGGTTTCATCGAGAGTCCAGCGATTCGATGTGTAAAGGTGTCAGGGCTGCGGATTGTAGAGGCGAAGTATCGATAGCAGAAGACGGAGCGAGCATGCCGGCTTTGACAGCATGCTTCGCTGTACCGGGTAGATAGATATCTAAGAAAGTGGCCATGCCATCGGGCGTTGCTTCTAATCGGCCTGCCGAGGCGGGGAGGAGACAAGTTTCACCGGCCGTGAAAGTCTCGCCGGCTATCTCCACGGTTCCATCAAGGATGGCGAGTAGATGAAAACGGTCATCGTCACCCAGCGGTTTCGGGAGCCGACCACGACAACGGTCGAGGATAAACTTTCCGCCGTCGATCAAGCGCTCCCGCCCTGCTCTGCCGGTTGGCAATGGCTTTTGGGGGGCAACCGGGCCTCGCGAGAAATCGATGGTGGCTAACGATTGTTCAATGTGTAGTTGTCGGGACTTTCCGTTGACGTCGACACGATTCCAGTCGAATAGTCGAAAGGTGATGTCGCTCGCCTGCTGAATTTCTGCGATCAGCAAACCGGCTCCTAGGGTATGGACTGTTCCGGGTTCGATGAAAAAGCAATCGCCCACTTGAGGTTGAATCGCATGCAGGCAGTGGTCGCAAGTTCCCGCCTCGATCGCGGCACGTAGACTCTCGCAAGTGACATTGGGTTTTAGCCCGGCGAAGATTTTGCTGCCCGGTTCGGCACCCAGGACAACCCAAGCCTCGGACTTTCCTAAATCAGGTGGGTCGAGTTGGGTAGCCTGCTCGTCCGTGGGATGGACTTGAACGGAGAGATCGCGGTTGCAGTCGAGAAACTTAAACAGCAGTGGAAACTGCGATTGGTCGGCATGTTGTCCAAGTAATTCTACGGCATGTTCGGCAACGAGGGCCTGTAATGTTTGCCCGGCAGCGGGGCCGTTGAGCACGACACTCTGATCCGGCCCATGATCAACAATCTCCCAACTCTCGGCATAGTCGTCGCCTGTGCCAATTGATTTGCCTAGGACGGTAGCCAAGCAACGACCACCCCAAAGGTAGCGTCGAAATAATGGCTGAAAGCGAAGGGGAGCGTTGCCGAGGGTACTCATGGGATGTTGTGTGAAGAGCTTTGCATAGTTGGTTGATTAGGGTTTAGCTAACAGCAGGAGACAGAACCGCGGTATCGTAGGCATTTCAACCGTCTTTCCCAAGAGATATTTCAAGGCCAATGCAGGCACGTTGTATGAGCCCCAATCCGTTGGTAATATAAGACTTAGGGCTAGCATCGGTTCATCAAGGAAAATGCGTGGTCAGCCCGATTGGTTTACGACACTCGACATCCGCCCACCCCTTTGCCTATGCCCGCCCGCGACCCCGATGCAAAGCTCGAACAGAAAAAGATGTCTTTCTTCGATCATCTGGAAGAATTGCGTGCCACGCTGCTGAAATCGATCGCGGTGCTAGCTGTCGGTACCCTGCTGGGATTGCTTTTGGGCTGGTCGGTGGTCGACTATATCCAAACTCCGTTACGCGCGGCCCTTGTCGAGTTCTACCGAGGCCAAGCCCAAGAGCAGAACGTCGAACGGCTGACCGAGATGCAAGAGGAAGGAGCAGTCGACCCCGAAGGGATCGCTGAGCAAGCCAAGTTATTGGCAGAAGATGGGATGGTGCCGCAAGATTTTTACTTCTACCCCGACGAGTTGCGAAGGGCCTTAGGCCTTGAGCTCCCTGCGGCAGATTCGGCGGAAGATAGTTCTCCACGCGACCAGATGGTTCGATTACGAGGTTTCCGACCGCTCGAAGACGATCCGCGTTTGAGCTTGATTAGCACCGCAGGGCACGAGCCGTTCATGGTGTATGTGAAGGCTTCGATTGTCGTGGGGGCGATGATCGCGAGCCCCTTTATTTTCTACTTCATCTGGGAGTTTGTAGCGGCGGGGCTCTACCATAGCGAGCGAAAATATGTCTATGTGTTTCTGCCGATCAGTTTAGGGCTTTTCTTTGCCGGGGCTGCCTTGGCATTTTTCTTTGTCTTCGATTTCGTCCTGGAATTTCTCTTCTGGTTTAATGCCAAAATGGGCATCAACCCAACGCCGCGGATAAACGAGTGGATGAGCTTTGTGTTGCTGTTGCCGCTAGGGTTTGGCATCAGCTTTCAGTTGCCGCTGGTCATGCTGTTTTTGGAACGTATCCGAGTTTTTACGGTCGAAGTCTATCTGAGCAAATGGCGTGTGGCGGTGCTGGTGATCGCCATTTTGTCAATGTTTCTAACCCCCGCCGACCCAGGAAGCATGCTGTTGATGGGCGTGCCGTTGGTGATTCTCTACTTCGGCGGCATCGCGATGTGCCACTACATGCCTCGGTCGAATACGCAAAAAGCAGTAAATCAAGATGGGTGAACTACGGTCTCTTTCGACCCATCGGGTTTTGTGCCACAGCGGCCAGCAAACTCGTCGAACCGATTGACTTGCATGGCATAGATCGCAATGCCTGCGATGAGGTAGCCGAATGTGCCAAGCAGATAAGCAAGGTAGAGCGTGCTTTCTTCGGACGTAAATCTTAATCCCGATTCGGTAAAATCAAAACCAAAGATGGGAAAACCCAGTAAGAAGGGTATGCACGGGGCTAAAAAAATCACCCAACCATCATCACCACCGCCACCCATCATGACCGTGCAGCAGCAGAACAGGTAGCCGCCACCGCAGAAGAAGAGTGTGGCAAGTGTTGCGCCCATCGCGCGCATGGTGGTTAAAGATCGGAGCGAAAAAAACAGGCCCAAATTGATTGTATACCATGCGGCGAAAAGTACCGTTGCCAAGGTGGCAAACGCCGAAACATACATTGTCGGCGATAGCCAGATTCCCAGCAGCCAAGCTAGCGTCAACAGAGCCAAGAGCCATCGCATGGCGTAAAGGCAGCCGCAGATTTTTCCCCAAAGAATTTCTCGACCGGTTAGCGGAGTGGCCAAAAGAGCCAGCCAGCAATCGCTTTCTTTCTCGCTCGTAATGCTCCCCGCTGCTTTGTTGGCAAGGAGAATAATTATGCATAATCCTAGCATCACTGTTATGGAAATAAGGGCCTCGTTGTAGGAAGAGTGGATAGACGAGGTTGCCCTTGCTTCATAGATAGCGAGGATGAAGGTCGATACAACACCAATAAATAGCACACCTAGCAGTAACGCTACTGCGATGCGACCGACCGAACCCATCGGTGCTTTCGCGCTGGGCGAGTAGACTTCTTTCCAGACCATGGGCAAGTTGCCGAGTGGGCGTCGCCAGCGGGGTAGCTGAAATGGAAGGGATCGACGGTTACGCGTGGCTCCACGGGTAGCTTCACCCAGATGGACGCGTCGAACCGCGGCGATGGCTAGCAGTGTGGCGAACAACGACACAAACAGTTGGGAGGCGACCGATTCGACCAATCGAGGTAGGTCGATTCCCGTTGCTAGAGCGGTACTCAAAACGTAAATGGGGTTGAGTGTGTGAACGAAGTCAAGGATGGGCTCGGCGATCGATTGCCAAGCAGCGGCATTGGTAAAATACTCCGCCCCGACGGCAGAGATCACCCCGGGGAAAATCAGAAAAACTGCCAGCAAGCTATAAACTCGCGTGGTGGCATCACGAGCGCGCGGCGACCAAACCGAGACACAAACGCTTAGCGTGGTAAGCATCACTGCCGTGCTGCTGGCGAGTACAAAGGTGCCTAGCAACAGGTCGGTGGAGATCCCGCCCATCATGCGAAAAATAAACAGGATGGGTAGGCCGACCAAAACAAACTGTCCGAGTAAGCAGAGCCGTGCGATGATTTTTCCAAGGACGATCTCATGATTTGCAAGATCGGTGGCGAAGAGGTATTCGATCGTGCGGCGTTCCCGCTCTGAGGCAATAGTGCCCACCGCCATCGCGGGCCCCACGGCAAGAATCGCGAATATTTGCAGCCAACTGAAACTGATAAAAAAGGCGGTCGCCAGCTTTTGGCCCGCTTGAATCGAAGTTTCTTCTTGCCAAAGCAGAGTCTGCGAGTAGGCTCCCCAAAGCACCAACAGCAGCAAGAGTCCGTAGACCACTCGCAACAGAAAGTAGCGGCGACGACGAGCGAGGGTGACAATTTCGACTCGAAAGATCGGGCCTAGCAGCATAGTACCCCCGGAGAAACACCTACCAACGTGAGGCGTCATCGTAGCGTGTGGGGAAGCAATTCTCTAGCGCAATAGATAGAAGAACTCTGCGGTTAGTCATTTACCGCAGAGGTCGCTGAGAGCGCAGAGGGGATGTAAGGATGCTTGCTTGTTAGATTTGGTACTGCGTTTCGGGGCGCAGGTCGTCGGGTTCTTCGCTTTGCATTTTTAGCTTGGGTTTTTCGAGCATGACGGTCACATTCGGGTCAACGCTGCGGGTCACCCACACACTCGAGCCGATGACTGCGTCGTGCCCAATCACCGTTCGGCCGCCAAGCACGGTGGCGTTGGCGTAAACCACCACCCGATCTTCGATTGTCGGATGCCGTTTTTGGCCACGGACGAGTTGCCCTTCGCCATCGGTCGGGAAACTAAGCGCACCGAGCGTCACCCCCTGATAGATTTTCACGTGCGCACCAATCTCGCACGTTTCACCTACCACGACACCGGTTCCGTGATCGATAAAAAAGTACGGGCCAATCGTTGCGCCGGGGTGAATGTCGATCCCTGTTCGCCGATGGGCCCATTCGCTCATCATGCGAGGGATGAACGGGATCTGCAATTTGCAGAGCAAATTAGCTAGGCGGTAAATCGAGATGGCTTCGAGGCCTGGGTAGCAAAAAATCACTTCGTCGAGGCTTTTGCAGGCGGGGTCGCCGTCGAATGCTGCCTGGACATCAGTGGCCAGAATCTTTCGGAGGTCAGAAAGTTGATCGAGGAACTGCAGCGTTTTGGCTTGGCCAAGTGCTTCGAAGTCGTGATCCGAATCGCAGTCGCTGGTTGCCCCTGCTTCGTGTCGTAGGGCACGCCCGATTTGGGTGGTGAGTCGATCGTGTAAACGGTCGACCAGATCGCCGACGTAGTAGGAGATATTCCCTCGATGCAAGCCTTCGCGACTGCGGTAGCCGGGGTAAAGAATCTCGGTGAGATCGTGGACCGAGGCGATAATTTCTTCGTAGCTCGGCAGCGGGCAGTGATCGAGGTGGTTGATCGACCCGAGATCGTCGTAGGTTTGGACGATGCGTTCGGTGATTTTTGGTAATTGATCTTTGAGGCGAAAATCAGAGGCCATGGCATTTGCTCCTGACGCGATCGAGGAAGTAAGATTCGCGTCTTTGCAACTTGGAGACGTTATCGGAGAGAGACGCGCCAGCTATGGCGCACAGAGGCAAGAGGGTCCGGCTCAGGCCGGGCAGGTACATCGACAACAGTCTCGAAGGCGGCTGTTCATAGATCTTGTGGTATTGAGCGTTGAGTAGGAGGCTTCTACTAAGTCGACACGGCTTAGTCACTGAAGGTTCTCTCGGCAGGCCGAACAGTACAAGTTTAGCTATTTTACCAGCCCCGGAAAACCACTCCGGCGGGTGCTAGCAGATGCGTTTTACTAGAAACGAATCGATGTGCCGCCGCTTCGCTTTGGCACATCCTACCTGCTGCGGTGGGGGCAAGAAGCCGCAGCGAGAGGTCACAAATCTCGGATCCGCCCGTGGAAACGCCTTAGCAACAGCTGCCAAAAGCTTGGATAAGTGGTTCTTGAGCAGACTGCTCTGCCAGGACTCAATCTCTATGGTCGCGTGCTATCGCTTGCAGAGCTAGTCTGCTAGGATGGTGGCACGCTTGTGGCGGAGCAGCCTGGAACTTTGTGTTCTCGGCATCGCCGCAAAACTTTTTTTTGGGAAATGAACAAATGGCTGAAGGTACAATCAAGCGAATTACGGACAAGGGTTTTGGCTTTATTGACGTTGGTAGCGAAAAGGATCTGTTTTTTCACTCGTCCAGTGTCGAAGGCTGTAGCTTTGATGATCTGCGAGAAGGCCAGAAGGTTTCGTTCAACGAAGCGCAAGGCCAAAAAGGTCCCTGTGCTGAAAACGTTCAGGTAGGCTGATCTTTGCTTTTTAGGTGACCTCTTTTTTTTCTGCCTGGGGATTACCTTTCTAGCAAAAACTCCGTGCCTCGAAAAAGGCCCCGTTCTGGCCAGACACACTAAGCCGGCGTAACCCAGCACCTTATCGCTGACCGCTCTCGGCCTGTTGTCGCTGGGCATGATCAGGCGTAGACGGTAAGACTTCCAACGATCTGAATTTCAAGACGCCCCGCTGATCGCTCGACCGGCGGGGTTTTCTTTGTCTCAGCCTTACCTTTGGCGGTTAGTTGTTCCATCAACGCCATACCTTACTTGGCGACCGCAACTAACCACCCGTTCCTCGGAATGAGACGACGAGGTCATCATGGTCCTAGGCGCGCTACCCCGTCTTACTCGTCGGCTTACGGCATGGGTAGACGGAATTCTATAAAAGGGAAAAATCTACCTTTGTCACGACAGGTTCTGCAGTCCCAAGAAACGGGCGTTTGATGGGACACCTACTGACGGCTGGGCGCGTATGGTGCCCGCAATATGCCTTGTACCCGTAAGACGCTCTAACGGCTGGCGATTCGTTCGGGGTAGACGACGAATTCGACGCGTCGGTTTCGGGCTTTGCCCGAGTCGGTTGCATTCGAAACCACGGGATGGTTCGAGCCGTGGCCAATGACAAAAATCTGACGCTCTGGCATGGCCTTGCGTTGAATCAACGTATTGTAAGTGGCCAAGGCTTGGGCAACCGAAAGATGATGATTGCTAGGAAACTGCTGGGAATGGGTCGGCGAATCGTCGGTATGGCCTTCGATGCCGATGATGTTGTCGGGGAAATTCCGCCGCAGGTCGGTGGCGACACTAAGCAGCAATTGCTCGCCCCCTTGCTTGAGATACGGACTGCCGCGCGTGAATAGCTGATCTCCGGCAATCTCGACACGAATGACATCGCCATCTTGTCGCACACTGGCGCCGGCAATGTCGCTTATGGCGAGATTCTTTAGCAAACTGTTATTGGCCCGAATTTCGGCTCCCGCACGTTGCTGCACCGAGGCAGCCAGGGCCGAGGTTTTTGTGCGCAGTTGACTATTGTCGTTGCGCATCGCTAGGAGTTGGCCGGTGGTGGTTCTTAGTTGGTCGCGCGTTGCCGACACTTCGTCGGTCAGCAATTGAATCTGTTGTCGTGACTGGGCGAGGAGCGATTCGAGCTCTTGATTGTTCTTGTCAAGCGACTGAGCACGGTTTTGATACTCTTGACTCTGTTGGGCAATCAACTGCATTTGCTGTTGTGCGGCCACCGTTGCTTGGTTGTTCGGTGATTTTACAAACCGCCCGCAGCCGCTGGTGGCAGCGAGTAGGATGAGTGTGATCGATAGGGTCACGCGAGACACGTTGGCTGTCCGTCTTATTTGTTTCTAGGGTTGGCGCAAGGAGAAACTGAGCTGCCAATTGCCCGGGACGGTAGCAAGCTACTTGGGGACGAGCAAGGTCAGCTAGGCACTGGCGGTGCTAGCATCTAGCGGCACCTGGATATTTGGGTACTGACCGTAGAATCGTTTGATGAAATTGCGATGCCAGCGTTGTGGTTTGTGGGGCTGCCAGCCATGACGCTGTAGCAAGCGGTCGGTGAGTCGCGAATTCGAGGCATCGCAGAGGATGGCGTCGGTCTGTTTGATTTGCGCGATGGCATCGAGTGTGGTCAACGCGGCACAACACGAGGCATAGGGCGTGCTTGCAGTCGTTACCACGTACTTCAGAGCAAGAAAACTAGAGTGCTGCCAGGGTTGGTTGTAGTAGAGCAGGCAACGATCGGATTTGCCGCGGGCGTGATACTCGGGGCCCACAGGCCAAACCTCTGGCCATGCAAACCATTTGGGCCAAGGACGAAAGTGGATGGCAGTGAGTTTGCCTGCCGAGGTTTCGATGATGCCGTAGCGATGGTTACGGATTTTTTCTTCCGCCCCATTCCACTGCCGCACGGTTTGCCAAGGAGATCGAATCATGTTCGCTATATCCACACGACAGTTAACTTGGCGACGAAAATAGACGTGTCTTAATCATTTGCCAAATTGCTAGCAGGATTCCCAGCAGGACGAAACTAGCAATGAGCACGATTGCAATGAGCCAACCATGCTGGAAAACATCTTGAATTTGAAGCGACCAAAAGTCGGGCCAACGAACTGCCACCACCAAAGCGCCCAGACAAAGAAATGGGCCGTAGGGAATGACGTCGTCTCGGTGTAATGCCATTTGCAAAATCCCGACGACGAGCCCCGCAAACGGTGCGACAAAAAAGATGATGACTCCGGCCTGCCAACCCAAAAAGGTGCCGACCATCATCATGAGAGTCACATCGCCAAACCCCATGGCTTCGCGTTTTAATGCAGCCGTGCCGACAAGTCGCACGACCCAGACCATTCCGCCGCTGATCGCCAACCCCGCCAAGGCGGTGAGCAACCCCATCCAAGCTTGGCCACCCCACCACCAAACCACGGCCACGGCCAAACTGCCTAGCCAAGCGATCGCGCCCAACGGAGGGCGTGTAAGCTCTCGGAGAACCCGACGAGTGATAAGGCTAAGTGCGCGGCAAATCCCGTGGCGACCTCGCCAAATTCGAGGTGCTAATGCGAAACACCATAACCACCAACAAGCTAGGCCCACGAGTAGCGAACTCCAACACGGCGCACCTTCTAGCTCAATAGGCCAAGGGTTGGGTGTGGCTAGAGTCGTTGGCTCGGCAAAAATCTGACCATTCGCCAAAACGTGTGGCAGAACAACTTGTTCGCCGAGAATGGGTGCGACTGGTGGTGCTCCCACATGCGGGAGCAGACTAAGGGGCAATAGAGTTGCCAACAGTAACCCCAACAACGTGCCTGGGACGGTGATTTCGTCAGGGATAATTTTTTCGTCGACGTCAATGAAGCTGGCTGCTGCCATCAGAGTGATTAGCACGAGATGGCTAAAGAATGTGGCATGAGTCATCCAATCAGAAACCACAGGCGTTGCGACATCAATAGGCACGCCGCCTGCTGCAAACTGTAGTAGGCTGATCACTTGCTGGTGGATGAGCCATTGCTGATCGACTTCCCACCAGTAGAGCCAAGCCAGCCCGGCGCCCATGGCAAGTTCGATGGCAAGTGGGCGAATCCAGAAGCCTCGAGCATGTATCGCTTGTTCGCGCCGTAAACCGAACCACCCGAGCACAGGAATACGATCAGCGAGTTTGCGCGATGGGGCGTCAGAAGGAGATGGACCCCAAGGCGAAATCTCTCGGCGATTCCAGGCCAACCGATAGATGGCCCAGTTCACCAACGATCCCAACACTAGTCCGCCCAAGAAGACGGCTAGCAGACGAATTGGTAGCGGTAGCGCAAAGAACAAGTGCATGGCTGGCTAGCAGAACTGGTGGAGGGATTTAGTCGGCATCGCTGAGACGTGCCGCGATTTCTGCGGCGATCTCGGCAGGAGCCCTATCTTCCGTATCGACCTCAAACGTAGCACATGCTCGGTAAATTGGTTCTCGTTGCTTGAGGAGAACGTCAATTTCGGTCCGACCGCCGTGATTAGTCAGGTTAGGACGCCTAGAACCTGCTGCGGGATCGGTGGAGAGACGCTGATGAATGGTTTTGGCCGAAGCGGTAAGCCAGATAACCGCCTGACACTTCGCTAGGCAATTGCGGCTATCTTCCCGCAATACGGCACCCCCACCCAAGGCAAGAACGGTGCTTGAACGCTCGCAGAGCTTCGCGACCACTTTGGCCTCGATGGCGCGAAATCCTTCTTCGCCCGACTCAGTAAAAATATCGGTGATGGTTTTCCCGGCGAGTTTTTCGATTTCGTCGTCGGCGTCGACCCAATCATAGTCGAGCTGCTGAGCCAACAGCCGCGCGACGGTGGTCTTGCCTGTTCCGCGATAACCGATCAAAGCGATGACAGTAGAAGATGCCATGTTTTCCACTTCAAAAATAACTTTTTGTTTTGGATTCACCACAGGGGCACGGAGAACACGGAGACGATAGTTTTGATTGAGCTTTTACATCACGTGACGGACAATATTTTTCTTTTGAAGCAAATTAAATATTAAAATTTGGAAGCAACTAACTTTCTTATGGCCGAGGAAAGGCTATTAGTAAATTAATTTCGTTAAGGGCCCTTTTCTATTTGCGAGTGGCATTCACCGACTCCGTGTCCTCCGTGACGCCGTGGTTCTTATCTGAACTTACCTACCGGAAAATGCTGGAATATTCAGATGCGACCATATTGGCAATATCTCATGCTAATAACGCACCGGCCCGATGGCCTTCGTTAGCACGTCGCGCATGACGTCGGTTGAAACCTCTTGCCTAGTAAACAGGAAAAATTGCAAAAGTGCTTGCCGGACAAACATTTCAACACCGGTAATCGTTTGGCAATTCTGCGAGCGGCTATCTTTGATTAGCAAGGTCGATTCGGGATTGTAAACCGTATCGAAAACCAGCATGGACGGCTTCAAATGCGTTTTTGGCATAGGTGATTCATCGACGTTGGGATGCATGCCAATGGGTGTGCAGTTAATGAGTATGTCGCAATGCACACGCTGCCGCGTCTCCCAATCGACGGCTTTGCAGTCATAGGTGGCGGCGAGACGATCAGACCGTTTCTTTGTACGCGAGGCCACGGTGACCAAAGCGCCGCGGTTTCTTAATCCATAAACAATCGGTCGGGCAACTCCACCTGCACCAAGTACTAAAACACGCTTGTTTTTCACCGGGCTTGGCTGAGCACCAATGGCTCCAAGGGTCTGCTCTAGGCAATCCATGGCGGCATTGAAGTCGGTGTTGTAACCGACCGTTTCCGAGCCATCGAACACGACCGTGTTGACCGCTGCGATACTCTTCACCGGGGGATCGATCTTGCTGAGATGCTTGGCAATGGCCTCTTTATGCGGAAGGGTGACGCTCAGGCCACGGATGCCAAGCCGCGGGGCGTCTTGGATAAACTGGTCGAGACTATCTGCTGGCACACGAAACGGACAATAGACGGCCTTTACCCCCTTGGCATGGAACGCTGCATTGTGGACTTGTGGGCTGAGGCTGTGCCCCACCGGATCGGCAATCACACCGTAGACTTCAGTATCTACGTCAATATCTTCGTAGCGATAGACTTCGGCCATCTGCTTAAAGCTAAGTTGGCCCGGAGCTAGTGCTCGCTCGTGATGGAAAGTGGCATAGGTAAACGGTGCCCCAAACTTGGAGGCGAGAATCCGCGAGGGGGTACCAATATCGCCCATGCACATAGCAACCGTGGGGATCTCGCTTTCTTGCATCAATTCGAGCATCCGCACATTATCGTGCGGGTTGTTCGCCATGGTTGCGATTTTGACAACGTCAGGATCAAGCTTTGACATCCGATCGTGCAGTTCTCGCAAATCCTCGGGCGTCTTGCGAAAGTTGTGGTAACTAATAATGCGTTTGGTTTCGCCATAGCGAGGGATATTCCCTGCAATGTCTTCTTCGAGATCGACGTAGTCGACACCCTCGGCGATAGCTTCGCGCAGGTGCAATTGCCGTGCTTCCTCGGTGCCATTCCATTTGCCTCCGTCTTCTTTACGTCGGCAGGTAATAATTACTTGGCAATTCTCGGGTCGGTTGGCCATCAGCCGAGCAATGTTGATCCGACCGGTAACATAATCTAACCGGAACTCAACCATCTTGGCTCCTTCTTCGGCCAAGTGGCGATGTTCGGCCATCAGATGCTTGTGACGACTACGTCCTATGGAAACACAAATCATGGTGGGAATCGATTCCTGCAGATATTCTTTTAGGAGAAGAGTCTGGGTTTTATCTTCGACGAGCCAATAGGTTTCTTAACCCACTATGCTTTTTCTATTGTGATGAAAGACTTGCTGCGAATCAAACCCGTTTGAATTGTCGATCGAGTTGTTCACGGCTGAAAATCAATGCCGTGGGGCGACCATGCGGGCAATGATGGTGATCCTGGGCTAAATGCCGCTGAGCGAGCAACGAATCGACCTCTTCCTGGGACAAACGATCACCGTATTTGACCGCCGCCTTGCAGGCAATCATATGCATCAGCTCGTCAAGCACATCACGTGGGCCAGGCTGTTTGCCTTCGGTTTGCAGGCCCTCGATCAAGCCATGAAGCACTTCGTGAGGGCTAAAATTCGCTAACATCGCTGGATAGGCCGACACCAAAATTGTTTCGCCGCCGAAGGGCTCAACTTCAAGCCCCAACTGCTTAAGCAGTTCACGATTCTCAAGAACTGCGGCTGCTTCGCTCGCCGCCAAGTCGACCGGTTCGGGAACCAACAAACGTTGACTCTCGATGCAGCCAGAAAGAACTTTGTCGCGGAGCAACTCGTAGAGAATTCGTTCGTGGAGCGCATGTTGATCGATAACTTCTAATCCCTCTTCGTTTTCTACAACCAAGTATCGGTTGTGAATTTGCAAGGCAGCAGGAGCGAAATGAGGTGCAGGGGTGGTTGCATTTCCCACCTCGCGATCTACCCGATCCACCGTAGTGTTGTCATACGGCGATGATGAGGGAAGTGGCGCGACCGAATGCATGTGGAGCGATTCTGCGGGGCGGTAGTCGGGAATTTGACCGGTACCACTCCCCCAAGAGCCGTCGACCTGACGCTGAGAATTGCCCAACTGCTGCTTCGCCCAGTCGAAAAGTTCGCTTGTCTGAGGAGTGGCAGCTTCGATCTCGTTTTCAGAGTCGGTGGATTGGCTGGGGATGGTGCCTCTTGCAACGAGATCGGTCGTCAGAAACTTTGACCGCAACGAACCCAATAATTGACTGTAGATTCGCCCGCTGTCTTGAAATCGGACTTCAAGCTTCGTGGGATGAACATTGACATCGACCAGTTCTGCGGCAATCTCAAGATGCAGGAAGCAAATAGGATATCGCCCGGTGAGTAACAGCCCCCGATAAGCTTCATTAAGAGCATGCTGAAGCGATCGATCACGAATATACCGCCCGTTGAGAAATAAGTACTGCATACGGTTGTTGCCACGGCTATGCGTTGGGTTGGCAACGTATCCATGCAGACGGATTTGATCGTCCTCGTTATCGATAACGATCAAGCTCTCGGCAATCGGTGAGCCGCATAGTGCAGCAATACGATCGCGTGGATTCTCAGCGGGAGGCAAATCGTGAACCAAGCGGCCACCGTGTGTGAGAGAAAAATGAACCTGGGGATGAGCCAGTGCCAGGCGGCAGACCGCCTCGGTGATGTGCCCCATTTCGGTCTGCGTGGTTCGCAAGTATTTATTTCGAACCGGAGTATTGAAAAAAAGCTGCCGGACTTCGGTGGAGGTGCCCGGTGGGCAGCCGACGGGACGAACGGGTTCAAGCCGCCCACCCACCAATTCAAGCTCGGCACCCGCTTCGCAATCTGTCGGTCGGCTACGGAGCGAGAATCGGCTGATTTCGGCGATTGAGGCGAGTGCTTCGCCACGGAACCCGAGTGTATGCACGCGAAACAAATCGTCGGCGTCCGTTATTTTGCTGGTCGCGTGACTTGCTACGGCAAGGGCCAATTGATCAGCTGCGATACCACATCCGTTATCGGTAACACGGATGAGCTCTACCCCGCCCTTCTCGACAACCACGTCGACCCGTGTCGCACCAGCGTCGAGCGAATTTTCTAATAGCTCTTTCACTACGCTCGCAGGCCGTTCGATCACCTCACCTGCGGCAATCTTGTTGATAACGCTCGTCGGTAATTGGCAAATATTTGGCATGAGAAGTGAGGTCAGACCGGATGGCGGGATAAAATTTATTGTGCGGCAGCAGGAGTTATAACCACGGTGCCACGGAGATCACAGAGGAAGAAAAAGGGGATAATATTTATGAAAGTCAGTAACCGATTTGAAGCTGTTCATCTCAAATTCATTCCCGATCAGAATTAAAACGCCAATCTGCGCTAACACAGTCAACGAGGATGTACAAAAATGAGTGCTTTGTCAAAAACCATCTCCGTGCCCTCCGTGGTAATGCTAGAGCAATTTACTATTAACAAGTCTCTACAGCTGATATTCCTTGATTTTACGGTAGAGCGTTCGCTCGCCGATACCGAGTAGTTTTGCGGCCTCTTCGCGATTTCCACCTGTGAATCGCAAGGTTTCGGCGATAAACAGGCCTTCGATCTCCGAAAGGGGGTTGCCTACTAAATCGCCAAGCCCGCGGCCGCCAGTGACTGCCGCGGTTTGCTCGCTTAAAGCCAAATCCGTGGGTAGATCATCAAGATCAAGCACACCGTCGTAATCGACGACCACCATACTCTCGATGGTGTTTTTCAGCTGGCGCACGTTGCCAGGCCAATCGAAGGCCATCAACCGACGACGAACGGCGGTGGTCATGCTTGCGATTTCTTTCTGATGCCGTTGGCTATGCATCTTGACGAAGTGATCCATCAGCAGCGGAATGTCCTGGTTTCTCTCCGCCAATCTTGGCAAGCTGATCGTGACGACTTTGAGTCGATGGTAGAGGTCTTCTCGGAAAGACCCTGCCTTGATGGCTTCCTCTAGATCTCGGTTGGTAGCGGAGAGGATTCGGACATTGACTTGGATGATTTCATTCGAGCCAACGCGCGTAATTTCGCCGCTCTCCAGTACCCGAAGTAATTTAATCTGAGTTGGCAGAGGCATATCGCCGACTTCGTCGAGAAACAAAGTTCCACCGTGAGCGTACTCAAATTTCCCAATCCGGTCGGCGCTGGCGTCGGTAAAGGCACCTCGGATGTGGCCGAAGAGTTCGCTTTCGAGAATGTTTTCGCTTAGTGCGGCGCAATTTAGACCCACGAAGGGACGCTTTTTTCGTGGGCTGTTTTGGTGAATCGCTTGGGCGATGAGTTCTTTCCCCGTACCGGTGTCTCCCTGGATCAATATCGTGGCATCGGTAGGAGCAATGCGTCGAAGTCGATCCATCACCTCGTGCATTTGAGGGCTATTGCCGATCACGCCTTCAAAACCAAATTTTTCATCCAACCGACGACTTAGTTCGGCGTTGGCTCGACGCAGATGTTGGTTGCGAGAGGCGTTATCAACCACCGCCCGCAGTTGCTTGAGGTCGAGCGGTTTTAGTAGATAGTTAAATGCTCCTTGTTGCATCGCTTCGACTGCAGATTGAACCGTCCCGTGTCCGGTGACCAAAATCACTTCGGCATCGGGGATCACCTCGTTGCACTTGGCAAGAATCTCGAGTCCGCCGATGTCGGGCATTTTTAGATCACTGATAACAATCTCAAACGTGTCCTTGGTCAGTAGCTCGGCCCCCTCAGAACCTGTCGTTGCTACCGTGCAGTGATAGCCAACACGAGAAAGGCTGTCGGCCATGGTTTCGGCGTGCGCAGCGTCGTTGTCAATAATAAGCGCCCGAATAGGCGGGCCCGTGCTGGCGGTGGTCTTGGATGAAGGCATGGTGAGTAAGTTCTATAGCAGGCAACTCAAGGCGGGCAACCGTGCTGCGTGAAACAGGCACCTCTCGAAACAAGGGGACATAGGTTCTTTAGCGCTTAGTGGAAGTTGGGCTATTCTGGGCAAGCCGAGCGGGAACGGGTAATTCAACCGTAAACTGGGTGCCTCGCCCCACTTCGCTTTCTACGCGGATTCTCCCACCATGAGCTTCGATGATCTTTGCGGTAGTGGGGAGCCCTAGACCCGACCCCCCAGGCTTGGTCGAGAAGAATGCGTCGAACATCTGAGCGGCGGTTCGTTCGTCCATGCCACATCCAGTATCAATCAGGTAGATGGCGACTTTTCCGTTGGCTGCGGTGGTACGGACAACTAATTGGCCACCGCTGGGCATTGCCTGCTTGGCATTCAGGATAAGGTTCAGAAGGGCTCCACGAAATACCTCGCCATCTAACATTACGCTCGGCAGGTCGGGGTCGAAGTAGCGGACAATTTCGATATCTGCCTCTTCGGCTTCGGGAGCGAAAAAATCGAGTGTCTCGGCAATTTCAGCATTCAGGTCGGTTGGCTGCAAATCGAGATGGCGGACTTTCGCATAGTTGAGAAAGTCGTCGAGTAAATCCTGGAGACGCTGACATTCGTGGTGGACCAAATCGATACGTTTCGCTGCCCGTTGTTGGGCGGGGGAGGGAGAATCGTCGAGGTCTTCAGCCAGTAATTCCATGTTGAGCCGTATGGTCGACAGCGGATTCTTGATTTCATGTGCAAGTGCCCCCGCCAACCGGGCAATCTCCGTATACTGATCCATGAGCCGTTGGATCGCTTGGGCGGTCTGCTCGTTGCTCGCTGGTGGCAGTTCTTCTGACAAGTGGCGGCCTCTAAAATCTGGCGAAACCACTATGATAGGGCAACTGTCGGATAGGCGGCAACTGTCGAAAATTAGTGACTTTTGGCCACCAAATTGACCGCGACCGCAAATTGGATTCCTGGGCAATACCCGTATAGAATGGTCGCAGATTACCCGTCTGAGGAGCCCCACGCCATGAATGCTGACCCCAACACGCCTACAGCCCTGATTTCCTTCCCGGGTGAGCATGAAGCCGTTGCCGTCGTTGCCGCTCTGGCAGGGCATGGAATTAAGGCGTCGACGACGGGTAGCTATACCGCCGGTTTTCTCGCTGAGGCCCCCGGACGAGTGAGCGTTGTGGTTCGAAGCTGCGACCTAGCATCTGCCCAAGAGGTACTCAACGAGGTTGAGCTTGGTCTGACTGAGGTGGATTGGTCGCAAGTCGACGTCGGTGAGCCCGAAGAGACGTAACGCGGCGGAGAAAACTCATCCTAGTAGCAAGCTGTTTCATTCAATCATCCGACACTCCCACCCTCAGGCGAAACGTCGAGGATTCCATGCCTCGACGTAACTCCTTTGCATGAAAAGCTTTATATAGAAGCACGCTGCTTTTTACGTGTCATACGATGCTCAATGAATGAGGTTGCTACCTCACACCTTTTTCAGCCGTCGACTAAAAACCGAAAATAGCCGTAAGTCCTTTTTCAGTAAGTAGTTATATTTACCACTGGAAGCTCTACTGATGGTGACTGAGAGGGTTATTTGGGATTTTCTGGTACCAAATTGGCCTCGATTGCGCCTTACTAAGGTAGGTGAGTAGCTACCTCTTTATTCCTAGATGAGTGAGGCAGATTATGCCTTCTGGCGAGATGGAGCCCGAAGAACAGGCTGAGGGATCCCCTTCTGGGGATGATCGTCGCGATGCTTTTGCGAGGCTCTTTGCCAAGCATGATCGCTGGCTATTTTCCTATTTGGTCACTTTATTGGGCAGTCCAAGCCACGCAGAAGAGGTTTTTCAGGAAGTTTGTGTCGTACTGTGGCGCGAGTACGAGACCTTCCAGTTCGGTACCGACTTTGTGAAATGGGCTGCAGTCATCGCGCATAACCAAGTCAGGAAATTTCGCCGTCAGCACAAGCGTACTGCCTACCAACTTAGTGATGAGGCATGTGAGCGAATTGCTGCGGTTGCCATTGAGCGTGCAAATTTATTCGAGAATCGTCGAGAAGCGTTAGCACATTGCCTCGGCAAGCTACCGCCTGAAGATCGTCAACTTGTGCAGTTGTGTTATGACGAAGGAACCTCAAGCATCAAATCAACAGCCAAACGAATGGGACGGCCCGTAAACACCGTCTACAAAGCGCTCAATCGGATACGCCGCGTGCTCCACGATTGCATCGATCGCACTCTCGCTGCGGAAGGTTTAGCATGAGTGACAGGCAGTTAGAAAATCGAGTGCTCAAAGTCCTAGGCGACCTTTGCAACGGCACGATCACCTCGCATGATCAAGTCTGGTTAGAAGGATTGCTGACGACGGACATTGACGTACAAACTCTCTATGTCGACTACATGTCGATGCATGCGAGTCTGCATGTCGAGGGGGCTCCGTTAGAGTTGCAGGTTGGCGGCTTCGCCGGAGAGAATCGGGACGAGACAATCCCTCTGCAATCAACTCACACGAATAGATCAATCTTAGGCGACGTACTCAGGGTCCTGCCTACGTCACGAAAAAACACTTTTCTACTGGCTGCAACACTGGCAGGGGTTGCACTTTTCGCTGGCTTGCTGACCTACCAAACCTTCTCCCCTCAATGGCAAAAACTATCCCGCCTCGCAGCTAGAGACGCCGGAGATTCGCAGCTCCAGGTCGTTGCCAGGATCACTGCGACTCAAAATTGTCTTTGGAAACACGTCTCGCAGCCCATCGGGTTTGGAACCGCTTTGGTGGTTGGCCAAAAGCTAGAGCTTCAAGAGGGCTTGGCGGAGATTACGTTTGAAAATGGGGCGACCATGTTGCTGGAAAGCCCGGCAACTTTCGTGATCGAAGCCTCGCACGAAATGGCTTTGCATGTAGGCCGTTTGGCTGCTGTGATTCCCGCTGAATCTCGAGGCTTCCGAATTCGCACCCAGGCTTTAGATCTCTACGAAGTGGGTATCGAGTTTGGTTTGCTCGCCAAACAGTCAGGAGCCGCCGAAGTTCATGTATTCAATGGGCTAGTCAAAGCGAATGTCCTGGATTCCTCAGGGCGGACACTACGACAACTCACTCTGAATTCGAGAGAAGCTGCCAGCGTGAACTCGGTTTCTACGACCGTGCTCGAATTTCCCGCCGACGAGGCCGCTTTCTCTCGCAGCATGATGCCCACCTCGGGACCGAAAGATGGATTATTGGCCTACGAAGGTTATGAATATCCTGAAGGCCCTCTCTCGGCTCAGAATGGCGGCTTTGGTTGGGCAGGGCCTTGGTTTGATATCGCCGCAGATGATGCGAACGAGCCCAATTCCAATTTGGTCGATACCGGCAGCTTGACAGCAAAGGGGATTTCGCCCCTTGGTAATCATGCCGTCCAGACGGGCCATCAAAACCGCATTCGAAGGTCGCTTGCCACCTCGGTGGGGGCCGTGTTTGATGTGGCTGGTTTGGTAGAAAACCAAGATGGCGTTCGGCTTGTGGGCCGCGATGGCAATCACGTCTATCTCAGCTTTCTACAAAAAGTTTCGCAGGTCGACGATGGCTTTTACGGTTTAGAGCTTCACCGTGGCGATGGCAACTTCAACCGAGTTCTTTCGATTGGCAATGGTGCTGAAGGAACCCGCTACGGGGCCACTTCGAACTTCAATATTTACGGATTAAAGAATTTCCCTTCGCTCGAAGAGGAAAACACCGAGGCCAACCTCATTGTCATCAAGATTTCGTTCGGGGTCGACAATCAGGACATCGTCGAGGTCTACCGAAATCCCGAATCGATTCAGGACGAAAAAGTTTGCAAAGTCGATGCCATACTCAAAGGCAATTTTGCATTTGATCGAATCAGCATGGCGAACTTCGACGGCTTGAAGATCCATGAAGTGGATGAAATTCGTGTAGGGACACACTTCCTCGCGGTGACCGGCCGCTGGGGGGGGGAGCGGGGGCGTCTCACACGACGTCTCGCTTTGCAGTCGCAACCCACAGAGAATTCAAGTTTGCCACTACTGGGTTTTGTAGGGATGGAACCTTCGACTATTCAAATGGCTAATTTGTTTCGTTAAAAGGATTTTCATTTATAATACGAGTAGTTCATTTGCCGTTTTTGTTGGACGAGGCGGTAATTATTTGTTGCGGAGAGAGTGGAGTTTTTTTTTGTGTCATCGCACAGAAAGCAGTGGACTTACACTGAGGATGTGTGCGGTGTCTTATCTAGGTTCTGTTTTTTTGAGGGGAAACCCCGGAGGTTGAGTAATGAAACGTATTGCTTCTCTGGCCATCGCATGTCTGATGGCCTCACCTGTGCTTGCAGTATCGCTCGACGGTAGTACTGTCGGCGATGGCTATGGCCCTGCGAGAGCTGTGCAAACGGTACAGACTCAGTTCGGAGATAATTTCAGCGAACTGGATGCTGGCTACGCACAAGTTAGTGGTGGCACCTTGTGGATAACACTCACAGGAAATATTGAGAATAACTTCAATAAGCTCAATATCTTCATCGACACCGGTGCCGCTGGTGGCCAAAATGTTTTGCAAGCCGACGCCAACAATGGTGGCAACAATCCTGAAAACGATAATTGGGCTAATAAGCACGCCGGCATGACTTTTGATGCTGGGTTTGCTGCCAACTACTCGATTATCACACGTCGAGGTGCTGGGAAGTTTGACTTCGACTTTGCGACCGTCGGCGCTGGACTCGGTGCTTTTGAATCGACATTCGATATCTTCACAGGTTTTGAGGCCGGCTCGAATGCCAGCGTGGGTGCCAGTGGCATCGGCGTTGCCTATGACGGCAGCAATGTGGCTGGTATTCTGGGTGGTACGGGTGCTGCCAATGGAGCGAATGCTGCTGCAGTAACCACTGGTTTAGAGCTAGCCATTCCGCTGGCTGCCATTGGCAATCCGGCTGCTTCTAGCATCAAAATCAGCGCCATGGTCAATGGTTCGAACCACGACTTTATGTCGAACCAGGTCTTGGGTGGTTTGCCTGCTGGACAAGGGAATTTGGGTGGCGATGGAGCGGGAGGCTTCACCGGCGGCCTAGCAGGAATTAACTTCAACAATTTTGGTGGAGATCAACACTTCGCCGCAGTTCCAGAGCCGGCTTCGTTGGCTTTGGCTGGATTGGCGCTGGTTGGGATGGCGTGCGGACGCCGCCGTCGCGCTTAGCGTAATTGAATGAAGTTAGAGGGAACTTTACTTGTTGGGTAATCGCCGCTTTGCTCGCCCAAGCCTTTTTCTGGTGCGGGCGAGCAGGTGGTGGTTGCTTCGCGTGGAAAGTGTGTACTTATCTTGCTGCTTAATGTAAGGACTTTTCTGCCATGGGCGCCAGAAATCAACGCTTCGCACGTCGCGGTTTTACCGTGGATACGAAACAACAAAAACGGGATCGATTTTCCGGCAAAGGTTTTACGCTAGTCGAGCTTTTGGTGGTGATCGCCATCATCGGCGTCCTGGTCGCATTGCTGCTGCCAGCCGTCCAAGCCGCCCGCGAAGCCGCCCGACGCATGACCTGCTCGAACAATTTGAAGAACATCGGGCTAGCGATCCTGAACTACACTGATGCACGGGGGAATTTGCCCTATAGCCATACAATGTGGGGGTGGCAAGAAACGGGCCCCGGAGGCTATCTAGACTCCACCAAAGGCGGCCCGGGCTACACCGGCAAGGGATGGATTGTCGACATCCTGCCTCAGTTAGATCAGCAGGCCATGTCTGACCTAATTCAGTCGGAATTAGCGACACTGGCAGGGAAATCTAACTTCGACACAAGAGGGAGGGGAATAGGGGTTAAACCACTTCGTGATGTCATGACGAATCAGCTACCTGTGATCACCTGCCCGTCGGACCCATCGGCTGTCCCCAATTTTGACCAATTTCATTGGCGGACGCAGCATCAGACTGCCGTCACTAGCTATAAGGGCGTTATGGGCGACAATGAATTGTGGCCCGATGACGGTAACGAGCTATATAACGCGCTAACTGGTTTTGGCAGCGCACCCGATTGCCACAATAACTCAGAAGGCTGCAATGGACTATTTTGGCGGATGGCGTACTTGAAGCCTATTGCCTTGAGACAAATTACAGACGGCATGAGTAACACGTACATGGTAGGCGAGGCGGTAGCCTCGCAAGACCATCATGGTGCCGCCTATTTTGCCGACGGTGATTGGGCAGTCTGTAGCCTCCCGCTTAATTTTTTTAATGTCGAGGGTCAGTCTCCTGACAAAATCTCCGACGAATGGTACTTCCAGCGTGGATTCCGCAGTTTGCACCCAAGTGGGGTTCAGTTCGTTTACGCCGATGGCTCAGTCCACTTTGTCAGTGACGGTATCGAACACAACACGTATCGTGCTTTTGCAACACGAGATGGTGAAGAAGTTGTTTCATCGGACTAACTATTAGAATAGTTGAATTTAATGGTGCGAACATTGGTTAAGCACGTCGAATCGCACCACAGTAATCGGAGAAAACCCGAAACAGTGTATAAGCACCTATTTAAACTGGCTGGATTTCTCGGACTTGCCTGCCTTGCTGCATTCCATGGCTGCGGCAAGTCTTCGAAAAAACAAGACGCGACCGTCCAAGGGACCGTAACGATCGATGGTGAATTGGTAAATCGAGGGACCGTTGCATTTCACCCTGTCGGTGGAGGGCCGGGGGCTTATGGAACGATCTATAAGGATGGAACTTTTGCTTTGCGTATCGGCCAAGGTAATCCTGGCAATCAAGACCAGAGCCTGATTTATTCCGGAGATTACCTTGCGAGTGTCGTGGTCAGGGCACCATCGACTACTGATAAAAAGCTAGGTGCGAGCGCGCCGCCTACTCCAGGAGTCTTGTTGTCTGCCGCCAAATACAGCAATAAAGCAACATCAGAGCTCAAGTTCACAATCAAGCCGGGACTAAACGTAGTTGATATTCCTCTCGAGGGATTTGTTAGCAAGGAAATATTGGAGGACTCGACGGAGGAACAGGTTGATTTAACTGAGGGAAATGTAGCTCCCGAGAGCCAAAACGAGTCGTCTGCTGAAACGGATGAGCCGGAAGAATCCAATGGCATGGACGCATCGGCGGAGGAGTCTGAACTGTGATCGACTGTGATAAGAATTCAAAAATACTTGTGGCTTTTTTGGTGTTCGTAGCTATTCCGTTATGGAGTGGTTGTGGCGGCGTCTACGATTCGACCGTGAGTGGGGTTGTCAGCCTAGATGACTCGGCATTGCCGCGAGGTACGGTCTCGTACAATCCAGCGCAACCAGGCCCTGCTTCCTATGGACTGATCGAAAGTGATGGTACTTATTTCATCCGCACAGGGCGTGAAGAAGGTCTTCCACCGGGCGAATACACCGTGACAGTCGTTGCAAAAGAGGAGGCCGTGCTTGAAGACCCCAACAGCAGCTTACCCCCCACACCTGGAAAAACCATTACTCCTCCTTGGTACCTCTCGAAAAAAACATCCCCATTGAAAATGACCGTTGAACCCGGCTCGAACGAGATCAACCTTGAGCTAACCTCAGACCCACCCGCCGATTGGGAACTTGAACCCAAAAAACGTAGAAAGAGACGGCGCTAGCGAGAGAATCGATCAAAAATCCCTCGCTAGCGCGTCGAGCCTAGTGAGTTTACGATGCTTGTCGATGTGAAAAACTGGACCGTCGCGAAACCATGATGCAACCAACAACCATCAATAACGAAAGAAAAGCCGTACTGGGCTCCGGCACGGCAGCGCTGCCGGCGGCAGGTGCCGTGGGCGCGAAAAGCTGCTGCCAAAACAACAAATCGAGACCATCGACATCACCGTCGCCGTCGATATCTCCGTCCTTTATTGTTGCGCCGGTAGATATGCCAAATCCATCTTCAATAACCAAGAGATCCGCATCGTCAACGTCCCCGTCACAGTCCGTGTCCCCAGGCACCTCGGCTGCGAAACCAAATATGGTAACAGTAGACGAAAGTTGCCCTTGGGCGGAAGATTGGGACGGATCGGACACAAACAGGTTAACAAACCCATCAGCTGAAGCTGACATTGTAACCGTACTGCCGACAGCAACGGGCCAAATAATAGACAGGAAAAAGTTTTCGCCCATCTCTGCTGAAATGCTAAACGTCTTTGTGCCGATTTGCACAGTACCACTAGCGCTCCCAGTGGTTGCCAAGCCCGCGGCAGCGACATGTATCCCCCCCACGAAGAGGCCACCGGCCGAAGCAGGGCCAGTGACATCAAAAGATGCCGAAGCACTGGCGTTTGCACTAGCGACTGCATTCTGCGTGATTGAAAAGTCTGTCGAAATATTTGCCTGTGTGACCGTAGATACATCCAAGTTAGGAGCAAATCCCGTAGCACCCGTTGGTATCGTGATTAATGCTTCCGCTGCTGCCTGTGTAAATCCTGAGACTGTATGTTCAGGATCCTCACCTGGATTGAGGATATGCGTTCCGGAAGTAGAAACAGAATCTATTGCAAACACATCGCCCGATACAGTGGTTGCAATTGGAGGAAGCGTACCAAATGGAGCGCTCACATCGACTAACACATCAGCAGTCGTGCCGGGTAGTCGTTCAAATCCAAAACTAACCGCCTTGGCATGATTACAACAAAAACAAACAGCCACGAAAGCAACACCCAGAACTTTAGACATGACAACCCTCCCAACAATAAACATGGTGCGTGAGAATAAGCGACCTACTTGGGGAATGCGAAGCTGGGCACTCTACCGAATAGAGCCAAATAACGCAATATGCTGTGAACTTAACCGACATAGAAATACATAGAGGATTACCACTATTGACACGGTTCCGATTTCCGGGGCGATGCCCCAGGCTACAGTGAAGACAGGCCTTCGGCCAAAGATGGAGAAGGATTAGCCGTTTTGGCGGTTGCCCCGGAAACAACCGGGGGTAGCGCCCAGTCGGCTGATGTGGTGAAACAAGTTTTTCGAGAAATGCAAAATAGATGAATTATCAACACACCAAAAATCGATATTGCCCCCCTATTCGAGTGATCGGGTGTGGGAGTGTTGCACAGGGTGGTTTTTGGTTGCTTTTACAGCCGGTTTCAAAACTCACTTTTGGCACGAAATCTCCGGCCGTGGGAGGCATTTTTGGAGTTTTGAAATTGCTTCTAGTTGCTGTGGCATTGCTTGGTTCGCAAGCGCAGGCCGAAGATGTATCGGCTCCGGCAACACTTCAGATGTTTGAAGCCAAATGGCAGACGATCGAAGATCGTCAGGTCGATCTATTTTACTCGGGTTATGGTTCGATGTGGTTGCCGCCGCCGGGTAAGGGAGACACGGGCGGGTTTTCGGTGGGCTACGATGTGTTCGACCGTTTTGATTTGGGCACCCCTAGTAACCAGACCTTGTATGGCACCGAAACGGGGTTGAAATCGCTCACCAGCACAGCTCACAACGCCGGGGTGAGTGTATTTACCGACTTTATCGCCAACCACAACGGTTTTGGCGATTCGCTCGACGCACCTTTTGTGACCCAGGGCGGCTACACCGGCTTTGCCCTCACGCTGCCGGGCGACCCGTTTGGCGATTTCCATGACCCGGCGATCAGTTTTAACGTTGACCCGTTCAACGGACAGATTTCGGGCTTGGTAGACATTGCCCACGAAAAAAGAGGCGCCAGCTACCAGTTTATTCGTCACCCTGTGGCGGCAGGCAATCCAGACAATATCCCCGCGGGTACGACGTTTAATTTGCCCAACGCCAACAACGCTCGGTTTTACACCGACCAGGGCTTGGGCGGCTTGGTGGTGACCGACCCCGAGCAAGGGACGTCGGTGACGCTCTACAATTTCAACTCGGCAAGCCCTTTGCAGGGCGATCCGGTGTTAGAAAATGCTCTCGACCTGATCAAGCGCAATGCTCGTTGGATGGTGCAAGAGATCGGTGTCGATGGTTTCCGCTTGGACGCCTCGAAACATTTTGACGAAGACGTGCTCGACGAGCTCGATCAGGCCGTCTTTCGTGCTAATCCACGTTTGCAACACGACGGCTCGATAAAGCCGGTTTATTCGTATTCAGAAGTCTTCGATGGCAACAAAGGGGCCGTTCAACCGTTTATTCGGCGTGATCTGCCCAACTCACAAGCCATCAGCACCGCTAATACCACAGTGGGGGGCAACCGCGACGCGCTCGATTTCCCGTTGTTCTTTGCCATGCGTGACAATCTCAGCGGCAATGGGGCCAACAATAACTGGCACGGCATACGCAACGCGACCCAAGACACTCAAGACGACGGCCTTCGCAACGGGAGTCAGGGAGTCGCGTTTGTACAGAACCATGACGACGTTCCCGGCGGCACACCGTTCTTGAAGAATGTGGGCTACGCCTACACGCTGATGCGTCCGGGTGAATCGATTGTGTATTTCAATGCCAAAGAATTTGGCGAGGGGCGGCCCTTCCCTGTCGATGGTAAGGACGATGCCCTAGGGGGTTTCTTTGGCGATGCGATTTCTACGCTAGTGAGCATTCGCAATACCCACGGACGAGGCAATTTTCACGAACGGTGGGTGGACGACGCTTTTAATCCCAACGGCTTCTCGAATATTTATGTTTACGAGCGATCGACATCGGCCATTGTCGGGCTGAGTAGCCGAACCGACCCGGTGGTTGAAACTCGCAATGGGGTGCAAACCAATTTCGATCCCGGCACGATCCTGGTTGAACTGACCGGCAACGCAGCCGACCCGATCGTTGATCCGGGCGGTGTCATTCCCGAGACCATCAAAGTCGACGCTTTGCAGCAAATCGATATCAGCATCCCGGCGAATAGTACCCACGGTCGCGGCTATGTGATTTATGGAGTCGCAACTCCGCAAGGCTCCTTGAGTTTGACCAACGTGGCATCGACCCTAGCAGGCGCGACTCCTTCTGCGGGAAACAACGGGACAGCTCGCCTGGGCGATATCGATGTGATCACTGCCAATTCGTTCGACGTACAACTTACGACCAACCCCGTCAGTCTGATTGATCCTGACACGCTATTGCCAGTACGTGATTTTCACGCGGATGGTGATACCTCGGTGCTACGCATCGACGAAGGAATGGACCTAAACAACGTGGTGGGGATCGATAATACGACGCCCGGCGACGTCGGCTATGGGTTTGAAGATTTCACGGATACCCGTGTCCCTGGTTACATCTACAGCGCGGGGGTGAATGTTGGAACGGGAACAGGCACCTATGCACAAACGATCGACGCCACCCAACTAAGCGAAGGACGGCATTTTATTACCGTGCGATCTTTCCGGCATCGGGATGCAAGCACCGGGGGAGATGGTGGGCAATCGGTTTTCACCGATTTTAAGCGCGTCGTGTATATCGACCGAGTGGCTCCTGAATCGGAGGTTGTCAGTTTCGATCCCTTTGGCAGCGCCCCCGAGGATTTAGATCTCGTGGTGGGAAGTATTGACAATACGGCCAATGAAGTCCATGTGTTGATGAACATCGGGGCAGCTAAAACCGATTCCGAAATTTTAGCGATGGTTAATTCGGGAAATACAGCCTCAGCCGCTGGTGGTGGACAGTTTAAGTTCGGCATCAACAATGTCGTCGTTGGAAATCATGCGGCTACGATCGTCATGAAAGAGCCGACGGGCCGATTTACGATTCGACGTTTTATTGGCCTTTCGCCAGCAACCGGTTTTGGAGCTGGGTTTGGCGACACCGACCACAATGGTTTCATTGGCCCCTCGGACATGCTGGGTTTCGAGACGGTCTTGAATAGCCAGAACCAGATTTTTGAATCGACCTCCGACACAAATGCCGATGGCTTGGTCGATAACCGTGACCTGTTTCAACTCGACACCGAGTTGTTGGCAAGTGGTGCAAGTCAATTCGCCTTGGATGGGTATCTCGATGTGCTCACTCGGCGGGGCGATCTCAATGCAGACACGTTTACGAATACCGCCGATGTTCTTGAGATTTATAATAACCTGGGGCTTGCCGATACCGACCCGAACTTTTGGACGCTTGATCTCAATGTCGACGGTGTGATCGATCTCAATGATGTTGCAACAATGATTACGGAAATCTCACGCTCGCTGCCTGGAGATTTCGATCTTGATGGAAATGTGGATGGCAACGATTTATTGGTACTCCAACGAGGAATCGGAACAACGAGCGGCGCTTTGTATACCGATGGCGATGCCAGTTTAGATGGAGTGATCAATCAGGCAGATTTCGACATCTGGGCAGCAAATTTTGGTTTTGTCACCAGCGGCCTAGTAGCTCCGGCCGTATCGCAGGCAGGTGCGGTTCCAGAACCGACAGCATGCGTTTTGGCGATGCTCGGCTGTTTATTTTTGCCTGCAAGAAGATGGGGCAATCGTTCGAGAAGAGGCAACGTAATTAGTTAGTATTTTTAGCTTTCCGAGATGGCTTGCATGGCAAACCATCATCTCATCACTTAACGAGGGGAATAAAATCATGAACGCTTTGAAATGGCTATCCAGTATCACCGCAGCTCTGTTGATGGCTGCAAACTGCACCACGGCGTCGGCGGTGGTGACTATCGATGGCAACGCAAGTGTGGCCGATGGCTACACGTCACTCTCGGTGCAAAACACAAGTACCCAATTTGGCGACGGCACCTCTGGCGACCCTATCAATGCTGGTGGCGGCTCGGAAATCGACCAAATATTTGCCAAAGTTGAAGGCGGACGACTCTACGTTGTCGTCGCAGGTAACTTAGAGACCAACTTCAATAAGCTAGAGGTCTTTATCGATTCGGAGGCCGGCGGCCTGCAAACCCTCGACGGTTCGATTCTACCCGCAGGTGTCGACGGCTTTTGCTGTGGCGGAGCTCCCGATGGAGCACTGCAACGCATGGGCGGGACGTCCACTGGCTTGGGTCTAGAAAAAATCACCTTCGACACCGGCTTTACTGCGGATCATTACCTTACCTTCACCCACGGGTTCGAAACGGTTCGTCCGAACGACCCACTCGGCAAACTTCAGTTTTATGCGGCAACTGCCCACTATGCAGAGCTTAATGCAGGAGCTGGGGGTATTAGCGGCGCTTTAGGGATGCAGCTTGCCCAGCGTGGCTTGCCCAATGCCCTTCGAGGCCGCGTTGCTGACTTTGACGTCGACGGTGACGTCGACACTGCTGACTTAGCTGTCTTACAGGCCAACTTTGGTGCTGGCCCTGCCGCGACTCGGCTCCAGGGCGATACCAACGACGGCAATGTCGACGGAGCCGACTTCTTGCGATGGCAGCGCGAGGCTGGTTTCGACGTTACGACATCGACCTTAGAAGAATCTCCGTTTGCTCCGCAAAACTCGACCGTAGACAACTCGAATTCCTTACTAGGTCCGGCTTTGAACGGTACCCTCAGTCAAGGCGACCTAATCGACAAAAACTACGCCCTTGATGCACTTGGCGGTGGCTGCACAGACAATACAGGGGCAGGCTGCCTACCAAAGGAACTCGAGTTCGCTCTTGATGTTGACTTGATCAACGATCCACTCAACGATTTTAGCCATCGCAATATGGATAACATTGTTGATTTGCAAATGGCGTTTGATAACAGTAATGTCGACGGTGTTAATGGTGATGGTGGGCTCGCACCATTCTACACCGGCGGGATTGATCCACTTCTTGAGTTTCCTGCTGCCGTGACTACTGGCATCGAGTTCTCAATTCCACTGTCTCAGATCGGTAATCCTACGGGAACCAGCATCAAGATCACCGCCTTTATCAACGGTGGAAGTCACGACTTCCTGGCAAACCAAGTCTCTGGCGTCGGCGTACTTCAGGAAAACATCGGCCCTCCTGGGTTTGCCGACTTTTCTGATAGCTTGTCCTTCCCTGGCGACCAGTTTGTATCGATTGCAGCTCCTGCAGTTGCAGGCGGCACTGCAGCGGTACCAGAACCGACGTCCTTGGCGTTAGTTTGCTTAGGAGCCCTGGTTTGCGGTTGCAGACGTAGACGTTCGTAGTAGTATCTCTCTCGTAGTGGCCTGCGAGAGATCTCATAGGCTGGTCCCGGTGACCGCAACCGGGACCAGCTTAGTTTTATCACTTGCGGCAACTGAGTAAATTCGAGCAAAGGTTAGTAGGTTGTCATGAGAAATGGTTCTGATCCGGCAACGCTAGAATTGCCCACCCTATTAGTTCGAATTCTCACGCTTAACTTTTCAACAATTCTGCTAATGGCAACGACCTTGGGGTGCCAGTTCGAGGAGCTTCCCTCAGAAAACCGGGTGGTCACTTCGGTCGAACTGAAATCGCCCGCCGCTCTACTTGCCGCAACCTCAACGACGTCGACGACTGAACGGTACTCGGAGGACAATAATGTTGCTGAGTACATTCCTGATTGGGTGACAGAGGCAGTCTTCTATCAGATTTTCCCCGAGCGATTTCGCAACGGGGATCCTAACAACGACCCCACTCACGATTCCCTAGAAAACCCCAGCACCGTGTCTGAAGATTGGGAAAGTTCTTCCTGGACGGCTGACTGGTATAGCCGTGCTGATTGGGAGCATCAGCAGGGAAAGCGATTCTATGACGATGGCGTCTTTAACCGTCGTTACGGAGGTGATCTCCAAGGCATCCTCGACAAGCTTGATTACCTGAAAGATCTAGGTATCAATACGATCTATTTGAATCCTGTTTTCTATGGAAAATCGCTTCATAAATATGATGCCTCCTCGATGCACCATATCGACCCATTCTTCGGACCCGACCCACAAGGCGATCTTGAGCTGATTGAAAAAGAAAGCGCTGATCCGAAAACTTGGAATTGGACGGCTGCAGACAAGCTCTTCCTCGATTTGATTCAGCAAGTGCATCAGCGAGACATGCGTCTTATTATCGACGGGGTCTTTAATCATACGGGTCGCGATTTTTTTGCGTTTGCAGACCTTATCAAGAAACAAGATCAGTCAGCGTATCAAGACTGGTACATCGTTCAATCGTTTGACAACCCCACAACGAGCAACAATGAGTTTCGCTATAAGAGTTGGTGGGGAGTTGAATCGTTGCCTGAATTCGCCGATAGTGAAAACAGGAAGGATCTTCATCCTGGGCCGAAGCAGTATGTCTTTGATATCACTCGGCGCTGGATGGACCCCGATGGCGATGGCAACCCGTCGGATGGAATCGATGGTTGGCGACTCGACGTGGCCAACGAAGTGCCTATGAAATTCTGGAGCGATTGGAATACGCTGGTTCGAAAAATAAACCCAGAAGCTTATACGGTCGGAGAATTCTGGGGGGAAGCTCGAGATCACCTTGTCAACGGTCGATTCTCAGGGACGATGAATTACCACGGGTTTGCATACCTCGTCAAAGGCTATCTCATCGATGGGGTGCTCACGCCCAATGATTTTGGGTTGCAACTTGAACATCGGCGCAGAATTTATCCTCCTGCGATGCAGGACGCACTGCAAAACTTGATTGACTCCCACGACACCGATCGTCTGGCATCCATGATTGTCAATCGGAGATCGAAGAACTACAGGCAGCCCGATCGTTTTGACTTCGATGTTTCTGAAAAAGTAAGCCCACGCAATGACTCTGAGTACAGTGTTCGAGCGCCCAACGAGCAAGAACGAAAGATACAACGTTTAGTGGCACTGATGCAGATGACGTATGTTGGTGCACCGATGATTTACTATGGAACAGAATCGGGGATGTGGGGCGCCGACGACCCCTGCGATCGCATGCCGATGGTTTGGGATGATTTCGACTATCAGCCTCAAGCGGAGGATCCCCTGGGTCGACCGAGAGAACCCGATCTGGTTTCGTTTAACCAGCCACTTTTTGACTTCTATCGCCAGGTGATCCAACTGCGAAGGACGACGCCCGCTTTAAATCATGGCGAATTTGAGTTAGTCGATAGCAACGATGCTGCAAAATTCTTTGCTTTTCTGCGTTCGACGGATCATGACAAAGTGTTGGTTGCTTTCAATCGAGGGACTACTCCCTTTCAGTGGCACGTTCCTCTAAAACACGATCAACAACTAAAGGCTATTTTTGCGACGTCCGTTGATGCAAGCTCGATCGAAATACGCAAAGAGGATCATTCTTTGGTGATAACCATCCCTTCTTTGAATGGTGTTGTTTTTGCTGAGCAAGCCGACGGAGAGTAACGCTCAACATGGCAAATGCTTCTTCTATCTTTGGAAGACGGTCGAAGTCTTCTTGTTTCCAATACTTGCTGCTCGCGGTTCTGTGCGTTCAGTCAGGTTGTCAGCAGCAAGAAGATGACCGACAAGTCGTTACCCTTTGGCATCAGATGGTTCCTAGGGGACGGGTGGTGCTCGATCGACTCATCGCCAAGTTTGAAGCGGAAAATCCTGAATACCACATCCGCGCTCTCTATAAAGAAACCGAGGAACTTCGCAGCGGTTTTCAGGCGGCTGCACTAGCCGGCGTCGGCCCCGAGCTTATTTACGGGCCGTCGGACGTGTTGGGTGCTTATCATACAATGGGAATTGTCCAAGACATGAACGCTTGGGCACCTTCTTTAAATCCCGAAGATTTCACCGAGGGGGCGTTAACATTCTTACCCTCGCACGATGATTCCGGCCAGCGTGTTTTGCTGCAGATTCCCGATCGATTCGGAAACCACCTGGCCCTGGTTTACAACCGCAACTTTATCTCATCTCCCCCCACCACGACGGATGAATTGATCGCACTGGGAATTCAGAACACCCTCGATGAAGACCAAGATGGTCGATTCGAGCGCTACGGTTTAGTCTGGAATTTTGTGGAACCTTTTTTTGCAATTCCATTTTTAACCGGACATGGAGCATGGGTATTTGACGATTCGGGCGAACCGGTACCTGCTCTAGATGCTCCTGAGTGTGCAGCCGCCTACGATTTCATCCTTTCTTTACGTGACAAACATGGCATCGTCCCACGTAATTGCGACTACGAGACCGCCGACTCGCTATTCAAAAGTGGCAAAGCCGCCATGATTATCAACGGCGATTGGAGTTGGGCAGACTACCTCGAAACCAAGGGCATCGACGCAGCGGTCGCCCCCTTGCCCGTGGTGAGCGCGACCGGGAAACCGATGGCCCCGATGGTGTCGCCAAAAGGTTATTCGCTCAACGCTTTTGCGACACCCGAATCTGCCGCCGTGGCAATGAAATTTGTTCTTTTTATGACCAGCGAAGGGGCACAGCGCGAGCTCATGCACGAGCTAAAAATCCTGCCTTCTCGAAAATCACTTCATATGGACCCCTTTCTTACTTCGGACCCTACCCTGCTAGCTTCAAAACAGCAGCTGGCCAATGGCCGAATGATGCCCGTCGATACCGAGCTACGCGCCGTCTGGGACGCCATGCGTCCACACTATCAATCGTTGCTCGGAGGCAATGCATCGGCTCAAGAAGCAGCCGCAGCCATGCAGCGCGATTCCATTCGTTCTATCGAACTGATGAATCGCAAATCGACCGGAGATTCTGCCGCTTGGATTTGGCAACTGTTAGGCATTCTTATTTGCGGGACACTCGTTGTCTGGCAACGCAAAAGCTTAGCCAATTTCATTCCCGATATTCGCCGCCAACCTTTTGCCTATCTGTTGGTCGCCCCTGCCCTGGCAACCATCTTTCTTACAATTGCTTTTCCTTTCTTTTACAACGTCATGCTGTCGTTGTCGGATATGTCGTTGACTAACTTTCAAGACTGGAAGATTATTGGTTTGGCAAATTATCTGGAAGTTTTTTCTGAAAATAAGTTCTTTACGATTCTGCTTAAAACACTGATTTGGACTGTGGTGAATGTGTTCTTTCACGTCGCCATCGGCGTGATGTTGGCGATGGCAATCAACGGCCCGATTCGTGGCAAGACAATCTACCGAATCTTGTTGATTATCCCCTGGGCCGTCCCCGCGTATATCACCGCGCTGACCTGGCGGAGCATGTTTCATTTCGACTATGGAGCCGTCAATCTGTTGGCCAGTTCGTGGCCCATTAGTCTGCTCACGACAAGCTCTTGGTTTGTGGCACTACTAGGCAGCCCGCCCTACAATTGGCTGGGCGATCCTAATCTAATGTTTACGGCGTGTATCGTTGCCAATGTATGGCTCGGCTATCCGTTTATGATGGTAATCGCTTTGGGGGGGCTTCAGGGCATCCCTCAAGAACTCTACGAAGCGGCCCGCATCGATGGAGCAAATCGGTTCCAGCAATTCCGCAACGTGACATTACCCCTGCTAAAACCTGTGCTAGTTCCTGCGGTGACGCTCGGGGCGATTTGGACTTTCAACAACCTCAACGTGGTTTGGCTGGTGTCCAACGGGGGTGAACCTGCGGACGAAACTCATATTTTGGTATCGTTTGTCTACAAAGCAGTGTTCAATCTATACCGTTATGGCTATGGAGCCGCTTTGTCGATGGTCATCTTTGTCATGCTGCTCGTGGCGAGCCTGATTTCGCTGCAAAGAAGTCGAGCGACGGAGAATGTTTATGGATAAGCCCGCCGAAAGCCGTTGGATCTCATTGCTGCGTCACGCGGTACTGCTGCTCTTTGCCATCATTAGCATCTACCCCGTCATTACAGTGATGTCGATCTCCTTGCGCCCAGGCAATCAACTGCAATCGACCGACTTATCGATCATCCCTGAAAACTGGAGCTTTGCTAGCTACTCACAACTGATCTATGAAGAGCCGTTTCTGCGTTGGCTGGGCAATTCCCTTTTGGTGGCAACGCTCGTCACATTCACCGGGGTCGTGATGGCGTCGTTCGGCGGCTACGCCCTGAGTCGATTCAAATTTGTCGGTCGGCAAACCACCATGCTGGCAATTCTCACTACGCAAATGTTTCCCGCCACCATGCTGCTCTTGCCGCTGTACATCTTGATTGCCAAACTTCATCTGGTGAATACTTTCCTGGGGCTCATGATTTTTTACGTTTCAACGGCCCTCCCGTTTTGTATTTGGCAGATGAAGGGGTTCTACGACACGATCCCCATCTCATTGGAAGAGGCCGCCCGCATCGATGGCTGTAGCCAGATGAGCGCTTTTACCCTCGTCATTTTGCCGCTCGCGGTACCAGGACTGGTCATCACCGCGCTATTTAGCTTTATGACAGCCTGGAGCGAGTACATTGTCGCCGCGCAGGTGTTGCAAGAATCCGATCTATTCACTTTGCCGTTGGGTATCAAGAACTTTCAAGCAAGCATGTCCACCCAATGGGGCCTCTATGCGGCGGCATCGATTCTCGTCAGTCTGCCGGTGGTGGTTGTCTTTCTTGTACTCAGCAAGTACTTGGTTTCGGGGATGACCCTGGGGGCAGTGAAAGAATAGAGCATTTTATTGCAATGGCCATGCGTTTACAAAAAATCCCAAGGGAACTGTAAAGCCGCTAGGAGAGGTATTTGACACATGGGGTAATGTCGCTAGAATGAGGCGAAAACCCACGGAGCCCTGTTATGTCAGATACTAAAGCTACCTCGCGCAAGTACTCTAAAAAGCAAATCGTGGCCGTCTTGCTGCTGCTTGGCCTAGGCTGGTTTCTATTCCAGCTCTTTGCGATGAAAACGGATATAGTGGTTTCCAAAGAGACTACGTTTATCACCGAGCCGTTGGGGTCTGACGGCTTGCCCGATTTTCCGGCTTATATTCTTGCTCGCGATAGCGAGGGAGTCACACCAGAGAACAACGCGGCTGTGCTTATTTGGCAGGCCACTTGGCCGGGCAATATCAACGAGCAGTATTGGGCGAAGATGGCCGATGCGCTCGGTATGAAGGAAGTGCCAACCGGAGAAGATAGCTTGGTCGGCGTTTATTCCCATGAGGTAAGAAACTCGGTTTTTGCTGAACTGCTAGAAGCATATTCTAGCGAACTCACCGACGAGCAAGCCGATGAACTGCTCACCGAAGAATGGCAGCAACGTCTGCAAAATGAATTTGCCGACGAGGCGATCGACGAAGCGATGCTTCATCCTTGGGCTAGCGAACAATTGCCGGCATTGGCTGCGTGGGCAGAGGCGAATCGCAAGCCGCTTGATCTTTTGATTGAGGCCGCCGCGAGGCCTAAGTATTTTGCGCCTTACCCCAACCTTCTTGACGGGGCCGACATATTATCAATGATTAACATCTTACTGCCGCAAGTCCAAGAGATGCGAAACACAGTACGAGCTTTGCTAACGCGTGGCATGTGGAATCTGGGTAATGGGCGTGCGGACGAGGCGTGGGTGGATATCCTTGCTTGTTTTCGACTGGCGCAGCATACCGGTCGTGGCAATTTTCTTGTTGAGCAGTTAGTGGCCATCGCCATCGATGGGGTGGCCTGCCGTGCGACGGTGACCATCTTGCAACATGAAGACCTAAAAGCAGACCTGGCGGCTCAAATTCTTGCCGATTTGCAAGCATTGCCGTCGGTGTCGGGAGTGGCCTACTCGCTTGACCAAGGCGAGCGACTTATGTTCATCGACATCGTGATACGGTGGTCACAGGGACAGGATAGCATGCAGAGTTTGACCGGCACTGGAAGTAGCGTCTTTGAGATGGTGTCGCATCTGGCCTTCGATTGGAATTTTATCTTGCGCGAGGGAAACGCTTGGTACGACCGCCTTGTGAAAGCGGGCCGCCTGCCGACCCGTGCCGAGCGGAAGCGGGCGTTTGCTAACTTCGACGCCGAGCTAGCCAAACTAAGCGCCACGGCCACTGGCCCAGGGGCCGTCCTAGGCAGTATGGTGAGCCGAAGACGGCGTAGCCGAATGATGTCTGACGTTCTCCTCAGCCTTTGCCTCCCAGCGCTGAACGCCGCTACACGGGCGGAAGATCGCGCCATCACTAAACAGCAGCTAACCGTGGTGGCGGCCGCCTTGGCGGTCTACCGTACGCGGCAGGGCGAGTACCCTGAAAATTTGGCGGAGCTCGTGCCGTCTATCTTGCCGAAGATGCCGTTGGATTTGTATACCGAGCAGCCCTTTATTTACGAACGGCAAAACGATGGCGGCTATCTGCTCTACAGCCTCTTTGAAAACGGCGTCGACGATGGCGGCACTAACTATGGCGGCGAGATCATCGGTGGCGAGTGGGTTGACCAAGAGGACGAGGAACTGGATTACAATTCCACCGACCTAGTAATCCGCGTCCCCGAGCCAGCGTTCAAGTTGCCCAGGTTCCCCATCGAAGAACTCACGCCGTAGTTTCGGGGCAGCTAATTGAACCACAGAGGACACAGAGTAACACCGAGATAAGCTTATTTTCAGGGACTCTGTGCTGCTCTGTGTCCTCTGTGGCGAATCTTTTCTTTCTGCCTTCGATTGATCGTACCGAGCTTTGCAGTCGTTCTGGCCCAGAACCAAGAATGGTTTGATGCTTGCCCCTGCCTAGGCTAGACTGGAGGTTTCGACGTTGCTTGAACGTCCGTTATCCTCTAACGACATCAGCCGGAATTAGGCTGAACGGATTAGCCGAATTTATGTCTGAACAGCCCCTGCCGATCCAGGATGTCAATATCCTGGGTACTACGCCGCTCACCTCCCCCGCCGATTTGAATCGCGAGTTGCCGTTGACTGCGCCTTTGGCGCAGTCGGTTTTTGAATCGCGTGAGACGGTCAAAAATATCCTCAGTGGCAACGATCGCCGGGTCATTGCGATTGTGGGGCCCTGCTCGATTCACCACCCGCAGAGTGCGATTGAATATGCCGAGCGTCTTGCGCCGCTGGCTGCCGAGGTACGCGACCGCATAGTAGTGGTGATGCGTGTCTACTTCGAGAAACCTCGCACGACGGTCGGCTGGAAAGGGCTCATTAACGATCCGCACCTGAACGGCACGTTCGACATGGCCACGGGGCTGCGGCTAGCGCGAGAGATTTTGCTGGCCGTCAACGAATTGGGACTTCCCGCGGCCACCGAAATGCTGGAGCCGATCACCCCGCAATATATCGCCGACCTCATTACCTTGGCCTCGATCGGTGCGCGTACTACCGAATCTCCGACGCACCGCCAAATGGCTAGTGGGTTGTCGATGCCGGTCGGTTTCAAAAACAGCACCGAAGGAAGCCTGGAAGTTGCCATCAACGCAATGCAAGCCGCCCGCGCTAGCCACACCTTCTTGGGCATCGACAGTGACGGTAAGACCTGCATGGTGAATACCCGCGGCAACGACATGGGCCACTTAATTCTACGTGGCGGCCGCAGCGGGCCGAATTACGACGCGGCGAGTTTGGCAACTGCGAGCCAACTTTTGCACGAAGCGAACCTGCCTTCGCGTTTTGTCGTCGATTGTAGCCATGCGAATTCCAATAAGGCCTACGACAAACAGTCGATCGCCTGGAACGACGTCATCGCTCAGCGAGCAGCCGGCAACGACACCATCGTGGGCTTGATGCTCGAAAGCAATCTCAAAGCTGGCAAGCAATCTCTAGGATCGAATCCCGACGAATTGGAACACGGCGTTTCAATCACCGATGGTTGCATCGATTTTGAGCAAACGGCTGAGTTACTGCAGAGTGCCTATGCGGCGCTGGCTGATACGACCTGTGCTGTTGGCTAGAGCGTATCATTGAGTGCTCTGATAACTCCGGCCAGGATGGCCGGGCTATGTGGTTCTGCCTTTCCGATCGGTGGAAAGCCGCAACTAGCGATTACTTGCGGTTGGTGGTTGCTTTTTTCTTGGCGTTTCGCTTTGCTTCACGGCGTGCCTCACGTTCGCTGTTTCGCTTTACATTCGCAGCGACGCGGTGTGGGTTCATGAGATACAGTCGCGGGTCGTCGATCACAAACGGTGTCGACCAAGTTTTTCCGTCGTTCTTGTTACAGGCGTTGAAGAAGAAGGTGCGGAAACGCTCGGCGCGGAAACTGTAGGGAAATTGCGACGTCAGATAATCGGCGGCTGTGAGATCATCGACACCTTGGCTTGCGAAATAGTGAACCATGCCATCGGGGGTGACCGACATGCCGAGTGTCCACCAGCCAAAATCCTCGACGCTGATATTCTTCATACGAACGTCGCGTCCCTGGCGATTGCCGCGAACGGTAAGAAACGCCGAATCTTCTTCGACTTTGCGATTGTTCTTGCTGCGAAAATGGATCCAGATGCCGGGCCAGTAGGGTTCGGCTTTGGTTTCTGAACGCCCGCCAAAAAAGCCACCGCTCTGTTCGGTCGTTGTGGTTGAGGCACTAATGCGAAATCCGAAGTGGGGGCCACTGCGGTTTTCCCATTCGTCAGCTGGCGGTAGATAAACGCGGGCAACCACGCTGGGCGTGTCGGCAATGGGAATGCTCATGCCGAGTCGCGAAATGCAATTGGCGATCATATCGTCTTGCTGCACATCATAAGAGTTGTAACCCGGTATGCCTGAATTCAGTGTTCTGATCGACAACGCATGATGACTGCCTTCTAAACCACCTTCCGGAGTTGGCACCACTTGCATGTGGTCGGGTTGACCGCGCTCGGGACCCTCAATCCAACGACCATTCGTCGAACGACCTGTAGGCGACCGCAAGCGAGTATCTTGCTCACGCGAACTCTTCGGAAAATTGTTAATAAACCCCCAAGAGGTGTCCTCGAAATCATCGCCCACGTATTCGATCCAAGTGCCTGAGCCAGGAATAACGCCCCGATGAGGCGCTGCCTCGACACTCTCCGTGGTGAACTGGGCTGCAACAATGGCCAAAAGATAGCTGGCAACTTGGACGGTCGTGAGTTTCATAACCAAATCTCTCGAAGGGTGAAGATCTACGGAAAGTATCAACCGTAGCGCAAATGCGGGTGTACCGGGTTAGTATCGGTAGGACAGGAACGACCGTATGACCGCCTCAGCAAGAAGTAGGCGCAGCTTGCCCAGTCCGACCGTCTTATCCCGCTGAAAAGACAGCTAAATACCAAACTGCCGCAGCACGACGTCTGCCACGTCGGTGTCTGCTAGCGGACGCTCGACAAACACGCCCCGCTCTGAGGCGAACAACACACCCCGTCGGCTTGGGTCGGTTGCCGGCGCCCCGTGCGAACCCTTCACCAAGCTTGCATCGAGAGGCACACCGCCAGCATCTTGATCCCAGAAAAGTTCGACCGGGTCGTATCCTGGCTTGCGGTGAATGTCGACCGTTCGTGCGAAGCTCGGCGCGCGACTATCGTCGAACCACCAGTAGTAGGCTTGCCAACTCTGAGGCTCGGAGATGATCACTAAGTCGCCGCCAAGCGGGTGATCGAGGTCGTAACGAGCAACTTCGTCGCGAGTGAGAACCTCGGCTATGCCCGCTTGACTTACAAGTAGTTCCTGGACTTGTTTGATCGTAACCGCATCTGAGTCCCGTACAAAAACATGAGCAAACTGATGGTCAACCAGTGCCCAGGCTCGACTGGCTTCGAGATCGAGATGTTCGCCATCGCTTTCTTCTCGCACCGCCAGAAGTCCCGCCTCGCGGAGCGTCCGATTGGGGTAGCTAACATGATCGACCGCTGAGATTACATATTCGCTTGCCACAAGCCAAAGCGGTTGCGAGTCTTGGTAGGTGTTGGTGAATCCTTCAATCAACTTTCCAATTTCCGCGTCTAGCTCGACCAACGATCCGGTTGCCGCTTCGCTATCGGGCCCATGCTTTTGTGCGGCGTAATCAAGGTGTGGCAAATAGATGTAAAACAGATTGGGGCGAAATTGGGCGGCAGCAAGAATGGCGGAGTCGACGATCCATGCCGTCGACTTGATGTTGGCTATCGGGCCCCAAAAGTGGTGGAGCGGAAAGTGCCCCAGTTTGTCAATCATTTCCGGATAGAAACTTTCGGGGCGGGTAGAGCACCACATCGATTCACTGCCGTCGGCGTTATGAATAGGCGCCGGGGTGCAAATGTAGTCTGCCCCACACTCTTTGCTATGCAACGGGAACCAAACTGCGGAAGTCAGCGAGCGATTATGCTCGTGCATCATGTCCCACAGTTGGGGACGCTGGATGCAATCATTGGCGGAAGTCCACATCTCGACTTCATGCCGGTCTCGCCAATAAAAACCGTTCGCGACTACCCCATGCTCGCTAGGCGGAGCCCCGGTTGTCACATTCGCCTGCACTGGGCACGTTACCGCCGGAAAGCTTGCGACCAGCTCCGCACGGTCGCCACCAGCAACCAACGCCTGCAGGTTAGGCATTTTTTCTAAATCCCGTTTCCGCAGGCCGGGAACCGAAAGTAAAACAACGTATTCAGACATAGGAGGGGACATCTTATAAGTTATCAATAAAGCAAGGGGCAACTAATAAACCACAGATGAACACCGATAAACGCTGATAAGTCATATGATACTGAGATCAATGCTCTGACACGTTAAAAACTCGACGAGTTAGTTAGTCGTGGAATAGCAGTCTATCATCCGTGTTTATCGGTGTTCATCTGTGGTTTCAAAAAACTAAAAGCTTGTCTCGCTGCCGTGGGGCCGATGTGGCTGTGGCGGCTGAGTTCTACGTGCAGTCCGCCATCGTAACCGACTTCTGCAAATGCCGTGAGGACGGGACCAAAGTCAATTTCCCCGTCACCAAACATAAGATGCTCGTGCGTGCCAGCCCGCATGTCCTCGAGATGTACATTGACTAAACGATCAGCCCAATCACGAATCTGAGCATCGATCGGCACTTCCCCCAGGCAGTGCAAATGCCCAACATCGAGTGTGAGACCAAGCCGAGGCGAATCGATGACGTCTATCAGCTCGGCAAAGCTTGCCATCGTGTCGATCAGCATGCCAGGCTCTGGCTCGAAACCTAGCACTACGTTTTTTCGGTCGGCGTAGTCAATCACAATTTGCAAGCTCTCGACCAAACGGCGGAATCCGGCTTCGCGAGAATCGCCTGCTGGCAAGACGCCTGACCAGAGCGAAACGCAATCGCTGTCCAATGCTGCTGCCATGTCGACCGCATGCCGTAGGAATTCAATTCGCCGTGGTCGTCCTGCAGACTTGGGCGAGACCAACGTAGGTTCATGCTTGTGCAGCGGATCGAGCAAAAAGCGTGCGCCGGTCTCGATGACGCTGTTCATCTGGTGCTCTGTCAGCAATCGCCCCACTTCTTGAAGTTGCTGCTCATAACGCTCGTCGTAGGGATTCAGCGTCCCGTGATCGACGGTGATCGCTACGCTTTGATAACCGAGCGAAGCCAACAGCCGAATCGCGTCGGGCAGACAATGATGAGCCAAGCCATTCGTGTTGTAGCCAATTCGCATGAATACGATGCCGGGGCATAAAAAAATTAAGTCATCGGGGCCCAACGTGAGGCGACCCACGACGGAATGATTAGTGTAAGGATAATCAGCCCCGAGGACCAACCAACCACGAAAGCGACCGCCAATGCGTCGAGAAAAACAAACCCGAGAAGCAATTTTGTGACATGTTGTCGAAAGGCAGACGGACCGGGGTTCCACGTGGCATGAAGTAACGAAAAGGTAACTACCAACCCAAACATTGCCAAGCAGCCGTACCAAATGGGTAGAATCGATTGGACTCCAAAATAATCAGACACCACCCAAGGCAGGCCACCCATGAAGCCCAGCGCAGCTAGCGTTAGGAGGCCCCCCAGCGATTGTCCTTGCGTGTTTGTTTTTTCATTTTCAGCACGCGCGAACAGCGTCAACCCGATTGTGTACATGCCCACCACCGCCGCGTAGATCCAAGCCACCGGTTCGGCTAACAGATCGGTGGCAATACTCGCCCCCAACAACACGTTGAGATAACGGCAGACACCCATGACAGAAGGGCCAAATTCTGTTTTCTTCCACCAAGCGTCGTAGCTTACGATAGTCACAGCCAATAGGACACCTACCGCGGCGCAGGCTCGGGTTTGCAATTGCCAAGAGGCAACCATTGAGCAGCCTACACCAAGCATCAGCAATCCGAACCCAACCCGATACGCCTTCGCCTTAGAGATTCTACCCGAGGGGATGGGCCGCTCGGGCCGTTCACGAAAATCAAGATCAGCATCAAAAGCATCGTTGAGCACCATCCCCGCCGCATAAAGAAACGCCGAAGCGGCAGCCAAGGCAATCAGCGGGGCGAGAGGCTGCCAAGTCTGTCGGACGATCAACACGCCGGCAGCAACGTTCGATACGGCCGTAAAGATGTTGCCAATACGCAATAGTTGCCACCAAGCTAAAAGCCTGTAACGGTCGGCTGCGTTATTGGTGGTTGATTGATGCACAGTGGGGAGTCTGAAAAGGGTGACTATGATCGGTATCCGACCTTGTATCGATGCAGGTTTATTCAAGGATTTTAGTGACCTAGGCTACAGACACAAGCTCGTAGACCTACCTACACAGTCGAAAGCAACACACCCTAAGTTAAAACAGGATCAACCTTGGTAAAAACGCCCCCAGCACGATTTGGCGAGTAATTGGACATTTTTTACATGAGCGCTTAGACTGCGCCTATATTTTGAGCGAACGGGGAATGGATTGTCCGGGATAAGGCCACTCATTTCGATAATTCTCACTACAACCCCAACAATCCTGATCCAGAGGCTACGGTGCGCTACGGTTTGCAGTCGGAGCAAGAGATGTTGAATCTTCGGGTCAAATTCGAACGTACCGATTTTGGCGTCCGATAATCGAGATGAGTTTTGTCAGGGTGTTTGGTGACAAAATGGACAAAACTCGGGGGTGCGGCTGGTGTTTGGGGCTCCGTTTCTAGGGGTTTCTATTTTTTGTGGGCCTGAGTTTTGGCACGTATATGGCTGTTTGGCGTTTTAGCGGACAATATTCGGGAGTTTT
>JAJDEF010000027.1 GCA_029259945.1 Planctomycetota bacterium
AATCTCAAGATTATCGAAGAAGTACAGCAATGGGCGGCCATTCAAGACGGTCTGATAGGACGGATCTAAGAACGAGTTGACCAGTTCTTGATGGGTAATTTGATTGCTGCCAAACCTTACACTCTCGACCACGAGAGAAAAATCGATCTCGCTTTTTCTGGTGCTATTCAAGTACAGGTTACGTGATTGGTGTAATCCGCTAGACGACGGATACCAAATAAATGCCCAATAGTCCAAGCCGGCACGGACCGCAAAATCGATCTCTTGGTCCATGATGGTTTGACTCGTCGCATCGATATTAACCGAATTCGGTCCCAGTACATCTGCATAGAAGGGGAGCTTGTTATGAAATTGATTAGGACTTAGGCTCGCATTCACTTCGTTGCCGACAGCATTGCCTGAGCCTACCCAGGCATCCCAGCGAATCACGCCTACGTCGGGCGCGGTCTGACTAGCCGCAGAAAATATTTCCGTGGTACGAACTGAACCCACAGAGGAGAAGTTTGCCTGAACCGTACCACCGGTAGAGGAAGCTATCCGTCCTCCGCTAATCCAACTCCCAACCGAAGTCTGCCAATTTGCCCAGTCCGTTGCATTCAGATTCTGGGTGTCTGTCAGCAAACCACCGCCGTTGGCGCGGTTTTTGGTGAATTGAATTCCACTTGTTGGACTGCTTCCTTGAGAGTCTATGATTATCCCGCTCGTGTTGAGATTGCCTCCGTCAATGATGGCGTTACCCGTGCCAACAGTACTCCACCATTTAGGCAGCCCTAAGGTACCAGCATTAAAGGTACCACCATTCATGAGAAGCTTGCCCGAGCCACCCTCACTACCGACAGCAGTAAACGATTGATTTGTGAAACCAGCGAGACCAACATCGACCGTGCCAGAGTTCATAATGAAATCGGAAGGGCCTCCAGAATCACCAATATAGATCTCCTGCTGAAGGCTCAGAGTTCCTCCGTCGACCGTTATCTTACCTGTTTGTGGCGTTCCACCAAAATTTGGTCCCATTCGTATTGTTCTTGCAGCAACCGTTTGAAGAGGAGGAATAACCGGAAAATTCTGAACCCAATCACCATTACGGATATCCGCCCAGTCAAGGCTAGTGGACGGAGCGCCGCCATCCCAGTTACCTCCGTTCGCCCAGTTGGTGTCAACTGAACCATTCCAAAAAACATTTGCCGCCGAAGCAGTGCTACTGACAAAGGCCAACACTAAAAGCGACAGTAATAATTTTTTACACATGTGAAAACCCTCAACAAGATAACGTCCTGAATATTGCGCACATTGCATTGAGCTAGAACCCTGGAATTGCGTCCTCTGGTTTGATGTCTTCCCCTTCAAAATTGGGCTGACCATCAATGTAGGATAAAATACGGTCGCGGCTTCCGGGAGCTAAAGGCGCATTTTTTTCGGGCAGCCAGCGACGATGTTCCGCAATGATATTGTCGTACTCAGGTCGATTGGCAAGATTTGTCCATTCATGCGGATCGGCTTGCATGTCGTACAGTTCTTCCGAGCCGTCGGCATAGACAATATATCGCCAGCGCTCAGAGCGTACCGCGTGATTTCCTGGGTTATGTGTGGTAATCGCCGGCCGCTCTCGTTTGGCAGTGGCGTCTTGCAAGAGTGGAACGATGCTTTGCCCCGCCAACTGATTGTTCTCGGGTAAACCGCACATGTCGACCAAGGTCGGATAGAGATCAAGCAGTTCCACCGACCGATTACATGTTTCGCCCTTTGTAACACCAGGCCCAGCAAAGATGAGCGGGACTCGGGTTGAACGATCCCACAGGCTCGTTTTTCCCGTAATGAGTTTCTCACCTAAGTGCCAACCATGATCAGACCACAGTACGATAATCGTATTTTCCGTTAAGCCGTTTGCATCCAGTGCGTCTATGACTCGACCGACTTGGCTGTCGACAAAACTTGTACAGGCCAGGTACGAACGAACAAGGTTTTTCCACTGACCGCTTTCCTCCAAATACTTGAGTCGAGGTTCGGGGAGTTTCCAGTGCATGTACCAAGAAAACCTAGGCGTGTCGTCACGGTCGTCGTGTCTTACCAAAGGCAGTTTCACGGACTCCTCGGGGTGTAGGTCGAACCATTTTTCCGTTGCATAGCAAGGCACGTGTGGTAAAAAGAATCCAACCGACAGAAAAAAAGGTTCCTTGGGCTTGGCATTCAATTGTTCGACCGCCCAACTAGCGACCTTCCAATCTCCTTTGTCTTCGTCGCGGTGTGGGAAATTGCCCCAATCAACAATACGCATCTTCGTGGGCGTATCAACAAGCTTTTCCTTCGGATAAGGACCGCCTGAGGCAGGTGTGCCAACAACATCAAACTCTGTACCCGGAATACGGCCATAATTGTGGTGATAAATCTTGCCTGTGGTGTAAGTTCGATAACCATTTCTAGAAAAATGCTGGGGGAGACTGACTACTCCCTTCCACTCGGGCAAATCACGAAACCAAGGGGCCAGCCCGTGGATGCCTGTCGTGGACGGTCGCAATCCGGTCATCAAACTCGTGCGTGAGGCATTGCATAACGGTGCTTGGCAATGGGCATTGCTGAAAAGAGTCCCTCGCTCTGCTAGTTTGTCGATGTTGGGAGTTTTCGCCTGTGGGTGGCCCTGTAGGCAACCGACCCAGTCGTTCAGATCATCAATAGCAATAAACAACACATTGGGCTTAGACCAAGCAAAAGACGAAACAGCAACCGTCAGGACGAAGGGGAAAAAGACCCCAAAAGACAAACCTCGGAGTATGCGTGACGTTAGCATTGCAATTACTTTCATAAAAGTTTGTTGGAGCAAAAATGTAGGGGAAGGGCCCCGGAATAGGGTCATCCTACTCCAAGAACATCTTACCTACAGAATAATGAGGCTGACTAGTATTAGGGATTCGGGAACATATTATAGTAACTCTCCACTCCCCCATGACGGTCATCAATAAACTGCTGTCAACATCCATCCTGCCCACGCTATTCGACAAAAACGCGTTTCACTGCCTCCAAGTACTGCATGCCATGAACCATATCGGGCTCAAGATAGCTACCTTCGGTCCACTCGTTCCAGCAGTTGATATTCAGGATGCGTGGTCCCCCTGACTTGTCCAACCGCTCCTTGACAGCCCGTAATGCCTTTTCAAACCTTGCAGGCGTATTGCCTGAGATTGTGTTGGTGAAAGGATAGCCGAAGTTCCCATACTCCTGGCTTTGATCCGTCCGAGGGCTGGGATCCCACCCCATCGTGACATTGGGATAGTAAGGCACCTCGAATTGTTCGCGGGCCTTGTCCCAAAACTCCAGGTACTTCTCCTGCACATACTCATAATCGGTTTGCATTTTCGGAAACGGGACGTGATGGGCCCAGACATAAGACGTCACGCTATCAAAGCCGAGCTGTTGGACAAGCGTGGCATGATCTGCTCGGGTTCCTTCACCGGGTAAGACCGGCTGCCCCCAAACAATCAGGTTCAAATGGAGGCCCGGCAGTCCCGCTTTGCGACAGCGAAGGCGGAAAGAATCGAGCGCTTCGCGAGTCTTCTGCACACTGCCAAAGCCCTCTAGCAAGGTAGATAAATGGTAGATGGAGAAGTAAGGTTTGCCATCGATCTTCCAATACGAGGGATGCTTAAAGTACTTATCGATGCAATGCTGTGCGAGGGTATCGAAGGTCTCCTGCGTCACTTTTCCTGGGAAAATCAGTTCCGGAGGTTTGCCGCGTGTGTAGGGTTGGAGTTCGAGCCAGTCGTGATTGGCCCACATCAGCGAGAACTTGAGACGCTCAACATTGGAGGCCTTCAGAAACCCCTCGTCCAGTGGGCGTTCGAGATAAGGACCATTCTTGTACCAGTACCAGTCGAAGATAAATGCCCCAATGCCGTGATCTGCGGCCGCATCAATCTTTCGGGCCATCGCCTGGGGACTTGATTCATCTTCGTAACCCCACAGTGGCACATGCGGTTGATGATGTCCGGGGAAACGGGGCGTTGCTTTTTTGACAAGTTCCCACTCCGACCATCCCTCTTCTTTTATATCCAGGCGCCGATTGAGAGCGTCGTTGGGATGATAATTCGGGAAATAATAGCTAGCAACCATGTAGTCTGATTTGTCGGCCGAGGTATTTTCTGGGGCAGTGTCCGCAAAACCGAGATGCGTTATGCCGGCGACCAATACGAAAGCGATAACCAAGCCGGGGAAAGTAAAATTCCTGGTCGCTAGTGACCGTATTCGGTGTTTCATCGGGTTCCTTTCAGGTTGACTGTGAAGATATGTCAACAAGTGGTATTTTATTGGTTGAATCGAGGGGGGGGGTGGTTTGCCTAGATCTTATTTCTCGCCAAAGACCTCTTTGATCGCCTCAAGAAAGCCGTAACCATTGGTAGTGTCTGGTTCGAGGTAGCTTCCTTCTGACCACTCGTTCCAAGAGTTGATGGAAAAAATCTTTTGTTCATTTCCGCCATCGTCTAGAAATTCTTTCATCGCTACCAGAGACTTTTTGAATTCTTCGGGCGTGTTGCCTATCAGAACGGGTGAATGAGGGTACCCTCCGTTCACATAGATGTCAGTGGAACTAATTCTTGGCGTGGAATCCCAGCCGCAACTTACATTCGCATAATAAGGCAGTTGAAATTTCTTGACCGTGGCGTGCCAGTGCTCGGCAGCTTCTTGCCTGACATAGGCATATTCAGTTTTTGGGAAGTTTGGAGACTTGACGTGATGTGCCCATGTATAGGAACCAATACTTCTAAAACCCAACTTGAATGCTAATTCATTTTGGTCATCTACCGGCGACGGGGTCGTGTCTTCCGACAATACGAGTGTGCTCCCTTTTGCGAAGATTTCATCTCCCCTTAAAATTACGTTAAGGTGTAAATCAGGAAACCCAGCAGCTTTGGTTTTTAATCGAAAATCATCAAGTGCCTGTTTGGCTTTCTCAACATCGCCCAGACCTCTTACTAAAGCATTAAAATCATAAATAGAAAAATAGGGGGCACCATCAATAAGCCAATAAGAAGGGTGCTTGAAATAATTTTCGATAATGTCGTCAACCATCTCATCAAAGGTTTCTCTGCTTACCTCTCCCGGAAAAAGCACTTTTATATCGGGAAAGCTTTGATAAAACTTCGCCGGAAAAACATCCGGCATATCATGGTTTGCCCAATGGAGAGCAAACTTTGCCTTATGATTATTTGCTGCTTTGAGAAAACCTTGATCCAAAGCAGATCGAAGAAAGGAACCCTCGTTGTAGTAGTACCAGTCGAATAGCAGAACGTCGACGCCATGCTTAGCAGCGGCATCAATCTTTCTGGCCATAACCTTTGGATCGGATTCGTCTTCATAGCCCCACAAAGGAATTTTCGGTTGCTCGTGACCTTCAAACCTGGGGCGAGCCCATTTTGTTATCTCCCATTCCGTCCAGCCGGGGCCAAACAATTTTTCGTTTCTTGGATCAACATGATAGTTAGGCCAGTAGTACGCGGTAACTGTATAACCTGGACTCTGATCCAGATAACCTTGGTCCGTCTTTTCCGCTGCGAAAATACGGTTAGCAGCAACGGTCAAAAAAACCATACCAAATACAACGGTTAGGAATTTTGCTGTTTTCAACATCATTTATTTTTCCTTTCAATTCGGCCTGAGGTAATTCCGTAACGTCTCGATCCGCGCGCGCCCATCTTGCTTGGTCTCCATGAGATAACCTCCTTCGAGTACTTCATTCCATGCATAGATGAGTACTCCCATAAATTCCTGAGGGTTCTGATGGAGCCAGTCAACAGCATGGCCTAGGTTCGCCACAATTTCTTCTGGAGATGCATGTTCGTAGTAGTCCATGCCTTTGTGTGGATAATGCTTGTCTGCAATCGAAGGTTCAACCCACATGGCACTCGGGTTCCAGCCCGTCATTACGTTTGGAATCACTGGGAGGCCGAGGACATTACGAGAGTAGTTCTCGCGCCATTTGGCATCCGTGTCGATTGCCTCTTGATAGAGGACTGCCTCTGACACCTGATCGCCGTCCTCTGGGCTACGATGTGCGTAAGCACTAAATGCGTCGATTCCGTGGCGTTTGGCTAGCGTTTCAAACGCGGCTCGATGCCCAGACCAAGTCAACAAGATATAGTAGGGACGCCCGAGCCCGGCGGTGACGCTTTCGTCGGCGAGCTTATCAAACTCGGCAATCGCCTTGCTTAGTGATGGCCATGCTGACTCCCATGCGGTCCAATTGATAAATAACACCACCGGCCTTCCGTTGATTCGCAAATAGGCACTACGGTGAAGGTGCTTGCGGATGAGATTTTTCCGACAGGACAACCACAATGACTCGGAGATGCCCTTGCGATACGTCGAGAGTGTGGCCTGACGTGCGTGCACTATCAGCGCATAATCCATGGAAGTTGCCTCCACCGCGCGTGCGAACGAATCGACAACGGGCATCGCAGAAGCCGGCCTTTGAAACCAATTGCCTGCAACCCAATCGATCCCTGCTTTTTCCATATCCCTGACATCACGGTCCATGACCCACTGGTCGTCCAGAGTAGATTTCCAACAATTCATCGGCGATTCGTACTCGCCAAACCAAGGGGTCCGTGAGTTGACCTCCGCATGTGAAAAAATGGGGGCAAAGGTGGACCGGCGATACCAATAGTCAAAGCGAATGGCGCCAATTTTAATGTCCGGGTATCGGACGCGATTCATTAGCGGAGAGGACTCGCCCACAGGCGAGATGGCGATTTCGCTTTGCGGAGCTTCTTCTGCCTCACATGCATGAGGTCCAGATGCACACACACAGCAAGCGATCATCGAAAGGATGGCAACAAAAATTTTCTCGCTGATTGGCTTCATTAGCTTTGTGCTCAGGCGAAAAGGTCGGCGGCCTATCTGGCCGGATTTCATAGTCACAAACGTCTACGAAGGCTGATGGTTAGCAAAGTGGTCCACCGATGCCGATAGGAGACTAAATTTGTTAATTGCGGAATCTCGATCGGGTGGCAAACAAGCCCGCGAAGATCGCGAAGATCGCAGCCGAGGGCTCGGGAACCGTTTGGGCACTTGAGGACGAGGC
>JAJDEF010000028.1 GCA_029259945.1 Planctomycetota bacterium
CAACCGTGGCTAGCGCCAAAACGGCTAATCCTAGAATCAAGCGATGACTATGCACTAGAGGTATCGAACGATGACTTTTCGACCGAAGATTCAACTTCTATTGGTAGCCACCCTAGTTTTCATCCTCCCTGCGCTAGGGGCCCAGGCTCAAGATCATGCCGGCGAAGAAAAGAGCCCTGCGGCTGAGGCTTCTGCCCCTGAGGATGAAAATAACTGGCAAGAAGACGTTGATCGGTGGTTTGGAAATACTCTCGTGGCCCCTTTGGCCTCTTTTCTGTTTTACGATTTTGGCACAGGGCCGCGTGCCAACGATGCGGGCGAGGAAATCAGCCCTGGTTGGCTCGGCACCTCGGTTCCCTTTGTAGTTGTCTGGCTAATGGTCGGAGCCACTTTTCTTACTTTGCGGATGGGTTTTATTAATTTCCGAGCATTTGGTCATGCCTGTCGCGTTACCCGAGGTGATTACGATAATCCCGACGATATTGGCGAAGTCACCCACTTCCAAGCACTCGCTTCAGCACTCTCGGCAACCGTGGGCCTCGGAAATATTGCTGGCGTAGCCATTGCTGTTGGTACCGGCGGGCCAGGCGCCGTTTTTTGGATGATCCTTGCAGGCTTCTTCGGCATGACGAGCAAATTCGTCGAATGTACGTTGGCACAAGTCTACCGCCATGTCGCCCCTGACGGTCAAGTTTCGGGCGGACCGATGCGTTACCTTAGCCAAGGCCTCAAAGAGATGGGCTTGGGGCCCGTCGGATCGCTCATGGCGTTGTTCTTTACCGTCCTCTGTATCGGAGGCTCGTTCGGCGGTGGCTGTGCCTTTCAAGTCGTGCAATCACTTGGGGTATTGAAAGAGCAGGTGCCTATTCTGGAGGACCAAAGCTGGATTTACGGCGCGGTGATGGTGTTTTTTGTCGGCATTGTCATCATCGGCGGCATCCGGCGCATTGCAGCAACCGCAGAGAAGCTGGTTCCCGCGATGTGCATTATCTATGTTGCCACGGCAATTCTGATCTTGGCAATGAACGTCGATAAAATTGGTTGGGCCTTTGGCGAGATATTCCGCTCGGCCTTCGAAATGAAAAGCGCCTACGGCGGCCTGCTCGGCGTCATGGTCATCGGCATCAAACGGGCTGCGTTCTCGAACGAAGCGGGAATCGGGTCGGCGGCTATTGCGCACTCCGCAGCAAAAACCGCGTACCCTGCGCGCGAAGGCGTCGTAGCAATGCTTGGGCCTTTTATCGATACCGTCGTGATCTGCACGATGACGGGCCTCGTCATCGTCATCACCGGCGCTTACAACAACCCAGAATATGCCGAGCTTATTGCCAGCGATCAGGGGGCACAGCTCACGAGCAAGGCTTTCGGAAGCGTGGTCAGTTGGTTCCCCGTCGTACTTGCCATTGCATCGGTACTGTTCGCCTACTCGACGATGATTTCTTGGAGCTATTACGGCGAACGTTGTTTTACATACCTATTCGGCCAAAAATCGTCGATGATTTTTCGGCTGATCTTTCTTGTCTTCGTCTTTTTAGGATCGGTGGTGACCGCCACGAATATCCTACTATTCAGCGACCTCATGATCCTCTCGATGGCCTTGCCAAACATTTTGGGCCTGTTACTCATGAGTGGAAAAGTGCGCAAAATACTCAATGAGTATTGGGCCGGATATAAACAGGGAAAATACCCCGTCTATAAATAAAGTTCTTGTGAAACTCTTCGCCGCTTTAAGCCGAAAGACAGTCTGTATCGAGCGCCCTTAGATTGACAGAAACAGCAGCCGTGCTTACGATGGCGGCCTTCAAAGGGCCACTTTTTAGAACAAAAAGCTGGTCAGGTAGCTCAGTTGGTAGAGCACGGCCCTGAAAAGGCCGGTGTCGGCGGTTCGAGCCCGCCCCTGACCACTGCCGTAAGTCTTTATTAAGTAAGGCCTTACGGCATTTTTCATGCGCTGCATGGGGCCGTGAAATTGCCTTCCTATGGTTACCTAGTGCCACCATTTACATTAAGTTTGCTGACACTTTGCGCACAAAAAAACCGCCCTCAGCATGTCGCGCGAGAGCAGGAAGTCTCCTTCCCGCCAAGCAACCTACATTGGGCGGCTGTGAATCGTCTGAGCAACAAAAGTACGCGGCAATTGCGTCACTAGGCCTTCGACAACGTCGAAAGCATTACGGCGTTACTTAGACCATGTCCTTAAGCTTCTTCAGGGGTCGTACCTTTACGACGTTGCGGGCAGGTTTTGCCTTGAACATCGTCGTCTCGCCAGTGAAGGGATTGACGCCTTCACGAGCTGGAGTCGCTGGCTTGTTCTGTACAACGATCTTGCACAGGCCTGGCAAAGTAAAGGTCTGAGGACCCTTCTTGCTCAAGGCCTTGGCGATTTCGTCATTCAGGGCGTCGAATACGGCTCCAACGTCCTTTTTGGCCAAGCCAGTGGCTTCGGAAATGTTATTGTAAATCTCAGTCTTCGTGGGCGGTTTTTGTCCTGCGGCCTTCGCCATGTTAGAAAACCCTCCTTAGTGATTACGAGTGGATATAGGGGTTCAAAACTCAATTACCTGGAAATCTAGCATCCAATCGATGCGACGTGCTGACTTTTAAGGCTGCTGGCAAGAAATTACAAGCCGTATTGGCAAAAAACAGGGGAAAAACAGGGTTTTTCCGGATAGAGAGCCGCTCAAGGCGGGTTTTGCGGGGTTTGGGAGGAGTGTTGAAGAAGCTAGCAGCCCCTTCAAGCCACCCAAAAGAGGTATGTATCCGGCAAACCTCGTCGGATTGATCTATTTTACCATCGGCTGTAAACTGAATAGGGCACGTGTGTTACGCCGCTTGTCTCACTATCTCGTACCAGCATGGAAGCCATCGGAGAATAATGTTCAGCCTGAGTCGCGGCCTGAATGCGTAGATTACAGGGTGGACGCGGTCGAGGGTCGAGTTTGCTTTTCTAACGAGGCACTGACAGTAGGAGAAGATGAGCGTGGTCTGTCGGATGTCAGCTAACAAGTTCTTTCGTTGTTCTACTGCCCTCGTCGTCTTGGGATGTGCTGTCGTCTATGCCGTTTTTCCTAGCCTGGGACAAGCGCAGCGTGGCCAAAACATGCTCGGCGTTCAGGGGCTAGCTGAAGAGAACCTTGATGGCGTCATCCTTCCCTTCGAGCGCAATCTGTCGCGAGGGATGCAACGCGCTCGGCAACGCATCGCTGACGGAGAGTATACCCAAGCCATTCGTTTTCTCGACGAAGTGCTGCGCGAAGAACAAGACTCGTTCTTAAAAATTGGCGAATCGGGTGAGCATGTCGGATTGAAAGCGATGGCCCACCGTACACTGCGCGATCTTCCCGGCGAAGGTCGACAAATTTACGAAACAACATTCGCGCCGGTTGCTAGAAGAAAACTAGAAGCCGCCGTCGGGGCTGGCGACATTGAAGAGATTCGAACAATTGCTGGGCAATACTATTTTACCCCTGCAGGTTATGAGGCCGCTTTTCTACTTGCCCAAGTCGAAGCAGATCGTGGGCAACATCTTGCCGCGGCCTTATTTTACCAACAGCTACTAGACACACCCGAGGCGGCCGCCCGTTTTGAACCTCAGCTTTCGGTGCTGGCCGCCACAAGCAGGCTTGCAGCCAATAATCCGTCGCTAGCCCAATCCATCGTTGAAGCATTACGTGGTAAATCGTTCCGCACGGTTCACATTGCTGGCGAAGAGCATCCAGTTCATGTTCCGGGGCGTGAACCATTAGAGTGGCTTACGGAGATCGTTGGCGAGCCAAATGTTTCAGGCATAGTTCACGAAGACCAATGGCTGACGCATCGGGGCAACGCGGCACGCAATGGACAATCCGAGGGCGGTTTGCCTCACATGCGTTTGCATTGGCGATCCCGCCTGCTATCGCACTCCAAGCTAGAGGAACTTTACAACGAGATTTCTGGCAACCTAACACGTCATGCTGGCGTGGTGCCGGTTGCCGGGATACCGCTTGCCGTGGGTGATTATATCATCACACGATCCCCTCACGGTCTGGTGGCCGTCGATTTTCGAACCGGTAAACTCGTTTGGCAAACTGAACCGCAACGCGTTTCAGCATTCGATCACTTGATTGAATCTTCTGATGCAGAACCCGATAAAGCCAATGCAACGCATTCCCAAACGTTTGCTCGTCGAATTTGGAGCGATTTTCTTTACAGTAGTATCAGCAGCGATGGGCAGCGTGTTTACGTCATTCGAGACCTTCCCGCACCAACGATCAGCGAACAAGAGATCCTCATGATGCCGTTTATTAACGGCAGACGGACTCAGGTCGCTCGAGCCGTTACGAATCGACTCTGTGCGTTTGAACTCACTACACAAGGCAAACTCGTCTGGGAGATTGATGGCGCAGCAAGCCAGGGTCCGTTTAAGGAGGTATTTTTCTTAGGGGCCCCACTCACGGTGGGCCAATCTTTGTATTGCCTTGCAGAAACAAAAGATGGCGAAATCTTCTTAGCGATTTTGGATCGCCAAACAGGCGAGTTGCAGTGGCGGCAGCAGCTTGCCGAACTTGAAACAGCAATGCTCGGTGGTGTCCGACGAAAGTTACAAGCCGCAACTCCCTCTTACGATGCAGGGATTCTTGTCTGCCCGACGGGGGCAGGGGCCGTGATCGGAATCGATCTTGCCCGAAATGCGCTGGCCTGGGCTTACCGATACCCTACCAACCTTGACCCGATGCGTGCATTTCGCAGACGACAGGCTTCCCCTCGCAAGGCTGAGGAAAAGTGGATTGATAGTGCGGTCACTATTGTTGACGGAAGAGTACTTTTAACACCTCCCGAGTCTAATTTTTTGCATTGCCTTGACTTGGTCACGGGGAATTTATTGTGGAAAAAGCCACGCGAGCAAAGGTTGTACATTGCCGGGGTCCAGCAAAACCGTGTGATATTGGTTAGCAACGAAGGGGTCTCAGCTCTCCGTCTAGACACGGGCAATTGGGCATGGCAGACAGCAGCAATCTCTTTGCCTCAGGGAAGTGTCCCGACGGGGCGTGGGTTTATTAGCAAAGGGAAGTACTATCTACCACTTTCGTCGGCAGAGGTGATTGCCATTGATCTAGAGATAGGCGCTATTGTCGACCGAACAACAGCGCGCGATGGACAATTATTAGGCAATCTAATTTGCCATCGCGGAGCCGTGATTTCCCAAAACGGTCAATATCTTGTTCGCTACGATCAAATAGACATTCTACGCCGCGAATCTGAAGAACGACTAGAACTCGCTGCCGACGATTTTGAAGCTTTGCGAACACTAGGCGAAATTGCTTTCAACGAAGGCCACCTATCCCGTGCGGTCGACCTGCTAGAAAGAGCGCATCATGTTTCCCCCGAGGATTTACGGACGCGCGAAGTGCTTGGTGAGGCACTCGTTGTCGCGCTCGATGAGAATTTCGCCAGTTATCGCGATCGTTTGCCACTACTGGAATCGTTGCAAGGATCGACAGATAGCGGGTTACTTACCGTGTTGCGCCTCGAATCACGAGGACTCTTAGAACTTGACGATTCCGTTCGTGCATTCAAGGTTTGTCTCCGCATCTATGGGGCGACTGCGAATTTGAGGGACGACCAAGTGATGCAAATAGGTCACGATTATTTCGTCGAAGTCTCACGTTGGGCGCGCTCCCAGGTTGCCGCCATTTGGAAAAAAGCAGATGACGGTCAGAGAGAAGAGATCACTACGCTTGTTGCAAAATTAGCCAATCCACTCACCCAGGATACTGACTACGTCCAGTTGCAGCGATTTTACGAATACTTTGGTAGCCTAGAACTGTTGAGCCCAGAGGGAATGCGATTGGCCAGGTCGTTCTCAAAAAGCGGGAGCATCCTAGAAGCCCAACAGCTTTTCTTGTACTTAGCCGACTCAGCTAGTAGCGAAAGAACTCGCGGCGAAGCGGTCGCCCGCTGCTCGCTCGATTTGCACCACCTACAGCTCGATCAGCTTGCACGTTCGTTCGACGAGCAGTTGCAAACGGTATTTACAGACGTCGTATGCCTCGACAATCAGACCGGTAGTCAGCTCTACGAAAAGTTCGATCGCGAAGGTTCGGTTAGCAAGATCACGTGGCCTTATGGCAAGGTGCAGGTGTCCGAGATTTCACCGCAGAAGACGGGAATCGCTCGCTTGACGAATGTGTCGAGTGCCAACGTGCGTCTTGAACGTTCCGATGAAGTGTTGAGTTATTGCAATGTGCTCTATTCGACACGCACTAATCAGCTGGTGGCCCGCGATCGCTATGGGAGAGAATTCTTCCGCACGACTCTGGATAGCAAGCATGGCCTGCGATTGCACGACCCTAGTCAGGTTTACGGCGTCACACGAGGCAATTTGCTTGTCGTCTCTCTGGGCGAAGAAATCATTGCCTTCGACACTTTGGGGGTAGAAAACGCGGGCTTATCCAAACCACTTTGGCGCCACCGTGTGGTTGGTAACTTTGACGATCAGAATTGGCAAAGGGGGAGACAAGTGACGGCCAATGGATGGCCTGGCTCCAAGCGAAGAGTTCGAGCACTACGCAATGGGAAATGGATTGGCATCCTCGGCCCATTAACGCACGATAGCTGTGTCTACCAGACGCAATCGCGGTTGGTATGTGTCGATTCGACAACAGGGGAAGAACGGTGGAGCCGAAGTAATGTGCCGGCGGGATGCGATCTTTTCGGCGACGAGCAGTATGTCATTGCGGTGCCGCCAGAAAGTAAAAAAGCTTTGCTTTTTTGCACGATCGATGGACGCAGCTTGGGCGAGACCGTTTCGCCAGAATGGAAGGAACAACTGGCAACAAGAGGCCGACAAGTTATCCGTTGGCGTAAGCTCTCAGATGGCCGCCGAGAGCTTTCGGCGTTTGATATCGTGACTGGCGAAACGGTGTGGAAAAATGATTTCGAAAACACCGCCCGTGTCGACATTGCAGCGGGGCGATTCATCGCGATTGCCGAGGCTTCAGGACATTGCACCATTGTCGATGCAAATGATGGCCGTGCGATCGTAAGTCAATCAACGACCCCTGTGCCCAAAATCATTGGAGTCCATCTACTGGCGGGTATCGATCACTTTGTTCTCGCTATCAATAAACAATCAGTACGTAATACCACACAACACGTTGCGGGACTCAATCGTACGGATTACGTCGTCATGGACGGCTTGATTTATGTTTTTGATCGAGAAACGGGAAACCCGATGTGGGCTGGGCCTGCAGAAGTGAAAAAGCAGGCACTCATGCTTTCTCAGCCCGTCGATACACCCATCATCGCCTTTGTAGGCAACACGATCCGGCGTGACATCCGTGGTGGACGACAGGGCATCCAGATGTTGATTTTAGAAAAAGCGTCTGGGCGTCAGCTCTATCGCAACGAGGAACTTCCCGGTTCAAACGGTAATCATTGTGTTGTTCAAGTCTCCACGGCCGATAGTCATGAAGTACGTGTTGAAATGGCTCGGCAGTCAGTCGTCCTGCAATTTTCCGATCTTCCCCGTCCACCCGAGCCTCCTGGAATGTCCGAGACAAGCCAAGGTTCTCAAAAAGGGCGAAAAGGCCTGCTGGAAATTGGCAAAAAAATCTTCGGGGGTGGCTGATGAATCCTTTCGCTAAACGCCCGTGTCCTACCAGTTGAAGTTTCCTTCCCGTCAGTAACGAGATATAAATTAAGCAATCGTCGTAACTCCTGCCACATGTCTTCCTGAATTCTGCCTGTGCAAAAATCATCGACTCACAAAATTTGCGACCACCTCCGTTCGCTCGATCGGTTGCTGTCGATTGCCTTAGCCGTAGCTCTGGTTAGCGCTTGGGGTGGGACGGCTTTTGCAAAGATCGATGCACAGACCGAAGAAACGGTCTCGCAGGGGCTAGAATGGTTGGCTTATCAACAGCACAAAGCGGGCCACTGGACGGCACAAGGCCGTTACCCGACGGCTATGACCTCGCTAGCCGGAATGGCGCTTCTTTGCGAGGGCTCAACAACCACCCAAGGTCGCTACGCCGAGAACATCCGTCGCGCGGTCGACTTTCTAACTCGCCGCAGCCGAAACAACGGCTTGATCGGCGATCAGGACGACGAACGCTATACCTACGGCCATGGATTTGCGATGCTTTTTCTATCACAAGTCTTGGGGGAAGAAGAAGACTATGACCGCCGGCAGGACCTGAACCGAGTGCTCAGCAAAGCCGTTGAATTTACGGGCCGCGCACAAACTCGGGCGGGTGGCTGGGGTTATGTGAGTGCGAAGGACGGCAATGGGTTCGACGAAGGTTCGACCACCATCACCCAAGTTCAAGGGTTGCGCGGATGTCGTAATGCAGGCATCCCGGTGCCGAAAGAAATCATCGACAAGGCGGTCGACTACATCCACAAGTGCACGCATGCCGATGGCGGGGTGCAATACAGTTCCAAAGGAGGAGGTAGTCGGCCCGCGATTACTGCTGCCGCGATTGCGTGTCTCTACAACGCGGGAGAATACGATGACGATTACGTCCCCAAGATGTTGAAGTATTGCAAGCAACAACTAAAGCCCTCGAGTCGTGATAATTTCGGCCACTGGCATTATGCCCATTTCTATTACGCTCAGGTAAAATATCGAGAAGGCGGAACTGAATGGGAAGATTACTCGCGTCAAATTAGCCGTCGACTCATCAGCGAAGTCGAACGAATGCAAATCGGCGACACCACCCTTGCCGTGTGGAAACAAGGCTATGTAGGGCCTGTCTACACCACCGCGTTAAATCTTGTGATCATGCAACTCGATCGGGCATATTTGCCCATCTATCAGCGTTAATATCAAATACTAAAATGGCATCTTTGCCAAACCATTAACTCAAGGCACCAATAGAGATGAGTCACTCTGAGGCTACCACCGACGCCGAAACCATTGCTCGACTGGCGACCACCGTCAATGGCATTCGCGAACAATTACGCCAAGTCATTGTCGGGCAAGATGATGTCATCGATCAACTTTTGATCAGCCTGTTTAGCCGAGGGCACTGTATGCTCGAAGGGGTTCCCGGCTTAGCAAAAACGCTGTTGATTAGCACCTTGGCACAAACGTTGAATCTCTCCTTCAGTCGAATTCAGTTTACGCCCGACTTAATGCCAGCGGACATTACCGGCACCGACATCATCGAAGAGAATCGTTCCACGGGGCAACGTGAAATCCGGTTCCTCGAAGGCCCTTTGTTTTCGCATATTATTCTTGCGGACGAAATCAACCGCACCCCACCCAAGACGCAAGCCGCGCTGCTCGAAGCGATGCAAGAACGTCAAGTAACCGTAGGCCGCGTACGACATCAACTTTCTGATCCTTTTTTCGTATTGGCCACGCAAAATCCGATCGAGCAAGAAGGGACTTACCCGTTGCCCGAAGCGCAGCAAGATCGATTCATGTTCAAAGTGCTGGTGACCTACCCAAGCTTTGGCGAAGAATTTGAAATCGCTCGCCGAACCACCTCAAGCAGCACCAACACCGTGGTGCCGACGGTTGATCCTGAAGAAATTCTTAAACTACAAGAGCTAGTCCGCGCGGTTCCCGTCAGCGACCACGTGATTCGTTACACCCTCTCACTAGTACGGCAAACTCGAGTCGGCGAGGGCGGGGTGCCCGAATTTGTCGCAGATCAACTCGCCTGGGGAGCAGGCCCCCGCGCCGTCCAGTTTTTAATCGTAGGTGGCAAAGCAAGAGCTTTGATGCAGGGGCGCACCCACGTAACGATCGAAGACATTCAAGCCCTGGCCAAGCCTGTGCTAAGGCATCGAATTGTGGTCAACTTTGCTGCGGAGAGCGACGGCATTAATTCCGACAGCATTATCGATTCGCTCATTCAGACCACGCCAACACAGGAGGATGAGTTGGCAAATGACGCCCGATTCCAAGCGATTTTTGCATCCTGAAGCAATCCGACGGATTGGTCGATTGGAGTTGCGCGCTCGGCATATCGTCGAAGGGCTGCTTAGCGGCATGCACCGCAGCCCCTACTTCGGTCAATCGGTCGAGTTTCTTCAGCATCGTCAATACACCCCCGGCGACGACCTACGGCACGTCGACTGGAAGGCGTGGGCCAAGCAAGATCGGCTTTACGTAAAACAGTTTGAAGAAGACACCAACATGCGATGCACGTTGCTCGTCGATGTCTCGGCAAGCATGCAGTACGGCAACGGGCCGCTCAATAAATACGAATACGCTGCGACCGTAGCAACAAGCTTGGCTTACTTGCTTCTCAAACAGCACGACACGGTCAGTTGTTTGACTTTCGACGAAAAGATTCGAGCTCGGACACCGCTGCGAAGTCGTCAAAATCATTTGACGTCCATTGTCAAAATACTCGATTCCTGCGAACCGCAGGACAAAACAGACGCAGGCGTTATCTTACGCGAAGTGGTCGAGACAAGTCCCCGTCGGGGAATGATGGTCTTAGTCTCCGACTTGCTCGGGGACGTAGAGTCAACGCTTCGTGGCCTTCGTTTGCTCCGCCAACGGGGGCACGACGTACTCGTCTTACATATCATGGACGACGATGAATTGGACTTTCCATTTGAGGGGCCGACGAAGTTCGAAGGGCTGGAGTTGCCAACCCACATGAAATGCAATCCTCGGGCTCTGCGCGAGGGGTACTTGGCTTCATTGCAGCAATTCCTTACCAACTTACGAAGAGGTTGCGCCCGCGATGCAGTCGATTACGCTTTAATCCGCACGAGTGACCCGCTAGATGCTGCACTTGCGGCGTTCTTATGTCACCGTGTGGCCGATGCTCGCATGCATTGAGAAGCCGACAGCTCAAAGAATAACTTTCCAAGGAGAAAAACCACGTGTCGTTCACTTTTCAATCGCTACTGGCGATTGGGCTACCGCTGATCGCTTTGCCGCTGTTGATCCATCTGATCAACCTGCGCAGACATCGGCGCGTCGAGTGGGCAGCGATGGACTTTTTGGTCGAAAGCCAGCGGCGCAACAAAAAATGGATCTTGCTCAGACAACTATTGCTCTTGATGCTACGCACCGCTGCGGTAGCACTGGTCGTATTGATGTTGGCTGGGCCTGTTTTGCAGTATCAATGGGGGCAACTGATCGGCAACGGAATGACCCACCATTTGTTGCTCCTGGACGACAGCTATTCGATGTCAGACCGGCACGATCAAACGACGGTGTTCGACGAAGCAAAACGCGTGGTCAATCTCATTCTTCAACAATCTGCGATCCAATCGGATAACCAGAAGATCACGCTACTACGGTTTTCAGAAGCACAACGTCTGTCGGCTGGTGCCGAGCTTGAGGTCGGCGGTCGTCAACTCGACAGAAAACTAGTGGACGAAATTCAATCGCGTCTCGAGAAAATGCGACATTCAGAAAGTGACGCCGGGCCACTCGACGTCATCGAAGCGGCGTTAGGGCTACCAGAACCCGAGAAGGGCGAGGCGCGGATTGTGTACTTAATGTCTGATTTTCGCAGCCGACAGTGGGAGGAAAGTCAGCAAATTCGTCAGTCATTGGGCGAACTACGCGACCAGTCTGCCCAGCTGCACCTTGTTCAATGTGTTCGTCAATTTCGGCCTAATATAGCCATCACGCACCTCGAACCCGAATCTGGAATTCGAGCAGCGGGCGTAGAAACTTGGTTCCAGGTAAGCGTTGCTAATTATGACAACGTACCAGCCGCAGCAGTCCATCTTGGGATTACGCAAGATGGACATAAGCTTCCCGCAGTGCAGTTCGAAAAAATTGCTCCCGGCGAAGAGATTTCTCGACGTTTTCGCGTAACCTTCCCGACAGCTGGCGCCCATCAACTTCAAGCGTCTTTAGAGAGCGACACAGTCGAGGCCGACAACGTCCACTATTTTGCCTGCCAAGTGCCGAAAAATTTCCCGGTTCTCCTGATCGATGGTTCTCGACAGGGGGACGACGGTTACTATCTGCGATTGGCGCTAAACCCCGGTGGCGCGACCAAGCCTGGTTGGAGCCCGCAGGTCGAGCGTCCTAGCTTCCTTCGCCAGCATGAACGACTGAATGACTTTGCAGCGATTTGTTTGCTCGATGTACCTCGTCTTGATGAGGCTGAGGTCGCTGCACTAGAAAACTACGTGCGGCAAGGCGGCGGGCTCGGCCTATTCTTAGGCCCCAGTGTGCAGCAACCTTTCTACAACGAACGACTTTTCCGCGATGGCCAAGGCCTACTGCCAGCGCCGCTTGAGAGGCCGACTCAAATGCTTAGTGACGGGGATCGTGCTACCCCTGACGTGGTGGTGACCGACCATCCCCTTTTTCATGTCTTCAAAGGACAGCGAAATAGTTTTCTTTCGGTGGCGAAAGTCAACTTCTACTATGCCCTCGATTCTAGTTGGCGGATTCCAGAGGATGGGGCCACGCAGATTCTTGCGCGGTTGCAAAATGGTGCCCCGTTTGTTGTTGAAAAGAAATTTGGGGCGGGTCGCATTATCACGCAATTCGTAAAACTTTCGCCCAAACCGACCGAACTAGGCAGTTGGAGCAACTGGAGTCTCAATCCAGTGTTTCCGGTCTATGCAAATGAACTGGTTGGCTATCTTTCTGCTTCTCGGCGAGAATTTGAATCCCATGATATTGGCGACGAGCTCAAACTCGAATTGTCGGTCGCCGATTACGAGCCGGAAATCCGTGTACAGTTGCCTCGCACTCTTGTTCATGAAGAGACGACCTTGACCCCCAATGACAACGATGGCAAGTATTTGGTTGATGCCGGACGAAGCGAGGTGAGCGGTGTTTGGCAGTTTGAACTTCTACCCCGCGAAGGCGATCCCGAACGTCGTTTGATGGCAGTGAATGTTGCCATCGGAGAAGGCGATCTACACCACCTCGACCGTGCTGACTTAGCGCAACGCCTAAAAGGTGTCGACTACGAATTCTCGCTCGCCTCGCAAATGACCACCAGCAACGATCAACTAGCCGGTTTTCGGCTCAGCGATACGATGCTGTACCTGCTGCTGGCAGCCCTAATCCTCGAGCAATGGCTGGCCTATCGAGCCAGCTACCATACGCAAGTCACCAGAAAATAGTCCATGCTCTCATCGTGGTTAAAAATCCCATGCCTGCTCGCCACAACGGCTTCCGAAGATGGCACTGCGCGCGAGTTGGTTGCCTACGAATTGCGCCGATTAGCACAGTTTGACGACCCCCAGCTATTCTGGGGAATCCTGTCCGCCGTGCTCGTCGCAGCTATTTTTTACGTCTTGGCTTTTTATCGCCGCGAATTAGGTGCACTCCCCTTTTTCCTTCGAGGGCTTCTGCCAGGGTTGCGTCTCGTTGCCTTGGCCGGTGCGGTCTTGTTTTTTCTTGAGCTCGAAAGACGTGTCGACCAACATGTCGTCACCGAATCCGAAATCCTACTACTAATAGACACCAGCCAAAGCATGTCGGTCGAGGATGAATCGCACAGCGCCGAAAACACGAAAATTACCCGAGGTCTCGCCGTGGCAAAGGCATTGGACGAATCTTCGATGATCGCCACGCTGCGCCAACAGCATCACGTTTCCCTCTTGACCTTCGATCAACAAGTCAAGCGAATAAAAACCTGGACGAGACAAGATGAGGTCGAACCAAAAACTGATGATTCAGATTCTACAGATCCGTTGGAAAACCTCAAAGCACCCTCGGACGCTTGGCAACAACAATTACTACCGAGCGGTGTCGAAACACGTTTGGGCAACGCCTTGAAAGATGTCCTCGACCCGAGCGGCGATCATCCCTTGGCAGGCATCATTCTTGTTTCTGACGGTGGCCATAATATCGGCATCGACCCACTATCGCTGACCGATGCTTTGCAGGAAAAACGTATCCCCATCTATACCGTCGGGATGGGCTCCACCGAACCCCGTCGTAATGTGCGTGTGTTAGAACTCAACGCACCTGCCCGACTTTTCCCCGAGGACCACGCAACGGTTCAAGCACTGATTCAGGGCGAGGATTTTGTGGGGCGTACGGTTCGCGTCGAGCTATTCTTAAGGTCAGCGGAGGCCGACGGCGCCGTTGCTGTTTCCGTGGGACAGCAGCAAGTCACCTTCGAAGAATCGCGGCAGACGATCCCTCTACAGTTTGAAATCGAACCCACTGAGATTGGTCGGCTAAATATCGAGCTTCGTATTGCCGCCCCCACCGACGACCAATACCCCGACGACAACAGCCGCCAAGTCGAAGTCGAAGTGGTCGCAACACAGACTCGCGTTTTGCTGGTTGCGAGCGGTGCGACTCGTGATTATCGATTTTTGCGAAATCAACTTCGTCGCGACCATCACTCGACCGTCGACATCTGGCTACAAAGTGCCCTGCCTGGCATTTCGCAAGACGCCGACACCATCTTGGATGACTTCCCACGGACGAAAGAAGAACTTTATCCCTACGATTGCATCGTTGCTTTCGACCCCGATTGGGGAATGCTCGATGCGCAGCAGGCCAAATTGCTCGAATCGTGGGTCGCCGAAGAGTCGGGCGGGTTAATCGTGGTTGCGGGGCCGATTCATACCTCGGGCTGGGTGCAAAATGCGGAACTTGCAAAAATTCGCGCGCTTTACCCGGTTGAATTTCAACGCCGGCTCACACTCCTCGACGACGGACTCTTTGGCTCTCGAGTCCCCTGGCCAATTTCCTTTTCTCGCGAAGGCGAAGAGTCCGACTTTCTCTGGTTAGCCGACACAGCTACCGAGAGTCGTTCGCTGTGGGCACATTTTGCCGGAGTCTATGGATGCTACGCAGTCAAAGGCCCCAAGCCGGGCGCAAGAGTTTTAGGCCGTTATAGCGATCCCGATGCGGGGCTCTCGGTCGACCGCCCGATTTACTTCGCCGAGCATTTTTACGGCGGGGGCCGTGTGTTCTATATGGGTAGCGGCGAACTCTGGCGGTTGCGAAGCATGGACGCGAGTTATTTTGAAATCCTCTACACGCGACTCATTCGCCACGTCAGCCAAGACCGGCTCTTGCGCGGCTCGTCTCGCGGCAGCTTGTTGGTCGAACGAGATCGCTACACCCTCGGAGAAGAGGTCGTGGTGCGTGCCCAATTAACCTCAGCCAGCCGCGAACCGCTGCAGGCAGAGCGTGTCATCGCTCGAATCATTACCCCGAAAGGCGAAGGACGTAACCTGACCATGAAGGCCGATGAAAATCGCCTTGGGAACTTTATTGGCCAGTTTAACGTCCGACAACCGGGGGGCTATCGAATCGAACTAGCAATTCCCGACGCTTTGGATGAACAGCTCGTCAGGCGTATTCAAGTTCACGTTCCTGATTTAGAATTCGAGCAAACTCGCCGAAATGCACCACTACTAGCCGCCCTCGCCAAGCAATCCGGAGGCTTTTACTACACTTCGCTCAAGACAGCGATCGAAGGCAGTGGTTCGCTTCCGCCAGTTGCAGAGCAAATCGAAAGCCGTGCGGAAGAGAAAACGCTTCGCGGTGCCCCCGACCAAGATTTTGCAGAAAAACTAAATCGCACTTTGCTCGCCGTCATTGCCGGCGCATTATGCCTGGAATGGCTATTGCGACGCTTTATGAAATTGGCATAGCTCGTTCAGCAACCATCAACTCAACAAAGAAAAACCAAACCTTGTCCACCGCTTCACTACCACTGCCGATGCCAAAACTAGTCAGCCGCAAAGTTTCGCGGTTTCGTTGGCTGGTGCGTGCTTACGTTTTGATGGAAGGGTTCGCGGCCCTGGTACTGATATTATGCCTCGCCTTTTGGATAGGTTTGGCCATCGATTGGATTTTTGAGCCCACGCCCTTTTGGCGGGTCGCCCAATGGATATTCGTCTTGGGTGCTGCCCTTTATACCACCACACACTATCTTCTTGCCCGAATTTTTCGCCCTCTCTCCAGTACCAGCCTTGCGTTGCTGCTAGAGCGAACCCACCCTGAGCTAAAAGAAAGTCTTGTCACCACGGTTGAGGCGGCAAATCAAAACCAGGTGACCGCCGATGGGCACCAGACCATGCTCCGACATACGGGCCAAGAAGCCATCGATGCAATGCCGCAGGTTCGCCTGTCCCAGGCATTTAATTTTTTCCCGCTGCTATGGAAATTAACCTCGGCAATCGTATTAGTCGCGTCCATTTTTGCCTTCTCGGTTTTTCAAACCGAAGCCTTCGGTTTTTGGATTCAGCGAATGGGCCTCCACGAAGGAGCATGGCCTCGGCGTGTGCAATTATCGGTCGTCGGCTTTCAGCAAAACAATAATCATAAAGTAGTCCATGTCGCTCGTGACGGCGATTATGAACTGCAAGTCGAGGCTTCCATTCTCGAGGGTCACATTGCACCCGCAAGCGTAGAGATACGATACCGTCTCGCCGATGGTCGCCGTGGCCGCGATACGATGACGAAAATCGGTGTGGCGCTACCCGGCCACGACAAGGCGCAACGGTTCCGATACACGTTCAAAAACGTGGTTTCCGATTTGCAATTTGACCTCATCGGCGACGACGACCGCATTGACGACCTTCTGCTCCACGTCGTCGAGCGTCCTCAAATCGTACGAATGTCGATGGAATGCGAATTCCCGACTTACTTAGAACGTCCACCTCAAACAATCCTCGTCAGTGGTCGAGCAGAACTCCCCGAGGGAACTCGCGGTAGATTTCGATTTTTGGCCAACAAACTTTTAGAACAAGCGAGTGTCTACGACCCCTCGTGCCAAGAAAATCTGCAGGCCGCAATCTCCGCTGAGGATCCCCATGAGGTGGCATTCGATTTTGATGCCGGCGCCACCGATCAGGTATTTCTCATCACGATGCTCGATACCGATGGGGTAGAAAATCGCGAACCCTATCGCGTCGTGCTCTCTATCATCGCCGACGAGGCGCCAGAGGTCTCGGTTCAACTCCGAGGCATTGGGTCTGCGATCACCCCCAGGGCAACGATCCCATTTTCCGGACAAGTCACGGATGAGTATGGCCTAGAGAAAGTTTGGTTCGAATATCAGATCGACAAGAATTCGCCAGAGCAACAGGCACATCCGGCCCAGTTGCGCGGAAGACGCGAACTGTCGGAGTTAGGGAAATTCGATTTAGCAGAAACCGATCAAGAAACACGGCGTCGGCACCTTAATTTGCAGCCAGGGCAACAACTATCACTCACCGTCAAGGCGAGTGATGCCTATGATTTGCAGGAGCAACCCCATGTCGGGACAAGTCAACGGTTCTTGCTCGACATCGTGACGAATTCCGAATTACGCGCCCTGCTCGAAAAACGAGAACTTGCCCTACGGCAACGATTCGAGGCCATCTACGAAAAGATGATCAGTACCCGTGATTTGCTCGATCGAATCGAGATCGCACCTCAAATATCCGATGACATACCAATCGACGAAGTCGAAATCAACCGTCGCCGTAATCGCGATCAGCTGCGCATCGCTGGGGCGATGCAGAATGTGACACAACTGGCCTACGAAACCGCAGGTGTGGCGGACGGCTTTGATGCCATTGTCGCCGAGTTAGTCAATAATCGGGTGGATACCGTAGAACTAAAACAGCGACTGGAGCAGGGGATCTCTGAACCATTGAGAGAGATCAGCACTCGCCTCATGCCGACACTGGGAGAACGACTTCGAAAGCTCCAAAAAGTTTTTCAAGCAACCGAAGATCCACAGGCGAAGCTAGTTGCCTCGATCGCCCAAGCTGAGGTGGTCTCTGAGGCGATGAAAGAAGTGCTAGATCGCATGTTAGAGTTAGAAAGCTATAATGAACTTGTCGAGTTGTTGCGTGGAATTGTCGACGAGCAGAAGCAGTTGCAGGGGAAAACAAAGCAGCAAAGACGCGAAAAGATTCGTAGCTTGTTAGACGAATAAAGCAGCCACATTCAGACCGACCTCGCAGAGAGTTGGCATGATCAACAGTAATAAATATTGCGTCGCCTTCATAGGCGTTTTTGCCATCCTGAGTATGGTGGCCATCGCTCGGCATGCGCTGTCCGATGAATTTGAAAATCCTCTTCGTCAGCCCTCCGTAGAAGAAACTAATTTGGCCAATCAGGAATCTCGCCTAGCCGATCGTTTTAATCGGCTGGAATTGCTCGCCGGGAGGCTATCGGAGCTATCACGATCTACCCAGCCCCGTCGGGCGCGTCTCCTGCGCGAACTTATCACCAAAAGCCGTGAAAAAAACATAGCCGGTCGCTTTGAGGTCATTGTCGAAGCCCTGCAGCAAGATCGTCTTGCAAAAGCATCTGAAAGGCAAGGGACACTCCAAGCCGACCTTCAAAAACTTCTTGACTTGTTATTGCAAGAAGGCCGTGACCGAGAAATCGAATCAGAGCGCAAACGCATTACCAAATATCTGGCGGAACTTAAGAAGCTGATCCGCCAACAACGAGGCGTGAAAGCGCGTACCGAAGGTGGAGACGATGCCCAGGCGATTACTCAGGACCAACAACGAATAGCAAACGCCACGAAGCAACTAGGCGGGCAAATCGAAGAAACCGATGGTTCAAAGAATCAAAATGCAGACCAACCTTCTGAAGGCGAGAGTTCTAAAAACAAAGGCCAACCACCCTCCGAAGCTCCGCCGAGCGAAGGTTCTCAGGGAAAACCCAAGCAGGGGCAACCTTCACAATCACCGGAAAAAGGCCAACCAAATTCTGGAGAGCCCTCTGAAGAAGATCGGCAGAGCCCCGCTGATCGTGCGACGCAACGACTACAAAAAGCCCAGCAGCGAATGCAACAAGCGAAGGAACGGCTCGAAGAGGCAAATCGTAAGCAAGCGATCGAAGAGCAAGAACAAGCACTGCGCGAGCTCGAACAAGCCAAAGCTGAACTGGAACGCATCCTCCGCCAACTGCGAGAAGAAGAGCTAGAACGGACGCTCGTGTTACTCGAAGCTCGCTTCCGAAGAATGCTCGACGCACAAATCGAAGTCTACGAGCGAACCTTAAAATTAGATTCTTCGCAAGCAAATGTTCCACTACACGAACTCGAAATTGCCAGTAGCCGGCTAAGCCGGAAGGAACGACAGATTATTCGAGACGCCGACCGAGCAATGGTGTTATTGCGAGAAGACGGCACGTCGGTGGCCTTTCCCGAAGCTTTGGAACAAGTGATCGACGATATGCAATCTGTGGTCAAACGTTTGGCCAATGGTAAGATTGGCATGATGACTCAAGGCTTAGAAGAAGATGTCATTGCTACACTAGAAGAAATTCTAGCTGCACTGCAACAGGCAATTAAAGAGTTGCGCGAACAGAAGGCAAAAGGGCAACAAGGCGAAAAACCACCCGGCGAACAATCGCTGGTCGATCAATTGGCAGAGCTACGTATGATCCGAGCCCTTCAGATGCGCGTGAATCGACGCACTACCAGATATGGAAAGATGATCGAGGGCGAACAAACACTCGAAACCGATCTTCTCGAAGCACTGGCGAAGCTAGCGATTCGTCAGGAACGGATATTCGAGGCAACCCGCGACCTCGACACCAACCGAAACCAATAGTCATGAATATACTACGTTCTATTTTGATACAAATCACGATGAGCATGGCATGCTTCGTCGCGGTTGCCGTCATGAGCCACGCTGCGATAGGCCAGTTGACCTTTGAGCCCAGTTGGCAAATGCCCGCGTACCCCACGGTTCGCAATTCGATTCTAGAGTGGATAAACCAATCGAGCGCCGAAGATCAATCGCAGGCCCAAGCAAGAGCCTTATGGCCAACGACCGAACTACGACCCTTAGGTGGCACCGCGTTGCTAAGCCGTGTTGCCGAAACATTTTCGCTAGCGAATTCGCAAGCCAGGGCACTATTTGAAGCGTGCAATCTCGAACACCTAGGATCCATCCCGCCCGATGCAAGCTGGCTCGACGATCACGCACTGTCAAACACCTTGCGTCACAACTTGCGTTTGTATTATGCCCGGTGGCTTGCGCAACAGGGCTTTTACGACGAAGTGATTCTAGCCCTCGAAGGCCTAAAACCGTCTGATGTCGTCGACCCAGCCGGGTTGTTGTTCTATCGGTTAGTCGCGTACCACCAACTCGTACAACCTGAAAAAAGCCGCGTCGCGTTGGTACAACTGCTAGAGCAAGAGGCCGCCTTGCCGCGCCGTTACCAGCAAGTAGCAAAACTAATCCAACGAGATATCGCAGGTCTGGAGGATGAATCACTCGATCACATCGCTCGTCGGATGAACGACGTCCACCGTCGGCTTGAATTTGGTCGTGCTGGCAAGCAAGTTCAAATGGTCGAAAATGGTGTGGTAGAGTCGCTCGACAAAATCATCAAAAAGTTGGAAGAACAACAGCAACAGTCTTCTGGCACGGGTGGTTCTGCACAAAGTTCAAGACCGATGGAGGATAGCCGTCTTCCTTCGTTGAAAGCTCCGATGAAGGTTCACCAACGTGATATTGGCAGCCAATCGGGCTGGGGAGCGCTGCCAGACAAAGAGCGTAAACAGGCGATGCAACAAATTGGACGAGAATTCCCCGCCCATTATCGCGAACTAATCCAAGAGTATTTTCGAGACTTGGCCGAAAGTGCCGACTCCTCACCCTCCAATTAACGGTTTTTCGAGAAAGAAATAAGTGACCAGGAACAAGAAGAAACCACAGATGAACAGGCAGAAAGCTAAGAGCCTAGAGCAGAGAGCCGGAAAAAAAATCAGCTCTTGGCTTTCCGCTCTTAGCTCTCCGCTTACAAGCCGTGTTTATCTGTGTTCATCCCTGGCTAATTTCCTGTCCCAAATCAATTTTCGTTTTTTTGCCCTAGCCTTGCTGCTTGCTCTTTTTCAGGCAGATGCAATTGCTCGCGTGACCGTCACCACGGTCGATGGCGACCCGATATCCGGCGAGTTACTGACCTGGAACACCAAAAGCATTGCGATTTCGCATGAGGGCACGTCAAAAACGTTCAACCTGGATCAGTTGCTCGACATCCGCTGGTTGCGTGCTGGAAATGTTGCTAAGACACCTGCGGCATTGATCGAACTAAACGATGGCACCCGACTGCCAATCAGCAAGTATGAGGTCACCGATTTTCAGGCAACGGTCAGTACGTCGCTTTCAAAAAACCCATTGCAGATAGCAACCAATAACATTCGCCGCGTTCAGTTCACCCCGTCCACCGATCAGTTGGCGCTGCTGTGGAAGGAACTCGAAGATAAACAATTGGCCGGCGATGTACTCATCGTTCATAAAAAGCAGGGGACAATTCTCGACTATCTGCCGGGGCTCTTAGGAGATATCACTGCCGAGCAAGTTCTCTTTGAATGGGAAGGGGATGAAATCCCCGTAAAACGCTCGAAGATTGCGGCCCTCGCTTATTTCCATGCCACGGAATCAAAAAACGAGCCGGCCACTTGCTGGCTGAAAACTAATAACGGCGCGCGGCTTCCTATTGTTTCGACAGTCGTGGAAGGGGCGAATTTAAGGGTCGTTACCGTAGACGGTTTGGAATTCATCTTGTCTCAGGATTCTTTGAGCGAAGCTGACTTTTCGCAAGGGAAACTTCGCTACTTAAGTGACCTTGAACCCATTAAGCAAACCTGGACCCCACGTATTGCCCTGCCACTGGCAGCAAAATTAATCCAAAACCATGGCCTGCCAAGGCGGGATCAATCGTTTACCGGCTCGGCTCTGACGCTTGACTGGGGCTCCGAGAAATCGCGCAACCTAAACAACACCCAAACCTACGAAAAAGGATTAGCGATACGCAGTCGCACGGAAATCCTTTATCGTTTGCCGAAACAAATGCAACGATTTGTCGCGGTTGCTGGTATCGACCCTGCCACAGCGAATCATGGTAGCGTGCTTCTCGAAATTTCAGCCGACGGTCGCGTCGTCTGGCAAGGAGAGATCGCAGGCCGTAGCCAACCCACCGAAATATCCGTCCCGCTGGATGGGGCACGCCAACTACGAATCTTCGTTGACTATGGTGCCAACCTTGATTACGGCGACCGTCTTCACCTGATTGATGCTCGTGTGACCAAATGACCCAAACACCAATGAAACTATCCCTCTTGCTAACGCTTCTGCTTACCACGGCCGTAGGTGCAGGAATTGTACCCGACGCCGCGGTAAGAGAAGCCCAGCAGCATCGCATCGAAGTTGTCCAACGCGCATCGGCAACCGCTGTCGCTGTTTTCGACAGCAAGGGCGAAGGGGGCGGTGCAGGCGTGGTAATATCGCCAGATGGATTTGCACTGACCAATTTTCATGTGGCAGCTCCCAGCGGTACAGCCATGAAGTGTGGCATGGCAGATGGCCGAGTTTACGATGCGGTGATTGTTGGTCTCGACCCGGTGGGCGATGTCGCACTAATCCAGCTACTTGGCAGAGAGAATTTCCCTTACGCAGAGCTAGGCAATAGCGACCAAGTCCAGACAGGCGATTGGGTGTATGCCGTCGGCAACCCCTTTCTATTGGCCGACGATTTTACCCCGTCGGTAAGTTACGGCATCGTTTCCGGCGTCCACCGGTATCAGTACCCAGCAGGTACCCTACTCGAATATACCGACTGCATTCAAACCGATGCTTCCATCAATCCAGGCAATTCCGGAGGCCCGCTATTCAATGCCGTTGGTAAAGTCATCGGCATCAATGGCCGTGGATCGTTTGAAAAGCGTGGCCGTGTGAATGTTGGCGTTGGTTACGCAATCTCCATCAATCAAATTAAGCGCTTTCTTGGCCACCTCAAGAGTGGCCGAATCGTCGATCATGCAACACTAGGGGCCACGGTCGCAACCGAAGAAGACGGCCGAGTTGTCATCGACGACATACTAGAAACATGTGATGCCTATCGGCGCGGCCTGCGCTATGGCGATGAGATAACTCGCTTTGCCGGACGAGAAATCACCTCGGCCAATGCACTGCAAAATGTACTAGGCATTTTTCCTCGTGGTTGGACCGTTCCGCTATCCTTTCGCCGCGACGGGTCTACTTTTGATATCCAAGTCCGTCTGCTGAGCTTGCACGATCAAGCACAACTCTACGACCTTGTGCAAACTGAAGCACAAAAGCCAGCGAAGCCTCATCAAGATGACCAAGAGAAGGACAAACCGAAGTTACCGCCGGCATTCAAAAAGAATGCAAAGCTACCCGAGGTGGTGGCGCAGCGATTCGAAGCACGGCGTGGCTATGCCAACTATTGGTACAACCTTCAAAAGCAACAGGAGCTATGGAGTCGTTATCAGAGCGATCGTGACGGTGCCGTTGCGAGCTACGTCTGGAAACTCAACGGGCATCTACCTTCGGGTGAGCCTTTTCAAATCGAAACCGAAGCAAAAAAGGCTTCGATGCAGTTGCCTGTGGGTAATACGAGTGTCCAGTTCACCGAGAATCTTGAACGGCAACTCAGTCCACCCGGCTCCGGAGGTTTGCTGCTGACCCTTCATCTTTGGCAGCGGATGCTAGACAAAGGGCTCCGCCAATTTGGCGAAGTCTATTATCTGGGACAATTACCAATCGGCCCCCATGCGACGCGTGTCGACTGTTTGGTCGGAATCTATGCCGGGATTGAAATTCGATTTCTATTTTCACGCAATCACGGCGAGCTCGTCGGCATCGACATGTTTCCTGAGGACGAGCGAGACCCCTGCAAACTGCGATTCTTCGACTTTGGCGGACTCGACGACGGCCAACGAATCGCAAAACGCTGGCAAGTCACCCATGGCGGCACCCTCTACGCCGAATTGCAAATGGACAAATGTGAAGGAACCGACGGGCTCTTTCGTGCTAAACCATTAACGAGCAAGACCGAGCCTAAGGAGATCGCCGAGCCGCCTGTTCTTTCACGCCCGCCGGCCAATATTCGCAACGCCTGGAATAAAGTCGTCAAACTTTACGGGGCAGGGGGGCTACGGCAGATGGAATCCTATCAGTCGGGCATTCTCATCTCGACGGACGGCCATGTGCTCACCGCGCTGAGTTATGTGCTAGATACCGAAGACTTGGTTGCGATTCTTGATGATGGACGCAAGTTTCAAGCTGAATTTCTCGGCAGCGACCCAGTACGTGAAATTGCCGTACTTAAACTGCAGGCTGCCGACGAACCGTTCCCCTATTTCGATCTCCACGCGGCTCCGATGCCAACCGAAGGGGATCGTATTATGGCGTTGAGCAATCTTTTTGGCATTGCCACGGGGGACGAACCGGTGAGCGTATTGAAAGGCGTGGTCACTGCAATCGCTCCCCTATCGGCCCGCCGCGGAGCGTTTCAATCAAACTATCGTGGTCAAGTTTTTGTGCTCGATGCTTATGCAAACAACCCTGGGTCTGCAGGGGGCGCGTTGGTGGATTGGCAAGGCCGGTTGCTCGGCATCTTGGGAAAAGAACTGCGCAGCGAAGTCACCGGCACCTGGCTGAATTATGCTCTACCGGCCAATGCAGTCGTTGAGGCCGTCGACGCTATTATTGCCGGCCGCGAAATTCAATCAGCAGATTCCAAAGGCCAACTGCCTGAGCAACCTCTCACACCCGAAATCCTAGGTTTGCGTCTGGTCCCCAACGTGCTAGCGCGTACTCCTCCCTACATTGATACCGTGCGTCTAAGTTCGGCGGCCGATGTTGCCGGGCTCAGGTCAGATGATCTCATCGTCTTTGTCGAAGGCGAGCCGGTCTCTTCGCGACAAGCATTTTTAGATCGTTTGCGCTATCACGACCGCGAACAAAACTTGCGATTATCGGTGCTTCGTGATGGTGCCCTACTAGAATTCGAACTCCAGGCAAACTCCCTCTTAGAAAACCCTAACACGCCAGAGCCTTGAATCAAGACAACTACAAAGTCGGTACGATCAATTGAAAAGATTTACCACAGAGGGCGCAGAGCAGCACAGAGTGTCTAAAAAATAAGCTTTTCTCCGTGTTCTCTGTGCCCTCTGTGGTTCAGTTAATTTTGTTTTATCTTATGCCATTGCGACTTTGCAGTTCACTCAAGCCTTGAACCGAAACAAAATGAAATATCTTGCAGCCCTATTGTTGACATTGCTATTTGCAAATCCTGCGCTGACGCGCGCAGAAGTCAGTCTAGACCTACGGGAGCAACAAGCCTGGCATGCAGCAGCCGAAACGGTTGCGGATTCAGTGGTACAAATCCACACCGTCGGTGGCCTCGATCGGGTGGGTAAAGCGCTCCTCTCGCAGGGGCCTACCACCGGCTTAATCGTCTCGGCAGATGGCTACATTGTGTCGAGCGCTTTTAATTTTGCCGGGCAACCCAATTCCATCCTCGTCCGCCTAGCCAACGGCAAACAGTTGCCAGCAGAGCTTGTCGCCCGTGACAAAAACCGATTGCTAGTCCTGCTTAAAGTCGAATCAGAAACACCTCTGCCCGTGACTGAAGCAGTCGCCGAAGACCAAATTCATGTGGGCCAATGGTCGGTCGCAGTCGGTCGTACGTTTAACAACGATCAAGTAAATGTCTCGGTAGGGATCATCAGCGGATTACGCCGACGCTCTGGCCGAGTGATTCAAACCGACGCCAGCATCTCGGTAGCCAACTATGGCGGACCGTTAGTCGATATCGATGGCCGTACACTGGGCATACTCGTCCCGATGGCACCACAAGGTGATGAAGGTCAGCTCGCTGGTGCTAAATACTATGATTCGGGAATCGGATTTGCGGTTCCGCTGACCCATGTTCTTTCGGTGCTCGAACGGTGGAAACTGGGCGAAGATCTTCTGCCAGGGAAATTAGGAGTAGGGCTTGCCGCAGGACCTGCCGCGATCACTCCCCCAAAAATCGTCTCCGTTTGGCCTGGGTCGCCAGCAGCGGCTGCCGGTTGGAAAACCGACGATTTGATCTTATCGATCAACGCTCAGTCGGTCACCACTCAAGCTCAGTTGCGATTTCTAATCGTCCCCCGCTATGCCGGGGATACCCTGGACGTAATAATCCGGCGAGGCGAGAAGGAGTTGGAATCAAAAATCACCCTTGCCGGCGAGATGGCCGTTTATCGCCATGCGTTTTTAGGCGTGTTGCCTGATCGAAGTGGCAAGTCGGAAGAAACGGATGGCATCCTCATACAAAAGGTCTGGCCGAATAGCCCAGCCGCAGTGGCGGGGCTTAAGGCGGGTGATTTGCTAAAGGCCATCAATCAAAAAAAACTCAAGTCGTTTGAAAAAGCACTGGAAGTCTTGGCAGCGTTGCAACCCAAAGAGTTAGTCCAACTGACGGTCATTCGTAATAAAACCGAGCTTGCACTCACTGTCGAATTAAGCGAGCTGCCCACTGCAATTCTCGAACGCGATGAATTAACCGTCCCCAAAAGTGCTCCAGAAGACCATAACAACCAAGAACTCCAATCGATCAAACTTCCTGAATTCAAGCAAGAGGCCCTGTTTTTTGCGGCCGAGACAGACACCGACCATCAAAAAGGCCTGCTACTTTGGTTAGGTGATGGCAGCGACGAGGGCGATCAACAGCTCCTCAATGCTTGGCGAGAAATATGCCGTCGTGACCACCTAGTTTTGCTGATTGCCCACCCAGCGAATACGACAGGATGGACCTCAGACGACTTGGCCTATCTCGAACGGCTCGCGCGATCAGCGCAGAATCGTTGGCGTCTCAATCCTCAAAGAATCGTCGCGGGTGGTATCGAAAAAGCAGGCCAACTGGCTTTCGCATTGGCATTCGCAAAGCGTAAAAATTTCAGCGGCGCGATTGGCATCGATGCCCCCTTACCCCGGTCGCTGCAAATTCCTACAAATCATCCAGGCACCCGCTTAGCGATTCTCGCCATCGAGTCACAGAACTCCACCTTCGCACCACTCATCCGAAACGACCTAGAGCGACTCCACCAAGCAGGCTACCCCGCCAGTTGGCTTCAAGTTCCTGCCCGCAATGACAACCCATCGGCACTCGATTCGAAAGTCACCGAGAGCCTCTCGCGCTGGATCAACGGACTCGACCGGCTTTAGAGAGAGTTTAGATTTACCGTAGGGGCACGGTGTATACAGCAGGCAGGGTGTGCCAAAGCGAAGGGGCGGCACACCGATTTGTTTGACATCACATTCTCAAAAAGGTGGGCCTAACGGCACCACCCTACGGGTACACCCCATGCTCTACTGCCCCCTTCTCTGTGTTCCCCGTGCCTCCGTGGTTACTACCCCCGCTTGCTACGGTACCCGGCTTAGCCCAGTTCACTTATCGGCCGAGGCTTGATGCCTTCAGGAGTTTCATCGCTCGCGACATCAAACCACTCGGGCTTGAATTGAATACGGCGATTTTCTTTCATCGCGATATTCGAAGTCAGTGCAACAATCGCGTCGGCCATGGCCACCTTGGGAGGACACTTAGGAAGATTCTCAGGGGCAGGGTTCTTGATGCAGTAGGCCCAATGTTCGATTTCTTCGCGATAGCCACGGCTTGGCTCTTTGGGCATGGCTGCTGCGGCTACCGCCGCTTGTCCGCCGCCCGTTTCGTAGGTGTTCATCACCGCGCCATCTTTCCCCGCAGAGACAGAAATCTTGGTGTCGACTTCCGACCGCTTGAAAAGCATTACGTCCGTTTCGCGTTCTAAAATCAAGGTGCCCTTGGTTCCCAAGACGATTTCGCCATAGCCGCCAAATCCATTGCCGTTAATCGAAGAATAGCTGACAACAATCTTCTTATTCGAATCGGCTACATTGCCTTCGTCGTCGAAGTAACCCTCGGCGGGGAATTCGAACATCGTGTAGACATGATCGTCCACATCGCGATCTGCGGGGAAGAGGTGCCGTCCGCCCACGCCGGTCACGCTCAACGGCATCACCTTTTTATGGTCTTTGCGCTGGGCACTAATAAAAATGCTCGCTGCGTCGAGTTGGTGGCTACCTAACTCCGCCATCAGGCCTCCCCCGGTGCGATCCCAGAGGCGCCAACGAATCAGCTCTTCAAGCGCCGTCCGCTTTCGACCGGCGCCGTCCTCCAGAGTTTTTTCTACATAGCCATAGTCTGCAGCGGTCTCGCTGAGTGCAATATCCTCAAGCTGTTTTTGCTTTTGAGCGACGCGCTTCGCCCAAAGGTCGGCTTCTGAACCGGTCGAACGGTCACGTTTTTTGCTCCAAGCATGCAGCTCTTCAAGCAACTTATATTCCGCCCTCAGCGTCTTTTCGGCTCCGGTGCCACCCTCTTTCCGCGTTTTACGGCGTAGGGCGATATACTCTTTTTCGCTCATCACCTCGACAGGCAATGGCGGTTGCCAGCTATCGGAACCAGGCAAATTGCCGCGGTGCCATTGGGCCCGAATATGATGGATGTCGCCTAGCAAGCCGCTTCGGATTTGAGAAACGGCATTGTCATACAAAATGCTGTAATGACGCTGATGCCCTGTGGCGAGGATCATCCCGGTTTCTTCGGACACGCGCGCCATTTCTTTGCACTGCGCGATGCTGTGCGCCATCAGTTTTTCGGTCAGCACATGCTTGCCGGCTTTCATCGCCTTGATCGCAGCGATGTCGTGTAGCCACAGCGGCAGAACCACTAGCACCGCCTCGACATTTTCGTCGGCAATCAACTCCTCATAGTCGTTGTAGACGGCAACGTGTTCTTTGGCTTCTTTTTCTGTCTTCCAGTCGTAAACATTCATCAGGCCAGGACGAGCCTTGATGGTGCCAGCGCTGTAGTTATCGCCGTGAAAAGCGCGGTGGAGGCTATAGGGGCGGATATCAGCAATGGCCACGACCTCGATATAGTCGGGATTCAGCGCCCCGATCAGTACACCGCCCTCATCTCCGGTGCCAATAATCCCCACGCGGAGGCGATCTTTGCCGACTTTCCCGTAGTTAAAGTAAGTGGCGCCGAGCGTTGCACCAGCAGCCGTCCCTCCAAGTATCGAACCCTTGAGAAAGTCGCGTCGTGTCGACCCGACCGCTTCGAGGAAATTCTGTTTGCCGACGTCTTTTTGTTCGGGTGTAAGATTCATGATTTGCTCGCCTTCGTTCCGCAGCACTTCGACCAGAGACAATAGAAAATAGAGTCGACACCTGCCCAGTGTCCCGCGCCGACCGCAGCTAGCAGCAACAACGCTGCAAATTCAACGAATTGGTAATAGAAAACCGTCGTCATCGCGTCGGGCACCCAAGGTGGTTGGGTCGCCATCACCGACAGCAAGAACGCTGCCCCAGCAAGTGCAGCCAACCGAGTGCAAAACCCGATCAACAGACAGACGCCCACCCCAACGATGAGACAGGTGACTACCAAATTCATCTGATCAAGTCGCTTCTGCTTGGGAGTGGTGAGTGCTTGCTCAACGCGCTCCGCCAAGCTTGTCACGGCCTGCTCTTCCGTCAATAAATCTCGCAAGTCGTTGACGTATTCCTGATCAAACGTAGTGACCGTGCCCACCCACTTACGCGGCGACGCTTTCAACTCCAACGATTTTTGCGAGATGCGCTCTTGCTGAAACGGAAGCTGTGTCGCCTCAGGCAGCGCACGCATGTTTTCTAGCCGCCAAAGTTCATGGCGCCAGGCTTGGATGTCCAAGGCCTCTTGGGCCAGATAGTCTGCAAGTTGGCGTTGCCGTCGTTCAAATCGCGAAGTTGCTTGTGTCCGTTGGTCGTCGTCGAGTCCGTGAACATCGGTAAACCGTTTGAGCAAATCGCGCCAATCATCAATAATCTGCGTTTGCCAATTGGCATGAGGGGCCTCTTCCAGCACTTCGACCGGCGTGTGCTTGCCGTTCTGAAGTTCGCCCTTACGGCGTTTTACGTACTTGCCAACCCAAGAACTCAACTGGGCGTTGCTCTCTGGCGTTAATTCTTCGGGAACCACCAGCAAAGATTGCCAACGGTGTCCGCTGGGCAGTTGGCTTTGAAACAGCCCTGCCAGCGGCCCCTTGGCCTGACTCAAGAAGCCCGCTGCCGAAAATTCTATCTTCCAAGCTTCTTGGCCTTTGTAGTAGACAACCTTCTTCGATCCTTCGCTAAAGAAGTGCCATCCAATGCAAAGTCGCAACAAGACCAACGCAAAAACGACTTTCCACGTAGTGCGTATAGGAGATGCATTGCTCACTGTTCAAAACCTCAGGGTCACCTTTTACAGCTCATTCTAGGATTAGCTGTTTTGGCAGGCTATTCTATAATAGATACTTTGTATTCTCTAGTGGCAGTACGCGCCCTGCCAGGAGAACGGCAAAGTCGGTACGATCAATCAAAAGAACAGAAAGAAAAATTTGCCACTGAGTGCCCGGAAATAAGCTTTTCTCTGTGGTTCAGTTAATTTTGTTTTGTTTTATTTCATGCAATTGCGACATTGCAGTTCGCCTGCCCACCCTGCATAGCCCCATCACTCGCCCTATTCTCCATGCGTATTGTTCTTTGCTATCCGGTCGAATCTTCTCACCTCGCGCAAATCCAAGCCGCGTGGCCTGAAGCGGAGATCGTTGATGCCGGACAAGAACACATCGCCAATGAAATCTCCAGAGCCGACATCTATTGCGGCCACGCAAAGGTTCCGGTGCCCTGGAAAAAAGTGGTCGATGCGGGTCGTCTGCGGTGGATTCAATCTTCGGCCGCAGGGCTCGATCATTGTCTGGTACCAAGCGTGATCGCCTCAGACATCCTGGTCAGCAGTGCATCAGGAGTACTCGCGAAGCAAGTGGCCGATCACACGATGGCCCTGCTGGCCGGCATGCTGCGCAATCTCCCCACTTTTTTTCGCGCCCAGCAGAAACGCGAATTCATCCGCCAACCAACCCGCGACCTACACGGCATAACCATCGGCATTGTCGGACTGGGCGGCAACGGACGCCGAATCGCCAAGGTACTTAAACCGTTCGAGACTACAATCATTGCCACCGATTGGTACTCAGAAAACAAGCCCGACTACGTGGACGAACTGCTACCACCCGATGCCTTGGACGAACTTTTACCTCGCGTCGAAGTGCTCATTCTCACCGCACCGCTCAACAAACAGACTCGTGGAATGATCGACGCCCGTCGTTTACGAATGCTTCCCAAAGATGCCGTGCTCATTAACGTTGCTCGTGGCCCCCTGGTGGTAGAAGACGATTTGATCGAGGTACTTGAGTCTGGGCATCTTTGGGGAGCGGCCCTCGATGTCACGGAGTCAGAGCCGCTCGCCCAGGATAGTCGATTATGGGAGATCCCCAATCTTATCATCACACCCCACGTAGGCGGACAGCGCGCCAGCCGTATCGACGACATGACCAATCTGTTTTGCAAAAACTTGCAGCTCTACCAAGCAGGCAAGCCACTCATCAATCGAGTCAACAAGCAACTAGGCTTCCCTGAACCCGGTGCGATGTTAGAAAATTAGTAGCCCCTCACGGCTTGCCGCTAGGCGGATTCTTGTACGAGTCTCACGCCTTTGCGGGAGTCCAATTCGCCGTGGGTTGCTATATCTAAAGGCTAGAAAGCACTTTTGGCCCCAAATTGCGATCTGGACGTCATCATTTAGTCCAAGTTAAAATAGCGGCAGTAACTTTCCTGCATTTGAAGCCCGCCCCGTCGTTACTAGCTGTCTTTCCGAGGTACGAAAACCGGATGAATCCTTCGACCACAATTTTGCAAGGAACGCGGACCATCACTTACGATGGCCAAGTGGACGACCGCTGCCCGAACGATCTGCTAGAGCGTTACGAAAACTTGCTCGACACCCAGTATATGGGCTGGACCGAGCATCTACGTTTTCGTCGTTTGCTAGGAACCGGGGGACAAGGCGTTGTCTATTTGAGTGAACGTCGTGGCTCAGATGGTTTTGTGTTACCGGTGGCTTTAAAAGTTTTCTCGCCCGAACGGTTCGCAAGCCACCAAAGCTATAATTCGGCGATGGAACGGATCGCCCAGGTCGCAAGCTCGGTGGCGAAAATCCAGCATGACAATTTGTTGGACGTACAAAACTTTACCGAACGCCATCGCATTCGCATCATGGAAATGGAGTGGGTGGACGGTTACGACCTCGACCGACTGCTCACCCCCGCGATGCTAGCGAGAGTTGAACAACGGGTCAGCGAGCGACGCTGGAAAAAAATTAACGAAGTGATTGTCACCGCAGGGCCGGTGCGGCCACGGTTGCAGCCAGGCATTGCAGTCTCTATTGTCCGTGAGTGTTTGGCTGCTCTCGCAGCACTACACCGCGAAGAAATCGTGCATGGCGATATCAAACCTTCCAATATCATGGTCAAGCGCACCGGCAACCCGAAGATCGTTGATATTGGTTCGGCGCTCGACCTCAACAACATGCCCGAAATGCGAACTTGCACACCTCAGTACGCAGCCCCCGAGATGCTCGAACGTAACGAGTTCACCCCACGATCCGATTTGGCCAGCCTGGGTTATGTGCTGATCGAAATCCTATCGGGTCGCCCACTGTTTTCAGGATTGAAAAGCTTAGGCGAGTTGCTTGAAGCAAAGTGGACCTTGCCGCAACGACTCAACCAGATTCTTCCCGACGATGTTGCTGATAGCGATCTTCTCATGAGCATTTGTAAACGGTTGATTGCGCCCGACCCAGAAGTTCGCTACGGTAGCGCAGAAGATGCGAATACCAGCTCCGGCGGATTAGCCGAGTTCCAACGCACCCTGGTCTTCGGCGACTTGGCAAGCGAATACGAAAACGACCTGCGCGTCTGGCTCGAAGAGCTCGATTGAGCGTTAGTGCCTAAAAGCAGCCTTGTTTGGGCATTTCCCTGCCGTCTCCCACTGCCCGTATTGACGTGAGCAGTCCATTCATGCCACCCTATCTGGACAAATTCGGCTCCCGAGCGCCAAACTCTAGAACTCAAGGAAGGGGACCACGATGCACGTCTCTCTGCTCTTTACGGCAATCGCATTAGCTGGCCAATTAAACGGAAACGGCGACGATCACCGCTATCGAAATCTGGGCCCCCCTCCGGTGACTCCATCGGCACCAGTCGATATCGTGCCTGGAACTCAACGTGGGGCCAGTAACATTCCGCCGTTGGTTACGCCGCAAACACCATTTACTCAGCCCTCTAGTTCTGCGTTGCCAAGCGGGAATCTAGGCTTTGACAACGGGGCTACCACTCCGTTAAGCAATACTCTGCCATCGAATGTAGCTTCCTCATCTCCATTAAAACCTTCAGAAATTCTGCATTCAATGCTTGAGAAGCCACGGCGTGAAAAGCTGGCCGGCACGCCCTGGACGTTAGCCGGCGCCGTGCAGGGTGCTCAGACACGAGGAGAGCAGACGCGCCGCGTAGAAGCCTACTGGGAATTGGTCGCATCGGTGGCCCGATACAACAACGCACTGCAAGATGTCGTTCACCTACAGACTCTCCAGGCAAGCATTCGTCAACCAGGTTCCCAGTGGCAGCAAGAGCGCCAAACCTTAGAGGCACGCGTGCAAGTCGCGAGACATTCGGCCAAGGTTGCCCAACATCGATTGCAACAAATGCTAGGCCGTTCGACGAACGACGCCTTGCCCTTGCCTAGCGACTTGCCACACTGTGGTGAGTACGATACTCGATTTAACGAAATTTTCGCCCGGCAAACCTCGAATCGGGCAGGTCACTTGAACGAGCTACTCGCACTCAACTATCAGGCTCTGCTAAGCGAGGCCGAGAGCGTGACCCTGGCGAACCAGTGGTTACAAACAGTTAGCCAAACGAGAAACCCAAATACCGATGGGCGCGGCTTGCTCAAGGCTCTTGAATTACTGACACTCCGACGCGATGCCTTTGTCGAGGGTGTACGAGATTATAATATAAACATTGTCCGTTACGCCGAAATTTCGACCCCAGGCGAAGTCAGCACGGGGCGGCTTGTGGCCATGTTAATTTCCTCGGGCTCTAAGCAACAACAAAAATGGAGTCCGCCAGGGATTCAGCGCACTAGTGCAGAAGTAGCCATTGAAAGCCAACCACGTACTTTTTCTCAGGGCAACCAGGGCCTCACACAGCGGGCCACAGCACCTCAACGCGGCGTGGAACATTCGATTCTCACCCCGCCGGGTTCGGCAAGCCGCTGATTTACTGCCTCTAGGGTAGGTTTCAGTCTGGATGTATTAGAAGCTATAATGATTGGGTTTCTTATGCATAGGCTGTAGATGATGTCGACGATTGCCACCAACGCGATAGCCGAACCATTTTTCATTGGTTCCTTAAAGGTCGATCCGCCCATCCTCCAAGCCCCGATGGCTGGGTTCACCAACTATGCCTTCCGGCAAATTGTCCGCGAGTTTGGCGGGGCAGGTTTGTTGGCAACCGAGATGGTCAACGCCCGTGGGTTTGTCTGGCTTGATGAGCAAGAGGCCGAACATCCCGACCGGTTGTGGGGCGTTCGCGAAGAGCCACGACCGCTGGCCGTGCAGATTTGGGATAACGATCCGTCAACGCTCGCCAAGGTAGGCGCCCGACTGGCCAGCGAGTACCGAGTAAGCGTCGTCGATATCAATTTTGGTTGCCCAGTTCGGCAAGTCACCGAAAAAGCGCACAGCGGTTCCTATCTATTACGGCAACCAGAGCGCGTCGGAAAAATTGTCGAGCAGGTCGTGGCCGCCTGTGCCCCCACGCCAGTGACCGCCAAGATTCGGCTCGGCTGTACCCGCGATCAGATCAACGCGATCGACGTCGCCCAAGTCGTCGAAGACGCAGGCGCAGCCGCGCTAACCGTACATGGCCGAACGGCAGCAGACATGTTTCGTGGCACGGCCGATTGGGATCGAATTTCTGAAATCAAACCCCATTTGCGTCAAATCCCGTTGATAGGCAACGGCGATCTCAACTCGGCCGAAAAAGTGGTCGAGGCATTTCGGCGCTACGATGTCGATGGCATCATGATCGCCCGCGCATCGCTGAACAAGCCTTGGCTATTCGCCCAAGCGGCAGCCGCAGTCCGCGGTTTGCCGGTGCCGCCCGACCCAACGCCGGCCGAAGAGCAACAATTGCTGCTTCACCATTTCGATTTAGTCTGCCAACGTTTCGGCGAAGTGAAGGCAGCCGTCTTAATGCGAAAATACGCCTGCTGCTACGCCCAAGGCCGACGCGGAGCACGAGAATTTCGCAAGCAAGTGGCAACCATTCAATCCCCCCAGGAGTTTTACGCGGTGGTCGAAAAATATTTCCCAGGCGAGCCACGGCAGTAAAATTCCGTAGGGTGGGTGCAGCGAAGCGAAACCCACCGACAGTCTTTTCACGAGGAAAAAGGTCAAGGTGCCATGCTCCACGCTCGTCGTGGGCATTCTTAGGCAAAGGTCGAGGCGTGCCCATCAAGACAACAAAATCACGCCGTTCAATCATCTAATTGTTCTGCCCCCTTTCTTATACCTAACGCTTGCAACTTCTCTTCGATAAATGCAATGTGGTGTGGGATATGCCCTGTGATGCGTTCGAGGAGAGTTCTCAGGGTCATGGGGCCGTCGGTCGAGTGGACGCCGGTTCGCTGAAAGTCTTCGATGACACAGGACTGAAGAATGGACAGCATGTGTGTACGGACCGCATCAACAACATTTAACTCAGCCTCCCACGGCCGTTGCGAACAATAGAGTGCAGGGACAAGCAAGTCTGGATCAGCTTCAAACAGAGTGGGATTTTCTTCGGCAATAACGCGTTTCATACGGTCTGCATAGACAATTTCTCCATCGGCCAAATGACAAACGACTTGGCGAATGGACCATTTTCCGTCGATGGGTGCTACGTCCCAGCTAAATTCAGGCGTTGAGAGAACGGCCTCGCGGAGCAGTTCGGCGCCGCAGGAGTAGGCTTCGATGAGCGTGGATATATCGGCCATGCTGACGGATTCAATTCTATATTCTGCTGATGGATACAGTCTGCGCGTGGAGTATTCTAGCGATAGGCCTGATTGTGAACAACCACATTTCGCAAAGCGGCAAGAAGCATCTTCTGTGGGGAAATCTACCCAGGATGTGATGTACATGCCTTTACAGATCAATAACTATAAATCACACATCAAACATCTCACCACCGGCCAAAAATATCGATGGAACCTTCCTGCTCAATGCACGATAATAACGTCTAAACCCTGTTCTTTGAAAATATAAAAACACGAATCTCATTGGGTGCCACTGCCTGGCTTGTCCAGCAGTGCGATGTGGTACCAGGGTTCCACTGCTGGACAAGCCAGACAGTGCCACCCACCTACACAAAATTCAGAGAGTATTAGCGCAAATCAGCGGTTTCCTTTTTGACAATAAAGTCACCCAAGTTGGACAAAACAGGACAAAACCCCACCGACTTTTGTCCAAGCAAATTTCACCAAAGCCCGGGCATTGCAGTGTCCAGGGCATGCCAAAGTGGACAAAACCAAGGAGTTTTGTCCGCCAAAACCCAAAACAGGCGATATCGTGCCAAAACTCACGCCCTTAAAAACATGGAACCCCTGAAAAAGAAGCACCAAACGCCAGCAGCACCCCAGAGTTTTGTCCATTTTGTCACCAAACACCATGACAAAACTCCCACCCCTCCACGACAACAGTTTATGGTGATTACTGCAAATTAAATGACAAACTGTGCTACCAGAGTGCAAGGGCAATTGCGGCCATCGTAGCGACTAGGGCAAGGGTGATAATAGTTATCGTTTGTCCGATAGAATCTTCGACAACTTGCTCGGTGGCAACGTTATTTTCTACCGGTGCATTAGAAATTGTGGGTTCGCTAGTCGTCATCGGAACACGCTCGGTACTGCTACCCCGAAATGGATGAGGGAGGACTGGCTCAATGACAGGCTTGGTATCGGCTAGCGGAGCATGCTCGTAGTGCCTCGCGTCTTGCTGCCCGGCCAACCTGCCGATTATTTGCCAGACACCGGCGTCTGACGATTCGACCCAGGGCTTCAGTAGCAACACGACTTCGGCGGCAGTCGCGACCCGTTGTTCGGGATTTTTTTGCATCATTGCTTCAATGACCTGCACTATCGCCAAATCGACATTAGGGTTAAGACGCCCAGTAGGAATTGGCTCCTCCTCAAGATGACGACGAAGCTTGTCGGCCGTCGCGCCGCTAGGGTAGGGCACCTTACCGGTCACTGCGTAGTACAGCGTGCAACCGAGCGAATAGATGTCGCTGATCGCTCGAACTTCGCCGGGCGTGGCAATAATCTCGGGAGCCAGATAGTCGGCCGTCCCCACGACATGCTTAGGCTTCGAGCGAGAGTAATCTTCTTGCTCCGAAGAAAAGAAAACGAGCCCTAGGTCGGTCAGCTTGGTGCAACCTTCGGGGGTAATCAGCAGATTACCCGGCTTAACGTCACGATGCACCAGCCCTTGCTCGTGGGCATGGGCAAGTCCCTCGGCAGCTTGCGAAATGATGATTGCCGCTTGCTCTGTTGGCAAAGGGCCATGATCGTGGACTAAACGACGGAGGTCGGAACCGGGAATGTATTCAGTCACCAAAAAGTAGGTATCGCCATCGGTGTCGGCATAAGAGAGCCGAACCAGATTAGGATGATCGAGCGATGCCTGGGCACGAATCTCTCGCCGAAAACTGGCGATCGACGTAGTATTCGTCTGACTCCGTGGCAAGACTTTGATCGCCTCGACGCGGCCGAGAAGTTCATGTTCACCCTTGAACACCCAGCCCATACCACCGTGGCCGATCGCATCGACAATGCGATACGAGCCAAGCGTAAACTTAGTGCGTCCTTGGCAAAGTTGTTCTGCTTGCCACTGGTTTAGATGCCCGAGCCGAATGAGCTGGGTGGCCAATTGCTGATCGGTGATTTCTTCGAGCGAGAGGCCTGCCTCGGGCGAGGTTGCTACCAACACATGCCAAGCCTCGTCAATTTGCGCATCGGTCAACAGGCCACTGGCCAAACCGGCTCGCTCGAAGATCGATTGCTCAACTCGTACCAAAACAGGTTCCTCAATCAACGTTTACTTTGCAAAAGGTCGTAATCTTTGCTAGTGCCTACGCCAAATTTTACCGCTTGTGAGAGCAAGGGCCAATCACTTGTTTAGGCGTTCTTAGAAGCCAGATCGAAGATATTTTTCGCCACCAGCGCAACCTCGGTACGATTCCAGATCGGTAGCTCGAGCCCTTCAATCGAGTCGTGCGACACAATGGCGGCCACCGAACGATCTTTTTCAGCAATCGGTCGCGTGCCCTGCGATTCTCTCCAAACCTCGACCTTTGGCCGATCGGTTTGCAGGTCGCCTTCAACAATCACAAGGTCGCAGTCAGCAAAGATCGAATCAAACTCTGCGTAGCGATCTTCTCGCAACTCTTCGCAGGTCGCCGTGGGTGGCCAAAAGACGGCATTCATCGATCGCGACAAAATACCCACCACTGCCGCCCCCGCTTCCCGATGACGGTGCGAGTCTTTGCCCGGCGTGTCTAACTCATGTTGATGGTGGGTATGTTTTATTGTGCCGACACGATGGCCTTGCCGCGAAAGTTCCTGAATCAACTCGGTAACCAGCGTGGTCTTGCCGTGATTTTTCCCGCCGATAATATGGACACGTTTCATTGGTATTCACAACTCCATTAGTCTTCGATGTTTTCGTCCAAGTCAGTGTCGCCCGTCTCGAGCTGACGTATTTTTCGGTAAAGGTTCGAGCGATGCAGCCCCAAACGTTTCGCGGCCTGACTCATATTGCCGCTTGTACTTTCAATCATCTGGCGAATGTATTGTTGCTGAAATTCACGCGTCGCATCGGTCAGTGTTGAATTCATGTCAAGCTGCTTCGAAGCCAAGTCGGAACCGGCATTGATAAACGACAGATCCTCGGTTTCGATGCAATCGCCCGACGAGAGATAAGCTAATCGTTCGGTCAAGTTCCGTAGTTCGCGGACATTGCCGGGCCAAGCGTGGTTGAGGAGTTGCTTCTTTGCCGCAGCCGAGAGCCTTGGAGTTTGGCGGCCCATGTTTTGGCAGAATTGCTTGAAGAAATATTCAGCCAACAGAATAATGTCGTTTCCGCGTTCGCGCAAAGGGGGCAGTTCGAGGCTAACGACGTTCAGACGGAAGAACAAATCTTCACGGAATCGTTTTTCTCGTACCATCGATGCCAAATCTTGATTGGTGGCTGCAAGAATCCTAACCTCGGTGTGAATCGGCGTCGATCCGCCCACACGAACCACCGTTTTATCTTCCAACACTCGAAGTAGCTTGGCCTGTCCACTGAGGCTCATGTCGCCTATCTCATCGAGAAAGAGCGTGCCTCCCGAAGCCAGCTCGAATTTGCCGGCTCGCGATTGGTGGGCGTCGGTAAAAGCGCCCTTTTCGTGGCCAAACAACTCGCTTTCGAGGAGCGTTTCGCTGAGCGCAGCGCAATTGACGGCAATGATTGGTTGATCGCGACGACTGCTCAGGTAATGGATGGATTGGGCAACCACCTCTTTGCCTGTCCCATTCTCACCTAGAATAAGAATTGCCAAGTCGGTATCAGCAATGCGGCGAGTTGTCGACCGGACAGCTTCGATCGCCGGGCTCTCGCCAATGAGATGGATTCCTTTGGCGGCTTTTTCAATGAGTTGCTGATGTTTTTGCAGCAGATCTTCGAGTTGCTTAGTATTTTCTAATGCCACTGCAGCATGGGTGGCTAGTTCGAGGAGCCCTTGTTCGTCCTCGTCAGAAAATCTCCCGTCACGTTGATTGAGTACTTCAAAAGCGCCTAGACATTTTCCCTTGGGAGAAATAAGTGGCACACAGAGTAAACTGTCGGTGTGGTAGCCGGTTTCTTTGTCGACGGCTCGCGAAATTTGGTCTTCGTCGAGACCTCGCCCGACGCGCCTAGGCTCTCTCGACTGTACTACTTGTCCAACAATACCGGCATCGTCAGGAATTCGAAGATCGGTATCTTCAACGCCCAGTGCAGGTCTTCCGACCAATGTTTTGTTGGCCTTATCCCACAGGAAGATGCTGGCTCGATCTGCAGCGAGTAGTTCGGTGGCTGCCTCGGCCATTTTCTGAAGCAGGGCCTCCATGCAATCTGCTTGTCCCCAGGTGTGGGTAATGCTCAGAATCTTTTCCAGACGGCGGATACGACGCGTGCGGCGCTGCTGGTCGTCAACCACTTTGAACGATTCCGAAATTGCCGCCTGAATTCGCTTGAGGGTGCCTTCGCTGTGATTCGATCGTATAAGCAGAACGTAGCGTTTTGACAACAACAAGGCAGACCATTGATCGAGACGGGCTAGCGATTCACGATCAAGTGCATCGGCAGCTAGAGAGATTGGCACCTGGCTCGAAGAAACTCCAGCGGTGGCGGTAATAAGCCAATCGGGTGGCGATGCTTGAACTACCGCCATCGCTTCGCAAGCAAGCACGGCTCGAGCTTCTGGGAGCAGTCGATCGAAAAACGTTTGCAGTTGATCGCTTTCGCCTGCATACTCGAGCACGAGCTGCATGAACTCTTGCCACTTCACGGATTCAGGCATGGCTGATCTCTGATGCATGGGAGGACATACTTGGCGCACGATGTCTGCTCAGAGGAGCGGCCGGATGTCACATTAGTCATTATGACGATACCTAAACTTATCGTATTGACCTCAAAACAACAACTCCATGCGCCGCGTATCTGACACCAAAGGCTTAAATTTCCGCGTATTTACGCAGTTTGTCGATCCTTGCTGAAAACCTTGCCTGACTGGCTACTTATGGCGCTGCAGCCCCTTTCGGTCTCTAGGGGGGCAGTGTTATCCTGCGGGGCTACTGGTAAAGACTTCAAAAGCACGAGGCGTTTAGGAGCTCGCAATGGGTATGTTCGACGGAAAAAAAGGGTTAATCACAGGCGTATTCAACAAGCAATCGATCGCTTGGGCCATCGCCGACCGCATTATGCAAGAAGGGGGGGAATGCGGATTCTCCCATATGCCTGACAAACCAGACGATACTCGAAAAAAGAACTTGCGACGACTCGAAAAACTCACCGATGGCAACCCAAAAGTCAAATTCGTCCAACCCATGGACGTCACCAACGACGAGCATCTCACGGCATTGATGGACCGTTGCAAATCGGAGCTTGGTCAGGTTGATTTCCTGCTGCACTCAATTGCTTTTGCCTTGCCAAGCGACTTAAAAGACGACACGATTGCCACAAGTCGAGACGGCTTTAAGCTCGCCATGGAAATTAGCGCGTACAGCTTAATCGCACTAGCAAATGCTGCCCAGGACGTACTCAGCGACAATGCCAGCGTTTTGACACTCACCTACTTTGGTGGCGAAAAGACCGTACCTGGCTACAACGTAATGGGCGTTTGCAAAGCGGCACTCGATTCGATAGTGAAATATCTGGCCCACGACCTGGGGCCGCGTGGCATTCGGGTGAACGCGTTAAGTGCTGGCCCGATGCAGACCATTTCTGGCCGCGGGGCAGGCGTCGAAGAAATGCTTGGTCTCTACGAGGGCATGGCTCCGCTAGGGCGCAATATCACCCACGAAGAGGCTGGCAATAGTGGAGCTTTCTTGCTCTCCGAAATGTCGTCTGGCATTACCGGCGAAATCATGCACCTCGACGGTGGCTACAACTCGATGGGGGCACCAGGGCGTTTGATAGATCGATTCAAAGAAGCCCAGGCTGCCTGCTAAGGCCTTTGGGCCAGAGCAAACGACAGCGCAGTTCCGAAATTATGCTCTTAATACCGGTGCTGAATCTGCAGATTGTATTCGAAGTCAAACGGCTTGTTGGCGCCGGTCGAGACAGGTGCGGTAAAGCCGTGCGTGACTAAGATCGCGTCTAAGTCGAAGGTGAGCCCGGTGGTGAGATTGACAATGTCGATGTTGTCGGTCTGATTGCCGATCGCGAGGTTGACCGGGAAACTGAGGAAGCCACCATCCGTGATGGTGGCAATCTGTGTGGTAAACGGATTCGCATCGTCCAAAGTCGACGTGTAATGGACTTCAAATATCCCAGCGATCCCCTTCAGAAGATCACAATGCGTCCCTTGGTAGAACCAGTACCCCCAGCCAAGATTCAATCGTAGCAACGTTTGTTGATCGACAGGGCCTGTCGCGGTGGTAGCCAACGGCGCGGGAAGGAAGGGGCCCGGGGGCGTAATCGAGCCCGTGACATCAAAAGTTGCGCTTGATCGGTTCAGAGGAATATCGACTTGTAGGAATCCCTGGTGAAACCAGCGTCCGTCGTGGTTATGTAGCCATGCGAGGAATGGCGATAGATTGACCGTGTCGTTGGTGGTGAGGCTAGTGAAGGTGAAATCAACGGCTGCGCTCACTGGCGGTGTAACAAACACGGGTATGACATCATCGACCACCGCGTTGATACTGACGTCATCTGCAGTCGGGATATTGACGGCGACGCCTGCCGACACGATCCAGTCGCGACGCTGAATGAGCATTTTTTTGAGCAGCACAGAGATATTACCAAATTCCCCGTTGCGATCGGACACTGGTAGATTCTTCGTTGCGGGTGTCGAAACAATGTCCAACGACGAGTTCAGGTCGTACGCGATCGGTACCCGCAGTTCAATCGAGAGATCGTCTCGAAATAGCAGCCGTTCCATTCCCAAGGTAAACTGTTCTGAGTTGATGGAATTCGCGCTGCCAAAGACGTTGGTATCCGAGAGATTGTGGTAGTGGCGATAGCTGATGAACTCGCGATCTTGCGTCAGGGCGGAGTTGTTCTCAGCAATATTTAGGCGACTACAACCAAAAGTTGGATGCTCGACCGAAGCGAGCGAGGTACCGGCAAATGTGAGCGCTCCGCACGAACCGCTGCCCGTGTCACCAATCATAAACGGCACGCTGGAAAGACCAGAAGTCGAGGTCGAATTATTACGACGGCGCTGTCGCTGAGCCATACGCGTCGAGGGCTGACGTTGTGCAAGCAATTGGACCTGAGTGACTTTTCCCTCATCATTCGTGGCGACCACAACCGGCAATTGATCGTCGAATTCGGTGGTCAACGGCGGCGACCAATAGTCGGCTACGTTGCGAATCGCACGATCAACCGACTCGATGTCGGATGACTGACCGGCGCAAATAACCGTAAACGACGCCCATTGGCAGAGGCATAGGCTTAAGGTTAGCCACTGTCCACGATTTTTAAACATCACTGGATCCCTCTGAAGAATACTTTGGTCATAGGGCCTACCGTATGGCTTCCCACCTTATTGATCGTTACGGTTCTCCCATCTGAAATAGCCGTATATAGCGACAACAACGAAAAAATGACGTCACCTGGACCGACTGTATCGGTTATCCGGTTTGCGTTAAATCTTTGCCGGGTAGCTGGCGCCAGCAATCACTTCTAGTACACGGGATCACCTGGCTGCATGCACTACGGCTGCTAGCAGCCCACGGGGTTTCTTTTCAAATCGGGCTAGGTGGTTTTGCGAGGGTAGTGGTAAATTTTGCAATTCGTGAAGTCGATGTAGCCGGCCTATCCGCAAAGAGTTCATTGCGGATTTTACTGAACTCACAGGGCTTGGTTGTGGTTGGCTAGGCGTAATTCGTCGAGCCGAACGATTTGGTCTGTGATTTGCTACTTGCACGAACGTGTAGGGTGTGTGAAGCGATAGCGAAACGCACCATTCACACTCCGGTGGGGTTCGTGGTCGCTGCAAGTTTCCGGCCAAGATGGCTGGGCTATAGATGTGTTCCATCGTTTTCGTTGGGGCGAAACACTCGAATATTAAATGCCTAAGGACATGGATTCGTCCTTCAACAAAGGAAAAAGAGCATGGAAGCTCGTGTTTGCCGGGCGGCGACGCCCGTAGTCTTGGCTGTGGTTTTTGCCGTCTTCCACTGCCCTGCGTCTTTTGGTGCGGGCTACCGTACAACAAATTTTACGGTCGATGCGCCGACGCCGCAGCTTGCGAAAGAAATTGGCGATGCGGCCGAACGTTGGCGGGCTGAGCTGGCACAGGAATGGTTGGGCAAGCAGCTTCCGAATTGGTCGAAGCCGTGCCCGATTAAAGCGAAGGTTGCTTCGCGTCTTGGAGCTGGAGGAGCTACGAGTTTTGTCTTCGACCAGGGCCAGGTCTTTGGCTGGCGGATGACGATCCAGGGTTCTCGCGAGCGGATTCTTGACTCGGTATTGCCACATGAAGTGACGCACACAATCTTCGCCAGCCACTTCCGACGTCCTCTGCCGCGATGGGCCGACGAAGGGGCCTGTACGACCGTCGAGCATCGGAGCGAAATATCAAAGCAGGAAAATATGCTCATCGAATTCCTGAAAACCCAACGAGGAATTCCGTTTAGCCACATGTTTGCGATGAAAGAATATCCGCGCGATGTGCTGCCCTTGTATTCCCAGGGGCATTCGTTATCGCAATACTTGATTTACCAGCGTGGCAAGCGAGAGTTCATGGAATTTTTGGCCGAAGGCATGCAAGATGAAAATTGGCCGAAGGCAATTCAGCAACGGTACGGCTATCCCAATTTGCTGGCCTTGCAAAATTCCTGGATGGATTGGATTCGACAGGGTCGACCACCGTTGCAGTTGGCTGCTGACGTCGCTCAGGTAGCGGCTGTCGATGCATCCGCCTCACCATCCTCTGAATGGCAAAGCCGCGAGACAGTGATTCGCGGGCAAGACCCGGCAGCGACAAGTGTGCCGATGAAACTTGCCAGTGCTTCGGTCTATGCAAGCCCGGGAAGCACCGCTCGTCCAAGTGTGAACGCCGTCAGCACTGCACCGGTGCCCACAACAGGGCCAACTGCAGCGCAACTTTGGCCGGCAGAAAAAAATGCGGCCAATGCCATCCCTGTGGCAAGTGTTTACGACACGTCACGTAATCGCGGTTTGGTACGGCGTTAGAAATTTTTTCGCTGTTGCTTTAACAGGGCACACGTTTGCCCTGGTGGCAGCTTACGATGGCCTGGTTGGCGATTAAGATGGCGCGATGGGCATCTTCGAGACTCGAGGACTTGAGAACCAGACTTTCGACCGCCCGGTGAAAGTGCATCAACATCAATTCGCCGACGGGACGCTCGTGATCGAGGGTTTCCTGGTGTTGACCCGCTTCGTCGAACCAAACGATGGTATTCGGTAAATCTACAAACGCAATGCCTCGCTCGCAAACGACTTTTAAGTCTGCGGGTCGACGATACGAGAGCGACTCTTTTAAGCTCTCGGGCAAATAATCGCCGCAGTTGATCAGCGCTAAGGGGCCTGTGCCCACCTCGTCTTTAGGCGAAAAGTCGAGACTCAGCGAGGAAAAATCGCTTTGCTGTATATCTGCGGCACAATGAGCGGAAGCGACTAGCGAAGTTGGCTCGGACTCAATGATATAACGACACCAATCAATCAATTCGACGATGTCTCGCTTGTGATCATTATAGTTGTCGTGTTTTTCGACAGAAACCCTGCGGCGATTGCTAAACAACAGTCGAGGTGCTCCCAGCTTGATCGCAAGTAGCTCCTTAAGACGAAGCGTGGCAGGGGAGAGACGGCAGGGGAATTCTGCCATGAATGCAACTCCCGACTGTTTAACCCGCTGTTGGAGTGCAGAGGCCTCTTCGTCTTGCAAGTCGATAGCTGCTGCGCAATAAATGGCCTTGCCCGCATCGCATGCTGCATGAATGGGGGTGTCGCCGTAGAAATTGGCCGACAACAACAGGACGGCATCGATGTCACTGCGATTGGTCAGAACACGAAAACCATCATGCACATCTGCGCTGAATTGACGGGCGACGGTTTCGGCCCGCTGATAAACAGGGTCACAGACTGCGCGAACCTCAAAACGGTCGGAAAGCGCACGCAAAGCGGGTAAATGGCGCGAATCCCAGGCGGTGCCCACGCCGACGACTCCAAGTCGAAGTTTCATGTGCAGTATCAATCGGGGAAGAAGAGGTTACCAACGTCGATCCATCATGCGATAGTAGCGAGGAGAAGCCGGGTTCCCCTCAAATCGCACTCGGGCATTATAGCTTGAATCTGCCCCAAAACTCAATCGAAAATAAATTTCGACTTGATTGCTTGTAGTCAGCGAATGAGGATTCCGTTCGTTTTAGTTCGGTTAAGTAGTATGTCTTTAAGTATCTCTGTCGTGATTCCCGCCCTGAATGAGGCAGCGTGTATCGAGCGGGCCGTTGCGAGCGCGTGGGCGGCAAAAGTCGACGAGGTGATTGTCGTGGATGGCGGAAGCCACGATGCGACCGTCGCTTTGGCTGAAGCGACGGGAAGTCGGGTTCTATCCGGTGACCGCGGTCGGGCGTTGCAACAGAATTTGGGAGCGGCAGAGTCGCAGGGCGATGTTTTGCTGTTTTTGCATGCCGACAATTGGTTGGCACCGAACGTAGGCCAACAAATTCTTGATTGCCTAAGAGATGGCAAAGTTCTTGGTGGCGCATTTCGCCAACAAATCGAAGCTTCCGGCCTGCTGTATCGTTGGCTAGAGCGTGGAAACGCGGCAAGAGTGCGTTGGTGCGGTTTGCCGTATGGCGATCAGGCTATCTTTATGCGAAAAAATGTATTCGAGCAGTTGGGCCGTTTTCCCTCGGTAAAGCTCATGGAAGATTTACTGCTGATGCGATCTTTCCGAAAAAAATCATGTCCTGTATTGTTGCCAGGGCCTGTTCACGTCGATCCGCGTCGTTGGCAGCAGCGAGGCGTGTTGCGTCAGACCTTCGGTAATTGGACTTTGGTTGCCGCACAGGCACTGGGGGTATCGCCAGACCGATTGGCCCGATTCTATCCGCCACATGTTGAGTCAGGAGAGTAACCTCGTTCGCTTAACATTTCGCCGAGCAGCTCCATCGGCAAGCCAATGACATTCGATTCACTGCCCTGGCTGATATGCAACCAACCGACTCGGTCTTGGTAGCCAAACGCCCCGGCTTTGCCTCGCCAAAGTTCGCTCGCTAGATATTCGTCGAGTTGGTCGTCGGTGATGTCGTCCATCTGTAATTCGGTAACGGTGATGCGAGTTTCAGGTGGCCTGCTGCTCTTGTCCTCGTCGCTCTTTTCCTTGTCGTAGTGCCAAAGACAAAGCCCGCTGTAAACGCGATGCATGGCACCACGCAACTGCTCTAGCATACGGCGTGCGTGATCCTCATCTTCGGGTTTTCCTAGGATGGCCCCGGCGCATTCGGCGACCGTATCGCAGGCAATTAGTAGTCGCGAAGAAGGTTCGGACGGATCTCGGCTTGCAAGTTGATCGGCTACGTCCGCCGCCTTTCGCTGAGCCAGATCAGCCACCAGCGAAGCGGGGCCGCCGGTGCTACAGACGCCGCACTCGGCAGAATCTCGTGGCGCAACCACGTCAAACCGGTAACCGGCATTCGTCAGCAGTCGCCGACGTTGAGGCGAGGTGCTGGCTAAGATCAGGCGAGGTAAGGGCATTTGTGTTGGTTAGCGGGCTAGGCTGTGCGGGCATCGAAAGTGTATGCTGAGCGTAGCATGATTTATACCGCTTTGACAACGGATCTCCTTGATGTCTCACTCAGCCCCTCGGCTCAAAGTTCTCTATGAAGACAATCATCTCCTGGTGGTCGATAAACCAGCGATGTTGCCCACGATGGGCGTTGATAGCTCTCGCCCTAGCTTGTTGAGCATTGCCAAAGAATATATTCGCGAAAAATATAGCAAGCCTGGAAATGTCTATTTAGGAGTGGTGAGTCGACTCGATGCGCCGGTGACCGGCGTCGTGTTGATCGCGCGCACCTCGAAAGCTGCCCGTCGACTCTCAGAAGCCTTCCGTGAGCGGCAAGTAGAGAAAAAGTATTGGGCCGTCGTGGATGGAATTCCCGACGAAAGCGAGACGACTTTGGAGCACTTTGTGCGTAAAGACGAGCGGCATCGTCGGGTTCATGTGACTCATGCCAATTGCGCAGATGCGCAGTTGGCTCGCCTTCGTTACCAATTATTGAGCCAGGGCAACGACAAATCACTACTCGAGGTTCAACTAGAGACGGGGCGAAAACATCAAATTCGAGTACAGTTGTCAAAAATCGGATTGCCCATTCTCGGCGACTTGAAATATGGCAGCAAGGCAACGTTCCCTAAGGGGATTGCACTGCATGCGATTTCAACCTGCGTGAAGCATCCCGTACGGGACGAAACCATGACATTTACCGCAGCCTTGCCACCAAGTTGGCAAAAGCTGCCCTCGGTAGCAAAACTTCTTTAATTTCATTAACAAACGCATTTGGCTATTTAATTCACTCGAGGCGAATTTGCCTGAGATATCTGAAAGGCTTTGTTTCTGCAATAAATCGGCTATGGGGAGCGTACACGGGCAAAAAAGTGGTGCGTAAATACCCCAGATTCCCTTCTGCTGCTTGGCGTCAGGAGTCGGCAGGCCCCCGAAAAAAATTGGCTTTTCTACGAAAATTGTAGGTTCACATACAACTTGATGATTGCTGAATGGGTGCTATCCGATACAATGAGCCGTTAATGAAGGTCTAGCCATCTGTTTTTGGGCAAGACTGAAGCGTCACTTTTTTAGGGATTCAATTCGATGGCTGAAGGTACGATTAAGCGGTTGACGGACAAAGGTTTTGGTTTTATTGACACGGGAACGAGCCAGGATATTTTCTTCCACTCGTCCAACGTCGAAGGTGTTGGTTACGACGAGCTGCGCGAAGGCCAGCAAGTTACCTACACCGAAGGTAGTGGCCCCAAAGGCCCACGAGCAGAAAACGTAACGCCTGCCTGAGGTTGTAAAAAGCTTCAGCGGAACAAATCAGAAGACCTGGAAAGCCGGCGAATTTTCGTCGGCTTTCTGTGTTTCAGGCGAGCGGCAGTTTGGAATATACAAATTACCCGCCGCTTACCTTAGTGGCCATCCTAGAACTCTGTCGGGATCGCTCAGCTAGCTACAACACCAAAGAAGTATTGAGTGACATGGTAGAAAACGGGTGCCGCAAAACAAATCGCGTCAATTCGACTTAAAACACCACCGTGCCCTTCGATGAGTGTTCCGGTGGTGACCTCGCCTCGATCGCGTTTGATGGCAGCAAGTGTCAAAGCCCCGGCCGAAGCCATCGCGGCAATTATGGCAGACATTGCTCCCGCTTGCCACCAGTGGGGAAACGGGGTGGCCCAGTAGAGGGAGAGGCCAACCAATGCGGTCGAGACGACTCCGCCGAGGACCCCTTCCCAAGTACGCGAAGTGTCGATGGATTCGGCAATGACGTGCTTGCCAAAGAGTCTGCCACAGATGAATTGCAGCAGCTCGGCAAAGAGCACCATCGTCACAAAGAAGAAGAGCAGCCGGGCGTTGGCGTCATCACCATCCATATTCTTGCATTTTAAGAAGAGCAAGGCAGGGGCGAAACTAAGGCAGTAAACGCAAACGAGCAAGCCAAATTGAATTTTTGCCACACGCTCGAGAAAGTGTTGATAGTCTCCAGAGATGGCAACTCTCGCGGCAATAAAAAGAAAAGCATAGACGGGGATTAGAATGCTATAGAAGGCATAATAGTCGAACGCTACCAAAACAAACTGCATCGGGGTGAAAAAAAAGAATACCCAAAAGAGTGCACGGTGGTCACCCATGCTAGTAGGGGTCAGAGTGATAAATTCTCGGAGCGCCCAAAACGATAATAGACCAAAAAATAAGACAGTTAGGTTGGGTTGAAAAAACGCGATGCCGAGTACCACACTAGAAAACCACCATGCATGCACCCGGCTATTGAAGGAATTGACCGACCGCTCGTCGAGTCCGAGAGACGTTTGACGTTTGAGCCAACGTCCCACAAAAGTTGCAATCGAGAGGAGGATAAGGGCAACACCCAACAAGGCCCAGTTTTTAATCATGGCTAGCGGTCCTTGAGGCTTACAACGGCTTCTCTTGCTCTCGCAAGGAATTCGGTTTTCGGCTCGCCCGCCTCGAGCCACATGGGTGGCCCGAAAGTAAGCGACGAAAGTAAAGGGACAGGCAAGAATTCACCGCGAGGGAGAATCCGATTCATATTGTTAATATGTACAGGAATTAACTCAAGCTCAGGGCGTTTTTTACTTAGATAATAGAGCCCACTTTTGAACTCGCCGATCCCCCCTCCTTCGGTGCGGCCACCTTCTGGGAATAGAATGAGCGAATGGGTATCGCCTATTTCTCGAAGCATGAGGTCGATCGGGCTCTGATGGACTTTAATTTTGGTCCGATCGATGAGCATCGCGTTGAAGACCTTGGCCAAATGCCGCCGAATGGCCCCACCCTCCCAATAGTCTTTCGCAGCAATCGGTCGCGTGAGGCGGCGTACTTCCGTGGGCAGCGCAGACCAAACCAACACCACATCCAGATGGCTGGTGTGATTCGCAAAGTAGACGCGCTGACAGGTGTCGGGGTGAGAATCAACCCAGCGCACGCTCGCGCCACTAATAAATCTCGCGATCCAGGTTAATAATGTCTCGGTGATCATACAAGCTGCGGGGTCGCGGTGGGCGACGACCAGGGAGTCTACTCCAAAGATCGTCGGAATATCGAAGGTTTATCGTATCCACGCGCAAGGCGATAGGAAAGATAGGGGGAACTTGGTTCGTCTCATTCTACTGTAACTTCGTTTCCAACGAGGGTGCCAATCTGAGCGTTGCGTTAGGTCTTCCTGTAGGCAAATTGCCGGGAATTGCTGCCCAGACTGGGTGCGACTTTTCACCATGCAGGCGTTCGATTAGTGATTGATATCCGCCGACCATCGCCTGCAGTGACCACTGCTCGAGGACCCGTTGTCGCCCTTTGGTGCCAAACTGTGTTCGCAACGGCCCATCTTGCAACAGCTGAATCGCTGCCGTGGTGAACCCTGCGGTATCTCCGGCTTGGAACAGCAGGCCGGTCTCACCGGGAATTACGGTCTCAGGAACAGAACCGACTTCAGAAGCCACCACGGGGACACCGCTGCTGAGAGCTTCGAGGATCGAGACAGGGCTGGCCTCGTTGTGCGAGGTCAGTGCCAGGAGATCGAGCGAGCGGAGGATGGCGGGCACATCCGCACGGGAACCGAGAAAGTGAACCCTGTCACTGAGGCCAAGTTCTTGGGCTTTTTGTTCTAAGTCAGCGCGACACGGACCATCCCCAATAATCACAAAATGGGCGGCGGGGATTTCAGCGGCAATCTCTGCGGCTCCCTCCAAGAATAGTTCGTGATTCTTTTCCGGTCGCAAGGCGGCCAAGATGCCAACGAGCATTGCGTCGACAGGCAAGCCGAGTTCTTGCCGGATGGGTTGATCATCCCCCGGCTTGAATTGATCGGTATCGACCCCGTTGTAGATTGCATGAACCTTGCCACGGGGAAATCGCTCCTGCTCGATTAGGTGTTCGGCATGGGCGTCGGCAACACCGATGAAAGCATCGGTCAACGGCGTCAATAGTCGATTGAGTCGTCCGACCGAATCTGGCCAACCAGTGCTATGCAGTGCGGAAATAATCACCGGGGCTTTTGCCAACTTGGCAGCGAGACGTCCCCAGAACATTTTGTCTCCGGCACCGACGGTGACGACCGCATCAACTTGACGACTACGCATTAGCTTCCAGAGACGAAACAACACGCGAACATCGAATTTACTAGTCAGCAAATGGGAGTGGACGGGAAACTCGGCGGCGAGTAATTCTCCCAAAGGGCCGGGCTCTTTGAGACACACAATTTCTGGAGAAAATCGTGTGTGATCCATTCCGCGAACCAAATTGACAAGCAACGTTTCTGCGCCGCCCACGGGCATGCTGGTGGTGAGAAACATCACGGTAAGTCGTCGGTCAGGGCTTGAAGATTTCATAATCAACTCAATTTCATTAGGACGAGGCCCGACTGGTTGTCGAGGGGATCCAACGCAGGAACGGACCTGTTTTTTCGAGCGTGTCTCGGAGCATTTTGCGTAGTTTGATTTGTTCGTGATTGGTAAGTATTAAATTCGTTTTCAAAGTGATAACTAAAATGACTAGCCAAGCAACTGCCGCAACACTGGCGCCAGCGGGCAACACCGCCGGTAATAGCACGAGCAGCCACGACCCTTGATCAAGTTTCAGTCCGTGCTGTTTGCTTAACCAGAGAATGGTTAATAAACAAATCAATGTGGAGATACCCGTTGCGACGACTGCCCCATAAAGCCCCCACATTGGAAGCAAAAGAAGATTGAGACCGATATTTACCACCAATCCGATTGCTAATGGTAAGGCGGCGAGGCGAGCATGCTCGGCACACCAAAGATAGTTTTGAGAGACCAAAAATATGCCATACCAAATGCAACCGGCAAGAGTCCAAGGCAGCACCGCAAGACCCGCCGTATACTTGCCCGCTAGAACGACCTCGAATAGCAAAGGTGAAAACAGCAGGACGCAAACACCAAACCCTACCATTCCCAGACAGGTGAGCTTGATCGAAAGATTCAATTGACGGCTGACTTGTTTACGACGTCCAGCTTCCCAATCGCGACTCAGATGGGGCATGATCATGCCACTAAACATGTCGGCAAATGAAACTAAAAGCAGCGGAATAATACGGCTACTATGGTAGTAACCCACTTGTTCTAGCGCCTCGGCGGAAGGCATTCCCGACACATGCACAATCATGTAGCGGTCGACAATGGCAAACAGATGCGAGAGCACATTGGTTAGCCAGACGAAAAATGCGAACCGCAACATCCGCGGCCAGAATTCAGATTGGGGCAGGGCGTCTGTTGGTTGTTCTACATTTCGAAGCTCCGGACCAATCCAAGCAATGGTTCCTAAAGAAGCAACCAGACAGGCTACGCCGTACCCGATGATGATGCTTGATGCGCTGGCATTCAGCATTAAGAGCCCCAAAGCCAGGCCCGCAAAAAGCATGCTATGAACAAAATTCATTGCCGAGACGATTCGAAACAATCGCAAAGCAATGAGCAGCGAAGTCAGCGTATGATGCAAAATAATGGCAGCTAAACAGAGTGCGATGCCCTGGATGAGTCGGACTTGCTGCCCATTGCCGAACAGAAGCTGAGAAAACTGTGGGGCAAACCACACAACCAAGGCAACAGCGGCAACGCCACAGACGATGGTCCAGCCAGCTGTTCGTTTGAGAAACGTATGCAGATGCCCACGTTGACGGAAATGTTCGAGATAGCGACCAAAAGAACCTGGAACCCCTAGCACTGCCAAAGGGGCTGCTAGTAGCAAAAAGCTGTAAGCCATTTCCCATTGTCCGAGCGTCTCTGGCGTAAGCCATCGACAGAAAAGCACCCCTCGTCCAAAACCAATAGAACGCTGAACCACCATCACCACCAGCAGGATAACGACACTGGAAGTCAGTGTATCGGTACGCAACCGAGAGGTTTTGCTTTCTGAAATCGGTTTGGAAGATGAAGGATCGATGGCAGGAGGCCCCGGTGTATGGTGCTGTTATGCTTCGGTGTGAGTTCAAAAAGTTTGCTTAAAATCGGTCTCGGTAGTCTCCTGGTTTGAATTGATTTTTTCGCCGCAGCTTACGAGGATCGATGGTTAGCCAATTTCGGAAGCGGGCCCATTCGGGATCGGCATGAATACGTTGCAGATGAAACGAATCGTCGCCGGGCAAGTTGTAGCCGCCGTAAGCAGAGCAGACGCCCCAAAATCCGGCCTGAAAGGCAACACGGAACGCATCGGTCGACATGTTTTCTGGCAAGCCAAACGGAAACGCAAAGTAATGGACGGGCCGATCGAGAAAAGCTTCGATATCGCGTTTCGATCCGACGATTTCGTCGTACAACGCTTCTTCGGAGGTGAGCTTCGCCAGATCGGCATGGGTGCGTGAGTGGGCACCGATTTCAACGCCGGCGGCGGCCATCTCGCGAAGTTGCTCGACCGAATTTGGAGCCAGGGGGCAGCCCTCTGCAATGTCGTGCTCAAAAGGTTCGCCCGACTGAACATGGTCGCTGGCAACAAAGTAGGTAAAAGGAATGTCGTTTTCTAGTAACCAGGGAATCGCTTCGTCGTAATTGTCGGCATAGCCATCGTCGAAGGTGATACAAACGGTAGGGCGATCGTTTTCTTCAGCCGCGATGCGACGTTGGCCTTCTTCCAACGAAACGATGTCAAAGCGCTGGCGTAACCATTTTATTTGGGAACGGAAATTTGCGTTGGAAATCGTCCAGCCATTGGGCTTCTGATCGGCGACACGATGGTAGAAGAGCATCATGATCGGCACTTGCCGTTTTTTCTCTCGCTCAGTTGCTGCCTTTTGGCGTTGCGGCAACGTAGCCAGATAGTAAATCCCCAGTGCGGGCGTTTTCAGGCTATCTGTTAACATCGTAGTTGTCCTTCTTCGCAAAAAATTGGTCAAGCAAATAGATTGGTTACTTTTCGGGCGACTTGGCCAGCATGACGCAGATAGCTCCAAACTTGGTGGCGCAGGCGAGCTGTCCTGCGAGCAGGCACAATCTGGACGTCGTAAGTTGTTTGAGGTGTAGCGCGCCAATGGGCCTTGTAGGGTTCGTCACCGCGGAGGAGATCAAACGTTGTGTGTCCTTCTGCCATGGCGTGCTGGAAAGTACGTATCATCGACAAACGACCCGGCTCCTCGTCGAGGCGATCTGGGTCTAACCCGCCTTGATAGGCGAGGGTGGCTGAACTGGTCGCAAAGTGGTACTCCGCAGCAATTGGTTTGCCATCCAATTCAAGCCACGAGAGCCGCAATTGACCCGCTTCAAGTAATTGCCTTGCCACATCACGATGGAAGGCAGCCCAGCGTTCCGAGGCGAAGCAGCCGGGCTCGTTCAAACTATTTCGACGGCGCTGATGGAGATCGATAAGAAGCTCCCAGGCGGCGTCAAATTGTTCTGCCGTTTTCACCAAATGCCAAACGGCCCGATCGCTATTAAGGACGCGATTGTCGAGACGACGAAGTTGTTTGCGGTGTGATTTTGATTGAAGAGCAAGAAACTCATCCCAGGTAGCAGGTAGCTCTACTGACCAGCTACTTTGGCCTCCCCTACGAGTCACATGGCAACCATGCGACTGCAAATCTGTAAACAGTTGATTAAGCCCAGTGCTATTTTCCTCGACAGCGCCAAAATCGGCTAAATCCCAATCCTCAGAATGGTGGGTGAGGTATCGGGCAATCGCTTTGGCAGCACCTTCGATTTGTTTTTCAGCAACAAGTAAATCAAGATGATCGCTGCAGACCTCACCATCGCCTAACAATCGCAATACCTTGCCACGGGCAAACGTTTGTTGGTAATAGCACGGCAAGATGGCGACCAGCCGGTTGGCGTCAAGGGAGCAAGGTGCATCTTGCCGACCGTGGCAGGAGGAGGGTTCCGATTGGTCGAAGACTAAAAAGACAGCCAGGTCGCAGTCGGGTTGCGTTTGGCCATAGTGGGCCCACCAAGTGCTGACCCAAGTCCACGTCTGAAAGACTCGATCGCCGGCCAATTCATCCCAACGCTGGCAGTAGAGCGAGAGTTCTTTCAAGTTGTTGATTCGTTGAACGTACATGGCTTGATTGGTTCGAGTAGATCGTGATTCGAATGATGCTGCATCGCCCGGCAATCTTACAATCAGCAGGGCGCGCAACGGGGGCTTCACTCAGACGGAAGTTGTTACTCAACAATAGGTTAATGTGGGGCGAAATGCGTCATCGCCCTAGAAAAACACGTTGCGAGGAGACAACATGTGGTGTTTTTGCAACATCCGGATCAGTCCCTTCGGGCTTGCAGCAGAATAGGCATACAATCCTCCACGAATCGTGACGCCTTGATGTCTGAAGGAACCTACACTTGTCCGTTGGCGCAACGTTTGCTCCTTGCCGATAAGTGAGCGCGCTGACTAGCGCTTCCACCTCAAAAACATGAGTGCACAGGACCTGGCCATGACAACGACTTCCGCTGGATTGACTCCTCAAGAATGCTTGCAATTGTTGATCAAGTATCGACTTCGTTGGATCGTGCCCACGATTGCCTGTGCCGTCTTAGCGACCGGATATGCGCTCGTCATGAGCCGCTACTGGCAAGCGTCGCAGGCGTTGGTGGTCCGAAATGAGGTTTCAGCTCCCTCGAGCAGACAGCCAGGAAAATTTTCGGATCTCTATGAGATGCGTACCTTTCAGGAAACGATTTTTGAGCTGGCCAAAAGCCGTCAGGTACTTGCTGCCACGATGAAGTTAGTCGAAGAATCTGAAACTGGGGAAATTGCAAAAGAGCCGACCACGAAAAAGATCAATGTACTTCGAAATCGCCTGAAATTATCGCCACCCGACGGTGCGGAGTTCGGCAAGACCGAAGTATTCTATCTCAGCGTCAAAGACAAGAATCGCGATCACGCAGTTCGCCTAGTAGATGAGTTATGCCAGCAGCTAGACCAACGATTGCGACAGTTGCGAAACAACCAAGCAGAAAGCATCATTACTGAATTGGAAATGCAGGTCGAACTTTCCAGCGCTGCCCTCAAAATAGAAACTGCAAAGTTAGAAGCCTTCGAGACCGAAGTCGGCTCTGACTTGGGCGAACTACGCATGCTGCACTCAGCAAGCAGTGGGCAAAGCGATTTGCGCCAACAGACCGTGACGATAGAAACCGAGTATCGACGCTCTACGCAAGAAGTTCGCCAAATAGAGCAACTATTGACTGTACTACGATCAACCCAGGATTCGCCAGAACAATTGATTGCGATGCCGAGCACCCTGTTGATTTCGCAACCAACCTTGCGAAGCCTCAAAGACGGCATGGTGGCCGCACAACTGCGAGTTGCCCGACTTGCCGGAACCCGTACACCTGAGCACCCTCAATGGAAAGCGGCAACCAAAGCGGTTGAACAAATCCGTGAGGATCTACACAACGAGCTTCAAGTGGCGATCCAAGGTCTAGAAATCGAGTTGGGCTTAAATCGCGAACGCACCAAATCGCTCAGCGTACGGCTAGCCGATGTCCAACGACGCCTAATCGGGTTGGCTCAGCATCGGGCGGAGTACACAAATCGGCTCGCTGCCGTGGAAAATAGCAGAGCGGTGCTCACTCAAACTCGCAAGCAATTGAGCGAAATACGTGCCGTCCAGGTCGCGGCTCAGAATACACGACTAGTAACGCCCTTAGACCGCCCCGAAGTCGGGGATTATCCAGTGGGTATCGGGCGAGCATCCGTCGTGCTGGTCGGAACGTTTGGCGGATTTGCCTTCGGGTTGGGGTTCCTATTCTTTACGGTGGCACCTACCCCAATAGCTCCTGAATACACGACTGCCAAACCCACTAGCCCTAAGCAAGCAGAGCAAAGCTTTCGATCTGGTTTTCCAGAAAAGAAAAGTTCCACCTATCCAACGACCCTTCCTAAAGTGGCAGTCTCATCAACACCAACAACAAGTGCAGCAATCGTTGATGCTTTTGGAACCCGACCCATCGCTAACGAAGTGACGGGCGAACCGTCGGTGACTGCAAGCGACTCGTCGTGGGCTTGAGAAGATAGGATTCGGAAACCTCTCAAATATGGCCATTCTTGTCCTCATCTTTGCAGCAGCGACGATTGTTTGGTCGCTGGTTTATGCCAAGCATGCTTCTTTGCTGGTTGGGGGCACGATTTTTGTGTCCCTAGGGTATTTATTCAACCATCATTTTTGGAATATAGGCATCGGACCGATTTCGCTGACGATGGGGCGACTGTTGCTGGTGGGTCTGGTGTTGCTGCTTGCTTGGCGGTGGTATCGAGGTCAAATTAAATTGCGTCCCCTCACCGGCAGCGACTGGCTCGCTGTGATGTTGGTTAGCTATTTGACGCTACGCTTTGCATTGACCCCCGAAGCAGGCGCAGCCGGCACCAGTGTTTCGCCGTTCTGGAGATTGATTGCCAGCTTCTGGATGCCTGCGGCTTTGTACGGAGTCGTTCGAAACGCAGAGCTCAGCGAGCGAACTTGGAATAGGATGCTGGCAGGGCTCACCCTGCTGGGCGTCTATTTGGCGGTGACCGGAATCGCCGAAGTCACCGAACAATGGTGGGCCGTCTATCCACGTTTTATTGCCAACCCAGAACTAGGAATGCATTTTGGCCGCGCACGTGGCCCTGCTTTGATGTCGGCTAGTTTGGGCGTATTCCTTGCCGTAGCATTTTGGGCGGCTTGGTTTCTTTGGTCACACGCAACCCGTCGTGGGCAGTTGATATTGATGGGTGCCCTAGGACTTATGTGTGCAACACTGTACTTCACCTATACCCGGTCCACTTGGATAGGACTCGCTGGTGGATTGGCCATTATCCCGCTGCTGCAAAGCTCCCGCCGTTGGCGCCCCGTGCTTCTGGGTGGTTTAGCAATCACCGCGATTATTGGTGGGGTATTGGTCGGCGATAAGCTGCTTAATGTGGGCCGAAAAGATGATGGGTCGTCGAGCCATTCGGTGTATCAACGTGCGTCGTTCGCGATTGTCTCAGTGCGAATGTTTGCGGACGCCCCGTTACTTGGATGTGGTTTTGGCCGGTTCTACGATCAAAAGATTCCCTATCTGGCCGATCGGAGTCAACAAATCGAATTGGACTCGCTTCGTGGACTTGACCATCACAACACACTCCTGAGCATTTTAACAGAGACAGGACTGGTTGGATTCACTTTGTTTGTAGGCCTATTGATCGCCTGGACACGGGCCGCATGGCAACTTGCTCGCAACGCGACTGCAGAACGCTGGATACAGGCGCAGGGGCTGTTCACGCTTGCCACGCTTATTGTTTATATCGCGAATGCCTTGTTTCATGATCTTACCCTATCGCCCAGCGCGCAATGGCTGCTCTGCTTAACGACCGGCGTCACGATTGGACTACAAAGCCAGATGCGTAGTACCGCCGATTGCTGGAGACGAACTAAGCAACCTCAAACCGACCGCCCAATTGCGCCTGGACATTGGGAAGCGAGCGTCACGTGACCACAAGCAAAAAAATCATGCCTGACACCATCGATCTATTCGGAATGAAAATCCACGCCGTCGATATGCCAGCGGCGGTGAGTACAGTACTCGAGTGGTGCCAAGAACCACGTCAGGGTGCGTGCCGTTATGTCGTGACTCCGAACGTGGATCATACGGTCATGTATCAATCGAACGTTGCGCTCCAGCAGGCGTACGACAAAGCCTCGCTCGTATTGGCAGATGGTGCCCCGGTGGTGATGGCTTCGCGGCTCTTGCGAAAAAGTTTGCCTGAACGAGTCGCTGGCAGCGATTTGGTGCCGGCGATTTTTGAGGCCTCCGCAGAGCAGCCGCTTCGCGCGTTTTTGTTGGGAGCCGCACCAGGGGTCGCCGACCGAGCTGCTGCGGTAATCGAGCAGCGGTGGCCCGGAGTAGAAATTGTTGGCACGCTTTCGCCTCCTCTGGGGTTTGAGCACGACGAGCGCGAAAACGAGCGAATCCTACAGTCAGTTGCCGATTGCCAGCCAGATCTCGTGCTGGTAGGACTCGGCGCACCAAAGCAAGAACTTTGGATTTCTCGTCATGCAGAGAAACTTGAGGCCAAGGCGGCCTTGTGCATCGGTGCAACGATCGATTTTCTAGCTGGCGAAAAAAATCGATCTCCACGCTGGATGCAGCGACTGGGGCTCGAATGGGTGCATCGCATGGCGAGCGAGCCTTCGCGACTGGCCAAACGCTATCTACGCGATGCGTGGGTCTTCCCTCAATTGGTTTGGCGAGAATGGCGTGGCTGTTAGCTTCGCAAGCGGTTCGCTATAGTAGCTCTATGAAAGGGCGTCACGCAATCTGTATCGTCGTCGATGGGCTTCGTGCTTCGGCATTGGGAACCTATGGAAACACGATTTTTTCGACGCCCCATCTCGATGCCCTGGCTAGCCGTTCGTTGGTTGCAGATTGGTTGTGGGCAGATTCGCCTACGCTGCCCGGGTTCTATCATGGAGTTTGGCAGGGCGAGCATGCGCTACGGCCAGAAAACTCCTCTTCACAGGCAGCGGTGCTTAAAGCCTTGAGGCAACAGGGCGTGAGACAATGTCTAATCTCTGACGATCGGCAGCTCATGGAACAAGCGATGCCGTTGCCGTTCGACCAAACATGGTTGATTGAAAACGATCCCAGACAGGCAGCAGATGAAATCGAAAACACGGCCATGGCTCAACTGTTCTCAGAAACGGTTGAACGTTTGGTTACGTGGCAAGAAGAGGTTTCCGAAAACAATGCTGGAAGCCTGCTCTGGCTGCATTCGCGCGGGATGATAGGGCCGTGGGATGCTCCGCAAGCGATGCGAGCTGAGCTTCTCGATGAGGAAGATCCCGAAGTTGCTGAGTTTATATCCCCACCAGATGCGATTTGCGATATCGAAGACCCAGACACGATTCTTGCCCACCGGGTTGCTTATGCCGCTCAGGTAGCCGTGCTTGATGCTTGTCTGGGTGCCTTTTGCAATGCCGTTGAAGAATTATTTGCCGGCACCGAAACCCTGGTAATGCTGTTAGGATCGCGTGGTTTTTCATTGGGAGAGCATGGCGCAATTGGCACCGACTGCAGTGCGTTGTTTAGTGAACAATTGCATTTACCTTGGCTTGTGAATGTATGTGGCAATTCGGTTCCCGTCCTTAGGCATTCAGGACTCGTCCAACCGGCGGATGTGGGAGCAACTTTGCTAGAGTGGTTAGGTGTCGAAACAGCAACTCCGCATGGAGATGGCATCGCTCTTTCGTCTGCGTGGAATGAAAAATTAAAATCGTCTCGTAGTCTGGCAGTGACAAGCGGTTCTGATGGCGAACTGGCGATTCGCACGGCCGCTTGGATGCTACGAACAACGCGTCAAAGCCAATCGCAATCGCCGGAGGATGCGGCCGAACTTTACGTCAAGCCGGATGATCGCTGGGAATTCAACAACGTGGCCACTCGTTGTCCTGAAGTTGTCGAACAACTCCGCGAGGAACTCCGGCGATTCAAAAAATGCGGCGGGGCAGGGGAGCCCCTATCGCATGCCCCCTTGAATGCCGACCTCACGATCCCCATCTAAGCAGCATTTCCGCAATAGCCACCTCGCCAGCACTGCTGTCGTCCGTAGGTGTTTGGGCTTGTTTCGGCATCAAGTGCTATGGCAGCAAGTTTGCAAGATTTCTAGAATTCGCCGCCCAAATAATTTGAGGCTCGTGAGTTATCCGTCACTCCTTTGCGCAAGGGATTTGCGATTAGGGTGAGCGGTGTTATTGGCTAGCCGAGTGCTTTGTCATAACTAAAAATGAAATTTGACAAAGCACTCGAATCAATTTTCACTTATCGGTGAGTTATGGTCGGACAAGGACGTCCGATATCTTGTATAGCTTTTCGAAACCACTCCGTGGCGCACCATCAGCGCGCTCGTTTTGGTCGTCTTATAAGCTGCGCAGTTGCCGTGGTCTTATTTTCTCTTGCCTTACTACGTCCCGCAGGGGCCGAAGAGACGACTGCTCGTCTACGACTAGCTTGGGGCGGGGGGGAGACGAAACAACTTTGGACAGGCCGAATTACCATCGAGGGGGCTCAGCTTTCTGATCTGCAACCACTCGGAGTCGAACTGGACGCACCGGTGGGCTTACGGATTGAGGGTGAGCAAATTGTGGTCGCACCCTACGTTCGGCGTGGCTTCGATGGTTGCGATGTGACCGTGCATGCTGATGATGCGGCAACAGTGCGAGTGGAGTTACGCGCCGGCCAATCGCCTCACCCCACCATCGTTGAGGCACCGTTACGACAGCTTATTCGCGAGCAACTGCGCCACCCTTTTGATGACTCGGGGAGCTTTTTTCTGGCCCATCGATCGCCGGGAGACAAACTCAAGGTTATTTTAGACCGAGATCACCTGGTATTTGATCCTGAAGAAACCTGGACACTACGCATAGAGCCCGATTTGAAGGAAGAACTCAGCCGAGAACCGGTGCAACTGGATATCCAACTACGCGCAGCCGGTGAGAAAAAGGTGCTTTGGCAGGCTGGTCTTCAAGTCACTTCCGAAGAAGACGGCCGCCTCGAATTTGAACTGGAGTGTCCCGCGCAAGAGGGTGCGTATCGGCTAACTATTTTTGCTCGCACTCAAGAAGGATTTACAACCCGGTTCGTTCCGGGACGACATGCGAAAGAACTTGCCAGCAGGGAATTGGAATTTGTCGTTGTCGATCCTTCGGCGAAGCTACCCGTGCTGACGGACGCCTGGAAGAGGGTACTAGCCATCGACCCTGCCAATCCGAGTTGGTGGCGGCGATTGCCGACTTGGGCGCAGGCAGCTCGCTTCAGCAGCAAAGCAGCCGGGGCAGTGGGAAACATTCGTCCCATGGTTCGAGCGATAGAAGACGGGGACATTGTTGAGCTACCTCCCTCTCCTACCGTCGTAGACCCCTACTGGCAATCCTACACATTGCCCGTGCGCACGACAGGCATCCCTCACATCGTAGAACTGCAATACCCGTTGGATCTGGAACAGCACTTAGAAATCAGCGTAATAGAGCCCAATGCGGCTGGTCTTGTGATGAAGATTGGCGGCGGCTCGGCGCTTTCTAACGGTGGAAAGCTCGCTTCTAGCAACGAAAAAATGGGGACTCATCGGTTGATGTTTTGGCCTCGCACGCGCTCGCCTCAGTTGTTGATTGTGAATCGACATTCAAAATTGCCTGCGCAATTTGGCAAGATCGTCTTGTCACGGCACGATCCGAATGCGGAAGCTTTACCAGACACCCAGCCTATCCTCACCAATGGTCGAGTGGTTGCTGGCTATATTTCTCAACCCTCATTCACCGAAATCTTTGGTGCCGAGGAAATGCTTGACCCAAAGAGTGGCCTAAGCGTCCAAAGTTGGTCTGCCTTTCTGGAAGGGGCAACTCGGCTGGCACAGTACCTGCGATACAGCGGGCAAAACACCGTGTTACTCTCGGTTGCTGCCGATGGAAGTGCCTTGTATCCGAGCAAAGTGATCAATCCGTCACCACGATATGACACCGGGTTACTTGCCTCCAGCGGACAAGACCCGCTACGCAAAGACGTACTCGAAATGCTGCTTCGCATATTCGATCGAGAAGGAATCCACATCGTACCGACGGTACGGCTAACCGCACCGTTGCCGGCCATCGAACGATTGCGACAAAACCACGATGAACAACTAGCAGGTGCCGTCTGTATTGGTCCAGAAGGCGCCACTTGGCAAAGAACCCATCCCGATGCCGAAGATCTCACTCCCCGCTACAACCTATTGAACCAACGAGTACAAACAGAACTTAAGGAATTGGTAGCCGAACTTCCTCACCGCTATGGCAAGCATTCTGCGTTTGCAGGGGTGGCCGTGCAAGTGTCGGGCAACGGCTATGGGATGCTCCCCGGCTTGGCTTGGGGGCTCGACGACTCAACAATCTCCCTATTTACTCAAGAGACCGGCGTCTCGTTGACTGGCCAAGGGCCTTTGCGATTTCAAGATCGGGCTCAGCAATTGCAGGGTGTCCAGCGAGAGCCATGGACAAGCTGGCGAACCGAGCGACTCACCCAATTTTATTCGCAACTTTCTAAGCACCTTCAAGCGGAGCGAAGTGATCTTCAACTATACCTGACGACTGAAGACTTGTTTGCAGGAGCAACACTCCAGCAACAAGTGCGTCAATCATTGGCAACTCCAATACGATTGAGTCAGGTGCTGTTAGATCACGGAATTGACCTGGCTCGCTTGAATGAAGTGCCTGGGATTACCGCCTTGCCTCCTCATCGATTGGCAACAACTGATAGTCTGCAAGACCGAGCCCACGATTTGCGGATCAACTCGGCCAGCGATCAAGGTGAATTGATATCGATCGACGCGCGAACGGCCTCACTATTCCACCACACCACAAGCCGCAATTCGTTGCCCTCATTCGATCAGCAAAGTCCCTTCGGGGCAGATCGCACATTGATTACGTTGTCGAGTCAAGCCGAACTAGCAGGAACTGCGAAGCGTCGACATCTGATTAAAGCGCTGGCTCAAGGGGACGTTTATGCGATTGTCGAGGGAGGGGAATTCTTACCCCTGACGCATCAGGCAGCAACAAGCGAGTTGCTACGAACCCTGCAGCGACTGCCCGGCCCCGAAACACCAATGCGTACTCGAAGCAAGCAGCCAGTGGTTCTGCGAATTTATCGTTCTGAGAATACGACGACCCTTGCCATGATGAATGAGTCCCCTTGGCCAATCACAGTGAAATTGCCGTTAAAAACGTCTGAACTATGTGGTTGGAAAAAACTGAGCAAAACAAAAAACGAAGTCGCAAAGTCGGGCAGACTCACCGAAGAGTCGCATGAGTGGCCGATTGAACTCGATCCTTATGACCTTCAGGCTTGGCAATTTGAATCAGCAACAGTACGGGCGGGGGAGATCGGATTTACGCTACCCGAGGTAGTCTTTGACACGCTCAAACAGCGAATTGAAGAAATTGAATCTCGCACAAGTCATCTCGATATCGAACGCCGTTATCCTCAGCTACAAAACCCGGGGTTTGAATTGGAAGAAGCAGGTGTCCGACTCGTTGGCTGGCAGCCGCGTGTGGGATCTGTCGGCAAAGTAGAGGTCGAAACCAATGAACCGCGAGCGGGGACGCGTGCAATACGGTTGCAAAGCGAAGATGGTATTGGCGTGGCGGTGCAAAGCCATCTCTTCCCCATGCCAGAGACAGGTCAACTCGTGGTGAGTGCCTATGTGAAAGGCGAACAAGTGTCGCCCGAGGCCCGCCTTTATATCACCATCGAAGGTAGCCACGGCGGGCAGGCCTACCGCCGGTATACCACGCTAGGTAGCGAAGGTGAGCTAGAAAAAGAGTGGACTCGCTATGAGTTTCCGATTAATGACATCCCTATTGGCTCAGCAGACCAAATGCGGGTGATGTTTCACCTAACCGGTGATGCCTCGGTGCTGATTGACGACGTCGAAATGCACGATTTGCGATTTGATAAAACGCGGCGTGGTGCACTAGTCAAACGGGTTTATGCCGCCAAAACCGCGCTGGACAATGGGCAAATCATCGATTGCTTACGACTGGTCGACGAATACTGGTCGCAGTATTTGGTGGAATATGTCCCTCCGATCGAAAACGAAGCGGTCCAAATTGCCAAACAACCACCCTCGCCTAAAACCGAACTCGAAACAGAAAAAGAAGAACCTGGAATTGGTGATCGCGTGCGAGGTTGGATCCCACGAGTCTGGCGTTAGCCGAGCGGCGGATAAGAACTTACCAGCACGCAGCGCACGCAAGTGGGCCTCCTGCACACTCGCTTGCGCTGCGTGCTGGTATTCTGGTAAATTTTCAACTGCCGATCGCCTTAGCTGAATTACGCAGAAGTCGCCAAGGGATTCGGTTCTTCGACCTCAGGATTTACGCCAGCATCATCTACGGCGTACCACTTTTGCAGTACCTCACGCCAGGCACCTGGCTGCTTGATGGTAACGAAATCGGCTCGAACTTCTTCGTGCCGCGGATGCAGTTGGGAATACTTAATCCCAAACTTTCGCATCGGCGCAACACAGCGTTCGGCTCCGTAGAGTTCTTCGGCCAGTGAATAATGCTCGGCGATGACCTCGCGCTGCTCGAACAGCGTGGGGGGCGCGGGAAGTGGTAAACCGGCAGCCAACGCACGAGCCTGCTTAAAAATCCAAGGGTTGCCAATTGCACCCCGAGCTACCGTCACGCCGTCGACGCCCGTGTGATGCAGCATGTCGAGGCAAGCTTGTGCATTAAACAAATCGCCGCTCCCGAGCACCACGTGCTCGCCGGCGTGCTGCTTCACCTCGCGAAGAAACTCCCACTGCGAAGGCCCTTCGTAGCGCTGCAATACGGTTCGGCCATGCACAGTAATCGCAGCGACGCCAAGTTGGTAAGCCTGATCGAAGATTTCGAAAAAGTTGTCGCGACTCTCGTTGCTGTCATCGAGACCACGACGCATTTTTACCGTGACTGGGATGTGCGAGGGGACCGCTTCGCGCACTCGTGAGATAATCTCAAGTGCGACCTCTGGCTGACTAAGGTGGAACCCACCGCGGCATCGGCCAAGCACCTTCTTCACCGGACAACCAAAGTTGATGTCGATCACATCAAAACCATGCTCGACGAGCCGCTGTGCAGCCGGGCCAAATTGTTCTGGCTCGGCCCCCATAAGTTGACCACCGACGGGATGTTCGTTGGGGTCGACATGCATGAAGTGATGGTTTTTGGGGCGCCGTCGCACCTGCAGGATAAACTTATCGAGCATGACCTCGCATAAGGTATAGGAAGCCCCTAAACGCCTAGCGATAACTCGCATGGCAGTGTCGCTATAACCACTGAGAGCGGCCTGCACGACCGGCGAGTCTAGCTCGATATTGCCAATTCGCAGTTTTTTTGTCAGGGCGGTCATCTTGTTATTCTATTGTTGAAATGCAACCCGCGATGTCAAGTTTGGTGCAATGCTGCCTTGATTTCTTGCTGAACATTGGAGTCTTCTTCTTGTGTTTGCCGAGTTTGAAGCGCCTTTTGGGCTAGAGGCGTTGTAAGTTCTCCCAAGGCCCAGGCGCATGCACCACGGACTAATGGTTCAACGTCAACCAAACCCTTACTCAACGCCGGAAAAGCCGGTTCGTGTCGCTGATTTCCTAGTACGATGGCAGCGTTGCGTAGCAGGCCGCGGCGGTGTGCTCGCCAAAGTGGTGTGTGACGATATTGTACGCGGAACTCCGATTCGTCTAAATCGAAAAGTGATTGTAGCTCGACCGGGTTGAGCTTCTCTTGTGGCCAAAATAGGCTTTCCTCGGTTTGCGGGGACGAGTTATTCCAAGGGCAGACCGTCTGGCAAACATCGCAACCGAAAAGCCAATCGCCCATGCCAGCACGTAATTCTGTGGGGATCGTGTCTTGCAGCTCTATCGTCAGATAGCTGATACATCGCGACGCATCGAGGACATAGGGCTGAGAAAACGCATCGGTAGGACACGCATCGAGGCAAGCGGTACATGTACCGCAATGGTTAGTAACATGTGAGTCGTCGTAATCCAGCGTCTGGTCGGTCAGCAAAGCGGCAAGAAAAAAATAGCTGCCCGCCTGCTTCGAGAGCAGCAGGGTGTTTTTACCAACCCACCCCAGACCAGCAAGCTGTGCGAATTCACGTTCAAGAAACGGTGCGGTGTCGACAACGCCACGAGTCTTGGCGTCGGGGGCCAGCTCGCGGAAATAGTCAGCCAGCTGATGCAGCCGATCTCGAATCAAGTCGTGATAGTCACCCGACCCCCAAGCATAGCGCGAGACGCGACCTGTGCCTGGCTGTGGTTCGCGGGGCGACTCCGTGCAGTAGTGCATGGCGAGCATTACAATACTGCGAACCCCATCGAGGATGTGGCGGGGATGGTCGTAGGCATGCCGGCGATCAGCGATGTAGTGCATCTGACCAGCAAATCCGGCCTCAAGCCAATCATCCAGATGGCTCACCCCCTCGGGAGTCACCGCCGGGCAAATACCGCTAAGCTGAAACCCTAGTTCAGCAGCACGGTGCTTAAGCAACTCGGCAAGGTTGGCAGGCTGGTGCATAGGCTCGATTGTAGTGTGCTGAGGCGCGAGTTATTAGGCGCTAGGCGCGAGTTAGAAATCGGAAATTCCTGTAGAACCCCTTATAATACAGAGTTCTTGGGCGTAAGTATTGCGATCCGCGTGGGTCGTAACTAGCCTAGAGGTAGTGACAAAACTACCCGTCGGCGCATTCGCCCGACTTTTTGTCGGCAAGATTGACATCTTTGTAAAGAGGTACCTTACGATGAATAAACGGATGAATAAACGTTTCGCTTTGGCATTTTGCTTAGCAACGGCATGCTCGCTGGCCGTCACCCACAATGCCCACGCACGACATGGGCTCGGCTATGGCGGCTATGGTGCTTACGGCATCGGAGAGCTTTATCATGTCTTGTCCCAAAACGTGCCCCACTATGCCGCTTTTCCGCCGGTCTACTACAGTGCACCGATACCGCGCACTTACGGCCATAGCCCGTTCGCCTATCCGCCGGGCACCAGGACGCCAGAAATCGTCGCTGCAGCTCCGCTAGAGATCACGAACCCCCATATTCGAGCCTCGGTAACTGCCCCAGCAGAGGATAACGACAAAACCACACAGCTAGAAAATCGGCAGATCCCGCTGACCATTCTCAATCCGTATGTGACAAGCCACGGGGCCGAAACATCGCTGACCAGCTTGCCACGTTCTCCCTTGGAATGATAGCAACGCATCCGCTATTTCGTAGTTCTCTGGGGTGGCACCGACTCTTGTCCGCATATCGCTACGCCATCGATTCGGCACGTGCCAGGTTTCAATCGGTTACGCCAACGGCGTTTCGTCACATAGCCCAGGGTTGTCGGCGCAGCCGGCCACCCTGGGTCAGCAGATCACCCCATGCGATCTACCCCGACGGGGTTACGTCAATCAGCGCGCGTAGCTCCAGGCTAAGCAATACAAGCACGACGCGCAAGCGAGTGAGTTCCCCACCCAAAGGATCTCAATTAACTCACTCGCTTGCGCGTCGTGCTTGTATTTTCCATGCCACTGAGATGACGTTGACTGCTAGCAGTGAACAACGCCTTTTTTATTGATCACTAGCACGAGTGCTCTGGACATGCACCAGCGGATCGCTATCATTCGCACCTTGCCGACGGCAGTTCTAGTGGCAGGGGATGGAAAGGAATCTACCGATGCGGTGCGTCTATTGCACATTCGCTCTCTGTCTACTCGTGGGTTGTCAGAACCAAGCGATCCCTCTGTCGAATCCGTTCATGTCACCAGATCGGGTGCCGCCTCCCGCGACACGCACTCTGCTGCCTGGCACCGCACAGCCCTATTACCCCGGTGATCAGGTGCCGAATTTGCAACCCGGTACTGTGGTGTCCCCTCCCTATGTCCCTGGTACGATCAATACTTCGCCAGGTTCTGTGGTTCCGACCAGCCCGCCCGGAGGCTGGAACCCGCAACCCACAACCTATCCGGCTCAGCCGATACCAAGTACTCCCTCGCCCTATCAAGTGAATCCGGCCAGTGCTGAAATTCCAGCCGATCGACTCATCGCAGTAAATGAATCTGCAGTACAGATTCAAAGCGACACCCAGAACCTACGTTTCAATACGGCACCCACTCAAACCTTGGCCAATGTCGAGCCGTTGAGATCTACCATTCAGAATCAATCGGTCGTACCTGCACAGTTCGCAGACGTACAGCCTTCGACACAAGCGCCGTGGGAACCTACGCCAAATATTTCCATAGCAGATGTCGTGCCACGCGAAGTAACCATTCGCGCAATCACGTCTTCAGATTCAGAAAACGTAAACAACTCATCAGGATTCCGACCTCCGTCGCGAGATGGTTTTCGCCCACAGGGTACTCGCCGCCGTGCTGGTCGGGCCAACATGGTTACTGAAAATGTGGTGCCCAACGAGTTAAGTCCTGCCCGTGAAACGGTCGATCGATATGGGTACGACCCACAGTATCGCTGGCTGCGTGGGCAGTTAGAATTCGAACCGACTAGCCAACAATGGCAACTGCGGTATCTGCCAGGTCAAGGTTCCTCCGATCAATTCGGCGGGCGGCTATCGATTGCCAATCCCGTGGTACTGGGCAACCTGCAACCAGGAGACCATCTTCAGGTACAGGGTCGGCTTGATAGCCGTCAAATAAGGCCCACGACCACGGTGCCTGTGTACACAATCTCAGCCGTTCAGCGTCAGCGATAATTGACGTCTCGTTTCATTCTGTTCTGGCGTTATGATGGAATGTCTGGCCGTCTGAATCGGCCACAGTTTTCAATCGCAAATTGGTAGAGCAGCGTGTCGAGAATTCCTAGCGGAATAGGGAACCAAGTTCGGGCCACAGCCGGCAGCCACATGGCGCGCTGCGCGAGCTACGTGGGCAAAATAGCCGCGGCTGAGCCGGCGATGCAAAAACTCTCCGACCACGAGCTTCGCAAAACCAGCTTGGGCCTGCGTTATCGGGCACGCAGTGGCGAGCCGCTCGATAAGCTCCTGGTCGAAGCTTTTGCTTTAGTGCGCGAAGCAGGGCGTCGGAAACTGGGAATGCGTCACTTCGACGTCCAGATTTTGGGCGGTGCTGCGATTCACCATCAGTCGATCGTAGAAATGCAAACGGGCGAGGGAAAAACGCTTACGGCAACACTGCCCATGTATCTGGCGTCGCTCGATGGCAAAGGCACCCATCTGGCCACGGTCAACGACTATCTTGCCGCCCGTGATGCAGAGCTGATGAAGCCGCTCTACTCGGCTTTGGGCGTCAGTATCGGAACGATTCAAGCTCAACAACCGCCGCCTGAGCGAAGAAAAGCGTATCGGTGTGACATCACCTATGGAACCGCCAACGAGATGGGCTTCGATTTTTTACGAGACCGGCTGCTTACCCGCTCATTGGGTGGCGGCAACAAAGATTTGTTCGGACAGATGCTAGGTGCTTCAGACAATGGCACCAGCGACGAACCCGTCCAACGTGGCTTGCACTTCATGCTAGTGGACGAAGCCGATAGTATTTTGATCGACGAGGCGCGAACGCCGTTAATCATCAGCGCGTTACCCGGCGAAGACGAGAAAATTGCCGCCGAGGCCTATCGTTGGGCAGCTGAAGTTTGCTCTCAATTTATTGAGGATGAGCACTACGAATATGACCACGATGACCGCACTGTTGAATTGGGACTGGAGGGCCGGCAACTGGTGCGATCTCTATCGAAACCAAGCGACATGGATCGACTGCCACTAATAAGCATTTATGAATATGTGCAACGCGCGATCAAAGTCGGCCGCGAAATGTTTCTCGATCGCCAATATGTGGTTCGCGATGATGAAATCGTGATTGTCGACGAGTATACCGGCCGACTTGGGGAAGGTCGCAAGTGGCGAGCAGGTATCCACCAAGCCGTCGAAGCGCAAGAAGGGGTCGAAATCACGTTTGCCACAAATCAGGCCGCTCGAATCACGATCCAAGACATGTTCTTGCGATACGAACGACTTTCGGGGATGACTGGCACCGCCTATACGAGTCGACGCGAGCTTAAAAAAATCTATCGCGTTCACGTAGATAAAATCCCAACAAATAAACCGCCCATTCGTCGTCAGCTACCGACCTTGGTGTATGGCACCAGCGATCAACGGTGGGATGCTGTGGTTGAGGATGCGCTAGAGCAGCATGAACTCGGCCGACCCGTGCTAATCGGAACACGATCGATTGACAAAAGCGAACACTTGGCGGAATTGCTCACCGCACGAGGTATCCAACCTGTGGTTCTCAATGCTCGGCATGTTGCTCAGGAAGCAGAAATTGTTTCGCAAGCCGGGCAGCGAAACAAAGTCACGGTAGCCACGAATATGGCAGGTCGCGGAACGGATATCAAATTGGGAGAAGGCGTCCTCGAATTGGGAGGTCTGCATGTCCTCTGCACAGAACTTCACGAGTCACAACGCGTCGATCGACAGCTCATTGGTCGCTGTGGTCGACAAGGCGACCCAGGCACTTATCGGCAGTTCCTAGCACTGGACGACGAGATATTACTGCTTGGTTACGGGCCGAAGAAGTACGACCGACTTATCGAACGTGGAAAGAAGGCGACCAAGCCGATCCAAGGAATGGAATCACTATTTCACAAAGCTCAACGACGCGTCGAGCACCGACACTTCCGCGGCCGAAAAGTCATGCTTTACCACGAAAAAGAACGCCAAAAGGTACAACAACAAATGGGGCAAGATCCTTATCTAGATACCCCGGGTTGATGCGATTTACAATCCTGGCAAATATTGACAATAAACGGGCGTCGTGCTAAGCTTTAGTTAGTCACACTGCAAAGGAGAGATCGGTCGATGGGCAGTACGTTAAATTTATCTTTGACCGACGAACTCCGTGCGTTTATCGACCAGAGCTGCGGTGATGGAACGTTCTACTCGACGCCAAGCGAATTTGTTCGTGATCTTCTCCGCCAAAAGAAGAGTCAGCTAGATGCTGCCGAAGTTCGCAAGGGAATCCTTGAGGGATATCAGGATGCCATCAGCGGACACACCACAGCTTTTCAAGGCGATCTTCAGAAGCTTCTGAAGAAAGTGAAAAAGTGACTAAGAAGTCAAGCCACTCTAAAGCAAAGAGGCTTCTCCTCACCGATCGAAGTCTCAACGATATTGCTGCCATCAGACAGTTCTCGATCGAACAGTGGGGCAAGAAAGTCGCATCAAAGTACATTGCCCAGGTCGAAGATGCTCTGTCGCTGATTCAAAGCAAACCAGACCTTCTGTGGCACGAAGAAGGCTATCCACCATGTTTGCGTTTCTACCACATCAACAAGCACGTACTCGTGTTCGATATCCAAACCAGCGACATCATTTTACTGACAGTATTTCATGGCTCCATGGATATCCTCTCAAGGCTGGCCGAATTAGAGCCCACCCTAGCCTCTGAAGTGGAACTACTGCACCGAAAGACTCTTCGGAAATAGTTTCTTCTGTGCGCCAATCCTACACAGAGTTGCAGCAATCAAGGAGTATTCACGCTTCAAGTGTGACAACCACTCCCTTGAATGCAGGGGTTTTGCTAGCCGGGTCAAGCTCTCGGCTGACCAGCACATTAGCCTCGGGGAAATACATCGCAGCGTTGCCAGGGCGTATCTCGGCGAAGGGATGGAGATGGATGCCCGAAAGCGATCCGGCAGGGCCGTGAACCGTGACGGTCTTCGACGTATCGAGCCCTAAACGTCGGATGTCGTCAGGGTGGATCAACACCACGTCACGGCGTTCGACACCCCGATAGAGGTCGTGCTCTTCGTACACAACTGTGTTGAACTGCCCTTCGCTGCGAATGGTCATCAAACGTAGTTCGTTTTTTTGTGTGCCTTGTAGCGGTGGCAACTCATGGGCATGTAACAATGCACGGCCATCGGCGGTGGCAAACTGCGGCTCATGAAACGTTCTGCCGTCGATTTGGAACTCCTCTTTCGTCTTGTCGATTTCAATAATCTTTTCAAAGCCAGGGACGATGGCACCAATCGCATCGCGAATACGCCCCGTGTCGCGCATCGATTGCCAATTGACGGGCGATTGATCTTCATCAGCGAAAACTTGCTCGGCGATGGTCGCGATCACCTCCACCTCGCTACGCGGGCCTGCCAGCCGTTGGGGGCCCCCGTCGCTAAGACGAACGAAATTAAACATCGATTCTTGGGTCGTGGGCTGCGGCTCTTCGTCTCGCGCAAGAACGGGAAGGATAATTGTCTCGCGGGCAAGAGCGACGACATGGCCCGTGTTGAGCGTGGTATTGAGATGAACGAGCATATCAAGGTTTTCGAGCGATTGTTTGGCGAAGCGAGCGTCAGGATTCGAGCCGTAAAGATTTCCGCCAAGGCAGAAGCCAAACTTGAGGTCGCCGTTGGCGGCTCCGGTCATACACTCCATGGTATCTCGTCCAACAGAGGTCGGAAGCGACACATCAAAATGTTGTTCTAAGCGATCGAATAGGGCATCTTTGAGTTTGGGAGTTACGCCCACCGAACCAATGCCTTGCACGTTAGAGTGGCCTCGAATCGGCATAAGCCCCGCACCCGGTCGCCCGACCATCCCACGCATCAAAGCTAAGTTGCCAATCGCTTGGACATTTTGCACACCATGAGCATGATGCGTAATTCCCATCGTCCAACTAAAAACGGCGCTTTTAGAGGCCGCGTACCGCTGGGCAATCGCGTTGATTTGTTCGCGAGAAACGCCGCTTTTGGCAATGATCTCGTTCCAGGAAGTCTCGTCAATTCGTTGCTGCAGGTCAGGCCATCCGTTGCACGAACTATTGAGAAAATCTTGATCGTGCGCATCGATTTCAATCAGCTGTTTAGCAATGCCTGTGAGTAGCGCGAGATCGCCACCGATATGTGGTTGCACGTAAAGGCTGGCAATCTTTGAGCCAAAGAACAGACTGCGGATGTCACTGGGAATGCTGAAGTTCACCAATCCCGTTTCAACGAGGGGATTAATGACAATCACCTCGCCACCGCGCCGACGCAATTCCATGAGCGATCGCATGAGACGAGGGTGATTGCTCGCCGGGTTGCCGCCGATGACAAACACAAGATCGGCTTGGTCGAGATCGTCGAGTGTGATGGTTGCTGTGCCGCTGCCGGTGACCCTGGTCAAACCAACGCCACTGGCCTGATGGCAGTAGTAGCTGCAATTATTCACATTGTTCGTGCCATACAGGCGGGCAAACATCTGGAGCAGGAACCCGGCCTCATTGCTACTGCGGCCACTGAAGTACCAAAAGGTTTCGTCTGCCGATAGTTCGCGCAATTTATCGACGATGCGTCCGAAAGCGTCCTCCCACGAGATTGGCAGAAATCGATGTTGTTCCGGCGTGTAAAGCACAGGCTGCGTGAGCCGGCCACAATTTTCTAACTCACGTGGAGAAAGTTGTCGTAATGAGTCGGGGGTATGCGTATTCCAAAATTCCGAAGTGATGGCCCCCTGCATGTCAGCCACCATTGCCTGGAGCGACTTTTTGCAGACTTCGGGGAAGTGCCCCGACTCGTTGACCATTCCTCCCTTTTGCCCTCCCATGCCCAGGGCACAAGTTTTACAAGCATTCTTCGACCGCATTGCCTTCCACAACTTCCACAACCCACCAGCCTCTTGGGCTTTGCGAAACGTGTAAGCAATCGCTGGCCAGCCTCCTCCCGTACGAACTTTTTTCATCCCGACTTTTCCCGTGAATAGATATGAACTTGAATTACAGAATTTTCTCTGGCGATTCCTACAGAAGTGCGATAGGTTGTTGCCCAGAAGCGGTTTCAAAACTCCAATAAAAGTGTCCCACGGCCGGGGATTTATGTCCCGAAAGTGGGTTTCGAAACCGGCTGTACTATAACCTGTTCTGCTTTTTCGCACAGTTGCTTGTGAATAAGCCTCACAAAGGCAACTCGCTGGATGATAGGTCAATGTCTGATTCGCTAGAAATTCAGCCCGTTAGCAACCCAATTCGTGCCACGGTAAGGCCGCCAGGTTCGAAAAGCATTACCAATCGGGCGTTGGTTTGTGCAGCACTTGCAGAGGGCACCTCGAAGCTTCAAGGTGCTCTTGATAGCGACGATACGCAAGTGATGATCGCCGGTCTGCAGTCACTTGGAATCAAAGTCGATTCACGAGACGATGGCAAAACGTTGTTCGTTGAGGGTTGCCAGGGACTTCTGCCGGCTACAAATGCAGATATCTTTGTGGGCAACAGCGGAACGACGATTCGCTTTTTAACGGCCTTAGCTACCATTGGGCAAGGGAATTACCGCCTGGATGGCGTCGCAAGAATGCGAGAGCGACCCATTGGTGATTTAGCAGAGGCTCTCCAGCAACTAGGGGCCCAGGTCGTATGCGAGGGGGATAACGCCTGCCCGCCGGTTGCTATTCAAGCGACCGGGTTGCGCGGAGGCGTGGCCTCGATTCGGGGCAATATCTCTAGCCAGTTCCTCAGTGGATTGCTGATGGCTGCTCCCTATGCTGAAAAGTGCGTCACGTTGCAAGTTGCTGGAACCTTGGTTTCGATTCCTTACGTCACCATGACGCTTGAAGTGATGCAAGCGTTTGGCGTCGAGGTAATGACTGACCGCGATTACGCAGAAATCAAAATCCCCAACAACAAAAAATATCAAGCAACCGACTATGCCATCGAGCCAGACGCCTCGGCGGCTAGCTACTTTTGGGCAGCCGCTGCGGTGACAGGTGGAGAGATCACCGTCGAAGGACTTGGGCCAGACAGTTTGCAGGGCGATGTCAAGTTTGTCGATTGCCTAGAAAAAATGGGCTGCGAAGTACGCTATGAAAATAACCAAATCACGGTCGTCGGCGCTCCACTTCACGGAATCAATGTCGACATGAACGCGATTAGCGATACCGTTCAAACGCTTTCGGTCGTGGCCTTGTTTGCAAAGGGGACCACTCGAATTCGCAATGTCGAACATATTCGACACAAAGAAACCGATCGAATCGCTGCGGTGGCCACCGAGTTACGTAAGTTGGGCGCACAGGTTGTGGAACACACCGACGGCCTAGACATCACCCCAGGGAAATTCACCGCCGCCGAGATCGACACCTACGACGACCATCGAATGGCGATGAGCTTTGCCATCGCCGGCCTAGTCAAAGCGGGCGTGGTTATTTGCGATCCAGACTGCACCGCAAAGACCTACCCACACTTCTTTAGCGACCTAGCGAAAACCGTAGGCTAAGCCCCCTCCCAACACCTGCGTTCCACAAGAAACGTGAACGCTATCGGGGGATCTTTTGGAGGCCAATTCCGGCGGTCGCTTGAGCAGCCGATTCGATAAGCTCATCGACGCGCGAGAGGAGACCGATCCCAGATTCCGCAGGAGGGCATTCCCCCGAACTAGGATCGAAGGCCTCGAAACTAGCGGCACAATGCTGACAGACAACAGTCTTGCCAAGATACTTCACACGAACCTGAAGGTTCCTACCACAGGTTGGACATTCTTGAGCATAATAAATGGCGCCAGACATCATTCACCTCCTGCAAGTGTGTCAATTATCCATATGGGCTACTCAGGCGGCCTCCCACCCTGCAGCGTCTAAACTATCTCAAATGGGGCAAAAAATCAATCCCCACCCACCCATCCTGGGCCCCTAAAACTGCCTCTCCAGGACGTGAATTCCCACATAAGCACAAATACACAAACACTTTACGTCACGCAACACAACCGAGAACACTTATAAGCTACTCTTACCCATAGAGAACCCTTTACCCCAAAGACACGGCCAATATCGCGCAGGTTCAAGGGCCCGAATTGGCCTGTTTGATCAGTCACGGACTGGAGATATTACAGATGCCTCTCCGATGCTCAGTACTTCTGTTACCCATCCTGTGCACGTTCGCTCTCAACCAGTGTTTCGGAGAGACTCGCCCTGAGGACGCAGTCGCAGACAACGTCGTCTTTAATGAGACGGTTCGGCGACATTTCGCGAGCCAAAGGGGCTACCACGAGGGTGACTTGATCACACGTTCCCAAATCGAAGAGCTGCAAGGCTATTTACGCAGCGCCTTCGGCCACTCCGCTGCGACACATCCCAGAGCTCTCCGCAGGATTTTGGCCGACGATTCACGCTTAGCAAGCCTTTTTTACAAGAAAAATAGGGGCGAAATCCTACGCGCTCTAGCTGCCCAAAACAAAGGATATGAGGTGTTCGATCGTATTTCCCGTACTACAGCCGGTTATGCCCGACTTACTGAAGCAGTCGATCATGCAGAAGTCGGAGTGCTAAATCAACTTGCAGACGAGGAATCTCAAAAAACACTTTCAGCTAAAAGCGGAAATAGTGAAACGCCTGTGCGTCGATCCAAACCGACTCCAATCTACACGGTCGAAGAGTACTTGGCGGCATTTCAGTCAGTCGTCAAAAAAGGAAAATCGACTGCCAAGGCGAAAGTGTCTGAATGATCGTTTCTTAGAAACCGAAAAATTTCCCCTTGGCCTCCTCGTTTCTGCTAGAGGATTCGTGTACTGACGCCCATTTTTTGATGAAAAAGGGCAAATACTAGGCTTATTCCGCGAAACCTTACCGATACCGATCAGTCGCATTTTTGGCTCCTCCAAGGTAAAATACGACTTACGGGAATAGCTTTTCCATTGAGAGCGAAGGGTGCTCTTGCCGTAGAGTCGGAAAAACTGTTCTGATACTTGGTTCAGGGTGTGCATCTACGAATTGGGATCGCTTTATCTCACCAAAGTCTCTGGTTCGTATGCCGCCTCATCAGAAAGTTACTCTCAAGCCGTTGGGGGATAGTCTCACACATGGCCAACCGGTTTTTCGTATCTTCGATCGTTGTCCTATGGCTAGGCAGCATGACTTGGCTCGTCGTCGATCGGATTCTGCCCTCGTTATATTCTGGGCACCCACCCCGAGTGAGTGCCTATGAGCCGGGCGAAGTGGTGGCTTGGCGTGTTTATTGGGAATCACGACAAGTTGGTTGGGCAGGGAGTGTGCGATTGGAAGGCGACTCCGGCACCACCGAGTTGCATAATCGAGTGATCTTGAAAAAGCTGCCGATGATGCAACTCGCCCCCTTCTGGGTCCGTCATGCGATGGGTAGCATCGGCGAGATGTCATTTGATGTCTTGACTCGAATCGAGTTGGATTCTTTAGGTGTTTTTTCTGCTTTCGAGAGCCGCATTTCCTTAGATAACATGCCCTCAATACTTAGTGTTCAAGGTCGAATGAACGACTCTTACTTAGATTTGCGGATACGTTCTAACAATTTCACCTCCTCGACATCGGTGTATATGCCAAATAGCAAAGCGATTAGCGAATCACTTTTCCCTGGGGCTCGCCTATCATCGATGTATGTTGGGCGCCGTTGGCGCGAGGAAGTTTACAGCCCATTTAACGCCCCTGGCGAGCCCGTGAAAGTCGTACACGCAGAAGTCGTCTCGACGGACTCGATGGAGTATCAAGGAAAAATCCGAAAACTAATGCGAGTGGAATATCGGAGCCCCATCGGGTCAGGGGTGAAAAAGAATACTAGGTTACAGGCAATCTCCTGGGTTGACCCGGAGGGTGACGTCCTACGCCATGACGTTTTCATTGGCAATACTCAAATGCGTTTTGAGCGACTGACCAAAGATAAATCCGCAGGAATCGGCGCCAAATTATTTGAGCGACTAACAAGTCAAGGTGCAAAAATCAATACCTCAGAACCCTCTGTTGAGGCGAGCTCAAAAGGCCTTCACTGAGAAATGGCTTGACTCCTGTCGATGCACCTTGAAAATACGGTAGCCCTAACTGCCTTTCCCTCACTTATTCCATGTTGAAATGATACCTCCGAAAACATGATTCAATTTCAACATGTGACACGCACGTATGGAGACCGTGTTGCCGTCAATCAACTTGAGCTTTCGATATCGAGCGGGCAAGTACTTGCCTTGCTGGGGCATAACGGAGCAGGAAAGTCGACGACGCTGAAGATGCTGGTTGGTTTGCTACACCCCAGCGAAGGCACGGTTCGAGCGGGCCCCTACAATGTGGAGGAAAACCCCCGCGAAGCGAGTCGACTCATCGGCTACGTTCCAGACCAGCCATTCCTGTATGACAAACTCTCAGGCCGCGAATTCCTGGAATTCGTCGCAGAAATGTATGGCCTTAGGTCAACCGAGACGCGCGAAGCGTTAGATCGTGAAGTGACCAGATTTGAACTCGGTGAATTTCTTGATCAGTTGACCGAAAGCTATTCCCACGGAATGCGGCAGCGCACGGTGTTTGCCGCGGCACTCATCCATCAGCCGGAAATTCTAGTTGTCGATGAGCCCATGGTCGGTCTCGATCCCCACAGTATTCGACTCGTAAAGGATTTGATGCGAGAATATGCGGCACTAGGGAGAACCGTACTAATGTCAACCCACATGCTAAACGTCGCTGAAGAAATTTCTGATCGCGTTGCATTGATGAAATCAGGGAACCTATTGTTCGAAGGCAAAATGCCGCAACTACGGCAACATGTTCCAGATGCCGAAGCATCGTTGGAATCGATCTATCTAGCACTCATGGAGCAGTGAGATTTTCGCACGTGCTACTCAGCGACCTTGCATAGAAAAAGTCGCGTGTAATGTGCAAGTGCCTCTCGGCTACTTTTTATGATCCACCCTTCCAACGCGACTCATAGTCAGATCGACCGTGTATGCGAACGCCTTCCTTCGGAAGAGCGCGAGGGGCAGATTTTTTGGAAATTACGTTGGCGCGAAGGTCGCAGCCAACTGAAATACTTTTCGACACAGGCTCGGTTTCGAACCATCCTGGTCGTGGTTCTAAGCTTGTTTTTTTGGATTGGGTTATTCACGCTGTTTTACAGTGGCTTCAGATTTATTGTGATGAATGCCGGTCCTGCTGGGGCAACCTACCATGCACAAACAGTGCAATTTGTCTTTGCCCTTTTTTTTGCTTCACTCCAGGTGATGCTGATCTTTTCGTCTGGCATCATCCTTTACGGCGGGCTGTATGTATCTCAAGAGACTCGTTTACTGCTGACCCTGCCAGTACGCGATTCCCGGCTAGTTTTTTATCGCTTGCAAGAAGCTGTTTTCTTCAGCAGTTGGGGGTTCTTCTTGCTTGCAAGCCCCATGATGGTGGCCTACGGAATTGCGGTCTCGGCACCTTGGTACTACTTTGCCTACCTACCGGGTTTCGTACTGTCGTTTTCTTACATTCCGTGTGCGATCGGAGCAATTGCTTGCCTACTACTCATCAGCCGGCTACCCCGTCTACGAGGCATCCTCGTCGGGATCGCGGCTTTGCTGGTCATCCTAGTTGCCTATGTCTCGATCTGGCAAACACTAGATATCTCTCCGGCAAAATCACTTCATTCATCCTGGTTTATCGACACGTTCCACCGGTTTGAATTCACGCGTGGAGAGTGGCTGCCTAGCACTTGGCTAAGTAATGGCTTGCTCGACGCCGCTCGGCCCGCAGGCTTCGACCCCGAAGATTTGCCTTGGCTAGAAAGCGGTAAGTATTTTGTTGTGCTTGTGTCCAATGCTTTGCTATTGCATGTGATCGTACTCTGGCTTGGCAACCGTGTTTTCCGAAAAAGCTATTGCAGCTTAACCTCTCGTCAAGCGCGCGAAGCAAAATCAGGTTCGGTCTTGATCGATCGTATCGCAAATGGTTTGCTCATACCGTTTCCCAAGCAAACTCGACTGTTGATCATAAAAGACTTACGGATGTTTCGCCGCGATCCAGTCCAATGGTCACAGTTTCTTATCTTTTTTGGACTGATTTTTTTGTACTTTGCAAATCTAGACCGCTTTCGACAATATCAAGGCGATCTCAGTGTTCAAACTTGGATTAACATCGTTAGTTTTTTGAATCTTGCCGTGGTTGGACTGATTCTATCGACGTTTACAACGCGATTCATCTATCCGCTAATCAGCTTAGAAGGCCGCCGATTTTGGATTCTAGGTCGGCTGCCTGTCAAACGAGACACCATCCTTTGGGGGAAATTTCTCTTTGCCGCAGGAGGGGCTTGGCTACCCTGTGCAGGGCTGGTACTCCTAAGCGATTTAATACTCGAAGTCTCAGACGTGGTCGTTTCGATCCATCAGGCCACTTGTTTGTTACTCTGTATTGGGCTGTCCGGGTTGGCAGTAGGCCTAGGGGCATTGATGCCGAATTTTCATGAACAATCGCCCTCAAGAATTGCAGCCGGGTTTGGCGGAACCCTGAATCTTGTGCTTAGCGCTCTCTATATTTTGGCCGTGGTCGTCTTGACCGCGCTGCCGTGTCATTTCGTCTTACTTTCCTCGAGTACCGAAATCTCTTTTCACATCCTCAAGGCGAGTACCTTATCCTTTTGGCTTGGCGTTGGGCTAGCAACCTCTTTTGCTTTGACCTGCTTGGTAACCATTATTCCCCTTCGAAGTGGGCTACAGGCGTTTCGCCGACTTGAGGTCTAGTTACCCGACTAGTCGTCCCTCGAAAGGCATTCTATAATCATCGCTTCAGGCCATCCCAAAAACTGCGATTTCTAGATCAAAATGACCGCCTCCAGCATCCGTTCATCGCCTGCACTGCGTCTCGGCGCAGTAAACTACCTGAACACCAAGCCATTGGTTTACGGGTTAGACGAGTTGCTGCCCCAAGGCGAAGTTTCCTACGACCTGCCGAGCAGGCTAGCCGACTCGCTGGCAAAAGAAGAACTGGATATCGCGCTTGTCCCCTCGATTGAACTGGCCGAGCACCCCGAGTGGCGGGTCGTCTCGAATGCCTGCATTGGCTGCCAGGGCCCAGTACTCAGTGTGAAACTGCTGTTTCGCACACCACCCTCCGAAGTTCGCACGTTAGCCCTAGACGAAGGCTCACGCACTAGTGCCGTCTTGGCACAGATACTGTTGAGCGAGCTCCACGGTGTTCGCCCCAAGCTAACATCCTTGCCAATCGGCGAAGGCCCTAAAGACAGCCGTGCAGATGCCGTCTTAGTGATTGGTGACCGAGCCATCCGTAGCGAGGAGGATGAATTTGTCGAGGTCTGGGATTTAGGCGATCGCTGGTGTCGGTGGTCAGAATTGCCGATGGTATTCGCCATGTGGGTGGCGCGTCCCGGTGTAATCGCCAACGAAGCCTCGATTGCCCTAGAAGCAGCACGCGACGCCGGGTGTCGACATTTTACAGAAATTGCCGATCAACAAGCCAAACGGATGAATTTGCCCGTCGAATTAATCGAAGAATATCTCAGTAAGAACCTGTATTTTCATCTTGCTAAAGAACAACTCCTGGGATTGGAATTATTTTACCAACATGCCACGAACCTAGGGCTTATTCATGCCCCACCGCGAGTAACCGTCGATGATTGCGCAACCAAAAATTCATAGCCTGTTAGAAAAAGCCGTTGCCGGAGAGCGTCTTGAACCCGCAGAAGGCCTTCAGCTGCTAGAGTCGCACGACTTAACCGCGCTTGGACGGGCGGCAGACGAGGTAACTCGCCGTCTGCATCCCGAGCCTTACCGCACTTACAATATCGATCGCAACATCAACTACACCAACATCTGCGCAGCAGTATGCGATTTTTGCGCCTTCTATCGTTCGCCCAAGTCGGGGGAAGGCTATGTGTTGGATCGTGATGTAGTGATGGAAAAAATCGAAGAGACCGTCCAACTGGGCGGTGACCAAATCTTGTTGCAAGGTGGTATGCATCCTGACTTCAAACTGGAATGGTACGAGCAGCTACTCAACGAAATCAAAGAGCGTTTCCCGCAAATCAACATCCACGGGTTTAGTCCTCCCGAGATTCACCATTTCACCAAAGTTTCAAAACTGCCCCTACGCGAAGTGCTCACCCGACTCCGGCAAGCCGGCCTAGGAAGCTTGCCAGGCGGCGGGGCAGAAATACTCGTCGATCGCGTTCGTAAAGAAATTACCCGTGGCAAAGTGCTAACCGACGACTGGTTAAACGTCAGTCGAGTGTGGCACGAGCTAGGAGGTCGTAGCTCAGCAACCATGATGTTTGGCCACGTCGAAACACTGGCCGAGCGTATCGAGCACCTTGAACGCTTGCGCCAACTCCAAGACGAAACCGCTGGATTTACTGCGTTCATCTGCTGGACATTTCAGCCGAACAATACAGAAATGTCCGACATCCCTCCCACAGGGTCTTTTGAATATCTGAAAACAAATGCTGTGGCCCGACTCTACCTAGACAACTTTACAAACCTTCAAGCAAGTTGGGTGACCCAAGGACTAAAAGTAGGCCAGATGGGCATGCTTCATGGTGCCAACGATATGGGCAGCCTGATGATCGAAGAAAATGTGGTCGCCGAGGCGGGGACCGTACACCACCTTTCGCTGGAACAAATCCGAGGAGCCATCTCAGACCTCGGCTTCGAACCCCGGCAGCGAAATGTCTTTTACGAACTGATCGACGAGCAGGTTACCTCGGTTGTTCCGCATAGTCGCCAAAATCAGCACTCGCTACCCATCGTAAACTAGCTCTACGAGAGAAGTTACTACGCAGACTGGGCAACGGCTGTTATTCTTCAAAGGGAGACCCGCTTAGGTTCTCTACGGCTCGCCTTCTGAAGGCACGGGCTATAAATCCCCCACCAGCCCTGTCTGATCTCTTATCACCATGACCAACTCGCCAACCATGATTGAGGCTCGGTCTTTGACCAAGTCTTACGCCGACCTGCGTCGTGGAGATTTTGTCGCTTTAGATCGTTTTAGCTTCACCGCAAATGCTGGCGAAGTCTACGGAATACTTGGGCCTAATGGCGCCGGAAAGACCACCGCCTTGCGAATCCTTAGTACCGTACTTCAACCCACCAGTGGTAGCGCAACCGTCAACGGGTTTGATTGCGTAACGCAGCCCGCTTTAGTGCGTCGGCATATCGGGTTCATGTCGGCCAACACTGCGGTCTACGATCGCATGACCGCTTGGGAGATGGTGGAATACTTTGGCCGTCTCTACGGCATGGAGGCAGAAGAACTCCGCGACCGTATGGAGGTGCTCTTTGAACGGTTGCAGATGCAAAACATCCGCGATCTGCTTGGCGCAAAGATGTCGACAGGCATGAAACAAAAAGTATCGATTGCTCGAGCGATTGTGCATGACCCGCCCGTTTTGATTTTTGATGAGGCCACCAGCGGGCTTGATGTCTTGGTGGCCAGAGCTTTGCTCGACACCGTGGTCGAACTTCGCGAGCAGGGAAAATGCATCGTCTTTTCGACCCACATCATGCGCGAGGCCGAACGGCTTTGCGATCGGGTAGCGATCATGCACCAAGGTCGACTCTTAGCCGAGGGCACCTTAGGCGAGTTGCAAGAGACACACGGCCAATCCGATTTAGAAGATATATTCTTCGACTTAATCCAAAAACAAGAAGATAACCAAGCCTCGGAAACTACCATGACAAGCAACTAAAATCCTTCCCTCACAAAAAACTCCGTGTTCTCCGTGGTGAAAATCCCTGCAATCTTAATAAACAATGAAACTGAGCAATGTCAAACTGATCTTCGTTCGCGAAATGCGCGACCAGCTGCGCGATCGAAGAACCTTGTTCTTGATTGCCGTGTTGCCGCTGCTGCTCTATCCGTTATTAGGAATGAGTTTCTTCCAGCTTTCCCAGTTTCTGCAACATCATACCGCCAAGGTGATGGTGGTTGGTTCTGCGGAGCTAGCTGACTACGCATGGCTACCACCGCTGGTGAGCGAAGACCGTTTTGATTCGAAGTTATTCAACACAGAAAAAGACCAAGAGAATCTTCAACTTGTCTTTGAAGATATCTCTTCGATAGCGGAATCCGATCGGCTCGCAGAGGCGCAGTCGGCTTTAGATCGTGGTGAAGTCCAAGTGGTGCTGTACTTTCCTCCCGGTTTTGGCAAACGCCTGCTCGAATCCCGAGAGGCATTGATCGGTAGATCGCAGAATACGCAAGCCAACCGCGAGACGAAATTACCCAAACCAAAGATTCTGTATATCTCCGCCAACGAGAAATCGCGAATTGCTCAGTTGCGCGTAGACCGCGTATTCCGAAATTGGAGCACGCACGTGATGCGCACCAATCTTCGTGATAGCGATGTCCCCCTGACAGCCACCCAACCCTTCCTGGTGCAATCTCAAGATATCGCCAAAGAACATCAGCGGCATGCCGCGATCTGGTCGAAAGTTCTTCCCTTCATCCTGTTTATTTGGGCACTGACTGGCGCATTCTACCCGGCGGTCGATCTTTGCGCTGGTGAAAAAGAACGTGGAACACTCGAAACGCTTCTTGTGAGCCCTGCCCAACGCCGCGAGATTGTTTGGGGAAAACTGCTAACGATCATGAGCTTCAGCATGGTCACGGCACTGCTGAACTTATGCAGCATGGGCCTGACAGCAAAATTTGTATTAGGGCAACTTCAGGCACTCAGTGGTTTTAGCGGTAGCGAGGCGTTGTCGATGCCACCGTTGGAGTCGATCCTTTGGCTAACCATCGCGTTATTGCCCATCGCCGCCTTGTTCAGTGCCCTGTGCCTGGCTTGTGCAGCCTTTGCTCGAAGCACAAAGGAAGGGCAGTATTACCTGATGCCTTTGCTGCTGGTGATTATGCCATTGATGCTGCTGCCACTTTCACCAGGGGTCGAACTCAATTTAGGCAACAGTTTGATTCCCGTCACCGGCGTCGTGTTGCTGCTACGCTCGATGCTCGAAGGACAGTATTGGCATGCGTTGCCCTACGTGGCACCGGTCGCCGGCATCACCTTGATGTGCTGCCTGCTGGCGATTCGCTGGGCAGAAGATCAGTTCAACAGCGAGTCGATCTTGTTCCGCGAAAGCGAACGGCTTGACCTCGGTCGTTGGCTGGTGCATCTAGTACGCGACCGCACAGAAACACCGACCTTGGCACAGGGGATTTTCTGCGTTGCTGCGATTCTAGTGATCCAGTTCTTTGTGAAATTGGCTCTGTCCGCAGCGGCCGTCAACGGGGCCATCGACTACGCCTTTTTCCGGCAGGCAGTGTTCATCAGTCAGGTGGTCTGCATCGCATTTCCAGCCGCTGTGCTGACATTGCTGTTTACTCGAAACCCAAGCCGTACTTTATTAGTCCATAAACTTCCTAGCTTGCAAATGCTGATCGCTGCCGTGTTGTTGGCGATTTTCATTCGTCCACTCGGAATGGAGCTAGCCTCTGGCATCCAGTATCTCTATCCCCCGTCCAGCGATATGCAATCACAGCTAGAGTCGATCAACGACGCTATTAGCGTCGTCCCCAGTTGGTGGTCGTTGATGTTGCTAATGGCTGTGTTGCCAGCCGTGTGCGAAGAAATTGCGTTCCGCGGTTTTGTGCTCTCTGGTTTACGCCACCTAGGACACAAGTGGTGGGCCATCGGCCTGTCTGCCGTTGCGTTTGGCATTGTTCATCCAATTTTGCAACAGCAACTAGCGGCAACCGTCGTGGGGGTCGTGATTGGTTATCTCGCCATCCAAACAGGCAGCCTGCTGCCGTGCATTTTTTTCCATGCCATCTACAACGGCTTGGCGCTGGCTATTAGTGATGCGGCTGAAACAATAGGAGATGGGCTCGGCCAGTCCCATTGGTCCTATCTTCTGAGCGAAGACAGTATTTTCTTCTTCCAGCCTTGGGTGCTTATCGTCTCAACCATCGGGACAGGGGCCATTCTCTGGTGGCTACATCGCCTCCCTTATAAGCACACCGCCGAAGAAGAGCTGCAAGAAGCTCGCGACCGCCAATACATGAGTGCTTGAGCACATAAAGAATGCGTTTCGTTTTCAGGCCTGAAAGGCCGTCATATCCCTAGCCGGTGGTGTCAACCACCGGGATTAGATCGGCGCAGTGCCAACAGGCCCAGCGGGCCGACACATCCGCTTTATGTCGGCCCGCTGGGCCTAAACGGCAGTTGTCGTATTCACATCCGGTGCCTCACGGCACCGGCTAGGGTTATGCTAGCCCTCCGGGCCTATTTGTATGTCACTGACAGACGCTTGAGCAACACGCCTCGCTACGAGACAATAGCCGGGGCAGGGCAGTAACCCTGAAAATTTCGCACTCAAAACAATGAGCCTACGCGTGACCGCCCCATTCTCACTTCGTGCCCGCTGGGTACTGCCCGTCGATAGACCGCCCATCGAGGGCGGCGTGGTGACCATCGCCGACGGGCTGATTTCCGAAATTGGCACCAAGCCCATTGGGCCAACCGAAGATCTAGGCGACGTGGCACTTCTTCCAGGGCTTATCAACGCACACACCCACCTCGAATTCAGCGAGCTTCAACAGCCGCTCGGTCAGCCAGGAATGTCGCTCCCCGATTGGATACGGCTAGTGATCTCTAGCCGACAACCAACCCGCCGCGAGCCTTCGCAAGCAATCACCGCCGGTCTGCAAGAATCTCGTCAACTGGGCGTCACGGTAATCGGTGATATCGCCACAGACAGCATGCAAAATAATCGCACTGCTGGCGATCCGCATGTGATTGCATTTCAAGAAGTGATCGGTTTTTCGGCGGCTCGCTGCGACTCGGCACTTGCCGAGGTCGAGCAACGTCTAGCTGCCAGTAATCAACGCCGGGGCATCAGCCCCCACGCCCCCTACACGATCCACCCTCGACTATTGCAACGTCTGATCGATCTTGCATCGACAAAAAAATTCGGCGTGGCGATGCATCTAGCAGAATCACCCGAGGAGCTTGAGTTATTGGCCAATGGTACAGGCCCATTCCAACAGCTGCTAGAAGAACGAAGCATGTGGGATCGCACCGCCATCCCCTCCGAATCGAGGCCCATGAATTATCTGGAACTTCTAGCAAAGGCTCCTCGAGCCCTCGTCATTCATGGCAACTATCTCACCTCGAAAGAGATTGAATACGTGGCGCTTCGCCGCGAGCGAATGTCGATTGCCTATTGCCCGCGAACCCATGCTTACTTTGGCCACACGGCTTACCCGCTTCAAAAAATGTTCGACCTGGGGGCACGAGTTGCCCTAGGCACCGATAGCCGTGCTTCGAACCCCGACCTCAGTTTGCTAGGCGAAATGCGGCATGTCGCGCAGCAGCACCAAGGCATCTCTGCCGAGCAAATCCTACGAATGGGCACCCTCTCAGGGGCTGAAGCCTTAGGCTTAGCCAACAGCGCTGGCAGTATTTCCACCGGAAAATGGGCAAACCTCACTGCGGTGCCTTGCGATGCGCAAGCGGGCAACCCGATCACAGTGATTCTTACCAGCAATGCCATGCCTACCAAAACTTGGATCAGTGGGCGCGAGATTAGCTCCAACGTTACAAAGCCCGGCATTTCTTAATGTATTCGGCCAACGCTTCTAGAGTTTCCGAAGCCCAAACCATGTCGACCTCCACCCGTGCATCAACCACGTTCATCGAAATACCCACGGGAGGGCAGGGCGGGAACTCGGGGATATCAACTGTGCTGCCCTGCAAGTGAACCAAAAACTCGTTCACGAACCGCGTCGCCCATTGCACACAACCGGGAGGGCTAATCACCATTTTCCAGGGGGCATTGTCAGACAACAGTTTCATGGTCGTCTGCACCTCGGCAGAGTCACTCAATCCGGTCACCCCTTTTTGGACGTTGTCGATCATCACCGTTAGCTGGTCTTGCCCTGCCATCCCATAGACGATTGTTTTTTCGTCCGCAGCAATCAACATCTGATGAAACTTCCCATCTTCGCCAAACATCGCCTCCAGCATCCAATTAAACATGGGGACATTCGGGTCCTGCGCGACAACAGCAACATCGACAACAATTTCGCAAGCTTTGAAATCGCCCACCGTGGTAGAAGTCAGCTCGTATTGCAGTTTGATGTCGCCCGATGACTGCGCCAAAATATCGTTCCAAGTCTCCATCGATTTCTGATAGGAGTCGAGATACCCCTCAGCATCGGCTGCTTTGACGATACCGTAGAGGTTGCTAAACAAGGGATCGCCCTTTTCGCCGGGCACCATAATCATCGAAGAAAAACGAACTCCTTGCATCACCGAGACGTACATTTCCTCTAACTCATTCCATTTTTCCTCGGCAAGATCCTCAAGCCCATAGGCATCCGGCATTTTCTCCAAGATTATCAGTGAAAGGGCTGCCAGAGTTTCCGACCAACTCTCTGGGAACGGCCCGCCACCAGCAACGACGTACGGTTGGCTGGTGTATCCCGCAAGCGGTGAAACGGAACTATCGATTGGCTCGGTGTTGCCAAAGATGCCCGTATTGCTCAGTAGTATGCGCTTTCCCAAACGAAGGTTGGCTTGGTCGTCGACTGCCAACCCGACGGCCCCCATTTTTATCTCCGCACCAACCATCTCTAAGAAAAATTTAGAGAGGGCAATATTGTTTTCCATTTGCTGAGCAAGCTCTTCAAACTGAGGGTCTTTGAATTGCTCGGCAAACTGTTCTTGCTGAGCATCAAGGCCTTGTCGCCCAAGCCCAAGAAGCAGTTCGACGCCTGCCGGCATCAGCGCCACGGTAACATCGTTGCCCGCTATCCACGGGTCGAGAGGTTCGAGGATGCCCACAGGTCCAGGCTCCAAGCCAATCAGGAGCTCTAGGGTTTCGCGATGTTCCACGTCCATCAACAACGCATACGGGCCTTGCTTAGCAATCAAGACGTCCTCGCCGGCAACGGTGACTCGACAGACCTCGCCACTTTCGTCGCCGTTGATCGATACGGCGAATTTCGCGTAGTCCAAAATCGGCAGCAAAACCATCGGCTGCGGCTTAGAAGAAAGCTCGGTACCCGGCAAAACAGCCAAGAGCAAATCTCCGTCGAGATCTAAACCTTCGCTGAGCCCGGTGGCAAATTGCACAAAAGTGAGCGGCGGCGGCACAGGCAACTCAAACATTTTCGTCAATTGCGCAGCCTTGGCGTTGAAACGATTCAAATCGCGAACCACAGCAAACCCAAGCGAATCCTCGGGCAAGTAATCCAAAATGTCGTCGGCATGCACTGACGGCAAGCACGCGAATATCAAAATCAGCGTAGCCGTACTAATAAAAAACAGTCGACGAAAAAGTTGGTAAACCATCCTAAAATTCCTGTACTGTTGAAAGGGCTGCGAGCACTAGACTCAATAACTCTGATGTCTCTGCGCCTCTGCGAGACACTTTTTTGCTTCTTTCCTTTGCGCCTTAGCGCCTTTGCGAGAGACCTGTTCCCTCCTGTGAACGGTTGCATTCATTATCAGGCCTTGTCCCCATCGCACAAGTCAGATTGTGGACTTGTCCTGCCATCCGCAATCTGAAAAACAAACGCCCAATGAAATCCAAGTCCAATAAGTACCGCCACATGAAAGACTTCGTGCCATTGAATCACCCCTGGCAGGAGTATCGGCAAGTGGAGATTTTCGAAAACTGCACCGACCGAATAAGCGAGCCCGCCATAAACAGCAGGCAATATAAATTCAAATCCAAAACGCCGCCAAAGCAAGAAGACCGTGTACAGCCCTGCCCATCCCATCGCCAAATACATGGCCAACCCCTGACGAGGCGTCAATTCAGCAAAGTAGATGGTTTTGAGCGCGATTGCCACGATGGCGAAGGTCCACATCACCAGCAACACTCCCCAGCGTCGCCAACCACGCAACAAAATAATATGTATCGGAGTAAACGAACAAGCAATCAACACAAAAATCGCCGCATGATCGAGCCGGCGCAACACATAGCGAGCATTCCCCGCTGGGTCGAGAAGATGGTAAACCCCACTTATCGAAAGCAGGATTACCGTCCCTACGCAGAACACCAACAGGCTAACCGTGCGAGCCGTATTGCCCCTGCCGCGTTTCAACAGCGGCACCGAGAGCACCAGAAAAACAACGGCCCCCAGCAAATGAGAAAGGCTGCTAAAAGGCTCAGAAAAACCAGGGATCGAAATCGTCTCGGCCACGCTGGCCACCTTACCGTAGGGACGGTTACCAATCTATTAGCCAAGCTGCCGTTTCGATTCGGCAACAACGCTGTCAACGGTCAGACCAAATTCTTCTAAAAGATCCTTCAACGGGGCCGAAGCACCAAAGCCAGTCATCCCGACAAACGCCCCGCCGGCACCCACATAACGATCCCAACCCTGGCGGATTGCCGCTTCGATACCAACACGCGCGGTGACCGAAGGAGGAAGCACCCCGTCACGGTACTCTTGGGTCTGATCCTCAAACAACTCGAACGAAGGCAAGCTGACGACTCGAGCAGCCACTCCATCGGCACTCAACCGACGCTGGGCCTCAAGGGCCATCGTAACTTCGCTACCGGTCGCAATGAGCAACACTTGCGGCGAGCCCCCCTCCGCTTCAGACAAAATGTAGCCGCCGCGTCTCAGACCATCAGCTGCTGCAAACTTCGAGCGGTCGAGCGTCGGAAGATTCTGTCGCGTCAGCACAAGTGCCGTCGGACGGTGGGTCTCGTTGAGGGCCGTACGCCAAGCTTCGACCGCCTCATTCGCATCGCAGGGACGAATCACCACGAGGCCCGGTATCGCACGGGCGGCCGCCAAATGCTCGACCGGTTGGTGCGTCGGGCCATCTTCGCCAACCCCGATCGAATCGTGCGTAAACACAGAAATCGAAGGCAACCCCATCAAAGCACTCAGACGAATCGAGGGACGCATGTAATCGCTAAACACAAAGAAGGTGGCCCCATAAGGACGTAACCCGCTAAGTGCCAGTCCGTTGACGGCAGCCGCCATCGCATGTTCGCGAATGCCGAAACGCAAATTGCGACCGCCGTAGCTCGCTGACGAAAAATCACCCATGTCGTCGAACGTAAGCAAGGTATTATTCGAAGGCGCCAAGTCGGCCGATCCGCCTAGTAGCCAAGGAATGTTCTTCGCAAAACCGTTGAGCGCCTTCCCTGCGGAACTACGCGTGGCAACGCCTTTTTCGTCGGCTGCGAATTGGATCGCCTCGGCATCCCAATCCTCTGGCAACTCTCGGCTCTGAATCAGATCGAGTTCCTTCGCCAGCGCGGGATACTCCGAGCGATATTTTTCTAGCTGAGTATCCCAGGCTTCACGGCCAGCACGGCCACGATCGCCCATCGTGTTTTGAAAATGCTCAGCCACTCCGTCGGGCACCACAAACGATTCCTCTTCGGGCCAACCGTACGTCGCTTTGGTGCGGCGGACTTCGTCTGCCCCCAAAGCTGCCCCGTGGGCTGCCGCCGACCCGGCCTTGTTCGGCGAACCAAAGCCGATAACGCTTTTTACGATGATTATCGTGGGGCGATCATCGCATTGCTGAAAAGTGCCGTAGGCTGCCGACAATGCATCAAGGTCGTTGGCATCGGTCACCGTGACGACATTCCAACCCAAACCCTGAAAACGAGTAGCGACATCTTCACTAAAAGCTAACTCGGTGCTGCCTTCGATCGTGATATCATTATCATCGTAAATCCAGCAGAGATTCGAAAGCTTAAGGTGCCCCGCCAACGATGCCGCCTCGCAAGCTACGCCTTCCATCAAATCGCCGTCACTACATTGAGCGTAGATATTGTAGTCAAACAGTTCGAACCCCGGCTTGTTATAGCGAGCAGCAAACCACTTGCTCGCCATGGCCATTCCCACGCTGTTGCCCAAACCTTGCCCCAAGGGGCCGGTCGTGGTCTCGACTCCCGTCGTATGGCCATACTCAGGATGCCCTGGCGTGACGCTTCCTAACTGTCGAAAATCTTTCAGGTCGTCGAGCGACACCGAAGGATCGTCGGTCACCGTCCCATCGGCTTTGGCTCGGCGAACACCCGACAGATGAAGCATCGAATAAATCAGCATCGACGCATGGCCGCACGACAAGACATAGCGGTCGCGGTTAGGCCAATTCGGAGCCGTCGGGTCGTATCGCAACACGTCCGACCAAAGCTGGTACGTCACCGAAGCAAGCGCCATCGGGGTGCCAGGATGGCCACACCCGGCGGCCTCAACCCCGTCCATCGAGAGGGTGCGAATCGTATTAATGGCAAGCTGGGCAATATCTTTCGTCGTGGTCGTCATAGCACCAGTAGGTTCATGTGAGTCGGGATACGGGAAACCCAAAATATACTTCCCAAAACCGCAAAATGTCAATCAGCCCCAAACCAACTTGACCACCCCATAGCCCGGTCATCCTGGCCGGAACTACCCGATGGAGTCTCCAAAGATTGGTAGAGTAGTTTTCGTAGTGCAGGTGAAATTTCAGCAATATTTTTTCCGGGTAAATTTGCCACAGAGGACGCAGAGCAGCACAGAGTGCCTGGAAACAAGCTTTTCACGGTGTTCTCTATGCCCTCCGTGATTCAGCTTTCATCCAATAGAGACTCTGCATTTCACCTGAGCGCAAGCTCGGGGCTACAGGAGCAATACTTTTGCTACTGCACACAAATTGCTACTCTGATTACCGCATCGAGACAATAAAAGGGGGCCAAACCTGTCCCGTTAAAAAATCCCCAGCTTTGGAGATGGTAGGATGGTTCCGCTAGGCCCATCCTATGGGCTCAATTGTTGCCTGAGGAACATGTTGCATCTTAGGTAGGAAGCCCCGGGTTGGCCTAACTGCAACTGGAGGTTTCAGTCAGGTTATTACTGATTCATTCAATCGTGGCATTCGATGGCCGCAAGGAGAAAAATGTCTGTTATTGATGACGCAATTGAAGTTTTGAATGACAATGCAAAGCTGCTGGAAGCGCAAACTCTTGAGAGGCTGGGCATAGCACTTGAAAGCAGCGATTGCGCCGTCAGAACTTCAGCAGCTGAAGAACTTCGCGGCTTGTGCCAACTCCGTGCGTATGGCGATCTCAGTATCGCAACCATGAATGGGTGGCAATGGAACTCCTTGCTTGAAGAAGTCGTCGCGTATGCTAATGACGCATTGAAAAATTGAATTCTCCCTACCGGAAGTCTGTAGCGTGCGTGCAGCAAAGCAAAACGACAATGCTAACCAAAAAACTCTGACGTCTCCCCGTCTCTGCGAGAATCGACCCGGCCAAAAGTACCGATAGAATTCCACCCGCGATTCCACGATAATAACCCAGCACACCACTGCACCCGCTCTTTGAAAACCTAAAACTTGAATCCCCGAAGGGTGGCACTGTCTGGCTTGCCCAGCAGTGTGATGCGGGTACCAGGGTTCCACTGCTGGGCAAGCCAGACAGTGCCACCCATCCCCTACAAAAATTAGCGTCGATTAGCGGTCACCTTTTCTATCAATAAAGTCACACCATACGGTCAAAATAGGACAAAACCCCATCGACTTTTGTCCAACCCAATCGAAAGAAAAGCTCGGCGATTACAGTTTCCGCAGCGTGCCAAAGTGGACAAAACTAAAGAGTTTTGTCCGCCAAAACCCCAAACAGCCCGATTCGTGCCAAAACTCACCACGGCAAAAAATTAAAAACCCGACAAAAGAAGTCTCAACCGTCTCAAACACCCAAGAGTTTTGTCCATTTTGTCACCCGACGCCGTGACAAAATTCGAGGACAGCAAGCGGCAGAACTCGTTGTTTTATTTCTTCAGCATCGCAAGGGGACAAATACCGTTTGCAGCGCCGTGGCAATTCTTGCCGCAAACAAGGCCGCGAGACCGTGCGATATTGCACACTGTTTATTTGGTTGCATCTAGAGTAGATTCAGGGGCGGTCGCCCTACGTTAATCGGATTGGCAATAGGCGGCGGAAGAGCGATAGCGAGCCTGATCGTGACACATGAAACTCAACAAGACGCAAACACCGAGAGCGGGCGACGCACCTTCCTGTCGACAAGCGTGACGGTCATCATGGCGGGCGGGCTTGCCAGTGGCTATGGGACGTTCTTTGCGATGGCGGGCCGGTACTTCTACCCATCCCGTTCAAATCGAGCCTGGATATTTGTCTCCGATGCCGCCAGCATCGCCCCTGGCGATTCGTTCCCGTTCCAATCTCCAGCCGGCGTGGCAGTGACAATCACTCGACTGGCCGACGAGTCTATCCCTGGCAAGGAACCTACCACCGACAGTTTTCTCGCACTTTCCAGCGTCTGCCCCCACCTTGGATGCCGAGTTCACTGGGAATCAAACAACCAACGTTTTTTTTGCCCATGTCATAACGGTGTCTTCGCTCCGGACGGCAAGGCCATTGGTGGCCCACCAGCGGCAGACGGGCAAGATTTACCGCACTACGCCCTACAGGTCGTAGACGGCGCTTTATACATTGAGATGCCCATCTCAACGATTGGAAAAAGGGCTTAAAAGTAGACGTGAATTGCGGCACCCATCGTGACCGCAACTTTAGCGAGACATTTGGAGGACTGAAACTTGTCGCGATTGGCAGATTGGTGGAGCGAACGTGTCCCGATTTCGGGGGCGCAGCTGCGCGAGCTGACCAATGAGCCCGTGCCGAATCACATGAAAAAATGGTGGTTTTGCTTGGGCGGGACTCCTGCGTATCTATTTGTTGTTCAGATCGTCACCGGCATCATGTTGGCGGTCTACTATCAACCATCCTCGACCACCGCCTACGAATCGATCCGCCACATTACCGACGAAGTCACCTTCGGATGGTACTTCCGCGGCCTGCACAAATGGGCGGCGACTCTCATGATTGCCGCAGTTGTACTCCATCAAATGCGAGTCTACTTTACCGGAGCCTACCGACGCCCACGTGAAATCAATTGGCTTATCGGCATGAGTTTGCTGATGGTCACCCTAGGGCTTGGCTTTACGGGATACAGTCTTGTATTCGAGCAATTGAGCTACTGGGGGGCAACTGTTGGCGGCAATATCATGGACACCGTCCCCGTGGTGGGTGGATTTTTAAAACAGATGCTGCTAGCCGGCGAAACCTACAACGAACAGACTTTGCCCCGATTTTACATCCTTCACGCAGCGATCTTTCCAGGAACCTTGATCCTGCTCATCGTCGTTCACATTGCGTTCATCCGGATGCACGGCATTACTGAACTTCAATTTCCCGATGAAAAAGAAGTCGAGCCAGACGAGACGAAACATTTTAATTTCTTCCCCGACCATTTATTGACTGAACTCACGCTGGGTTTGGTGCTGATGATCGTGCTCAGTACGCTCGCCACCATCTTTCCCGCTGAATTAGGGCCACCGGCTGATCCGCTCACCACTCCCGAAGTGATTAAGCCAGAGTGGTTCTTTTATGCCACATTCCGTTGGTTAAAACTATTTGGACCAACGTTTGCCGTATTGAGTATGGGTTTCATTGTCTTCCTGATGTTCGTTTGGCCTTGGGTCGACCGTTTGCTGATGCGTGTCACTCGGTCCAAAGAAACCAGCACTTATATCGGAATCGTTGCGGTACTGCTGATCATCGGCTTGACTGTTTGGGAAGCCGCAGTCGCCCATTAAGCGCGAAATATATGACACAAGTGCAAAACCTTAGTTAGATAGTTCTGATTTGAAATGAGTCATTCATAAGGTCTCAAACCATGTCGTTACGAGTAAAACAATTGCTGATTGGCGTTCTTGGGATCATTTTTTTGGCCTCTCTGCTTTTCGTACAGGCGATGGAAGTCGCACGCAAACGCGAGGAGGCGGGGCTGGTCGTGCATCATGTCTCGATTCCGGCGAACTCGACCAAGTGTGTCTGGTGCCATAACAATCTCTCGCCTGGCATTATTGACCACTGGAAAGGTTCGACACACGCAGTAAAGGGCGTGGGTTGCGTTGAATGTCATCAGGCAAACGAAAAAGACGCCGACTCGTTCCACCACTACGGCGCTACGATTGCCACAGTCGTCACGCCGCTTGATTGTTCGCGATGTCATCCCAAAGAATTCCAGGAATTCGCGCACAGCCATCATGCAAAGGCCGGCAATATTTTGGCTTCGCTAGACAATTTCCTCGCCGAAACGGTCGAAGGCTCGCGAGTTCCCTTTAGCCCCCATTCGCCCACACCGGGCATGGAAGTCGGGCTAGTCAACGGTATGGCCAGCGTCAATTCAGGCTGCAAACAGTGCCACGGTAGCAAAGTGGCTTTATTGAGTACCTCAGGCGATCCCATCACGGTCGACGATCTTCAGCCCAACGAAAAAGGTGAGCCGACCAACCTGGAAGCCATCGCTAGGATTAAACACACCGACGACAACCAGCCGATTTTCACGACCGCTAGTTGGCCTAATACCGGCATCGGGCGCATTAATCTCGATGGTTCACGCGGTTCATGCTCGGCCTGTCACTCGCGGCATGACTTTTCACCACGTCGTGCCCGACAGCCAGAAAACTGTGGCAAGTGCCATCTTGGCCCCGATCATCCTCAGAAAGAAATCTACGAAGAGTCGAAGCACGGAGTTGCCTACCGTGATTTGAAGGAACACATGAACCTTGATTCCAAGCACTGGGTGCTGGGCGAAGACTATACCCAGGCGCCAACATGTGCCACGTGCCATATGTCCGCTCATAGCAAGGGCGGAGCGATTACCCACGATCCGGGCGAACGAATCTCGTGGACCAATCGTCCCCCAATTAGCGCCAAGATGGACACCGATGCCCTTCATGCCGTCATCAAAGAGACGGACGCGGTAGAACGTCAAAAACTCCTCGCCAACGGAGGCGATAGCTGGCAAAATAAGCGTGACCGCATGAGTCAAGTTTGTATGCATTGCCATACCAACAACTATATCAATGCATTCTACGAGCAATACGACGATTTTGTTGTGAACTACAACGAAAAGTTTGCCAAACCCGGCAAGGCAATCATGGCCGCTTTACGCCAGAACAAACTGATCTCGGATGCACAATTCGACGAAGAAATCGAATGGACTTGGTTCTATCTCTGGCACCACGAGGGCCGTCGCGCCCGTCATGGTGCCTCGATGATGGCTCCTGACTATGCCCATTGGCATGGCATGTTCGAGGTTGCCGAAAGGTTCTATCAAGAGCTAATTCCGCAAGCACGCGAGCTCATCAATCATGCCACCGAACACAACAACGCCGCTGCCGCTAAGGCAGTCGAAAAGGTCATCCAAGATATTCTAGACCGTCCAGAACACAAGTGGTTCGAGGAAGGCAAGCTAAAACCACCACTCGAAGGCTCTGCTGCCAGCAAGACCACCTTGCCACCAGCGACAGAAGATCCTGCCCAGGATGCCGAGGTGGCAGCGGGAAGAGGGCGGGGCAGGGGGGCTCTGTAGAAAAATCCGATTCGATCGTTGTTCACTTACTTCGCAGGCAACTCATCAACATCGATCAGCCGAATGCCTCGATCGACTTGGCCAAACATGTCGGTCGATTCAACTTCGAGGATATGCACACCACGCGGGATTCCGGCGGGCAATTGGGCGCTCCAGATATGTCCCGACACCTTAGGTGCCGGCAACGGGGCGCGTTTGCCCTCAGCCAGAATCACATCGCGTTGCTGGGCTGCCTTGTAGGCGGGATCGATTTGCGGCAGATGTTGCATAGATAGCCAGTCACCAAAGCCTCGAACACGCATCTTTACCTTCGATTTTGAATTACCATTAAAGACATTCGCGACGACCTTTGCGGCAGCGCTATTCGCCACGTCAACGACTTCCTGGGTGTGGACGGCAATCTGATAGTCTTCTGGCATATGAGCGCCCTTGTATCGAAGACGATACTCGTTGCCGCGGAAGGTAGCGAGAACATAGCCGTTTGGTGCCCCGTCGGCCATCGGGGTTAACGGGATACCTCGAGTGTCAGGCATTCCACGCCACCAGCTCCCCGAGCCGGTCACCACGTTATGGTGATGATGGTCGGTCCCCTCGGTAGGCGTGTAGCCCTCCTCCGAGCCAGAAAAACGGTGGTCGTTGACATGCGTATGTCCAGAAAACGAAAGTGTGTGAGGGTGGCTAGAAAGAATTTTCAATAACCGTGGATAGTCGTGAGTACTGTAGGGGCCACCGGTAGGCCCCATGTGAGGCAAAGGAATATGCGAGCAGAGCACGACACGATCTTCCCTGGGCACCTGCTCCAGATAATTCGCGACAAACATTAGCTGGTCTTCACTAAGTCGGCCTTCGTATTTCCCTTTCTCACTGCCATTAGCACTAGTCCAATAGACGTTATCCAACACGACAAAATGCACGGCCCCATATTGAAAGGCATAATTGGCCGGGCCATAAACTCGCTCAAACGTTTCGTCAGAAAATTGGTCGCTGGTGGCTTGGAAATTAATGTCGTGATTGCCCAGGACGTTATACCACGGAATGCCAACGACCCCTTGCACCGCATTGACTGCATCGAAAAGAGAGAGATCATTACCGACGATATCACCCAAAGACATGCCAAACAAAGCCGTGGAGTCAACTAACTCGACGACTACGTCATTGGCGTAATAACGGACTTGCTGTCGATCGTTAGGTTGTGGGTCGCCGACCAGGATAACCGTAAATTCATCCGGATCAGGTGACGAGGTCAGAGCAAAATCGATAGACTCGGGCAGTGGCCCTGTCGGCTCGACTCCGCGAAACTTATACCTTTTGTCCGGCGACCCTTCGGGCTTATGGATATAGTAAAAACGAGAGATGTTTAGCTTGTCGGTTCGCGTTTTCCAATCCCGCGGTTTGATAACGAAGATAATAGTGTCGTCTTTGATCCCGATTTCGTAATTGCCACCGGCGTCTGTTGTAGCGACGTCGACACCATTTGAAACATGAACTCCAGCGATGCCAGGCTCACCAGCGTCTCGGCTACCATTCGCATTACGGTCGTCAAACACCACGCCACGAGCAGTTTCTGCCTGGGCGATTGCTGGAATGACACCCCAGACAACACAGAACATTGCTGTCCAGAGCATGGTGCGTTGCAAACGTTGAAGTACCGTATAGTTCATTGTCATAATTATGTTTTTCCTTAGCTACCTCTACGAACGACCCAAGAATCATTTCGACATTTCGATCGTAGGTGCCCATATAGATACGGGAGACACCGTGAAAACTTATCTGGGAAAGTTGCTTTTGAGCTATCCCAGTTAAGCGGACCTATTTAGCAAACCGATCGACCACTACAATTTCGTTTTTTGGCAATTGTCCACCGCGTTCCCTTGCAGGTTTTGCCGCTTTACCGATCACCAACATCATAGCTATCACGTGGTCGTCTGGCAAATTGATTAGCTTGGCGACTGCATCTGGATCAAAACCGATCATCGGATTCGAATCATAGCCCATCGCTTTTGCTGCTAACATGAGAGTCTGGCTGGCGATGGCACAAGAACGCATCCCCTCATCACGTTGCACTTGTTCTCCGCCGTTTTGATAGAACTGACCTATCACCGGCACAATCATTTCCTGCGCGGCCTGAGGCGCATTCTTCCAATACCGATCCGGCTGCTTTTCCCAAGCTTTCAGGTCAGCGCAAAGCACCAATAACAGCTGAGCCTCGGTTACTTGCTCCTGATCCCATGCAGCCGCTCGAATTTGCTTTCGTAACGCCGGGTCTTCTACCTTCACAAATCGCCAATTCTGAATGTTAAACGAAGTCGGCGAGAGCATCGCCAAATCGAGTAACCGATCTGCATCTTCCGGCGGCATCGCATAGCGCGAGTCGTAATGCTTCACACTTCGCCGTTGTTCTATTACGCTGAAAGTGTCCACGGTATTGATCCTTAGCAACGTGTCAACAAATCACTTTGAAATCTCAATCTCGTAGCGAGAATGACTTTATCAACGGGCTGCTCGAGCAAAGATGAATTGATGGGCCATCGTCAGTTCACGAGTCGTGTTCCAACATAGCCGAGCCGTCTCGACTCGCATAGGTAGCCATCGCGATTATCTACCACTACTCTGCCATGATCTTGACTTGTTGACCGTCACGTTGAAATCGCAAGCCACCAGGGGAAAGAACGCTATTCAGCAGTTCGTCGAGGCCGACATTTTTTACATGACACGAGACACGTCGATCTCGACTTTTGCTTGCAACCTTGTCCCACACAACTTCCAGCTTCAACTGTTTGGCGAGTTGATCGATAATCGCGCCGACAGGCTGGTTCTGTAGTTGTAAGCTGTATTGCTTTTCTTTTTTACGAGCGGGTCGCCTTAAGGGTTTTGGGCGTTTTGCTTTTCGTTTGTTACGCTTGACAGCAACAGGATGTTTAATGGGAACCACTTCGCACGCTTCGCCATCGGCTGAAATGCGGGCAGTGAGATCAAATCCCACGAGAATGAGTACCACGCGATCAACCAACGGGAGAGGAGATAATTGCTTTGCCTCCCACAAGTCATGGGGAATCAAATCCTTGCTTAGTAGTTTCAGGCTGGCCTCTTCTAGTAGTTCGGCTAGCAGTGTTTGAGGGTTGCCCAGTCGTGGCCAGTCGCTCGGATCATTTCTTAACCACCGTTTTTTCGTAGATGATGGTATGCGTTTTAGCGATTCATGTAATTGCCTTGACAGCGCCTGGAGCTCTCGCGATGACTTGACAGGCCCGACATAAACTACGCTTCCGAGCATTGTGAAGCCCAAAGCTTGCTTCTTGACCAAGGCTTCTAACACTTCAGTTAGCGAAACATCATCCAAACGCAAATCGACTGCCTGCTGCGGATCAGTACGCCGGTCTAGCCAGATGGAGATCCCTTGCGTTTCAGCCAAACGCTGCAACACGGCACCTAACCCTTGACCTTGCCATGTCACCGAAAACCGCTGCTGCAATTTCCACTCTGTCTGCTGCGCAGTAGGTGCGGATAAGTTTTGCGCAAGCGACGCTGACACGGTGGATAAACCTATCACCGCTAGGAGTGCCAAGGAAACGTGCTTGGGGTCGATGAGACTCAAACTTCTATGCCTTTCGCTGCATTTCTGCCCATAGGCGGTAATTGTCGACACCTGCTGGCATCCAGGATTTTTGGAAAAAACGGAACAATGTACATTTTCATTGAGATAAAGCAAATTGCAATTACACTGAAAGGAGCGATTAAAAATCCAATTCTGATTCGACTGGAACCATCTGTGTCGGCACCTGGGTGTGCAACTTACACATACTTGTAGGAAAAACCATCGCATGAGCAACGATGACCCTCAACGTCCGCTACTTGCCCATCACTACGAGCGGTATCTGGTCGATCAAAATATCAGCGACTATGTGCAATGCGTTTCGTCGGCATATACCGTAGGTAGTCTTGAACGTCTGGCGATCGTTGGTGATCGGGGGGCCCGGCGTGGTGCTATTTTAGCACTAGGTCGCTTAGCCGACTATCGAGCTAATATGACCCTTGGTCGCGCATTGGTCGACAGCGATCGCGGTGTACGTACTCTAGCAGAACACAACATTTTACGTCTCTGGATGCGTATCGGAACCCCCTCGCAGCGACGGCAGTTGCTGGCCATTAACGAACACCTCGAGGAGAAAAAGTACGACCGCGTTGCACAGTTGGCGACTGCTTTGATTCAAGAGGTGCCGTGGATCGCGCAGGCTTGGTACTGTCGAGGCAAGGCATTTTTCCAACTTGGCCAGCACGAAGCCGCAACTCGCGACTGCCACCAAGCATTGGAAATCAACGCCTACCACTTTCAAGCAGCCTCGATCATGGGGCAAGCTTACCTGCTACTCGAAAACCCGGTTGCTTCCTTGGAATCGTTTCGTCGCGCGTTGCGACTCAATCCCAGCATGGAAGAAGTTCGCGTCCAGGTGATCCATCTTCAGCGATCACTCAAGGGAAAATAGTCTCTGACTATTCTCCTGGGCGATTACCCTTTAGTTCCAACCGTCTTTCTTGCGGCCGCTCTTGCGTTTCTCCGCGTTGCTCAGTCGGTCGTTAAGCGTCGTAATTCGATGTTTGATGGCTAGGCGAGCTAACAACGGGGCCTTGTTGGTACCCATCGCAAACATAGCGCGGTCGCGGTGGTTGTCGACCGTGGATTCTGAGATGCCTAGAATCCGCGCAATTTCATCATTGGTGCAGCCAAGGCTCGATAGTCGTACAACTTCACGTTGGCGGGGAGTAAGGTGTGGTTTCTTCATAGCGATAATCCAGTGAAGTGATGACGGTTTGATTTCATTATAAACACTGCCCCCGTGGTGCAAACCTAGCTTCATAGGAAAACCCTAGAACGCAGCTTTCAGAAGGCTCTGACGCGGCGATCCAGTGTCAGACGCAAACCCAGAGCCTAAGTCTTTTATGTGATAGACTTTACGAAAAAACCGATCACCCCAGAAGATGCCCGTGTAATTGTCACCGATTTTCATCGGTTGGCAAGGGCTGGTGCTCCAGCAGCGCTAAAGGATTACCCAGCCCATACCTAACAGCACTCAGGCATAGAAAATCAAAGCTGGCCTGAGCCGAAGCTAAGCAAAAATCTCGGTTCCTAGGTGCACCGGCTCGGCAAATTGGGTTTCGCATCGAGCACAGGCGTCGCGATCTCGTGGCACCTCGGCATGACACTCGCCACACGCTTCGAGCACCGGTCGGCGATGGATGACCCAATAGGCCATCAGCGCTGGCCACGTGAACAGAAAGACGGTCACACACCAAAGCAACGTATTCCCACGGGAATATTTTCGTTGTGACTTATAAACAAGCCGTGTGAAAATGATGGATAAGATTAAGATCGAGACCAGTGTTAGCCAGCATTTGGGCATCAACTTATTCAAAGCCGCGCGGTAGGTCTCTACCTCGTAATTGTTCATCATCTCCATCGGTACAAAGCCAAAGACTCCGACCAGCCAAGGCAATAACGTCGGGGTAGCAGCCCCAGTTCCGGCAAAATGAAACGCAGAAGGTTTCGGCGGAACCCATCCCAAGAGTTGCAAGGTTTTTTCCTGCTCGATGTTTCCTTCGGTGTCCATCCACCACAGTTTATAGTTAGGGCCAGATTCCCAATACCCATGCCCAAATTGCACTAACAACTGATCTTCACTCACACAATAGACCTGATAGCCACCCCCACGAAGAGCATCAGGCACTTGAAAGGTTTGCTGTGAATTGTCGAAGGGGTTGATCACCACAAGTCGGTCGTCGCATTGCGCGAACAATCGATCGGCCGTCTTATGCTTGCTATCGATAGACGAAGGGACCCCTACAGCCAACGTCCATGTCTGCATTGCTGCTAATCGAAAAGGCGACTGGGCGCTTTGCGTGTCAACGCTTTCGTCGGTGGGAAAATCTGTCGTTTCCTCTTCGCGATTGCTTGGTAGTTCTTGGTCATCGTTCTCCGCCGGTAACGGAATCGCCGCAATTTTTATCGATCTCAATCCTTCGAGCTTAGCAAGGGTGCGCACTTCTCTTTTTGCTAAATCAATTTCTTTCACTTCATCGCCATCGACTAGGAAAACGCTGTCGAAGCTTAGTCGATGCTCATCCGTCGTACTCACTCGCCCATAGTTATAGCCATAAGCCCCGTAATTCACACTTCTTCGAGAACTCAACGGGCTAAAACGCCAGCTCAATGTCTTATGCCTCAGATCAAACCATTCGCTGTGCGCAGGCACCGACGACCGTAAACCATCACGCCCTAAATAACCGATATTTTGTTTTGTCTTCGGGTCGTAGCCCACAAAGTAAGCGTGCCCCGGCCGCTCGGTGTCGCGGATGGCAAGCCACCCCATTGGCGGATTTTGGTTGCTGGAAACACCTGCAATTCGCTCTCGCCAGGGTATGAGCGAATTGTAGCATGGTGGCTCGCGGTACGGCTTTTCAACGCTGACCGAATTCAACCAACCTTGAATATCCTGGTCAATCTCTTTGCCGTCCAGGGTGCGTAGCTTGGTGTGATAGTAGTTACCGTTAACCCGAGTTCGAATTAACGGTGTGCCGTCTGCTGCGACAACTATTTGCTCAGAAGTGATGGAGGTTGAGGATCGCAACGCCTTGCCAATCGACCCTATCAGTCCAGCGGCAACCCCCCAAGCCACACTCAGCCCGAGTGTCAACACCATCGCGGAGATCCACTTGCGTGTAACGATTTTGCTTAACATGGGAGAGGGCTCCGAGTTTAAGTTTTTTTAAGTGAAGTGCGTGTCACGGCTTCCGGCCAGGATGGCCGGGCTATAGGCTCTTAATGTTAAAAATCACTGGTCTCGGCGAAGTAAAAAATCGCGACCAGCACCCCGACGTATCCCACGGCTAACAGCGGGAGATACAACCAATAAAACGGAGCGCTGCTTACGAGCACCGCCCAAATGATCGCAGCGGCTAGCGGGATGAGCCGCGTGCCAAACCACCGAGCCCGTCTTAGCCCGCTGAGGAAAGCTCCCAGGTAAACCAAGGGGAGTGTCATCGCCAATTTCCAAGCATCAAGGGTCATTGACCAATCAAAGGGTGCCGCCTTTTTGCCCGGGATCGACGCCCAAAAACCGTAAACACCAATAGCAACCGCCGGCACAACAACGACCAGCAGCACCCCGACGACGATCTTTGTTGCGAAAACCACCCGACGCGCGATCGGGCGGCTCAACAGATAATAATAGGTGTCACGTCCATGCTCCCAAGCCGTTTGCTTGAGGCCCAGTGCAACGGCTAACCCACCGACAAAGAGGCCGACCCAACCCGTAAAGCCATCATTGACGAAGGCGATCGTTTGATCAGAAAAAACATCTCTCATCACAAATCGAAGCGGCTGAACCCCCATCAGCCCAGCAAGGGCCCACACCATCCCTAACGCAGCCAAAGCAGCAAGCCCAACCGACTCACGCAATTCCTTGATCGTCAACGCCTTGATCATGGCGGCTCTCCTCCCTAGCAAAAAGCGGCAGCGAACGCTTGCGGCCGCGGGTGTATTCGATAAACGCCTCTTCGAGATTCAAATCCACAATTTCGATATTCTTCGGCTGCAACGATTCGACCGCTGTGCGTTGGGCTTCGTCGTAGCCCACCAAAATCAGCTCGAGCTGCGAGCCCAAAGTCCAAGAATTGACCAAACCGGGGCAATCGACCGATTCGGGACCCGGGCCCGAAAAATCGAGCACCAGCTTTTTCACCGATTCGCGAAAATGATCGGTCGAACAGTCAACTCGCAACACCCCGTCGACCATGATGCCAATCCGGTCGGCCACACGCTCGACATCGCCCAAGATGTGCGAGCTAATCAAAATCGTCCGCCCCTTGCGGTGAATAATCTGGATCAGCGATTCGAGAAAATCACGCCGCACCACGGTATCTAAGCCCAGGGTCGGGTCGTCAAGAATTAATAACTCGGGCTCGGGCGCAACCGCCAGAGCGAGCGAAACTTGCGCCTGCTGCCCTTTGGAAAGTTGCCGCAGCTTTTGCTTTCTTGATAGCTCAAAATGATCGAGAATCTGCTCGACGAGGATGTCGTTCCAGTTGCTATAAAATGCCCGCCCAAAACGGACTGCCTCGCCGATGTTCATCCAGTTGTAAAGCGGATGCCCCTCGGCAATGTAGGCGATTCGCTCTCGCGTTTTTGGATTCAGCGCCGAGACCTTCTCACCCAGCAACTCAGCTTCGCCACTATCGGGTTGGACCATTCCCATCAGCATTTTGATGGTCGTCGATTTGCCTGCGCCATTACGGCCCAAAAAACCATAAACTTGCCCTCGTTGGACACGAAGGTTCAAGCAGTCGACCACCCGACGCGAATCGTAGTGTTTGGTTAATCGAAAAGTACGTATGACGTCGGTCATGGCGAGTCCTTTTCTTCGGTGACAAACGCAAATTGACCGATGCGATCTTGCACCATGGCCAACAATTCATCAGACGTAAAGCCAAGATGCACCGCCTCGACAAAGAGTAAATCGAGCTTCTCGGCAAGCTGCTTCCGCCGCGCTTTCTTCGTAAGATCGTTGCCAGGAGTCGCCACAAACACCCCGCGGCCTTGCTGGGTGAGCAGCGTTCCCTCGCGTTCCAGTTCGGTATAAGCACGAGCCACCGTATTTGGATTAACCACTAATTCGCGGGATAACTGCCGTACCGAGGGCAACCGATCGCCGGGCAGTAGCCGCCCACGGGCAACTCCGGCACGAACCTGATCGATCAATTGCCGATAGATGGGTGTTCGACTGGCTGTATCGCATTGAAACTGCATGATTACCTCTCTGTACTAGTTGTATTAGTACAGTCATTTTCTGTCAAGCAAGATAGGCCGAGTTTTCTTCTACTAAGGGAAAAAATGTCTGAAATCCCCGCTTGAAGGTGACCCTGCCATCCTGCCGATAACAGATTAGGGACGAATATATCTTAGTTTTCCATAAATTACTAGGGCGTAACCCCCTGGGTGAAACCCTTACTCCTAACCCCTACAGACATCAAACTTTAGCAGGTTACGGATGGACTTAGTCCGACGCAATTTGGTGCTTTGCCTTCTGGTGGGCTGCATGTCATCTGGGTGCGGGCTGAACACGGCTGTGCTCAAGACGGGCGGAACAGGGCTCCATGGGACGCTGCTCAACTACTCTTGCGGTGCTCGCCCATGCGACCCCATCGATCCTGCCAAGCCAACGATCGTCATTACGCATGGCATGAACCCGTTGCCGAAGCTCATCCATACTTCGTTGGGCAGAGCTGGGGCAAAAGCGATCAAGTGTCGCTGTGGCGATACCTACAACATTCTCAGCTGGGACTGGAATGCTGTCCGAGTATCGCCGTTTCCGAGATCTGCAGAACGCATCGGTAAAGAACAGGGGCGAATGATGGCAGCGGCGCTGCAGAGGCGCGGTGTCGATCCCATGCGTACTCAAATTATCGCTCATAGTCTGGGCACGCTTGTAGCGGCTCAGGCGACAGTCTGCCTGAGCAACCAAGGCCCGCTGGCGCAGGTAACCCTTCTTGACGCCCCGAAGCTACTTCATCGCCAAATTTTTGAAGAACTCGCGATTACGCGTCATGCCTACTCGGTGGAAAACTATTGGGCCCCCGGCATCAGCGGTTTCGGAGCATCGGTCCAATGTCGAGGCGTACAAAATTATAAGGTCGAAGGCACCCGCCCCGTGCGCGGGATATTTGACCTGAGTGTCTCGAACCATGTGAACGTCATGCGTTGGTATCATCAATCGATGGTCGACGCCTCAATCCCTTGCGGCTTTCAGAGAAGCGTCTTACTCGGCTACTGCGGTACCCAGTGTTCGACTTGCTCCCCCGCGCAGGAGGAGATCATCCTGCCAACTCTGAAAGAGTAAGAACTAGTGGACCGACACAGCCAAATAGAGGGGTGCCACTGTCTGGCTTGTCCAGCAGTGGAATCCTGGTACCCGCCTCGCACTGCTGGACAAGCCAGCAGTGGCACCCTACATGGCTTTCCGCCGTGTTCAGGCACTCGCACGTTTATTTAGCCCCCGCCAGCGACTCGGCAACATTGAGCGTGTGGTCGCTCACCCGACGGTAGGAATTAAGCGTCGAAGTAAACGCGACATTCACGTGCGGTTCGACCTTCTTTTCTGACAAGCGCTGAAGATGCTCATCTCGCAGTAAGCGCACAAGGTGCTCAATCTCCGAGCATTTTGATTTTGCCTTGGTAATCACCTCGGTTTCGCGTCGTTCGTAGCCACCTGTTACAAACCGCAAATAGTCGGTGACCATTTGGTGCAGTTCGTCGAGTTGCTTTCGCATCCCCTTTGTAAAAGTGTGCCCCTGGTTTTGTAGTTTGAGATGAAATTTCAGGATCGAGGTGATGTAGTCACTGATGGACTCCAGCTCGTCAGCCATGCGAAGTTGACTACGGCCCTTGTCAATCACATCGTGGGGCAGATTCGCCGCCAAAAGATCCGAGAGAAACACAACGATCTCATCCTGGACGGTGTCGAGCACCTCTTCGCGATGGAATACCTTTTGCACTATTTTTTGATCGGGCTCGTCTTGTTGCGAAATCTCGGCCACCCAATCCATCATTTTATTGCAGCCTGCTCCCATTCGGAGTATTTCGACTCGCGACTGCTCGATAGCGATCACTGGTGTTTCAAGCATGCGAATATCGAGGCTGGTGAGATGCGGTTTTTCTTTGGAATCTTTTTGGGGCACAATTCGTTCGAGTAGCGATCCCAACATGCCTGCAAACGGGAAGAAGAGGATGGTGTTTACCACGTTGAAGCAAGTATGCACCGTGGCAATTTTCACCGTCACACTAATAGCTTCGCCTGTTGCAGCGTCGGTACCGGCAAGCCAGCGAATGAATTCGAGATCAAGCAGCCCATTGATAATCACAATGTATTGCGAAAACATTGCGGTAATCCAGGCAACGCCCAGAATGTTAAACAACACATGAAAATAAGCTGCCCGACGGGCAACCGTGGTGGCGGTTAACGAGGCAAGCCACGCGGTAATCGTTGTGCCAATATTCTCGCCCAGAACTAACGCTGCAGCCGTCTCAAACCCGATTACATCGGTCAATGCTAGGCTGATCGTAATGCCCAGGGTGGCCGACGAGGATTGGACGATAAACGTGAGCACACAACCGACAGCTGCACACTTAAGCACGCCTGAATAGTTACTGGCATCGAAGCGGGCAAACCAAGCATCGAAAGCGGGCAAATCTTTGACCATCGAAAAGCCATTTTTCATTAGCTCCAGGCCAAAGAAAACCATCCCCAGCCCCAGGACGGCGAGCGCCAAGTAGCGAACACGATCCTTACGGGCAAATAGATAGCAAAACGCTCCGATGCCGAGCATCGGAAGACCATACTTGCCAATCTTCAATGCCAAAATCCAGCCTGTGATAGTGGTACCGATATTCGCGCCCATGATGACCCCGATGGCCTGCGAAAGATTCATGAAGCCGCTATTGACGAAGCCAACGACCATCACCGTGGTGATCGAACTCGATTGCACCAAGGTGGTGACTAAGGCACCGACCCCAATCGCCATAAAACGATTGTCGGTCACCATGCTAATCATCCGCCGCAAACCACCCCCGGCAACTGCTTGCAACCCCTCAGAAAGATTTTTCATTCCCAGCAGAAAAATGCCCAATCCACCAGCCACAATCATCGCCAGCGCCCAATAGTCCGGGTGCCAAACCTGAACCTTGAAACGAACGTCGACAATTTTTTTCGTGGTCGGGTTTATCGCGCGGATGGTGATGTTGGTCTTGCCAACCTTTTTCCATTCAAGCTGCAGTTGGTCGCCTTCAATCGTTGCCTGGGCCACCTTTTCTTTGGTGTTGTGGATGACTGATATCTCTAACGGCTCGCCCGTATCGGCCGGGCTGTTGGCAAAGATATGCCCCAGGTCGAAGTGGGTCGGTGGTGAACCCGCTAGCGCTTTGAAGTCGGGAATCAGTTTTTCGCTGGAGCGATTGTCATTGGTCGACGACTCAACTCCATCTTCACCTAGACAAGCAGAAGCAGGCAGAAACACAAAGGCAATCGCCAGAATGGTTGCCCAAGCGATCGAAAGAGGTCTAAGCGAAATGGGAAAGGAGTTCATTGTTCGTTTGTTCATCGATTCCTTCGCGTTCTGGAGCAATCCCTGAAAGATACAGTCAAACAACGCCCAAATCACAAATAATTAAAGTACCCGGTACCGCTATTATCTCTGCTGATCTTTTGAAAGCGATATTAGCCACTCCTTTTTGCGTGTCATCATAGGCAACGTCCGCAGCGTCGACTAGGGGCAGAAAAACCGAGGGATTAGAGGAATAATTCCCCTGAAAAAGCAGCCAGTTTACGGCCCCGATTTGATGCTTCGTGTTATCGAATACGGCCGAAAAGAATGCCTACGCTAGTATGACTTCCGGCCCATCTGGCCAATGACTCATCACCCCGGCGGGTCGGGCATACCCAAATCGAGCCAGCCTGCCGTTTGAGCGAGGGTTACCGATAGGTTGTAGAGCCCATGTCCAACCATCGCGATCACTAACCAGGGCACCCCCAACGCCAATCGCGGGCGGTGTTGGTTGCGAATTGCGTTGTCCCATATTCTCGCAAGTCCTACGCCTGCCACAAAAGAACAGGTGACGTGCAAGCCAACACACACCGTCCAGCGGAAGGCGACAAACTCGGGCGTATGTTCAGGAAAGTAGAAGTTCGTGTAGACAAGATTCTCTATCGCAGCAAAGGCAAGCCCACCGCAGGCAGCGCAGAGTAGAATTTGCCCTATCGAGCGAAACAAGAACGGGCGCTTCTCGATTACCCACAGCGCGGCTGCGACTTTGGTAACTTCCTCCGTCACAGGGCCAATGACGATAACCAGTAGCACAGCAAATGAACTCGTCCCTAAACTAGCAATGGCTCCGAGAATGCCCCAAGGCCCAGCCGCTAGAATGACAAGCAAAGTAATCCACCAACTTTTTGCCCAAGTGGTTTTGCGGATGTTCGAGGCCATCCAGCGTTGGTAGGTCAGTTGTTCTTCACTCGGCTGACCTACCAATAGCGGAGACAACGCCGGCTCGCTCCAGACGGTGTGTTCCACATGATCTGCATCGGTCGCGTTGCTTTGCTCGTGGGCAAGCTTTTGAGCAGCTTTTTCTTCCGTGGGATCGCCGCTAAAACCCTGACCTTGTAGATGGGGTTCGTTCTCGATGCCAGGTTGATGGTTGGGTTTACTCATCCAACCCATCCCTAAGCCTGTGGTAATTGGCAATGATAGGCCGTCGCGCTGGCAATGATGGCGACCATGGCCGCCCCTTTTTTATTGGCAGAGCTACCACCGACGTCAGCGGTCTCTAGGCGGAGATTGCAGATAGCGTTGTAGCCCATTCCCCGAGCCTCTTCGACAATTCGCTGGGTCGACTCTCGTCGAGCACGGCTCAGCAAGGACTGAAAACTGCGCACTTCGCCACCGAATAACCGTCGGAGGCCGGCAAGAAACGATTTGAAGTAGTCCGAGGCTACCACGGTTTCTGCCACGATTAACTGAGGAGGTAGGTCTCTGCCGGTATAGGCGGGAAAGCTCTTTAGTTGTGTCACGAGAAAGGCGCCATTGCTCTTCTCGCGTTCGGCCAAACGAGCCAAGTGACGCCGTTCGGCATACGAACCGACAGACCAGCCCAAGCCGATTAAAAAAAGAACGCCCAACAGCTGAACTAAAAGTTCGTCCATAGTCTTCGATTCCTTTGCAGCAATGCCGTTTGTTGTTACCAACCAGCAGGCATGTTATGCGCCCGGTTCGGCGACGACCGCCGTTCCGTAGGCATACAATTCGGCGGCCCCTGCAGTAACGGCACTCGTCGTGAAGCGGACGTTGACAACTGCATTGGCCCCTAATTGCTCTGCCTGCGACATCATACGCTCTGTGGCTTGCCGTCGTGATTCGGTCAACAGCTCGGTGTAGCCCTTGAGCTCACCACCAACGAGATTCTTTAGTCCCGCCATAATGTCGCGACCTGCATGTTTAGCCCGAACCGTATTGCCCTGGACCAAGCCTTTAATTTCATGAATTCGGTAGCCGGCAATCGTTTCCGTATTCGTGACAATCATGTCGAAACCTCTTGGTGAAAGCGGTTTAGGAAGGACTCCTCAAAGTGCCGTCATTGTGGGCTCCTGCATGGGTAATTGCAATCCTGCTGGCTATGCTGCATGCGATTAAATCAGTAACCGGCGTACTGCCAGCCAGCAACTTTTGCTAGATTGGTATTCTAAACAAGGCGATGGCCCTGTTTTGGAACGCCGTTACTACTAGGACTACAGATGCCGACTCCCACCGAAGAAAAAACACCGTCACGCAATTTTATCCAGCAGATCATCGATGCCGACTTCGCGACTGGCAAAAACGACGGTCGGGTTCAAACTCGATTTCCGCCCGAACCCAACGGCTATTTGCACATCGGGCATGCCAAGAGCATCTGTTTGAACGCAGGGCTAGCACGCGAGTACGACGGCAAATTCAATTTGCGGTTCGACGATACTAATCCCGCCAAAGAAGAGCAGGAGTATGTCGACGCCATCACCGACGATATCCGCTGGCTCGGGGCTGATTGGGAGGACCGGCTTTTTTTCGCCTCCAACTACTTTGACCAACTCTACGATTGGGCAGTCCAACTGATTAAGGCGGGCAAGGCGTATGTCTGCGATCTCGATGCCGAACAAATGCGAGAGTATCGCGGCACGCTCACCGAGCCGGGACGTGACAGCCCCAACCGCGACAGGACCTGCGAGGAAAATCTCGAACAGTTCGAGCAGATGAAAGCAGGCCAGTTCGAGGACGGCTCACATACTCTCCGAGCGAAGATCGATATGGCTTCGCCGAACGTAAACCTTCGCGACCCGGTCATGTATCGCATCAAGCGGGCCCATCATCATCGGACGGGCGACCAATGGTGCATCTATCCGTCCTATGATTTCACCCATGGGCAAAGCGATTCGATCGAAGGGATCACCCACTCGATTTGCACCTTAGAATTTGAAAATCATCGCCCGCTTTACGACTGGTTCTGCGAGTCGCTTGGCATCCATCACCCGCAACAGATTGAGTTTGCCCGCCTAAACCTTACCTACACGGTGATGAGCAAACGACTGTTATTGCAATTGGTCAATGAGAAACATGTCGAAGGCTGGGACGATCCGCGCATGCTGACGATTCGAGGGCTACGCCGTCGAGGCTATACTTCGGAGTCGATCCGAGCATTCTGCGAGCGTATTGGGGTCGCAAAGTTCAACAGCACCATCGACATGGCTTGGCTAGAAGATGCGATTCGCGAGGATCTCAACGAGCGGGCTCCCCGTGTCTTGGGTGTTTTAAAGCCATTAAAGGTAGTAATCGAAAATTACCCCGAAGGACAGGTCGAAGAACTGGAAGCGGCCAATCATCCGCAGAAACCAGAATTCGGAACCCGCAAGGTGCCCTTCTCGCGGGAACTGTATGTCGAGCAGGCCGACTTTATGGAAGATGCACCGAGGAAGTTCTTTCGACTGTCGGTGGGCCGCGAGGTGCGGCTACGATATGCGTACTTTATTACTTGCAACGAAGTGATCAAGGACGAGGCTGGCAATGTGGTCGAGCTACGCTGCACTTACGACCCTGAAACCAAAGGCGGAAACGCTCCGGATGGCCGAAAAGTAAAAGGAACCATCCACTGGGTCTCGGCGCAACACGCCCTCAATGCAGAGGTGCGACTGTACGACCACTTGTTCAGCGCCGAAAATCCGGGCAAATCGCCCGAAGGTGGTTCGTTTCTCGACAACCTTAATCCGGATTCATTGGAAGTACTAACCGACGCCAAGCTCGAACCTTCGTTATCAGAAGCGCAAAGCGGAGACCATGTTCAGTTTGAGCGCAACGGCTACTTCTTTGTCGATCCCATCGACTCAAAACCTGGCAAGCCTGTTTTTAATCGCACGGCGACCTTACGAGATTCTTGGGCGAAAGCAAAACGCTAGGTGAGTTCGATTTAGCGCGTATGCGAATCGCGAGCAATGCTTGACTTCCTAGCTAAATCGCCCTAGGTTGAGAGAATGCTCGAACGCATTCTCACTCGCGCGGCGTAGACCACTGAAAGGTTTTGCAATGTCTTCTTTCTTAAACTCTCGTTCCCGAAGTTTTCGCGGGCTGTGCTGGTTGATGACATTGGTCATGGCAACAGCACCCTCCGTAGCAATCCGTGCAGAGCAAGCCAATCAGCAATCGCCCACGGCGGGTGAATCAAGCTATGTATTATCGTACGCCTCGGCTATCGGAGTTCTCCGGCCCAGGCAATTGCTGACTTCTGAGGCGATGCAGATGATGCCCATCGAAGTCGTCAGCGCTGCTGGGCAACAGTACCTTGGGTTCGACCCGGTGGATATCAAACAAATCGTCATCTCGGCTTCGCCTTCCAACCTGTACTCGGCCATCGTGGAATTTACCCAGCCGATCGACTTGGCTGAGCTTTCTGACGAAATCACCGGCCACACCACGCCTGCCGAACTCAACGGCAAGCCCTATCTCAAGAGCCAGCAACCCTTCCTGCCAAGTTTTGCCGCGGTCGCCGAAACCAAGCTGCTACTCGCACCCGATGCCACCCTGCAACAATTACTGCGCAATAAAGAGGCCCCGAAAGGCGCCTTAATCAAACGGTTGGCCACCATCGGCAGCCGTGACGACCTGTTTATCTCGGTCGACCTTGAAAACCTACGCCCGTTGATCCAAATGGGTTTATCACAGGCAGTTAATAACGTGCCTGCGGAGTACCAGCTATTTTTTGAATTGCCCGATTATTTGAAACGTGTCGAACTGCGAGGAAGTCTTTCTGGCGCAGGCCCCTGGGAACTCACAGCCGATGCCAACAACAGCGACGATGCAGATCGAGTATCGAAACTCATCGAGGAGGCCATCGGCCTCTACAGCTTTACCGCCGCCGAGTCGGCTGCTTCACTGCTTGCCAATAACGATCCTGTCGTGCAGGCGATGGGGCGGTATCAGCAGCGAATGACACCGATATGGGCAGAGGGGCTGACGCCAAAACGCGATGGTGAGCGTTTTACGCTATTCCACTCAGATGAGGTTGATGAGAATAGCAGCCAATTAACAAACATTGCCATTGCCGGAGTCTTGGTGGCAATGTTGCTCCCCGCCGTGCAAGCATCCCGTGAGGCTGCCCGGAGAAGTATGTCGCAGAACAACATTAAAAATATCCTGTTGGCGTTGCTAAATTACGATTCTTCTTATGGGAAATTTCCAGCACATGCTAATTACTCAGCCGATGGCAAACCGTTATTGAGTTGGCGGGTTCATATTCTTCCATTCCTGGAGGAACAAAAGCTATACGAACAGTTTCGCCTCGATGAACCCTGGGATAGCGAACACAATCAAAAATTGATCTCGCAAATGCCTGAAGTATTTTTGGACCCCAGTTCCAATCGAAACACCGCAGAAGGAAAAACCCATTACTTGGGAGTGAAAGGCGATGGGCTTGCTTTTGACGGATCGGAAAAAGGACGGCGCATTGCCAACTTTCGTGACGGCACATCCAACACGATTATGATCCTCCAAGTCAACAACCAACGGGCTGCTACTTGGACCCAGCCCGATGATTGGGAATTGGATCCCAAAAACACTTTGAAGGGTCTTGCAGGCTCAATGCACCCTGGAATCTTTTTGGCAGGCTTTGCCGATGCGCACGTAACATTCATCGAAGAGAAGATCGACCCGAAAGTCTTTAAGCACATGTTAACCATCGCCGGCGGAGAAGTGGTGATCTTGGACTAGCGTGGGGAAACGATTCCATTTAACTGCTAGGCCTTGCCCACAACACTTCAATATGGGCATAATCGCCCTTTCCATTCGTTTTGTATGACCGCACTGGGGACAGTAACCCTGACCCCTGACCCCTGACCCCTGACCCCTACTATGCCCCTACTCGTTGTCGGCTCGGTTGCCATTGATAGCGTCGAAACTCCTCAAGAGCGTCGAGACAATATGCTCGGCGGGTCGGCGACCCATTTTTCGTACGCAGCAAGTTTTTTTACCAGCACACGTTTGGTGGGAGTTGTCGGGGCCGATTGGCCGGAAGAACACACCCGCCTGCTGAATGATCGGGGGATCGACACTTCGGGACTCCAAACCGTCTCCGACGGAAAAACATTTACCTGGACCGGTCGTTATCACGACAACATGAACGATCGCGACACGTTGGATGTTCAACTCAACGTGTTCGGCGAATTCGATCCTGTGTTGCCAGAATCGTATCGGCAAGCCAAGTTTGTGTTTCTAGCCAACGGGGTACCGGCAGTCCAAGCCAAGGTGCTAGAGCAAGTTCCTGGCCGCAAGTTGGCGGTGGCCGACACGATGGACTTGTGGATTAACACTGCGAGAGGAGATCTCGACCAACTGATGAAGCAGTTGGACGGTTTGGTGCTGAACGACAGCGAGGCAAAGTTGCTAACCGGCACCGAAAACTTAGTTCTCGCCGGCCACAAAGTTCGAGAAATGGGCCCCAAGTTTGTGGTCATCAAAAAAGGCGAACATGGGGCCATGTTCTTTAGCGAACATGAAACCTACGTGCTGCCCGCGTTTCCCACCGAGCAAGTAATCGACCCCACAGGTGCTGGTGACAGTTTTGCCGGCGGCATGATGGGCTATCTGGCTGAGCAAGATAACTTTGAGCCAAAAACACTCAAAACGGCCCTGGCCTACGGAACACTTGTCGCCAGTTTCAATGTCGAGGGTTTTGGCTTAGAACGGATGAAACAGCTTTCTCGCGACGACATCGAGAAGCGAATGATTGCCTACCGTAAAATGCTGAGCTTCTAGGCCTATCTTCATGTCCAAAACTCGCACTTTTGTTGCCATTGCAGCTTCTTCAGAGATACGCAGTCGCGCCAAGGCTGCGATCTCTCAACTGCGATCTTCAGACGACCACATGAAATGGGTTGATCTTGAGAATATGCACTGGACATTGCAATTCTTAGGTGACGTCGGCGATGTCGAAGTCGCGGAGGTGTGCCATCGGGTTGCGCAGATTGCCGAGCAACATAAGCCGTTTCCGTTAGTCGCAAGCGGGCTAGGCGCATTTCCGTCGATCGATCGACCGCGAGCAGTTTGGCTTGGGGCAGAACAGGGAGCAGACGGCCTGTGTACACTTCAAGACGCTGTGGAAGAAGGCATGGCCGACCTAGGGTTTCGAGGTGAACGGCGGCGCTACATTCCCCATATCACGTTAGGGCGAATAGGTCGAGGCAGCCACGGCAGCGCGGAACTTTCTCAGCAAGTTGACACGATGGCAAACTTTGACGGCGGAACGATGGTCGTCGATCAAGTCAGGGTCTATGGCAGTGAAATGGAACGAAAAGGACCAACCTATCACGTCCTTTCTCGGGCTTCACTGAGTGGCCGTGGTTAGGGGGGCTGTAGTTAGGCTTAGGGCAGATTACTAAAATCTGCGGTCGCCTTTTCTGTTGTAACGGCTGTGATCATCTCAATACGGTAATCACGAGGGTGGGCAACTCTCGTTCGAGTATCTTAGGCATTGGCGAGATGCAGCTTTGTTAACTACAATCGGGGTTGTTACAAGGTTGATACAGAGCAACAACGGGCAGGGCGGGCCAAAGCTGTCTTAGCCAGTTGATCGGTTATACCGTCCAGCGTTCTTATCCAAAAAATGAGTCAGCACCATGACTGCTGCATCTGCAGACCGAAATTTGCTATTTGGGGTGCTGGCCGTCCAGCTTGATTTCGTCTCTCGCGAAGATTTGATTTCTGCCACGAGTCGTTGGGTGCTCGACAAGCAGCAGCCATTGAGCGATGTGTTCGTGCAGCAGGGGATGATTAGCAGCGAAGAATCTCAACTGCTAGGCAGCCTTGTCGATAAACACCTCAAGCGCAATGGTGGCGACCCGAAGAAGAGCTTGCACTCGATCGAAGCTTTCGAAGCAATTCGTTCGACATTAGGAAACTTGGACGATGCGGATCTACGCGCCACGATCGAGTACGAGACGCTCGGCACCCCCTCGGCTGACCCTTACAGCACCCAGGGCACAACGCACAGCGAATCGGCGGATGCAAAAAATCGATTTACGATCCTTCGCCTTCACCAAAAGGGGGGGCTGGGCAGTGTTTCCATTGCCTTGGATGAGGAGCTAAATCGAGAAATTGCACTGAAGGAAATTCTTCCTGCCCATGCAGACAACGAGGAAAATCGTACCCGATTTGTCCGCGAGGCGGAAATCACCGGTGCACTCGAGCATCCTGGCATTGTGCCTGTCTACAGCCTAGGCGAATTTGCCGATGGTCGACCTTACTACGCGATGCGATTTATCCGAGGCGCTAATCTCCAGATGGCGTTGAAAGATTATCACCGCGAAGAGATCGACCCCGCAGAGAAGCAACTTCGATTTCGACAACTCCTGTCACGCTTTATCGACGTCTGTAATGCGATGGAATATGCCCATAGTCGGGGTGTGATCCATCGCGACTTGAAACCAGGCAACATCATGCTGGGGGAATATGGCGAGACGCTGGTTGTCGATTGGGGATTGGCAAAGACGCTCAGTGAGGGGTTTGATACCGAAGCTTCGTTGGCTCCCCCGGTCCACCCGACGAAACGTGCTTCGTCGACCGATACACAGGTTGGGCGAGTTGTGGGTACACCTGCGTACATGAGCCCTGAACAAGCCGCTGGCCGACTCGACGCGCTAGGCGTTTGCAGCGACATCTACAGCCTGGGGGCCACACTTTACCATTTGATCACCGGAACCGTCGCCTTCTCGGGCAACGAAGAAGAAATGCTAGGCAACGTACAGATGGGAAGGTTTGATCGCCCACGCATGGTCAATCCTAAAGTTTCACGTGCACTCGAAGCAATTTGCCTGAAAGCGATGGCGAGGATGCCCCGAGATCGCTATTCATCAGGACGTGAGCTGGCTGAGGATATCGAACGCTATTTGGCTGATGAAAGGGTTCTGGCCTACGAAGAGCCCTTCCCGGTCAAGGCATGGCGGTGGACGCGTAACCATAAACCATTAGTGATTAGCACTGCGGGCGCTTTAACAGTCGCGGTGGCGGCACTATCGGTCACCGTCTTTGCGTTAAAAACGGCGAACGTGCGAGTGATCGCGTCACGCGATGAAGCAAGGCAAAGCTATGCAGAAGCCGAGCGGCAACGCGCGATCGCAGAAAAATCTCGCGGATGGGCTCGCGACACGGTGCGTGAGTACTGTGTGCTGGTTAGCGAAGAAACCTTACTAAAGCAGCCAGGGATGCACCGACTACGTGAGGAGTTACTGCAAAAAGGATTGGCCTACTATCAGCGTTTCTTGGAAGAACGCGAAGAAGATCCCGCGTTACGCGAGGAAGTTGCCCAGGCCTATTATTTTATCGGAAGGATTACCCGCGAAATCGACTCGCCCGCTAATGCGTTGCCCTACTACGAGCGTGCTGTGGACTTACAGCGGCAGCTCTTAGATGGTTCTCCTGAGAATCATGCGCTCCGAGCCAGTTATGGTACGACGCTCAATGCGGTTGGCGATTCGTTATTGCGATTGGGCGAAATTGACGAAGCAAAACACCTTTTCGAGCAAGCCGTCGAGGTTCGTAAGCAGGTTGCCAAAGCAAATCCGCAAGATGACGAAGCTGCCCGTACGTTGGCTAACAGTGTGATGAATTTGGGTTTCACCCATTATGTGCGGCGCGAGGTCGACGAATCGGTTTCGCTAATTAAACACGCACAAGCCATCCGCATGGCACGGGTGGCCCAGAACGCGGCTACCAATCCCAAATTGCAAAGCGACCTTGGCAAGGGATACTATTTGCTAGCCGTGACTTCGAAAGACAGGGGCGATTTTGTAAGTTCCGAGGCAAATTTTCTCCAGGCAATCGACATCTTCTCGAAGCTCTTACGAGCTGCACCCAATAATTTGACCTATCAGCGCGACTTAGCTGCCTCGCAGCGTATGGTGGGTGATCTCAAAAGTCAGGCGAACGAACCGGCGCAAGCGATTGTGTTTTACGAAACTGCAAGGAAGTCGCTCGAACGGCTACGAATACGCAATCCGGATGTACTGGAATACTCCTCGAACCTTGCCGGGGTGTATATGAATCTAGGCCGAGAGTTGGAAGGCCAGGAAGAGTCTGAGTTAGCCCTAAAATATCGTCAGGAAGCCGTTGAAATACTTCGTGAGCTTTCTGAGCAAGCTGCGAAGGTGCCCAGCTATCGATTCGATTTGGGGATTGCCCTCCGGGCGATTGGTAATCTGCAAGCAAAGGCAGGTCACCTGGACGAGGCCCGTCGTCACCTTCAAGAGTCGAGAATGGTCTTGGCCAAAATAGTCAGCGAAAACCCCTCCAACCGGGAATACGCGGTGGAAATGGGACTTAGCGTAGATGCTCTGAGTGCTCTCGAGGCGGGCACAACCGATAATTCCGGTGACAGCTTGCCCTAATAGTCCCCCCATCGTGCTTATTTCGATAGATTCTCCTCTTGCGGCAAATACTGAACACCGATACACTATTCGTACGTACAGTATCCATGGAAGTCGCCGTGTCGACTTGCACACTTTCCTCAACTGGTAGATAAAAAGGGACCCGAGATATGGTGACAGCAACCAAAGAGAAACCAGGGACGGCGAGAAATAGCATGGCTAAGAAGAGTAAAGGTAAAAAAAGCACTGAAAAAGCAGCAAAATTATCCGCAGCCGAGAAATTGCTAGCAGATAGTTCTGATTTGCGTCATACGGTTGCTGCAATTGAAAAACAGTTTGGCGAAGGGTCGATCATGCCGCTGGGCACCGATCAAATTCGCCGCATCGAGGGAATACCGACAGGCAGTTTGTCGCTCGACATCGCTTTAGGCGGCCAAGGCATTCCTTGCGGCCGAATCATCGAGGTCTATGGTCCCGAATCGAGCGGTAAGACCACCCTGGCTCTGCATGTCATCGCAGAAGCTCAAAAGAAGGGGGGTATTGCCGCCTTTATCGATGCCGAGCACGCCCTCGACCCCAGTTGGGCGAAGAAGCTTGGTGTCGATCTAGAGACCCTCCTTGTCAGTCAGCCGGGCCACGGTGAAGAGGCGATGCAAATCACTGAAATGTTGGTGAAGAGCAACGCTGTCGATGTCATCGTGATCGACTCGGTTGCCGCACTGGTGCCGAAAAAAGAGCTAGATGGAGAGATTGGTGACTCGCATGTGGGTTTGCAGGCAAGGCTGATGAGCCAAACGATGCGAAAGCTCACCGGAGCCATCGCTAAGTCGAAAACCTCCGTGATCTTTATCAACCAGATACGCGAGAAAATTGGCGTGATGTTTGGCAGCCCCGAGACGACTCCCGGTGGACGAGCGTTGAAATTCTACTCCTCCTGCCGAATCGACGTCCGTCGCATTGGGCAGTTGAAGGATGGCGATGAAGTGGTGGGGCAGCGAGTACGGGCTAAGGTGGTGAAAAACAAGGTCGCTCCGCCGTTCCGTATTGCCGAATTCGACATGATGCATACAAATGGCATTAGCTATGAGGGGGATATTTTAGACCTTGGTGCCGAGCAGAAAATTGTGACGCGTACAGGCGCTTGGTTCCGCTACGGAGAGATGCAGCTTGGCCAAGGCAAGGAAAAATCTCGACTATTCCTTAAGGAAAATCCTGAAATCACAGAAGAAATCAAGCAGAAAGTGATGAAGGCAGGGGGCTTCGATGACTTGCTTACTGGTTCGACTAGCAATGGATTGGATAGCAGTGATGCGAAAGACAAGGAGTAGCTTCGAGCCTTCGTCAATAATCGCTGACGGCAAGGACAGGCTACCGTGCGGGTGGTAGTTCGCTTTCATCAGCCTCACCATGTTCGCTCGATTGCCAGAGGTGGCCAGTTGCTGGTTCGAAAGCAGTGAGCCAGCCCCCGCCGTAGCAATAGGTGTCGATACAAACGAGGTGCCCCAGATTGACCGTCTTTCCCTGCTTATTTGAGGTGTGGCCAACAACAGCAATCTTGCCTGAGGTATGAGGCTTAGGCTGGAAATACCGAAGTGAGCGCCAACGCATCTGATCCCAGGGCTGATCTATAAAACGTCTTTCAGGTAGGTAGTTGCCGTGGGCGAAGAAATGCGATTCGATCTCGTGGTAGTCCCCCCAGCTACGAACGAACTCGAGATGCGCTTCGGGAATAGCAGAAACAACGGCATCTTTGCCGTATGAGTCGAGCGTCTCGGCCCCGCCATGAATGAGCCAGTCTTGGAGCGGCATCCGCTTGTCGACAACGTCTAGCAGCATTTGCTCGTGGTTGCCCAGCAGGGGAACTAGCTGACATTGCTGCTGAATAGCCAACAATTGCTCGATCACTCCGTGGCTATCAGGGCCGCGGTCGATCGCATCGCCAAGCATCACAAGCGTATCGTCAGCGCACGGCTCCAGCATGGCGAGCAAGGTTTGCAGCGATTCGCAGCAGCCGTGGATATCTCCGATTGCAATAGTTCGCCCGTCGGACATGGGTTCTTCTCTTAGACAGACGATAGAGACTGCAAAGGTTGTAGATTATTGTCGCGGCTGGGTGCGCGAGGATCAACGGTGATAGGCGCGATGATGTTTGAGAATTTATGCCGTTGATTGACAATCCTTGCAGCAAATCGATAGGATAGGCTCATCGGAAGTGGCTTGAAATTGCGTGAAGCCGCGTGATAATCGATTTTTCCCGAGTTGCCCGCCCGCAAAATTCGCTGGCATTATTGCATGGAGGTTTTAGGTACATGTCCGAGCCCATCACTCAGTTAGAACATGCCCGCACCGGCAACACGACTCCCGAGATGGAGATCGTTGCCCAACGCGAAAGTCTACAGCCAGAGAAGGTTTGTGAAGAGGTTGCCGCCGGACGGATGGTGATCCCCGCCAACCGGGTCCATCTGCAGGGACGACTAGAACCGATGGGCATTGGCATTGCTGCCGGGTGCAAGATTAATGCGAACATCGGCAATTCTGCGGTAACGAGCGACCAGGAGGGCGAGCTTGAAAAGCTGCATACGGCTGTGCATTTTGGTGCCGATACGGTGATGGATCTTTCGACGGGCAAGGATATTGACACGATTCGCAAGTCGATTATCGAAGTCTCGACCGTGCCTATTGGCACAGTGCCTATTTATCAGATGCTGGAAGAATTGGGTGGCGAGATCGAAGAAATGCGACCTCAGCATTTCCTCGATATGGTCGAGCATCAGGCGAAGCAGGGGGTCGACTACATGACGATCCACTGCGGTGTGAAGTTCGAGCATTTGCATCTGACCACCAATCGAGTCACCGGCATTGTCAGCCGTGGCGGTTCGCTAATTGCAAAGTGGATGATGGTGCATCGCAAGCAAAATCCGCTTTACGAAGCGTTCGACGATCTGTGCGACATCATGCGGCAGTACGACGTCACCTGGAGCCTTGGAGATGGCCTCCGCCCGGGTTCGTTGGCGGACGCTAGCGACGAAGCCCAATTTGCGGAGTTGGATGTTCTTGGCGAGTTAACCACCCGAGGATGGGACCGCGGCACCCAGGTGATGGTAGAGGGGCCAGGGCACATTCCCATGGACCAGATCAAGATGAACGTCGATCGCCAAATCGAGGTTTGCCACGGGGCTCCGTTTTATGTACTCGGCCCGTTGGTTACCGATTTTGCTCCCGGATACGACCATATCACGAGCTGTATCGGGGCTTCGATCGCAGGTTGGGCTGGGGCGGCCATGTTGTGCTATGTGACGCCCAAAGAGCATCTGGGGCTACCCGAGCGGGAAGATGTCAAACAAGGCTTAATTGCTTACAAAATAGCGGCGCATTCGGCCGACATTGCTCGCAATCGACCAGGGGCCCGGGATCGTGACGATGCCCTTTCCCGGGCACGATTTGCTTTCGATTGGAACGAGCAGTTTCGTTTGTCTTTGGATCCCGAGACCGCCAAGGCTTATCACGACGAAACCTTGCCGCAAGATACGTTTAAGAGCGCTCACTTTTGTAGTATGTGTGGCCCGAAATATTGCTCAATGAAAATTACCGAAGACATTCGCGAGATGGCAGCGAGTGGCGAGCTGGTGCAGCTTTCGGACCTTGAGTTATCGAGTTCAGAGAAGACCGAGTAGATTTAATCGTTGCCGCCTACCAGCACCACCTGCCTTTCCCATTGATGATAGTGAATCACCATGAAGCTTTTTTCGATCCTAACTGCAGCGTTAGTACTAGTGACCGGTTGCCAAAATGAGCAAACTGCCGTCCCCGAAGCTTCGACAGGGGTTGAGGCAACACTTGTCGCCTTTAATACGGTGGGGGCTCCCACGGCTTCGCTTTATGTACCCGAAATGTTCTGCGAGCAATCTTGTGTGGTGAAGGTGAAGCAGATACTCGCCGAACAGACGGGCGTGAAGGAAGTGAAAGTCGATTTTGAAACGAAAGTGGCGACGGTAGCGATTGATGAAACAGAATTTAATGCGGAAGCCGCGATTGCAGCCTTGGTTGACTACCAATTCACCGATTCGAAACTTGTCGTTCACCAAGACATCTCTGAAGCCGCCCCTTTGAATGTGCCTCTCAATTAGCAGAATACTTTCTGCGTTCGCTACCGAAGGCTAGGTGTCTGCTCCGTTGTTGCTGAGCGTTTCTGTTTTGGGGTGATAGAACAGAACAATTGGTAAACAGAGTGTGGCGATGTATAAGAACATGGTGCAGCGAGGCCAATTGAAGGCTTCGGTAAGCGAGTTCAGCATGCTGTATAGTACGCCTGAGATGGCAATTCCTACCCAGTTGGCTTGATTCATCACGGCAATCATCCGGCCTTTCTTGTCGCTTGGTGGTCG
>JAJDEF010000029.1 GCA_029259945.1 Planctomycetota bacterium
CCCGAATACCGTAACTCGTTGAATTCCTGATCCGTGAGCACATTGGCCCGTCGCCATAGTCGGGCAAAAAAGAACGTGCAGAGCATGAATCCCATGATCCCGCCCCACCAAAACCAGTTGCGCTGCAAACCAATCGTCCGCGACCAACCCGAGATCACCAACGGCGTATCAGCCGCAAAACTCGTGGCCACCATCGAAGTGCCGGCCACCCACCAGGTCATTTTTCGCCCGGCGACAAAATAGTCCGACAAACTGTTGACGGCTCTCCGCGAGAAATAAAGGCCAATCGCGAGGGTGATCGCGAAAAAAGTCCCAATGACGGCCCAATCCCAAGATACCAGCGGGTCGAGTGTTTGCATCCGATGAATTTCCTTCAGCGCGGAGTAGGAGTAATCGATAAGACACCCAAAGATCGGGTGAGTCGACTATAAGAGAGCATGCTACCATCCGTAAATAGCCTGTCGCTGCCGAAAGACAACTTTTTCAGTAGTTCCAAATCTGGGTAGTACTCGACCCCAGCCACCCCACAAGCACTCAAAAAATACCGACAAATTCAACCACCGAGGCACGGAGCACCCAACTGGGGTAGCGAGTACACAGAGAAAAGCTTTTCCCCAGGCACCCTATGTTTCTCTGCGTTCTCGGTGGTAATCGTTTATTCCCTGCTTTACCCGAATGGGCCGACTTTGCAGCTCTCTCGGAAACTGCCCGGTCCGAAGTTGCGTCTCATTCGCAATTGCGATAGATTGCGCCGGTGGCTTGGTGTTTGGCCACCGTGTGGTGCGGAGACGATTTCGATGCTGGGTGTCGCTTGATGACCGCCCCGTTGGCTTCGCTTTTTGTCGGTGTGATATTTTCAGATGGAGACTAGCTACAGTGCAACGGTTCAATCATTTTCCGAAGAGCGTTTCCCCCATTCTCAACATCCTGCTTCTCGTCGGCATAGTCGGAACTCTCGGCTGCAGCGGCGGTTCACAGAGCACCGGGGAGGCTGCAGCAAGCAAGGGGAATATCCAGGCATTAGGAGCTTTGTACGGTCAATGCATGGACAGCCTTCGAGGTCGTCCCCCAAAAGATGAAGCGCAGTTCCGCAGTTTTCTCGAATCGAAAAAAGCGGCCCAATCGCTCGAACAGTTTGGCATCACAAACATCGACGATCTATGGACCGCATCGCGGTACGATGGAAAAATAGTGGTCACCTACGGCAACCAAGTGGGCCAAGGGGCTCGTGGTGGATTGCCTTACATCGCTTACGAAAGTGAGACCACCGGTGGCAAACGGTACATAGTCGATCCCACGGGAGCTTCCTACGAGGTGAAGGATGCGCAGTTTCGCCAGTATTTCCCCAACGCTCCGTGAACCAATCCGTGGCAGTAGAACGATACAGCCCGGCCATCCTGGCCGGGAGTGTCGGGCGCGTATTGCGCCATAACTTCAAAAAAGATTAGCCCAGCCCCTTTCGACGTGTCCCCGTGTGGCTAAATCCCGACGCGGCAGCAATTAAGGCCATAGGACACGCAAAGAGCCTTTTTTCTAGGCCTTCTCTCCTGCCAGTCTCCTCGCTGGCAATTCTCTTCCGTGTGATTGAGCGGGCCGGCCATCGGAGATCCCAAAAAAATTTCAAAAACCATTGACCCTACCCCGTCACTTTGTTAAGATAGTTAATTATTCCACGTAATATAGGGCGGGGTGTCCCGGTGACGCTCCGGGGATCAGGGTGGTAGTTGCGGTAGCGGTATATCACAACTGTTTTCAACAGAAAAGAGAAAGGCACTTCCCATGACTCAACGAAAACGAATTGAATCTCGCGGTTTTACGCTGGTAGAACTTTTGGTGGTCATCGCCATTATCGGTGTGTTGGTGGCGTTGCTGTTGCCAGCAATCCAAGCTGCTCGTGAGGCAGCAAGACGAGCCGAGTGCAAAAACAAGCTAAAAAACATGGGACTCGCCGTGCTGAACTTTGAGAGCTCGGTTGGTATCTTTCCGACGGGCGGCGATGCAGTATTTCCAAGGATAGAAAACTATCTTTCCGATAGCAAACTAGCCAATGGCAATACGAATCCCAATGCCCAGGGCACAGCCAATGGCCCGAAGAAGCAAGGGCTTAGTTGGGGTTTTCAGGTTTTGCCTTACCTCGAACAAGATGCTATTCATGGGCTCAATACAACCGAGGCAATTAAGGCAGCTGTCGTACCGCTTTACATATGTCCTACGAAGCGAGGTGTCACGGTTTCTGATGCAATACAGTACACGACTGGGGCGACGGTTGTTTTAACCGATTACGCAGGAGCCACGCCGTGTACTGAGCAGTATGTCAGCGATTCAGCTCCGAACTTGGTTTTCGATCCTACGTTGACCATGGATGCAGGCGCGCACAATACGAACGGGGCGCATTTTTTCCACGGCGAGTTTCAAGATGTTCCCCAGAACGGTATTTATGACGGGGTGATTGTAAGGACGCCGTGGCGATGGAGAGCGCCCCCCTCTGACCCCGAGTTTGCAGAGGGTGCCCCGATGCCAACTCGAATGGCAATGATATCTGACGGGACAAGCAATACGCTCTTGCTGGGCGAGAAGTATGTTCGTACCGATCTCTACACAGGCGGAAGCTACTCGGACGACCGAGGCTGGACCGACGGGTGGGATCCTGACACCATGCGATCGACCTGTTTTAAACCGCTAGGCGACGCCGACCCCATTGGGTTTACTGACGATAATATCTATGGCGAAATGACGGACGTCTGGCAGTTTGGTTCTGCCCACCCCGGTAGTTTCAATGCGGTGTTCGCCGATGGTTCGGTCCATACGATTAACTTTGATATTGATATAACCCTCTTTAACAACCTGGGTGCCAGAAATGACGAACAGGTTGTCGATCTGAGTGGAATCTAGTATCAAGACCATACGAAGCACGACAAACTAGGTAGCCGGATTCGCAAGAACCCGGCTACCTTTTTCTTTTTTGGGTCGGGCTTTTTTTGTTGGCTTCTAGTGCTACAGCGCTAAGTCCAAAGATAGAACCACGAAAAATCCGAAACAGGTGGGCAGATGCGTACTCAGCAGCTTAGCAAGCAAATCTACAACAGCCTATTTTCAAACGAAGACGCAACAGACGGCTTTTGTTCAATGCTTTTCGTGTACTTCGTGGTTCCTCTTTGTTCAGTAGAAAGAGCAATCTAGCTCTATCGAACGTAAATTTCCTCTGCGCTCTCTGCGTCCTCTGTGGTGATAAAACGAATCGCGTTCATCCTCGGTTTCATTTTTAGCCACCAGAGCTTGCCAAACGTGGTGCCGGCGCTTCGGGAAACTCCACCGTCGCAAAATAATCGTCGAGCGTTTCTGCACGACGGATGAGTCGGACTTCGCCCTGGTCGTTCTGCAGCAGTTCGGCGCTGCGAAGGCGACCGTTGTATTGGAATCCCATCGAATGGCCGTGGGCGCCGGCGTCGTGGATCACCACAAGATCGCCCTCCACCACCTCGGGTAATTCGCGATCGACGGCAAACTTATCGTTGTTTTCGCAAAGCGAACCCACCACATCGGCGTTGTCAACCGTCGGGGCTTGCTCTTTGCCAAGCACCGTAATGTGGTGATACGCGCCATACATGCCTGGCCGCATCAAGTTCGACATCGTCGCATCGACGCCAATATAACGCTTGTACGATTGCTTCACGTTAATAACCCTGGTGATAAGGTAGCCAAAAGGCCCAGTAATCGAGCGCCCGTTTTCCATCATCACTCTCAGCGGAGCCAAACCGGATGGCACAACGATCGACTCGTAGAGCGACTCTACCCCAGCCCCAAATTCGGCAAGATTCACCTCGCTTTCGCCCGGCCGATAGGGTACACCAATCCCGCCGCCCAGGTTGATAAATTCCACTGCAACGCCTGTGGCTTGTTTGATGGTGACAGCCAGCTCGAAAAGCATTTCTGCGGTTGCCAAAAGCGATTCGACTTGTAGCTCGTTCGAGACGATCATCGCGTGTAGCCCAAATCGTTCGATGCCCAAATCACGACACCGCGCGTACCCGTCCACGATTTGCTCGCGAGTACAACCGAATTTTGCTTCTTGAGGGTCTCCAATAATGACGTTGCCCGTCCGCTCGGCACCCGGGTTAAAGCGAAAGGAGATAAACTTAGGAAGTTTTGGCAGCGTTTGGAGTTGTCCGAGGTGATGGGGAGAATCAAGATTAACGATTGCCCCCAGGTCGACAGCCGCCTGAAACTCTTCGGAGGTTGTGTTATTCGAGGTAAACATCACCTCCTCGCCACGGATATCCAGTCGATCACAGATCACAAGCTCCGCCGGACTCGAACAGTCGGCACCACAGCCTTCTTCGGCCAACATCGCGACAATATGTGGGTTCGGGGTCGCTTTTACAGCAAAGTATTGCCGAAATCCCTCATTCCATGAAAAGGCCTCGTAGAGATCTCGCACCCGTTGCCGAATGCCCTCTTCGTGGTAGAGATAAAAAGGCGTCGGGTGAGCAGTGGTAATTTTCTCAACCAACGATGCGTCGAACGGCAGTGGGCGATGGTGCATGGTGGGCTCGAAAGGTTTACGAGAAATTGAGGAGGTTCTGACGCTAATAACACCGACACGTGACGGGTGATTCAAGTTCACAGCCAGAGGCGGTTTCAAAATGTCCCAAAGGCATCCCGCGACCGCAGAATGGTCTGCTAGATGCAGTTTTGAAACCGGCTCTAAAGCATTTCCGGCAAGAGACTGCCGCGAAATCGAGTGTAACAGGAAGCACGCGAAACGAAAGGCTGGTTCACAAACAGACCAGTTAGGTGAGGCGAATCACCACCTGCGGCATCGTCTCTCAGCAGTGATAGTGCAAACTCTCGCCTAGTAGCGGATCGCCGCTTGGAACCTGGGGTGCCTTGGCAAAGGATCGGAAGAATAGCCAGCCAAACGCGCCGATCAAAAGGCCTACGCCTGCAAGTTCCCAGATGCCGAACACGGGCGTTTTGCCAATCGTCGATGGGAAAACCATCAGGTAGAGGTCGACCCAGCGTCCCACAAGCACAACCCACGCGACTTTCATCATCACACTCTCGCTCCGCTTGCTTGGTTTCGGCAGCAGAATAAAGAAGGGGGCGATCCAATTCAGCACGAGGTTGACCACCATCAGCGGCCCCCAAGGCCCCTGAGTCCTCGTGATGTAGTAGGACGTTTCCTCGGGCATGTTGGTGTACCAGATCAGCATGTATTGGCTGAACCAGATGTACATCCAGAAACAACTAAACCCTAGAAGCATCTTTCCCAAATCGTGCAAGTGTTCGTCGGTAAAGAAACCACGCAACGGGCCTCGATTACGCAGGAAGATCGCCAACACAATGATGACGGCCAAGCTTGCTTGCAGCATCCCGGCAAAGTGATAGACACCCCAAATAGTGCTGAACCACATCGGCTCAAGCAGCGAAAGCCAATCGAAACTGGCTAAGGAAAATGTGACCGCGTAGACGACGAGAAAAATGGCGGCGAGCCGTTTGCTCATGATCGACAGGCCTACGCCTCCCGTTTTATCTTGGCGACGCGACAGACCGACGAAAGCACGGGCAAAGAGAACCCAAACCACGACGTAAACAACCGCTCTTAGCATCCAGAACGACGGAGTCGCCCATAGCTCTTTGAACCAAAATGTGCCGGCATCGCCTTCACCATGCCAGTGCCAACCATAATGCTCGCGTCGCCATGCGAGTACCGTCAGCAGTCCCAAGCCAGCAGGTGCAAGCAGCACGGCCATCGCTTCAGGAATCCGGCGGAAGCCAACATTCCACGAGGCGTTGCTGATGTAAGCCAGGGCCATGAACAGTGCGCCACCAAGACCTAGCGTGACCAGATAGAAACCAACGATCAAAAGATTGCTCCAAGTGCGTTCAGGTGCCACCACAGCGCCGACTGCTAGGGCAATCGCTGAGATCACGGCAAGCAGAGCCAGTTTCCGAGAGGCGTTTGAGGATGAAAGTGGGGCTGGAGCCATGATTTTTATTCCGTATCGGCTTCGGCAGGCGAAGCAACAGAAGTCGTAGTAACTATTTCAGTAGGCGGTTGTGATTCATGTTGAAGACGGCGGATATGGTTGATGAGATCCCACCGACGTTCAGGCGGCAACTGAGCTGCAAACTGCGGCATGCTGTTTTGGCCATAGGTGAGAATATGGAACAGCTGTCCATCTTTCATCTCGCGCGACTTGCCCGTCAATAAGGAGGGCGGAGGCGGGAATCCACGCTTTGCCACCGGACCGTTGCCAGCGCCATCGGCTCCGTGACACGCGACGCAAAAAGTTTGGAACGCCGTGGCACCACGGTCGGCAGAAGCGATGCCCTCCGCCGAGCTTACCTCAAAAGGATTGGCCAACTGCTCACCAGCTCGCAGAGCGTCTTGCGGCGTTGGCTCAAAATGAAAAACTTGTGTGCCGCGTGCGATCGTGCCAGACACCGGCTGCTGCAGAGTTCGGCCGTTTGCAAAATTGCTATTCGTTGAGAACGAACTGTAAGCGGGAGAATAGGTCATATCGTCACCTAAATTCACCTGATAATTCGGCTGCGAATGATCGACACGAAGTAGCACCAACAACGCGATAGTTAGCGAGAGGGCAAATCCCAAAAGCAAGTTGAAACGGGTAAGCATCATTGGAGTTCTCCCCCCGAAACAACCCGTTCCTCTAGAGCGACTAGATTAAAGGGGCTTAGCATTGCTTTGATCGTTGATACGTCGAATTGAGCGTCTGTTTCGTCGAGCAGAAGTACGAATCGATCGTCGGTCACACGTTCTAGCACCGGAAGGACTTGCTTTCCTGGAAATAGCCGCGAAACGCCTAGTAGTGCGAACACACTTCCAAACCCGGCAAATAAGACGGCCGTTTCAAAAGCCACGGGGACATTAGACGGGAGCGAGTTCCACGGCTTGCCGCCCACATCCACAGCCCAGGCCAATGCGCCTACCCAGTATTCAAACCAAAGCATTCCGAGTGCTCCTGTCATGCCACAGACAAAACAGACCCAGGTAAGTCGCGAAGGTCTTAGTCCCAACGCTCGGTCGAGGCCGTGTACGGCGTAGGGGGTGTAGGCGTCGATGATTTTGCATCCTTTTTTGCGTACGACTTCGACCGCATCTAGCAGGTCTTCTTCGTGCTCGAAAGTCGCCAATAACATTCGGTCGCTCATGCTGCATCTCCTTTTGAAGAGTCTTGCTTAGCAGCACGACGCGGATTTTTTAATACGCCCTTCACCTCAGCCATCGCAATGGTCGGAAGGAAACGACAGAACAGAAGGAAGCAAGAAAAGAAAAGTCCAAAACTGCCGATCAGCGTCGTAATCTCAATAATGGTGGGAGTGTAGTCGGCCCAACTCGAGGGCAAAAAATCGCGGTGCAAGCTGGTGACTATAATCACAAAGCGTTCGAACCACATGCCAATGTTGACCACAATGCTGATGAGAAAAACAAAGGCGATATTTCTGCGCAATGGCCGGAACCAAAGAAGCTGAGGAATCATGACATTGCAGGAAACCATCGTCCAATAAGCCCAACTAAACGGCCCCGCCGCTCGATTGAGGAATACAAACTGCTCGTAAGGATTCCCGCTAAAAGCCGCAATGAAGAATTCAGTACCGTAAGCCAACCCCACAATGCAGCCCATCGAGAGCATCAGTTTGCACATCGTTTCGATATGAAGCACCGTGATGTAGTTTTCCAGCTGCATGACTTTGCGAGCAATGATCATTAAGGTAAGCACCATCGCTAGGCCGCTAAAAATGGCTCCGGCCACAAAGTAAGGCGGGAAAATAGTGGTGTGCCAACCGGGAATGATGGCCGTCGCAAAGTCCATGCTGACAATCGTATGCACCGAAAAAACAAGCGGCGTCGCTAGACCGGCCAGCAGCATGTAGACCGTTTCGTAGCGATGCCAAGTACGCGCTGACCCAACCCAGCCCAAGCTAAATATACCCGCGAGACTTTTCCGCCAACCCGGTTTCGACCGATCGCGGATGGTGGCCAGATCAGGGATCAAGCCGATATACCAAAAGACGGCAGAAATCAGCAAATAGGTTGAGATAGCAAATACATCCCAAAGCAGTGGCGACTTGAAGTTGATCCACAGCGAGCCGCGGGTATTCGGGTAAGGGGCCATCCAAAAGGCCAACCATGGGCGTCCCATGTGAATCACGGGAAACAGGCCCGCACAGACCACGGCGAACAGGGTCATCGCTTCGGCTGACCGATTCACCGAGGTTCGCCATTTCTGTCGAAACAAAAACAGCACCGCTGAGATCAGTGTGCCTGCATGGCCGATCCCTACCCAAAAAACGAAATTCGTGATGTCGAATGCCCAACCAACCGTTCGATTTAATCCCCAGGTGCCTATGCCCATGGCGATTTGGTAGGTCACTGCCACGACACCCGCAAGGAGAGCAGTCAACGAGATTGAGAGAGCCCCCCACCATAAAGCGGTAGGACGGCCCTCCATCGGAGCGCAAATATCGCGAGTAACATCCGCAGGTGTTTTACCTCCGGTGATCAATGTTGGTCGAAGCAATTCGGATGCTTCGGTCGCAGCAGGTTCTGGTTGTTGCTGCTCGGTCTCAGCCACGGTGAGGCTCCTCATCTTCATTCTTCACAACTCGCAAATAAGAAACCGAAGGACGCACGTTGAGTTCTTCCAGGACTTCATAACGCCGCGGGTTTTCCAGGGCGGCGTGAATTTTGCTTTCGGTATCGTTCATGTCGCCAAATACGATCGCGTTGGCGGGGCACGACTGCTGGCAAGCCGTTTGGATGGTGCCATCGGCGACGGGCAGGCCTTGGCTACGGGCCTCGATTTTTCCGGCCTCGATTCGCTGTACGCACATCGAGCACTTTTCCATGACACCCCGCGAACGGACGGTCACTTCAGGATTTAAGACAAGATTTTGCAGCGAATCGTCGTGTTCATACTTAAACCAGTTGAACCGCCGGACCTTGTAGGGGCAGTTGTTGGCGCAGTAGCGAGTTCCCACGCAACGATTGTAAACCTGCTCGTTGAGCCCCTCGCTGCTATGGACGGTCGCCAACACTGGGCAAACCGTTTCGCAGGGGGCATTGTCGCAATGTTGGCACATCATCGGTTGATGGTCGATGCTCATCGCCTCGCCTTCACCCGTAAAGTACCGATCGATACGCATCCAATGCATTTCGCGTTGGCGACGAACCTCGTCGTACCCAACCACTGGCACATTGTTTTCTGACTGACAGGCAATCACACAAGCAGAGCAGCCCGTGCATTTGTTCAGATCGATCACCATGCCCCAGGCATGCCCCGTTTTGGCATGATCTTCTGGCCACAGCTGCGCGCCTGTTTCGTGATGATGAACGGCGGCACCGGCGTGTGAATCTTTAGCAAAGGCGGCAAGCGTCGTGTGTTGGACGATCTCGCGTCGTTCGGCACCATGGGGTGCAACTTCGGGTGGAACCTCAAGCGAATTGTATAACTGTGTTGACGCCAGATCGCGCCGTTTTCCTGTTTTGGTTAGCGTGACAGTAGACCGTGTATGCTGCATCGTCCCGTTACGAAACTCGACGAAGGGGGCAGCATTTTTTCCAACCAATTCATTTTCCTCGACGGTCGGTCTGGCTTCGAACCATTGGGGCCCAATCTTCGCAAAGCGATCGGTGCCTTTGCATCCGTATGCCAAGGCGACGGTCAACACTTGATCGTGCTGCCCGACCTGGACGAGAACCGGCAATTCGAGCAGAGGCGCTTCGTTACCTGCCGCGACTTGGACGATATCACCGTCTACGAGCCCAAGTTCCCTCGCATCGTTCGACGAAACACCAACGTAGTTGCCCCAAGTCACCTTGGTAACCGGATCGGGAAGCTCGTGCAGCCAAGGATTGTGTGCGTGTCGAGCGTCTGGCATCGATACTTTGTTGTACAAGACCAACGAAAAATCGTTCGTTGTTGTTTGCTGGGCCAGAGGTTTTATGACACTCGTATCAAAATCGCTGACAACGGTCCCCGCTCCTCTGGTTTCGATGAACCCATCTTGCAGTGATTTTTCCCAGAATGTGATAAATTGATTCGGTGTTTCGGCCTGACGGCGCGGAAAGATCGCCTCTTTCCAATGCGTCTGAAGGGCTTCGTAAGCCGTCGTCGGCCGAGCAGACCAAGCAGCAAGACTTTCTAATACCGACCGCGTATCACCGAGCGGCTGAAGCGTCGGTTGTGCGAGACTGATCAAGCCGTCGACCGGCTCGGCATCCGACCAGGATTCGAGTGGGTGATGATCGGGGCAAATATATTTGGCGAGCGTGGCAAATTCATCTTCTCGTTGCGAAAAACTAATCGTGAGCGGAACCCGGTCAATTGCATCGACCAACGTTTGTTGACCGGCAAGATCGTGTAACAGATCGACATCGGCAACTAATAACGCACCAACTTTTCCAGCTCTCAGCTCCTCAACCAATTGTTCGACATCACGGTCGTTGCCTTGCCGCTGTCGACTGGGCCGTTGGAGGCCGAGCGTAGATTCGTAGTTGCCCAGCATGTGATTGGTGGCATTGACCAACCGTTGCACGCCCACGTCTTGGCTGTCGCTAACGACGAGACACTTCCCACGGCCATTCCAAAGTCGCTGTGCCAGTTCGGCAAGAGCAGACTCGTGGCGATCCACTATGTTTGGTGATAAAGGCTCGCTGAGAGAAATGCCTGCTAATTTCGACACCTTTTCTGTTAGCTGTGCTATTAACGGGCCCTGGTCTTGCGGGTGGATGGCAACACGTAGATCAGCGTTGGTGCCGGTCAACGACATGCGGCTTTCGAATTGGACGTGGTAAGACATCTCTGGCACTTGCTCGCTGGGAACACGCCTTGTCGACCAGTCAGAAGTGAATTCGACCGGTGAAATCCAGGTGCCAAGAAAATCAGCGCCAAACGAAACCACCACTTCGGCACGATCGAATCGATAGTGGGGTAACACACGCGTTGAATGGGTTTGCTCGTGGGCATCGAGAATGGCCGACGAACTGACCGCGTCGAACACAATATGTTTCGAATCTTCAAAAGGGGCGAGAAACGCGTCGATATTTGCCTTGAGCGTTGGGCTCGTGATAGTGGGCGTGACAAAACGGATGGCCGTTTGCTTCTCATTGATTTGCTTGAGTGTTTGAACAATTTCTTGATCAAGGGTCGTCCACTGCGCAGGTTTGCCAGCGCTGAGAGGCCCGGTCAGCCGGTGGCTGTCGTACAACCCGATCGGCAGCGCCTGTCCAACGGCACAAAGCCCGCCGCTCGAAAGTGGGTGCCCCGGCAGTCCTTCCATCTTTAATGGCCGACCATCGCGCGTTCCGACAAGCAGCCCGCATGCAGAAGGGCAACCTGCACAAGTCGAGGCATAGTATTGCAGCTGTCCCGGGATCGCTCCGACGGGCTGAATGGGTGAGGGCAGTGCGGTTTCGACAGGTGCCCGTCCACAACCACTCATTGCCGCAAGCGAAAGTGAGAAGCCTGCCGCTTCTAAAAATCGACGCCGACTGATAGCTAAGGATTCCTCGAGCAACGGTCCAGCAGCCTCCACAATGGGCAGTTGCCCTTGGGAGCTGTCGTTGTTCGATGGAGTATTTTTTGAAAGCGGTGTCATTCGTATTCGTTTCACAAATCTAGTGGTGGCATACGGTGCAGTCGGTCGAGGCATGGACTTCGTGTCCATTGATGCCATCGCGAGTCGCTTCGCGGTGGCAGTTGACACACCAACCCATCGAGAGCGTGGCGTGCTGCCTGACCCGCTCCATCGATTCGATTGGGCCATGGCACTTTTGGCAGCTCACCCCCACGGCGACATGGGCCTGATGGTTGAAGCATGCATAGTCGGGGAGGTTATGGACTCGCACCCAAGGAATCGATTGCGACGTGACGCCATCAATGGGCTGAAAGTTCTCATCCAGCGCCAAAGCATCGTAAAGTTTCTGGAGCTCTGTCGAGATGATGGTCTTAGGTTTGCGTTTTTCTTCATCCGCCAGATGCATCTCCTGTTGCATTGCGTCGAACGGTGCGGTGACATAGCGATGACATTTCATGCAAACGTCGGACGAAGGAATGCCGGCATAGCGGCTCGACTCGGCGGCCGAATGACAAAACTTGCAGTCGATTTGTAGCTCGCCCGCATGAAGCCGGTGCGAGTAGGCGATCGGCTGCTCGGGAGCATATCCCTGTTGATTGTCAGGCATTCGCCACTTGCCCATTGCCGACACCAGCAGCGCAAGGCCAAAGCATAATCCAACCAGTAACGCAATTGTTATGACTCGTTGTTGCATGACTTATTTTCTAGCTCTCGATAATCCGCTCTCAGCTCTTCTAACAATTGATCTCGGAACCTTTTCGAGCGTAGAACCACCAATTCACCAGCAGACAACTGGCGTAATAGACGGCGAATCCGTAGAGGGCGTACTCGGGTGTTTTGGCTTTAATCTGCGTTGCAAAAATCTTGGGAATCAAAAATGCACCGTAGGCCGCAATGGCAGATGTCCAAGCCAAGACGGGCCCCGCTTGTTCCTTGGAGAAAATGAAAGGGATCATCCTAAACGTTGAACCGTTTCCGATACCGGTCGTTGCAAACAACACGATGAAGGTTAGCAAGAACGGGATAAAGTACTTTTCGGGTGTCTCGCTCTGCCCGGCGAGCGAAACGAGATAGCCCGCCAAGATGGTCGATCCCACCATGATCCAGGTATCCCACTGAGTCACGCGTGCTCCACCCAACTTGTCAGACAACCATCCGCCCACGGGCCGAATCAACGCCCCGACAGCTACGCCGATCCAGATATAGTTTGAAGTCACCAGGCCATTAGTCGGCGTGACAAAGATGTCGTCCAATAGTTTTGGGAACGCGGCAGCATATCCGATGAACGAACCGAACGTCATCGTATAGAGCCACGTCATAACCCAGGTATGTTTGTTTTTGAAAATCGAAAATTGACTTTTAAGCGGCTCTTGGATCGGTTTGGGGGTCAGAAATCGCATCATCAGCAGCGTGGAAATCACAGCAGCCAATACGACGAAAAAAATACGAACTAATTCGGGCATAAAACTAATTTTGACAAACAGCAAAAGAAACACGCCGATACCAGATCCGATGAATCCGATCAGTTCAAGCCATAGATACTTGCTAATGGCAACTGGTGCCGAGCCGCATGGGTGTTGCGGAAGATTGTTCATCAGAAACCATGCCATCACGGCCAACAGCGTCATGACCGGAACCCAAACGAGTGCCGCATTTTGGATCCAGAGCTGCTGGACCTCGCCGCCTTTGAAAAATTCCTGAGGCTCTCCCCCAAAACTTCCAAACATCCCGAACGTGATCACAAAGGGGATCAAGAACTGCATGACACTGACGCCCAGATTGCCCAGGCCCGCATTCAGCCCCAACGCCAACCCTTGCATTCGCTTGGGAAAGAAGAACGAAATGTTCGACATGCTCGACGCAAACGCCCCGCCGCCGACACCCGACATCGCGGCGAGTAGGATGTAAACCCAAAACGGCGTTTGCTGACTTTGCATGGCAATACCCGTCACTAGGGCGGGTAAAATCAGCAGAACCGTGGTCATAAACTTGACGTTGCGACCGCCGCAAATGGCGATCATAAACGAATTCGGTATTCGTAAGGTTGCGCCAGCAAGGCCAGCCACCGCAGGAAGGGTGTACATCAGTGCTTTGTAGTCGTCATTAGAAAAAGCTTCGCCGCCATTCCATGCGGCGAAGCTAAACAGGTCAGCATTCGCGAAATGCAAGGCCTGCATGGTTTTTGCGAGCATTCCCCAATACAACCAAACGGCAAATCCGCATAGCAGATTGGGAATCGAGACCCACAGATTCCGATTGGCAATCGATTTACCCGTCGAATCCCAAAAGGATTGATCCTCGACATTCCAGTGTTCAGGTGTACGGGCCATGGTTTCTCACTTTGGTTGGTTGTTTGTCATCTTTGAGTTTTTAGGCGAACTTTCATTTCATCTGTCGTGGTATTCGAGTTCAAAGTATTTGCGGTTCCTTTTCCTCATCGAGACGCATCAGATGGTCGAGCGAAAGTGGACCAGATCCCCGCCATACAAACAAAACGAGCGAAAAGAAAACAAACGACGTGAATTGAAAATCTACATTCGTTCCGAGTAAGCTTCCTTCAGCAGAAGTCATTGAAAGGGCGGTAACTACTGCGCCGAAGAGGATCACGGCATTAGCTGCAGCAGCCACTCGCGTGACGAATCCAAGAAAAAGACTTGCGCCGCCAATCACATGGGCGAATACCACCGACCAAGCGATCAGCGTCTGTCCCTCGCCAAGCCCATCGCCCAACGTGGCTTCGAGTTCATTCATATTCAAAATGAAATAGATGCCCTTAATGAGCAGCGCCACACCGAGATAGATTCGCAAAGCATCCATTGGGCGAAGATGTCGAATTCCCGGGACGAGATCTGCGATGGGAACTCGGTCCTTGAGTTCTTCGCGTCGACGGGCCATCGCCAAGTCAAATTCCGAAGCGGCGGCCTTTTCGTCGGCCTCGCTAAATCTCACTAGGAAGGTGAAGAAGGCACAAACACTTACCAAGCCTCCTAGAATCATCAGCGCCTGGGGATAGCTGAGGCTTTCAGACCGAAACAAAAAACCTGCGAAGACGGCACCCATGTTGCCCCCGGCGCCAACAATGCCAGCAACCGATCCAAGTGCCTTCTTATTGATGAAGGGAACAATCGAGTAAGTTGCCCCCTCAGACATCTGCGTAAAGAGGCTGAAGAGAATCATTGCAGGAATGGCTAGAGCAAGCACGCGCATCTGAGAAAAGAGCAAGAGTGCAAACCCCTCGATCAACAAGGCGATAAAGAGCCATCGGACACGTCCCTTCAAGCCGTGGTTTTGCACAAATTTGTCACTGATAAAGCCGCCGAGCGTTCGCGCGAAGATGTTCATCAGACCGAACAGCCCCGCAACGAGTCCCGCCGTTTTGAGCCCGAGATCGAAATAGTCCATATAGTAGATTGCGGCGATATTGTTGATCGTCAGCTCAATGCCAAAGCACGCGGCATAGACAAAGAAGAGTGCCCATACCCGGTAGTCCCGTGCCGCCAGCCAAAACGACCCCTTGCCCGTCTCGGTCTCTTGTAATTCACCCGAAGCGCGTAGCTCTTTGAAATTTCCGTCTGGTAAGTCGGTGGTAAAGAAGAAATACGCGATACCGGTTATGAAACAAACGGCACCTGCAGCGACCATCGAAAGTCGCCATGCAGAGGCCTCCAGATATCCTAGGCCGACAAACCCGGCAAAGACCAGCGGCATGATCATCTGAGTCACACCGCCACCCAGATTGCCCCACCCAGCACTGGTTGCATTGGCTGTACCAACCACATTCGGAGCAAACATCACGGAAGTGTGATACTGGGTGATGACGAACGATGCGCCAATCACCCCAATGCCAAGTCGAAACAACAGGAAAGATTCATAACCGTGCGACAGACCGATTGCCATTACTGGAAGAGAGCCTACCAGCAGAAGAACCGTGTAGCACAGTCGAGGGCCAATACGGTCGCAAAGCCAGCCAATAATCAGTCGCGCAATGATGGTGATGGCCACCGAAGCAATGATCGTGTTACCGATTTGTTGCTTAGTCAGACTCAGCTCTTCACGTACGATCGCCATCAGCGGCGCAATGCCAAACCACGCAAAGAAACACAAAAAGAAGGCGAACCACGACATGTGGAATGCCCGCATTTGCGGAGTCTTCAGCGAAAATAAATCGATGCGGGTTGCTTTGTTACGAACTTCCACGGAGTCACCTTGTTTTTTCTCGACGACTATACCAACGCACCACTTGCGGCTTACGCCACAGATAGGGGTTGGGAATCACAAGGACGTGAACTAAACGAGTAAACGGAAAGAAACCGATCGTTAAAAACGCCAAAACAACATGTAACTTGACCACCCAAGGCATCGCGGCAACGAATGTGACGTCGGGGGCGAGTTTCATAATCGACCATAAATACGGCGACATGTTGGTCGCGAACCACGAAGAACCCCAAGGATAAAACAGGGCGAGACTCACGCCGCTCGCGGTTTGCACTAGCAGCATAAGAAACAGTATCCAGTCGGTTGGCGTGGTTACGATACGCACTTTGCTACTACCTAGTCGTCGGACGATCACCCCCACGAGGCCGATGAGTGTCAGGATGCCAAATGCAAGAGCAGAAATTTCCAACACATAAAGCCGCCACGGCACGCTGTTCCAAGCAAGCAGCGTCCGCGGAATGAGGAACGCAAGAAAATGTCCCGCGGTGACCACCAAGATGCCGTAGTGAAAGGGCACGACCGCCCAAAAATGGTGTTTGTTTTCTAGAAACTGGCTCGACAGGCTCGAATAAGAAAACGATTGTGCCCGATAGCGATAAATCGTCATCAGAAAAAACGTAAAAAGGCACACGTACGGAAGTGCCACAAACAGGAACTGATCGAAAAAGTGTTGGCTCACTTCAACCCCCCGTCAGGTGTATCACGTATTTCAGTCGGGTGATTTCCGGGCTCTGAATATTGAAGCTGGAGCGGCACGATTTCCACCTGACCACAATTCGAGGTCGGCATCGGGTAGGAACGCAACGGATCGTCGCTGCCTGGTTGGCGAGGGCCATTTTGCCCGGGGAAGGCGTCGGTGTTGCTAAGCATTTTTCCGTCGTTCTCTCCCCATGGTTTGCTGGGGCCGTATTGCTGTTCGAGCACGTCCAAGAGGCACCGAACGAGATGTCGATAAGGCGATTCGTTTTTGTCTAGCGACGTTTGCATCTTGTGAAGCGCAGGAAAAACACATGCGTGTGAAAATTGACTCGCTTCGTCGTCTGGCATCGCGGCAATAACTGCCAGCACATGGGCCAAATGATCGGGCAGTTCGGTCGATTCGGGAATCTCATACTTTGCCAATTCGCCACGCATTCGCACCAAAAATTGGCCACGCATATAATCTTCGCCAAACAGATGCCAGCCAATCTCTAAAGCACAGGAAGGATTTACGTCGAAGGTGCGCGTGTACGTCTCCTCAAGTTCATGCCCCTCGCACTGCTCAACAAACTGGCCAAACTCGGAAATCCCTTTCGCCGCGTCTGGCAATTCGCCCTGGACGATGAGGTAAAGCAGCTCGACCAACTGGTCGTAGTGTTCGTCGGGATAGCTGAGGAGTCGGCTAATCGTCCCAAGAATGCGCGCCTTTTCAGAAACAGGTTCTTCTTCAGGTGCGATCGCTTCGATAATCGGTAAATCAGTCATCAGCCTCCCCTTTGTGGTCCGCCGACAAAGCCAAAGCCTGCCTCAGCCCGTTGTTCATGTGGTTCTTTGACCATCTCGATGGCTTGCTCGCGATACATGGGCGGAATCACAAAGCGGTCTTCAAACGTGCACAACGAGGTGAGCTTGTAGATTGCTTCAGCTTCTTCAACTGTGCAATTGGCCTCTCGAAGAAATCGATCAGCCGTGGCACGGTCGACATCGCCAACCGTCTCGGCGCGTCGATGCCAACGTACAGCCAGTTGTTTACCCATCGCGTAGCGAACAACGCCTTCGTGCCCGCCGCCAAACAGGTTGGCGAAATACTGCATCGGAATACGTGATTCGTCGATGCCGTGAAACAGACCCTGCATTTTGTGAGTTGCCAATCCGTCTTCAAAGTTCGCGATCACAGGCGACATTGGCGGCACATAGAAGAGCATAGGCAACGTGCGATACTCAATATGCGGCGGCAGCGCGATTTTCCAGTCCATCACAAATTTGTAGACAGGCGATTGCTGAGCCGACTCGATCACCCCGTCGGGAATCCCCGCCGATTGCGCTTTGCGTATCACCTCAGGGTCGTGTGGATCGAGAATCAGCGACCGATGTCCATTCACCAATTCTTCGTCGGGAAGATTGGCAACCTCTTCCAGACGATCGGCATCGTAGAGCAGCACACCCAGATAGCGAATCCGCCCCACGCAAGAATGGAAGCAGGCGGGCGCCTGTCCTGTCTCGAGTCGCGGGAAGCAAAGGATGCACTTTTCGCTCTTGCCGGTAAACCAATTGAAATAGGTTTTCTTGTAGGGGCAAGCCGACACGCAACTCCGCCACGCCCGGCATTTTTTCTGATCGATCAGAACAATCCCATCTTCGCCTCGCTTGTACAACGCCCCAGAGGGGCACGATGCCACACAACAAGGATTCAAACAGTGATTGCAAATTCGTGGTAAGTAAAAAAGTACCAGCCGCTCGACCGAGCTAAGTTGCAGGCGTTGCTGCTCGGAAAGCCCCGCTAAGTTTGGATCGTTTGCCGCATAGATTTGCGATCCACCCAGGTCATCGTCCCAGTTAGGACCGGCTTCGACTTTGATATCTTTGCCAGTAATCATCGAAATCGGTTTGGCGATGGGCTGGTCAGAACCTTCTTCGGCGTTAAATAAATTCTGATAGTCGTAGGTCCATGGCTCGTAGTAATCGTCCATGCTAGGCATGTGCGGATTATGAAAAATATTGGGGATGACCCTCGCCTTGCCGGTCGACTTGATGTGGATCGGCTGGTCCCCATCCTTTTCCCACCCGCCGTGATACTGCTCCTGGTCTTCCCATTGGGTCGGATAGCCCGTCCCCGGCTTGGTCTCGACGTTGTTCCACCACATGTAGTCCGCGCCCTTGCGGTCGGTCCACACGTTTTTGCAGGCAACGCTGCACGTGTGGCACCCGATGCACTTATCGAGGTGAAACACCATAGAAACTTGGGAACGGATATTCATAATTCTTTTTCCTGGAGCACTCTAGAAATTTACGACGGGGCACTTTCGGATGATGATATGCGTGTCACGATTGCAGCCGATTGGGCCCCAATAGTTAAAGTGGTAGGTAAATTGCCCATAGCCGCCGATCATAAAATTCGGTTTCAAACGTGTTCGCGTAAGACTATTGTGTCCCCCGGCACGTCGGTTTTTTCTGAGTGGCGATTTCGGCACGCTGTAGGTGCGCTCAGGTGCGTGGTATTGAATGCCGATTCCCGGAGGAATACGTGAACTGACCGCCGCGCGAGTGACCACCACGCCGTTGTCGTTGTAAACTTCCACCCAATCGTTGTCGTCGATTTCGAGTAGCTCAGCATCTTGTACGCTAATCCAAATCGGATCGACGCCGCGCGAGAGCGTGGTCATGCGCTGGTTATCGCCGTAAGTCGAATGGATGTGCCACTTGCCATGCGGAGTGAGATAGTTGAGCGTCAAAACCTTCGAATCACTCGGTGCCTCGCCTTCGCTGAAAGTGAGGTCTGCGTACTGCGTAGGCAGCGGTTTGGGCTTGTAGGTCGGTACGTGCTCGCCAAATTGAATGTAGACAGGATGATCGAGATAAAACTGTTGCCGACCGGTGAGCGTCCGCCAAGGGACGTCGGATTCGAGGTTGTAGGTAAACGCCGAATACGTGCGGCCATTCTCGATCAGCCCCGACCACATGGGGCTGTTGATAAACCGTTGCGGCTGACATTGCAGGTCTTCATAAGAAGCACGAACACCACGGTTTTTCTCGCCCAAATGGGCGAGGGGGACTCCCGCCTTTTCCTCCATGTTTTTGTACGAGCGATATGCCAGCTCGCCATTCGTGACGGTAGCGAAGTGTAGAATCGTATTGCACACTTCGGTGTCACGGCGCAGTGATGGATAGGTTCCCCCCCCCCAACTGACGGTGGGATGCGTTTCAAGGTACTCGTCGTACTCGTCCTTGATCGAGTAGCTCGTCCCATGTGCACCCAGTCCACCCTCACGCACATTCGGCCCGTAAGAAATGAATTGGTTGAACAGATTTTTGTAATCACGGGTCACAATTTTGAAGTTAGGCATCGTCTTGCCTGGGATCGCGTCGACGCCGCCATCAATCCACTGCTTCATGTTGGGCTGCGCAATCTCGGCAGGCGAATCGTGCGCCAGCGGCACTGCCACCAAATCTTCGACCGGTTCGGGGAAGTGTTTTTCAGAAAGCTCAGAGAACTTTTGCGCTATGAGTTCAAAAATTTGCCAATCGCTTTTCGATTCCCAGGCGGGAGGCACCGCCTTCGACAGCGGATGAATAAAGCTGTGCATGTCGGTCGAATTCAAATCGGCCTTCTCATACCAAGTCGCCGCAGGAAGGATGATGTCTGAATAAAGCGCCGAGGTATCCATCCGGAAATTAAGATCGACGACCAAATCCATCTTGCCTTGCGGCGCGTTCTCATGCCATGCAACTTCCTTCACCGAATCGGCGGCCATGTCTTCGTTCACACAGTTATCGTGCGTGCCGAGGTAATGCCGCAAGAAATATTCGTGCCCCTTCGCACTCGACATCAGGGCGTTACCACGCCAAATAAACCAAACCCGTGGCCAATTGTCTTCTGCGTCGGGATCTTCCACCGAGAACTTCATGTCCCGGTTTTTTAGCCGATCCGCCACCCAATTGGCGATATCCTCCGGCGACTTTGCCCCGGACTCGCGCGCGGCAGCGGCGACTTCGATCGGGTTCTCTGGAAATTGCGGATAGAAAGGCAGCCAACCGTTTCGCACTGCGCGGACTTGCATGTCCATCGCATGGCCTTGCGCCATGTTGTCTTTGTCACGCTGTTTAGGGACGGTGTGGTAGTCGGTGAAATCTTTTTCGTAACGCCATTGATCGGAATGGACGTAATGCCAACTGGGGGCATTTTGAAAACGAGGTGTCGAACACCAGTCTTTACCCGACATGATCGACGCCCACGATTCTGCCGGGGCGAGCTTTTCTTGACCCACATAGTGGGCGAGCCCGCCGCCATTCTTGCCGACACACCCACAGAACATCAGGGCGTGGATCCCGGCGCGATACATAAGATTGGCATGGTACCAGTGGTTGATTCCGGCACCGATGATGATCGTACACTTGCCTTCCGTAAGCTCTGCCGTTTGGCCCCATTCTCGAGCGAATCGAATCACATCTTCACGGCCACGCCCGGTGTATTTTTCGGCCCATGCGGGAGTAAAGGGGGCATTCTCGTCGTTGTAATCGATAGGGTAATCGCCTGCCAAATCACGATTCACGCCGTACTGGGCCATCATCAGGTCGTAGACCGTAGTGACCTGCACTCGCTCGCCATCGATGGTCTTAATCGTCCGAGTCGGGACGCCGCGCTGGTAGACTGTCCCCATGCCGAAGTCGTCGAGTTCGACTTGTACGACCCCGTCATTCTTGGACAGAAAGGTGAGCTCAGGCTGAATTTCACTGCCGTCTTTGCCGTCCTGTAACAGCAGGTTCCACTGTCCTTTGACATCACCCCAGCGGTGACCGGAACTGCCCATCGGCATCTTCGGTGTGCCGGTCTTTTCGTCCCACATCAAAAACTTCCACTCGCCATGCTGCTCGTCGGCATATTGCTTGAGGCGACCCGCGCGAAGCAACTGCCCCGGACGCATGACACCATCGTCGTCCTTTTTTAGCTCTACCAAATACGGCGAGTCGGTGAATTTACGTGTGTACTGGTCGAAGTAGGGGACCGTTCGCTGGTGGTGGAACTCGGTTAACAACACATGGTTGACTGCCATCCACCAAGCGCCGTCTTGGCCGGCATTCACATCGATCCACTCGTCGGCATACTTCGAAACCTGGCTGAAGTCGGGTGAGAAAACCCACATCTTCGAACCGTTGTGTCTCGCTTCGGCCGCGAAATGGCAGTCGGGCGTGCGGGTCATGTTGATATTCGACCCCATCACTGCCAGCAATTTCGCGTGATACCAATCAGCACTCTCGGCGACGTCGGTTTGCTCGCCCCAGGTTTCCGGCGAAGCGGTGGGCAGATCGCAATACCAATCGTAAAACGACAGCGAGACCCCGCCCAACAATTGCAACAGCCGCGAACCCGATGCGTAGCTAATCATCGACATCGCAGGAATCGGCGAGAAGCCGGCAATGCGATCTGGCCCATGTGATTTGATCGTATGGACCAACGACGCCGAGATAATTTCCAAAGCGGTTGCCCAATCGGTACGCCGCAGTCCGCCTTTCCCTCGCGCCCGCTGCCAACGGCTACGCGATTCAGGATTTTCGACCATGCTCTTCCAAGCATCGGCTGGGTCTTGGTGATCGGCCTTGGCCTTACGCCACAGGTCTAAGAGCGCCCCACGGATATAGGGATATTTAATGCGAAGAGGGCTATAGAGGTACCAGCTATAGGAGATACCCCGTTGGCAGCCGCGTGGCTCATACGGGGGAATGCCAGACTCCAGCAACGGATAGTCGAGCCCCTGCATTTCCCAAGTGACGATCCCGTCTTTCACGTAAATCTGCCAAGTACAGCCGCCGGTGCAATTCACGCCGTGCGTGCTGCGAACGATTTTGTCGTGCTGCCAACGATTGCGATAGAACTCCTCCCAACTGCGACCTTGGGGGTTCACTTCATCGCGGATCCAGGCAACCGCGTCCAATACACTCATGATTTACCTCGAGACGAATTCGCTTCCACGAGCGATCTACGCACACCGTGGAAACGTCGCTTCCATAGGGCGTCAAGAAAGAAAACTCCGATGACTGCCCCAGCTAGGCCAGACAATAAGAACGCTACGCGACCGGTTGAGGAGTCCGCAGGTTGCTCGGCCGTCGTCGATTCGAAGTAGGCGACCAGTGCGTGAATCTCATCGGTAGACAACGGGCGATTCTTAAAAATGGGTTGCATCGTCTCGGTTCCCGGGGCTACCAACCATGCACTCAGCGCAGCCCGTCCCTTGAGACGTTCGTAAACATTGGTTAAATCAGGTCCTAGTTGACCACCACCTAAAGCGGACAGGTCATGCATCGCGTGACACGAAACACAAGCAGTCCCACCAGCTTCTAATCGTTGTGGCCCAAGAAAAATATCTCGGCCGCGCGTTCTGTCTGCATCGGTGAAGGGCGCCGTCGAAATCTTTAGACCCTTGAACTGCGACTCTTCGAGCTGCGACTCGGCTTCGATCAAGTCGAGCAAATTTTCAGCGCGCTCGAGGTTAATACCCGGCGGTGTCGGCATGGGAATGTTACGCGACTCTTCAAAGATTTTTTTCGCGTAAGCATCGCCACTCTCGATTACGGCGCGGGGGTCCAACAGGAATTTAATAAGCCATTCCCGATCTTGTCTCTTGCTGACATCTTTCAAGTCAGGACCAGTCAGCCGCCCGCCGCCAATGGTGTGGCAGTTCACGCAGTTCTGGCGGAAGTAGTCTGGCGTATCCTGGGCATGCGCCAACGTCGATAGAAAGAGAGGTGGTACGCACAAACAGAAGACAGCAAACAGGGCTCGACGCAAGAAACACCCACCCGCGGTCCCAGCCAAAATGCCGTCCCCAACCTCCATCTCAAAGGGGCGGGGTCGAGCTAGTATGCATGGGGGGGTAGATGGTAGGAGAAGCTGGTTTTCAAGGGTATTTGACGTGAATAACATGTATTTCTTGCTCCCCTAAATGCACGGGAAGCGATATAAATAGGATAAAACGATCTCGAAATCCCGGCTTGCTATTTAGGCTATCGGTCGATATAAAGGATGTCAAGGTCTTTTTATCTGTAATTTGCAACTTTTTCCCCTCTTCTATTAGCGATCCACTGCCATGATTTCTCAGACAGTCGAGTACGCATTACGCGCCATTGTCACGATCGCTCAGCACGAAGGACAGCCTTGCACGGCGCAGCAAATTTCCTTGCTCACCCAGGTACCAGCCCCTTATCTCTCCAAGCTGATGCAAGGGTTGGTTCGAGCCGGAGTTGTCAACTCTCAACGAGGACTGCATGGTGGTTTCGTGCTGTTGAAAAAACCGGATGAACTTTCCATCTGGGAAGTGGTTGATGCGGTGGAACCATTCAAGCGAATTCTTCATTGCCCCTTGGATCTCAAATCCCACGGCACAACTCTCTGCCCACTTCATCGGCGTCTCGATCGAGCCATGGCGATGGTTGAAGAGCAGTTCCGTAGCACTACCATTTTTGATGTCTTGGCCGAGCCCGGATCAGTCACTCCACTTTGCCAGGAAAAAAAGATGGTGATAATCGGGGCCAATCTTGCAGCGAGGAAGGATGCAGAGAAAAAAAAGCATAAGAAAGCTAAAAAACGGAAGTAATGAGAATCGAGAAAACACAAACCACTGGCTTATAGAAATGGAGGTGCTTTGATGCGTCCCACAGAAATTCTAATGCAGGAGCACCGGGTAATCGAGCAAGTCTTAGATTGCCTAGAGTCGATTACACAGCGCACCCTTGACGGGGAAGATCTGGATAAAAAAAACGCAAATCTTGCGGTCGATTTCTTTCGCAACTTTGCCGACCGTTGTCATCACGGCAAGGAAGAAGACTGCCTATTCCCGTTGCTCGAACAAAAAGGCTTCTCGCCAGAGCAGGGACCAACCGGTGTCATGCGCCACGAGCACGAAACTGGCCGTCGGCACGTCTGCGGTATGGCAGACGCGATCAAATCGGCGTCTACTGGAGACCCCTCGGCAACAGCCAGCTTTGTGTCCCATGCCCAAGCATTCATCCCACTTCTTCGAGAACATATTCAAAAAGAAGACCATTGCTTATTTCAGATGGCCGATCAGACTTTGAGCGCTGAAGAGCAGGCGCAGTTGCTCGAGGCGTTTGCCCACGCAGAGCATGACAGTGTCAGTCCAGGCACGCACCAGAAGTATCTCGACGTCGCCGCCGATCTTGCAGCTCGTTACTGCGTACCCTGCCGAGTCTCAACTTCAAATTCAGATGCCAGTCCCTGCGGTCACATTAAATAGTAGGTCGATAGTCCTAAGCCGACGACCGGCAGGATTTTTTGTTGACAAGGCCGTATTCATTTCTCTTGCACGATGCCAAAAATGCCGCAACTCAATTCATGTCATCCAGTCCACCCCAAAGGCACCAAGGCACGCGTACTGCTTGCAAGCGTCTTTGGCCCCTATGCTCAAGACGATGCTTACGGCAGTCGGCTCATAAACCCGATGGAGCTTTACCACAATCAGGTCACTCGCGTGCAGCAAGCTTTTTCGTTTCGCACTTTTAATCGTTCTTGGGGGCTGATGCTAATTCACGTCAACGTTCAAGCGCCTTGTACCTTGCTTGATTTCCCAACCGAAGCTCGATTTGTCGAAGAGCTCAAAGCAAACCAATACGACATCATTGGCATCAGCTCGATTATGACGAACTTGCTCAAAGTGCGTCGCATGTGCAAGCTAATCCGCAAATGCCAGCCAGACGCGACCATCGTGGTCGGTGGGCACATCGCAAATCTTTCGGTGCTTTCAAAATATGCCGACATCGATCACATTGTCCTGGGCGATGGGGTGCGCTGGATGCGAAAGTTCCTCGGCGAAGACGAGCACCAGTCGATTCGGCATCCAGTGGTCCGAGCTAACATCGGCTCGAAGATCATGGGCGTGAGTCTGCAAAATCACCCCGGCGATGCCTGCGCGACGCTAATCCCCTCGGTCGGCTGCCCCATGGGTTGCAACTTTTGCTCCACCTCGGCCATGTTCGGTGGCAAGGGCAAGTTCATCGAGTATTACCATTCTGGGGATGATGTTTTTGACATCATGTGCGAGTTGGAATCGGCGCTAGGAGTGAAGGCGTTTTTCGTCATGGACGAAAATTTCCTGATCGACAAGAAGCGTGCCTTACGACTACTCGAGCGAATCGAAGAAAACAAAAAACCGTGGTCGATGTATGTTTTCAGTTCGGCTAACGTTTTGCAGAAGTATACCATCGAACAAATTGTTGCGTTGGGAGTATCGTGGGTCTGGATGGGCTTGGAAGGGAAAGGCTCGCAGTACACGAAACTGGCCGGGACCGACACGGTCGAGTTTGTAAAGAAACTACGTGAGCACGGCGTGCGTGTCTTGGGCTCTAGCATCATCGGCCTCGAAGAGCACACGCCAGAGAATATCGATGAAGTCATCGAACATGCCGTTAGCCACGAGACCGAGTTCCATCAGTTCATGCTCTACACGCCCATTCCCGGTACCCCCTTGTTCGCAGAGCATGAAGCAGACAATTCCTTGAAGAGCCTGGCCGACGTTTCAATCGCCGATATTCATGGACAGCACGTTTTTAACTACCATCACCCACACATTAAGGATGGTCAAGAAACCGAGTTTCTGCTGCGGGCCTTTCATCGTGATTTCGAAGTCAACGGTCCGAGCGTGGTACGCATTGTCCGCACCGTGTTGCGTGGCTGGAAGAAATACAAACACCACCCTAATGCTCGCATCCGCGCGCGGTTTGCACACGAAGCCTCGAATTTACCAGGGCGCTATGCAGGCGTACTCTGGGCAACTCGACGCTATTACCGCGACAACCCTCGCCGAGTTTCGCAGATCGACCAGCTGCTGGCAGAATTGCATGCCGAGTTCGGTTGGCGCTCAAGACTTGCCGCCCCTATTGTTGGCCGTTATTTGTACCGAATGTTAAAACGTCAAGAGCAGGCGTTACAGGAAGGTTGGACCTACGAGCCCCCAACCTATTACGAATCGAACCACCCCCAGGGGCCACCCAACTCGAAACAGGTTAAAAGCGTTCCTGCATGCCATGAAACGCCAAAAAATTCCCTTCCCCAAGATCCTCATGAAGCGGTACCCCGATCGACCAGCCTGTTGTCAAGCTGAGAAAATGAGGTGCAGCGATGCGGCCAGTAAAGACCTGCGTTCAGGTATTTCGATGGATGGCAAGAGTCGTCGGGGCGTTAATCCTCGCTTTTGTCTCGCTACATGTGGCCGTTGAGGGACCGCCGGATGTTGTAAACATTTCCCCCAGAGAATGGCTGCTCTGGGGCGGGTTTGGGGGGAGCCTTGTTGGCTTTGCACTGCTCTGGAAGTGGGAGCTAGCAGGCGGTATCACGGCTCTGTCCGGCATGACGCTGTTCTATTCGATGAACTACGCCCTCTCTGGCAAGTTTCCCGGAGGATGGATATTTCCTCTGTTCTTCCTGCCTGGTTTTTTGTCGATTGCTTGCTGTCTGGTAGAACGGATTACCACGCCTAAGGGCTAAAGTTTTTTTCAAAATTGCAAGTGCCAGTAGAGTGCGCAGCTGTCGCTCGAGTCAGTGCGTTGAACGTAGATAGTGCGATCAGAGCGACCTTGGTCCCAAAAATGAAACGCACCATCCACTCACAGCCACGCACCCTGATCGTTAATGCGAGCGAGCGTTTACCTTATCTGCTAGAGGGCCAGATGGCAGCCCACGCAAGGGATTATTAGTGGCCTGCTCACCTCGTTTTTCAACAGACCAGTGGTTAGCAGTAACTTGACCGACTTCAAGACCATGCCGACGCGAGTTCCGTTCACTCGGTTGCCGAGCGGAGTCCGGGGTTTTGACTGCGTCGGGATGGGGAAGTTCCTTCTGCGCGTGAGTCTCCTCAGGTAATTCAAAGACCAACTCGCCGCGTAATACATTGACGTCGTCTGGAGCTTCGATACCTAGTCGCACTGCTTTTCCCTTCATGCGCAGTACTGTAATCGTAATCTGGTCGCCAATTTGAATTTTCTCGTTCTGCTTCCGTGTAAGGACCAACATGACACACTCCCTTGGTTGGTAAGAAAAGTCTTCTTAGAAAAGGTTGCCAGATTGCTCTGACGTTGACACGCTGGGAACCATACGCACAAGCCGTGCCAAAGGTGCGCAAGCGTTGGCGGGAAATCCGCAAACGGCTACAGATAAACGGGTTACGACGACACCAGCAGTGCAAGCATGTTCACTATGCGGTGAAGATTTGCCAAACCTTTGTAAGAATTCCGTTCAAGTGTTTGTGTTGGTAGAAGTGAACACTGAGATACTGATAGAAAGTTGGCTCAGCGCGAGTTGGGAAAAGTGTGTGGCGACGCTTGTTCTGGGCCGTAAACGGTTTTCGATTCTTGCATAATTTGTAGGTCACACACAAAGGCAATATACAGAGGCCATACGCAGCCATAAACGAGTGCCCATAGCAACTCGTAGGTTGGTATTCCGTATGCAGAGATTGGAAATTGAGCCGCAGGATTCCAACTGTTGAAAAACGTCGGCTGGAGTATTTTGATTACCAGAAGAATGCAAAGATAGAAGGCGGTAAAGGAAAACCCACCTCTCACGGCAAACATCAACAAATCGCGTCGAGCGATTGTCAAAACGATTCCTAACGCGACAATCAACGCCAATGCCAAAGGCATGACGAAGAATATTTCGGGCAGGGCTGTCCGAAAAACAACCCAGAGGCTGATAAGCAAGGAGAAAGTTAGGACGAACCGTTTTGCCATCGGCCGGTAGTCGATCTGACACTTCACCTGATTCGCATAGGGAAGCAAAGCAATAAACATACTGATTACCCCTACGCTCACCGAAAAAAGAATATCTTCGAGGCTGGTGATGTAGTGGAACAAAACGCGAGGATTCCAGTACGCGGGAATAAACTCGCAGGAGAAAAACGCCGGGGGAACCGCAAGCAGCCCACTTAGCAGAAGGATTGGCCACTGCCGGCGCAAAACAACAAAGGTGAAAGCTGCCAAAACGGACAGCGTCAACCCTGCGGCAAGATAATGATACGATGCCAGATACTGCATAAAGGCTATCCTAACACGGCGTCTAGTTTATTTCATCGTCTCGATTCAAGCAAACATCCGCTTCTCGATTAGAACGGGGCCGACTACGAAATATTTTTCCCGCAGGCCCGGCCAACATCGCAGGCAAAACAACCAAATCGCCCACCAGCGCAGCCATTAGCAGCATGAACATCAAACACCCAAATCGGGCCGTCGATGTAAACGAGCTGAACATGAACATGAGAAGCCCTAGCCCTGCAATGAAACTTGTCTGACACATTGCCTTAGCGCACGACCGGTAGGCGTATCGGATGGCATTGTGTTGGGTGAGCCCAACATCTAAACCACGACGAAACCAAGTTAAGAAATGGACCGTGTCGTCCACGGCAACTCCCATGGCAACGCTGGCAGTAATCATCGATCCCAGGTCAATATTTTTCTCTAGCCAGCCCATCGAGCCATAAATGAAAACGACAGGGAAAATATTGGGAATCATCGACAGGAGTCCGGTGATGGGACTTCGCAAAACCAGCATCATCACGAAGCCGATTAACACAAACGCCAACGCTAAACTTTCGACCAAGCCAACGAGGAGTTGTCGTTGTGTTTTTGCGAGCAATGGCACCAATCCCGTGTAGACGACAGAGACGCCGTCGATGTCTGCAAGAGGGGGCTCGCTGAGTTCCATTTCGACTTGTTTTTGCACGTCCGCAGCAAAGCGGTCGTAATCCAGGTCGTGAAGAGCCAATGCGCGAGCGCTGATTCGCCAAAGCTGGAGCCCACCATCGGTAGTGTCAATTTCGGACAGATAATGACTCTTCACGAACTCCGAACGATAGTTTTCGAGTTTTTTGCTTGCCAAAGATCGTTGAACTACTTTTCGGTTACTGATTGTTGGAATGGGTGGTGCAAAACTAGTTGCTGACATTGCACCCGTCACAAGTTCGAGCTGGACAACGCTTTGCTGGATTTTTTCAACTAATTCTATTTGCCGGAGGAAGTTTAAGTGGGATTTATCAGGATCAATCTGAATCACAATCTCCAGAGGCACAAATCCGCCCAGATGCTGTTCGAGCCAGCGGTAGTCTTGAACGATTCTCGATTCTTCGGAAAATAAATTGATCACTTTTAAGGAGGAGTTTACGCGCGGCAGCCCTAACGCGGCAATCACCAGAATGATAACACTGACAATGAACACTCCTAGGTTAAAGCGTAATACGAACTCACAGAGTTTTTGTAAGAAGTCTGTAGGTCGTGGCGGCTCTTGCCGAAGATTGGGCGGCCACCGCTGCAGGGCCGCAGGCAAGAGACCGAATAGAAATATCAGCGAACAAACGACGCCAGATGCTGCATAAACCCCGAATCGTTTAACAGGATCAAGATCGCTTGCTACTAGGGAAGCTAAACCGATCGCCGTTGTGCCAACCGCCAAACTGCAAGGGAGCCAGCCTCGAACTATTGCCCCGTCGACTGCAGGAGCTAAATCGTTTTCACAAATTTCATCCTTGTAGTAGTTGACCAAATGGACGGCACCAGAGAGCGTTATGACATAGACCAACGAGGGCATCGTCAATTGAAATGCATCGAGTGTGCCGCCGGCGTACCAAACAATCGCCAAACTCATTGCGCTACTTGCGATCGCGGTAAGAAAAACAAGAGTGATTAGCCGCCAACTCTGCAAGCAAGTCCACGCGACCATGAGAGCTACAATGCCCGATAGGATAGAGATACTTAGAAGCGTCCACTCGCCTTCCGCATCGATCGCACGGTTTTCGACCGGTAGCCCGCCGAGGTGGATTTCGTCACGTGCTGTATGCGTAGTCGTCGACAGGATTTCATAGACGGCTTCGATAGCAAATCGTACATTGTTTTCGCCCTCTTCCGACAGGACGAAAATAGCACATGTTTGTTCACCTTCGAGACCGACCATCGTGCCTCGTAAGCGATCAATGATTTCTCGGCGATTCGCATGCCTGCCTTTGATCGAAATATTTTCAAGTTGGTTAACAAGGTCATTACCTGAAGCGACCGAATCGAAAAATCGCAGAGTCTCGCGGTTACCGGTTTCATCCAAAGTGTACCGTGCAAGGTCGTCCAAAGCGGGGTTGCCAAGGACACATCCTTCCCAGCTTGCAACGATAATTTGGTCGCGACCAAAATGTTGACGAAACCAATCGTAGTTGTCGGTTTCCGCAAAACCCTTTGGTAACCAATCGAGAGTATTGCTCCGCTTATTTACAACCGAGAGATAGGCCCCGTGAAGGACAAATGGCGATAGGAAGAGCGTAGCAAGAAGGATCCACACACTGTATCGGTCGTAAAACAGTTTGCGAGTTGACATCGTTCTTGTGGTTGCGCGGAAGAACGGGGGTAGTTTGAACTACGCTTTCGATTTTTTGTTACCTTACGATATGCAAAATCCGGCCAGGACGAAACCTAGTTTTCGCCGCCTAGGTAGTCTATGCGGTCGCGAAGTTCGGCTGCCAGTTCATATTGCTCGGCGGCAATGGCTTCGGCAAGTTGCTCGGTAAGCGAGGGCCCAACGTCGTAGTGTTCGACCACCGAATTACGCATTTCGCGTAGTTTGATGACAAACACATCGTCGTCGAAATGTTCAGTGGCGTCGTGTTTTTCAAACACCTCGGCGAGTTCTTCCAAGCCCTTATCAATAGCGCGAATTGCGGCATCGGCATCAGATTCTTCAAGCTCAAGAAGTGCTGTGGCTTGAATCTTATGGAACATCACAAACGGACGATATTGCTCATGGATCAGTGCCCATTCGGGATCGGGGGCATACTTCGAACTGAAATCCATCAGTGCCATGGTATGTAGTGAATCACGAATTGCGTTCTGATATGTTTTGAGAGTCAGCCAACAAACGCGGCGGTGATAGAACTGATAGAATTCGCGATCGATTTCGTGACACCGTCTTTCATCCAGACTAAATGCACCCCCCTCATCAGTGACGAGCGACTTGAGGTAGTCGTAGTAGGTATCAAATCCTTCAGGCTTCACTCCATCGGGGCGGCCCGTGAGTTCGAGCTGGATGATGCCCATATCGACTCGCATCTGAAGGATGTCGCGCCCATCAGCCCCTTGCACTTGTCGAACGAGAACCTGACCTGCGGTAAACGGCCAGTTGACCAGGAGATGATCGAGGTTCTGAGGGCGATCAGACATACGACTTTCGGGCGAATTGAGTGAGGTTGAGGAGCAATGCTTAGACTCTCCTCTGATTATACCTCACCACGCACCTTTTCGGCGAGCCGTGTTGCAAATTGCTGCCGGTCGGAACGACTAGCCTTCGCCTCCCTCGTCCATCATGATCGTTTCTTGAAGAAGATCGATTTCTTCCATGTCGTGAATATCAAGCCGTTCTAGAAGAGTTTCAATCTCGCCACAGACCTCTTCAAAATCTTCGCATTGATATTCACTCAAAGACTCGACCTCAGGCGACAGGTCGTGCAGAGCATGGCGAAACAGGACATGATCTCGTTCGAGTCGCTCAACGCGCGATTGCATGTTGGGCCTTGTCTCGGCAACGTACACCATGTAGCCGTCTTGTTCCTCAAGGTCGAGCAGGCGTTCTAAGTGACGTTGGAAAGATTGAAACGTAAAACGCACACTCGAGACTTTTCGGGAAAACCCCGCCGAAGGCACTCTCCAATCGAGGGTGACCCGTAGTGCTTGTTTTACGTGATCCAGAATTCGATGCTCCATTTGAGCCACATTGGCTTGCGATCGTGTGTCAATTCCATGCATGTTACTGCCTCCATAATAAAAGATCACGGGACTACCTTTCCCGCTGCTAGATCGCCTCACATCCCCCATACGCTAGTTCAAGTCGCTACTTTGTCAGGACCCAGCGCATGCTGGACTAACGATCCATCCTCCTGGTTTTACCCATGCCGGGCCGTCGATTGGCTCGGCTAAACGCTGCCAAATCTCACGTTCCAAAGCAAAAGGGCCCTGCGTCTGCCCCGTCGTTAGCATTCGTGTTGATAAGTATGTATCAGAGAAGAAAAGTTATCTGGAGAATGCTTCCAGTGATGAGGCTATGCATTCTAACCGAAAAGTGGAAAATACGCCAAGCTCACCCCCCGGCAGATGGGTTAAGCTTACTTCGCACCTTGTAAAAATACGGACTTAGCTCCTCCCAACATTTTGCCACTGTTTTCCGAAAAGAATTCGGAGGCTCGCCAAGCGAGTATCAATGACGTCACGATGAGGGCCGGAAGCAACCGGCTTGTGCCTAACATAAATCGCATCTAACAGGCAGCCTGACGGTGCCATTTTCACGAAAGTATAGACTCATGAAATCTACCAGAAGAAGTTTCTTGAAGACCGGGACGATCGGTGCTTCGGCACTGGTGCTTTCTCCCATGCCGTTCCAGCAATGTAATTCCCAGGACACCAATGATCAACTTCTTGCAGATATCTTCATGGGGTTTCAAAATCCCCCCATGAATGCAAAACCTTTTGTCCGCTGGTGGTGGAATGGTGACCGGCTAACAAAGGATGAGCTTCTCAGGGAACTGGATGTATTGAACGAGGCAGGAATAGGAGGGGTAGAAATCAATCCTATTAAATTTCCACATGGAGCAGAGCCGGTTGGGTATAAAACCCTTCAATTGATGAGTGACGAATGGATTGAGATGCTGAAGGTTGCATTGCAGGGAGCCCGTGAGAGAGGCATGGTGTGCGATATGATCGTCGGTTCAGGCTGGCCCTTTGGCGGGGAATTTCTGGAAAAAGATGAACAGATCCAGATGGTAACCATCGAAACCATCGACCTAGAAGGAGGCCAGACTTATCAGTTCAATAGGGAGGAGTTGCTTCGAAAGGTCGATCCCAAAATCCACTCCAAGCATGATACGGTCTACAGAGATCTGCTGATGCTGCGCCTTTTGCCGGCGGTATCAGATCAATTCCAGGAAGGGGCGGATCTTTCCTCGCAGAGCCAGCAAGAGACCATCACCGTGGAGGTTCCTCCCGGGAAGCATGTCCTTTACTACGTCGTCAAGCTGACCGGTTACATGGCCGTGATCAATGGTGCACCGGGAGCCGCTGGCCCGGTTCTCAATCACTACAGCAAACCAGCCGTGGAACGATATCTCAATCGAATCTCCAATGTACTTACAGACAAGATCGGCCCTTTGGGCAAGTATTTCCGAGCCATGTTCTGTGACAGTATGGAGCTGGAAGGTGCCAACTGGAATGATGATCTTCCGGAGGAGTTTGGAAAAAGAAGGGGATACTCCCTACTTCCTTACCTGCCCTTTGTCTTGAAAAAGGTGGGCCACATGGGAAATCCCCTCGAAGAGAAGTACGGGACAAAGTTTTCTCCCGAAGTATTGGATAGATTGAACAGAGTAAGATTGGATTTCTACAAAACGCGTCTGGAACTATTCAAAGAACGATTTATCGATACTTTTAACCAGTGGTGTCATGACAACGGGGTACTTTCCCGTGTACAGGCATACGGAAGGGGAATGCATCCCCTGGATACCAGTCTGGATATTGATATCCCGGAATGCGAATCATGGATGAGGCCCGAGGTCGGGGGCGAACTGCCAGACAGGGGCCCACAAGGCAGGCCTCACTGGATGATTAATCGATTCGTTTCTTCCGGAGCCCGACTTGCAGGAAAAAGGTTGGTAAGCTGTGAAGAGATTACCAATACACAGGCGGTCTTCATGACCACTCTGGAGCAGATTAAGATCACTGGCGACCAGAGCAATCTCTCAGGCGTCACTCACTCTATCCTGCATGGATTCAATTATTCTCCCCCGGAAGCTCCCTACCCAGGGTGGGTGCAGTATGGCACTTGGTTCAACGAGCGAAATCCATGGTGGCCTTACTTCAAACGCTGGACCGCATACAAGGCCAGACTTTCCTGGCTTTTTCAGAACGCTGACCTGCGGTCAAATGTGGCGATCTTGCAACCTCTGACCGACCTCTGGCTGAAACACGGTCCCCAGCGTGATCCATTCCCGAGGCATGCCTATCCTGATTACCAGCATAATCTATGGGAGGTTGCCCATAACCTTGGGGATGGCTGCGACTACGTCTCTGAAAAGATCCTTCACAACGCTTCCTTCAAGTCCGGCAGCCTGATTTACGGGCAGCGCTGCTACCAGGTCCTACTGATTCCTGAAACCGAGACGATGGATCTGTTGACCATCAAGGCGCTGGATGCGCTGGCCACTTCCGGTGGCAAGGTTGTGTTTATCGGAAAGAAACCATTTCGCTCTCCTGTTTTCAACGACCATTCAGCAAAGAATAAAGAGGTTGCCGATGCCATCGACAATCTCTTTGCCAATCACAGCGAGAATGTAATCCTAATTGCGTCTCCGGGAGATGATCTGCTGCGATGGTATGCTTCGCTGCAAAAAGTGACCGGGCATGCGCCGCTTGTCCACATTGAAGGAACGGATAAACAGTTAAGTCAGGTCTGCTACCAAGCAAGTGAATCGCAAATCTTCTTCTTTGTGAATTCCAGTCTGACAAAGCACATTTCTTTCTCTGCACGATTCCCTAGCGAGACGATTGGGTTTCCCTGGATATGGAATCCTGAAACTGGTGAGAAATCCCGTTATCCAACCCCGGCTGGCAAGAAAGAAATTCAAATAGAGCTGGCACCGGCAACTTCCCTGCTTGTTGTATTTGAAAAGACAAAGGATGGTGATGTCCTTCAACCCCTTAAAGAAACGGGGGAGGGTGAGGAAGTTACCGGTACCTGGAAGCTGAGCCTCAGGCATGTGAATGGCGAAGAAAAGGAGTTGAGACTTAACCGGCTTGTTGACTTTCTTGAAGACAATCGATTGAAAACATTTGCCGGTGAAGCTACCTACGAGAAAGAGGTTCAGGTGGATGATCCCGCTGCGCTGACACAAATCGACCTGGGCAATGTTCAGGGCGTATCCGCCTTGACGGTCAACGGTAAAAACGCAGGTGTGAAGTGGTATGGGAAACATACCTATGATGTAAGCGGCCTGCTGACAAAAGGAAGCAATCAGCTCTCCATAACAGTAACAACGATTGCCGGCAACTATTTGAAAAGTCTCGAGAGTGCCCCGACAGGCCGCTACTGGAAAAGTGGGCAACCTCATCCAGTGGGTATGATAGGACCTGTAACGCTGCATTAGTGCGATGGCCCAAGAGCGGTTCGACGATTGGCGAAAGGATTACAATGAGGTGCGTCCACACAGCTCACTGGAGAACCGGACGCCGAAAGAATCCGCAAATTTTTTTCCAGGCTAGCCTGGAAAAAGGCTGAGGAAACTAACATTCCAACTGGTACCAAGTTGGGGAGGAGGTCACAGTTTGACTCCACGTGAAAGAGTAGTCGCTGCTTTAAACCTTGAAGAGCCGGACAGGGTTCCCATCGACGTCGGCGCCACGGGCCTGAGCAACATTAACCTAATGGCATACGGGCGTCTTAAAAAACACTTGGGTATTAATCAAGGGACTGCCAAAGTGTATCACGGTTGGATACAGGTTCCTTATATTGAGGAGGCGGTCCTGAATCGTTTGCATGGTGATTGTGTCGCTTTGCCTCGCTATCGTATGTCTCTTGGGATCGAAAACGAAAGGTTTAAGCCCTGGACGCATGCATGCGGTACGGAGTTTCTTTTCCCGAAAGATTTTAATCCCATCAAAAATGACAGGGGTGACTGGGAGTGGCACGAACATGGCGAGATGATCGCAAAAGCGCCTTCTGAAGGCACACATGGGTTTGCGCTTTATAAGCACCCGCTGAATGAGATTACTTCCAATAAGCAGGTCGATGAGTTTTTCGAAAGCTACCAGGGTAACTTTGTTGGACGTATTCATGTTGATGACAAGGAAATTGAATATGCATCGAAGATGGCAAAGGATCTTTATGAGAATACAGATAAATGCGTGGTCTCCGACTATTTCGGCACCGTGTTGGAGAACGCGCAGGGGATCGTTGGCTGGGATGAGATTTATGTGAAAATGATGGTTGAGCCAGATCTGGCGAAATACTTTTTAGAACATCTGACGGAGGCCTTGCTGGAAGGCCTAAAGCGATATATTCCTGCGGTGAAGGATTATGTTCAGGTCATCGTTTTCGCAGATGATATCGGCCAGCAGCAAGGACCTATGATTTCACCCGAAATGTATCGTGAGTTCTTGAAGCCTTTTCATTCAAAGTTGTGGCAGTATGTTCGAGAAAACAGCGACATCAAGGTTTTTTATCACAGCGATGGCGCGATCGTGGATTTGCTTCCTGATTTAATTGACGCTGGGGCGCAGATTTTAAATCCGGTTCAGACTGATGTGGTTGGCATGGATCCAGTGAAATTGAAACGGGAATTCGGAAAGGATCTGGCTTTCTGGGGAGCCGGCGTTGATACACATTCAGTCTTAGACCGAGGCAATCCTGCGCAGGTTCGCGAAGATGTTCGGCGCAGGGTAGAGGCCCTCGCTCCGGGCGGCGGTTGGGTATGGGCTTCCATCCATAATATGCTGTCTAATGTGAGGCCGGAAAATATTTTGGCTGCAGTCGATGCTGCTTATGATTTTGGGGAATATCCCATTGCCAGCAGACATCAGTCGGCTAAGGAACTTCAAGAGGCCTACACCGATTACTGGATGTCGCCAATGAGCCAGTTGAAAGAAATAACAGTTCAATGAGGACAAACTATGTGAAACGCGCTGGGTCTATAATGAAATTACATGAGGGCAATGTTGATGAATATAAAAGGCGCAACGATGAAATTTGCACCGAGACAAAAACATAAAAAAAGCCCGGGTAAACCAGGCTAAAATGCAAAGTAGTGCGATTGCCCGCATTAGTGAACAAGTGTCCACAGTACCCCGTAGGGGAGTCGAACCCCTGTCTCCGCCGTGAGAGGGCGGTGTCCTGGGCCACTAGACGAACGGGGCAGGTAGGACTTTTGAACCGTTGAGTAGGCAAGGGTGAGGCCCAAAAAGCATCTTTCCCGCAGTACCCAAGCCACCATTTTCCGGCGTTAGCCGGTGCTGTCAACCGGGGGTGCCCACTCGTGGGAATGTCCAAAGCCCAAATGACCAATGCTGAGGTGCCAAGTCCTGTTTATTGGTCATTAGGGCCTTGGACATTGGTCATTGAGACTGACAGCCTTTGTCCAAACTAATCCACTACCTGACCTACCACTAGGAGGTGATGCCCTTGGTTAGGGTCATAAATGCCGTTTCGAGATTGATTTCTTCTTCGGCCAGACGCGTCAGGGCGTGGCCGCTTTCGAAGAGAGTGCGTACCAGTTGGCTGTAATCGTGCTCGCCTGCAACCAGAGTGACCCGTAGCCCTTCTTCATCCACCTCGATTTTGTCGATCATATCGTGGCCTTCCAGCTGTCGGGCGGCGTCGTCGCGATCTCCGGCCACATCAATTCGCAGGACCGTTTGCCCGCGAACCTGTCGCATGACGTCGTCGACGTTGGAATTTACGATCAGCTCGCCCCGCTCGATAATGCCGATCTTGTTACAGATGTCGGCCAGCTCGGGCAGGATATGGCTCGAGACCATAATCGTCTTGCCCATGTTGCGAAGTTCTTTCAGTAGTCCTCGAATTTCGATTCGAGCGCGCGGGTCGAGGCCACTGGCGGGTTCGTCGAGCAGCAAAACTTGCGGGTCGTGCAGCAGCACACGCGCCAAGCCCAGTCGTTGTGTCATGCCGCGCGATAGGCTAGTGACCAACTCATCCCGTTTGTAGCCCAGGTCGACGAGGTCGAGCACTTCGTCACAGATTTTTTTACGCTGTGGCCCTTTGATGCGATAGGCAGCGGCAAAAAACTCAAGGTACTCGGTGACTTTCATATTGTCGTACACACCAAAGAAATCGGGCATGTAGCCGATGATACGACGGATTTCTTTCGGCTTAGTGTAGATCGAGTACCCACCGACATAGGCTTCGCCCCAAGTGGGGTTAAGCAGCGTGGCGAGGATCCGCATGGTGGTCGTCTTGCCGGCGCCATTGGGGCCGATGAAGCCGAACACATCGCCCCGTTCGAGTTTCAATTCGAGCTTGTTAATGGCAAATAAGTCGGAGTACTTCTTGGTGAGGTCGTGTATTTCTATCACAGCAGTGGCGAGGGGTTGAGGATGTGGTGTTAGTAAAATATCTCAAGGCGAAAAAGGAGAAACTACTCTTCCGACATAGTGACGGGCGACGCAGTAACGGGAAGCAAAAATCGATAAAAGGTCCAGCGGCGATCTTCCTCGCCGCGAAGGGGCTTCGTCTCGTTTAGCCACTGGCTACCTGAGATGGTCGATTTGGCGACGAGGATGGCACAATCGTCTTGCTGCAACAGATGGCTCAGGTCGACGAACGATTGGTAACGATTAAGCATGCCTGAGTAGCGATGCCCGTTGATCGCTTTGAAAAACATCATCGTTTTGAGCAAACGCGTGACGTCGGACGAGGCCAAATGGTAGGGCACCGTGCCATCGTCGGCGGTATTCGTGATCGTAGTATCACCTGCCGTGGCGCTAGTCAGCAAAGTTTTTACGGTTCGCGGCTGTCGAGAATGGTCAATGGTGATGGTTGCATCCTCGGTGACTCGACCCAAATAGTACGCCCAGTGATTATAAAGGAGCAAGCAGTCGTCGAGTTCAATTCCCGTTTTATTGGTGAACTGGCCTAGTAATAATCGATCGACCGTCGGTCGCAATTCCGAACGGATTATTGGCGAATCGATTTGTGCCGACCAACGAGCAGAAATGGTCTTGGTCGACCAAATTTGCACGGGTAGTGCAGTCATCTCGCGACGCGCCGAGCTAAACGCATAACCCGTCTTAAACACCCCCGTCTGCGTCGCGCTGGCTTGCATCCCCCCCAACGCATAGCCCGGAAGCCCAAGCCAAGAGACTTGGCTATCGATATTTTCAAGGCCCTCGTTGTCAAACAAGCTGGGTACGAGTGTTAAGTGGTACTTGTCGACTTGAGGGGTAAAGAAATGGCTCCAGACGGTGCCCCGTGCGAGGCCACTGGTGGTATCGATGTCGACGACTTCGACTTGGTTCACTCGCAGTTGGTCGCCCTTCGTCCAATTGGCATAAAAGTAGGCCGCAGCAGAAACCCCAATAACCATGGCCGGAAACGTAAGCCAAGTGAGTTCAGGACGTCGAAAAACTTTGCGTACCAAATAGTAGTCGCCGGGGCCGATCAGCACGATGTAACCCAAAACTAAAAACGCGACAAACGCAAACGAGACCACTTCGACACCCGCAAACTTGCTGTCGAGTGCGTTGCGAAGCTGGCCGATCATATCGACACTTTCCACCGCGGCTAGCCCTTGTTCGAGCTGATCCGGCTCAATTCCTTCCGCGTCCCAGCCTAGTACCTTCCGTAGAAAAGTCGTACGGCCAGCCCAGTCTCGCAGGGGAGGGCGGTCGAAATCTAGTCCTACAAAAACCAACTCGCCAAGTCCTAGTCGCGACCGTACCACGATCGGTAAATCCGTAGGACGGCTACCCGCATGGACAAGAATTTGGCCTTCGACGTTCTCCAACTTGGGAATTTGTAAATCGACTCGTCGGTTACCGGCCACCAGCTGTTCGCCGCCGCTAAAAGTTTCGAGAGGATGCGATTGGCGAAGGCGTTCGAGCGATGCATAGGTTCCGGGAATCAAATCAGCTAGCGGCCCGTCGGAGGCAAGAAGTTCCGCGCTTTCAGACCCACAGAAAACTACGAGGCGACCACCCAGCTCTACCCAGCGATGTAACGATTCAAGACGCCCCGGATTTTGTAGCAGGGGGCGATATAGCGCTGGCTTCGAGGTCGTCATCAAGACGGTGTCCACGGCCTCGTATCCTATCCAACTCGTCGGCAAGCTTGCTGCATCTTCCAGATGGGCAACGCGAGTCATCAGCAACTCGTTATCCGTCTGATCGCTAGCGACCAGTTCTCCCAAACCCAGCGAAGGGCCAAATTCGACCAGCAATCGATTCGTCGCGGGGATGCCACTTGCGATCACTCCGGCAGCAGGTTCTGGCCCTGGGTAGAACTTTCGCTTGCAACGCACTTTTCCTTCGGCGAAGAAGTTGACCTCCAGAGGGCTATAAGTCTGACCAACACGTATCATCAGTCGTGCCGTCGTGATTTGACCAGGTTGAATGCCTACGGGTCGATCCTCCGAAGAATGAATCGTGGTGGGCACGCCATCGCTATCGGGGACGGTCACGAACAACTGACCCGTGTAGGGCGTCGAACCGCCGAGCAGGTCGACTTCCAACGAAGTCCAGCAGCCGAGTTTATAGACGCCACCAAAGCCAAGGCGGACTTCACGAATCTCAGGTTCCTGCAATTGCTCTGCAAGCGCTACCGACTCGACTTGGGCGAAAAAAAACGAGAAGGCAACCGCAAGCGAGGTGGCGAATAGGACGCAACGTTTGCTCATGGCTTCTCCTGATTGTCACAAGTGCAAACCAGTCGCCCGCAGCCGGGGCAGCCTGAGCCATATTTTTTAGCCACTGCCGCAGTGAGATCGACCTCAGCGACGTTGGCAATCGTCGTCAGCCAAGCCAGCACATCGGCAAATTCGGCGGCCACTTCTTCTGGGGTGCCTTCGCGTAGGGCGGAAGCCAATTCGCCAACTTCTTCGATAAGCCACATAAAGGTGCCATCGATACCTCGCGACACGTCCTTCTCATGGTACATATCGCGAATTAGTTGTTGCATGTCTCGCAGCGAGATTTCCGTGGATGCCTCGGGCACAGATTCTGTTCCTTGATTTTACGGCTGTTTGTCGAGCTACCATCATCAGCCCCAAAGGGCTACATTTACTGCACGTCTCCATGCTGTTTGGTTGCGCTAATTTCCCGCGTCGCTGGATGCCTCCAAGCTAGTTCTGGGATAGACTCTAGTGTACTCGAAGCGAAGTCGTCCCGACCAGGGACAGACGATTTCTTAACACCATAGGGACTCGACGACTGATGTCGAAGTTTGTGACAGTTGCCAAAGTCGGAAGCATTCCAGAGGGGCAGGGGGCGACTTTTCCTGTGGGCGACCGGCTCGTGGCCGTCTTTAATCATCAAGGTGCCCATCATGCCATCGACGATATCTGCCCCCATATGGGAGCATCGCTCGGGGCAGGGCAGCTAGACGAAGAGGGCACCGTCATTTGCCCCTGGCACGCATGGCGGTTCGATGTCTGTGACGGAACCTGGTGCGACAACCCTCGATTGAAGATCGATCAGTTTCCGCTGAGAATCAAAGGCGACGAAATTCAGATCCAAGTTTCTCAGAAGAAAACAACCGATAGCGAGGAGTAGGCGCCACATAGCCCGGCCATCCTGGCCGGAAGCATCAGAGCACACAACAGTAAAACGCCGACTATCGAGTCACCGACTCACTGTGTTCTGCCGAGTAGGCCGCTTCGCTGTCTTCCCAAAGCTGCTCCTCTTCGAAAAATCGCGTGGTCTCTTCGGCTGCCAGCTTGATCTCTAGATCCTGGCAAGCGACTTCCGCACGGAACACATGGGTGCCCGCATGATTGGCGGTCGCGCGAATGCGTAACACAACCTCGCTGCCAGCCGGCAAACTTTTGATCGGGTGGAACGTAACCCGTCCATCGCGAATCGAGTATTGGGCACCTTCGACCGACGTCGGCTCGATGCCTGCCGAGAAGAGGCCGATCACGCCCACTCCTTCCGCAGCGGTCTTGCCCCGATTAAGAATTCGAATTTCATAGAGCACGGTTTCGTTCAAGGCGATTGGCCCCTGCGGGTCGCTCACCTCGAGTTTAAGATCGGCCAAAGCGACCACCTCGGTTTGTATTTGTTTCGAGTCGCTCAAATCGCCCTCGGCGGTTTGAGCCGTCACATCAAAAACATTAGCCCCAGGTCGATCCACTTGGCAACGCACTTGCATAAATTGTTCCTGCCCGGCACCGATTCCGGGCAAGTTCCAACTCACCACATCCGTTTTGGCGTTATGGCGGTATCCCTTGCTTGCGGTCACAAATTGCGCACCTTCGGCAAGCTGAACTTGAACCGACACCCGCTCGGTGTTTGCGGTTCCCGGGTTGCGAACCCGAATGTTGTAGCTTGCGGTGGTGCCGGCATACTTGGTCTCTGGCCCGCGCCAGTCGACTTGTAATTCTGGTTTTTTGCATAGAATATTTTTCACCGACTCCGCAGTCAGGCCACCGATGGCAGTAGCACTTGCCTGGATGTTCAACTCACCCGCCTCGCGGGCAATAAATTCAAGATCAAGGTCACGAACTTCGCCCGGCTTAAGGGTGCCGATTGCTTGAGTAATTGCAGACTGGGCGTTGCCTCCAGGCGGAACGAGCCGGATGACAACTTGCTCTGCTTGACCGGTGCCCGGATTGCTCAAGGTAAGGCGATAACGTTGTGGTTTGCCAAAGAGCACCTCTTGAGGCCCTTCGACATCCAGCAGCAATTTGGGTTCTTGCACTTCGACCATTGTTGACGAGGCGATAGGGGCCTGACTCCACTGGACGCCTAACGCGAGCGGCTGACCACTGTGAGGAATCAAACGAAGGTGAAGTGTTTCGGAAGATTGTGCGGCGAGTTCGCTCAGGTTCCAATCGAGAACGTCGACTTCCTCGCCTTGGCTCGCATGCTTCACCACACCACTTGTCGACGTGACATCGACCACCTCGGCCCAATGAGGAACATGAATCGAAGCCGCTAACGATTTTGCCGAAGTGTTGCTCGTGTTTTCAAGGGTCACTTGGTACGTTGCTTCGCGGCCCACCATAATGCGGCGAGGTCCTTCGACGTGCGAGACAATCACTGGTTGCTGATAACTTTGCGAAAAATTGTCATTGGAAGTCTGTTCTTCGACGTCAACCGTTTCTCTGGTGACGTTCGTGGTTTGATTTCTGCTTGGATTTGCAGAGTAAGTTTTTTTCGAAGTGACCGGCGATCGAGGAGCAAATACCGATGCCGACCGTTTGACGAGGGGTTTTGCCCCGTCCGTCGCCGTTGTCTCATCCGTCGCAACGACACGGGATCGGCCAGCTCTCGCTTTAGAGTCTTCGGCAACCGCTTCACTTTCACGATCTTCCGTCAGCAATCGGTGAAGATCGAATGCCTGACTTGGCACGCGAGCTCGACGCGAGGTGGATCTCGTCAAGGGCGTGGGAGCGATCTCGAAGCTCGATCCATCCGACTCGTCGGTCGCTTCGGCACTCTCGGTTGGCAAGACATCGGCCAAAGTGGTTTCCAACTCGTCGGTTTGGTTGGTCGATGGCAATCTACGTGTGACAGGCCGTCTTGCGTGACTTCGAGCGGAATTACTTCCAGCACGCGGCATGGCATCTACTTGTTCCGATTCAATCGGGTCGTAGGCTTGAGGAGGTTCGCTGTAAGCATCCGAAGTTTCGCGGTTAGGTCGGGTGCTTGACTTACGGCCAAAGAAATGCTCCGGCAGAAGGTTGCTCGGACTGATACTTGGCAGCAGCGATTTTCGCTTCTTGGTTTGGTTTGGTTGAGCGCTACGCTTCGCAGGCTTCTGAAGCGCAGAAGCATTTTGCTCGTCACTTCGGAACTTGCTTTGTAGTGCCGCCAAACGATCGACCAAAGTGGCCGTTCCCGAGGAACTCTCGGAGCGACCCGATTGGGCAACGCTGATGGAAACCGAAGTGCAAAAAATCGTCAAACTAACGATTCCGATAATCCAACTACGAGACATGGTCTCTTCCTCGCGCAATGATATCCAGGGTGACAAAGGTTCGTCGTGAAGGTTTATCGGCCTGCTGCCACTGAGAAGATGAACCGATCCTACGAAAAAATCCGGTCAGATAAGATGGGATACTTGAGAAGAGTAGGGGTGGCAGCTAGGAGTGGTTTGCTAGCACGGCTGTCAGAGTTCACAGCAGAAACAAGAAGAAACTGCCTCCTCGTTTTGCAACAAAAAGCGACAGAACCAAATAGCCGCAACTCTACGAGTTGCCGGAGGCAGACTTCACCACCTCAAACCCTAAATCGCGGATCATCGCGTAGTCGGCTTCGGGCAGTTGCCCTTTGGTGGTGAGATAGTCGCCGACGAAAATGGAATTCGCCGCATACAGGCCCATCGGCTGCAAACTGCGGAGATGCAATTCGCGGCCACCGGCAATGCGAATTTCTCGCTCAGGATTCGTCAAACGAAACATGGCTAGCGTTCTTAAACAGTCGTTCGGCGTAAGGTCGCTACGGCCTTCGAGCGTGGTCCCTTCGATCGCGTTCAAAAAATTGACCGGAATCGATTCGACTTTTAGCTCGCGCAAGTCGAGTGCCATGTCGACAATGTCACTCGGACGCTCACCCATGCCGATAATGCCCCCCGAGCAGAGTTCCATGCCGGCATCGCGAACTGCGTGCAGCGTGTCGAGCCGATCCTGATACGTGTGCGTTGTGCAAACTTCGCTATAAAACTCACCGCCCGTATTAAGATTGTGATTCACCCGATCGACGCCGCAAGCTTTGAGCCGCGCTGCCTGCTCAGGAGTCAGCAGTCCCAAGCAAGCACAAATGTCGAGGTCGTATTGCTGCTTAATCTCAGGGACAAGCTGCTCGACGGCAGCGATTTCTCGTTCGCTGGGCCCGCGCGCCGAAATCACCATGCAGTAGGTTTTCGCCTGCCGCTCGGCGGCGGCTTTTGCGCCAGCGAGAAGCTCTTCACGATTCAACAGATTATATTTAGGAATTTCGGCGGTCGAGTTTTTCGACTGCGAGCAGTAGCTGCAATCCTCGGGGCACAAACCGCTCTTGGCATTCATTAGAAAATAAAGTTGCACGCTTCGCCCAAAGTAATGATGCCGCACCCGAAACGCGGCATGCAAAAGATCGAGTACCTCTACATCGGGCGCCGCCAACACCTCCTGGGCTTCGTCGGCCGACAGTTCCTCGCCGGCGAGTACACGCGTCGCAAAGGTTTGCCACCGGCTGGTGGAGTTGGTTTCGAGGGAAACTGGGCTTAGCGAAGGAGAAGTCATGGGGCTTTTTCTCGAAGTTGGGGCGTCGATCACCCAGTTTTTCAGCCGGTTCAAAACCCACTTTCGGCACAAAAATCTCCGGCCGTGGGATACTTTTTTGGAGTTTTGAAACCGTATCTAGCTACAATACTGGTCGGAGATTCCCTCCAGTATCGACGCCACCGCCACAAACGCAAGGTGGCATTTAACAGCCGAGTGTTCCGCCTCGCCGGAAACGATAGAACCACATAGCCCGGCCATCCTGGCCGGGAAATAACGCATACCAACATGGGCTACCACCTAGTACGATTTAGTTTGCAAGGACAAGTGGGGCGGTTCGTCGCCGCCGATGCCGTGCGCTATCCACGTCAATCGCGTGTGATCGTACGTAGCGCTCGCGGACTGGAGATCGGCGAAGTCGTTGCCGAGCCCGAGTCGGGTGACGATACGAGCCGCTCCGATGGCCAAATTCTGCGGCGGATGACGGTTGAAGACCAGCTGCTCGAAGCGAGACTAGAAAAACATCGGCACAATGCGTTTCAAGCTTGCTGTGCGCTTCTCGACGAGCGCCAGATTCCGGCCACCTTGATCGATGTCGAACATCTTTTTGACGGCGAAGGACTGTTTTTCTATTTTTTGGGCGACGTCCCCCAAGAAGCCGAGCAGCTGACTCAGCAGCTAGCCGAAACTTACGAGGCCACGGTCGAGTTCCGTAAATTCGCAGAGACGCTTGCCGAAGGTTGCGGCCCCGGTTGCGGCACCGAAGATGCAATGGGGCAGGGCGGTTGCGACAGCTGCACCTCGTGTGCCGTGGCGACCGCGTGTTCAACGAAAAGTCGCTAAGGCTGTTCTTACCCCTCGCCAAGTCCACCCAGCGAGGCAAGAAATTCGCTCATTTCGCTTGCCGCATGGGCATCCCCCTGGCTGCGTGCCTGCTCGATGCCGTCGCGAAGAACGCTGCGTGCCTCGTCGACTCGGTCGAGTCGAGCCAGTTGTTGGCTTGCCATAAAAAACGCGGGGATGTAGGGCGGCTCGTCCTTGGTGAGTTCGCCAAGGCGTTCGAGGCTTGTGTCATGATCCTCCTCTTTGTCAAGTTCCATCGCTAGGCTATAGCGTAGAAAGGTGTCGACCGGGTCGTCGACCAACATCGCTTCGATTTTTTCGCGTCGAGTAGCCACATTTTTCTTTCAAAAATTGCCAGTGATTTTTAACAAGACGCCTTGCTTATCGTTTTCGGCTGCGCCGAACGCCGTCACATACAGCGTACCATCGGGAGCGAATGCCAAGGCCGTGGGTCTAGTGACGGACGCGATTTTCACAGCTTGACAGGCTAGCCTGCCTTCGAGGCGTGCATCGTCAAGCCGATAGACGCCGCCCGCTTGCTCATCACTCCATGAGATATCTGCAGCATATAAATTTCCCGCAGGACTGTAAGCCAGTGCAGAAATATCGTTCAGCCCAGTGCCAAGGCTCATCGCCATGGCCCCGGTGGCGGGAACGAAAAAGGTAATCGAGCTGTCGCCCGCAATCTCTTTGCTACCCATTTGGCCAACGACTAAAAACGCAGGTCTCGGCTTTGGGATGATAGCAAGACAAGTCGGGGCACCCCCGGTCGTCGATTTATGAGTCGCAATAAACCGCTGGAGAAAGGTGAGGCGGTTCGCCGCAATGCCCGACTTAAGAATCCAACCCGCTGGGCCATCGCTACTCGCAACCACGAAGAGCGACTCTTCCGTTTTTACCAGTCCCAAAAATTGGTCGTGCGCGGCCTGATTCCGGCTTCCGGCAGAAAGAGGCCCAACCGTATGGTCGGTTTGCTCCGCGGTGATCGACGAACCACTGATTGGCAAAGCATAGACACCAACCACATTCATGCCCACTTCGCGGCCACCGCCCCCCACAACCAGTTTCGTGCGCGTAAGCAGTGCCATCCCCAGCGGGCCAACTCGGGCGCCTGGCTCTCTGCCAAAGAAATCAACGGCAAAGCCGGTAATCACCTCATGTATTTTTTCAGGTTGCGCAGTGGAGATCCGAATAATTCGTCCGGCACCACTCTCAGCGATAAAAAGCTCATGCGGCCCCGTGCCCACCGGGCCTTCGCGCACGACCAACCCAGCAGGATTGTCGAGGCTATCACGCACGATTTCGCTGCGATAGTTTACCGACTCGTCGCTTAGCGCGGCATCTTGAGCCACCGCGACCGCAACCATCACGGCGACCACGGTCAATAACGTCATAAATCGCCACATGAGGTTCGCCTATCACAATGCTTTAAGAAGCAGAAATGCCGTGGGTCGCTTCGTAAACCGAAATTTTGTTTTCGTGTTCCAGCGTGAGTCCAATATCATCCAACCCATTAAGCAAACAATGGCGTCGGAACGCATCGACTTCAAACGAGGTAGAGAATCCATGCTCATCGCTCAAAGTGCAACTCTCGAGGTCGGCCGTCATGCGATAGTCGGCATGCTTCTCAGCGCGAGAGAAGATCTCGTCCACCAATTCTTCAGAAAGTCGAATTGGCAGCATCCCGTTCTTAAAGCAGTTGTTGTAGAAAATGTCGGCAAAGCTGGGGGCGATGATGACTCGGAAACCGTAGTCCTCCAGCGCCCAGGGAGCATGTTCGCGGCTCGAGCCACAACCAAAATTCCGCCGAGCGACCAGCACGCTTACGCCGACGGCTTCGGGCCGATTGAGTTCAAAATCAGGATTTGGCGAGCCATCTTCAAGCTGGGCCCAATCCCAAAACAGAAACTCACCGAAGCCCGTACGCTCAATTCGCTTCAGGAATTGCTTCGGAATAATTTGGTCGGTGTCGACGTTGGCCCGGTCCATGGCGACCGCTAAGCCAGTATGCGTGGTAAATGATTTCATCGTTGCTACTGCAGATGGTTAAAGTATTACAAATAATTGAACCGCAGAGGACACAGAGAGCGCAGAGGAAATGCCACTCCAATTGATTTTTCTCTGCGCTCTCTGTGTCCTCTGCGGTAATAAAAAGAATCTGATGTATTGGTTACGACAATGCTGCGCTGTGTTCATCCGTGTTTATCGGTGGTTCCATTTTTTACTATTTCCAATCCCGAATATCAACAAAATGACCAGCGATCGCAGCAGCGGCGGCCATCGCAGGCGAAACCAGATGGGTGCGTCCGCCCTTACCCTGTCGGCCTTCAAAATTGCGGTTCGAGGTCGAGGCACAGCGCTCGCCGGGCGAAAGCTTGTCGGGATTCATCGCCAGACACATGCTGCATCCGGCTTCGCGCCAGTCGAATCCAGCCTCTTTGAAAATCTGGTCGAGACCTTCCTCTTCGGCCTGTTGTTTTACTTGGCCGCTGCCCGGAACCACCATTGCATCGACATGGTCAGAAACTTTGTGCCCTTGGGCAACCGTTGCCGCAGCACGTAAGTCTTCGATTCGGGCGTTGGTGCATGAACCAATAAATACGCGATCAAGCTGAATGTCGGTGATCGCCTCGCCACCTTCGAGGCCCATGTAATCGAGCGCGCCCGCGACCGTTTTCTGATCGGTCGGATCTGAATAGTCGGCGGGCTTAGGAACATGGGCATCAACCGAGGCGACCAATCCAGGGTTGGTTCCCCAAGTGACCTGCGGGGCAATATCTGCTGCGGCGAATCGTAGCGATTTGTCAAACTGAGCCCCTTCGTCGGTGGGCAGCTCTTGCCAACGCGCGACGGCGGCTTCAAAATCCGCGGGCACATACTTTCGGCCGCGAAGATATTCGTACGTAGTTGCATCCGGTGCGATCATGCCAGCGCGAGCACCGGCTTCGATTGTCATGTTGCAAACCGTCATGCGGTTTTCCATGCTGAGAGCGCGGATCGCCTCGCCGGTGTACTCCACGCAATAACCGGTTCCGCCATCGGTCGTGATCTGACCAATCAGATAGAGCACCAAGTCTTTTGCCGTCACGCCCGGCTTCAATTGGCCGTCGACTCGCAACTCAAGCGTTTTCGGCAAAGTCTGCAACAGAGTTTGGGTTGCTAGAACGTGTTCGACTTCGCTCGTGCCGATGCCAAACGCCAAAGCTCCAAAAGCGCCATGCGTCGAAGTGTGACTATCGCCACAAACGATGATCATCCCCGGCTGGGTGTAGCCGAGTTCAGGCCCGATCACATGGACAATGCCTTGATTGGGGTCGTTGAGATCGTAGTGCTGGATGCCAAATTCGCGGCAGTTGTTACGCAACGTGTCGATTTGCAGTTTAGAAATCGCGTCTGCAATGGGCAGACTACGGTCGGTCGTCGGGATATTGTGATCTGCCGTCGCAATGGTTTTTCCAGCGCGTCGAACACTTCGTCCTGCCAGTCGCAACCCTTCGAAGGCTTGGGCGCTGGTCACTTCATGCACCAGATGCAGATCGACATAGAGAATGGTCTGCTGACCCTCTTCGGCGTGGACTATATGGTTATCCCAAATTTTTTGAAACAGAGTGCGTGGTTTCATATCAGGTCAGTAAATCTGCAGATCGAGTGCGAAAAAAGGACGGCGGAAAGCTAAACACAAACGATCCATTGTATTCGCCTAGGGCCTCTAGCGAAAGACACCTGCCAGACGAACAATGTTCATCGCCCCCGCTATACAGCCGCCATTTCGAGCACTGCTGCTGCCCGTGCTTTTCGCACGGGGCAACCGTTGCTTTGCCACCACTCGGCTGCCTGCCCACGCGACCACTCCTGCCGAGCAGGCACTTCCTTCAGCACTTCGCCCAACGTGGCGGTATCTTGAAAGCGGTCTTCGGGTTGCTTCTCAAGGCAACGGAGAATGATTTCTTCAAGTTCCGGCGGGATAGCTGGATTGATTTCTCGCGGCGGTTGGGGCTGCTCTGAGGAATGGGCAACAATCACTCGGATTGTTTGGTCGTAGTGAAACGGCGGCTGCCCGGTGGCCAGGTAGTACATCACCGCACCGAGCGAATAGATATCGCTACGCGCGTCGACCTCCCCGCTACCGGTGGCCTGCTCGGGCGACATAAACAAAGGCGAGCCCGTGATGGCCCCTTCTTGAGTGAGCTCGACATCCTGTTTTTCTGCAATCGGCTTCGCTAATCCGAAATCGAGCAACTTTGCGACATCGAAAATGCCACCTCGGTAAGCACAAAAAATATTGGCCGGCTTAATATCTCGATGCACCAGACCATGACTATGGGCCTCGGTCAAAGCGTCGCAGACCTGGCGCATTAAGTAGACAATGCGTCCCGACGGCATGGGGCCATATTCTTCGACCAACTCACCCAGGTTGTGCCCCGGCAAATACTCCATGACATAGTAAAAGGTGCCGTCGTCGGTTCGGCCGTAGTCGTAGATTTCGATCGAATTCCAATGCGACAATTTCGCCGTCGCGCGCACTTCTCGCTCGAAACGCGCAAGTACCTGAGGGTTACCAGCCTTTTCGGGCCGGATCACCTTGATGGCACAGGGCCGCTTCATCATTTGGTGTTCGGCCAGATAAACTTCGCCCATGCCTCCGCTACCAAGCATCTCACGAAGCTGATACTTCCCTAACTGCTTTGCAACAAAGGCTTCTTTCCGCAGCGAGCCAATCGTTTTCACCCCCACTGTGGCTGTGATGACGCTAATCACCAGGAGTAAAAACTGCGAGAAAAACTCCTCGCTGAACTCTGCCCTCCTGGTGAGAGCGACAAACTCTTCCGAACGAAAACTGGCCAGGCCCCACATCATCATTGGTGCGATCCCAAGTAAGCTCAGCACCACACTAGCACGCTGCCAGGTGTTAGGCACAAACAACGCGTAGCAGAAAATCAGCAGTATCCAGCCTCCGACAACTTTCGGGACATGGGCATGGCCCTCAGGCATCATCGCGCAGAGGATCAGGTTGTGATACGTAAGAAAAACAAGAAAAGCAGCCGGGCCACCAATGACAAGAAACTCTGAAAATCGCAAGCGGCCAGTCACGAATTCGCAGCTCGTACACAATCGCTGGGTCATCAACGCCAGCAAGACCGTGACGGCAGTGTGGGCATAAAAAATCGGCATGCTGCGGAGGCTTCCCTCCGCCAGCAATTGCCACAAACTACGTATCCAAAAAGCAGCAAAAAGAAAAAACAGCAGCAGGGCAACCGTGCGCAATCGATCGCGAAGCAGGCTGCGCATTTCTTGGCTCAGCTCTGGCGCACTCCCCTCGACAAGAGCCACATGCCGCGGCTTTGGGGTCGGCACGTTGCCAAACGATGCCAAACGACTCGGCGATTCAATCGTTTCTGCGAGGTCTGAGTTCATGTCCTGACGCGCCCTTGCTTGTGTCCTGTACCGTCCTGCGACAACTCTCCATCGTATCCGACTACCACCCTCCAGGACAGGAATGATTACGTGATTGGCACGCCGATTCCCACCCTCCCCCTAGATTTCCAGGGCAAACGATGCTTGAATGACGAACTACCGAAGAAAGTGCCTAAGCGTCTGTAGAACTCCAAGAACATCTGGCTGCAATAAAGTAAATCGATGAACGAAGATGCCAGCCACGAGGTTGAGCACATTTTGATTGTGGGTGGCGGAGTGATCGGTGCTGCTTGCGCCTACTACTTGGCCCAAACGGGACGTCGTGTGACGATTATCGATCGCGACGAATTTGGCAAAGGCAGCTCGCACGGGAATTGCGGATTTATCAGCCCCTCGCATGTGCCCCCCCTTTGTCGGCCAGGCGCTATCTCGAAGACGTTCAAATCGCTATTCAATCCAGACTCGTCGTTTCGTATCAAACCAAGTCTTCGTCCATCGATGCTGCGCTGGCTGTGGCAATTTCTGCGACGATGTAACCAGCGCGACATGCTAACCGGTGCGGCAGCGCGCCATGCGTTGCTTCAGTCCTCCGCTTCGCTCTATCGACAACTTATCGCCGAAGGCATCCTTGAAGGCTGCGAATGGGAAACCGAGGGGTTGCTGTTCGTCTTTGAAACCGAAAAAGAGCGAGACTATTTTGCTCCCCTCGCGAACCTGGTTCGAGAGGAGTTTGGCGTTGGCGCAAATTGGCTGGATGGCGACCAACTAGTCGCGATGGAACCGGCTCTCCGACCAGGATTAACCGGTGCCTACCATTACCAGGACGATGCGCACTTGCGTCCCGACCGGTTACTGGCCGCTTGGAGAGATCGATTAAACAAGGTCGGCGTCGAAATCATCGAGCAGTGTGCCTTTCAAGGCTTTGCCGACGAACAAGGCAGGGCCAAGGCTGTCTTCACTTCAAAAGGCGAAATCCAGGCCGATGCTTTTGTGGTGGCGATGGGCGCTTGGTCGCCCCAATGGAACAAGGCGCTCGGCTGCAAGTTGCCCATTCAACCCGGGAAAGGTCTCTCGGTGACCATGCCTCGACCTCGCATTTGTCCAAAGTATCCGATGATCCTCGAAGAATGTCATGTGGGCGTCACGCCGTTTGCGTCGGGATATCGTTTGGGATCGACCATGGAATTCGCCGGGTACGACGAGCGAATCAATCGCCGTCGTCTTGCTTTGTTGCGAAAAGGGGCTGAACGCTATTTGGTCGAACCCACTTGCGAACCCATCGAAGAAGAATGGTGTGGTTTTCGGCCCATGAGCTGCGACGGAGCCCCGATTATCGACCGCAGCCCAACGATGGCGAACGTCATGATCGCCGCAGGGCACAGCATGCTGGGCGTCTCAATGTCTCCAGCCACAGGCAAGCTCGTTACCGAGATGCTCACCGGAACCACCCCGCACGTCGACCCCCACCCCTATCGGCTTTCAAGGTTTTGAAAGAGGCGCGAGTTACGGGGCGCTAGGCGCGAGTTAGAAATCGAGAACTCGCGCCTAGCGCCTAGTAACTAGCGCCTCACGCCCCTGGCGTCTTTCAGCGTTTTTTGTTAGCCTAAAACCGTCGATTCGCTTCATCTGCTCCGACCCAACCATGGGGAATAGTGTAACGGTAGCACTACGGACTCTGACTCCGTCAGTCTAGGTTCAAATCCTAGTTCCCCAGCTTTTTCTATTAGTCGCTCACGACTTCTGCACTTGTCACTCAATAAGTACTTGAATCAATTTGCTTCAAGTACTTTTTTCGTCTTAACACCGGTCGCACTGGTCCAAAATCGCATTGGAAGAAAGGCCGGAATGTCACAGCAATTAGTGGTAGCCATTTAGTGTGATTACTGCTCTGTCCAGCTGAGAGGTCCTTGAGGCTATCTTACAGATCGTCCGAGTAGAGCCGTTTTTTTAGAAATTGAATTAAAGTCTTGCAATACGTAATATTTGATCTACAACCAGGGACATTGCGTCTCTTATACGCAATAGTTTCCCAATACGCTTTCTTCTCAAATTCTTGCGTTTACCATCGCCCTGGTCAAAACACTACCCAAGGAATTCTCACTATGGTTAACACGCGACCTGCAAGGCACTCGCTACTCAAGAGTGTCCGAACGTGCTCGTTTGAGTGTCTTGAACCTCGTCAAATGCTTTCTGCAACAGGCCTCACCACTACACAGGGGGACGCGGCCCAACTAAGCGATATCATTCGCGAGCGGTTCGGTCTGGATGGCGCCGGGGTCAAGATTGGTGTAATCTCCAATAGCTACGATAGGGCAACGCTGTTGAGTCAACCAAGCGAGGCCGAGGTTGATGTTGCCAATGGTGATCTACCAGGTGTAAGCAACCCTAATGGATTCTCAACTCCGGTAAGCGTAGTTCACGATAGTCTAGGGGGCGACGAAGGACGCGCAATGCTACAAATAATTCACGATGTAGCACCGGCTGCTGAGCTTTTCTTCCATAGCGGTTTAGGTACGACTGGAATGACAACGGCTATCAATGCCTTGGTAAGTGAAGGCGTAGATATCATCGTTGATGATCTAACGGTGGGCGCACCATTTTTCCAGGATAGTTCTGCCGCACAGGCAGTTGAGTCGGCGGTAACCAGCGGTGTTGTCTACGTATCGTCTGCGGGCAATGAGGGTCGACGGAGCTACGAGAGCACATTTGTTCCTGGGCCAGTACTTGACTTCAATGGACGCATGGAAACCGTTCATCTGTTTGATGCCACAGCGGGAGATTATCGACAAAGCATCACAATTCCAGAGGGGGGAGTAATAAGTCTTACTCTTGGCTGGGATTCAGTGTTTCCTGTGTTTAATAAGCTCAATATGTATCTCTATGAAGGAGGTGAAGTTGTTGCCCAATCAGTAGGCTTTGATGGCCTCTCTTCAGCACGTGACTTATTGTCCTTCACGAACGAGAGCATAAGTAATACGGAATTCGACTTGGTTATTACCTTAGAGTCGGGAGTTACGCCAGGGCTTATAAAATATTATGACTCTGCGACATCTTCTTTATTCCCGGAGTTGGCTGCAGTGTTTAACGAATACCACACAAACTCGTCCACTATTTTCGGGCATGCGAACGCAGAAGGAGCAATCACGGTGGGAGCGGCCGATTATCGCGACACCCCTGCTTTCGGAACCGATCCCCCAATTATTCAGTCTTTTTCCTCTGCCGGCGGAACGCCGATTCTCTTCGATACGAGCGGGGGACTTCTCGCCGAACCGATTGTCCGTATGAAACCAGACATAGTTGGTCCCGACAACGGAAATACCACCTTCTTCGGAGAAGAGTTTTTTGGGTTAAGCCCTGAAATTGATGCACTGCTTGATCCTGAGGGGGACGGTTTCCCAAATTTTGCCGGTACTTCAGCAGCAGCACCGCATATTGCTGGGTTAGCCGCTCTTCTACTCCAAGCAAATCCCACACTTTCGCCTGAAGACGTCCGCCAAGCTCTTACGTCAACCGCTATCGATATGGATGATCCCTCCACCGCAGGTTTCGATGTCGGCTTTGATTTTGGCACCGGTCATGGCTTTGTCGATGGATTGGCCGCACTGACCTCCGTTCTTCCGCCTAAGGTTCTCGACGTCACGGTCAGTAGTTCGGACCCATTGGTGTTCCACGATCCCTTTGTGTTCAGCACAGTGGATGGAGCTGGTACTCAGATTAGGACCGTGCCGGTGGGCAAGGCCGATACGGTAGCAGTCACTTTTAGCGAAGCGGTGAGTATCTTAGAGGGTGACCTGCAGTTTGTGGGAGTGACGACTGCCAATGTGCCTGTGCTTGACCCGCTCACACCTTTTACGCCGCCTACTTTGGCGAACGGATTTACAGCAACTTGGCAATTCGACGCACCGGTGACTGTGGGAGACCATTACTCGCTGTCGCTGAATAGCGCCACGATTATCGACCTGGACGGCAATCTACTAGATGGCGAGTGGACCAACCCTTCAACTATCCTCACGGTCGATCCACTGGTAAGCAAATTCCCTTCAGGCGACGGCCAGGAGGGTGGCGACTTTAATTTCGTAGTGACGCTGTTTCCAGGAGACGCAAACGGCGACTTGGCAATCAATAACGACGACTTTAACATCGTCATCAACAATTTCTTTCTGTCAGTCGACACATTCGGCGAAGGCGATTTCAATGGCAACGGAACTGTCGACAACGACGATTTCAGCTTGGTCATCAATAATTTCTTCACGGGCCTAGGCCCTCTCGAACTACTCGGCGATCTCGATAATGACGGCGATGTTGATGGCGACGATCAGACGCTGTGGGACGATTACGACCTGACCAACAATTTGGCAGGCGACCTGGATGGCGACGGAGACGTCGACACGGACGATTTCGACCTGCTGTTTGCTCAAATAGGACTAGAGCTTATCACGCTAGTCTAGGCAGTTGTGGAATAAGGGGAATGTTATGAAAGTGTTGTTTCAGATAACGACTCTTCCACCTAAAATAGCGACAAGATTTCTGACACAAATTTGCCACAACACGGACAATGCAAAGCCCTCGTGGCTGCCATACACGTGCAACATTGCAAAGCTACAAAAGCTTTACGGTAGAGAGTTTCCATGCAAGTGTCCTACAACTGCCCTGTAATAGAAGTGCAATAACACAGGTTCAAATCCTAGTTCCCCAGTTTGTTTGCTCCTACCTAGTTTGGCAGTCCCTTGCGAATCCACGGGCCGGCGAGTTTTGTGAGTGGGACCGGCAGCCGTTGCCATAAACGCACCGCCTTCATGTATTTTCCGGAGGCCTCGCCCGTCTGTTCGCCGAGGTCCGGCTCACACGCCCAGTAGAGTTGTAGCGGCTCGGCGCCCCATTGGCGTTTTGCTTCGTAGGTTCCATCACCTCGTGACGAGCGACCAAGGTCGAGGAAACGACAGCCGTGATCGATTCCATAGCGCATGGCTTCCCAATAGAGCACCTGATTCGGGCACCTATTAAAGTACGGCCGTAATGAAGAGACCCAGGGAATCGACATGGTGTCTCCGTGAATAAGACAAAAAGCGACTCCGATGGTCAGGGGGCCATCTTTCACGAGCAGAATCGCTGACCGCTCGCCGAACGTCCGCAGCATAGAGCGGAAAAAACTCAGCCCATGCACCGGCGATCCCAAGTCTCGCATATTCCGTGCAAAAACCGTGAAAAAATCTTGCAGAGCCTCTTCTCCATGCCAGGTTGCCACCAAGCCGTTCTTTTGCCCTTTGCGAATACGATTGCGTCTTCCAGACGGTAGACGCGACCAAAGGTCTTCGGCAGAGTCCCCCAGTTCGAGCACCATCGAGACTCTTCTTAACGAAGTAGAAAGTGGCAGATGGTGTTCTTGCCGGTAACGCAGATTGAGTGCGGCATTATTGGCAGCGCAGATTTCACGAGCTTGATCCAGGAGTGCGCTCCGTGCTTCTTCATCCTCTGTCAGAATCCCTCCGTAGTCCATGTAGGGCATGGATGTCAAATGCACACCGAACAGTGGGCTTCGAGTAAGGACCAACGGGAGTACACCGCGGATTCCGTTTTCATCGTGGGCCGCCAGGTAGAAAGTCTTCTGACCGTACGCCTGCTCAATGGCAGTTTTCCATCCAAACAAATGGCATATCGTGCCATCTTGCGATGATGCGACAAAGTCGTCCCACGAAGCAGAGTCTAACCATTCGCGAACCTGAAGCTTGGTCGCTGGTGGTGTGGTTGAATCGTGGTCCATCGACCGCGAAGATTGGGAACTCAAAGTGGACATGGTTTACTTCTCGAGTGAATCTGTGGGGATGTTAGCTGTGGTATCAATACTGTGCACAGGTACGCATTCGATGCCTCCGTCAATCTTCGTACGCCGAAGGTAGGTCTTGTTGTTGTAGAAACCGGGGCACCAGACTTGAATTATTGAAAGCGTGCATTGCCAGCCGCCCAACAAAGACTGGGTTGCCGAGGAGATAGCGCTTCCAGGTATGAAGGGGCTGGTTGCAAAGGCGAAACGCCCACTCAAAGCCATTGTCAGTGATCCAGCGCGGAGGTCGTTTGAGTTGACCGGCAATAATCTCCATCATGCCGCCGCACGTCAGAATGATTGGCACTTGTAGTTGGTGTCGGCAACGATCGACCCACAGCTCTTGGATGGGGTTGCCCATACCTACCCAGAGGACATCGGGTTTTAGTCGCTTGATCTCTGCCAGTAATTCTTTTTCTTCGTGTTGATCGAAATAACCAGAGCGCGCACCTTTGATGAGAAGTCCAGGATACTTTTCCTTCATTCGTTGCGCTGCCTTCTGAGCAACACCGGGGGCATTCCCCAAGATATACATCGAAAGACCTTCGTCTGCGCAGCGAGCGGCAATCGGGTCGAGACAGTCGGTGGTTGTAAGCTTCTCGGGAATTGGTTTTTTTAACAGCTTGCATCCCCAATAGACGGAGATGCCATCGCAGTACACGGCTTCGCACCGTTGCAGCGCATCCCAGTAGGCGCGATTCTTGAAAGCAATGTTAACTGAGGAGGCGTTGACAGCATAAACGGTGGACGGACGCGTCCCCTTGGCCCGATCGACGACCCACTCGACAAATTCCTCCTTGGTCCAGCCGGAGAGAGGGATGCCAAGAAAATCAATGGGCTTGGTTGAATGGTCAGTCGGGGTCGCCGTCTCGTATTCTGTCGAGCGTATCATTGGAATGCCAGCTGAAGATGAATGAGGGTCAAACGGAGTACTTATGCTTTTTCAGTCGTCGAATGGTTGAGGAAATCGAGCTGGGCAGGTTAATGCTTTTGGCCTGCCGCTTTACGTCGCGTCGTCCAGACAACATAAATCTTCCCAGCGAGAGAAGTTGCGAGCTGCTCGCATGTTCCAGGTCGGTGTTCCACCGTGCGTCAATGGTCATTCCCAACTCATAGCCAAGGTCTGCACATAATGTCGTGACAAAGTCCGCGTAGTCTCCGTTCGGATACGAGATCACGCGAGGCTTTTGTTGTAGTTCTTGTTCGAAGAACGCCTCTGCCGAACAAATTTCTTTGCGGATGGTGGCCTCATCCTGAAATGGCAATGCCGTGTGGTGAAACGTGTGATTGCCTAGAAAGACCAGCGGCTCGCGAGCAAGATATTGAAGTTCTTGCAGCGTGAGTGGTCGGTCTAAATCAGAGGTGATATCAAACGCCTGCTTGCCCCAGCGGTCCGTGATAAATCGATAAATTTGATCGAACGATTTCTTTCGGAGCAGACCCATCTGGCGAGAGACACTAGCATCACCAGCCCCACTTGCCCGAGCATTGCGATAAAAGGCATCCCACCAAAACGACTTAGGGGCCTCGATATAGCCGGGGCAAATGAAACAGGTCGCGGGGATTTGGTATTCGTGCAGTAGGGGCAATACGCGTACGAAGTTGTGATAACCGTCGTCGAAGGTGAGCATCACTGCCTTGTCTGGAAGGTGGCTCACCGCCAGCACCTCGTCCGGCGAGACAAACGTGTACCCCATTTCGAGAAAGTTATCGAAAAACTGTCGCAACTTGTCGACCGTCATCTGCTCGTGGGGATAGACTCCGGCATTGTCCGCTTCGTTCTCGTGATGATAGAGCGAGTGAACCAACAGGATGACCAGTCGTCGAAGCTTATTGGTTTGACGCCCTAGCGACGCTGGAAGCAGCGTGTCAATTCGCTCAGCGGTGGACAGAATTGTGGATTTCATCATGAACTACTCCAAAACGTAACTCGCAGGCCGTTTTGAGTTTTGAATTCGCTGGACTTGTTCAACCACGGACAAGCACCCAACACCTCCTCGTGGACCGAGTTGTAATACACAACCCGAATGCGCCGAGGGTTGGTCTTTAGAGAACGCCCGATGTTCTCAAATACGGCGCGCAGCGTATCGCAGCCGAACGGGTTGAACAGGAAGTACACAGTTCCTTTCGAGAGATCCGCAATTGCCGCATCCTGGCAAATGACTTCGATCGGCGCGTGTTTACCAGAAAGACGCGCCGCGTTACGCCTTGCGCATTCGCACAAGTCCTCAAGGAATTCAACGCCCACAACCTTCTTGAAAGGCGATTGCGCCATGACCGCAAGAATGCGTCCCTTGCCACACCCCAAGTCAAAGAACACGTCGTCCGAGCTTAGGTCACTGGCGAGAATACGCCGAATTTTCCGTAGGTACCAGTAGTCAGGACTTTCGTAAGCCACGGGATCGTGATAGAGAGACATCGGCGCGGCTGCAGATTTTTCTGTCAAAGCAAGATGGTGGTTTGCCCCTTGGGTTCGATCGACAACGGTATCGATATTCAAGGCAACGTCATTCGCTCTAGCCCAGAGGCGACGGGCAGGCGCAGCCAGATGTCTAAACGCTTTCCTTTGGAGGAGGGGCAGATGAAGATAACCCATGGTTAGTGCTCCCCTTCAGGCACAGTATACCGTAGCTGAGAAGAAACAAGTTCTCGGCGGAGCCCTTCGAACACGCCGATTGCCGAGAAATATAAGAAAGCTAGTAGCTGTGGCGCATCGATATCTTCGGTGAGCATCCAAAATGCCATCGAGAAAAACACCACCCCCAAAGCCATCCACACAAGACGATGATCTCGATTGCTGCGCACGTACTCTTTCAGACGATACCATCGTACTAACAGCACCGCTTGTAGTAGAAGGAAGATGGACAAGCCGCATAAGCCAGTCCGGTAGAGTAACGATACATAAGTCGAATGAGAGCCTAAAGGCATACGTTGCTCTACCGAAGGAGTACGGATGCCACGTCCCACGACCCACTCAAGGCCTTCAATCTTATTGATGCTCTCTTGATACAAACTAAACCTTGACAGCGAACTTCCCTCGCGGGCTGTAATAACGCTGTTGGCCGAGTGTTGTAGCCATGGCGTTGCGAGTACAAGGATCACGAAACACAAGAATCCCCACGCCACCAGATAGCTCCGCTTTTGCAGCACGTACACAATTGCCAAACTCGCACCGAGCGCGGCAATTGCCATACGCGCTAGGGTCATAGTCATTCCGAGAAAATTTCCGAGAAATAGCAACCAAAATAATGGGCTAGAGAGTCGTCGGTTACGAGCGCCCCACGCTAAAAGCATCGGAAGCGAGATCATAAAGAAGGCGCCAGCCGCCGTGGGGTACGGAGCATAGAGATTCAATCGAGCGACAGATCTTCCCGAAAACCAGTCTTCCGTGATGAATCGGATGTTCACCGAGTACTCGACGAGTGCTGTCCGCCCCAACACATCCATCAAAGGTGATAGCGGCGTTGGGATACTCAGTGAGTAAACTCCCCGCGATGCCACGACAACGAAAATAACCACAAACAGCGCATTGCATACGCCCAGGATGGCGAAGAGTCGCAGTAGCCCAGGCAGATGGTGGAGCCGAAATCGGGCAGACAGCCCAATGACAAGCATGACAGCCATCAGCCAGTAACTCAAATTGTTCGCGGCTGCAACAATCCGCATGGTGTCATGCGAATGTACATTAAGAAGAATCGAAAACCCATAGATCACCGAGATGGCCAACAGCAGACAGGCGACCGGTGATACCGAAAGCCGCCGGTTGTCATAACTCGTCTCTACAACCAGCGCTGCGAAGAGGATCGCTGCGGTCAGATGATAAATAACGAGGTTAAGGCCCAACACCCACCACAAGGGCGCGCACATCACCACCAAACCGACGAACTTTATCGGGTAATCGCCGCGCAGAGAATCACTCTGCGACAGATTCGAGGTGCGGATTGCTATCGGATGCATGCGAACAATGTCCGTTGAAATTGACCTTCGTGCGCATCGTGGCCATCATTGTCCCTACCCAAGGGAACGACCTGCTTGAAGGTAGTGTGTTGTAAAATGCATGTGCGGATGTATTCGACGTACTTTCCTGGAAGTGAGGAATGAGAACACGCCGCTGCTTCGTGTCCGTAATCCAAAATCAGGATGCGCCCCGTGATACCGTCAAGTTGTCTTAAGAATTCATTGTCTTCCGGTCGCTCCTTCAGGGCGTAGCGAGGAAGGTCATTCAGAGAGAGGACCAGGTCCTGTTTTTTGTTTGAGTGCTGTAGTGCCGTGGTTGCCTCCTGGCAACGAATTGCGTCGTCGGTCAACCCATAAGCGATGCGACCGATTTTCAAATGTGCGGCAACGGGAGTGATTCCCTCGGCGTCCAAGCCGCGACTTTGCAACTGGTCGACAAACCAGCCGTAGCCACAAGAAACGTCGAGCACGGTCTGAATCGACCGACCACGGTCTTGCCCGTCGAGGAAATCGCAAATCAATTCCAATTGCTCCGAGCACCTCTGCCTCACGGCCCAACCGCGCACGTCTCGGTTTTCTACGGGCTGATCCAACTCGCGTTTATTTGCCTCGTTACTCTGGCGAACTAGACGCTGCAAATAAGAGGTCTTTTGTCCAAAAACTTGCACCGTGATTTTGCGTTTACCGAGCATATAGTTAATCGCAGCGCGGTGATGTCCATCGCTCAGTTCATAACATGTCGAATCTTTGATCTTGCTCATCAGCAACAGCTCTCCCTCTGCCGAATGCTGATAGTTGTCCATATGCACTGCGCTGTGACGTCCCTCACGAATGCTGAGGTAATTTTCGTAGAATGCATGCATTTGGCGTTTGATTCCCTCGGGTGTTCTCGCCCCGAAGTAGCTGCCGGTGAATTCAACCGCGATGCGAGCCATTTGGTAATAAGGCTGTGCCTCTAAAAAGCCGTCGTCGCGTAGTCGATTCTCATCCTCCGTAATTGTCTGCAGGAAAATCACATACGGAGAATCTGCCAGCAAACACGAGGCGCGGTCCCATTCGTGCGTTCGCTCTACCCATTTTTCTAGTGGAGTTCCGCACTGTTCACCAATCAGTACCTCCTCTAAGTTCACCTCACTGGTGTAGACCGGGTTCCCACTTAGAGCGAGGCATGCAAACTGCGCATGCAGCTTGAGCTTCGAGAAGCTTCTTCGCACCTTGTTTCGTAGTAAAGTACTCATGAATTTTGTCTGTTAGGTCATTTCTCGGGCTAATTCACGTGGCCGATGCGAGGCATCACAAGGTTTGGACTCAACGCTTGAATTCGAACCACTCAATAGGACACGCTGCTTCGTCACAAAGTAGAACAGCACGATCGCGTGCAGGACGCTAGCCGTTGTCGTCGCAATGCCGATCCCAATCAGGCCATAACTCGGAATCAAAATGCAGTTCAGCCCGACGAGAAGAATCAACTTGAAAGCTGCCAGCAACGAATACGTGGCGTCTAACTTCAGGATAATGAGAACCCGCACAGAAAGTAGCGAGGTAACGTCAAACGGTAAAGCAACGATGAAGATTGCAAAGAGTGTCGCAACCAGGGGTAATTTGTCTTCGGGAAAGGCTCCCCATCCCAAAACGATCGAAGCAAGCTGATCTCGACAGAGAATGAGGCCGACAGCGCTCACCCCAGAAACCAAAAATAGTTTGCCAAACACGCGCTTGATGCGAGGCCAAGTAAACTCACCAGAAGAACGGCTATGGCCAGATGACCAGTGCGAGAGTACGACCGTCCCCAGGCCAGTTGTGAAAATCAGCGCAGGAACTTTTCGCATCTGCAATGCGTAAGCAAAAATCGAAAGGCTTCCTGCAGCCAACCAAGAGGCAGCAAGATGATTGACGAACGAAGTCAGGCTAAGTAACCCAAAGCCAATCGCCTGATAAGAGGCACTGGCAAAAAAGTCGGCGGTCACGGCATTTTCCGCCCAAGATAGTTCCAGTCGATGGCTGCGTTTGAGGTAAGCGTGTAGTGCTGCTATCAGACGCAAGCTTTCACCACAAAGAAATCCCCAAGCCGCAGAATAGATTCCCCATTGTTCGTTAAAAACAACGATGAAAAAAATGACCACGACGGTTCGAAACAACGGCGAAAGCGCTCCCACGTGAAATACTTTTTCGGCATTCAGGGCCCCAATCAGCGTACTGGTCCACGCCATCAGCAGCGCCATCGGCGCCATGATCAGGAAAAGTCGGAAAGCAAGGTCTAGCGACTCTGGCGAAAACTGCGTCAGTGTTGCCAGAATCGGCTTGATCGTAGGTACCGCAATCAAGAGCAACAGTCCAACGAACAACGTGGTTCGAGTCATGGCTGCGCCGACAAGACGATCGACTCGTTGGCCGCGCGCCGAATTCTCAGCGAGGTGTGGGACGATGACGGACTCAAAAAGATGCCCCATGAGCAGCATCAAACAAAGAATGCCGCCATAGATCAGAAAGAATACGTCGGTCTCCCAGGTCGATCCAAAAAAAGCCGCAACCACAAACGGAACGAAAAATCCGCCCGTGCGGCCCACTATTGTGATTGCGGTTGTGTTGAGAATATCGTTACGCAATGTGACGCCTCGGTGTCGAATAAGCTGATAAAACTACTTTTGCGGGCAGAGCCAGCGTGGGAGATGCTCGCGACGCTTGTTCAGCACGACGCCTAATAAATTGGCTCCAGCTTGCAAGAGTTGTTGTTTGGCTCGCAACGTCACGTTGCTGGGTGCACGCTCGGCTTCGATAGTCAGCAGAACGCCATCCAGCCCGCCTGCAATGGCAAGGCAAGGGCCCGTCTCGTTGATAGGAGGAAGGTCAACAACGATCAGCTCGAACTGGTCGGCGATCTCTTTGAATGCCGCTCCCACCGAGTCGGAGTGAACGACCACTCCACCGTTGTCGTAGGATCCCGCGCCCAGCACAAACATGTTTTCTACCTGCGAAGGTTGAATACTATCACTCGATGCCGCCTGCCCCGAGAGTATTTCAGCAAGGCCCGGTAAGCTCTGCGCGGCGCGTGGTTCTAGCCACGAGCGCCCAGTGCCCGCTTCCACAAGCAGCACTGGATTCGCGAAAGAGCGTGCAGCACGAATTGCCAGATTGGTAGCCACCATGCTCACGCCCTCGCCATGAACGCAGCTAGTCACGCCAACCGTATGCAGATGATCTTGCCGAAAATCAGTGTGGCCATACAAACTCATTAACAGCGTATCGTAGTACGTGCTACTTGAATCGGCCTTAGCCATTGCTGGTTCGTTGCCAACAGCGGCAGGTGGTTTTTGTAGATGCATCACTTCGAGGATTTCCAGCTAAGATCAACTTCCTGATGACGAGATGTACGAGGAATCGACACCAAGACAGGCAACGCAAGCTGACGTTCCACTTGTTCGGGAGTCGCAAAGGAATTGCTAAAGTATTCTGCAGCGATCACAACGAAGACCGAGCCAGAGGTGGCGAAAAATAAACCGAGAGCCAGCACAAGAAGTTTCTTCGGCGCTACGGGCTGTTCCGAATAGGTGGGTCGCTGCACAATAGTGATACTAGAGATTTGTCCCGCCTCAAGAGCCTCGCCAATCCGAGCTTCCTCGAGACGTCTTGCATAGGTTTTGTAGCTCGCGGCAAACAATTCCACTTTACGCTGGAGTTCTGCAATTTGCAGCTCATGATCGTTAAGCGATTTGAGTTCGCGAACCAACTTTTCCTGCTGAGACGTCAACGACTTGTTTTTAGATCGAAGCGCAGCAACAGTTGCTTTCTCAGACATCCAAGCCGTCTCAAGTTTCTGATTGGTTTCTGGAAGAGCGTTGGTGACTTCCGTCCTCTGCTGCTGCTGTTGTTGGAATATCTCTTCTGCAAACTTACGTTGTTCGCGAACTGCAACCAACGAGGGGTGCGTTTCCTGATACCTGGCGGCAAGCTCTCGCTCGCGAATTTCTAGTGTATAAAGTTGAGTCCGCATCCTGTCGGTGGCTTCGTTTCCAATGCCAGACACCGACTCCGTAACAACGGTGGCAGGAAGCGAGTCCACTGAATTCTTGAGTGCGATAGTCTTTGCAGCCGAGTACGCCAAATCTGCTTGGGTTTCTCCGATTTGCTCGTTGATGCTCGCAAGCTGACCGTTGAGGACTTGTCGCTGACCATCGATCGTTAACAAACCAGACAGATTCTTCGCATCGCGCAACGCGACCGACGCTTGTGACAACTGGCTGTGCAGCAACTCAGTTTGTTCCTGTAGAAACGCATGGCTTCCTTCCGTCCGGCTGGCGCGACGGTGCGCAATGAAGAACTCCTCCAGGAGGTGTTCAAGCAACGTTTGCGACAATTGGGGAGAGATGCTTTTAGCCGACACAGTAAGAACATCTGCCGCCTTCGGCGTAAAAAGGCGAATTTGTTTCTTCACCAGCAAAATGGCCCGTTCACGGTCTGTGATCGGATCCAGATCATTGAGGCTTTGTTTCAGTAGCTTCAGTGGAAGCAATATCCAACTAGCGGCCGATTTTTTACTTGATTTGGCTAGGATAGTATCTACACCGATTGCGTCGACAGTCTTCTCAACGATTGATCGGCTCTTGAGAATCTCCAATACAGAATTCATATCCCGCTCACGGGAGTTCTGAATCGCAACGACGTGACCGGTAGTTGCGGTGGGATCCAACGCGGCTGTCTCGCGTCCGACGCGAACAAATAATTTGGCTTCGGAGAGATACTTACGAGGAAAGAAAACAACGGCAACTACCGTCAAACAAGCGATTACGCTGAAGAAGAGCAGCGCCTTCCGCTTGTGTCGAAGCAAGACTCGCAGCATATCAGCAATAGAGGGAGACGTTGTAGGGCCTTGGATTGACGCCGCAGGCGGTTGCCAGGAACTCCCATTTGAACCTTGATGTGAAGTATGCACGATGAATTCTTGACCCCATGTTGATGTGAACCACCCTTGATCTCCTTTCGTTGGCGGTCTCACACTGCCTTACTGCACGTCCCAAAACTGCCTACTTTTAGCCAGAATTTCCCGTAGGTGTGCACCTGGAATCGCCCAAGTCTCACAAACCTCCCATTGTACTCATAGTTATTCCGAACTGTGCCTTGGGTATCGGAATTTTTCCCATTTTCTGTGCCGCCACAAAAAATTTTAGGTCGACTCCCCTGGTTCTACGCCTGGCAGGGTAGCTGATTTCGGAATGGACACACTATTTCCATAAGTTGTTTCTGTAATAGACTTTACGGAAACAAGAAGTCGCTGTCTGCGTTCTGAACTGCATGAGAGATGCTGACCTACCTACCAGCCCGGCGGCAGATCTGATGTGCGTCACCGAATGCACTTTGCACTGTGCCGTTTCCTATCTCGGTTAGCCCGCAACCCGTCTCCGCAGCAACAGTCCCACAGCAGCCAGCGAGCCTAATAGCAGCGAACTTGGTTCAGGGACACTCGTTGCCGAGCTTGTTGCAGGGGCAGTTGTGGTTCCAAAATTCGCTTCCCATAGGGCTAAGTCCGAAGCACTGAGCGGAGCAGGCGATTCGCCCCGTTGCCACTTCAAAAAATCTGCCCCGTCGACGTCGCCATCAAGGTCGAAGTCGCCTGACAGCGGCACATCAAACAGGTAGACCGAGCTGGTGGGAGAGCCGATGACACCCTCAAGGGTAGGTCCAGCGACCGCGATGTTCCCGCTGAGCGCCACGGCGAAGCCGAAGACGTCGCTGGTCGAGGCGTCGGAGGCGGCGAGCTTGAATAGCTCGTTGCCCGTGGTCACGTCGAAGACATAGGCCGACCCAGAGATGTTGCCCGCGTCGTCGTTAAAGGGTGCCCCGACGATGGCCATGTTGCCGCTGATCGCCACGGAGAGACCGAACTGGTCGTGCGCCTCCGCGTCAGAGGCGGTGAGCTTGAACAACTGATTGCCGGTGGTGGTGTCGAAGAGGTACGCCGAACCAGAGTTGTTGCCCGCGTCGTCGTTGTAGTCCGCCCCGACGATGGCGATGTTGCCGCTGATCGCTACGGATGAGCCAAAGCCGTCGGCCAACGCGGCGTCAGAAGCAGTCAGCTTGAGCAACTGGTTGCCGGTGGTGGTGTCAAAGAGGTACGCCGAGCCCATATTGTTGTCGAAGTGCGCCCCGACGATGGCGGTGGTGCCGCTTAGCGCCACGGAGTTACCAAAGCCGTCGTCCTCCGCGGCGTCGGACGCGGTCAGCTTGAATAACTGGTTGCCGGTGGTGGTATCGAAGAGATACGCCGCTCCGGCGTCGATGCCCACGCCGTCATTTTCGTCCGCCCCGACGATCGCGGTGTTGCCGCTAATCGCCACGGAGGCGCCAAAGAAGTCTTCCGCCGCGGCGTCGGCCGCAGTGAGCTTGAACGATTGGTTGCCGGTGGTCGTGTCGAAGAGGTAGGCCGACCCTGAGTCGAGGCCCGCATCAGCGTCGAAGAGCGCCCCGACGATGGCGGTGTTGCCGCTGACCGCTACAGAGACGCCAAAGGAGTCGCCTGCGGCGGCGTCGGCTGCGGTGAGTTTGAACAACTGATTGCCCGTGGTGGTGTCGAAGACATATGCCGACCCTGAGCTGGCGCCCGCATCGTCGTCGCCGCGCGCCCCGACGACGGCGATGTTGCCGCTGGCCGCTGTGGAGGAGCCAAAGTTGTCACCCGGCGCCGCGTCGAGAGCTAAAATCTTGGAAGTCTCGTTAAGCGTTACCGCCCCTGCGGTAGAAGTCAAAACTGCAAACATTGCCGTCAAGGCAAGCTTCGTCAGAGTGTTTGTGTTGATGAAATCAGTGCGAGAGTTTCCGAATACCATGGTTAATTTCCTGATGTAGATGTAGCAGTGGTTATTTCGTGCAAAAGGTATTGATTAACAGCGTGCGCTGATGTGGTAGGTGTCGACAACGGCACCCAGCATGTCGTCTCTTCCGCACGAACAGTCCCACGGCAGCCATCACACACAGCAAAATCGCACTAGGTTCGGGCACAGCAACGGAAGCTGCCGCAGCGCCTGTGCCAAAGTTTGCCTCCCACGCTGCCAGGTCAGTGGCACTTAGCGGATAATAAGGCGATTCGCCCCGTTGCCACTTCAGGAAATCCACTCCATCGACGTCGCCATCGTAGTCGAAGTCGCCGGAGACGAAACTAGGAGAGATACTTCCGCTTAGGAACGGTCCGGCGTGAAATCCATTGCCTCCGATATCGTACTTGCTTCGGACCAGATCGAGCGATGCCGACGTGGTGGGCGTGAGAGGCTGCAATAAAAAGAGGGTAATATCTACCCCGTCATCGTGGTAATTTCCGGCTAACGTGATTTCGATAGAAGAAGTAGGTTCAAAAGTGGTATTTAGGTCGTTTTGTCCATGGGACGTCCAAGGAATGCTTAAAGAAGACCACTGCCCAACACCACTCTCAAAGTCGCCGAAGTAGGTCCACGAAAAGGTGCCTGTCATCTGTTGCGTAGCGCTCATCATGACGTTATCCAGCGTGTAATTCACGGTAGCTGCATGCGCACGAAGCGCAGTCGTGAAAATAAAACCGAAAATCAGCCAGAAACGAACATTTTTCACAGTACCCACAAAAATTCTTCCCATCATAGGAATCACCTCGCGCTTAAATTAGCCAGAAATAACATCAGCGGTAAACGGTCTCTTGTAGAGGGGAGTCAAATCTGGAACCGTTATCCGCCAAAAAAGCTGCTTCTTCCCCTCCGGCGGTCTCTCCTGAGCCAACTGGCCCACAGAATGCACCGACGCGACAGCAAGTATCCAGCGGATACCTTGCAACCGTAGAGTAAAAATAATAGCTTCAAATCCTGGTTGCCCAGCTTGTATCGCTTTTGGGATTCATGGGCAGGGGCCGAACCATACTCTTCGTGGGCGTGTCGATACCTCAGGTGAAAGACAACAATGATTGCGATTATTGATTACCAAATGGGCAACCTTCGCAGCGTTCAAAAGGGATTTGAACGGGTTGGCCATGCTGCCGTCATCACGAGCAACCCAGCGGAAATTGCCCAGGCTAGCAAACTCGTCTTGCCTGGCGTCGGTGCTTTTGCCGACGCGATGGCCGAGCTCAAACGTCGCGATTTAGTCGAGCCCATCACTGCCGCTATCGAAAGCGGAAAACCGTTTCTTGGAATTTGTCTTGGCCTACAACTACTTTTCGATCGCAGTCTTGAGGATGGCGAGTACGAAGGGCTCGGCATCATTCCCGGCGAAGTTCGACGTTTCGACGTCCCCAAAAATTACAAAGTGCCCCACATGGGCTGGAATCAGGTTCACTTCAAGCGACGGCCGCCGATCTTCGACGGGCTCGAAGACGATGCCTATTTCTATTTCGTCCACTCCTACTATGTCGCACCGCTGGACAGCGCTGTCGTGGCGGGAGAAGCCTCCTATCCCGACCCATTCTGTGCAGTCGTCTGGCGCGATAATCTTTACGCCTCGCAATTCCACCCAGAAAAAAGCCAAGGTGCAGGGCTTCGAGTACTAAAAAATTTCGCCGAGCTCGCTTAGCTTGTCGCAGGCGTCGAGCGCACGATCAGCTGAACTGCAAAGTTGCAATTATACAAAATGGACCGCAATAAATTGAACCACAGAGGCCACAGAGAACACTGAGAAGAGCTTTTTTCTACGTGCGCCGTGCTACTCTGCGTCCTCTGTGGTAAATCTTTTCTTCCTGACTTTTGATTGATCGTACTGACTTTGCAGTCGTTCTGAAACGCACGAACCAGCCGCTTGAAAAGTCGCACATTTTGTGCGATAGTCTGTTTCTACACTTTTCGATGCCGCACTATGAAAAACTGGTGACGCCGTATGCAGATTTGGCCCGCGATCGATCTTTTGGGTGGCAATTGTGTCCGCCTAGAGCAAGGCGACTACCAACGCGAAACGGTCTTTTCCAACGACCCGGTTGCCATCGCCAAACAGTTTCAGGCCGAAGGGGCAAAGTACCTTCACCTAGTCGATCTCGATGGGGCCCGTGATGGCAAACTGGTCAACGCCGAGGTGGTTCGCGCAATCGTCGATGCCGTCGACATGCAGTGTGAACTTGGCGGCGGTATTCGCGATCAAGCCAGTATCGACGCACTGCTAGCCACGGGCCTTGACCGCTTAGTCCTAGGCACCTCGGCACTAAAAAATGCCGACTGGTTTCGCGAAATGTGCCTGCAATACCCAGGCAAGCTCGTTTTAGGAATCGATGCCCGCGATGGCATGGTCGCCACCGACGGCTGGCTCGAAACGAGCAACACGCCTGCGACCGAACTCGCCGATCAATTTCGCGACGTCCCGCTCGCAGCAATCGTCTACACCGACATCGCCACCGACGGAATGTTGGCCGGCCCCAACGTCACGGCGATGGCCGAGATGCAACAACATGTTAACGTGCCTGTTGTAGCTTCGGGTGGGGTGACTACCACAGACAACGTCCAACAGTTGGCTGCCGCCGGTCTAGCGGCCGCGATTGTCGGCCGCGCCCTCTATGCGGGGACACTCACTCTTGCCGATGCATTGTCGGCGGCAGGAAAGGCAAATCACGTCGAATCCTCTTAGCAACAGTTTTACAATACAGAAAAGGTATCCCACGGCCGGAGAATTTTACGCCGAAAGCAGATTCTGAAACCGGCTTTAAGAACTAATTACAGGGAGTCGTTATGGCTAGGAATGTTAACGATATTCGTAACATCGCTGTGAGCGGGCACGGCAGTGCTGGCAAAACCAGCCTTGTCGATCAGCTTCTCGTCCAAAGCGGTGCCGTCAGCGCCAAGCCCGATGTCGACGCAGGCACGAGCATCTGTGATTTTGACGAAGAAGAAAAACACCATAAGCATTCGGTCGAATCGACCGTTGCCCATTTCGATCACGCCGGCAAACACTTCAACGTGATCGACAATCCTGGCTATCCCGACCTCGTCGGACAAATGATTGGCTCGTTCCGCGCCGTCGAAACGGCCCTGATTGCCATCGATGCGCATTCCGGTATTAAGGTCAACACCCGAAGAGCTTGGAACGAAGCCGGAAAAGCTGGCTGTGGCCGTATCTTGGTCATCACCAAGCTCGACACCGACAACATCGACTTTCCAGGGCTGATCAACTCGATTAAGGAAGTCTTCGGCAGCGGCTGTGCGTTGTTGAATGTCCCGCTGGGGCTTGGCGACGCGCTCAGTGGTGTCGCTAGCACCTTGGAAGTTCCCGATGAAATCGAAGGAGCAGCCCTCGACCCACAAGAGATTCACGAAACGTTAGTCGAATCGATCATCGAAATCGACGAAGCGGTCATGGAGCGATATTTCGAAGGCCAGATGCCCTCGACCGAAGAGCTGAACACGCTGATGGCCACGGCCATTGCCGAGGGCTCGTTAACGCCGATTCTTTGCATTTCGACGAAGAAAAATATTGGCGTCATCGAACTCATGGACAGCTTAGCCGTTGCCGCGCTGCCACCCACCGCAGTCGCGCGTACGGCTACCAAAGAGGGCGATATCCTCACCCTCAAGCCAGATCCCAGTTCGCCGCTGGCGGCACAAGTTTTCAAAACCCGCATCGACCCCTTTGTGCAGCGTTTGAGTTTCATCCGTGTTTACTCCGGCACACTAAAAAAAGATTCCAGCATCGAATCGCCTGGCGCTCGCAAAGGCATCAAGATCGGCCCGTTGCTTTCGGTTCAGGCCAACGAAACGAGCCCCGTCGACGAAGCCGGCCCAGGCGAAATCGTTGCGGTCGCCAAGTGCGAAGAGTTTCACACAGGCACGTCGCTCGGCGAAGTCCAATTACCTCCCATTGCCTATCCCACCCCGATGGTTGGCTTGGCTGTGGCCCCCAAGAGCCGCGGCGACGAAGCCAAGCTATCGGGCGCATTGCATAAGATTACCGAAGAAGACCCCACCATCCATTTGGATCACGACCCCGAGACCAAAGAAATGGTGCTCACCGGCATGAGCGAGCTTCATCTCATGCTGATTCAAGAGCGACTCAAACGTCGTGACAAGGTCGAGGTCGATACCAAAGAACCCAAAATTCCGTATCGCGAAACAATCCAGACCGACGCAGACGGAAGCTATCGTCACAAAAAGCAGTCAGGCGGATCGGGGCAGTTTGCCGAAGTGCATATTCGCATGTTTTCTTTCCCCGAGGGGACAGACCCTGCAGACTATGCGGTCAAGGCTCGGTTCCCGCATCTTAAAAAGTCGCACTACCACGAGAGGAATAATTTTTTGTGGGTCGACACGGTCGTGGGTGGGTCGATTCCCGGAAACTTTATGCCGGCGATCGAAAAAGGGTTTCTCGATCGACTACGGCAGGGCGTGGTCGCCGGCTACCCCGTGCAAAATGTCTGTGTCGAAGTCCACTTCGGTAAAGATCACCCGGTCGACAGCAACGAGACCGCCTTCAAAATGGCCGCCAGCAAAGCGTTTGCCAAAGTTTTCAAAGGGGCACACCCCTCGTTGTTAGAGCCCGTCGTGAACATGCACATCTCAGTGCCCGCCGACCACGTGGGCGACGTCTCTAGCGATCTCTCAGGCCGGCGCGGCCAGATGGTCGGAATGGAATCTTCTGGGGGCGGAATCAGTACGATTGAAGCCAAAGCTCCTTTGGCCGAAGTCTCGACTTACGCCCGCACCCTTTCGTCGATGACCGGCGGGCAAGGCAGCTACACGATGGAATTTTCGCACTACGAGGTCGTCCCCGGCAACGTACAGCAGGAAATCATCTCCAGCGCCAAGCTCAAAGACGAGGAAGATTAAGCACAAAAATAAATTCCCCTCTGCGCTCTCTGTGTCCTCCGCGGTAAATCCTTGACGGCAGCAACAGCTCACAACAGGGGCCCCAACAATCGGGCACAATTTTCGGCTAGCTTCTGGCGCTGCGGCCTAGCCGACCAAGTTTCGAGGTCCATCAACTCTGATTGATCAATGTACCTTTGCTGCAAAGCCCGTAGCCGCTTGGTGAATTCATAATCGTAGATGGCCAGTGAAATTTCAAAGTTCAACCGGAAGCTTCGCGGGTCGAGATTCAATGATCCAAACAAGCTTATTTTCCCGTCCACCGTCACACTCTTAGTGTGCAGCAGGCCCCCATCGAAATTGGCAACCCGTACCCCTGCTCGCAGTAAATCGCCTTTGAACGCTTGGCTCGCGTAACGCACCAGTTTCGAGTCGACATGAGCCGGCAGTATCAATATCACCTTCACTCCACGGCGAGCCGCTGATTCTAGCGCCATACGCAAGGCTTCGCTCGGAACAAAATACGGGGTGGTCAACACCAGCTCGCGACGTGCGGCGTACACCGCCATGATCAACACCTGCTCGATCGACTCGGTCCGATAGGCAGGGCCAGAAGGAAGTACCTGCACTGCCGCCTCACCACACTTCGGCTGCGCACTTGCTCCGCCCGTTTCTCGAAGATCTTCTAGACGAGAATCCGACTCAACATACCAATCGGCCAAAAAAGTAATCGCCAACGCCTCGACCGCCGGACCTTGCATGCGAGTCATGGCATCGACCCATTGACCCACCCCCGCATCGCGTTTGAAGTAACGTGGGTCGACCAAATTGAGGCTCCCGGTGTACGCAATCTTTCCATCAATGACGACGATCTTGCGGTGCATACGCAAATCGAGCCGAACAAAGGGCATTCGCAGCAGGCCTCCTGGCAAGGCAGATTCCAACTGTACCCCTGCATCACCCATGGCTTCGGCTTGGGTGCTCGCTAAAAAACGACGACTCCCTAATGCATCAACCAATACGCGGCACGTCACGCCCCGTTGCGCAGCGCGGATTAATGCCGCTGCAACCTCATCGACGACACCCCCCAAGTGCCAAATGTAAAATTCCAAATGGCAGGTGCTTTCGGCATGATCAATGTCATCAATCAGACGTTGAAATACTTCTTCCCACGAGTCGATCAGTTCGAGCTGATTGCCGGGCAAAGTCGGTAATCCCAGCGAAAGTTCTGCCAATCGCGATAGGGGCTCACACTCTAAGCCCATCTCTGCCCAACGCACTTGGTGTCTTTCGGGTAACTCATTCAGCCATTCTCGGATCGGTGGAAATAGTTCCACAAAACGTCGCGCTCGACGATGACCCAAACGCAATTCTCCCATCAGCAGGTAGGCCAACGGACCCACCACAGGGAAGCCAAATACCACCAGAATCCACGACAACGATTCCCCGACACTCAGTCTGCGCATGACCACTCTTAGGCAGAGGCCAACCTGAATGGCCAGATGCAGTAAAATCAGAACATACATGCTCCAGTGCAATTCGGAGGTCCAGTTTGATAGTGCGGCGAATAACATCGTTTAGCCTATTGGTTCGTGCTACGGCATAAACTCAAAATCTGCGACCAGCGGTAAGTGATCCGACGCTTGTCGAGCGAGGTGGGTTCGGCTCGCAAAAGCGTGTCGTACTTGTATGAGATCTTGATAATAAATCCGATCAAGGGCCCGCAGGGGCAACATTGCCGGAAAAGTAAGAATCTTTTTGCCCACCGAGTGGAATCCTTCTGGCTCCAGGGTGCGTTTGCCTAAATTTCCCCAGACATCATTGTAGTCGCCACCGATCACCGTGGGACAGCGTCGCGTCGTTTCGAGAAACGTGCGATGTGCAAGGAGCTTGCGTAATTGAAGCTGCCGCTCGATTCCCGCAAGCCCAAGGTGGACGTTGACAATCGAGAACGTCCGCTGATGGTGCTCAGAGTGTACACAGCAATGAGCGAGCAAAGCACGACGACGTTTCTTAAATCGCAAAGTCAGATCGAGGTGGTGAATTTGACTGAGCGGAAACCGACTTAAAATCGCGTTTCCATAGTGACCTTGCCGAAGATGGACGTTTCGTTGATACGCAAAATGACGAAGCCCAACCGCCTCGGCCAGCATTTCGACTTGCCGATGATGATTCGAACGAGGTACTCCATCATCAACTTCCTGCAATAGCACCACATCTGCTTCACAGTGCCTCAAAGTTTCGACAATGCGCTCTAATCGGTAGCGACGATCCTTGCCACCAATTCCCTTGTGGATGTTGTAGGTTACCAGTCGAAAACGCATGAGATGCTAACCACTGTGGAGATTGCAAACGCGCGGCCCAGCTGCACTCTAGCGGGTAGCCCTGGTTGCTCGCAACTCGGCAAGAAGCATCGGCCCGATTATAACCCGCAACAAAAAGGCAGGTTCACCTACCTTAGGCCGCATCTTGATGCTTAGCCACAGGAGCAATGCTCGTCGACGCAAAAGTTTTCTTGCGTCGACGCAGATGATGGGCCCAGTCGATCAGCCCCGGAAGAAAACGCTTGCCATAGTAAGCCAGTTTGGCGTAAGGCTGCGGGACGACAAGCCGCTGATTCCGATAGATCGCTTTAATGGCACGATCCGCAATTTTCTCAGGAGTCGTCAGCATCCACCGTGGTGGCAATTTATTTTCAAGCTGATCGGCACCGCGCGGCGCGGTGGCAAAAAGATTCGTATCCACAAAACCAGGGCAGAGAGCAGTCACCCCCAGGCCTCGCCTGCCATACTCGGCACGCAACGATTCGCTAAACCCTACGATTCCAAACTTACTACTCGTATACACCGCAAGTCGACGAGTTCCGATCAGTCCGAAGAAACTAGCCACATTCAATACATGTGCTTCGGGCTGCTCGAGCAACGTCGGTAAAAGCTCTCGTGTGAAATGAATCGGCGCGTGTAAATTGACGGCCAATAATTTTTCGCAATGCTCGGCAGTCATCTTGTCGGTCTCGCCATAATAGGTGATCCCGGCGTTATTCACCAAGATGTCGACCGTCTCCCAACGACCCCGCACATACGCCACACTCGCGGCAATCTGTTCTGGCTGGCTCACATCGCAGTACCGACCGATCGCCTGCACACCCTGCTGACGAGCAGACGACACCACCTTGGCCAGGCCGAACTCATTTACATCGAGCAAAAAAAGATGGGTGCCTTCCTGCGCAAGACGCAACGCAATGGCCCGACCAATGCCCGACGCGGCACCGGTGACTAGGGCAACTTTGTTGCGAATGGTTCGCATGGCTTTCTCAGGCTCTCTGGGATAACTCGATAGCCCGGCCATTCTGGCCGAGAGTGTCGAGACACACAACAGTGATTGCGTTCTAGGCAGCCCGACGCTTTTCGGTTGCCAGCTGCTGGTGAATTTCCTTCGGATCGACCGTCCGACTTAGCGAATGCCGATCCTCACCACGCAACACCGACACGCCCCAGTTTTTCAGGTGATATTTTCCACCATTATAGACCGAACGATACTTTTCCTTGTTGGTGTAAACAGGGACATCTGTCGGAATTACCCGAATATTAAAAGCCAATCGGTGTCGGTCGGTCGTATTCGGCGGCGAGCCATGAATGCACCGCTCGGCAAAAATTAGGAACTGACCCGACTTCACCGGCACCGTCACAATACGGCTCGGGTCACGATCAAATTCCAACGAAAACTGGGCGTTATAAAATCCCTCTTCGCCGCCAAACTTAATCGTCCGAATCCGATCGTGGGTGCCGCGTACAAATTGCAGACAACCGTTTTCAGGAGTCGCATCATCCACGGCGACCCACACGGTGAGTTGAAAAATGTCACTCAAATTTTCCGGAAAAATTGCCGGATCGAGATAGTCTTCTACCATGAACGTACTTGCCTGATGATATTGAATCGCCGGCGAATGCGGGCCTTTGTAAAATAACTGCGAGCGCCAACACAACAGGTCGGGGCCCAATAGCTGCGCTACTCGTTCGGTGATGGCTGAACGCGTCATATGCTCCCATAAATTGGGCATTTCAAAGTGCCGATCGCGGGGCGTACAAAATCCGTAGGTCTTCGACTTTGTATTTTCCTTGGCTAACATCTCCAACCGGAAGTTGGCCATCTCTTCTCGTGAAAACGCATCGAACGGACCAATAAATCCATCTTCATTGAACTGCTGAATCTGATCGGTCGTGAGTTTATAGTCTGCAGCAACTTCGACCTTCGGTTCAAACGTGTTTGGCATCTTGAACTGACAAGGCTGGTCGATATACGCGCGGGTTAACCCCGACTTAATCAACATCCAGAACATCGAATAGTCCCAGCGAGTCACTATCGACCGAAAGGCTCGTGGCAATATAAATCGCGGTAACTGCAATGCCTTATAAGCCATCAACAGACTCAAGGCCGGCAGGATCAGGGCTCGTTGCCACCAGGGACGGACTTTGGGGTGTAAATTCATGATTTTACTTGCTCGACCATGTGGGTTGTACCAATCAGGTAGACTAGAGAATTTATCGGATAACCTTGCTCGCTGGTTCAGCGATTCTCGCTGAAATCACGGATCTATCCCTTGATTTACCCCTAGGGGAGAAAGCATTGCCAGCAAATTTCCAGTTTGCTAGCACTCGTGCTACAATATCTGGCCTTATCTTTCGCCGATTGGTTGGTGTCTCACTTTGCTAGCTAGCGATATGTCTCCAGATTCTTTCAATTCGAATCGTACCGACCCAACAGAGACACGCAAAACCTCTGCAGAGCAAAAACGCAAGTGCAAACCTGCGCCACGGGCAGTTGATATCGAAGGCGAAGCCACCGAGTCGTTTTCATTCCATGTCTCTGCCGCAGAGGCGGCAGATTTGCAAAAAAAAGTTCGCGTCGATGCCGGCTCCAGTGGCACGGACGTTGGCCAAGGACGAACCTCCCATCTTCCACCGATAATCCATCCCGTGTCTGACCTCAGCAAGAGGGCCGAGCCTACGAATGATGCTCCCCTTATTCGCGTAGCACGCCCCACCTTAGCGCGACGTAAATCGCCCTCGTTGGTAGCGAGCCTTATGCTCCACGCCATTTTGTTACTTCCGTTTGGTTTTTTTACTCAGACCATCCCACAAGAGTTAAATCAAGCGAGTCTCTTAGTCAGTTTTGAACCCCACGAAGAGTTCGAGCAAATTGATCTCCTCGATGAAGTGGAGGTAGAGATTCCAGACGAAATCGAGTCTTTCGACACCGAATTCACCTCAGACATTCCGGCCCCAGATATCGAAGAGTTTGCAAAACTCTCCAAGGAATCCGCATTTACCGAAACCTACGACGAAGGGACTCTCCAAGCTCAAAGCCTAGGAGACCTCAACTCGCTATTCGGGAATTCAAGCGACGGCATCGCTGATCTCACCGAAAACCTGGGCGGCGCACCCGCAGCAGATTTTTTTGGTACCAAAGTCGAAGGCAACCGGGTGGTCTACGTGCTCGACAACTCGGGTGGCATGCGCGAAGGCGAAATCGAAACACTCATTGTTGAACTCCTGCGCAGTGTAGAATCGCTCCGTCCCAAGCAATACTTCTACGTCATTTTTTATAGCGATGCCCTCTACCCGCTCTTTTATCCCCACGCGCCACAAAACTTTGTCCGAGCGACCAAAGAGAACAAACGTCGGCTCGAAAAATGGCTCGACTCGGTCGAGTTTTGTGTCGGCAATGTCGTCGACGATGCCCTGGCAGCCGCCACCTCGATCCGCCCTGACGTGGTCTATTTGCTTACCGATGGCGATCTCGACAGCACTAGAGATCAACGCCGCATTCGGTTTCTTCTCGATTCCAGAGGACGCACGTTCCCCATTCACACCTTTGGACTCGGAACAGGCAAGACGGGCAATGCCGCGTTAAAACTCAAGCAAGTTGCCCAGGCCAATGGCGGTACCTTTCGGGCAGTCGAAGTCGAGCCCGACGCCCGTGCGTTAGCAAAAGTCAAAGCACGCCCCTACCACAATAAATCGCCCGGAAAAATCTGGGGACTACACGTCGGAAAACGTAAGAGATAAGCACTCAACACTTGCCGAGTTCCAACCTCACACATAGCCCGGCCATCCTGGCCGGAAGCAATGGCTAAGGCGCAGTCCCCAACGCGGCAACCAGCCGGCCAAGATCATGTTCGTCATTGTAGGCGTGGGCACTAATCCTCAGCCGGCCCGACCGACAGTTGAGCGCCACCCCTTGTTCTAGGCAATGCTTGCGAACCAAATTCGAATCGTGCCCTGGCAACTCGAACGAAACAATGCCCGATCGCTCGTCGCTGTTTCGTGGCGAACAAATCGTGGCCCCTAGGTCGACGAGTTGCGAACAGGCATTGTCGGTGATATCGAGAATCGCAGCGGCTAGGTTCTCGATTCCCAAGCGCGCGAGTAGATCGATGCTGGCACCCAACGCCAAGAAGCCAGGCATATTGTGCGAGCCCCCTTCGTAGCGATCGGCGGTTGTTTTTAATTTCAATTCGATGTGGCTAAAGTCGTGAGCATGTTCGACACTTTGCCAACCGACACCCGTCGGTTTGAGACGCTCTAAGCTTTCTTCGCTGAGATAAGCGATCCCTGCGCCTTCGGGCCCCAAAAGCCATTTGTGCCCGTCTGCCGCAAGGCCATCGATGCCGATTGCCTTGACATCCAAAGGAAAAACGCCCAGCCCTTGAATCGCATCGACAAAAAACAAAGCGTCGTGGCGATGCGCAATCTCGGCAATCGAACGTAAATCGCGGCGGCAGCCGCTGGCGTAGGCAACCCAACTGATGCTCACCACCCGAGTACGCGCATCGCAACTGTCGGCAAGTTGGTCGAGATCAACCCGTCCATCGGTCGTTGGGATACGCCGAGTCTCGACACCTTGGCTTTCTAGATGGAGCCAGGGGTAGACATTCGCCGGAAACTCGTCGTCGAGTGTCACCACGTTGTCACCCGCTTGCCAATCCAACCCCTCGGCAACCAAATTGATTCCTGCAGTCGTATTTGCAACCAGTGCGATCTCGCCGATCTCCGCCCCAAGAAGACTCGCGGTTGCAGTGCGTGCTTGAGACAGTTTCTTCGCCCAATCCGGCCAACAAGTATCGCCATGCTCGACAGATTCTTCGAGCCATTGCTGCAGAGCGTCGGCCGCAGGCTTCGAGATGGGGGCAACCGCTGCGTGATCAAAATAGGCCCAATTCTTTGCCACCGGCATCGCTTCACGCAATTCCCGACGGGTCGACTCAATGGATGTCACGTTGCAAGGCATGTCTGTTTGGCCTGGAAAGAGAAATTGAGCTATATTCGTATCATAGAGGAGACGCTAGCTATTGATCCACTCGTCAAGGTTGACCCTTTAGGTGAACTGCAAAGTCGGTACGATTAATAAAAAACCAGAAAAAAGAAATTTACCACAGAGGACACAGAGAAGCACAGAGTGCTTGAAAACAGGATTTCCTCAGTGTTCTCTGTGTCCTCTGTGGTTCAATTAATTTTGTTTAATTTATGCAATTGCGACTTTGCAGTTCACCTGAGTACCTTGGCAATAAGTCTTTTTAATATGAACGCTTTGCAACAAATTTTGCGAATGGCTTCGTGGGTTTTTTTCGTCGGTCTCGTGTCACCGATCCTCGCACAATCGGCAAACGACTATGCCAGCCTACGCGACAGAATGGTAAGCCAAGAGGTCGAAGCGGCAGGGGTTCGCCACGCAGGCGTGTTGCGGTCGATGCGAGCTACGCCCCGTCACGAATTTGTGCTTGCCGGTTTTCAAAAACAGGCCTACTACGATGTCGCTTTGCCGATCGGAGATCAGCAGACCATCTCGCCGCCCTTTGTGGTGGCCTACATGACCCAGCAACTCGACCCGCAACCCACCGATCGCGTCCTAGAAATCGGCACCGGAAGCGGCTACCAGGCAGCCATCCTTAGCCCGCTTGTGAGCGAGGTTTTTTCGATCGAAATTGTGCCGAAACTCGGTCGACGAGCAGATCGAACTCTAAAACGCCTAGGCTACAAAAATGTCCATGTCCGAATAGGCGATGGCTATCAAGGCTGGCCCGAGCAAGCACCGTTCGACAAGATTATCGTCACCTGTTCGCCCGAAGATATCCCCAAACAATTGATCGAACAGCTCAAAGAAGGGGGAAAGATGATTATCCCCGTAGGCGAGCGCCATCAACAGAATTTGTTTCGAGTGTCAAAAATTCATGGCAAGCTTCAACGCGAGACACTGCGTGCAACCCTGTTTGTGCCCATGACCGGCGAAGCAGAGGCGGCAAGGCAAGTGCTGCCCGATCCAAAAAATCCGAGCATCGTGAACGGAGATTTTTCCCGCTTGATCGACAAGACTCGCTTGCCGACTAATTGGCATTATCTTCGTCATGCACGAGTCGTTACCGATAAAAAAAGTTCAGAGAAAGAATCACAATTCCTCTCTTTTGAAAGCGCAGAACCGGGCCGCGCGAGTCGGGCTCTGCAAGGTTTGGCGATCAACGGAAAAGTAATTAGCGCAGTGAAATTATCAGCCTATGTACGTGGTCGAGATTTGCAGGAGGGCTTGATGCCCCAACAACGGGCGGCAGTGATCATTACGTTCTACGACCAGCGACGTGCAGCGATCGATAGCCAACGATTGGCCAACTGGAAAGGAACCTTCGGTTGGCGACTCGAATCTCAGACGATCCGCGTTCCATTGGCGGCACGCGAAGCGATTGTGCGCGTCGGCTTATTAGGGGGCGTGGGTCGCCTCGACATCGACAAAATCGAGCTGACAGTTGCCGACGCTCCATAAGTGCAAGTCTCAAGTGGATCAACATAGCTGAATAGAGGGGTGCCACTGTCTGGCTTGTCCAGCAGTGGAACCCTGGTACCCGCTTTGCACTGCTGGACAAGCCAGACAGTGGCACCCAACATGGCAATCCAGCCGTGTTGAGGCACTAGCTTCAGCCACAAGTGGCTTCCTAATAGTCCGTTACGTCAAAACCACCTATTCCTCAAAACAGCGAAATTCTGCCCAGCTTACTTGAATTACGCTCTCCTATTGCTATTCTGAACCCCTGGTCGAGGGGAAGACTTTCCCTGCGGAGATTTGGTTCGTCAATCGTAGGAGACATCATCATGAGATTTCTTGGCAACAACAGACTCTGCCAGATTGCCCTCGTGGCATTGGCATCAGTAGCCATGGCAAATAGCGAAGCCACGGCTTGGACTTACGGCAGCCACTACGGCGGCTATTACGGCGCAAGCGTAGGCTATGGCAGTTACGGTTCAGCAGGCAGTTACGCCAGCTATGGCGGTGTCGGCTATTACTCCGCGGGCTACGGCAGTTACGGCGGTGGAATGCTCTACCGGATGCGTGCTCGTCGCGCTGTACGCGTTGCTGCTAGGTCTAGCTATTATGGCAGCTACGGCTCTTACGGTTCGTATGGCAGTTGCGGTGCCACCCTCGTTTCCTATTCAAGTTACGGCAGTTACGGTTCTTACGGAGGAGCGACTTACAGCACCCCCGTCGAGGTTCAAAGTGCTCCTATCGAAGCTCCAGTGATCTCTGAGCCGATTGAAGCTCCCGCAGACGATAGTGCTGCCATCAATGTCACCTTGCCGCTTGACGCCAAAGTGTTTGTGAACGGCGCAGTAACGACCAGCACAGGCATCTCGCGAAGTTTCGTTTCCCAAGGCTTACAGCAAGGTCGAACCTACTCCTATAAACTACGTGTCGAATTTGAAATCGATGGCGAAAAGGTCGTCGAACGCCAAGTCGTGAAACTGCAACCCGGCGACCGCGTCGAACTCAGCTTTGGTAGCGAAGGCCAACAGCAAATGGCAGCGACCGAAGAGTCCGTAAAAACGGCACTCAATATCACGGTACCTGCCGAAGCACGAGTTTTTCTTACTGGCATGGCGACTCATCAGGAAGGAACCGAGCGTAGCTTCGTGACCCAACGGCTTGCCGCTGGAGAACCATGGCATGGCTACACGGTTCGCGTAGAGCTCGAAGTAGATGGCGAGACCTTAGTTCAACAGCGTGAGCTATCGATCCAAGGTGGCGAGTCGTATGAGCTAGCATTCGATTTCGACCAGCAAGATCCCCTGCAAGTCGCCCAACTCGACTAGCCGCTGATTAATTCGGTACAAAAACCCAAATTATTCCCCCGCTTCGACTGCGATCGAAGCGGGGGTTTTTCTTTTGCTCAAGCTGTTTTAGAATCTGTGTTCTGACAAGCAATCACCGCGGATCGTCGATCCGCCCGAGCACTACGCAGCCGGCAAGGAATCGCAATGTCGAAAAAGAGACCGGAATTTCAGTCTTCGAAGTCGTCCGAATCCTCGAAGTATCAGAAACCGCCCCAATCGACAAACCAACCGACGCCTGCAGTGCCTTGGAATCCTATGTTGCGCGGATTAATAAGCATTGCGGTCGCTCTCCATCTGTTGGCCGTGGCAGCCGCCCCTTGGGACTTGTCCACCGAGCCCGCTTTGCCACCAGGCTATGTTCCATCGGCCAGCGCGAATGGCCGTCCACAACTCCCACCCATTGGCGACCCCGTCTGGCAACAGCCGGTGGTCCCGCGAAAATTGCGGCAGTTCTTTCACCACTACTTGAATCTGACTTACCTAAATCATGGGTACCAATTTTTCGCGCCCGACCCAGCGGGCACCCATCTGATTGACTACCAAGTGACCCAAGCCGATGGCACCGTGGTGCGGGGGCGATTTCCCGATCTCCAAGAGCAATGGCCCCGGCTACTTTACCACCGACACATGATGCTCGCCGAGCAGACCGAGCTGATGGGTTCGGAATCGGGGCAACAGTATGCCGATTTTCTTGCCCGCCGACATCAGGGCCGTTGCCGACTGCAATGGCTGATCCATTTGCTGCTCTCTCCCGCTGAGGTCAAGGCAGGCACGCCTTTGACCGACCCCAGAACCTACCGAGGGCTTGCCACCGTAGATAGTCAGATAAGTGGCGAGCCAAGAATTGAAATCCCCGGGGGAGCACTCTAATGGGACTCATTCGAGCAACGCGCACCTATGTAGCCGAAACTTGGCAGGCGTGGAATCGATTTTGGTTCAATCCAACCGATCCAGCCACGTTTGCGCTGATTCGCTTCTTGGCAGGCGGGATGTTGTTTTACACCCACTTGGTTTGGTCGCTTGACTTACAAGCTTTTCTTGGCCCGCAAGGTTGGCTGTCGGTCGATTTCATCCGCCAAATTCAAGGCAACCAATGGTCGGTCTGGAGCCTCTTCTTTTGGATCGAGCAGCCCTGGTTGATTTGGTGCGTGCACATCTTTGCGCTCGGGGTGTTTTTCTGCCTAATGATTGGCCTATTCAGCCGAACAACTGCCGTATTGGCCTTTCTACTGGCCGTTTCATATGCCCATCGCATCAGCCCCGGTGCGTTTTTTGGCCTCGATAAAATCAACTGCATGATGGCCCTCTACCTGATGATCGGCCCCTGTGGGGCCCGTTATTCGTTGGACCGAATTTTGCGGATACGAAGGGGTGATACCCGCGATGCCCCGGCAAGCACCACCGCCAATCTAGCGATTCGGCTCATTCAGCTGCACATGTGCATCATCTATTTGTTTTCAGGCTTGGCAAAACTATTGGGCGAAAACTGGCAGGCTGGTACGGCTGTGTGGTGGGCAGTGGCCAACTACGAGTACCAATCGCTCGATGCCACTTGGTTAGCCGATTGGCCGATGCTGGTTGGGCTAGCGACCCACGCCACGGTGTTTTGGGAACTATTCTACTGTGCGCTCATGTGGAATCGATTCACCCGGCCCCTTTCGTTGTGGATGGCTGTGATCATTCATGGCGGCATCGCCCTGTTTATGGGTATGATTACCTTTGGCCTAGCGATGTTGTTTGCCAACCTCTCGTTTGTCGCACCAAGTACCGTCCGCCGCTGGGTCGACCCATTCGCAAGCCGCGCCGCAAGAATGCTAACCGGATAAAAACCAACCTTCTGACCTCTGACCCCCGACCCCTAACCCCTCTCCACAACCATGCCTCACCGTGCTGTCTACACTGGTTCGTTCGACCCCATCACGCTCGGTCATCTCAACGTCATTGAACGCAGTAGCCGCCTTGTCGAGCAGTTGATTGTTGGCGTCGGGCGAAATATCGATAAGCCCTCAATGTTCACTGCCGAAGAACGGGTGGAGCTCATTTGCCGCACCACGAGTCACCTCGACAATGTCGAAGTCAAAATGTTCACCGGTTTGGCGGTGCAATTCGTCCGCGATTGTGGTGCACACGTCATCATTCGCGGTGTCCGTTCGCTCACCGACATGGAAACCGAGTTCACCATGACCTTGGCCAACCGCAAGTTAGACCCCGAGGTCGAAACCGTGTTCCTCATGGCCGACGACGAATTCTCGCACGTCTCTAGCTCATTGATCAAACAGATTACCCCGCTGGCCGGCGACCAAGAGCTAGCCCGTTTCGTCCCCGCCGAAATCGTCGCCGACCTCCGTGCAAAACTGCCCTAACGAACAGCCCAAATGCTCCGCCGCAAATAGCCAGAGTAAGAACCACGGAGTCACGGCGTGCACAGAGTAAGCAGAACGAAAAACGAAAAGACCTCTCGCAAAGGCACGAAGGTGCAAAGCAAAGAATAGTAGGAATCTCGCAGAGTCGCAGAGGCGGCAGAGCAAAGTGTGTGAAATTAACGAGCAGCAAGCAGCAAAAATATGCTGGCCGACTGGAGACTCTGGGCAACTCAACGACTCTGCTGTCTCGGCGTCTCTGCGAGATATTTTTTCCTTAGTTTCAGTTGGATGAAATGTTGTGTTTCTCAGGATTTTTTATCGAATTCTTCTTTGCGCCTTCGCGCCTTTGCGAGAGCCCCTTACATCCCAATTAAAACTTCTGTTACTCGGTCTGTTTTTGCTTGCTTCACTTGGATGCGCGGAGCACACAGACAACGCGACCCGCGCGCTCCGGTTGGCGACCACTACCAGCACGCACGATTCGGGTCTCCTCGCCGAAATCCTGCCCCCCTTCGAACGGCAACACGCAGTACGCGTCGACGTAATTGCGGTAGGTACCGGCAAAGCCCTTAAACTAGGGGAGCAGGGCGACGTCGATGTCGTGCTCGTCCATGCACGTCAAGCTGAAGACGCCTTCTTAGCCGCCGGACATGGCATACGGCGCGAAGCGATCATGTCCAATACGTTCGAACTACTCGGCCCACCCGACGATCCTGCCAACATTCAAGGCATGCAAGTCTCTGCCGCCCTACAACAGATCGCAGCCGGCAATTTTCGTTTTGTCTCGCGTGGCGACGATAGCGGTACCCACAAGCGAGAACTCCTGCTCTGGGAAAAAAACGGCGGACTACAGAATTGGAAAGAATACCTCGACACAGGCCAGGGTATGGGCCCAACGCTCATCGTGGCCGATCAAATGAAAGCCTATGTCTTAGCCGACCGCGGGACCTACCTCCGCTTCAAATCAAAAGTCGATCTGGTACCATTAGCGGCTCCGTCGTCCAACTTGCAGAACCCTTATGGCATCATTGTGGTGAATCCAGATAAGTATCCCGCCATGCAATCCGAATGGGCCCACGCCTTGGTCGACTACATGATTTCTCCCCCCGTCCAACAGGCGATTGCCAACTTTCAAGTCGAAGAAGAATCACTTTTTGTCCCGCTTCAACTTCCCTAGTCACAGCAACCCTTCATCATGCCCCTGATCACCGACGGCTTGTCTGAAGCAGTTCGCCTCATCTTCTCAGCCGACCCACAAGTCGTCGCTGCTGCGTTGCGCAGTATCTGGATTTCGGTCGTCGCCGTTGCGCTAGCCGCCACCGTCGGGTTGCCACTCGGGGCTTGGCTGGCTCGCTCGCAGTTTCGAGGCAACCGCTTGGTGGTTCTAGTATTCCGCGCCGCCATGGCGTTGCCCACGGTGTTTATCGGAGTGCTCTGCTATGCATTTTTCTCGCGTCGTGGCCCACTGGGGCCCCTGGAATTGCTTTATTCGCCCTGGGGAATTGTCATTGGCGAGTTAATGCTTGCTTTGCCCATCGTCGTTGGTATCAGTCACGGCGCAGTCAAGTCGCTCGACCCACGGGTTGCCGAAACGGCTTGGACTTTAGGGGCGGGCCCTTTCCGACGTTTGATGACCTACTTTTCCGAGGCGCGCATCGGCGTCATGTTGGCGGTGCTCACCGCCTTCTCGCGCTGCGTCACCGAACTGGGGATAGCCATGCTAGTCGGTGGCAACATTAAGTACCGCACGCGAACCCTGGCCACCGCCACCGCTTTAGAAATAAGCAAAGGAGAATTCGCTCGCGGCTTAGCACTAGGAGTGATCCTCCTAGCAATCGCTCTCACCGCCGCCCTCACCATAGGCTGGATCAGCCGAGAAGACAAAAGATGATCGAAGTTTCCCAGCTACAAGTCGTTCGAGAAGGCAAGACCATCTGCGCCGTCGATCACCTCGCCATCGATCAGGGCAGTCGGTCTGCCGTAATCGGTTCCAATGGTTCGGGCAAAACCACATTGCTAAGAATCTTCGCCGGGCTCGAACAAAACTATACGGGCACTTGCCGCGTAACGACCGACAACCGCGAACGCACCTATCTCCACCAAAGTCCTTATCTGTTTCGCGGAACCGTTCTTGCCAACGTACGCTATGGTCAACAGGGCAGGGGGGCAGATTCGCAGTTTGCTAGGTCTTGGCTCGATCGCCTGGGCGTCGGTCACCTCGCTGCTCGCACGACCCAAAATCTCTCGGGTGGCGAAATTCGACGAGTTGCCTTGGCCCGTGCCTTAGCATGCCAGCCTCGCCTACTCCTCTTGGACGAGCCACTTGCTGAATTAGACCCCACAGCAAGCGAAACCGTCTGCCAAGTGCTCAGCAGCCTACCAAACACCACCCTCATCATCGCTTCGCCCACCGAACTACCCGCCGCGCTCACCGCAACCACATTCCATTTGCGTTCAAACGTGTCCCAAGGATAACTTTACCGCTTTGGATTCACCACGGGGTACGGCGATCTTTGTAAAAATCTCTCGCAAAGGCGCTAAGACGCAAAACTGTGATGCGAATCACGCAGAGTCGCCGAGACTGCAGAGGAAATATCTGTGAAACTAACAGGAGCAACAAATATCGAAATGCTGCTTGTCGGAAGAACCGCGTACTAGTTAACTCAACAACTCTGCTGTCTCAGCGAGACACCTTTTTCCTTCTTTCTTTGCGCCTTAGCGCCTTTGCGAGAGGCCGTTTTGTTTTTCTCTCTGCTTTCTCTGTGTCCACCGTGGCTCCGTGGTTTTCCTTCGCCCCTAGCTATTCCACGATTTCAAACGGCACGCTCTGTTGGCTGATTTTGTGGCTCAACTGGTCGGTAATCGTGATGCGCAGCTCGTACTCGCCTGGGTAGATGCGCGTCGGCAAAGCCACGCCGTACTGCATATGGAAATCACGCCGTCGGTTCTGGCAAAGATCTTCAACGTCTGGAAACTGGGCACTGTCCACACGCTGTCCCTTAGTATCGGTGACCTCATAACTGGTTCCCAAGGCCGTACGATAACCTTCCTTCGTCGACTCGCTGCGGAAGTTTTCGACTTCGGTATAGAGGGTGACTTGATCGCCCGGCCGAAATTTCCCTTCATCGCGGGTCTGATAAACGCCATACCCGTCGACCGAATCTACAAATAGCAGATTTCGAATCCGTAAGTTCGCCATTTCCGAAAGATGGGCCCTCGCGTGATCCAAATGCGTTAGGCTTCCGGCGGCCCGACGCTTGTTGTCCGGCTGTCGCTCGCTATCTAAAAATGTCGACACCGCAAAAAGCTGCTTCGCCCAGTAGTCTTGTTGCATCGACGATGCCCCAGGGATCGGCGTCATGGCGTCATTTTCCTGCTCAGCCAACATCTGTAGCATTCGTAGTCGCATATGATCGTGAACTTCGGCCGTGTTACTCGGAGCTTCAGTCGTGTGGTTTTTCAACTCTGTAATTGACGCCTGAAGATGTTCGTGCCAATGACGAGCCTGCGTAACAGGTGCTTCATAGCTGACTTGCTCAATCGCATGGTGAGTCGGCGCCGCGACCACAATCGTCTGCTGTGGAGTCGAAAGGGTCGGCTTGGGCAATGGCTTCGCTACTTGCTCCAGCGGTGCTGCTGCATCACTCACCACCACCGCATCGCCTAATGGCTCGGCGTCGGAAGATTCAACCGCCGCAGATTTTTTCGAGGTTTCATGCGATACCGGCAAAGCGCGAAGGGGTTGCAACTGTTGCGGCGCAATCGACTCTGCTGCAGCTGCCTTCGATTCCTTAGCCGCAAGCTGCTGACGGTAAGCCAGAGCCGACCGAAATTGCTGGACGATCAACGACCAATTCTCAGGTTTTGCCTCTCGCAAATCGGCGAGCAATTCCTGCTTCGCACCCGGATCAATCGCGCCAATTGCTTCTAAGTCGCTCAAGACCTCGGTCATCGCCTGCTCTTGTGTCTTTGCAGCAGAGCCCTCGCTTGGGATTCCCAACGAAGCCAAATCGGTCGCCGAAGCTTGTCGAATTTCCCCCGGTTCATTCTTCGCCTTCGCCACAGGCGCAGGAGCCGAGTGCGTTTGTGCATGCTTGCCCGCAGGCCAGGGCCCCTGGCAACCTTGGGCCACTGTAATACCTAGGATCAACAGCAGCGCTTTTTTGACGTCAATAGGCCAGGACACCCAACGGGGGCCCGAGTAAAAACGTGCTGGATCAGAAAAATCGGGTCGAAGAGACATCATGCCACTTGAGCCGGTAGGCCCATATTTGGGGACAGATAGGAATAGACTTTGTTGAGCGTCGGATCGTAGAAAACTACCCGCTTGCCGACAACCTCATTGCTGCCAGCACCCGTCCTAGACACCGCCGTGCTATCAGCCTGCTAGCTTGTCGGGAGCCGCCTGTTTGGCCAGACGAACGATCAGCGTTTCTAGCACACGCCGAGCACGATCTTTCGGCGAGTTATACCCTTTGAGCTGCAAATCGGCCGAAAGCAACCACTCGTAAAGCTGCTTGGCGCGCGGCCGACCAATTTGTCGCAATTGCCCCTCGGCGGCCGAAAGCTTAAACGGCGGCATGCCGCTTTGCTCGAGCGCCATCCGCAACGAGATGCGCCGCCCCTGCAATTCGGCCTGTTCAAATGCACGTACTGCCGCAGCAAAGCGGCGGAAGGTCGACGCCATTTGAGGTAATATCGCGTGCGGCTCCTCGCCTGCAGCAATCAAACGATCGAGCTGATCAATCGCGTCAGACGCTCTGCCTTCAGCCGCCGCATCGATCATGTCCCAAGTCTTTCGGGTCCGCCAACTGCCCACATGATCGCGCACCAGTGCCGCGTCGATTTTGTTCTTTTCATCAACCAACAGTGCTAGCTTGGCAATCTCTTGGTAAAGAATCCCCGGCTCGGTCGGTAATTGCTCCAGCAGCAAATCAACAGCCGCGCGCTCCAGCACGACTTCCGATTGACTTTGGGCCACTTGAATTAACCAATCCTTAAGCTGCTTGGTAAATTCGGTTAGTTCACGTCCTCGATCTGGAACCTGACAACGAATCGTCAACCCGCACCGAACGACCGCCTTGGCCAGCCGTGTGTTGCCCGGCCACGTTTTGACTTCCAAAATCAATACCGCGTCGGCAGTTGGCTTTTCCAGATACTGCTCGATCTTTTCGCGACAGCGCTTCACCAACGCATCGGCTTCTTCGACCACCACCACACGACGGTCAGAACCGAACAACGATCGTTCTCGCAACGAGTCCACCACATCCCGCCATTCGACAACGCGGCCATCAACCGTTTCGACTTCCAACCCTTCGGAGTCCGCGCTGCTCAATTCAGCCACCAGTGCCGTCCGTACTTCATGGCGAAGAAAAGCATCGTCCCCCGAAATCGCGCAGACTGCCCCCACCGGATGCCCACCCGGCTTCATCAGAAACGATAGTGCACTCACCACATTCGAAGGAGTCTTAGCCATACGATAGAAAATACAGGGGCCACAGCGTTTAAGAAACAATCAACGCCCCACAATTTACCGTATTCCCAACCCCCAGCCCATACCCGGCCAAGAGACCTATAGCCCGGCCATCCTGGCCGTGAGCACCAGATAGCTTCATTTGCCAAAAGCCAACTTTTTCCCCACTTTTTCATACCAAAAACCCACACTTTGCGCCTAACCTGGGTAGAGAGGGTTCCATCAATAGATAGGTGATTTTATGCACAGAACATTGTTCTTTCCCGTCCTCTTGCTAGGGCAGTTGGCAACGATTTCGATTGCCCAGGCGGCTTTGCCATCTCGCAATCCGATCAATGCGAATATCTCGAAAGCATCTTGGTCGATGGAACTTCAAGATGTGATCACAATCCCCAACAGCAGCGGGCAGGCACCTCGGCTCGAGTTTCTTGTGGGAGGAGGCGCGCCAGGATTGGCTTATGTCCTCGACCAGCGTGGCAAAATCTATTCCTTCGATACCTCCCTCCCCAGCCCTAGTTCTACGATGTTCTTAGATCTTTCGGCTTCGGTGACAGGTTTTCGAGACGGTTTTCAACAAGGCGTCCGTGGCCTAGCCTTCCACCCCGACTTCAACAACTCGGGTACGGATGGCTTCCGCAAGTTTTACACCTCGCACAGCCGCACGGCATTCAGCGGAGCGCCATCAGGCAATCCTATTTTCTTCGGCGCACCGAACCCGCCCGGCGTCGACCATGATTCGATCGTCGGCGAGTGGACCGTCAACGCCAATGGAAGCGTCAACACAGCATCGTATCGCGAGTTGTTTTACATCGGGCAAACCAATTCCGATCACAACATCGGCCAGATAGGATTTAACCCCAATGCTAGTTCGGGAGAAGCCGATTTCGGAAAACTCTATGTCGCACTCGGCGATGGTGGGGGCGTGCAGGATCCTCACAACTTAGCACAAGATCTCTCGCAGCCTCTTGGTTCGTATTTGCGTGTCGATCCCATCGCTTCCGGCGCAGATCCTTTTTCGATTCCCAGCGATAACCCTTTCAAAATCAGCAATAGCCCCTCGACTGTGCAAAATTTAATCTGGGCTCATGGACTGCGCAACCCGCATCGATTTACCTTCGACACGGCAGGGGATGGCAAGATGCTCATTTCAGACATCGGCCAGGGCAGTATCGAAGAGATTAATCTGGGGGTCGCTGGCGCGAACTACGGTTGGGATCTACGAGAGGGCACTTTCCAAACCACCGGCGATCCGAATGTCGTTGACAACTTGCCCGCAAACCATGCGACCGACCCCTACACCTATCCTGTCGCTCAATACGATCATACGAACAATTTGCTCAACGGCAGCGTGGCCGTTGCAGGCGGCTCGGTCTATCGGGGCACAGGCGTCCCGCAACTCACAGGACTTTACCTGTTCGGTGATTTTGCGACGAACTCAGGCCCCATTTTCGCGGTCGACGTCGACGACTTGGTTCAACGTGACGACTTTACTAATCTTACCAGCCTCAACGACGGACATCTGGCGCCGTTTGCCGAAGTTCAACTCACCCAGGGCGGAGTCGACAAAACTTTGTTACAGATTATTGCCGACGAAACCGGGCAAAGCGAGAGCCGCACCGATCTTCGGTTCGGCGTTGGCCCCGACAACGAGATTTATGTACTCAACAAACACGACGGGGTGGTGCGAAAGATCGTTAGCGTCGCCGGCATTCTCGACGGCGATGCCGACCGCGATGGCAAGGTCGACGGCACAGATTTTCTTACCTGGCAACGCAACCTAGGCAAAAGTGGTGACTGGAGCGACGGCGACTTCAACGGCAACGGCCTAGTCGACTCAGCCGATCTCGCCCTTTGGGAATCGCAGTTCGGCAATTCACCCCAGCCCGCTACCGCCGCAGTTCCCGAGCCCTCATGCCTCGCCCTCTGCTTGCTAGGGGGTTGGATCGCGAGCCAATTATGTCGTTGCCGCTGGCTCAAGCAACGGGTAGTTCCGGTCTACCTGCGTTAGCTAATTCGCCAACGCAGGCGTCGAGGGCGGGATGTAGACGCAGTCGTCCTCTTCTGCAAAGGGATTGCCGGTCACTGCATAAGCACGGGCTCGGCTGCCTCCGCAAATGGTGCGGTATTCACATTGCCGACACTTTCCCTCAAGGCGGTTGACGTCACGCAAGTCTTGAAACAGCGGAGAATTTTGATAAACCGTCACCACATTCTGCTGCGGAAACTGGCCGCATAAGATCGGCATAAAGCCACTGGGGTAGATCTCGCCTGTGTGGCCAACAAAAACAACGCCTTTACCGTCATTCAGACCTGCCGCCTGAAAAGGTGTCCGTTCGCTGCTGGGCAATTTTGCCGATCGCTCCTGCTGCATCACAAATCGTCGATAATGGGGCGCTTCAGTCGTTTTGATCAAATACGGTTGCCGCCTCGATTCGTCCCAGAGCTGCTGAAATGCCCGCTCATATTCGTCCGCCGACAATCGCAAGGCGAATTCAGCGCGTCCGACTGGCACCAGAAAAAATACCGACCACAAGGTGATTTGCAAAGACGAAAGCATCTCTGCCATAGCACCGATTTGGCCGTAGTTGTCTGGAGTCAGGGTCGTGTTGACCTGCGTCGGCAGACCGGCCTCTCGTGCATCTCTTAATATCTCCAAGCTTCGCGAAAAGCTTCCTTCGATGCCCCGAAATCGGTCATGGGTCGCCGCGTCGGCACCGTCTAGGCTGATCGCCAAGCGGTGAATGCCAGAGTCCTTCAGACGCCCAACCGCCTCTTGCGTCACTAAAGGTGTGGCCGACGGGGTAATCGAGGTTTCTAGTCCTGCCTTGGTCGCATAGTCGATCAACTGAAAGATGTCGTCCCGGCAAAACGGATCTCCACCCGTAAGAACAAGCATCGGTGGCTCAGGGAAATTGGTGAGCTGGTCGATCAACTCAAGCGACTCGCGTGTTGACAGTTCGTCAGGATGCGCACGAGTCTGGGCGCAGGCACGGCAATGCTTACATTCGAGCCCGCAAGCTTGCGTCACTTCGTAAAAAACAAGCATCGGGCTACGACGAAAGTCATTTCCCCGGGGTCTATTTCTGCGACCGTATTTCGTCACGGGTTGCTTTCCTGTTACTAGAGAGGGTTACGATTGCGACTTCGCCGCACCGTGGAGTTGACGCAACCAGCCTAGCGGGATTATATTAAGGACGTCAAGGTCCGATATGTAGGCGATGCTTGAAAGAGGTTCCCTCCGATGCCGAAAAGCACGACCATCACTCCGAATCATGGTGATTACTCGATCGCAGTGATTGGCGGGGGGATTTCCGGACTGGCAGCAGCCCACCGACTCCTCGAACTTCGACCTCAGGCGAAAGTCATTCTTCTCGAAGCCCGTGATCGGCTTGGCGGAGTGTTGCAATCCGAGCGTCGTGACGGGTTTCTCATCGAGCACGGTGCAGACAACTTCATCACGACGCCGCCCTGGGCCACCGAATTCTGTGAGCGCATCGGGTTTGACAGCGAGCTGATTCAAACCAACAAATCCCACCGCCGCGCTTTCGTCGTTCACCAAGGACTTTTGCAGGGCATTCCCGCCGGTTTTGCGGTGATGGCCCCAAGCCGAATTTGGCCCATCGTTTCGACTCCGATTCTGAGTTTGCGCGGCAAGCTCCGAATGGCAGCCGAAATATTTGTCCAGCGCCGCGCGTCGGACACAAGCGAATCACTGGCCGCATTCGTCCGGCGAAGGTTTGGCCGTGAGGTCTACGAGCGATTGGTGCAACCCTTGGTCGCTGGCATCTACACCGGCGATCCAGAGCAGCTCAGCGCTGGCGCAACCATGCCACGATTTTTGCAAATGGAGAAAGAACATGGCAGTTTGATCCGCGCGATGTTGAAACAGCGTAAGCTGCAACGCCATTCCTCGAAAAACAGCAGCGGCGCACGCTACAGTCAATTCATCGCCCCGCGCGAAGGGATGGCAGCGTTCGTACAAGCGATTGTCGACCAACTAAGTAATGCGACCATCGCCCTAGCAGCACCGGTCGAACGAGTCGACCCAACCAGCCACGGCGGTTGGAAACTTTCGGTCGGAGGTTCTCAGCATCAAACGATCGACGTCGACGGCGTGATTCTCGCAACGCCTGCACGATACAGCGCATCATTGCTACAGAACGTCGACACCACGTTGGCCGATGAGTTTGCCAAAATTAAGTACGGTAGCTGTGCGTTAGTTTCGCTTGGTTTTCGTCGAGAACAGATCGGGCATGCCCTCGATGGATTCGGCTTTGTCGCCCCGTCGATCGAAGGGCGAAAAATCCTGTCCTGTAGTTTTTCTAGCGTGAAATACACGGGACGCGCCCCCGATGGTGATGTTCTACTACGCGTCTTCGTAGGAGGGGCCTGCCAACAAGAGCTCGTCGAACTAGACGACCAGCAATTACAGAAATTGGTTTTGCAGGAACTTTCCGACCTGTTAGCAATTCGTGGACAGCCAAAGTTGTGTCACATTACGAGGCAAATTCAGGCGATGCCTCAATACTACGTAGGACACGAGCAACGCGTGCAACGAATTGAAGAACGAGCCGAAAAACTGCCAAACTTCGCCCTGGCCAGCAACGCACTCCACGGAATCGGTATCCCCAACTGTATTCACGAAGGAGAAAAAGCGGCAGAGAAAGTTCTTGCAGAGTTACCGCAACCACACTCCGCCAAACGACAAGAAGCATCTTCTGTGGGCTAATCTACGACGGACGTTGAGTACGTATAACCCCGCGCTCTCTGCGCCCTCCGCGGTAAATCCACCCGGCTAAAAATAGAGGTGGAATTTCACCCATCACCCCGCGACAATAACCCTTACCCTCGTTCTTTGAAAATCAAAAACGCTAATCTTCACGAATGAAAAATTAGCGTCGATTAGCGAAGATAAGTGTTCCCCAGTTTTTCGATCAACTTTTTAGCCACAGAGAACACCGAGATCAAAGAGTCTCTGAGTTCTCTGTGAACTCTGTGGCTAAATTAGCGGTTCCCCTTTTGCCAATAAAGTCACCCACTTTGGACAAAACAAGACAAAACCCCACCGACTTTTGTCCGCGCCAAATCTCGCAAAGCCTAGCACTCATGCGTTGAAGAAAACAACCGCAGACAAAACTCCCGAATATTGTCCGCTAAAACGCCAAACAGCCATATACGTGCCAAAACTCAGGCCCACAAAAAATAGAAACCCCTAGAAACGGAGCCCCAAACACCAGCCGCACCCCCGAGTTTTGTCCATTTTGTCACCAAAC
>JAJDEF010000030.1 GCA_029259945.1 Planctomycetota bacterium
GCCTCGTCCTCAAGTGCCCAAACGGTTCCCGAGCCCTCGGCTGCGATCTTCGCGATCTTCGCGGGCTTGTTTGCCACCCGATCGAGATTCCGCAATTAACAAATTTAGTCTCCTATCGGCATCGGTGGACCACTTTGCTAAGGATTTGCTGAGGATGAACCGAGCCACTTGGATTCTACTGGTACTGCTAAGTTTCTTCGCAGGCCTTGCCGCCCAGACTCAAGCGGAGGTCCGCATTGAATCGCGGCCGAATCCGCTAGAAATTCATGGCGGTGACTACGAGGCTCATGTTGCTTCGGATGGCTGCTTGACGAGCCTTCGCGTTCGCGAGCAGGAGTTCTTAGCAGCCAACGTGTCGATCTCTCGTGGTGCTTTCTTTTTTCATCTGGAACCGCTTCGACTCATTGAAGTCAAACAGCCCTCAAACGATACGATTACGGCAAAAGGCGATCTCACCTCGATTCAGTATTCTTTTGCTGACGAGGGCATGGTTTGGCAACTCTCAAATCACTCCGATGCGCAGGTCGCCTTTTATATGGTCTTTGCAGCTGGCATGGATGGACTGCGTAGCGGTCAGGGAAAAATTGAGAAGTCGCCGCTCAGCGCTGATACAAACCGCTTAACCTGCTATAGGGGCGATGCTCGTTTGCAGGTCGAGGGCTTCACAAAAATCTGGGGCCCCTTGCACGGGGCTCATCAGATGGGACAAGTTGACTTAAAACCTGGGGAGAGCAAACAGATCAAGATCCAATTTGGCAAGGCAAGCTCGATGGAACACCAAGAACTGGTGAAGCTCAACGCCTTATCGCCGGACGCACCCCTGACGATTCTCTCCCCGCGATCCTACCAAGTCTTCCAGCGACAGACGATGGACGAAGGAGAGATATTTGTAAGCGGGCGGTGCGCTATAGACGTCGATGAGCTCGAAATTCGAGTCACCGGTGATTCGAGGAAAGGCCCGTTGTCGGGCCAGTGGATCTCCGTGCCAGCGCTTCACGAGTTTAACGTCAGGCTGCCGATTCCTGCCGGTGGATGGTATTCGCTTGACGTTCGTGCCAAAAACGATGGCAAAGTGGTCGCCGAACAGCGAGTCGATCGATTTGGCATGGGCGAAGTCTTTGTTGGCGCTGGCCAATCGAACTCAACCAACTGTGGAGAGATCAAAACGCAACAAGAGACCGGCATGGTTTCCTCTTTTGGAGGCGAGCACTGGCAAATCGCCAATGACCCTCAATCTGGCGTTGCCGATGGCAGCCAAGGCGGTAGTTTTTGGCCAGCCTTTGGCGACGCGATGTACCGAAAATATAAAGTCCCGATCGGCGTGGCCACAACAGGCTACGGAGGTACGAGCGTCAACCGATGGCAACCGGACGGCGATTTGTTCCAATGGCTTATGACGCGAGTGCATCAATTGGGGCCGGGGGGCTTTCGTGCTTTGCTTTGGCACCAGGGAGAAAGCGACGTCAAGATGGACTCGGACGAGTATTACGAAAAGCTCAGGAGCGTGATCATCGCATCGCGGGCTAAAGCAGGGTGGGAGTTTCCTTGGTTTGTCGCGAAAGCGTCATACCTCAATACAGACTACTTGCGGTTTGATAGCGTGCGCGACGCCCAGCAGCGGTTGTGGAATGACTCCATCGCACTGGCTGGCCCAGATACCGATACGCTCACAGGCGATCACCGCGACCTTGATGGCAAAGGAGTTCACTTTAGCCCCAAAGGCCTCAAGGCGCATGGCGAGATGTGGGCAGAATGCGTCAGTGCCTATCTAGACGAAGTCCTCGCTAGAGCGGTTCACTAACGGATGATGTTCTGAGCTATCGCAGATTATCCTAAGCGAATTTCTCAAACATGGGGTCAATGGGTGTCTCAGCTAAGTGGTTGATATAGTTACTCATGATTTTTTGAGCGATACCTAGAACAATCTCTTGAAGATGGCAATTTTCATAGCCAACCTTATAGAAATTTCCCCGCTCTGCCTCACTCAAGTGCCCTCGGTTTTGCACTAGCGCAAGCGTGGTTAAATGCAAAGTTTGCAATTTATCATCTGATAGTGGTTGTTGTTTCAACAGAGCCTCAATAATTTCAGTATCAACCTTCATCATATGTGCGATGCCCGTATGAGCTGGCACGCAATAGTGACACTGATGTTCTATGTTGATGGTTTGCCAAATAACGGTCAGCTCTTCAGCATTAAAACTGGTTTCCTGGAACCACTCGTGCAGCTTCTTGTAGGCTTTTAGCACGGGAGGAGAGTCCGCCATGACGGCATGAAGATTTGGGATCATGCCAAATGATTTTTGCGAATCTTCTAACAAAGGAACGCTGTTGCTGGGTGCTGTTTCTAGAGTGTGTAATTTGAAGTTCACGTTTTCCTCCTGGCGATTAAATAGACCGATCGATCTGTGGTCTCTGCTCTCAATTCGTACAGAGGCTCGTTGATCGTGGCAGCTTTACTCAACCGAACATTTAAGCGTGAATGGCTCAAATAGTCCATAGTCTAGCACGCTGTAATCCTTTCCGGCGGGGGGGCCGTTTTTCGGGGCTTTTTGGAACATATACGGCCGTACTTCACCAGACAAGGGGCCGAAGTGGTGTGGGCCGAGTGTGTTTCGCAGCGTCCCAATAATCACAACTTCAATCTGATTCTCACCCGGCTTAATCCAGTTACTCACTTCACACTCCCAAGGCCGATATCCGATGTAGCCAGCGACCTGACCATTCACGATGACCTTTGCTACGCTCCCATACCAATTTGACAACGCAACTATGTATTCGCCACTCGGTTTGGGTACGTCGAAGGTCTCGGTGTATGCCACACCGGACGAATAGAACGGGTGACCTTGCTCATTCCAACTAGCCTGACTCATCTGCAACGGCTGAGGAGGGACGATCGTAAAACCAGAGTCCTTGGCTTGAAGCGAAAAATCACCCAATACATAAGCCGATTCGAGTTCGTGGTAAATCGAAAGCGGCGATGCTTGAATCGTGACGACATTCTCGCCAACCTTGGCAGCTTTGGAAATGTCGATCTTTCCAAACGATTTATCAAGCCACCAGTCGCCTGGCTCAGCGGCAACTGCTTTTCCGTTGCAAGTCACTGAGTACAGATCGGGACGTTCGACGACGAGGTGAAGCGGATTGGGGATCTGCTGCTCAATAGTAAAACGATAGGCTGCCTTTAGGCCGCTCTCGGGCAGAAATTTTTTAGTGATCAGTTCGTCGCGGAACTGCACCGCAGTCTCCCATGGGTTGCCTTCGAGACCGTTTTTTTTGAAAGCAAATTGAGCCGCCTGGAAGAAATAAATGTCTTGGCTCGTTTCCCCCCCCGCAGTCACATCGACATAGTCGAGTGTCAGAACGTTCGGCTCAAGACGGCGGGTCGTCGGCGGACCGTTCGGGGTGATTTCTTGAAACTCCTTGTTATTGGCTTTGGACGGAGTTTTGGACTCGCGCGAGAGAAAGACTAACAGGCTACCACACGGAGGAAGAGAATAATTGAAAATGACGCCATCACTTGAAGCAGTCGAGAGATAGGAGGAAACTTTTCCATTTTCTAGATTCCACTTTTCAACGCTCTTTGCCCTCGAACGAATCGTACCAGTCGATGGTGAGTCGATGCTGGTGTTGACGAGAAATAGGATTTCTCCATCGTCGAGCTGTCGGCGATGGTGGAATAAAATCCCCTCGTCGTTATCGCTCCGTTTGATTGTCATCCCATCACGCGGCTGCAACCGCATGGCTTCGATCGCAGCATCGACAGACGTTTGTTTCCAGCTTGTGCTGGAAGCTAGCTTAGTACCGCGGTCAGAAATTTGCCCGTCAACGCGGGATGGGGGGACACCACAGCAGTACACTGTTCCTCCTTGAGCAACAAATTCCTCTAATAATTGCATCGTTTTTCTGTTCAGATTCTCGGTGAACGGCGGCAAGACCACCGTATCGTATTTCCTTTTGCCAACGATAAATGACACACCGTTTTCATTAGCCTCAAGCGCTCCCTGGTCCCCAATGATTCCCTCGCTGCCGATATCATATTCGGCCTGGACCCGTTCCAGACGAACGATCATCTCCTGAAACGAGTTGCCGATCGTCTCGAGCTGTGGTTCCGAGGAGGGGTCGGGCTGATACATCCACGCACTGGTAGTTGGCTCTAACAGAAGCAAATGATGGATCTGTTCGCCTTCGGAAAGTGCGAGTGATAACCGCGTGAAATAGGCCGCCATTTTGTGGTACGATTCCCACCAAGGTGCGTGGTAGGAGAACGACTGCGGATGGTCGCGTTTTCGCGCGCCACGGATGGTCACAAAAGAGAGATGTTCGTTAAGCGTGTTGACGCCCAACACATAGACCCAGTCACCGATCCGTTTCATGTCCTCTAGCCGGAGAGACCAGCCACCAGCACCATAGGTTTCGCAAAGCGTACGCTTGCGGCCAAGCTGGTTGGCGACACTGGCAAGTTCTCGAACCGTTCGCGAGTTGCCAAATTGACCGTGGACGCCTTCCGTGTAATTGTTAAACAAGTTGTCGATTGCGGGCCGTTGGTGCCAGGCATACATCGCCATGTTGTCTGGACCACGCGATGCTTTCGGCCAGCCGTGTTCCCAGTAGTGGCCAGTAAACTCGAGGTTGTTCTTTTCGCAGTACTCATAGCACGGTTTGGCCCAGCGATCGACAAAGAGTTCGAGCAAAAGTTGGTGGTAATTATGCCGCACTCGCTTCCAATCACCGACCGGTCGCTCGAGACACGGAAGATGTTCGATAGGGTCGTACCCCCACCGGTTTTGGAACTCTACAGCGAACTCATCAGACCAATGGAGTCCCCTGGTGGGGGAGAGGTGGGGTTCGTCGGTGAAGATTCCGGGAATACGTCCGCCAAAATGCTCGCCGACTTCGCGTTTGTAGGCTCCGTGTGTGACTTCAATGAATTTCTTGGTGACACCCGGCTTGATCAGGTCGACATAGTATTTCCCACCGAACCAACCCACGCTTGGCGCTAGCTTTTTAGTTGCAATAAGGTAGAGAGCTTCAGGCATCGCCGCGCCTGATCGGGCTTGGGTCGTGACATTCTCGAAACTATCCGTGGTCATCCGAAAGACGGCGTAAACATCGTCCTCTAAGACGCCGATCGTTTTGGTTTCGGTAAAATGAAGCCCCTGCCCTCGCGATTCGGGCATCGCTTCGGGAACCAGCCCGCCGGCGAATCCTGATGGATAAGAATTTTCGTCGTAAATCCAGACGTTCATATCAAGCCGCTCGGCTTCTGAGAGAGCGACCTTCCACATGTGGAACCACTCCTTGCCTAAGTAAGGCGTCATCAGCCCTGGCCGTGGGTGGATCCAGACCTGCTTGACGCGTTGGCCAGCCAGATCGGCGAGAGTGCTTTTGACTTGTTCTTCGGTGATTAAGTCGTTCCAAACCCAAAGCGGACCGGTGCTGTACTGTTTGGGCGGGTTGACAAAATGCTCTCTGAGATTCGCCGAGTCAGCAGCACTACTCAACGAGGTCAAAGTGGCAATAAAAAGAGCCGTCAGAGTATACGTACTCCAATTTCTTGCTAGTAATCGTGTCATCACTTAGTCACTCCTCGTTTTTTTGAAAGGACTTTGCAGCTTGTCATCGTTATCGCGGGATTGTCTTAGACTTCAACCGTCATTCTTTATAATTAAGGTTTAGTTTGGCAATATTATCCTTGTCAGCGATTTTTTTGTGCTGCATGTTGTCGCACTGCCGACCGCAGCATTGCCTGCAATGATAATCGCATTCACATCCCGCAGTAGCCTGCTACATAAAGCAGGCTGGTCAGGTATACTACGGTTGGCGCTTTGACTATAGCAGTCCTAAGGCACGTCCATTGAAATTCGAATAGATCTCTTGCTGCGCCCCCCCCTGCTCTTTTTTGAAAGCAACAAGGGAAATCGTGACGTTCCAATTTATCGGTTATCCTGTGGTTTACTAACGTATGGCAAGTCAGTGACAGGCTGAGTGCCTCGTTTTTGTTGAGGAGGAATCAAATTGTCAACTTGCAACTTTAAGAATTTCTACCGGGGTGTCGTTGTTGTGGCACTAATTGCTACACAACAGCATCGGTTCGCTAACGCCTCTGAGGCGGCAGAAGTAAACGAACCGACGATGAAGGCGTTTGAAGACACCGCAAGTGGGCAGATCGTGATCACCGCCGCCGACCACCCGGTATTGCGTTATAACTATCGAACGGTCGAACCAGATGCAGAAATCTTAGCTAAGATAGATACTGAAAACCACAAGTATGCTGTTCCTCGCAGCAACTACATCCACCCGTTGTATGGACCCGACGGCGAGATTTTAACCGCGGATTTTTCGCCGGAACATCCACACCACCGCGGTGTCTACTGGGCCTGGCCGGAGGTCGATTATGGCGACCAGCGAGGCGACCTGCACGCCTTGCAACGTGTTTTTGCACGACCCACCGGGACGATTACGCTGCATAGCGGCAGCGAGGTTGCAGAAATCAAAGCAGAAAATCTTTGGATGTGGGAGGATAAGACACCGATCGTCCGCGAACAGGTAGGCATTCGTGCCCGTCGCGCCGGCTTGCGAGGTTGGTATATCGATCTAAGATTCGAATTTACTGCGTTGGTCGAAGATGTAACGATCGCGCGACGACGCACGGACGTCTACGGCGGTCTTAATCCCCGACTTTCGCCTGTCGAGAACTTACAATTTCTGCATTACGCCGATCCAATCGAAAGCCAACCGCGGCGAGCCTGGTCCGACTCGCTTGGAATTCGTGCCGGCGGCAACAAGTCGGTTGGATTTGCAATATTTGAGAAAGCCAGTAATCCTTGCTACCCCGGCGACTGGATTACGTTTGAAGCCCTGCCCTGGTTTCAGCCAGCCTTTCCAACCAAGAACACTCGGTACCCCCTCAGTAGCAAGCCATTGGTATTGGAATATCGTCTTTGGGTTCGTCCGGGCGGTCAAGTGACGACCGAGCAATATGCCGCCGAGTGGGAGGCATACCAAAACCCCAACGAGCGCAACCAGCCAGCGCAGAGTAAACACCCTTAGTTATTCGTTATTCGGAAGAAAATGGAGAAATAAGACTATGACCACCGATGATCAGGATCAAGTCACGCGTCGACGCGCTATGAAAGTCATGGGTGGAATCGGCGCAGCCATCTCTGCGCCGACTATCGTCCCTGCTGCGGTGCTGGGAGGCGACCGCGCCGTGGCGCCCAGCGATCGGATACGTCTTGGCATCATAGGTGTCAATAGCATGGGTCGCGTGAACTTAAAGAATTGCGCCAAACACGACGACGTCGTGGTAACCGGTATTTGCGATGTCTGGAAAAAACGCCGCGATAAAGCACTCTCCGAGCACCCGACTGCCCGAGGCTATCTCGACTATCGAGAGCTTCTCGATGCGGATGACGTCGACGCCGTCATCATAGCTACGCCTCCACATTGGCACACCTTGATGGCTATCCATGCCGTCGAGGCTGGCAAGGACATCTACTTGCAAAAGCCGATGACGATGTATCCCGACGAAACGTTAGCAGTCCGCAATGCCGTCCGGCGTCACAAAAAGGTCAGCCAGATCGGAACGCAGATCCACGCTGGTGACAACTATCACCGAGTGGTTGAATGGATTCGCTCTGGCAAGATGGGACCGGTCAGCGTCGTGCGTGCCTTTAACGTCATGAACCAGGGACGCAATGGTTTAGGCCGTGCCCCTCGCGAGGATGCCCCCGCCGACCTGGATTGGGATCGTTGGTTGGGGCCCGCCCCGGCCCGCGATTACAACTCTTTATTGGTTGCTAGTGGATACGAACATTGTTCGTTTTGGGATTACTCCGGTGGCTGGACGCTTGGCATGGGGCCACATCTCGTCGATCTGCCTGTCTGGGCTCTTGAACTCGGGGTGCCTACCGTGACCAGTTGCTCCGGCGGCCGATATGTTATTGATGATGATGGTGACGCCCCCGACACACAAGAAGTAATCTGGCAATACCCCAACCTCACGATGCACTGGTCCATGAGTGCGTGTAATAGCTTCGGCTTCGATTTTGGCCGTGGTACCCCTGCGAGACGATTGGGCATCTATTTTCATGCAGTCAATGGCACGCTATTTACTGATTACGATCATCACACGATCGTGCCCGAGGGCGACTACCTTAGCGACACCGAACCTCCCGAGCAAACCATCGCCGCATCACCCGGTCACGAACGCGAATGGCTCGATTGCATCAAGTCGCGACAACAGCCGAGTTGCAACGTCGATTACCATTACAAGATTGACCTTGCCCTGACGCTTGCCAACCTTTCCTATCGACTCGGTCGGTCGGTTCGCCTCGATCCTAAGACCGAGCGCATTGTAGGTGACCCAGAGGCAGTGAAACTTGCCCGACCGGTGTACCGCGATCCGTGGAAGTTTCCCGCAGAGTATCTCTAAGTTTCTTGCGTTTGGTGCAGATTCAAGGACAAGCAGTAAATGAATAAAACGACGTTACGACCGAAAGAAATCGTACAGCGAGCATTGAAAGGGCAGGAGACTCCCCGATTTGCGTGTGGGCCATTGGCGGTTCATTATTGTGCTGAAATGACCGGCGTCACGGTGGAAGAGTACACCACCGACGCCCGCGTGTTGAGCGATTCCATCATCGAGTACTGCAAGCGGTTTAGCCCCGATGCCGTCTGGGTGTCGACGGATACCTGGGTGACTGCAGAGGCGATGGGGGCGGCTGTCCGTTTTCCAGGAGAAAATTCTCCGCTTGGTGGGACCACCGAATCATTGGTGACTACACCTGCGGATATCGACCGCCTTCCCCCGCCCGACCCGTCGAGTCAAGGAAGAATGCCGCTGATGCTAGAGGCACTGAGTCGAGTTAAAGACGCAGTGGGCGACGATGTTTTCATCGTGGCGTGTTTCGATCAATACCCTTTCTCATTGGCCTGCGCCATGATGGGAATCGAACGCCTGATGATCAATCTGTATGACGACCGCCCTTTTGTCGAAGCCTTGATGGAAAAATGCTTTGAGTACACGACGGCTTATGCGGTGGCCTTGGGCACTGCGGGAGCAGATATGCTCAGTGGTGGCGATTCGCCGGCGGGGCTGATTGGCCCAACTTTGTACCGAGAAGTGGCGCTCCCGTTCGAGCGACGGGTGATCTCAAAAATTCAATCGCAACTCGAAGCGTTTGTCTCCCTGCATATCTGTGGTGACTCCAATCCGATCTTGACGGATATGGCGACCTCTGGTGCAAACGTCATCGAATTGGACTATCCGATTGCGATCGACAAGGCATGCCAGGTCGTGGGACCAGATGTTGCTATCTGGGGTAATCTCGACTCCGTGGCGGTATTGGCGCAAGCAGCCGCCGAAGATGTGCGGAGTGCAACTCGTGAGCTAATGGATACTGTTTGTGCGAGTGGTCATCGGCGGTTTGTGATCAGCTCTGGCTGCACGCTGGCTATCGAGACCCCTGACGAAAATCTTAACGCCATGCTTGATGCGGTCCGAAACTACACATGCCCGGCCTACAAAGAGTTACCAGCGAAGTGAAAGTCGTAGTATGCCAAAAAAACAATACGGAGTTTTGATCCATGGTGCCGGCTGGGTCTCTACACAGCACATTGCCGCTTTTAAGAAGAACCCGGCAACAAAAATCGTCGCAGTCTCGAGTCGATCAATCGAAAGTGCCCGTCGCCAAACGAACGAGGCAGGCTTGGCCGACGTGACATGCTTTGACGATTATCAGAAGGCGTTGGCTCATCCTGACGTAGATATTGTGTCGATTTGCACCCCGCAGCACGTCCACTGCGAAAACGTCTTAGATGCAGCGGGAGCGGGTAAACAGTTAGTTATTGAAAAACCGATCGGCATCTCTCTCGAAGAACTTCGATTGATGCAGCATGCCGTACAGTCAGCGGGTGTGAAAACAGTGGTCAGCTTTGTTTTGCGCTGGAATCCACTGTTTCGAACCATCAAGGGCATGATCGCCGACAACGCTATCGGCCGCCCCTATTACGTAGAAGCCGACTATCTTAGCCACATGGGCAGTTGGTGGCAGGGTTGGAATGACGCACGAACACTTGCGCAAGGTGTCAGCGCTATGCTAGTTGGCGGTTGCCACGCCGTTGATGCGATGCGATGGTTTGCAGCAGAGGGTGAGTTCGAAGCCGCCACGCCGACCGAAGTGTTCGCAGTTTCGGGAGGATACCGCAAAGGCAGCAAGCACGAATACAATTGCCTAACCAATACTTGGTCTGACGATGCTCCACCTATGGAATATGAGGGCCTGGAAGTTGTCTTGGTTAAATTCTCTAACGGGGCCGTTGGAAAAGTTTCTGTTAACGCAGACTGCGTGATGCCCTATCGATTTCCGATTCGCATCTTCGGCGACCAAGGCAGTTTCTTTGACAATCAAGTGTGGTCGCATAAGTATGTCGGGCAGACGGACTGGGTCAAGCTGCCCACCATCCTGCCCGACTCGACCGACGTCAACCATCATCCGTTTCAAAGCGAAATCGATCACTTTGTCGAATGTCTAGATGATGATGTTGAATCGCATTGCAATCTGCAAGACGCTATCAAGACGCACGAAGTTGTCTTTGCCGCCCAGCAGTGCTATCAAACCGGCATGCCTAGTCATCTACCACTCGCCTAAAAAAACCGCTCCCAGAGATCAGCAAAAACTCTTCGCAGAGCCGCTGCCACGCCAATTCTGCCAGGGGTGTGTCTTACAGACAAAACACGGTGAGCTGCTTCGGTCCGTGGGCACCAAGGACTAGAATCCGCTCGATGTCACCCGTTCGACTGGGACCGGTGATCAGCGAAATAAAACTTGGATAGTTGGAAGCGTAGCGCTCTTCGAGCAACGCGAACGCAGCCGGCAGATCGGGCAGCAACTGGCTGCGCTGGGCGAGTACGATATGATGCGGCGGCAGTACCGATAACGCACGGCCACCCGCGCTGCGTGCCGTCACTAGCACACTGCCGGTTTGGGCGACGAGGCAATCGCACTGGGTGATGCCAACGTCACAGGACTCTAAGTCGGATGCCTCATAGCCTTCGTCCGTAGAGCAAACGGGTAGCCCCAGCTTGTCACCAACGGCATCGGTCAACTCGCCGGAGTGAGTTGCTATTTTTTTCCAACCGGATGCCATTTCAGTAATCTGGGCATTTAAGTCCTCTAAGGAATCCACGAGGCGGAAGTCGGTTTTTAGTTCTGCTGAGTTCTTCGCAAAGAGTGCGAGGCCGTCCTCAATGGTTTCACCGACCGCTGGTAGCCACTCATGGATATGTGGTGCGGCTTCCTCTTCCGACACCACCTGCAACAAATTGTTCTGTTTATGCCCCGGTACATCGGCGGATAAAGTCAACGCCTCGCGAATACGGCCAAGAATATTTTCTCGTTCACTCATTTGCGGTTCCGCCAAAAATCTTTGAATGTTTGCGGGGCAATCCTCGGCAGCTTACGCGTTTGGGTCCAGCCGCGTGCGGGATCTAGCCGAGTGCCATCAACTAAACGGTGTAATGGCTGCATGAGTCGACCGATTCTGACACAGAAACGATACAGCTTCGGTCGGTTCATCACCGAACGGAAGATTGCAAATTGCAGTTTTTCCCGCCACACCGGCTTATCGATGACGGCATTGCGGCGGTTATGCAACAGATGATGATGTAGATCGATTTTGACAGGACAAACTTGTGTGCACGCTCCGCAAAGTGAGGAGGCGCTCGACAAATGCTTCCAATCCTGCAGACCGCGCAGGTGCGGGGTGATCACCGAACCAATGGGGCCTTGGTAAGTGGTGCCATAGGTGTGACCGCCGATGCTTCGATAGATCGGACAGACGTTCAGGCAGGCTCCGCAGCGAATGCAGTGCAAGGCATCTCGCTGCTGTTTATCGGCCAGTAGTTGGGTGCGATTGTTGTCGAGCAAGACCACGTGAAATTCTTCCGGCCCGTCGCACTCGTCCGGTTGCCGTGGGCCTCCGTAGAGCGAGTTGTAGCAGGTCAGTGCTTGGCCAGCCCCTGCGGTGGCTAACATCGGTAGGAAGAGCGCAAGATCGCGTAGTCGCGGCAAGACTTTTTCGATACCCAATAGCGCAATGTGAACCTTCGGCAGCGCACAGGTTAGCCGTGCATTGCCCTCGTTCTCTGTGATCGAGATCATGCCCGTCTCGGCTATAGCAAAATTCGCCCCGCTAATGCCAACGTCGGCGGTGATGTATTTGTCGCGAAGCACACGCCGGGCGATCATCGTCAGCTCTTCTGGGTCTTCGGTCAGTGCTGTGCCTAGTTCACGGTTAAACAGTTCGCTGATCTCGCCTCGTTTGAGGTGCATTGCGGGAAACACAAAGTGATACGGCGCCTCTCGGCGAAGCTGGACGATGAACTCGCCCAAGTCAGATTCGACCACATCAAAGGCGGCTTTTTCTAAAGCTTCATTAATGTGAATCTCTTCGCCTGTCATCACCTTCGATTTGATGATCGAGTGGGCGTTGTTCGAGCGAATGATCTCCAAGATAATGTCACGCGCTTGCTGCTCGTTACTGGCCCAGTGGACCTGGGTGCCACGTGATTCTAGCTTGTCGGCAAACTCGCGGAGATGTTGGTCGAGATGGTTGACCGCATCCCACTTAATTTCAGCGGCGGTTTGTCGAGCAGATTCCCAATCCCGAAAAGCAGACTTGCGAGCCTCACACGCCGTTTCGTATGAGCTTAGTGCCGATTGAATCTGCGCACGCTGCTGTAGATCCTGAGCAGCGCGATTCGCGTCAGTATGAAACTGGTGAACAGGCGTGGTCATGAGCTGGTTAGCACCTCTGCAAGATGGATTGTCTTGAGTGGCTTTCCCTGACGGTCGAGAAGGCCTTGGAGGTGCATCAAACAGCTCGAATCGTTCGAGACGATATACTCGGCGCCAGTTTCTTGCGCACTGGCGCATTTTCCGTCGCCCATGGCACTAGAGATCATCGGAAACTTCGTAGAAAACGTGCCGCCAAACCCGCAGCAAGTCTCCGCTTCTGACATCTCTAGCAATTCCAAATCCCGGACATGAGAAAGCAACGTACGCGGCTGCTGTTTGAGGTCTAGCTCGCGCAGACCATGACAGCCGTCGTGGAAGGTTACTCGCGCCGGGAACCGTGCTCCCAAATCGGTCACGCCTAACTTGGTCACCAAAAAATCTGAGAACTCAAAAGTCTTGTTCGCAACGGACTTTGCAGCTTGCTCGCAACCCGTTTTTTGAAACAGTTCGGGGTAAAATACTTTGAGCATCGCACCGCACGATCCCGAAGCGATTACGATTACCTCTGCGTCTTGCAACCGCTCGACCACTTTCACCGCGACATCTCGCGCTTCGTCCCAGCAACCCGAGTTAAACGCAGGCTGACCACAGCAGGTAAGTTCCTCCGGGTAATCAATCGTATGCCCCAGTTGCTCCAGGATCTGTACAATGCTCATCCCCACATTTGGGTGGCAAAGATCGATGAAACAGGGAATGAAGAGCGTGACTTTCATGGTCGTTACTTATCTGAGAAACGCTTCGTGCAGCCCGCCATCGACAGTGATGACTTGCCCCGTCGTCTTGCTCAATCGGTTACTCACCAACAGAAAATACGCCTCAGCCTGATCGGCTGGGGAAATGGGCGACTTGGTAAGAGTGCGATCCGCATAAAATTGTGCCAGTTTATCAACGAGCGATTCGGTTGGTTCATCGTCACTGTAAGCAATGTCGTACTTGGCTAACGAGCCAATAACCCGGTCGCGAGGAAACATGGCTGAACCCTTTACGACTGTGGCGGGAGCTACACCGTTGACGCGCACTAGTGGGGCTAATTCGATGGCAAGTTCGCGTACTAGATGATTAGCAGCCGCCTTCGAAGTGTCATAAGCTAAACTGCCTTTCTTTGCAACGGCTGCGTTGGCGCTGGTGGTGAGCACAAGATTTCCTCGGAGCCCTTGGTCTTGCCACATCTGCCGCGATTCGTCGGCGACGAGGTAACTGCCCGTAACGTTGATATTAAAGGTGAGCGCCCATTTTTCGTCGGGTATATGCCCGGTTGTGTCGCTAGGAACAAAGATTCCCGCGGTTACTTCGATCGAATCGAACCCACCATAAGCCAAGGTTACTTTATCGAGCATCGCACGGATGCTAGCGCGATCTGTAATATCCGCGTTCAAACCGATCGCCGGTCCACAACCGCTAATACCACTGCCGGCCACCCCAATGCCGTGGCCTAACTTGTCCGTGATTTCCTGGGCGGTTGCTTCGGCTGCTTCTTGGTTGAGATCGACAGCCACAATGTGTGCGCCTTCTTTTACCAATCGATGGGCGGTTTCTTTACCGATCCCCGAGCCTGCGCCAATCACGATATGAATTTGCCGAGCCAATTCTTTTTCAGGAGGCATCCGTTGCAGTTTGGCTTCTTCTAGAAGCCAGTATTCAATGTCAAACGCTTCCTGCTGTGGCAGCGAGATGTACTCGTCGATTGCTTCGGCACCGCGCATCACCTCGACCGCACAGTTGTAAAACTCGGCCGTCACGCGCGATTCGCTCTTGCTTTTGCCCCAGGCAATCATGCCTAGCCCAGGAATGAGAATCACCGTAGGGTTCGGATCTCGCATCGCGGGTGAGTTCGCACGTTTGCAAGTTTCGTAATAAGACGCATAGTCCTCGCGGTACTTAGTGAGCCCTTCTTCAAGCAAGCTGCGAAGCGAGTTAATGTCGCCCGTGACCGGATCCCACGCCACGTAGAGCGGCTTAATCTTAGTTCGTAGAAAATGATCAGGGCAGCTCGTTCCCAACTCTGCCAACCGTGGCGCGTCGTGGGAATTTACAAAACGGCGAATCGCCTCATCGTCCTGAACCGTGCCAATAAAACGCTTCTGTTGCGATACTTGGCCACGTAGCCAGGGCAGAATAGCAGCATAGGTCGCACGGCGTTCTGCTTCATCCAGCGAAGGATATTTTTCACCGCCAAAAGCGGCTGCGTGACCACCGTTGGCTTCGTATTTCTCTTCGATATACTGTGCGGCCTTATTGATGAGCGTGAGCGTCAACTCGTAACACTCTTTTTCATCATCGGCCCAATTAATAATTCCATGTTGGCCCATGATGATGCCTTGGGCTTCTGGATGCTCTTGGCAAATGCTTTGCATCTCCAGCCCTAGCTCAAACCCAGGCCTGAGCCACGGTGTATGGACCACCGCATCTCCAAAAATCTCTTGAGTAAGCTGTATTGAATTCTTCGAGGCAGCAATGGCGATCGCTGCGTTGGGGTGCATGTGGTCTACATGCTTGAAGCGGATAAACGAATGAAGTGGCGTGTCGATCGACGAGGGGCGTGGGTTGAGATTGAATGTCGTATGGGCATACATTCCGACCATTCGGTCCTCGGCTGCCGTTTTAGGACCGCGATCAGGAGCCGCCGCATAGACTTTCTGCAAGCCAAGTAGTTTTTCTTGATAGAGCGAAGAAAAATTCTCTCGCTTTGCTGTCCGAAGATCGCCTCCCGAGCCTTTTACCCACAGCACTTCGGTCTCTTCACCCGTGAGCGGGTCGCGCTCGATGATTTTTGCCGAAGTGTTGCCACCTCCCGTGTTCGTGATACGCCCATCCGAACCCAGTAGATTAGATCGATAGACCAGACGTTCGACCGGATCAAGTGCCGCAGCCTTCGCATCATCCCAGCAGTAGTTAACGTGTGTGAGTTCCAGAGTTTTCATGTATCAAGCTCCAAGTTTGCAAACCGCTGACGAGCTTGCTGCCAGTCAGCGGTTTGTTGAGGTTCGTATGTTTCAATGGTAAAGGAAGTACGTACGACACGGCGTAGTTCCTCTAGTGATTCAAGATCTCCCGTCGCAATGGCTTGAATTAACAAGTTGCCAATCGCCGTCGCTTCTACCGGACCGGCGAGCACCATGCGGCCTGTGGCGTTGGCAGCGAACTGGTTGAGTAGCTTGCTCTGACTGCCTCCGCCGACAATGTGCAATTTCGAAATCGATCGTCCGGTAAGCTGTTCGAGAACATTGAGCAGCTGTCCGTAAAGGAGCGACAGGCTCTCAAGGATACAGCGTGCGAATTGCCCAGGAGTTTCTGGCTCAGGCTGACCGGTTTCTCGGCAATACGAGGCAATCTCGGCAGGCATGTTTTCTGGTTTCAGAAACCGCCCGTCATTGGGATTAACCAACGAGCGATAGGGCTCAGCTTGTTCCGCCAGACGGTTGATCTCCGCATAATCAAGTTGAAGCCCTTGTTTCGCCCAAACGCGGCGCGATTCCTGTAGCAGCCACAACCCGATGATGTTTTTCAAAAAACGCGTAGTCCCACCAAAGCCCGCTTCGTTGGTGAAATTGTGTTTCCGCGCTGCATCGTTAATCAGTGGAGTAGGCAGCTCAGCGCCAAGCAACGACCACGTACCAGAACTCAAGTAGGCCCAATCGTCTCCTTCTGCCGGCACGGCAGCTACTGCTGCTCCGGTGTCGTGAGAGCACGTGGCAATCACCTCCACAGGGGGCAGTCCGGTTTCGGTACACAGCTCGGGCGTCAGCGGCCCCAGTTTCGTCCCAGATGGCACGATGGTGGGAAAGAGCGTTTCTGGAAAATCGAATTGCTGAATTAACTCGGCAGACCAGTTTTGGATATGCGGGTTATAGATTTGAGTCGTGCTGGCCATACTGACTTCCGTACGACCCACGCCACAGAAAAGGTAATTAAAATAATCGGCGATATTAAGAAACTGGTCTGCTATTTTAACGAGTTCAGGATTTTTTTCACACTCAGCAACTAACTGATAAAGCGTGTTGAACGGCAGGAACTGAATCCCCGTTTCTGCGAAAATCTTTTCCTGACCAGCCTTCTCCATTGCCCTAGCGTAAGTATGCTCCGTACGCGAGTCACGGTAGTGGTAAGGCACAGACAACATCGCCTGCCGATCATTCAGCAGCACATAATCGACTCCCCAGGAATCAACACTGATCCCGGAAACCGGCACGCCACGGGTAGCCACTTTGCGCAAACCGATCTTGAGTTCCTCGAAAACGCTCAGCACATTCCAGCGCAGCGAACCTTGAATCTGAACTGGGCCGTTAGCGAAACGATGCACCTCTTCAAGCTGTAGTTTCCCATCAGCCAGAGTGCTCAGCATCACACGACCGCTCTCAGCTCCAAGATCACAGGCAATATAGTACTTGGCGGTCATAGGACGTTTAAATCTTCACCTGATCAGCGTCAGGTTCAAGCGTACGGCCCATCCAGAGTGGCGTCGCGGCAAACCAAACAAGCGTGCCGACGAGGGCAATCCATTTTACCGTATCCAACGTTAACACGCCGGTCACATACAGTAAGCTCGGGAAAATCGTTAGCACTAGGGCGGCTAAAGATAGTGTTTTGAGCATAGAGGAACCCTTTGAATGAAATACTAGGTTGAAGTTACTGGCAAAGCCTGCTGCGTGACCTTGCTCAAAACGAGATAGAGTATTCCGCAGGCTATCCAGCAGGGAATCACCAGAAAAGCCGCGAAAACCCCTTGCCAGAAGATCAGGTAGAGACCCACTGACACAGGTAACAGCCATGCAATCAGGACAGCCAGATTGCAAGTGGATGAGGTGCGAACGGCATACTCGTCGACCAGACTAAACCTTTTCATGAGATGGTAGTCAACAAAGATGACCGCACCCATCGGCCCGAGGACGGTGCCGTAAGTTCCTACAAAGCCTAACAGTTGAGCGGATAAGTTGGGAAATGCGCCGGCAAGTGTGGCAACCGCGCCAGCGAGGAGTGTCATCGTTACTCGCGACTGCTTAGGCAGGATTCCCTGAAACGCTAGGCCAGCACGGTAAATAGTTGGATTAGCAGTAGTCCAGCCAGCGATGACAACACACAGAATGCCAGTCCAGCCGAGGGCTCCCCAAGCCAGCGCGCCCGGATTGGCCGTATGGTCCTGGCTCAGTTTAATTTGAGCTGCCAGCAACAGGGCAGCAGCGATCCACGCCATGTAGTGCCCTAGGAACATACCAATGGCCGGAGCCCAGCCTGAAGAAGCGTTGCGAGCGAAACGAAAAATTGAGAGATCTGCCATGCCAAAGTGCATCGCGCCATTGCAGAGCCAAGCGAAAACCACAATCTGCCAGAAACTGAAGTCTTGCGGCCCTTCTCTTTCTTGAACAAAGGCGATGGCGTCGTTCCAGAAATTGCCTTCGGTTAGTGCTGAGAAGCTGTTGACTTCCATCTGTCCCAAGGAGATTAGTCCACACGCTGCAAAGATGGCAATCATCCAAGGCGCAGCAACGTTGGCGACGCGAGCCACCGTCTCGTAACCAGCTGCAGCAATCACAGCCATCACGACCCCGACAATGACGACCAGTATAGTGAACGACATCTCGCCGAAACCAAATGTCTCAGTCGGCACGGTATAAGTAATATCAAACGGAATCCCAACAGCACTGGCTGAAACCGTCACCATGGCGCCCGCTAGAAAACAAAATAACAGGCCGTTTATCAAGTTGTAAAATTTGGTCAGCGAACCGCCAGCGATTCGTTCTAGCTGATAATAGAGCGTCATCCGCTTAGCCATCGCGATGGGCGTGACCAAATAACGCCAGGTCAACACGGCTAAGACGTTTCCGAGAAGCAAACCGAGCACCAAATCTTGCAAGCTAGCGCCAGCGCCAAGAAACAGCGGGCCTATCATAAACTCGGTGCCTGCTGCATGTTCTCCGGCGTACATGCCCCAGAATTTGCTCGGGCCTTTGAGGGCCGAGTCGGGGACCGGTTCACGCTCGAACTCACCCTTGTTGTTGGATTGTTCTTCTGCCATTTCGATTTTTGCTCTTACACAGTCGCCGAGACATTCGACCTGTGAGAAAGCACCTTATTTTCGTATTGTTTCAGTTCACTCAACCAATTCGATCCGGTTGGCACACCAGAGGTAAGGCAGTAGTAATCCCAGACCGCACCAAAGGGCAGTGATTTCTGTTCTTCCATCAGAGCCAAACGACTTGTGAAATCACCTGCCAATTCCAGTTGTTCCAGTTGCGCTGTCGGTTCGAGCAATGCCACCAATAACGCTTTGATCATGTTTCGCGTACCAATAACCCAAGCGGCAATTCGATTGATACTGGCGTCGAAGAAGTCCAAGCCTATGTGGACACGACTTAGATACTCACCCCGAACCAACTCTTGGGCAATGGCCTGCAGTTCATCGGTATAAGTCACGACGTGATCACTGTCCCAGCGTACGCCACGACTTACATGGAGAAGAAGTTCTGGCACATAGTTCAACACCGAGGATATCTTATCCGAGATCACCTCGGTGGGGTGAAAATGACCGGCGTCTAAGCATAAAAGCTTCTGACGCATGATTGCGTAGCCTAGATAAAACTCGTGCGAACCAACGACATAGCTTTCAGACCCTATTCCAAATAGTTTGCTTTCAACGGCATCAAGGTTTAACTTCGGGTCAATCTCTTCCGAAAACATTGCATCCAGCGATTCCACTAAACGCTCACGCGGAGCCTTGCGACTCGCTGGAGTGTCTTTGTAACCGTCAGGAATCCAGACATTAGTGACACACGGACTTCCCAAAGCCTGTCCCATCGCCGCGCCGATCTTTCTACTGGCGATGCCATGATCGATCCAAAAATTACGTATGCCAGAATCAGGATGAGAAAGTGTTAAGCCGTCATTGGCTTTCTCATGAGAAAAAAACGTTGGATTAAAGTCGAGGCCGATTTGCTGCTGCTTCGCCCAGTCGATCCAGCCTTGAAAATGCTCCGGGCCAATCTCATCACGTTCTACATGCTGCCCCGAAAACTCACCGTAAATTGCATGCAGATTGAGCCGGTGCGCGCCGGGAATCATTACATATGCTTTTTCCAGGTCTAATCGTAGTTCGTCTATTGTACGCGCTTTGCCGGGATAGTTTCCGGTTACCGCCAAGCCACCGCCGAGTTCCTCGCCCGAACTCTCAAAACCACCCACATCGTCGCCTTGCCAACAATGGAGCGAAATCGCAATCGAGGCAAGATTCTTAATCGCTGCATCTGTCTGTACGCCTAATTCGGCGTAGCGCTCACTGGCTAACTGATAAGCCTGTTCAATTCTCTTAATTGGGTCGGACATGACTTGAAGCCTGGGGATGCATGAAAAGACAATTCTAGACAAGTGCTCCTCATTCTAGCACCACAAAAGTCGCAACACCTTGACAATGGTGCCGTAGAGTAGCATAATATTGCCAGGATGAAAATTCTTCCCTGCTACGGGTTTTCTCCAGGGTTACCTACTTCTACAACTGCTGGCGTCCATGATCCTCACGCTTAAGAAAGACGATTGGTTCCACACCGACGGATTTCCCATTGCCGTTGAGCGTCGCAACCCTCAGGAGCCTTTCGGTCTGCATGCTCACGAGTTCTCCGAACTCGTCATCATCACTGGTGGCCGAGGACTGCACGTCACCGGCGAGGATTCTTGGCAACTTGGCGCAGGCGACGTGTTTGTCATCGGCGGTTCGCGTCCGCACGACTACCTCAACATGAAAAACCTGCGTTTGATCAATGTTCTGTTCGATCTTCGGGAAATCTCATTCGAGTTGATGGACCTGCCGTCACTTGCAGGGTACCACGCGCTGTTTCATCTAGAACCCGCATGGCGTAAGCGGCATGACTTTAAAAGCCGCTTACGACTTTCTCCCAAAGACCTTGGAATCGCAGGGAGGTTCGTAGACGAGCTGGACCAAGAATTAAACAAACGAGACGCTGGTTTTGGTTTTCTGGCAACGGCAATATTCATGCAACTCGTGGGTTTTCTGTCTCGCTGTTATGGGTGTTCCAGGAACGCCGATTCGCGCGCGCTCCTGCGCATTGCACAAACCATCACGCATCTAGAGTCCAATTATGCCGATGCAATACAACTTGGCGAGCTGGTCGATATGTCTCAGATGTCCAAACGCAGTTTTCTGCGCGCCTTCGAGGCGGCCATTGGTTGCACCCCAATTGCTTATGTGATTCAGTTACGCATCGCGCGAGCTGCTAAGTTATTACGACAAACCGATGATAGCGTTACCGAGATCGCTTATGCGGTTGGTTTTAACGACAGCAACTACTTTGCCCGCCAGTTCCGAAAACACTTCGGAGTCTCCCCTCGTAATTACCGGCAACACCATATTGTGTAAGACAGTGGCATCGTATTGATCTCCGTGCAGCCAATGGAATGGGGCCAGCACCGGGTGTCGTCGTTTTATGTCGATCCGTCTCCAACGACTTTCACGTCGAGCGGACCCTGCTGCCCATCCTGTTTCCAATAGGAATGCCGAGATGGCAACGAGAACTGAATTCCCTGCTCTTCGAACGCATGAAAAATCTCAAAATTCAATTTTTCGCCGAACGCTTTAAATTCCCAGTAATCGGGAGGCGTATACCAATAGGAAAACTGAATGATAAACGCGTCCGCATTGAATTCATCAAAAAAGACCCGTGGAGGAAAATCTGGATCCATTCCTTCGTGGTCGACGAGTTTTTCTCTGATGATTGCCACCGCCGTTTCCATCTTCTCACTAGCCGTATCGAGCGGGATATGAATTTCGGATTTGCTGCGAAGGTATTTCCGGCGCCCGATGTTTTCAATATCGCTGGCGGCCAGTCGGTCGTTGGGTATCGTGACTAGGTGGCTCGACAGTAAGCGAAGTTGTGTGGATCGCATACCGATGTCTTCCACCACGCCATCGTATTTCAAGAATTGGATTCGATCGCCAACGCGGAATGGTTTGTCCATCATGAGCGATACTGTCGCAAACAGGCTCTTCAACGTGTCCTGTGCTCCAAGTGCGAGGGCAATACCGCCGATTCCAGCACTTGCCAAGAGAGGCCCGATGCGGATGCCCAGGAACTGTCCCCCGACAAGAAGAAGAATTGCCGTGATGACGATGCTTATTGATTGGGAGGTGATGCGTATTAGCTGTGCGTTAAGTCCTTGAGGATTGATTCGTGGAGAGGCAATGATGCTCTCGGCAATCCTGCGATTAGCAGCAAAGATAACCACAACTGCTGCCAGTAATGCCGTCAGATTGGCAACGAAACCCAGGATATACAGCGGATTGCCTCGCACGGTCAGATAATGCTGGATGACATACCTGAAGCCCAAAGGAGCCAACATGGCAATAATGGGGAACACGATAGTCAGGCAGTATTTCAAGGCATTTTTGCCTCGAGCGCGGTTGGTGAGCACTCGCTGCACTCGGTAGGCCAGTGCCATGACTGCAATGGTAATGAGCAGTGCGATGAGAACCCCGGGCCATTTCCAGGTTGCCAGACCGAAAACTCTGCCAAGCTGCACCTGTTCGGGTAATCGCTGAACGATCGCTGCTATGGCCGGGTGACCTGGCGCGGACATATACCACAGAAAGAGGCCCTCGGACGTCGCAGGACCATCGGTGCGGTACGGTCTCGACTTAATACTCTTATAATACTCGATTGCTCGATCTACGGTGCCGGGCGAAAAAAGATACTCATGCTTGTGTAGTCCTTGCTCCACTCGGGAAATCGTAATTCGGGTTCCTGGGATTCTCCAAACAGAAAGTTTTTCTAAGCCACCGGCAGATTCAATTTGCTCGGTGTCGGGGATTTGATCCCAAGCAGGCAGCTCCACACGATCGAGTATCTCCTTAATGCACGCAGCAACCTCACCGGCCCGATCTTCGCGAGCGAATGCAGGGAGTTCGCTCATGTCAATGCAGTCTAGGATTTGTAAGCTAGCGCCGGCATGCTCCAAATCCGTTCGATCGAAGAATTTCTCACGGTGAATGAGATCGTTGAGCGCATTGCAGGCGTCAATGAAACTCTTTAGTGTATCGCGAGGACTTGATGTGTCAGCAACCTTGAGTTGATCGTACCCTTGTGCAACGGAGAGAGCGGGTCGAAATGCAACCGCAGAGAATACAAGCAAGAGAGTCACGGTGGTGGCAAAGCAGTTACAGTTTGCTAATCGCATGATCTAATCCCTTACAAGTCCTAAAGGAACTTTGCACTTCGTGCCTATCGACATCTTAGCAATCCATCAGGGTTGCCGGTTTTCTGATAGAGCTATCACGCATCACTTATAGCATTATGAATAGTTCGAATTTGTATTCAACCATGCGGAAACATTTTGTTGTCCAGTTGCGAGAGAAGCTCTTTGATTTTTGGGACGATTTCGAGGGTCGCCTTTTCACCCTCAGCAGCGAGTTCGTCGGTTCTGTTGAATTCGGTTAATTCAAATTGCGTCACATCGGGTTCGATCACCACATCTGCCGGTTGTACCCCGATAGAATTCATGTTTTTGCTTTGAACCATGTAGCTGCGCAATACCGTCTGCAAAGTCGAGGCGCGTCGCATCTTGGATGTCGGAGTCTCTGGACGATTGTTGGCAAATATCTGCTCCATCTTGGCAGTCACACTGACAGCAATGATAAAATTACAGCCCTTGTCGACCAGCACGTCGGCAGGAACATTGTTGACTAATCCACCGTCGACCAAGACGGCACCTTCGCGACAAATCGGTGAGGAGAGAACCGGCAGGTTGATGCTCTCGACGATTGCATGGACCGCGTCTCCCTCTTCACGAACGACCGAGTTCCCGCTCACTAAATCTACGGTCACCGTGTGCATTGGTATCGGTAACTGCTCCAGTCGACTATCTGACAGATATTTTCTTAACATGGGGTCAAACTGTCCGCGCCGATACTTATATAGCAAATACCATTGATCGCCCCGAGGCAGTAGGCGGAACATCCAAGATGGCTTGAGGTCCTTCATAAAGCTTTCAATGCCATAGTCGGCGTCCATGCCCGAGGCATAAAGGGTTCCTGTCATGGCACCCGCGCTGGTGCCTGCGATCATGTCGACGCAGATTCCATTTTGTTCAAGGGTTTTGAGCACTCCTAAGTGCGCCATGCCACGGGCAGCCCCACCACCCAGCGCAAGTCCAATTCGAATGCCGCGTAGTTCGTGGACCAACCGTTCAACGCCGTCCGCCAGTGCCCGGCTTTGGTGCAGACGGGGTTGGGAAAACGAGATTTTGAAATCATCGGCCGCAAGCTCCCTCAACTCGGGTACCCACGGTGCAACCTGCTGATCGGCGTCGAGCAGCCAGACAATACTGATTTTGTCTTTCCAGCCTGGTGATCGCGATTCAATAGCGCGTAGCCGGCTCACAGCAGATTTCCAATTGTCTGGGCGAACGCACCAGAGCACTTTTTCACTAAATTCCACTACCCGGGAAGCGATCTCCGGATTCAAAACCGAATCGATGTCCATGAATACTCGTCCAGAATCTTTCCAGGCATGGATTTGCTTTCGGACCTCTTCTTCTTTGAGCGTTCGGTCCCCCTCGATCAGAGGACGATGTGGCACGCTTTTTATGGGTTGCCAGTCTGCTTGGTCGCTAAATACGCAAGGGGTTTCACCCAACTCCAAAAGCCGATGTATCAAAGTCGGCGTTAACGGACGGCTGGAGGGCGATTCGTGAAAAACGGATACAATAGTTGGTTTCTTACGGTATTTGTCTTGATAGAGAAAACCACGAACCTGATTGGCGATTAATTTCGAGAAATTCTGTCGAAATTTTTCGTGCTTTCTCGTCAAATCAAGAGCCGTCGAATAATCCAATCGCAACAACGTTGAGGGCTCTTGCGCAATAACGTCTACCTCTGTCGGCTCAGACAAAGCGGCTCCGACTGCACCAAATTGGCCCCCTGCGGTTTGGTAGCGTTGCATAAGCACGTTGCCATGCAGGTCAAGCATCGACATTTTCAGCCGCCCGTGAATAACGAGAAAAACTGAAGTCACCGTCTGGTTTGCGTGATGAATATATTCGCCGGCGCTACATCGCAACAACTCGGCAGCATCCGCGATCTCTTGGAGAGCTTCGTCGCTCAACCCTTTTGCACAGCCGTGCATTTTCAGAAGAAGGAGTTTGTCGTCGGTCACGGGTTCGTTTCCTTTTCGTCGACGTTCTGCCAGCGGTGATCGGAAAGTAACCTATCGCGTTAGAACTCAGCGTCTTGCTCGTCCGCAATAGGTTTAGGTTTGTATGCCAACAGCTCACCGCGTATAAAGTTGCCAAAGCTTTCTAGTGGCGCACGATTCGCGATTTCGTTGACCCAACTCTGTTGCTTTAATGTCTCAAATGGAACGCCTTGATCAAGTCTTTCACGGTCGTAAAGCATTTGATCCAGTTTGCCATTGAACAGCAACCGCCAGTCCCAGGTCATCTGGCCTTCTCGCTGAGCGTAAATGCTCGTAGTACAGTTGGTACTAAAACCGTGGTACCAGCGAGGTTGCTCGATCAGAGCGTTGACTTGCTCAACGTATTCCATGAAGAAGAGTTGCATCTCCCACTCTTCGGCATTTATACGGTAAAGATAAACGTCCTGGTCTTGGGAATGCTTCGTTCGCCGCAAGAGGACATCTCGCTCGTCACAGACGTGATAAATAAGCTCCTGCTGTCGATACAGGCTGCTCAGAAGATTGTATTTCTGGCCCAATCGGTAACGTACTTCAACCGAAAAACAGACCCTACCATCGATGCCGAAATCGAACACGAATATCGGATGGCTCATCCACGGTGATCCCCAAAAGCACACTAAGGAATCGAGACCGCAAAGATTCGACATGCGAAAGGAGCGCGTGTCGTAATGTGGAATGCATTCGCCGGAGGTCTGGTACTCGGCATTGCGGACGTTGTCGATGGTGACGGTGTCTCCACAAACATCTATCCTCGCAAGCATGGCGGTAGTTGGTTCCCAATTTCTGTTGTTGGATGGCTTCTGCGAAAACCACCATAGCAAGAAAAGACTAAACACAGTAAGCAGCAATACGCAAGGCTTCCACAAGGGCAGCCAGGTGGCATAAATCGCAACGACAGCAGCGATCCAAAGAAAAATGAGAATCCATGCCAATTTTGATGCCCGACCAACATCAAAAAACAGCGCACCTGCGGTCCAGGCAACAACCACAAAAGTGACCATGTAGATTAGGCCAGTGACCAGCGTCTGAGTGACGGCTTCCACAACAGGTCCTCTCAAGATTGGCAAGACAATACCAGATGCCGATCTGGTTTTTTTCTAGCCTCAGCCAGAATCTACGCTAATGATTGCTTCTCAACACACAGAGACATCAGCCACACCGTCAAGCCTATTCTAATTCAAATTATCCGTCATGGGATACATTGCAAAGGCGGACTTATCTCCCTGTGGAAAGCACCAATCGCTTAGAAAGAACCCAACAGGCTTGAACCCATCCCCAGCTTGGGACGAGTTGGAATGTTAGGGGTCGGCTTCTCCACAGCTTTAGAGCAGTTTTTTAAATAACAGGCCACGCCCTAGCCTAGCGGTGTACGAATCACCAGATGGCGTAGCTCGGTCATGTCTTCGATCGCGAAACGAATTCCCTCGCGGCCCAAGCCGCTGTCTTTCACTCCGCCGTAGGGCATGTTGTCGACTCGCCAAGAGGGGACATCGCCGATCACCACGCCGCCAACTTCTAACTCGTCCCACGCCTTTTGAATCTTGTAAATATCTCGCGTGAAGATACCCGCCTGCAAACCAAACGCACTGTCATTCACTGCGGCTAACGCATCGTCAAAGTCAGAAAAACGACTCAGGACGGCAACCGGCCCAAACGCTTCTTCGGTACAGAGGGTTTGATCTTTGGGCACGTCTTCTAGCAGCGTCGCTTCGAGCATCGCCCCCTGACGATTTCCGCCGCAAAGCAGCTTCCCCCCTGCCCCGACCGCCTCGGCAATCCAAGCTTCTAGCCGTTCGGCCTCGCGAACATCGATCATCGGCCCGATGAACGTTGTCTCGTCTTTCGGGTCCCCCGCCACCAGCTTTTTGGTTGCTGCGACGAGTCGCTGCTTCATCTCGTCGTAAATGGCCTCATGGGCAATAATCCGTTGTACCCCGATACAGCTTTGGCCCGACTGATAAAACGCACCCACTACCAAACGGTTTATCACATCGTCGAGGTCCGAATCCTGGTCGACGACACACGCTGCGTTGCCCCCCAGTTCAAGAACCACTTTTTTCTTACCTGCACGGGCCTTCAAAGCCCAACCCACGCCGGGCGAGCCGGTAAAACTGAGCAGCTTCAGCCGTTCGTCGGTCGTAAATAGGTCAGCCCCGTCGCGACGGCAGGGCAAAATCGAAAACGCGCCCTTCGGCAAATCAGTTTCGGCCAGCACTTCGCCAATCACTAGCGCGCCAATCGGAGTACGACTAGCCGGCTTGAGAACAAAGGGACACCCCACGGCAATCGCTGGCGCGACTTTGTGGGCAGCCAGATTCAGCGGAAAGTTGAACGGCGAAATAAACGAACATGGACCAATCGGCACGCGCTGAAACATGCCTCGATACCCGCGTGCTCGGGGCGAGATTTCCAGGTTCATCACCTCGCCGGTGATGCGAACCGACTCTTCGGCCGCGATTCGGAACGTATCGATCAGTCGAGAGACTTCCCCCCGACTGTCCTTGATCGGCTTGCCTGCCTCGACACAAAGCGAGTAGGCCAATTCCTCAGCACGCTCGGTAAAACGATCGACACAATGGTTGAGCACCGCCTGCCGTTCGTAAGGGGCCATGCGACGCATCGGCTCTGCCGCTTCGACGGTTGCTGCGATCGCACGGTCGATCGTCGCAGCATCGGCCATTGCAACCTTGGTCGCGGCTTCACCCGTAAACTTGTCGGTTACCACCAAGTCGGTGTTGGGGCAAACGGCCTCGTTGGCCAAATAGAAGGGATAGTTTTCTTGTAACATGGGACTAATTTTCTACACTTGTTGGCTGAGTTCTTGAATTTCGTGGTTAAGAATACGGTCGTTCGCCGAGTAGTCGACCGGCACGTCGATCACATGCACGCCCGGCGAGCTGTGGCACTCTTTCATGATCGGCACCAATTGTTCCACTCGGTCGACTCGGTGTCCAATAGCACCATAGCTCTCGGCGTATTTAACAAAGTCGGGGTTTCCATAGTCGAGACCGAAGTCGTCGAAGCCCATCTTCGCTTGTTTCCACTTGATCATGCCGTAGGCGTTGTCTCGGAGGATCATGACCACCAACTGCATCTTGAGCCGGACAGCCGTTTCAAGTTCTTGCGAGTTCATCATAAACCCGCCATCCCCACAAATGGCCATCACCTTTCGGTCGGGATAAACCAACCGGGCAGCCATCGCCGAAGGCAGGCCTGCCCCCATAGTCGCGAGTGCGTTGTCGAGCAGGACGGTATTAGGAGCATGCGCACGATAGTTACGAGCGAACCAAATTTTGTAGACCCCGTTGTCGAGGGCGATGATCCCCTCGTCGGGCATGACCTTACGAACATCGGCGACCAGACGCTGTGGGCAAACAGGTGAATGAGGGTCGTCGTGCCCTTCGCAAAAGTTTTTGTCACTGGCTTTTCGTACACGGTCGAAATACGAAAAGTCCCAGCATGACGGTTTGTTGATCTTTTCGCAAAATTGCCAGATGCTGTTTGCGATATCCCCCACCACTTCGACCTGGGGGAAATAAACCGGGTCGACCTTGGCGGAGAAAAAGTTGACATGAATCACCTTCAAGCCGTTCTCGTGCATGAAGAACGGCGGTTTTTCGATGACGTCGTGCCCCACGTTGAGAATCAAATCGGCATGTTCGATCGCCCGATGCACAAAATCGCCGGCTGAGAGAGCCGCGTTGCCCAGGAATCGAGGATCGCGTTCGTCGATGACCCCCTTCCCCATTTGTGTGGTGATAAAAGGAATGTCGGTTTGATCGATCAGTCGCTTCAGCATACGGCTCGTGAGTTTGCGATTCGCAGCCGCTCCGATCACCAGCAGCGGATGTTTCGCTTGTTCGATTAATTCGACCGCTGCGCGAATTGATTTATCCTCGGCGATTGCCCGTCGCGCAAAACTGGCTTTCAGCGGCTTGAGGTTGGTTTCTTCGCAGGCGATATCTTCGGGCAATTCTAAATGCGTCGCCCCGGGACGCTCTTCCTCCGCTAGCCGAAATGCCTCACGAACACGCGAGGGGATATTCGCAGCACTGGCAATCTGCTCGGTGTACTTAGTGAGCGGACGCATCATGTCGACGATATCGACAATTTGAAACTGCCCCTGCTTGCTGCTTTTGATTGGCTTCTGCCCGGTAATCATCAGCATGGGCATACCGCCCAATTGGGCGTAAGCCGCAGCCGTCACAAAATTCGTCGCGCCTGGACCCAGTGTCGAAAGGCACACGCCCGCCTTGCCTGTAAAACGACCATAAGTCGCGGCCATAAAACCGGCTGCCTGCTCATGCCGCGTTAGGATGAGCCGAATCGACGACCGCGAGAGTGAGTCTAAAAAATCTAGATTTTCTTCGCCCGGAATTCCGAAGATGAACTCCACCTTCTCGTTTTCCAATGCGGCCACAAACAGATCCGACGCTTTCATAAACAATATCCTCCAGCCGCACATTGGAACGTTTTGGGTGGCCATAGGCCAATAGCAGTTTTTCTCTCCAACACCCTGCTGTGATACGGCAAAGGACTCGCCAACAAAACCGAACAGCAGCAATTTGGATTAGGTGAGTCCAAAAGAACTGCGACGACCCTATTTACCTGGAAATTCCTGCAGGGACGGCTATACTGTACCCTCGGCTAGCTCTTATCCCTTCTCGTTTTCTTTCTGTCATACGAAAGTAAGTTGTTTGCTATGACAATCCGACAACTACTCACAAGCGGACTGTGCTGTTTCGGCGGTTTCCTATTTTCTATTTTACAAAGTCACGGCCTGAGCGATGCCGTGAATGTAGTAAATGCTGAATTTATGTGGCAGCAAGGCTACACAGGCAATGGTGTTGAAATAGGTGTGATCGACCTGCATCAAGCGGAGTCGACGCATCCGGCGATTAATGGCAATTACTTAGGTTCCCTGAACTTTGCCAACGGAGCCGGATGGTTGTCGTCGCATGCTACCGCCGTGACCGGCACAGCGCTCAGTCAAGATCCCACTCGTATGGGCGTTGCGCATGGGGCCCGCTGGTGGACGGGCCAAACCACCAATCGTGCAGGCATCTCTCCCAACCAAGATGCCATGACCGTCTCCGCAGAAACCTTTGCTCAGGGACTCGGGATTCTCAACGGAAACCCCGCAGAGGTCGTTACCATGAGTATCGGAATCAATGGCTCGGATACCGCCACAGATCAATGGAGCTTGGGACTCGATCATGTCGTTGGCTCGTTGGGAACAACCGTGGTAGTTGCCGCTGGCAACTCCGGGCCGTCTAGTAGCTCATTTCCTGGTTCACCCAGCACGGCATACAACATTCTCAGTGTTGGCGCGACAGGCGGCACCGGCGCAGTAGTATCAGAAGATTACACACAAATCGCGCCCTACAGCAGCCGCGGTCCAACCTCCGACGGGCGCAGCAAACCTGACATCGTTGCGCCAGGGTCCATCATCGAATTACCGACAGTAGGCGGTGCCTGGGCGAATACGAGTGGCACAAGTTTCGCTGCCCCTATGGTCGCAGGCGGGGCTACGTTGCTGATCGACATGGGCCTCGATCGTGGTTACGACATCGACGCCAAAGTGATCAAGAGCGTGCTTATGAATTCAGCCGATAAGCTCAGTGGATGGAACCATACGCCAACGGCCCCTTTAGACCCAAATTTTGGTGCTGGTCAGATGAATCTTGAATCTGCTTATTACCAGTATGATGCCGGAGAACAAGAAGCGGGGGTTGTGAGTTCACTGGGATGGGATCACGGTACGCTACAAGGAACGAACCCCAACACCTATGAGATTGATTCCCTGGTGGACACGGGCGGAGCAATTTCGGCCATCCTCACCTGGAACCGTGACGTTGCGACCGACGTCGAGGATATCGAGTCAGCGATCTATACGGCGTCTGCTCTCGAAAATCTGGAGCTATTTCTTTACGACACAAACGATCTTGTCACGCCGGTTGCCAGTTCCATTAGCTCGATCGACAACGTCGAGCACCTTTTCTTGTCCGCACCAACGTTAAGTAACTACATTTTCGAGGTGCGCTCGGCAGCCGGCATGATTGTCAGTCCGCTCTCGTATAGCTTGGCGTGGGATGTTGAAGCTTTTACCGGCCTTGCTGGCGACTTTGACCTCGACAACGACGTAGATGGTTTCGATTTCCTCAAATGGCAACGGGGTGAATCTCCTAATCCCTTGAGTGCATCAGACTTGGCCGTCTGGGAAGCCGCCTACGGCTCAGCATCCCCTGCAATCGCTGCCACCTCGACAGTCGTTCCCGAACCGGCAACATGGATCATGTTTGTGCTGGGCATGGCCGCCACACTGTTTCGCCCCGACCGTAGGGTGCAAAAAGTCGCGACAACAGAAAAGTCATGAATGGAAACGGCCCTTTTTCTACTCCAAGCTAAGCTCGCCTCTAATGTGTTTCCAATAACCTGAAATCAGATTCAGAATCCAGTGACCACAAGCTCGATGTCAAACTACCCAAGCCCAACGCTGGTTGTTTCTCACGGCTGAGGGTGTATGCTGAGGGGTTCCTCGAATATCATCTCCCTCCCTGCTCCACCCCGCCCCATTGATGACTACCCCTCTCCTTCCTAACAACATTCGTAGTGTGCAACCTGGTGGTGGAAATTGCTACCAAATCGAGCTCCTTTGGGGACGGTGGCGGCGGTGGTATCTGAAGACCTTTCGGCGCGAATACGTTCGTCGTATGGCCGAGCTTCGGCAAGGCGATGTTGAGGGGGCTCCGCACGAAATTCTCGATCCTCGCGATCTCAAATTTTGTTGCAACCTCTGCACGGCTCATTGGGCAGCTGAAGACGACCCCTTTGCCTGGCGCGAACAGATTCCGTTTGCTCGTTGGGGATTGGCCGAGTTGCAGCTCATGGGTTGGCCACTTTTTCTTGCCACGGTGCTGTTGCTCGCTAGTCCTTGGTGCTGGTGGGCGGTCGTCCCCGCAGTAATGCTGGGCTTAGTCATTTACTTCTTCCGCGATCCCACTCGGCAGATTCCTACCGAGGCAGATGCCATCGTCTCGCCCGCCGATGGGACGATTGCAGAAATCACGTGGGTCGACCATTACGATTTCTTTCATGGCCCCGCCATCAAGGTGGGCATCTTTCTCTCGATCTTCAACGTACACATCAACCGCTCGCCGCGTAGCGCCCGAGTGGTCGACATGCACTATAAACCGGGCGAATTTCTCAATGCCATCAACCCCGAAAGCGTCCTACGCAACGAATTCATGTGGATTGGCATGGAAGAAATCGACCACCCCCAGCGTCGGTTTGCCGTGCGGGCTATCTCGGGGCTCATTGCCCGACGGATTGTTTGTATCTTGAAACCGGGGCAGACGGTCCAACGGGGAGAAAAATTTGGTATGATCAAGCTCGGTTCTCGGACCGAACTGATCCTGCCTTGCGAGGGTGTCGAAATCGAGGTAGAAGTCGGTCAAAAGGTCCAAGCGGGCAGCACCGTCCTAGCTCGCTATCTAGAAAGCTAGAGCATTTTCGACGCCTATGAAACCAGTTCGTGCCATTGCTGTTCTGCCGACGTTATTCACACTAGGCAACTTGATGTGCGGCTTCTTTGCCATCGTGGTCGCTGCACGGATTGCGAAGCCCGGCTTGTTTGAAAGCGTCCCCTCACCGGCACTAGGTTCCGCCCGAGAATGGCTGGCAAGCAACGACCCTACCCATAACCTGATGCTCTGCGGGGCACTCATCTTTTTCGCCATGTTGTTCGATGCGCTCGACGGGCAGGTGGCCCGTATCACACGTGCAACAAGCGATTTTGGTGGGCAGCTCGATAGTCTTTGCGATGTGGTCTCCTTCGGTGTCGCCCCGGCAATTTTGTTGGTAAAAATGTGCCCTCAGTTTACTAGCGTACATCGTGAAGCCGTTTGGACCATTGCCGCCCTCTTTGCCTGTTGCGCCGTGCTTCGTTTGGCTCGATTCAATGTCGAAACCGACGAAACCGACGACCACGGCATTTTCGCCGGTCTCCCCACGCCTGCGGCAGCATCGGTGATCGCCAGTTGTGCCATGTTTTCGTATACCTTGCGCAATGAGATCAACTTCGAGGCTTTTGCCGGCTACGATTGGTGGCTGCAGCGTGTGCTGCCCCCTTTCGCCACACTGCTGGCGTTGCTGATGGTGTCGCGAATCCCTTACCCGCACGTCATTACCCAAATGCTCAAAGGAAAACGCAGCTTCTCGCATGTCGTGGTCATCGTTTTCACACTCATGGTGCTGTTAACCGTCCGTTGGTATGCCATCCCCGTTCTTTGTTGTCTTTACGCAGCAATCCCTGCAGTTCGCTATGCCTGGTCGCTATTGCGACCTGCGCAGAATGGAGTCGTGTGATCGATGTTCACTGGATTAGTACAAAGTCTCGCCACCGTCAAAGAGGTGTTGCCAGAAGGGCCTGGCGTGCGGCTGGTGATCCAAGATGCAGAAACCGCCCGTGGTGCAACGATCGGCGATAGTGTCGCCATCAGTGGCTGTTGCCTCACGGCAATCGCAGTCGAAGGTGATTCGCTTTCCTTCGAGGCGGGCCCCGAAACACTTCTGAAAACCACCCTGGGTGATCTCTCGGCCGGCGACCGGGTGAATCTCGAAACTTCGCTCTGTCTTGGCGATTCGTTGGGGGGCCATCTTGTCACGGGCCATGTCGACGCAGTGGGCACCATCGACCAGCGAGTCGACGAAGAAGAGTGGTCAACGTTTTGGATCAATACGCCAGAGAATCTCTCGCGGCAATTGGCTTCGAAAGGTTCGATTACCGTCGAAGGAGTGAGCCTCACGCTCGTTGACGTCGAAGACAATCGCTTTAGCATCGCCCTGATCCCTCACACGCTGAACGTCACCACCTTAGGTAATCGAAAAGCCGGTGACCGAGTCAACTTAGAAACCGACGTCCTCGCCAAATACGTAGAACGCCAACTACAATGGATGAATCCCCCAAGTTGATCGTAGCCCCTCAAATCCACGCCCCCCCCCTCCCAACTCGCGCCTAGTAACTAGCGCCTCGCGACTCACTTATGAACCGACAAACCAAAACGTTCCTCATGCAACAGTTTCGCGAAGTCGGCATCCAGCCGGCCACGCGGCATGGTCAAAACTTTCTTATTGACCTGAATCTGCAACACATGATTGTTGATTCGGCCCTGTTAACCGACCAAGACGTCGTCCTCGAAGTCGGCACCGGCACCGGCGCATTGACCGCCCTCATGGCCAAGAAAGCCGCTGCGGTTGTCACTGTGGAAATCGACGGGCACCTGTTCGAGCTGGCCAGCGAGCTACTGCTAGATTTCGACAACATCACGATGCTCAAGCACGATGCCTTAAAAAACAAGAATCAATTCGACCCGCGCATACTCGACACGCTCAAAGAAAAATTGGACGAGGATCCGAACCGACGCCTCAAACTGGTGGCAAACCTGCCCTACAACATCGCCACCCCGGTTTTAAGCAATTTACTGACGAGCGAGCTTACGCCTCATTCGATGGTGGCCACCATTCAAAAAGAATTGGGCGACCGCATCGTCGCTCGGCCGAACACCAAAGACTACGGCGCGCTCAGCGTGTGGATGCAGTGTCAAGCCGACACCGAAATCGTTCGGGTGATGCCTCCCAGTGTTTTTTGGCCTGCCCCAAAAGTCGACTCGGCCATCGTGCGAATCGTGGTCGATGCCGAGCGGCGCGCCGCCATTCCCGACCTCAAATACCTCCACCAATTCGTCAAAGCGATCTTCATCCATCGCCGCAAGTTTTTGAGAGCCAATGTCGTAGCCGCCCTAAAACGACACCTCACCAAACCGCAAGTCGACGAGATTCTCGGAAAAATGCAGCTTCGCCCCGACGCTCGCACCGAGCAACTCGACATACCCACACTACAAAAACTCACCGAGCTAGTCCGTGCTCAGGCCCCCGATTGGACACTGTAGTTTTTTCTCGAACTCTTGAACCGCCTGGCACGGCACGCGAATTTGGCCGTTCACCTGCTCGAACGGCAACTCGCCGTGTTGGAGCATTTGCCGGATTTCGCGGCGAGATTTATTCCAGCGATGCGCCAAATGCGTGAGCGAGCAACTGCCCTCGTCGACAGGGCTCGTAGCAAAGTTGGCGGGGCGTCTCATGGGTGACATCTTGGTGACCCTCGGGGGATAGCGAATCTTTTCCGCGTACATCGATTGTAGCAGACACACCGATTAGCCCGCAAAGAGATTGTCACAACTGCCACCATGTGGCACCCGAACCTGTCGTCCCTCTTCTGCATCCGTGTTACTATAGAGGGTTGGCTTTCGCGAGCCATCACGCCAAGTCCTTTGGTACTGCAGACAAAGCGATATTCGATGAAACGCACCGCAAAAATTCAACGTCAGACGGCCGAAACAAAAATCGAGCTAGAACTGAATCTTGACGGCACCGGGCAAGCCGACATCAACACCGGCGTCGGATTCCTCGACCACATGCTCGAACTGTTTACCAAGCACGCAGTCGTCGATCTAAAAGTCCACGCGGTGGGCGATCTGCAGGTCGATCAACATCACACGGTCGAAGACACCGGTATTTGTTTGGGCATGGCATTGCGCGAAGCTCTGGGCAATAAAGCCGGCATCCGACGGTATGGGCACTTCACGCTGCCGATGGACGAAACCCTGGTCACCGTTGCCATCGATTTTAGTGGCCGTTTTGCGCTGGCCTATCAAGCTCCTGTTCCAGCAGCGAAAATTGGGGACTTTGACAGCGAGTTGCTCGAAGACTTCTGGCAAGCAACCGCCGCGAACGCACTTTGCAATTTACATGTGCTGCTGCACTATGGGCGCAACAGCCACCACATCGCCGAAGCTATTTTCAAAGGCACCGCCCGCGCACTGCGCATGGCGGTCGAAGCCGACCCGCGAATGCCCGGCGTCCCCAGCACCAAGGGAACACTCGATGGCTGATTTTGCAGCCCTATCGCAGCTCTTCGCCCTGATCGACGTACGTCTCTAAGAATCGCGTGAGCCGTTGGAAATCGCTGTCGGCTTCGATGTAACGCACCATGGTAACCAGCGTCTCAGGATCGACCAATTTGTCGAACGGTACATACTCTAGCTGTAACTGTCCCGAAACCGAAACCATCACGCCATCGAGCTGCTCTTCGACCAGCGCCCGATAGGCACCGACCCCTAGCTGACTACCCAGCATCACGTCGAAGGCGTGGGGCTTCGCACAACGGGCTTCGTAACCAAGTTGCAACGCATTGACCTTCCGCTTTCGTCCCGTCTGACGCTCATACTCCTTCGTAACCAGCCCTGCAAAGACATCGTGCAGATTGATTGCCGAAATATTGATATGGCCATGCTCGTCACGGTCGACGCCTTCTAAATAGCTACTCGGTAGAAACTCGGCGAGGCCCTCGGCGATGACGATCACGCCATATTCTTTGCCCTCGCGCTCGCGGGTGGTCATCGTTGCCACTATGCGCGGTATGACCTCGTCCATGTTCATCACCTGACGGGTCGTCTTCTCGCCGGTAGCCGGGTTGACCGTCTCTTCGGTCATTCGGTACATCCCCACGATATCTTCAACGCTGATCACAAGGCTGGCTTCGCCGGCAATCGCAACCCCATAAGCCAACCAACCGGCACTGCGCCCCATCGACTCGGCGAGGAAATAGGTCTTATTCGCCTCAGCGTCCGCAAGAAGATTGCGTACTTCGCCAGCCAAAAAATCGACGGCCGTGAAGTAACCAAAAGTAAAGTCGATACCCCGATAATCGTTGTCGATTGTTTTCGGTAGATGCACCACAGGAATCCGGTGGGCATCGAGCGGCAAACGCTCCTGAAACATCTTAAACTTATTGGCCGTCTTTAGCGTGTCGTCACCACCAATCGAGATCAGCAGGTCGACACCAATCGACCGCAAGGCCTCGTAGACGGTTTTGAGCGGTGCGCTGCGTTCTGGATCAGACAAGTGCGAGGGGTGCGAAACCATTTTGCCTGGGTTGGCCCTAGCAGTGCCGATCATAATCCCCTGCGAGTTACGGGTTCGCCCAAGCATTTTGTGATCGACTTTCAAATAGTCGGTGCCTTCGACCAGGGGGTGATCGGGGCCAAACTCCATAAGGCCCGAATAACCATGCTTAATCCCAACCACCTCGATATCATTCCGCAAAAACGAGGTGGCCGCAGCCGAAATAACCGCGTTGGCCGCGGGAGCAGGGCCACCAGCAAACAAAATTGCGGCTCGGCGGAAGTGCGTTGTCATCTTGGGAGGGCGAGAAAGTGTATTGTCAGCCATGTCTTAGGTCCATTTAGTAGAAAATTCAGTGTGCATCAGGGCTCGCTCAGAAAGCGAAGAGCCCCTCATTGTAGACGCTAGAAGCCACCTCGTAAAATGGGCGGTCTGATCGACCATCCACTCCTGCGGTGGCATTCATGCAGAACGTTAGTCCGTCGAGAACGTTCGCTCGACAAAGGTCGTGTCAACACGACCCGCGACAAACGCACTATGGCTGAGAATCTCTTGATGGAGCGGCGTCGTGGTGAAAATACCGTCGACGCGAAGTTCAGCCAGTGCTCGCTGCATGGTTTGGATCGCTTCGGCCCGCGTCGGCTGGTGAACAATTAATTTGCCGATCATCGAGTCGTAATAAGGCGGCACTACGTAACCACTGTGGACGTGGGATTCGAATCGCACCCCAAATCCGCCCGGCACAACAAGCCGATCGATTTTTCCCGGCGAGGGCTGGAAATTCTTACGGGGGTTTTCCGCATTGATGCGGCACTCGATCGCCACTCCGCGTTGAGCAATATCCTTCTGCTCGAACGGAAGCGGCTCGCCGCCCGCGATAAGAATCTGCTGCTTAATCAAATCGATGCCGGTCACCATCTCGGTCACCGGATGTTCGACCTGGATACGTGCATTGACTTCGATGAAGTAATAATTGCCATCTTTATCAACAATAAATTCAACGGTCGCTGCATTCGAATAATCGGCCAACTGGATCAAACGACACGCTGCCTTGCACATGGCATCACGCGTCTTTTGGTCAACATTCGTGCTGGGACTCTCTTCGATAAGCTTTTGGTGCCGACGCTGAACACTACAATCGCGTTCCCAAAGGTGAACGACGTTGCCGTGATTATCGGCTAACACCTGAACTTCGACATGGCGAGGTCGATCGATGTACTTCTCTAAGTACACCGCCCCATTGCCAAAAGCAGCCTCAGCTTCATTTTTCGCTTGTTGCAGCGCCGATTTCAAAGCCAAGTCGTTTGCCGCAACACGCATCCCTTTGCCACCGCCGCCAGCAACGGCTTTGATCAATACTGGGAACCCCACCTCATGGGCAAATTGCAAAGCCTCTTCTGGGCTTTCGACCAAGCCATCGCTACCCGGTACGACCGGCACCTCGGCCTCTTTGGCCAACGCGCGCCCCGCGTTCTTGTCGCCTAGCTTGGCCATGGCCTCGGGCGAAGGGCCGATGAAGTCGATCTTGCAACTTCGGCAAACTTCGTTGAAATGGGCGTTTTCCGCCAGAAAACCGTAACCCGGATGGATTGCCTGCACGTTGCCCACTTCGGCGGCACTAATTACGTTAGCGATCCGCAAATAACTGTCGGCAGGTCTTGCAGGCCCTACACAATAGGCCTCATCCGCTAGCTCAAGATACTGGGCCCCTCGATCGGCCTCGCTAAAGATCGCCACCGATTCGATGCCCAATTCGCGGCACGCACGGATAATCCGCAATGCAATTTCACCACGGTTGGCAACGAGAATTCTCTGGTACATGGCAACTTCTTAGGTCGGATGGCAGAATTGGATTCGGTGAGTTTGCTAAGCAGGGATAACCTTGAACAACTTTTGCCCATATTCGATCGCGTCTCCGTCAGCGGCGAGCACAGCGGCGATACTTCCCGAACACTCTGCTGGAATCTCGTTAAACACCTTCATCGCCTCAAGAATACAAACCACCGTATCCGGGCCAATTTGGTCGCCGACACTTACAAACGAGGGAGACTCAGGATTGGATGACGTGTAGAACGTCCCCACCATCGGACTCGTGACATACGTGGCATTGTCTTCTTCTGCGGCAGCACTTGGCGGTTCGCTACCGGCCGCGGTAGCAGCCGGAGCAGGAGCTGCCGTCGCGACAGGAGCAGGAGCGACCTGCCCCGGCATCATGACGACAGGATCGGCGCCCCGACGCAATCGGATACGCTGCTCGCCCTGCTTCAAGTCGATTTCGGCCAAATCATGGTCGTTCATCAACTCGACGAGTCGACGCACCTTCCGTACGTCAAAAACGTCGCCAGTACCCGATCCACCACTACCCATTAGGAATCTCCCACTATCAACTTGAAACGTTGTAAGTTGCTACGGCAACATGCACTGAGCAGACGCCGCAGATTACGCGATTAACCGACAACGCACTCTTCTAATTCTTTTGGCACAGACGTTAGTACCTCGTACCCCGTGCGGGTGACCAGCACGTCATCTTCGATTCTTACACCGCCCCAACCTGGGAGATAGATGCCCGGCTCGACGGTCACAATCATCCCGGGCACAAGCACCGTGGACTGGCCACGGGTTAGTCGCGGGGCTTCATGAACCTCAAGCCCCGTCCCATGTCCCAGGCCGTGACCAAATCGTTTTCCATAGCCCGCACTCTCGATGATCGATCGGGCGGTCTGGTCGACTGCTTTACACGTCACGCCAGGCCGAATCGACTCGATCGCGGCCATCTGTGCTTTTAACACAACTCCATAGACTTTACGGAGTTTGGGCAAGATTTTACCGGTCACCAAAACCCGCGTCAAGTCGCTCACATAGAGCCCCTCGTTCACGCCCCAATCGATGAGTGTAAAGTCGGCACTTCCTATACGCTGCGTGGTAGGGCTCGCATGGGGCAACGCGGCTCGTGCCCCAACAGCCACGATGGCTGGAAAGCTCAAACCCTTGCCGCCAAAGCGGCGCGCCTGATACTCCAGGTCAGCAGCTACCTGAAGTTCCGTCATTTCAGGCGTCAGCGAAGCTCGAACCACCTCAAATGCGCGTCGCGCTTGATCGCATGCCACCCGGGTCCGAGCTATCTCGTCACGGTCTTTCACAGCTCGCAACTTTTCTACCCAGCCATCCGCCGCCATCAACTCGCACTTCGGGGCAGCCTCTTGCAACGAGCCGTGTAAGGCAACAGTCATCGAATTTGCCTCGATGGCCAACTGCTTTGCCTTCACACTCGAGAGCAACCGCGAGATCGTCGGCAACATCTTTTTACCCGGCCCTCGAATGTTGAGTTCGAGATCCGGGCATTCCTCTTCCAACTGAGTCGTATATCGCTCGTCGCTCAAAACGACGTCACTCTTGCCAGTGATCAGCAAGTAACTATCGTCGCCTGTAAATCCGGTCAGATAACCCACGTTGGTGAAATTCGTGACCAACAGTGCATCCACCTTGTTTTTGCGGAGCCGACGGCGAATTTTTTCACGGCGTTGAGCGAAGCGACTCATGAATATGCTTTTCCTACAACCACAAAATTACAGTCGAAAACGACTCGAAAACAATCGGTACCGCGAGTGTCGCTGGGAAGACCAAGCCATGCAACCCCAAGGCAAATTTCCCATGAGTTTGTTGCAACGCCCCGAAGTTCTCGGTACGCTGAAACAGTCCTACTTTTCCCTCAAAACCCTCCGCTGGCGAAGACGATAACATGAGCACCGGTCGCCCAAAAACTATCACTACCGGTCTGATGCTCAGCGGGGGCCTCGACAGCGCTATTCTTTTGGCCCACCTCGTTGAGCAAGGCATGCGGGTACAACCTTTCTATATCGAAACAGGCTGCGTCTGGCAGAAAGCCGAACGCGGGGCGGTCGAGCAGTTTATCGACGTGCTCGCGAGCGATCGGGTCGAACCGGTCGTCGATCTCCAGTTGCCCATTGCCGACTTATATGGCACCCATTGGAGTACCACCGGCTGGAATGTCCCCGACGAAACCACGCCCGACTCCTCGGTGTCGCTGTGGGGTCGCAACCCATTGCTCCTGGTGAAGGCAATCCTTTGGTGCTCGATGCACAACCTCTCTCAACTCGCTTTGGCCACACTCAAAGGCAACCCGTTTAGCGACGCGACGCCACAGTTTTTCGAGCCTTTCGAACAAGCTCTAGCTACCGCAACGGGGAACCGAGTTGAAATTATTCTCCCTTTTGCCCATCTCAGCAAACGGCAAGTTCTTGACCAGGGCAAGCACTTGCCACTGCACCTGACCTTTTCGTGCCTCGCACCCATCGAGGGGCTCCATTGCGGCAAGTGCAACAAATGTGCAGAGCGCTCCCGAGAACTTCAATCCCTATCCGACGGCGACCCTACTATCTATGCTGAGAACCAAGTGGCTTGCACAAACGGCCAACCTGAAGCAACACACACTCTGCCGCACACCAAATAAGAAAGCTAACCGACGATGTTTCGAGTCACTCGTGAAATTGACTTTTGCTATGGCCATCGCTTGCTGAACTACGAAGGCAAATGTCGCCACCTGCACGGACATAATGGCCGTGCGGTTATTGCGATCGAAGGCGATGAACTCGACGACCGCGGCATGGTGCTCGATTTCGCCGACATCAAGCAAATGGTCAGCACTTGGATCGACGACCACCTCGACCATCGAATGATTCTCAACCGGGCTGACCCTGTCGTTCCGATCCTCGAAAAAATGGGGGAACCCCTCTATCTGATCGACCAGAACCCCACCGCCGAGAATATCGCAAAGCTAATCTTCGATGCCGCCAGCTCGCAGGGCATCCCCATCGTCGAAGTCCGCCTCTGGGAAACCCCCCGCTGTTTTGCCACTTATGCCGCGGGCAAGTAAGAATGTGCGGTGCCACCTTTTCACTAGCAGTCACCCACCTATCAAAAAAATGCAGCCCGGACGAACGAGTCGCCCGGGCTGCTAGCCCCCCTGGGTTATATGCTATCAGCAATTTTCATTGCGATGTTTTTTCTGCCGTTTGGCTCGCCGAGCAGTGCGGACTCTCGCGAGTAATTGAGTTATCGACTTTCATGTCGTGCTGCTTTGGTAAAGTTTTCTAATTAGCCAAGGTTTTCCTGCGCAAGCTATTAAGCTTCTTCGCGTGCAGCTAGCACTCGGCATAAAACCTTGAAAGTAGAGTTCTTGGGCAAATCTGCTCATAAACTCTGCGGCTTGCGCCGATTGTGAGGATAGACAGATAAGTGGGGCTCGGCGTGCGCCGTCCCCTCAACCTATTCACACCGACCGTTGTGAGAAAGGAAACTCACCGTGTCTCGCGTTACTTCATTCTCTGACTGGCTGCTACGCCAACCCATCATCTGGGGTGGCTTGGCCTGCCTCGCTTTTTACGCCTTTGCTGTGCAAGGCACCGAACCGGGTTCGTTCCAGCTCCGCTACTTTGCGGGGCATCCGATTGCTTACTGCACGACCGCACTGTTCTTTGTCGGTATTGCGGCATTGGTGATCAAACGACTCGGATTGCTCCTGCAATCTGCAACCCTCGAGTCAACTCCGCTGCCTAGTGCAGCCATGGGCGCCGAAGAACCTAGTGATGCCGAAGGACTCTTGGCTAGTCTCGATGACGTCGCCCCGTCTTCAGAAGGTAGCTATTTAGTTCAACGTCTGCGTAGTGCGCTGGAATACATCCAGCAAAAAGCTTCGGCAGACACGCTTGAATCGCACCTCAAACATCTTGAGGATGCTGACTATGCTCGCATGGTTAGCAGCTATTCCATGGTGCGGATCATCACCTCGACCATCCCTGTCCTAGGGTTTTTAGGAACCGTCATCGGCATTACGCTCGCGATTGCAAAGCTCAACCTTTCGGGCGAGGCGATGGACGAATCGTTGCCTGCGGTGGTTGCCGGTTTAAGTGTGGCATTCGATACCACGGCCTTGTCACTGACGTTGTCGATTATCTTGCTTTTTGTGAAATCAAATGTCGAGCAGGCCGAAACCCGCCTGCTTGATGCGGTGAACGCCAATGTATCGCGTCAACTCGTTGGCCGATTCCGTCAATTTGGTGGCGAGAAAGATCCTCACCTCGCCTCCGTCCAACGCATGTCTGAGCAGCTACTCTCTACGGTCGAGACAAGTGTCGAAAAACAATCGGCCTTGATGCACGCCGCATTCAAAAAGAGCGGTCGGCAGCTTTCTGAACTACTCACGGGAACAGCCACCACACTCGATGAAGCAATGTCTGGATCTGTCGTCGAAGGTTTGGCCCGCCATGCTGAATTGCTGAACCAAGGGGTGCATCGCCACGCTGGCAATCTAGAAGAGACGCTCGTCAAACATGCCGAGCTGCTGAACGAGGGCCTCCATGAGCACACTGCCGCACTCACCGAAGCAGAAAATAAGTTGGCAGCAGAGAATCGGCGCCATCTTGGTGACGTGGAAGCCGCGGTAGGCGAGGCCATGCTCATTGCCAGCTCACGGCAAGAAAAACTCATCCAACAGAGCGAAAATCTGCTCAAAGAGATGCAAATCGCGTTGGTCGAGTCGGCGGGTAGTACAGTCGCGCAACAAGAACAGCTCATCAAACAGGGCGACATTTTGCTCAGAGTGGTCGAGTCAAACGGCCAAATCAAACATCTCGAACAATCGCTCAACAACAACCTGAATGCACTGGCCGGCTCACACAACTTCCAGCAAACCGTGGCTGGCTTGTCAGCCGCCTTACAGCTACTTGGGGCGCGCCTGGGCGAGCCTATGGCAGCAACGGAGAAGATTGAATTGATCGATAATAGCAAACAGAATCAGGCAGCATGAGCGATCGCGCCACTAGCGAAAATTCGGACACGGTCGGTCTTTTTCCGTTCCTCGCCGTTCTGCTTTGCACCATGGGAGCACTGCTAGTGATCCTTGTCGTGCTGGTGCAGCGCGCAGCCGAGCGAGCAGCGATGGATGCCATCGCTCAGGCCGATGTTGTCGAATCACCCGAGTCTTTGGCTTCTGCCACGGCATCTTCGACCGAGGATGCCGAACTAGCAGCGACGCTGAAACAAGAGTTGGACGAAGTGCATCAACACCAGCAGCGTCTTAAAACACTTCGTACCAAGGCAGAAGCACGACTTCGAGACGAGCAAGCCAAACTTAGCCATCTCGAAGAACATACACGCCGCCTGGAACACGAATTAGCACGACTTAGTATTGCTGCCCAACAACTCGAAGCGACAGAAAAAAATCAAGCTGTTGACCAAGAGCAAGCAGAAAGCGAACTCACCCACCTAAAATCGCTCATCACAGAAAATGAAGAACGGCTCGACGAACTACGCGAACAGTCCGACGGCAGCCGCTCCTACTCGATTGTGCCTTACCAGGGCCCCAACGGCACCACCCGAAAGCCAATCTATCTCGAGTGCAATAAAGAAGGGGTCATCATTCAGCCCGAAGGCTTGCTTCTGACCGAAAATGATTTTGCGGCTCCTTCGTGGCCAGGAAATCCACTTGCCGCCGCATTGCGGGCATCACGAGAATATCTCAACGCGAAGGCGAAAAAGGCGGGCGAGCCAGAACCACCCGACCCCTACCCTTTACTACTCATTCGACCCGATGGCATCGGTGCCTATCGAGCTGCTCGCGTTGCGATCACCTCTTGGGATTCAGACTACGGCTATGAGTTCATTGCCGGCGATTGGAAACTCGACTTCCCGGAATTGGCCGACCCCGTGTTGGCACAGGTCCAACAACATGCCGTCCTTAACGCGCGTGACAATATGGCATTGTTAGCTCGCGCAGCACCCAGTCGCTTTGGCGGCATGAGTGTGGGTGGTAGCGGTGCACATGCTTCGGGCGGAGCTTCTAGTTCGCACGGGTACGGCCCCGGTGGAAAGCAGGATAGCTCCAACGGCTACGATGCCATCTCGAACTCAACGGACGGAGACGCTTCCCACGGCAATGGACTTGCAGCCGGAGAGGCCGAAGCCGCCTATGCACTGGGTGATGCCCAGTCGGGGCAGCAGCAAACAGAAGGCCAATACGGCACCATGCCTGGTGGCCATCCGGGTGACGAAGCCAGCGGAGATCAAACGGCAAGCAACGGGGATGGCGGGTCTGAAGCAGGAAGCTTTGCAGACACAGCCGGCAAGGATCAGAACGCTCGTGGAGCCAACTCAGGCCAAGGCTCCACACAAAACACGCAGGCGGCATCAGGCTCGTTAGCTCAAAGTGGCAGCTCCGGCCAATCGAGCGGGGCGAGCTCTTCAGGAAGTTCTGGAGGAACAGCAAGCAATGGCAGTCGTGCATCGGGAGGGGGAGCTCAAGCTTCCTCAGCGAGTATGGCCTTAGCAAAGCGGGCATCGAGCATTGCAGAGTCACAAGGTCGCAACTGGGCCATTGACCGAGGCTCGCGTGGAGCGGTGCCGATTAGCCGCCCCATCGAAGTCGTGGTTCGAAAAAACCAGCTTGCGATACTACCTAGTCGCCACTCGAGCCGAGGCATCGGAGCGACAGGGACCATCGTCTCGCTCAATCAACCGACGGCTCAGATTTCTAAGGAGTTTGTCGAGGCTTTACGAGCCCGTGTCAAAGAATGGGGCTTGGCAGGAAATGGCCTCTATTGGCATCCTGTTCTTGAACTCAATGTTGGCCCCGATGCGCATCAAACGGCCCACCAGATAACACGTCTACTCGAAAACAGCGGTGTGGAGATTCTCTACCCCAAAATGGCCCAAGCTGGACAAGGAGAGTCTACCCGTGCGCCCAAATAGGTTTCAAACGGAAGACGACTCCGCACAAGATTCGTTTCTCGATGTCATTGCCAACGTGGTCGGGGTGCTAATCATCCTAGTCATGCTCGTCGGTGTACGGGCATCGCATCGATTCCTGGCTGCCGATGCCGGCCCGACGGCGAAGCCTTCAACGGTTGAGCTAGCGGACTTCCAAGATTCAAACGCCATTCAAGACATTGCCGCGTACCGCCAAGAACTCGATGCCGCGAAACAGTTGGCAATCTCTTCGCAGTCAGCAATTCAAAAAATGGCGGTCCAAGTCATCCGAATCAGCCACGAAGCGAAAGAGCGCGACCAACAGCGTAACGAACTAGCTTTGCACCGTGCCGCGATCGAAGATCATATCGAAGAACGCCGAGAAAGTCTGGATTCCGTGCGTCAGCGCGAGTTCGATGTCCAACGGCAGCTTCTCGAATCGCAAATCAAGCTCGACGAACTAACCCGTGAGCAACTTGCGTTGTCTTCGGCTCCTCAAAGGACCGAAGAGATCGAATGCGTCCCGACCCCGCTTGCGAAAACAGTTGAAGATGCTGCGATTCACCTGCGAATTAAAGATGGTTTGGTCTCGATCGTTCCACTCGAAGAGCTACTAGGGCAAATCGAATACCGTGTTGAGGATATTCTTCGCCGTTTGCAGTCGCGTAACGAAGTGGTGGAGACCATCGGCCCTGTCGACGGCTATCGTCTCCGATTTACCGTATTAAAGCGTAACTCCGGGGCGATCGGTGGCCCCCTCGTTGGGCAAAGGCAGAAGGTTGTTTTCGAGCAGAACGCTCAGATACTTCCGACGTCGGTAGATATCGGGCAAAACGTGGAACAAGCACTGATGCCTGGCGCGGCGTTGTACGAGCATCTGCTCGCCAAGCAACGTCAACATCCGCCTGTAGTGGTATGGCTCTACACCGACAGCTTCGAGCAGTTCCGACCTCTTAAACGAAAGCTCTGGGAAATGGGCTTCTCGTTGGCAACCCGTCCGATGCGACCTGGGACTCACATTGGCGCTTCGCCAAACGGCACCAAGTCAGCGGCGCAGTAAGAGTACCCCAACCCGTTGCCTTCAACTCAACTCGTTAATCGATTCACGAGTCGTCGCTTCTTTGTATAGAGAAAATCCATGATTCCAGAAATCTGGAATCGGACCGTGGCAAGGCTCCAGTCGGCTTCGATATTGGTGCGGTGCAGTTGCAAAAGATTCACGCCGGGGCGGATCAGGCTATTGTTGGTCATAAAGCTTGCTTCAAATCCGGCATCTCGGATGTGCTTTGCCGCCTGGGGGCTGTAGGACCACGCTTCTCCGCCAACCCAGCAGAAAACAGAAATTTCCCGCTCAAGCCTTTCCTCTAGGTGTTGCTTTGCATCGCCGATTTCACGGTGAAGTTGCTGCTCAGTAAGCTCTGCCCTCAGACGGATATGGGTTTCGGTATGACAGCCCACAACGTGGTGCTCGGCAAGATATCGAACCTGTTCCCATGACATGGCGTAAGGCAGAGTTTCGACGTCACCATGAACGGTGAAAATGTCGTGCTCCTTTGCGAAATCAAGTTGCCGATCAGGCGGCGTGTCGATGAATCCTGTCGGAATGAAGAACCAACCGATGAATCCGTATTTTTCTAACAAAGGGGCGGCAACCTCTGCGTTGTCGCGCAAACCATCGTCGAACGAGATGATGAGCCCAGGTTTCTCATGGGGCCAAGTTCCGGCTGCCAGATGAGCTAAATCTTCGAGGCCAACGGGTACGAAATGCTTTTGGTAATAACGAAGCTGCTGTTCAAACGTCTCCGCCCAACATTCGGGCACTGCGTGGTAGTTGACCGCACGAATGAATGGCCGAAAGCACAATTTCTGGATTCCGACGAGGGCTCGAAGTATGGCCAACTTGTCGAGTACCCCTGCCAGAAGCTCTTTTTTTTGTGGTGCCGCCATGTGTTGTCCGATCTTGGGGGCTAAAACATGACGTAGATGAAAGGCGATACGTCGTCTTCGTCCTCGGTTTGTCCAGCGAGCTTTTCGGCCAGCGCGCCAATCGGCTCGCAAAGACCAAGCAGCTGTGGCTGCTCCTGGCTACTCCATAACTGACGAAGCTCCGCCTCGATTTTACTGGAATCAAAGCTAAACAATTCTTCACGATCAGTGGGATAGTCAACGTACCAGCTATCCACCGAGTCATCGGGGCCGAGAGGCATTAGTTGGATATTGCTTTCTCGCAGCTCATTCGCCACGGGAACCAACTTCGTAGAAAAAAAATCGTGCACTTCATCGTCGTGTGGTGTGGACTCAGTCGAGCTCATATTCTTTCCTCCAGTTTTCATCATCTTCTTGCTTGGGCTGATCAGACTTTCGCAGCAGGCAGTTTTCCAAAGCCAGCATGTCCATGTCAGTTCGCATGAAACATCGATAGGCGTCCTGAGGAGAACAGACAATCGGCTCTCCGCGGACATTGAATGACGTATTGACCACAACTCCGCAACCGGTCAACTGCTTAAAAGCCGCGATCACGTCGTAGTAGGCGGGAGATACATCTCGCCGAACCGTTTGAACTCGGGCGCTATGGTCGACATGCGTGACTGCCGGAATATCGCTACGGGGTTGTTTGACCAAAGACATCAAATCATCATCCCCCTTTTCGAAATTACTCCAGTCCATGGGCAACCGACGTTTACGCTCAACCGGTGCGACAAGTAGCATGTAGGGGCTTTCTCCCTCTAACTCGAAATACTCAGAACAATTCTCCTCTAGTACCGACGGGGCGAAAGGCCGGAACGATTCGCGATACTTAATCTTCAGGTTCATCAAGACCTGAGTCTCGCTATTGCGAGGGTCACCAAGGATAGAACGGGCTCCGAGAGATCGAGGCCCAAATTCCATGCGACCAGAAAAGTGTCCGACTACCCCACCTTCGGCAAGCACTTCCGCGATTTTCTCTGCACGCTCCTGGGGATCCTCGACCACTTCGTAAGGGTATCCGCCGCGATCAAGAAACGCCTTCACCTCGGTAGAAGAAAACGCGGGGCCCAAAAAACTTCCCTCTTGAGAGTCGTTGCCTTGGGAGTTGACCTGGCGCGGCACACCGAATTTGCGGTAAGAGGCAAGCAGGGCTGCGCCAAGCGCGCCCCCAGCATCACCCGAGGCAGGTTGAATCCATACGTTCTCGAAGATTTTCTCTCGCAGCAACAGCCCGTTTGCCACACAATTTAAGGCAACGCCACCTGCTAAAACCAGATTTTCCATTCCGGTGATTTCACGCGCGTGCCGAGCCAAGCCCAGCACCACATCTTCGGTCACGACTTGCACCGAGGCTGCCAAATCCATCTCGCGCCTCGAGATTTTAGATTCTGGTGACCGAGGGGGCCCTCCGAACAGCTCGTCGAACCGTTTGTTCGTCATCACGTTGCTGTCCATGAACCCAAAGTATTCCATGTTCAACCGAAACGAGCCGTCCGGTTTGGTATGGATGAGGTTTTCTCGGATTTTGTCGACAAAGCGGGGCTTGCCGTATGGCGCGAGACCCATCAATTTGTACTCGCCTGAATTGACCTTGAATCCGCAATAATAGGTGAACGCGCTGTAGAGTAGCCCCAGAGAATGCGGGTAGTGGATCTCTTTATGCGCACGGATTCTATCACCCGAGCCCTCGGCGATACTGGTGGTTGCCCATTCTCCGACGCCATCAATCGTAAGAATGGCAGCATCCGAAAAAGGAGACGGATAAAATGCCGAAGCGGCATGTGTCAAGTGATGCCGAGTAAACAGCACAGGGACTTCCGACTGCAGAGCGTCTCGAATGTATCGCTCGACGTGTACCTTCACTCCCAACACAGACGGCGCTGCTTTCAGCCATTGCTGCTCGCCGCGGGGGGCTACGGTTAATAGTGATTTCAACACCCGATCGAGCGTGAGCAAGGGATGGTCGTAGAAAACGACAGCATCGAGCTCGTCGACTTCAATAAACGCCTCTGCCAAGCAATAGTTGATCGCATGTTGCGGAAAGCGAGGATCATGCTTTTTGCGCGAAAATCGTTCTTCTTGTGCTGCCGCTACGATCTTACCATCCTGAACAATTGCAGCTGCCGAATCATGGTAAAAGGCAGAGATTCCAAGTACGTTAACCGCCATTCAGTCTTCCTTACTGGTCCAAATAAGACTTGATACAGGGTGCCAACGACGCGGCAAGCACGCGATGGCTTTCCGGAGTCGGGTGAATGTCCGTGCGAAACCGATAGTTCCGCCGTTCCGATCGAGGTGCTTTCAAAAAGTCAGGGAGCGGATCGTGAATCCGCGCCCCGGTCTCTTCTCCCAGCTCCCGAAATCGTGTCTGGTACGCTGTCGGATCCGCCATCTTCTCAACATAATGATAAAGAGGAAGAGGGCATACGATTACCGGGACAGATACCTCTGAAATCCATTGACTGAGAATCGCTTTTGTCAGAAGCCAATCCTCGTTCTCTGGCGAATCGTACGCCGGAAGCGGTTGGTATCGTGTAACGCGTTGCGCGAGGTCTTTGGCGACCGAGCCAAACTTATTCACCGTTTCTCGCAGCCACACCAACTGTCCACCACGATCGACGAACTGACCCTGATCTTCCGGCAATTGATCTTCAGGAATGGCATCGCGAGGGACGGGGCAGTGGTGTCGCTCCAATTGTCCGTCGGTGTCGACCGAAAAATAGGGTTTGGCGAAAACAATCCGCTGTCCCTCCGTATTTTGATACGTCCGATAACGTGCCGCGACACGCCGTATGTTCTCCACCAGCACGGCAATGACCACGAGGTCACATTCAATATCCGACGCCATTTCTCGGTAAATCAAATATTGCTGATCCGTTCCGGTGCCGGAAAGACCAAAATTATAGACCTCTAGGTCGGAAACCTGCGATGCCAATAAGTCGCTGTATCGCGCGGCGTTGCTGACACCATCGGCTGCGGTGAACGAATCTCCGAAAAGGAGAACGCGGCGCTTGCCCGAAGTCTTGGGGCTTTGGAATTCAAAGTCAGAGCGAAAACCGGTTGTATTTACGCGTAAAAGATAGCCGCCATTTTCATGCGGAACACGGGTCTTCAATTCCGGGATGAACGTGTAACCAATCTGGGGATGATACTGATAGAGTTGCCTATTCATCTCACAATGACGCTCGCAGAGTGCGCGAAAACTTCCTCCAATGCCGCAGACGTTCCCGTCGGGTGACGTTTTGCCCCCCTACTATAACATGCACAAGAAACGAATGTCAATTCTTCCACTACCTTGGAGATAAACCGGTACGACGGCCTCAACCGACGGATCGTGAAGATCGGTACCATCGTGGGCGCAACATCCGGGGAAGGGGAAGGGGAAGAAGAGGAGGAGAACACCTACGATTATTACTACAACCGGCAGTGGCAGGTGCTAGAGATTCGCAAGAACGCCGATGTCGATCCCGAAAAACAGTATGTCTACCACCCGCAATATGTCGATTCGATCGCCCTGCGGGATTACGATGCAAATCTGGACGGCACCAGCGTGCGGCATTATTATCTGCAAGACGCCAATTTTAATGTGACGGCAATTACCGACGCCACCGGAACCATCGTCGAGCGGTACAGCTATACGCCGTACGGTGAAGTGACTATCATGGATGCAAGTTACACAACTCGCGCCTCGTCACTCGTAGCTAATGAACTCCTATTTACTGGAAGACGCACCGACCCGGAAACGGGGTTGCAGCTCAACCGAAACCGTTTTTGTGATCCGCAAATGGGGCGGTGGGTGACGCAGGATCCGATTGGGTATGATGCTGGGTCGTACAATATGTATGAGTATATAGCCAGTCAGCCGACTTACTGGGTTGATCCGAGTGGACTTCATGGGATTTATGATCCGGGGACTGGAGATTTGGGGCCTGCACCTCCGGGCCAGGGTCCTGTACCTCCATATCCTGTTTGGCCTCCCCCGAAGCCTCCGGAGCCTGACCCGGAACCTTCACCAGATTGGTGGATGGATGACCCTGGCTTAGGACCATCCTGGAGTCCATTTGATTGTCTCGCTGGGATGGGTTCAGGAATTCTTCGCAAATGTTGTCCGAAGCCCCGCTTTGGTGGAGGTGGAAATAATGGGCCTGACCCAGGACCTTTTGATGATTATTACGGTGGTGGTCCGGGACACAAACCTCCGGTTCCGCAGGGCGGCCCTGGAAATATGGGGACTAATCCTCAGTGGGGTCCCCCAAACAGATGGAAATAAAAATCCTAGGCAATATTGAAGGCCTCACGATCCGCTTTTTCTGTCCGGCTAGACGAGGGGTGGTGCGCGCAAATGATTGACAATGCCAACAACTTAGTTGATCAAGTTCTCAAGATTCTGATGAGAGACAACCAGATTTCGCCGAAGCATTATTCTGATCTGGAAGAAATCGCTGCGAATAGGCACCCTGAAGCGAATCGACTTCTTGGTTACTTGTACGAACATGGCATCAATGTGGAAACCAACCTAGAAAGGTCACTCTCATACTATAAATTGGGCGCAGAAGCACAATCCGGGGCCGCTGCATACAATGTCGGAGTTATCTACTTGGACACAGCACAATACTCTAACCTCACTGGACTTGGTTCGCCAAAAGAGAGACATGCGCAAGGGATTGAATGGATGAACCGAGCAGTAAGTTTGGGTGACACGTTTGCACTTGTCTACCTGGGCGACCTTTACAAATCTGGACGAGGTGTGGTTCAGGATACCAGTCAGTCTCTAGACTTCTATCAACGTGCGAGTGACCTTGAAAATCCAGAGGGTCTGGCTCGTTTAGCCTGCTGTTATCGAGATGGATTTGGGGTAAATGCCGATGTCGACCGCGAGGTTGATTTACTTCAAGCATCGTGCTCCAGGGGTAACAGTTGGGCATGCTCCCAACTTGGCCGTTATCACTCTGAAGAGGCGGGCCCTTGCGATTTGGATGAACATGAGGCAATGCGTTATTTTGAATCGGCAGCCGACTTGGGTTCAACTCCTGAATTAGCATGGTTCGGTGAAGCCCATGCAATGGGCGTTCATGGCTTCAAACGCGACTTTGGCAAAGGACTACCTTTTTTGGATCGAGCGGCTAAAAATGGTGTAGCGAGGGCAAAATACGTATTGGCTGTATTGATGGCACGAGGAGACATCGTTGAAAGCGATTCTCATACAGCTTTTAACTTGTGTAAAGAAGCGGCGGTAGCTAAAGAAGTGGATGCTCAATATATGCTAGGCCGGATGTTTGAGCGAGGAGATGGGGTGAAGCGGAGCACCTCTGAAGCCATCTACTGGATTAAGCAAGCTGCAGAAAATGGCCATCAACAGGCCGGAAAGAAATTGAATGAATTAAGTAAGTAGCGACGGTCTTAAATTTCAAGTGGTTTGGGTAAAATCCCAGGGTTTATTTTCTTTGAGGATGGCGTTGAAAAAAGAAAACGGGACCAGGTCTAGTTCGTAAGACGATCTATTGTGTCGGATAAAGTATTGTCTTTTCTCCCGATACCTGACTATGATTCTTGCGGCATGAATAAATTGACAACATTTTGTAATGTCACCGAGCTTAGCCGCCTTGTTACTAAAGAGGAACTGGGCTCTCTTCGAGTCCTTTTTCAAGGTCAAAAAAAGAAGTCTCAAAATGAGCGGGAAGAACTCCTTGCATTTGTGGAATTCTTAATTGAGGCCAGGAAATTAACACGTTGGCAAACTGAGATGTTACTGATGGGAAAACACAGAGGCTTCTTTATAGGAAATTTTGTGCTTTTAGATCGATCACCTAAGAATTTATCACATGCTGTTTTTAAAGCCCGAGAACGTGACTCGAATACCATTGTTATGCTAGAGGTTGATATGTCTTCTAAAACCAGTGATGGAAAAGATATTGCCTACCGTGTAATTTCATAGTAAGCAGGCTGCGTGCAGCGATAGCGTAACGCAGCTTTCAATCCCTAGTGGGATCACTCCTACGCAATATGTCGACTCGATCGCCCTGCGGGATTACGACGCCGAACTGGACGGCACCAGCGTGCGGCATTATTATTTGCAAGACGCCAATTTTAATGTGACGGCGATTGTCGACAGTGCTGGAACAGTGGTCGAGCGGTACAGCTACACGCCGTACGGCGAAGTGACTATCATGGATGCAAGTTTCACAACTCGCGCCTCGTCACTCGTAGCTAATGAACTCCTATTTACTGGAAGACGCACCGACCCGGAAACCGGGCTGCAGCTTAATCGGAATCGTTTTTATGATCCGCAAATGGCAGCAGATCATCACCTCCGCGTCTCTGCGAGAAACTACCCGGCCAAAAATATCGATGGAACCTTCCTGATCAATGCACGATAATAACGCCTACACCCTGTTCTTTGAAAATCCAAAACACGAATCGGCGCTAATCTTCGCTTATAAAAATTAGCGTCAATAGCGAAGATTAGTGTTTACCCGTTTATCGGAAAACTTTTTCGTCAAAGAGTCTCCGAGTTCTCTGTGAACTCTGTGGCTAAAATAGCGGTCACCTTTTTTTGACAATAAAGGCACTCACTTTGGACAAAATAGGACAAAACCCCACCGACTTTTGTCCAAGTAAATCGAAAGAAAGCTCTGCGATTTCAGAATCTACAGCATGCCAAAGTAGACAAAACCCAAGAGTTTTGTCCGCCAAACCCCCAAACAGCCCGATTCGTGCCAAAACTCACCCCACTAAAAAACAAAAACCCCGATAAACAAAGTCCCAAGCACCAACAGCACCCCCGACTTTTGTCCATTTTGTCACCAACCCCCATGCCAAAACTCCCACCCCTGTCTCCCCCCACTAGGCGAACTGCAAAGTCGCAATTGCATGAAATAAAATAAAAAAACTGAACCACAGAGCGGCATAACAGAGAACACTGAGAAAAGCTTGTTTTCAAGCACTCTGTGCTGCTCTGCGTCCTCTGTGGTAAATCTTTTCTTCCTGTCTTTTTTACCGTACCGACTTTGCAGTCGTTCTGGCCCCGTCCACATCCAATCTTGACCACCCACCTGCGCTCGCTATACTCCTCGCCACTTTTCCGCTTGGTGTTTCTGTAAATAGCGAGGAGAAACTCGTACGATGGTCGACGGCTTTGTAGACATTCATTGCCACTTGCTACCCGGAATTGATGATGGGTCGGTCGATTTAGAAACATCGCTCGAGATGGCCCGTATGGCCGTCGACGAGGGAACAAGCATTATCCTCGTTACGCCCCATCAACTGGGCAATTTCAGTCACAATCGCGGAAACGATATCCGAGAGCGCACTGCTGCCTTGCAGCGAGCACTCAACGAGCATCGTATCCCACTCCAAATACTCCCCGGCGGCGATGTCCGTATCGAAGATGGCATGATCGAGCTGCTGGTCAGCGGCGACGCGCTGTCACTGGGCGACCTGCGAAAGCATGTGCTGCTCGAGTTGCCGCACGAGTTGTACTTTCCGATCGAAGGTGTCCTCTCGGCGCTAAAACAACAAGGAATGACAGGCATTCTATCGCATCCAGAACGCAATCGGGGCCTCCTCCGCGAGCCCGACTTGCTGCCCCAGTTGGTCGACATCGGCTGCCTCATGCAAGTAACCGCTGGAAGCCTGATGGGGACATTTGGCACTAACTCTCAGCAGCTAGCCGAGTGGATGCTCTCTGAAGGGCTCGTCCATTTCATCGCCACCGACGCGCATGGCATCAAAAAACGCAGGCCCCTCATGCATCGGGCATTCGAGCGGGTTTGCAAATTAGCTGGCGAATCGATGGCGAATACGATTTGCATTCAGAACCCTGGCTTGGTAGCCCAAGGCCAGCAAGTACCAGCAGGACGACTTCTTCGACCACGTCGCGGATGGCGGAGTCTGTTCTCAAAGCGTCGGGTTGCCTAACCTCTCCTCCTAAAAAGCCGCTCCGTCAGGGAGGGGAGTATCAACCATGCAAACCCTCTCGCGACGGAAATTTCTTGTAGCTGGCGGGGCTACAATTGCATCGCAGTGGGCCTCTAAGCCTCTGACCTGCCAAGCCGCCGCATGGGTCGACCATCGATCGCACGGGCCATTTCAGTGTCGAGCCACCTTCCCACTTGCCAACTTAGCCTCTGTTTTTCAAGACCTTACGGCGGTCGAGAAAGAGCTGCAGCGCACTTTGGCCGTCCCTCCTGCAGGGCAAACGATCGACATCTACATCGTCGAAAACGAACAGGCTCATCGCCAGTTGCTCAGCCAGCTCTATCCACGTGTGCCGTACCGGCGTGCTTTATACGTACAGCGGGCAGGTCATGGCAGCGTCTACACCTATCGGCATGATCAGCTTGATGTCGATCTAAGGCATGAATGCACGCACGCCTTGCTGCACACCAATCTGCCGATGGTGCCACTTTGGCTCGACGAGGGTTTGGCCGAGTATTTTGAGATGCCCACATCACGGCGGGCGTTTGAGCATCCTCATCTCTCCAAGCTTCGTTGGAACCTTCGTTTCGGTATGGTGCGTGGAATCGAGTCGTTAGAGCAATGTCAGGAACTAAAGGATATGGGCGGAGTAGAGTACCGCTTTGCCTGGGCATGGGTCCATTTCATGCTGCACGGCCCCTTGCCTGCCCATCGGACGTTGGTGCATTACCTAGGCGATATTCGTCGAGGCAATCCCCCCGGACAGCTTTCCGCACGATTGCAAACCGCTCTCGATCACCCAGAGCAAGCAATGATTCACCATTTCAAACGCTGGCGACAGTAGCTGGTTTGTGGATGCGCTGCGAGGTGGTCAAACCAGGATGCCCAGTTGCGTTGGGAAGTTGGAATGTGCTTGCTTTGACGACTGCAACGAAATTAGCTGTGATTATGCTTTTTCTGAGAGAATGCTCTAGAGTCCGTGCCCAATCGGCCGATAGGGGGAGTAGCCGTGACCAGAATAAGGCTCGCTAAGGGCCTCTCTGAAATCCATTGAGGACACTTTGGTTTGGATCGGAACATGACTAACCCTTGAGGGTTAGTCGAGAGTTTCGGTGCCCCGACCTTTTAATTCGAGGGACGATAGCATAATGAAATCGAAAAGCTGGAACGCGGTACTTACCGCCTTGTCTTGTGTTGGAATGCTAGTCCCGCAGGCGGCCTTTGCTGCTCAGGCGGGCGCCAATCCTAGTGACGTTGCCTTGCACAAAAATGGCGTCGTGGTGGGCCAAATTGTTGACGCACAGGGTGCTGCCGTCGCGATGACGCCGGTAACCATCTCAAGTGCTGGCAAGGAAGTTGCCAGAACCCAGTCTGATAGCACCGGCAAGTTCTCGGCTTCAGGTTTGAATGGCGGCGTCTATCAAGTCGCTGCTGCTGGTCACCTGGGGAATTATCGTTTATGGGCTCCTCACACGGCCCCACCGGCCGCTCAACAAGGATTGTTGGTCGTTTCTCAAGATAATGTGGTTCGTGGGCAAGGCCATGCTCAGGGGCATTTTCAGCATATTGCCAGTTGGATCTCCGATCACCCCATCCTCACTGCAGGTATCGTCGGTGCTGCCATCGCGATTCCGATTGCCATTGATGATGACAGTCCAGCGACTCCTTAGTAGTCGGTATTTACAGACACGAACAATAAAATCACGCGGCTCTCTTGGCCGCGTGATTTTTTTCGTTGTGCTAGCAAGTCTGTCGCAAACTTATTCAACGGCTTTGCCAGAAGAAATTGGTCTTTTCTTGCCGCGGTTCATTCGCTATTAACCCTCTCGCGCAGTGGGTGCGCGATCTCTTCTCCCAAAAGGAATGAACTCTCATGAAAGTAAGAAAATTGCAGCTACTAGCTGTCACGTTGTCATGCGTAGGAATGCTTACATCGCCTCTTGCAATGGCTGCCCCACCGAATGCGATGCCAAAAGACGTGGTACTGCATGATGGCGGGGTGCTGTTGGGTCAGATTGTTGACTCCCAAGGTGGCGCCCTGATCGACGCACCGGTTGTTTTGATGAGCGGCACGAAAGAAATTGCTCGAGCCCAAACTGATCGAGGTGGAAAATTCTCGGTCGCCGGCTTGAAAGGTGGTGTCTACGAGGTCGCTTCCCCTGGACACCGTGGTCTTTATCGCCTTTGGGCCCCTCAAACCGCGCCGCCTGCCGCTCAGCAAGGGCTGATGCTGGTTACCGCCAACGACTTTGTTCGCGGCCAAGATTGTGGTTGCGGGGTGGTGGATTGCGGCGGGGCATGTGGTGCAGGCTATCATCAAGGCCCTTTGCGTCGGGCAGCCGTCTGGATGGCAAATCACCCAGTGATTACCGCAGGAGCGATTGCTGCGGCGATTGCCATTCCTCTGGCAGTCGACGACGATCCAAGCTCCCCTTAGGAGTTTGATTCGAACATTGTCCGCTTGATGTCTCATTGAACCTCGTTAGCCAGCACCTTTGTTGCTGGCTGACGAGGTTTTTTTGCGTGCGGGGCACTGACGAAATGAACGCGAATCAGGCGGTACGCAGGACCGATTCCACTTGTCGAATCGCCTCGTCGACGTGGCAAGGGCGGTCGGCGACCGAGATGACCGCTCCCTGGCTGACCAAGCCTTCGATTTTTCGTTGTGCCGAAATTACCGTGCTGTGGCTGCGACGGCCAAAGAATTCGCCGATCTCGCCCAATGCCGATCGCGTATATTTGCGAGCCAGCCACATGGCCAACATCCGAGGCTCGGCAACCGATCGACTTTTGCGATCCGATTTCAAGCTCGAAGCCTCAACGCCAAAGACCTCGCAGACCGCACGTTGAATGTCGGCCAGTCGTACCGAAGGCGCATTTTGCTGCACAAATTCGGCAAGAGTCACACGGGCAAAGTCGGCGGTGATCGGTTCGTCGTGAGCCAAGCTCGTTGCCGCCAGACGGTTGATGGCTCCGCTAAGCTGACGGGCACTTCCAGCGACTTGAGTAGCAATCAAAACGGCTATTTGGTCGTCGATATCAACATTTCGCTGAGCGGCGATTTGTCGAACGATGCCCAGTCGGGTTTCGTATTCTGGCGGCCCGATCGGAATCGCCAAACCGCCAGAGATGCGAGAAACCAGTTCTAGGCTCACCTTTTGCAGATCACCCGGGCTGCGATCGCAAGTCAGGATGACCTGTCGCCCCTGCTCGTGTAGCGTATCAATCGTGTAGAGCAGTTCATCGAGCGTGGCAGGCTTACCGGCAAAGAATTGGATATCGTCGATCAGAAACACATCGATCGAACGGTACTTTTGGCGGAATCCTGGCAAAGCACGCCGATTCAGGGCGTCGAGAAACTCAGCGGTAAACTGCTCAGCCGTCAGCCGCAGCGTTCGTATTCGGCGGCCATCGCGGCGAAGGTGATGTACGACGGCATGCTGAAGATGCGTCTTACCCACCCCAGGCAAACCGAAAACCATCAAAGGCCCAAATTGCCCTGGCCGCTCAGCAACCGCCTTCGCCGTGCGGAAGGCCAGTTCATTGCTCTTCCCGACAACAAAATTGCTGAAGGTAGAGCTTCGTGCGCCAGTGGGTTTGCGGCGGACCACAGGCCGTTCTGGGGGCTCAGGCTTCGTATTCTCGGTGTCTTCAGAATGATTCTTCACTGAGTTCGCCGGGTCTTGGGCCTCAGTCGTCTTAACGACAGGCTGAGCTTCGTTAACGGCCTCGTCGACGAAGTAACGAATCAAGGCCCCGTCTCCGCCTATCTTACTGCAGCAGGCCGAGAGAGCGTCGTGTAGCCGACGGCGTAGCCACTGCATTTCAAACTGTGTAGGACAGCCCACCTGTAAAGTCGAGTCGATCCACTGCAGCGAGATATGGGGGCCGACCCAGAGTTCGTACCGCTGTTGCCCTAAGCGTTGCGCAAGTTCCGTACGCAAACGGGAGAGCGGGTCCAAACCTTCCATGACCACATCCTGCAATCTATTTACGTAGGCCGATAGCCGATTTCTGTACGAACTGCGACCTTCCGGATCGCAAATCAACGAGATAGAAAACGACGAGTTCTTCGGCACCCTACGATAATTCAACCAGACGAAAAGGGTCGGTTGCTTGATATCTAATAACTTGAACCGAGAGTGGAATTTTAGGCCGCTAGCATCCAAATGAAAGGACTTGACTTGTCTGGCCAATCTGTCCCACGCTCGATTGCCTCAGAAAGCCCCAAACAAACGCAGTTGCAGCGCTCAAACCGTCGTAAAAAAAATGAAACATCGTGTCGCTTTGGGTGGAAAATCTGTTAGCGACAGGAGATTTCTGAAGAACCTTGAATGATATGCTTGATATAGGGCTCGAAACAGAAAATAGGAATTTGTGGGGGCTAGAATTGGAACAGGACTACCCTATCTAGTACCGAAAATTTTGTGCGAAAATTCTTGTTTTCTTGAGACGTTTTTTCTGCCAACAATTAGCACGTCGACGGCTGCAGCCGCGCATAGACCGTCCGTCGATCCCAGCTAATAAATCCCGCCCTTTGATACATCTCGATCGCGTAGCTGTTCGTCTCATCCACTGCCAGGATCACACGCTGCGCACCGCCGCGTTGGGCTTGCCAGAGGGCAAACTGCACGATTTGCCAGCCAACACCCTGGCCACGGCCTTCGGGAACCACACCCATATAGACAAGCTCCCATTGTTCACCCTTGCCATGCTCAGCAAGAATCAAGGCCCCCACATCTTCGCCATCGCTACGGATAAAGAACCAATGCTCTGGAGTATAGTTCCCCTGAGCTGCGTAGCCCTCCAGGATGTCGGATTTGCTCCGCACACCATTTAACGCCGGGCAGTCTAGGGAACCTTGATAGGTGCGTACCAGGAGCTTCCCCAGTCGCTTCGGGTCGTTGCTGGCTCTAGGCAAGAATTCCAATTCGGTTTCAGGGGTCGTGGGTGGAAAAAAGCTGCGATCCGCTAAAAGATAGGCCAGATCGACGAGCTTCCGAAATTCGCCCGCCTCCATCAACTTCTGATCGACTGGAGCCTCTGACTGAATGAGTATCTGGGTCAAGGGGAGATCATGCTTGGCTAGAAAATGCGACGCAGCCTGCATGAGCGGTAGGCTTGCCGGTTCTCCCGATTTAGGAGGCCAAACCACAGCCGTCTTGCCTGGCAAGATCTGAATCCAAACCACGGATTGAAGTTTGCCTGACAGCGTAGCGACAAGCAGGCCGGCGAACGCCGACTCGCCTTCTTTTCCTGCAGCATCTAACGCATGAACCAACCCAGCTTGCTGGTCAGCGGTCAGCCCAGCATGCAGCATCCTGAGGGCGTCGGCACGTTGGTCGGGGGGGCAACAGGAGATGAAATATTCGACGGCCATACGGACAGAATAATCGATTCGCTCCTCGGGCGGCAGTTGAGTTCGCTTTGGCATGTCAGGCTACCAGAAACGTCCTCGTCGTTCTAAGCTCTTGATTTGCTCCGCAGGGACTCGCCTACGAGGGAAGAAGGCCTTGAGTCGCTCCTTCCCATCTGTCTTGTCCTCGGCTTCATTTTCCTCACCAGCCGCAGCCGATTCTGCTTCGGGCTGTTCTGGAGCACCAGATTTGGCTGCAGCTTGATTCTGGGAGGCACCAGTATCTGCGAGCATCGGCGGCAGCTCGACGGGCAGCGGCTCTGTCGCATTGGGCCTCTGGAGTTCGAGCGTGACTAGAAAACTCTCATGCGGCGAACGAGTGCGTAATATGGATTCAGGTCGCGTGCGTAGTTCGCTAAATACTTGTTCGCCCCGGCGAACCTGAAAAAGTTGCTCGCCGACGATCACCGTTGATTGACGCTGCAATCCATAGCGTTGAGTCACCAGCCTCACCAATTGGGTCGTATCGGCTGTCCGCCCTCGGAATGATATCCTTTGAACGCGGCCATCGGGGCCGAAATAATAAGTGAGCGATCCTGCCAGATCGTGTAGCTGGGTGCCTGTGATGAGTGCCACACGGACTCCGTACAGACCCAGTTCAGATAGTGCGGTCGTTTTTCGATTCCAGCGTTGGTAGACCCATTCTTTGCTCACGCCCATTTGCATAGCGTCTTGCAACGGGACGGTGATCACGGATCGATCGGATGCGATCCCCGCCTGAGTTACCTTTCTGGCGGGCAGGCCTTCGGCTGCTTGCCTAGAATCCGCCTGCGACGCAGTTTCAGAGTCCCACAATCCACCAAGATCTGGCCCATTTGTTGCCACGTACGGCACCCCGACCGCCGCAGCAAGTAGAATTGGGACGCCAAGCATTCGGGAAAACATAATTCACCGGCCTTGCTAAACTGATAATGTATTGAAGTGGGCTCATGTGAGTAAAAGTTGAGAATCAGCCCTTTCTTACTAATCGACAGCCATAGCCGTAGGCTTCGCAATGCGCGGTTGCAGCCATGGAGTTTGCTTGACGGGCAAGGGCCGAATCATTCGGGCAACGCGTTCAGGCGATGTAAACGGCGTGATCAAGGCATTGCACCGCAATTTGAGGTATCGTGAGAAGCGATAAAAGAATTTTGGATGAAAATGCGGATTATGCGTGGTTAGCAAGCCCTGAGGCAGCTCGTTGGCTGGGTGAGTTTGTGGATTCAGACGAATCGGTCCTGCGCCAACTCGATCGCCTGCGTAAGGAGTTGTCGTCTGAGCGAGCACGACTGATCGTCGATCAACTTGCGCTTCGTAAAAAGGCGGAGACAAAATTTGGCGCTCTGGCTAATCGCATGTTTTTCAGCGACCTAGCGCTACAACAAGCAACCGACCTCTGGATCGCACGTTACAAGGCAGCACGGTTAGACGATAACACGGTCGCCGTTGACTATTGCTGTGGAATCGGAGGCGACCTGATTGCGATGGCTGAGCGAGGCCCTGTTGTTGGCTGGGATCGCTCTGCGGGACTAGTCAGAATCGCACAAGCCAATCTACAGGCCGTAAAATGCCGGGATACGGCTAAGGTTTGCATTGGAGATGTCGAGCAACAGACACCTGTGAAGGAAGCAACATGGCACCTCGACCCTGACCGTCGCGTGGATGGTCGTCGATCGACGCAGGTACAGTGGCATTCTCCGGGGCCAGAAGTTGTGGATCGTTGGCGCTCAAGTTGCCCCAACGGCATCTTAAAACTGGCCCCTGGAGCACGAGTTCCAGAACATTGGCAGAAAGAGGCTGAGCTGGAATGGATTTCCCGCGTCCGCGAATGTAAGCAGCTTGTGGTATGGTTTGGCGATCACGCCACCGCCGTCGGTCAACGTCGGGCGACCGTGCTCATCAAGCCGGAACAAGAGCAAGCCGAGTGGACCCCGCACTCTTTTGTTGGTACGCCCGACCAAATTCCGCCGATAGCCCATCGGATTGCTCGCTATGTCTACGATGTGAATCCGGCGGTTCGAGCTGCTGGGCTAGCTGGGGATCTTGCTATTGAGCAAGGTCTTACCGCCATGAGTGCCGGCGTCTCCTACCTGACCTCGGATCAATCGATCGATCATCCCCTGCTCGCTTGTTTTGAAGTCGTCGAACATCTACCATTCCGCATTGGCCCGCTGAGTAAATACCTCCGTGCGCAAGGCATTGGTCGACTAGAAATTAAGAAATTAGGGGTTGAGATTACCCCTGAGCAGCTGCGCGGCAAGCTCAAACTCCGAGGCAGTGGCTCAGCGGCTATACTGATTACCAAGTTCGGCACCAGCGAAATTGCGATTCTGGCCAAGCGTTGTAAGCCAGAGTGATGTCGAGGAACGAAACGCGGTAATAGGCGTTTAACATCCCGTCTCGAAGAAACGTCTGTCCATTTGGAGCGAACCACGTGAAACTGGCTTTCAGTTCTAACGCCTACATGCAGTTTTCCATCGAGGAAACGATTCGCCGTATTGCCAATCTTGGCTACCAGGGGATCGAAGTGTTGGCCGATGTTCCTCATGCGTGGCCGGCGGGACTGCTGCCCGAACGACGCGAGGAAATTCGCCAGTGCCTCGACAAGCATGGGCTGACCATTTCGAACATCAACGCTTTTATGATGAACGCGGTCGGAGACCCTCGCCAACCCTACTGGCATCCAGGTTGGACCGATCCCTACCCGCATTATCGAGCCATCCGACGCGAACATACAAAACGCTCGCTACAACTTGCGCACGATTTGGGTGCTCCACATATCACCACTTCACCCGGCGGGTTGGTTGCGCCAGAGCAGACTTGGCAAGAAGCGGCCGACATTTTCTACGAAGAGCTGATGCCCTGCGTCGAACTCGCAGAACAACTTGGACAAAAGATCTTGATCGAACCCGAACCAGAGCTTTTGATCGAGCGGTTTGACCAATACCTAGAGTTCGTCGGTCGAATCGATTCGCCAGCGATCGGCTTGAATTTCGACATCGGCCACGCCTATTGTGTTGGCGAAGATCCTCAAGATTGGGTCGCCAAAATGGCTGAGCACACGGTGCACTATCATTTAGAAGACATCGCCACGAGCCGTGTCCACGCCCACTTGATTCCCGGGCACGGCGGAATCGACTTCGCTGCTACCCTAAAAGCCATTTCCGCGACCAACTACGACGGGTGGCTCACGGTGGAACTCTATCCGTACATTGACACCCCCGACGAGGCTGCTCGTGAGGCAAAAGAGTTTCTCACCCAAGCTTTATCAACTCCTGGTATTTCAATAAGAACAGCCCAGCAACCATGAATGGCTACTGGACTGTGTGTTGTTGCTTTGAGAACAGGCCCTACGACAAGGTGAAGCAGAACGGGTACTCAGAAGCAGGTGGTGGGTGGGCATCCCCGTTGGACAACCCGCCGGTGGTCAACGGTTTGCACCACCCATCTGGCGTTTATGATAATCGTTCAACGAACCACCTCCTTCCAATCAAGATCTTGGCGGCATCGGCATTCTGCCAGAGAACACCTAGCGGCCGAAATAGCCCGTCGTGCTGCGTTGGCACGAACCTTGGCCCCATTATACCCACCAATTCGCAATTCGACGCAATAGCGATCCAATGCGAGGAAGTGGGAACCCGCTTGCAAGGCAACTCAAAGAACCACAGGAACAGCACTTAGGTTTGCAAAGCAACGGACTAAATTTTTGTATTTTTAAGCTTCGTCGGGACTCTCAGTATTTATTGAGATGGCGTTTCCTCGACAGGCACAAGTCCGAAGTTTTTTTCAAGAACTTTGAACCATTCCTGTTCGTTTTCGGGTAAACCGCTGATGATTCCTTTCTTGGTCAGCAGCATAGGTAAACCTGATTTGGCTTTTGCAAAGACGTTGCAATGCTCAATGATCTTTTGAGCGACATTTTGGCGCAGAACGGTGTCGAGCAAAACCTCTTCGCCAGCGAGGGTCATTGCTTTCCGGCGAGCATCTCCTGCCAAGGGCGGCTTTTCTGAATCCATCATCCAATTATGAAATTCGATAAACCTATCTGGTGCAATTTTCGAAACTCCCATAGCAAGGCGAGCATAGAGGCACGCATTACGTTTCGTGGGATGGGTTTGCTCCATGTTAGGGTTGCACTTTGAATCAAGGGGGACATGGTAGATGGCAAACGCTATTTGATCGCCATATCTCTTGACGGCCGCATGAATGTAGGGATGCAGATGTCGACAATGTGTGCACGTGTAATCAAGCATTTCGACGAAGATCAAGGGGGCATCAGGATTGCCAAAAACAGGATACTTGCGGATATCGATTGCATCTTGCAAACCGTCAACGCGTATTAGTCTTGTCATCGATCTGAAAACTGGATCCCTAGGCAACTCGCTAGACGTTGTTTCTTCGTGGTTCGTGGTATTCTCCGATTGGGTAAAAGAGAAGGCTTCTGCTTCTTGCTCTTCGAATAAGGTGGATTCGTCGTCTGTCACCTCAAACAGCAAAGTCGGTGGAGAAAACAGCAGTTGCCCCCCCATTAGCAACGCTATCCCGGCACACGAAACACTGGTGGCAATCCACGGATGAAATCCATCCCAAGCACCATCGTCCACTTGCGGAGTCGTCTCTTCCGTAGCTCTTACACCAAGCAGCGCGCCCATCTGTTCATAATCAATTTCCGTAGGAGGTCTACGGAGTAGAAAAATAGTAAGTACCGAAATAGTCAAGCCACAAGTGTGAATGCCCATGCAGTAGAGGCAAAAGCTTTGGATAAAGATCACTTGAACGGCGACAAACCAAACGGCCGACCCTGCTGCCAATAGCGAAAGCGCAAGCAGGCAGCTCCCTGCCGACGTAAATGGTTTCTTAGCAGCAGGCCACAAAAAGGCAAGTATCGTGGCGTAGGTCATGACCCCAAAGAGACTTACCGGCAGTCCCAGCCATTTCGACCAATAGCTGCCAAGGACTGCATCGCAATTGACAGCGGAATTGCCCGTGCAACCGATGACCGTGTCTGCTTGCCACGTGACCCAAGTCAAATAGGCGGAAAGGCCAAATGCGATAAATGCCAGTACGCCGATGGCCGACGCAAGTCGAATCGAGTACTTTGAAGTTGAGGTGTCTAGCTCTGACGAATCGAACAACGAGGTGCCCTCTCACTGGGATTTGTGCTATTCAACTGACCATTGTAACCAAGTTTTGTGCCAACATCCCAGAGTTCTCGCTCACGATGCAAGACCAGGCCCCATATATTTGCGATAGTTGCGGGGAAACAATCGTTGTCCCGATCGATCTCACTGCAGGCTTATCCCAAGTGTACGTCGAAGATTGTCCTGTGTGCTGTTGCGCCAACATAATTCACGTAGAGATTGACGAAGAAGGGAACGCCGAGGCCTGGGGGGAATTAGAATAAAAGGAACCATCAGCAGAATTTACAGAGCCCAGCCGCAGACGTCAATTAAAACAAGGCTGATCGGGCAACTATTTGCACTCCAAGGATAACCGTCATGTTTCAATCGCTTACCGCTCCTATTGGCAGCAAGATCGCTTTGGCCGATTTTGACCCCGGCTATGTCGAGGGTGAGTGGACAAAGAAATCGTCAAAAACGAAAATCGCAGAAAACACCGCGACAAGTCGTCAACTTGCTTATCGCCTCTATGCTGAAAATCAGCGTGCGATATTATTGGTGCTGCAAGGGATGGATACTGCCGGCAAAGACGGAACCATTCGCACGGTGATGACGGGTATTAATCCGCAAAGTTGCCAGATTGTGCCGTTTAAACAGCCCAGCCATCAAGAGTTAGATCACGATTTTTTATGGCGAATTCACAATGCAGTGCCACGCCGAGGGAATATCGGTATTTTTAACCGCTCGCATTACGAAGATGTGCTGGTGGTGCGTGTCCACAATCTTGTGCCAGAAGCCGAATGGCGAGGACGTTATGAGCGGATCAACGATTTTGAAAAACTCTTAGTCGAAGGTGGCATTACGGTAGTCAAGTGCTTTTTGCATGTCAGCAAAGAAGAACAAAGGGAGCGGCTTCAGGCGAGATTAGACAACCCCGACAAACGTTGGAAGTTCAGTAAGGCGGACATCGAGGAGCGAAGACTTTGGGAGGATTATCAACGGGCTTATGAAGATGCGTTAACCTATTGCAATACCGTGCATGCACCGTGGCACATTATCCCCTCTGACCGCAAATGGTATCGCAACCTGACCGTCAGCGGCATTCTTCTCAAAACACTTCAACAGCTTGACCCACAATTCCCGGTTTGCGAAGAAGGGTTGGACGATCTGGTCGTCGATTGAAATCCAACGTTAGCTAATTCTGCGAGGGATCGTTCGGCCCTTTGCCATTCAAATGACGTCGTAGATAAGTCGCCCGTTCGATATTGCGATCCGCTGCATCAAGCTCAACCCCAGAGAGTTTCTGTAAATGAGCTGGCTGGGTGTGGACAAACAGCTTATTGACAGTTGGAATCTCTAAATCGCTGATGAGCCCCAGATTGATTCCCATGCGAACGCTAGAGAGCAGATGCATGGTTTCTTCGGAACTGATAGTCTGCGCCGTGCGTAAGATACCGTAAGCTCGGCTCACACGATCATGAAGAGTTTCTTGGCTTTCGCGAACAAGAAATTCTCGGGCTTGTCGTTCGTAATCGATGAGTACCGGCACCACGTCGGCAACTTTCTTTGTGAGTTCTTCTTCGGTTAGGCCCAGGGTGATCTGATTGCTGACCTGGTAGAAATCGCCCATGGCCTGTGAACCTTCGCCATAGAGGCCACGGACGGCAAGGTTGATTTTCTGTAGGCTCTTGAAGACTTTTTCGATCTGACGCGTAATCACCAAGGCGGGAAGGTGGAGCATGACGCTCACGCGTACCCCTGTGCCGACGTTCGTCGGACAGGCAGTTAAATAGCCGAGCTTGTCACTGAACGCATAAGTGAGTTGTTCTTCGATCAGGTCGTCGAGGTCATTGATTTTTTCCCACGCCGAAGTAAGGTCCAATCCGCTTTGCATCACTTGAAAGCGGAGATGATCTTCTTCGTTGATCATCACGCTAAATCGCTCAGAGGGGTCGATCACAGCAGCGCGTGCCCCTTCGCTTTCTGAAAGCTCTCGGCTGATCAGTTGGCGTTCGACCAGAAACTGGCGATCCACTTCACTGATATCTCCGACGTTGATAAACAGCGTATCGGGAGACAGCGAGCCTGTTTGCAGTAGCGCATCAATTCTGGTTCGGACACCTTTTTCGATCTCCGCTCGATCGCTTTCCGTAGTACGAGAGATGAAAGGGAAGTCGGCAAGATTCCGCGCCAAACGAATTCGACTGCTAATGACAATATCCGACTCGGGGCCGGAACCCTTGAGCCACTCGCCGCTCGAGCTTGCAAGATCGTCTAGATGCATGATGAGATAAACATTTCCAGCGGTTTTATTGCCGATTTTGAAGGACGAATTTTCAGGCGGAGGAATATTTTTTGGTCATCCGAACTAAGGGGATGTGTCGTCTGAGGTCTGAGAGGAGGTCTCGATCTCACGGATTTGGTCGCGAAGTTGCGAGGCTTGCTCGTAATCTTCGGCGGCGACAGCTTCTTTCATCTCTCGGCGTAATCGAATGAGCTGCGTTTGCTGATCGGCTCCCTGCGGGCAGCGTTTGGGTACTTTGCCTATGTGATGGACTTCGTCGTGGATATTCATCAACAAGGGTTCAAGCTCATCGGCAAAAAAGGCATAGTCGTGTGGGCAGCCTAGGCGGCCTTTTTTTCTGAATTCTAAAAAAGTGATTCCACACATGGGGCAGGATCGCTGATCGAGCCTCGCCAACTGATCCGCAGTTTCTCCAACCGCCAGATGCTGTGCTAGCAAGCCTGCCATGGCAGGCATCACCTCTGCCACTTCTTCTTCGCTTGGACTCAAGAACGATTGGGCGCACTCTTCACAGAGGTGGAGCTCGTTGGGTTTTCCATCGATCAGATCGGTGATATGAAATGTTGCCTGGCGATCACATCTTTGGCACTTCATCACACCACCACTTTCCTATGTCCAGAAAAAAGAACCCGGAGGCGTTCCTAGCAAGGCACATTGGCAAAAAATAGCGCGGTTCATCAAGTTGAAAACGGAGGCTCCGAACCGACGTTCTCTCTTGCGTGTCTGCGGTCTGGACGGTTGCCACCAACCCTATTTTCTGACCAGCCGGTCCATCATCTGTTGACTAAGGCAGACTACGGGGATTCTAGCCTTGCCCCCATAAGTGTCAAGGTGAACGCTGCCCCTAAGCAATTGCCCAGACTAAGGATGGGCGCATCGAGACATCGACAACACTATCCGTTGTAGGGCATAATTGACACTGTTAAGCTAACCGTATCGTTGCGGCATACACTTCTTCACTAACTTCCTTCGCCCGGCCAAATTGATGCCTTACGCTCCCCGCCTGAAACGATTCCGTGAGTTGGCCCTCGAGGTCGACTTTGTGCCCGTCTATCGCCGACTCGTAAGCGACGCCCTTACCCCTGTCCAGGCGTTTAAAAAACTCGATGACCCTTCCTCGGCTTGCCTATTTGAAAGTGTGATTGGGGGCGAGAAAGTCGGCCGATACAGTTTTCTTGCCAGCGAGCCGTTCGTACAAATCGAAGCTTACGGCACCGAAGTTTCAATAGCTCGCCGCATTGCTACGAGTAGCGAACCCGAGAGCTTGTCGGAGTGGACCTTAGAGACGGTTGAAAGCGAGAATCCTATTGAGGTTCTCCGCGAGCAAGTCAACGCCATCGAAGTTGCCCACTTGCCAGAATTGCCACCCTTTGTCGGCGGTGCGGTGGGCTACGCTGGCTATGATACGGTGCGCTATGTGGAGCATCTTCCGGATGCTCCTGAAGATGACCGTCAATTGCCAGACTTGTCATTTGCTTTGTACGACCACATGATCGTTTTCGATCACATTCAAAAGACGGTCATCGTGTTGGCGCTGGCAGATGTGCGCGACAAATCTCCCGAGGCGTTGCAGGCGGCTTACGACCATGCCGGTGAACGGGTCGATCGTTTGGTCGCGCAGCTTGATTCTTCTAAGCAATCACTAAGGCTTGCAGATATCAAGATCGAGGGCGAAACCACGCTCGACTACACGTCGAACTTCACGCAGGGGCAGTACGAAGATGCGGTACGTCAATGTATTGAATACATCCGTGCCGGCGACATTTTTCAGGTAGTAATCAGTCAGCGTTTGCAAGTTCCGTTCAAGCTCCCGCCGTTCGAGTTTTATCGTACGCTTCGCGTAGTGAATCCCAGCCCGTTTATGTTTTACTTGCGAACTCCTAAGGTTACGTTGGTGGGTAGTTCTCCGGAAATCATGGTCCGAGTCGTGGAGGGTCGAGTCACGGTCCGTCCGTTGGCCGGGACAAGGCGACGAGGGCAAAGCGAAGAGGAAGATTTGCGGCTAGCCGAAGAACTCCTCACCGACCCCAAAGAACGGGCCGAGCACGTTATGTTAGTCGACTTAGGAAGAAACGACGTTGGCAGAGTGGCCCAATATGACACCGTCGAGCTATCCGACGTGATGGTGGTCGAGCGTTATAGCCATGTCATGCACATCAGCTCCAACGTCTGTGGGCAGCTTCGCGAAGATTGCGATTCGTTCGATGCCTTGGCGGCTTGTTTGCCAGCGGGTACGGTCTCGGGTGCACCTAAGGTTCGAGCGATGGAAATTATCGATCAATTAGAACCCCATCGCCGCGGGCCGTATGCCGGTGCCGTTGGTTACATCGATTTCTCAGGGAATATGGATACCTGCATTGCCTTGCGAACCGTTGTGATCCATGACGAGACGGCCTTCGTCCAGGCAGGTGCTGGAATCGTTGCCGATAGTGTTCCCAAACTCGAATATGAAGAAACTCTGAACAAAGCCCGAGGCATGCTCAAGGCCATTGAAATCACTCAGCAGCGTATGAGTTAGCGTGCAATGAAATCCCTCGCTGGAAAATTACTGGTTGCTGCCCCACAGTTGCGAGATCCCAATTTCTGTCAGACGGTTGTGTTTATGATTCAACACGAGCCGCAAGGGGCGTTGGGCGTCGTGCTGAATCGACCTAGTGAAAAATCTGTGAATGAAGTTTGGGAGCTAATCGGCAAAGAGCCCTGTGACGTAGACCAATTGGTTCACCTTGGCGGCCCCGTCCCGGGGCCCTTGCTGGCGCTTCATACGCTGGAATCGCAGTCTGACCAAGAAGTATTGTCGGGAATCTATGTGACGGGCCAAGAGAGTGCGTTCCAAGCACTTGTTGAGCACCCTGACGCAAGCTACCGTTTTTTCAGTGGCCATGCTGGCTGGGAAGGTGGCCAACTGGAAGGCGAACTCAAATCGGGCGGTTGGCTATCGAGTCAAGCCACCATGGAGGATGTGTTCTCCGACTACGAGTCTCTTTGGAAACGAGTGACCAGCCGCATCGGGCTACAAATTTCTGCCCCCGGTTTGCGACCAGAACAAATCCCCAAAGACCCAGGTTTAAATTAGTCGGCTAATTTACCGATAGATTGCCGGCTGGTGTTTCTGCTCGTAGCTGGGCGATCATTTCTCGAGTCGCTGCTTCGACCGCTTCTTGCCAGCGCTGGTCGCCAAATCGTTCGCGGTATGCATCGCGGCGATAGGCGAAAATGATTCCTCGTGAATTGTTGACCACCGCGCCTAACCCACGTTGATCGAAAGCCGCGGCAACGTCTTGCGCGGTACCACCCTGGCTTCCAAAACCTGGCACCAGGAACCAAGTCTGCGGCATCGCCGATCGCAATTCGGCCAGCTGCTCGGGATAGGTAGCCCCAACAACGGCTCCCACGATGCCGTAGCCCCGATTGCCACGGGTTTGCTCCGACTGTTGCTCGACGTAATCGGCAACCCGACGGTAGAGCGGCTGCTTGCCTAATAGTTGATCTTGCAGCATGTGGCTGCCAGGGTTCGAGGTTTTGACCAGAACAAACAACCCTGCCCCGCGATCTTTGGCAACGCCAATGAACGGCTCTAGGCTATCGGCCCCCAGATACGGACTTACGGTGACCGCATCGGCCTCCCAGGCACTTTGACCATCGCGACCCAAGATGCCACGGGCATAGGCTTCGGCGGTGGAACCAATGTCGTTGCGCTTTCCGTCAAAGAGGGTCAATAGTTTTTTACTTCGGGCGTAGGCAATCACATTACCCAGCGCAACCATCCCGGCTGGGCCACATTCCTCGAAAAACGCGGCTTGTGGTTTGACGGCTGGTACTAACGGTGCAACGACGTCAATCACGCCTTTGCAAAATTGCTCGTAAGCCTGTGCCCGGCTGGCAGAATCGTCGTCTCCACCAGTCATGGCAATAGGTAATTGGTCCCATCGCGGGTCTAACCCCACCACCACAGGATTACCTGTTCGCTCAACGGCCGACGCTAGGTCGTCTCCAAAATGTCGCACTCGGTTCGGCATCCCTCTCAAGATGCCCTCCTTGTCCATGTTTTCAGAACCTCGACGCCCATCTTATTCCAAGCCCTAACGATTGACTAGCACGCAACATTCCTACAAGAACCCCGACGATTTTTCGCGCCCATCTTGCGACTAGGGTCCTACAAGGGTAGCATGATGGGTTCCTTTTCTCGGCTGATGTGGGTACCTCTCTGTGTATCTTCCTGCCGAGTACGCCAATTCAGTTGGCGTGTCCTCCACTTTGCCCGGTTCTCAAACGCAAATGGCAGGCACGCAGTCTAATATCTCATTGCAAAAAGGGAGGAATCGAGTATGAGCAAGTGGCCACTTGGTGTCTTTGCGAGTATCGATGCCGGGTTTGGCGTCGATCTTGATGTTGCCCACCAGCTACAGGTGCCGACGATTCATCTTCATGCTCCTCACAAGGCTTCGCGCACTCCTGATCGTGCGGTGGAGTTTTTGAAGCAGCTTGCCGAACGCGAAATTCAAATTTCCTGTGTCTTTGCCGGCTTCGAAGGCGAGAGTTATGCCGATATTCCCACGGTGTCTGAAACCGTAGGCCTCGTCCCTTCCGCCACACGATCAGAACGGGTTGTTGAACTCAAAGAAATTGCAGACTTTGCCAAGTGTCTGGGCGTCGACGTGGTTGGCGTGCATATTGGCTTTGTCCCCCACGACACGAGCTCACCTATCTACCAAGAAGTACTCGCCGTCACTCGTGAGGTTTGCGATCACTTGAAAGCCCAGGGCCAAGTCTTGCATTTAGAGACAGGGCAAGAGCCTGCCGACGCCCTGCTGCAATTTTTGAAGGATACCGGGTGTGACAATCTATTTGTCAATTTCGATCCCGCCAACATGATTCTCTACGGGGTCGGCGAGCCGTTGCCAGCACTGGAAGTGTTAGGTTCGTACGTTCGTAGCGTCCATTGCAAAGACGCGACTTGGTCTGACCAACCAGGCGAAACGTGGGGTGCAGAAATGCCGTTGGGTCAGGGCGACGTCAATATGACCGCCTATCTCCAAACGCTCGACAAGATTGGCTATACCGGTCCGCTGACCATCGAACGAGAGATCCCGCAGGATCCCGAACGTCAAAAATCCGAGATCGGTCAAGCCATTCAACTTCTCAACGATCTCAAGCAAGGCGCAACGGCCTAAGAAAGGACAGCTTGGTGGGTAATGTACGGTTTCGCTTGTCGGTGATGATGTTCCTCCAGTTTTTTGTCTGGGGGGCGTGGTATGTCTCGATGACCGGGTTCATCAATCGGTCGGGGATGAGTGCCGTGACTGGAGCGGCTTATACCATTGGCCCTCTGGCTGCGATCATCGCCCCGTTTTTTCTAGGGATGGTCGCCGATCGGTTTTTTTCGACCGAACGCGTTCTTGGTGTCCTGCATCTTCTGGGTGGCCTGTTTCTTATCGCCGCGCCATTTGCAGTGAATGCTTTTCAGCTAGGAGCACCACCTGAGGATGCAAGCTTATTTTACAACCTCGTTCTGCATGACCTGCCGGCCTACTCTCAGCCATTTATTCTTCTGCTCTTTGCCCACATGCTTTGTTACATGCCCACCATTGGCCTAACGACAAGCATTTCGTTTCAAAACCTAGCGAATCAAGAAAAAGAATTTCCGGCCATTCGTGTCATGGGCACCATTGGCTGGATTGTTGGCAACATTGCCGTCAGCTTTCTTGCTGACAAGGACGAATCAGCCAGCCAATTCTATATGGCTGGTGGTGCGGCTATGCTCTTGGGCCTCTACAGCTTTTCGTTGCCTCATACTCCTCCACCGGCCAAGGGCAAGAAGATAACGATGGGGCAGATACTAGGGTTCGACTCCTTACGGCTACTTAAAAACCCAGCCTACGCCGTGTTTATTCTCTGCTCCTTCTTAATCTGTATTCCACTCGCTGGCTATTACGCACAAGCGCGTAATTTTGTTGAATCGTCGGGCGCTTTAGTGAATGGTAGCGCGACATTCACCATGAGCTTCGGTCAAATGTCGGAAGTGTTGTTCATGCTGGTCATGCCGTTGTTTTTTGCTCGGCTTGGTGTCAAGAAGATGCTGGCCATCGGCATGTTGGCGTGGGTGGTTCGCTATGGGTTGTTTGCCATGGCGGCAGACGACAAGATTTTCTGGATGGTGCTCCTGGGCGTCTTGCTGCACGGGATTTGCTATGACTTTTTCTTCGTCACGGGAATGATCTATGTCGACAAGAAGGCATCGGTCGAAATTCGCAACCAGGCACAAGGGTTCCTTGTGTTTGTCACGCTAGGATTAGGCTTAGGCATCGGTGCCAAGCTCTTTTTCGCTCATGTGCTGATGAATACGACAGATGGAGTTGAGGATTGGAATAAAATATGGATGTCTCCGGCAGTGATGGCGGGAGTCATTCTGCTGCTCTTCTATCTGTTCTTCCACGACAAGACAGTTGACAGCACAGAGCAAAACAACACAGCTAACGAGGCAAATTCATGATTCGAGTAGGCATTGCAGGTCTGGGGTTCATGGGGATGGTGCACTACCTGTCCTATCAGAAACTCCGCGGGGTGAAAGTGGCCGCCCTGGGTGAAACGAATAAAAAACGTCTGCGGGGCGACTGGCGAGATATCCAAGGAAATTTTGGTCCTGCCGGCAAGATGATGGATCTCAGCGGTATCAATACCTATACGTCGCTCGACGAGATGCTCGAAGATCCGAATCTGGATATGATCGACATCACTTTGCCCCCCGCGATGCATGCCGACTTGGCAATCCAAGCGATGAAGGCGGGCAAGCATGTCTTTTGCGAAAAGCCGATGGCGCTCAACGCTGCCGACTGTAGCCGAATGTTACGAACGTCGCAGAAGACGGGCAAACACCTTTTCATTGGTCACGTCTTGCCGTTTTTCCCAGAGTATGCCTGGGCCTTGAAAGTCGCTCGTAGTGGAAAGCACGGCAAGCTTTTGGGAGGTTCTTTCAAACGAGTGATTTCGGACCCCTCTTGGCTCCGCAATTTTTGGTCTGCTGAACATGTTGGCGGGCCGATGCTCGACCTGCACGTCCACGACGCACATTTCATCCGTCTGCTGTTTGGCATGCCCTCTTCGGTCGTTACTCATGGTCGACAACGAGGCGAATTAGCCGAATACTGGAACACCCAATTCTGCTACGAGAAAACGCAAACCGCAGTGCATGCCACAAGCGGAACGATCGGGCAGCAAGGCCGTTCGTTCCTGCACGGTTTTGAGATTCACTTCCAGCGTGCCACACTCGCTTTTGAATTTGCGGTCATGGGTAAAGATGCTAAATATCTCTGCCAGCCGACCCTATTCGATGACAAGGGAAAAGCCAAGCAGGTCAAGCTCCCGGGTGGCGATCCCATGGATTCTTTTGCCGCGGAAATCCGCGAGATCCTTGCCTGCCTAAGGCAAGATCGTTCGAGCACAATTCTAAGCTGCGATCTGGCTCGCGATGCGATTCTTTTATGCCACAAACAAACCCAAAGCCTTGCCCAAGACCGCAGGGTTAAAGTCTGACTCAATTATAGGTACATTACCAAGATGAAGCAGAGCACTCAGCCGAAGTCCACGTTTTCTGGAGACGAGATGTCCACCCCTTTACTTGACGAAAAAGCAACCTCGCAAATGGAGCGCATGCCCGTCGGCGTTTTTCCACACGCCAACGATGCCTGCAGATCGGTGGCAGCGCAAATTGCCGATGCCATTCGCGAGCGTGCATCCGAAGGAAAACAATGTGTGCTAGGGCTTGCCACGGGAAGCACCCCGATTGGCGTTTACGCCGAATTGGTGCGGTTGCATCAAGAAAAAGGACTCTCTTTCGCCAATGTAGTGACCTTCAACCTCGACGAATACTTCCCGATGCAATCCGAAGAGTTGCAAAGCTACGTGCGGTTTATGCGAGAGCATTTGTTCGACCTGATAGACATTGCACCCGAAAACATACACATCCCTGATGGTACGTTGCCGATCGAGCAAGTGGCCGACTACTGCAAATGTTATGAAGCTGAAATTGAAAAAGCGGGCGGCATCGACATTCAATTGCTCGGCATCGGCCGCACAGGCCATATCGGCTTCAATGAGCCAGGTTCCGGGAAAAACAGCCGCACCCGATTGATTACGCTCGATCGGGTGACGCGCACCGACGCGGCAAGTGATTTCTTTGGCCAAGAGAACGTGCCGCGTCGAGCCATCACCATGGGGGTTGGCACCATTTTAGAGTCTCGCCAGATATTCTTAATGGCGTTTAGCGAAAACAAAGCGCCTATCGTAGATCGTGCCGTCGAAGGCGATATTAACGCCAGCATCACGGCGAGTTTTTTGCAAGAACATCCCAACGTGAAAGTGGTTCTTGACGAAGCGGCTGCAAATGAACTCACTCGGTACAACTCGCCTTGGCTGGTTGGCCCGGTGGATTGGGACGAAGAAAAAGTTCGCAAATCGGTAATCTGGCTGGCAAGGCGACTCAAGAAGCCGATTTTGAAGCTTACCGACGCCGACTACAACGAAGAAGGCCTGCAAGACTTGCTCGCCGAACGAGGGCCAGCTTATGACATCAACCTTACGGTGTTCCGCCACTTGCAAGGGACGATTGTAGGTTGGCCCGGCGGAAAACCCGCCAGCGTCCGCCAGCCAGGCGACCGCCCACAAGCACTGGGCGACATTTTCCCGAAGCGAATTGTCATTTTTTCGCCACACCCAGACGATGATGTGATTTCGATGGGCGGCACCTTCATCCGCTTGGTCGACCAAGGTCACGAGGTGCACGTTGCCTATCAAACCTCAGGCAACATCGCGGTTTTTGACGATGACGCCATTCGCTATGCAGAATTTGCCGCCGATTTTAACCGTGGGTTTGATGTTGCGCCCGAGCGTACCAATGAGCTTGAAGCGCATGTCGAGCAATATCTAAAAAACAAAGAGGCGGGCCAAGTCGATAGCCCCGAAGTGCAGCACATCAAGGGGATGATTCGTCGAGGCGAAGCCCGTGCCGCCTGCCGTTGTTGCGGGGCCGACAAAGACCAGCTTCACTTCATGGATATGCCATTCTACGAGACGGGCCGCGTGAAAAAGGCACCGTTGTCGGAAGAAGATATTCAGATGACAGTCGACCTCCTTCGAGAAATACGCCCTCATCAAATTTATGCCGCCGGCGACCTTTCTGACCCCCATGGCACGCACCGCACTTGTCTCAACGCAGTGTTGCAAGCTTATGAACGGTGTGTAGACGACGAATGGCGACAACAAAGCGAAGTCTGGCTCTATCGAGGTGCATGGCACGAGTGGGGCCCGCACGAAATTGAAATGGCTGTCCCGCTGAGCCCCACCGAAGTCGATCGCAAACGGATCGCCATCTTTAAGCACGAATCGCAAAAAGACCGAGCGCTGTTTCCCGGTGCCGATGTACGCGAATTTTGGAAACGTGCAGAAGACCGAAACCGCGAAACCGCAGAACTCTACGACCAACTCGGTATGGCAGAATACGAAGCCATGGAAGGTTTTGTACGCTGGAACCCAGAAAAGCATCGACTGTAAGCAGGGCACCAGGGCGCATTGACGAAATAGCTGTTCCTGCCTAACTTAGTTAGGTAGTAGCGGCGGGAGAATTCTTCCCGCAGATAGAGAAAAAAGTTCGGGCCGTGGCGCAGGCTGGTAGCGCGCCACACTGGGGGTGTGGAGGTCGCTGGTTCGAATCCAGTCGGCCCGACTTTGTTTTCTCGAAAGCTTGCTGGGTTTTCTCGATGGGTTTGCTGCCGGTCTCTTTATCGCAGCATGAGCGAAAAGTACGTTCGCCCATTACGGCTTACGATGGCCGATGCTCCGGCGTAGCGAAACCTGCGTGTTGTTGAATAGCAGGTCTTAAAGTAGCGGCCGGTTGGGTCGTTGTGGTGGGTATATCCGACGCCTGCGGCTTTCGCCGGGCGAGGCGCGCCGGTGAAATGTCCCATTTGTCCCCGTCGAACTTGCTGGCTGCTTTCGCGTTCTGCTAGTGCCGTCAATTTGTCATCGCGTTCAAACGGATAAAGCCCCATTCTCACACGCTTTGCATTGACCGCCTCTAAAACGTCTGCTGCATGGGCTCTCTGACTCCCGGTGACGAGTATCAGAAAACAGAGAAAGAAAAATATGCGCACTAAGGTTACTTGAAGTTTCATGCCGCTGCCTCTTCTCTGGGTGTAATACGAATGGTTCGTAAGGCTGTTCCTAGGCCTTTCGACCAGTGTAGCCAATCTCAGCTCGCAGCCAACCCGCTAGCTTTTTCAGCCAATAGGTGGGTGGCTTTCTCTTTTGCCTTAATCCTGCGGACGGAATCCTGCTTTTTTTATGAGGCCGCGAACCTGGTTTTCGCTGACGTTGCCTTGGACAGTTGCCCGGCCGGGGTTGAGAGTGACGCTCGCAGCAGAAATGCCCGTCGCGTTGGTGAGTGTCTTCTCTAAGTGCGCAACACAACGGCTGCAGGTCATACCCTCGACAGCAATTTCAATCGCGGGGCCAAGATTTTTGTCTCGGAAAGAAAATTTGCGAGCGTAGAATCGTCGCAAGTCGCAGAAAAAAAACCAGGCGAACATCGCAAGCAAAATGGCGGCACTGACCGAAGCCCACCAAGTCTGCAAACTGTGAGTATGGATGGCACTATCGGGAGTTGCGTCGATCACAAATCCAAATGCCAAGCCACAGCCGATGCTGCCGACGATGACCGTGGCAAGATAGATGAGAAGTGGCCGACGACCAAGGGTTCGATAGACCGCGCCCAGGGTGGCCACATTGGTGGCTGGGCCTGCCATAAGAAACACCAACGCCGCGCCAGTGGGTAGTCCACCTGCGACCAAAGAGGCAGCGATAGGAACTGAGGCTGTGGCACACACATAAAGCGGTAGCGAAATCAGCAGCATCACCAACATCGCGGCGATACCACCGTAGGCAGCCAAGCCTTCGAAGGCATTTTCAGGTAGAAAGACTTCAATCGCAGCAGAAATGAGAATGCCAAAAACGAGCCAACGCCAGATGGATTGAAGTAGCTCACTGCCATGATGGAAGCCCGTGACGAAGGGGTTTTTCGCTGCGGCTGTGATTGGTGGTTCGTCGGTCAGATCCGTCGAGGGAGTCGGTGTCTCGCGGAGGTTGGTCAGCCAGCCTCCAACGATGCCGGTGACGGCAGCGCTAACGACTTTGAAAAGGGCAAAAGGCCAACCGAGTAGCGAGGCGCTCACAAAGATGGAGTCGACGCCTGTTTGGGGGGTGCTGATGAGAAACGCGACCGTTGCACCGTCGCTGCTGCCACTTTTTTTGAGACTCAACCCCACCGGAACAACACCACAAGAACAGAGAGGAAGCGGGACACCAAAGAGGACGGCTTTCACCACGCCCTTCGAACCCGTAAGGTGCCGCTTAAGAAAATCAGCCGGCAGGAGGACGTGCAAAACGCCAGCGACCACAGTGCCTAACAACAACCAAGGAGCCAGATCGAGCAACACGCTCCAACATGCAATGAGAAAGTTCTCCATACGTTCATCATAGGGCGAACCGCAGCTTAGGGGGATTGCAATTGAAGCAAATCATGGGGTATTCCACATTTGCAGGGATACGTATAGGTTTTACTTTGGGCGTCTAAATGAATGGAGGATTGTTGTTTGCGACAAGATTAGGTCAAAGAATTTAACCGCAGAGGACGCGGAGAGCGCTGAGGAGGACATTAGCTTCATCGAACCAAAAATATGCACTATTGGAGTTGGTGTGCTATATGGTGACCTCCGTCAAACTTCTCTTCACTCGGCGCTCTCTGCGTCCTCTGCGGTGAGAAAATGGAGGTGCATGCTGGGAATTCATGGAGTGTCGAGAAGGGTTACCGAGCCCGAAAAGCAGCGATGGGTGCCGTTCTCGGTTTGCACTAGGAGAGCACCCGCCGAGTCGATTCCATCACAGACGCCAGACAATGGGCCCGTCGAGGTATCGATTTGAACCTGCTTGCCGGCCAGCAGACATCGTTTTTTCCAGAGATCGAGTAGTTCGCTGTCACGTGTGCCAAGCCATGCAAACCGCTTGGCGATTTGGGTGAGAATGGCAAGAAGCACTTCGACGAGTCGAAAATCCCGGTGGGCGAGGTCGCAAAGCGATGTGGCGGTTTTGGCGATTTCTGAGGGAGCGTTGGTGAGCGAATTGTTGACGTTCACACCGACGCCGAGAACGAACTTCGCTTGTTGAGTCGGCGGAGATTCGATCAACAAGCCACAGATTTTACGGCCGTCGGCATAGACATCGTTGGGCCACTTAAGGCGGACATCGGCGTCGGGGAGAAATCGCTCGAGGGCTTCGCCAATGGCAAGCCCGGCGGTGAGCGACATCTGCGGCCATTGGTTGGAGGGGAGCCGCTCCGCCTTCGACTCCATCAGCAACGAAAAAGTCAGGGCACCCTCGGCACCCCACCAGCGGTTGGTGCCACGACCACGGCCGGCAGTTTGATTTTCGGTCAGCACCAGTAACGGCAATCGGTGCGATGAGGTTGAAGCAACCTGCAAGGCACGGTCATTGGTCGAGTCGAGCGCGGAGTGAAATTCTACCTGCTCAACAAAGGTCTCTTGTTGCAATCGACGTAAATCGACATCGGTAAAATTACTAGACTGATTTTCTCTCGAAGAATTTTCCATGAGCGCGGCTGACTTTTAGAAGTCCAATTCGTCAAGCGAATCGATTAGCCGATCCAACTCGTCCTTCGGCGGTTCAACATTCTTTATCGTAGCGCGATGCTTGGGCATGCCAACTTCTTTGCCGACAGACTCTCGACCTGCAAGTAGAAGCTGTTCGTCTCGTTCTCGGGCAGCAACCTCTGCCGCCTTTTCGGCGCCTGGCGCGCCAGGATCGGGAGCACCAAACAGCAGCGACAAGTCGATTTTCATGCTACCGGCTATTGCTGGGCTGCCAGCAATGGTGGGGGTCTTGTGTTGCGGAAAAATGATCGCATTTTCTGGACACACGCGGCTACAAGCGGGGCATCCTAGCCGGCAGTTGTCAGGCTGCTCGACCAAGATAGTCTCTTGAGCGTCGATGCCGTAAACGCCGAATAAACAAAAATCGATGCACTCCAGACAATTCGTACAACGGCTCATGTCGATCACCGGATACCAACGCCGTGTGGGATCTTCGTCGATGACGATTGGCCCTTGCAAAGCGGTTTCCGCAGAATCCGAGGCCAAATACCGCTCCATCTGCGCTGGCCTCGGCTTGCCGTTGATCCAGCCTGCCAGTTCTACGGTCGGGGTGGCAAGTTCCTCAGCAATGCGCTGGATTTCGTCGACATAGATCGAAGCGTCACTATACGCTCGCAAGTCGAGGCAATAGATTCGGCGAGACGGCAGATCGCGATGATCGATAACCCGTTCTTGATTGTCTTGTTCAATGTCTTGGTTCTCTTCGCTTTCGTCACTCTCGCCCAACGAATTGAGAAGCGTGGTACCTTCTTGGCCACGAATCTGATTGCGATCCAAAATCCATCGGGCGGCACGCGGAAACAGCCAACTGCAAACAACCAAATCGCCGGAGATGCCCGACAAGCACAGCATTCCCGTACCATCCGACTTCAGGTCATAAAGGTTAGGAACGACCGTCACATCAAAGCCGTGCTTGCCCAGTAAACTGGCAACAACTTGCTCTTCTAGCTCCCGCTTTTTGGGGTTCTGGCTGCGGCTTTGAGAAACAACAACGGTAAGTCGGTGGGCCATGGTAAGCGACGTTAAAAGGATCGTAGATCACAGCGACAGCGGTAAACGGCAGAACATCGGCTTCGTCTTGCCGGCGCCTGCATTATCGTACCAAATCTTGAACCTCAGCGTCGAAAGTAGGACGAAGTCAATCTGGCCCGGATTGCAATTGGCCGATAGCACCCCGATTTCGTTCGGCTCACGTTGCCAGCCTGGGAGTTTTGCAAGTACAATGAGGCTGTCAGCAACATTCTCCAGGCAACCACACTTCTTTGGCGGACGGCGGCAACCATGCGAATCCGTGCGATTCCGCAAATCTATCGCAATATGAACCGCTGGGGCGAGATCCTCTCGATCCTCAGTAAATATGGCTTGGCCGACTGGCTTAGCCGTTTCGAGTTTGGCCTCGCCAAATCGCTTTTCAAGAATCGCAATGGACAGGTTCTCGCTGAAGAAAATCGAGAAACACGGATTCGGCTCGCCCTCGAAGAACTAGGCCCAACCTTCATTAAGTTGGGGCAAATCATGAGTACCCGGCCCGACGTGGTCGGAGGCGATCTTGCCACCGAACTTGAAAAGCTACAGGCGAATGTCCCGGCCGATGATTTTGATTTGGTCGAAGAGGTTATTCAAGAAGAGTTGGGGCATTCGGTTGACGAGGTCTTTGAAGAATTCTCTAGGAAGCCGGTAGCCTCGGCCTCGATTGGCCAAGTCCATCGGGCGCGTCTGAAAACGGGCGAAGAAGTTGCGGTTAAAGTTCAGCATCATCTGATCCAAGACCAAGTGCGCGTGGATCTCGATATTTTGACTGGCCTAGCACAGCTCGCCGAGCGCCTACCCGAGCTACGGCCCTATCAGCCCCAAACCACCGTTGCCGAATTTCAACGGGTCTTGCGACGCGAACTAGATTTTACCCGCGAACGACGTCACCTCGAACAGTTTGCGCTCGCCTTCGAAGAGAGTGACCAAATCAAAGTTCCTCGCGCCTATCCAGAGTTTTCCGCCACACGTGTACTCGTGATGGAATGGCTCGAAGGGACTCCATTTTCCAACCTTAGCAGCATCGACCCTCTAGAGATTGATCTTCGTGCCATTGCCCAACATGGCGCTGAGATTTATCTCGAGATGATTTTTCGTCACGGTCTTTACCACGCCGACCCCCATCCGGGGAATCTGCTGCTGATGGACGATGGGACGATTGGCCTACTCGATTTTGGCATGGTTGCCCGCCTCGACGAGTCGCTTCGAGAAGACATCGAAGATCTGTTGCTGGCAATCATCGAGCAGGACGCCCACCGGCTCGTTTCGGTGGTGATACGTGTGGGAGCCGTTCCCACGGGGCTGGATGAAACCGGGTTGGCGCTGGACCTCTCTGATTTTGTCGCGCACTATGCCTATCAGTCGGTCGAGCAATTTGAGTTGGCGGCAGCGCTGACCGAAATGTTCGACATCATACGGCGGTATGAGATCGTGTTACCTTCGTCGATGGCACTACTGCTGAAAGTGTTGGTGATGCTTGAAGGAACTGCTCAAAAGCTAGAGCCCTGTTTCAGCTTGATGGAGGTGCTCAAGCCGTATCAAAGCAAGATCGTCGCCCAGCGTCTGGCCCCGTCGCGTCAATTTCGTAAGGCGCGACGGCTTGCTTACGAAATGCAGCAGCTTGCCGAGGTGGTTCCGCGTCGACTGCGCGATATTCTCCAGCAGGTGCAGAGCGGTCGCTTCGACGTCCACTTAGATCACCGCGGTTTGGAGCCCTCGGTCAACCGCCTTGTGTTGGGTATGCTCACCAGTTCGCTCTTCATCGGGTCGGTGCTGCTCGTGACCAACCAAGTCTGGCCTTTCCGTGGAGTCTCGATCCCCGGAACTTTAGGAGGGGCCTTGAGCGTGGCACTGGGCTTACGGCTGCTTCGAGCGATCAGCAAGTCGGGGCATCTTGACCGACGTCAGTAATTCCTAGGGTCGGCAATTGAACCGCTGTGGGGGCTGACGGTTCGCCCTCTGGTTTGACGAAGCTATTCAATGCCTGCTCCAAACGCTCGTTCAATGCGTCCAGCTCGTCGATCAGCTGTTCATGGCGTTGCTCAAGGCGCTGAATCGCTTTCTCGGGGGCTATCTCGCTCATAGACGCGGGGCTCGTAGAGGGGCTGAATCTTTGCCTAAAAAGGGCAACACCAGTCACATCGGCCCATTTCTAGTCCCAGATCGAGCCTTGCAGCCCCGCAATGGCTTCGGTCGAAATACCAAACAGCCGATCGTAACGGCTGTAGTGGTCGCAGTAGCAAATATTCTGCGGGAGGCGTTTCCCGCAATTCCTAGCTTTTTTGGCCGAAGGCCATTTTCACCGTAGCCTGGGGCAACGCCCCAGGTCTGATTGTGTGCCATGATTTTCGGCTGAAAGCCGTATTTACTCGTGCTTAAGGTGAATATGACCTTCGGTCAAAAAAATGGATCTGCCTCTCGATTCCTGGGGCGATGCCCCAGGCTACGGTGAAGTGAGGCCTTCGGCCAAACGAACGCACTACCCAAATATTCGCGGGGTGGACGGCCTGTAGAGTCGATGTTATCCTATGTGCTTCGCGGACAATGGGTTACGTAGCCTGTTGGGTAGGATTAGCAGATTATTCGGGAGTTTTGAGTTGGTTAAGTTAACACTTCGTGACCGAGAGACCGCCCAAGAGGCCGTACGTCGATTTCGCAAGCTCGTCGAGCGTAGCGGCATCAAGAAAGAAATCCGAATCCGCGAGTTCTACGAAAAACCGAGCGAAACCAAGCGCCGTGCCCGCCTGCGAGCCGCCCGTCGCTCTCGCCGCGACCGGTTGATCGGTCGCTAATTCGACACAGTTCGCTGTGTTGAAGTGCTGTCGTAGAAGATTTTCAAGAAGCCAATAAAAAAGGCCAACCCTGTTTCCAAGGTTGGTCTTTATTTTTTGCATTCACACTTTGGCTAGATTCGCTCTAGAAGGCAAACTCCGTCCGAACAAAGTAGCCATCAAATCCAAGGATGTTGGCATCGTCGAATGTGGGGGTTTGGCCATTGAGTACATCAAAGGTGTCCCGCATTCCCAAATCGTGCCAGGCAGAGAACAAGTAGCCGGCAGCCACTGTCAGGCGATCGGTGACAAAGAAAGTACCTCCTGCCTCGATATCCAGAACCGGGATGATTTGATTACTGCTGAACCGGGTTGTACGGTTCACGCTTGGTGGAACGCCGGCAGGGTTGGTGCCCTCGATAGCCTCGATGTTCACTGTTCCAAGTAACAGCGAGATATCCCCTTTTGCGAACACTGCAAAACGTTGTTGGCGACCAATGTATCGCGTTCCCTCCAGGCCAGTGCGAATACCTCCACCCTCAAAATCCATGGTAGTAGTCCTAAAGTCACCCGTAGTCAGGGTGTTCGTAACATTACGGTCCCAATTGACTTCAGCAAAGCGAATGCCTGCGTACCACTTGATGTCCCAGGCAGGGCACCAACCGCAGCAACTATCACAGCAGTTGTCATCACAACCGCAGCCGCTACTGGCAGGCGAACCGAGGGGAATCGTCTTTGCAAAACCGAGGTCATACGATTTAGCATCGACGTTTGAGTTAACAAAGACTTGGCCCCCTAACTGTGTCACAGCCGCTTCACCGGGGTGAATAATTTCGACCACGTTGTCACCAGGGTTCACCCCCGGATTGGCCTGTGGGCTGGCAGCAGTCCCACTGATATTGTCGAAGTTAGTAAAAGCAAATCGGACCTCTCCGCCACACTCGCAGAGGCGGTAGCCACCAAAAATCCGGTAGCTCGACTCATAGTCGTACTCAAGTTCGTGAAAAGTATGGGTCGGTTGTAAGAGAACACCATTGACGGCGGTCCTAGTGCCTGTGGTAACGACAAAGGCAGTTGACTCGCTGAAGGTCGAACGGACATTGAGATAATCCGCTCCGATAAAGAATTGGCCAGGTCGACTGAGAATGCCGCCCCCTCCACCAAGGCATCCACCACTACAGGATCCTCCATCACAATCGCAGCTGGCTAGATCACAGCTACCACCACCGGAATCATACTCGAACTCCGAATCATACCCCGTGTCATAGCTGTTGTACTCAGCGAATGACGCCGCCGCCATTTCGGCGGCATAGTTGGCCGTACGGTAGTCACCCTGCTGTGCCTGCACAGAGAGTGTTTGAACTGTGCCTATGCATGCAATGAGCGCAGTTGCCCATCTCAATTGAGCTTTCATTGTTTAATTCCCCCCTCAAGGAACTGCTAAAGCAATTGGCAATTCTGCAGACAACGTGCCTGCATGACGGGTGCGTTCGGGAATGACGGAAAAGGATACCGGAGACTCCGAACAGCCAAAATGCTTTGCTAGAGGGAAAACTCGGCAATCTGATGGCCGGCACTTTCGTTAAATCCAGAAAAAACCGTAGAATTGGAATATGCTGCAAGAGTTTCCTAGACGCAACAGTTTGCCACACGTCAATTTTGCAAGCAGTGCCCAGAAAGGGCGAGATATTCAGGTGCTTTGTTGCAACGAAAAAAATAGGGCTCACTGCATCAGCCGTTTTGGCGCTAACCATGGTTGCTTGGAAAAAATCGTGGTTAGCGCCAAGACGGCTAATTCAAAAACTAAGCGGTGACGCGATACTAGCCCCTGGTGCAACCAACGATGCGACGTCGACGCATAACCAAGAATCCCAAGCCACTACCCAACAAAAAGAGGCTGGCGGGTTCTGGAATAGTATTTCCAATTGTTTGTGGGTTATCAGGATTGAACGTTGCCACCGAAGACATGAAATGTAAAGTGCCAGGGTTGAGGCCATCTGTTAATTGCCCCATCAGGGCCGTATTAAAGGCACCAATATTACCTATTTGTCCTAGCGATTTGTCGTCAGTAACCGTTTCTCCCGTAACAGGGTTTTCGTAGAGCACTTTGATTCGAGAGTTTTCGTCTAAGAAATTTTCTAGTTGTATTCCCAGCGAAGAGTAGACGGTAAACGTTGTTGCGCGTCCTGGTAGGATACCGCCATTCCCAAACGATAACGCTAGACGTTTGCCATTGTCAAAGATATTCGCACTCATCGAAACTTGGTCGGGGTCTACATATTCTCTTGTCAGATTCGGTAGGTTTGGAAAGAAGTAGTATTCTCCACTAGCAAAGCTTTCTTGGAAAAACTCGTCATCGTCAAATGGCATAAACTCTCCTGAGGAGTTGGATAATAGAATTTCTAAACCCACAATATTCGAGTTGGAGCCGGGCTCGTTGGCTAAAAATACTCCGGGAAATTCCCTATCCATCACTACATTGGAGGCAGGTCTCCACATGGCCGCCCTTACTAAGTCATCTCCCAGGATGAGTTCAAGAGAATCTTCGAGAGACTTCTTAAGATCGGTCCCAACAGGGGCCTCTTTGCCTGCGGCGTCCAGATTTTTTCTATTCGCAATGCCATTTAGATAGATAAGATTTTGATCAAAATCAAATTGATAACTTCCCGTAATTGCAGCTTCTGCTTGGGTGCATAAGCAAAGTGGCAGAGTAAGTGCCGCTGTAAGAAACACTGCAACGGATAGCCGAATAGGAAGTAAATTTCTCATAATAAATTCCCGAGTCTTTTCGCCTCTTCATCTCGCGCCTTCCTTGGCTTTCGTGTGCGACACGAAAGCCAGCGTTGAGATGCGCAGCAACTGTGGGTTGCGGCGACCGATTTGCGAAACTTGATAACTCTCCTGGTATAGGACAGGGAGTCGACTTCGACAGAGATGAGACCTTTTCGGCCGGTGACGATTTGCATTAATCAAATCGCGGCGAATTAGGTCTCCTTCGATCGGCTGGCCGCTGAGGACGTGCGCATCTGCGCAAGACTTCTTCGAGGTTTCCACCAGTGTTCAGTCACTGGTGGCGCGTCGAACTGGCCGTCTGTCCGTGTACGCGAGAGAAAGCGGGATTTTTCGAACTACTACGCAGCTTGCGTAACGCAGTCGAGTCGCTTTCTGGTTAGCGGCAGGAGAATTCGTTTGGTGCATTGCCTAGAACTGGCGCAGCAAACTCGGTGTTTATGTGACCACTGGAAACAAACCGACCAAGATAACGAGCCCCAATTTTGGGCCGGAGGTCAGTTTGCTAGATGGTATTGCGAACCCGAGCGACCAAAGTCACCTGCTTGGACAACGACGGAGTCAATCCGACTCGTCGCCGATCGAAGTCTCATGAGGTCCACTACCAATCGTGTGAAGAAATAGATGAAAAACATTAACGATTACGCAGGCTCTCCCTGCTGTAGCCGATTCTATTCGCTAAATACACTGCTGTCAAACAAAAAAACGGGAAATATGGGAATTTGGCGTCTTGGCGCATAAAAAAGGACGCGACGGGGTCCCCTCTCGCTCCCAGCGTGACCCGTCGCGTCGTGACTCAGCACCCCTCCCCAAAGGTACCCAGTCACCGCAACACTAGGTTCGATTACCCACCTGTCAATCATTTTCCATCGGAAGCGTAAAATTGATGAGATTCTCAGCTCATTCACCTGGACGTTTCCACCCTAGGGTGCTGCCAAAAAACAACCGACTGCAAGAAGAAATCGCGTCACTCTCGCAACATTTCGATGCAAAACAAACTCGATCGCCTCAAAGATGTGGTGCAGAGACCACCTAAGATACGTTTTCCCAGTCCAAACCGATGTCGAGTGAACGGGCTGAATGGGTTAGAGCGCCCACGCTGATTCGTTCGACGCCACTACACGCAATTTCCCGCAAAGTTTCTAAACGGACTCCGCCCGAGGCTTCGAGCTCCACGCTTGGGGCGAGAGAATCACGCAATTTGACGGCTTCGCGCAACGTAGCCGGCGACATGTTGTCGAGCAAAACAATATCTGGAGAGGCCTGTAGCACGTCTTTCAATTGATCGAGTGTGTCTACTTCGACCTCCACCAGCAGACCATCGATTTTTTCGTTACCGTCATATTCCTTCAAAAAGTCACGAGCCTGTCGAACCGCCTTGTCGACATCGTTTGGTGAATTTTCCCATTGTGCTAGGTGGTTATCCTTGATCAGGATCGCGTCGAATAACCCTGTTCGGTGATTGGTAGCTCCACCACAGCGAACGGCATATTTTTCGAGGCGTCGCCACCCGGGAGTTGTTTTTCGCGTGTCATAAACCCTTGCACCAGTGCCTTCTACCCCGTCCACATAGCGTCGGGCCATCGTGGCAATTCCCATCAGCCGAGCCAAAAGGTTGAGCAGCGGTCTTTCGCAGGTCAGCAAATTCCGCACATTCCCGCTGAGCGTGGCCAGCCGTGTCCCCGCCTTGGCCGGGTCGCCATCCGCCACCGCAGGCGTAACGACAATATCGACCCCCATCTCCTCCACAAGAGTCTCGATGGCCCTGATTCCGGCCACCACCCCGGCTTCGCGGGCCACGACGTCGGCAGCCCCCTGCCGATCTGCTGGCACCAACGCCACGGTAGTCCAGTCTTGCTGCCCCTGCACATCTTCCTGAATCGCCAGTCGGACGAGTGCCCGGCAATCCTGATCCACCTCGTCATTCCATTCAATTTGCTGAAAATCTCGCACCACGTCTTCTTTCTCCCCAGTTTGGTATACTCAGAGATTCGCCCTCATGGGCCTTGAATCGACCACTACAAATATCCCATCCCCCATGCACGAAAAGCAACCCACGAACAAGAAATCTTCGCCACGCGATCCGTGGCGTCCTTTGATCAAACCCAGCGATCAAAATACGTTGCTGGTGTTGACCACCTGTTTATTGGTGTTGATGATCGGCCATTGGTGGTACCGTGGGGGACACCGGGGCGATCTCATCGAGATTGATCGAGCCCCGCCGTTGCAGGCGAAGTTTCAAGTCGACATCAACAAAGCCGATTGGCCTGAACTCATTCAGTTGCCCGGTTTGGGCGAAACCCTAGCGAAGCGGCTCTTGGCTGAGCGAGATAATAATGGCCCCTACCGCGATGTTGACGAACTGGTGCGAGTCCACGGCATCGGCCAGCGGACCCTCGAAAAGCTCCGCCCTTACTTGATTCCCATCCCCAAAGATACCGATTGGGCAGCAACCGACGAGGACCGAACAAGCTCAATCCCGTAACATGAGAAGAAGCACGTCTTCCAACACAAAATTCATAAGCGAGTGATTTCTTGCAATTCGAACTACACAGCCCGTTTCAGCCCGCTGGCGATCAGCCGGCCGCTATCAAGGCGTTGGTGGCTGGCCTTCGTGAAAAACGTGACGAGCAGGTTCTCATGGGCGTCACCGGCTCGGGCAAGACGTTTACGATGGCCAACATTATTCAGCAGGTGCAGCGCCCCACCTTGGTGCTGTCGCACAACAAAACGTTAGCCGCCCAACTCTATTCCGAGTTCAGAGAATTCTTTCCGCACAATGCGGTGAGTTACTTTGTAAGCTACTACGACTACTATCAGCCCGAAGCTTACATCCCACAACGTGATATCTACATCGAAAAAGATGCCTCGATTAACGAAGGGATCGACCGCATGCGACTTGCAACGACCAGTGCGCTGGTGAGCCGACGTGATGTGATTGTGATCGCAAGCGTATCGTGCATCTATGGTTTGGGATCGCCCGAAGACTACAAGGAAATGATGGTTGGCCTTCGTGTGGGGCAAAACCTAGATCGCGACGATGTGCTAAGCCGTCTGATTGATATCCAGTACGAGCGAAACGACACCGACCCCTCGCGGGGTAAGTTCCGCGTCCGCGGCGATTGCGTCGAAATTTGGCCTTCCTACGAGGAGTTCTCGTTTCGCGTGGAATTCTGGGGGGACGAAATCGAAAAGCTCTCGATCATCGACCCTACCTCCGGCGAGGTCATTAACTCGTTAGACGAAGTTTTCGTTTATCCCGCCAAACATTTCGTTCTGCCAGAAGAACGCATCGAGCGGGCGGTCGGCGATATTCGTAAGGAACTTTCTGGTCGCCTGGAACAGTTTCGCAGCGACGGCCGCATGCTAGAGGCCCAACGCATCAACGCCCGCACTCGCTTCGACATCGAAATGATGACGGAGGTTGGCTACTGCCCCGGCATCGAAAACTACAGCCGTATTCTCGCTGGTCGCTCACCAGGCGACCCACCCTCGACGCTGCTCGACTTCTTTCCCAAAGATTTTTTACTGTTTGTTGATGAGTCGCACGCGACGGTTTCTCAAATCGGCGCTATGTATGCAGGCGACCGTAGCCGAAAGGAAACGCTGGTCGAACACGGATTTCGCTTGCCAAGTGCCTTGGACAATCGCCCGCTCAAGTTCGACGAATTCGAGCAGCGTACGAATCAGATCATCTATGTTTCTGCGACGCCTGCCAAGTTTGAGCTTGAACGAACGGGTGGCGAAATCGTTGAACAACTTATTCGTCCTACCGGGCTCCTCGATCCGAAAATCGAGGTGGTTCCAGCGATGGGTCAGGTACCTCACCTGCTTGAACAAATTCGAGAGCGAACCGCCAATAGCGAACGCGTGTTAGTCACCACTCTCACCAAGCGACTAGCCGAAGAACTTGCCAACTACTTCTGCGAACAAGGCGTTCTTTGCAAGTGGCTGCACAGCGAATTGGACGCCTTCGAGCGAGTAGAGCTGCTGCGAGACCTTCGGCTAGGGAAATTCGAGGTTCTGGTCGGAATCAATCTGCTTCGCGAAGGCCTCGACCTGCCCGAAGTTTCGCTCGTTGCGATTCTCGATGCCGACAAAGAAGGGTTCCTACGCAGCGAAACTTCGCTCATGCAAACCATTGGTCGAGCGGCTCGAAACGTGAATTCCAAGGTAATTCTCTATGGCGACAAAGTGACCAACTCGATGCAACGGGCAATCGACGAGACCTCACGTCGTCGCAAACTGCAAGAAAAATATAACAAAAAGCACGGCATCACCCCGGCAACGATTCGCAAGGCCATCCATCGTGGCATCGAAGCCGAGGCGGCTGCCCACGCTCAAGCCAACGCAGCGGTCGGCCGTAACGACGAGACGCAATATATCACCGAAGAGTATATCGCTGAGTTAGAAACCGAGATGCACGAGGCCGCCGAAGCTCTTGAGTTTGAGCGGGCTGCCGCGATCCGCGACCGCATCGAACAAATGCACGACTCGATTGGCCAGCCTGTGGACGTGATCAAAGAACGTTCGTCGAATAAGGGTCGCCGAAGAAAGCACACCAAGAAAAAGAATGCCGGGAAAGTCCCAAAACCCAATGCTTAGGGTAATCATTGGAGTTCGCTTGGAAGAACTCGAAGAACTCATTCCATGGGGGTGTACATCCAAGCCACAAAAAAGCCCTGCAGGTCTCGCGAGCTGCAGGGCTGAAGTTACTGATCGTTCGATGAGCAGTGATGCCATTGTCGACTAGCCTTCGTCGGCAGGAGCTTCTTCTTCGGTCGCACTTTCGGTTGTGCCAGACCCTTCTTCGCTTGCTCCTGAATCTTCAGTGGCTGTAGCTTCGCCACCGCCCTCAGAAGTTGCTGGTGCGCTGTCATCACTACTGCAGCCGACCAACGCGGTGCAAATGCAGATTACCCAAAATAGTGGCATGAGTGTTTTCATCTTACAAATCTCCCGGGATGAAGTCTGTTTTCAAAATCTGTTTTCAAAACAGGAACGGTAATGAACGGTGTGCCTCAATGGGTCACCATAGCCCTGCCCCGCCCAACTAGCAATGACCTACGCCCAACCAGCGGAGAACTTGCTCGGCAGCCGCTTCACATCGCTCTTTTGCTTGACCTCGCCTGCAAAGTCGACCTAGATTGACTTATCACTACCAGGGCCTTCAATTGCAGCAAAACCCTTAGGGATCAGGCTCATCGACCAACCAATGGGTTGCCGAAATTGGAAGTGAGAGGGCTGCCCTTTCGCCCCTGTCCCGCCGAAATTTTAATAACGAGAATCTCTCATGAGTCGATTTCCTCGCCAATCTGCATGGCTTCTCTTTTTGTTTTGCACAGCTAGTTGCCTGATGGGCCAACAGGCCTCTGCTCAGCAAGCTCCGCAGTCTGAAACTGCTTCGGCAGACACCTACTACGGCGAAGATTTGGAACAGACCGAAGAAAAGTCCATCGCTCGCCTGAAATCGATAAAACGTGGCGAGCAGCGTATGGCCCGACTCGAAGCGATGCGTTGGTATGGTTTTTCAGCCTCTCGGCCTACCGCGTCGGCCATGCCATTCACGACGATGTATAGCCCTGCTTGGACACGCCCCGGCGGCCGTCCCTTTGCATGGTATACAGGTCACCGACAACCTCCCGCCCCGCGTTACGGCTACTACTACCGCTATCGCTAGTCGGTGTGTGGTGCGGAAGTCTAAGAGTGTCACTTCGATCGATGTCGAGCGTCACGACAAACGGCTAGTAGATTGGCCAGATGCTTTGGGGCCTTGAGAGGTTTCGTCCGCATTTTATCTAGCTCTTTGCAGAGGAGACGTGCTTTCTGAATCACGTCTTCGGCGATCTCACTCGGCTTCATTGCAGCCAACTTGCGAGTCGCTTCGGCAACTGCTTCCCAGTCTTCCGCCGTCGAGGCGACAAACAATTGCTCGATGCCATCAAGTTGTGCATCGATCATCGCTTCAACACGGCGATTATCCGACGCCAGCCGGGCATGCATCTGTGCCAAATTTGGCATCGAAGGGTAGTCGCTTGTATCCATGGAATTGATCTCGACGATTTACGCTGCCATTAATAGCTCAGGGCGACGTGGTACGCCCACGCCAGCTTGACGCAGGACTGTTGGCAATATTCGCTCAGTAGCGGCACGGACAACCATGTCTGTGATTGCTTCGCTCGCTTTCGGATGTCGAGAAATCGCCGCTCGTGTCTGTTGCCGTACAATGCAAACTGCTCGTGCTCGAACATACCCACGGGCTTCAGACAGCGACATCTCTTCGACATGAGTTTCCACGAGCCCGCAAACGCCTTCGACGCTTAGCTCGGCCACTTGACGCACAATCGCGTCGACGACCTCTGAGGATGTTTTTCCCAGCAGCTTTGCGATTCCTTCGAACATCCGGGCGATTCCTTCCTTCTCGACTAGAGCAAATACCAAAATGCGGAGCTGCATCATGATGCGAAGTCCCGGTTGGTGGGACTCTACTTGCATCGAATCGTCACAGGTGGAATCTCCAGTAGATCACTCTCGGTAGGCCACATCGGCTCAGTCAGCATTTTCTTCTCAACTTGCCTAGCATGGCCAGCCGATAGAAAACCTGCACTTGACCGAAATCCTCTGATTGCTTAACTTTTTAGAAGATAGGGCGCCGTGGCCAAGTGGCTAAGGCATCGGATTGCAAATCCGACATCGGCGGTTCGAATCCGCCCGGCGCCTCTAGGAATATAGGCCGTTTGCGTTGTTTTTTCAATGCAAGCGGCCTGTTTTGTTCTTGCTACTGGTTCATTTGGCCTTTAATCGTGCGTTGAGTCACCTCCCAAACGGCTTTCAGGTGCTCAAGATAGGCCTCTGCAGGTAATAATTCTGAGCCATCGCCCGTGAGCTCAAAGAGCCAGCCCTTGCCGTATTTGTCGACGTTGATTGCCGAAGGGTCTTTTAGCAAGATCTCGTTGAACCGGGTCAATATCCCTGGCAAAGGAGTGTAGAGCGATGCTTCGGCTTTTTGGCTTTCGATTTGGCCAATTTCTTGCCGCATCGCAAGCATGGTTCCAACGGGAACTTCCCAGTCCAGAAAGTAAACGTCTTGCAACAGCCGAACCGCGTAGGCTGCAAAACCAAAACGGTAGCGGTCATTGCCCAACGGCAGTGCCCACATATGATTTCGGGCATAGCGACGGTCGGTCGGAAACTCCGCCTCGTACTCGCCCATCATGAAAGAGATATTTTCAGGCATAGGTTGTTGGTAATGTCGGCTAGGTGTAACGCACGTCGTGGTGCTCGGGTTCGAAGAATGACGGCAGGAGGGCGTCGATACGCAACAGACCTTGCCGTGTGAGCGTGATGCGATTTCCCTCAACGCAAGCGTAGCCGGCTTGCTGATACTCCTCCCAGATCGATTGCCAGTGCTCGACGATATTAACGCCGAATTTTTCTTGAAAATAGTCGGTCTCAAGATATCCACGCTTAAGAAGCAGGATAAGTTCGCGTACCAAGCGTTGGTGTGCTGTAGTTTTTAAGCCGCGACCTAGTGGTAATTTCCCGTCTTCAAGCGAGCCGCAATAATCTTCCCAATCCGGCAGGTTTTGGTAGTGGATACCCGAAACGTGGCCAAAGCTGGCAATGCCCGTGGCTAGCAAGTCGCTACCCTTCCAAAGGTTGTCTCGATAGCTGAAGTTCACACGACCCGGGTCTTTGACCAAGGTGTAGGCACTAGAAACTGAGTAACCCGCTTGTTGGAATTTGTTAAACGCGTAGTCCACCCAGTTGCGTTTTGTCTCCCAATCGGCAATGGGCGTTTCGATGCGATTGCCGAGAATGTCTTGCGAATAGATGGTGTTAAATGGCAACTCCATCTGGTAAATCGTCACGCTGTCGGGCGCCAGGTCGACCGCTTGTTGAACGGTGTTTTGCCAAGTGCTGTCAGAGTCTCCAACCATGCCTGCGATCAGATCGAGGTTGACATTCTCGAAATCAGCAGCCTGAATCCAGGGCCATGCTTTGTAGATTTCTTTCGACTCATGGGCTCGCCCGTTTTCGCGAAGAATCGCATCATCAAAATGCTCGACCCCTAGGCTAAGACGTGTTACGCCGAGTTCTCGCAGCGTGTGAACCTTCGCTTCGCTGAGCGTGCCAGGTTCGCATTCGAACGTGACTTCTTCTGCCTGATCCCAATGGATGTTGGCACGCAACCGGTCAACCAATCGGGTGAGTTGTTTAGGACTTAAAAACGAAGGCGTCCCGCCGCCAAAGTAAACAAAGCGAAACGGACGGTCGCCCATCACGGGCAATTTGCTGACCAACTTGATTTCGCGGGAAAGAGCAGCCAGATAACGCTCGACCTCTTGCGAATTTTTTTCGGTGAACACCTTGAAGTAGCAAAACTTGCAGCGTTTCCTGCAGAACGGCAGGTGCAGATAGAGGCCCAGGGGCACTTCGGTAGGCGGGGATTCGAGCGATCGCCTCACCTCGTCACACTGGTCTGCCGACCACTGAGAAAAAGGCGGGTAGTTGCTGATGAAGTAACTGCCCACTTCAGTTTTGGTTGGTTCTGCGGTCATGGAGTTTTTGGTTAGAGACGAAGTTATTCTTCACTCTTTCTTACCAAAGCAATACAGGGTGCCATCAAGGTTGCCAATGATTAGCCGACCATCGGCAACGCTGGGCGAGGCAAGAAAGCTACCCCCGGCCTCGTATTTCCATCCTTCCTTGCCAGTGGTGAGGTTGAGAGCATAGAGACGACCGCGTTTGGTTGCTAATAGCACTCGGTCGTCGGAAATAATCGGAGAGCTTTCGACGTTGCTGCGGACGGCATATTTCCATTGAAGCTTACCCGTCGAAGGGTTTAACGCAAAGACTTGCTTGCCAAGTGAACTGTAGACCAACGTACGATGATCGACTGTTGCGGCAGTGCGAATAGCGTCAAGACTCTTTGGGTTTTGGTACTCCCATCGGATTGCAAGCGTACTGGTCGAAATCGAATAAAGGGTGCCCATCTCAGTGCCGAAGAAGACATGCCCCTCGAACAAGGCGGGAGTTGAACCCGTGGGCCCATCGATATCGACGCCCGCAAGTTCCTTTCCATTGTTGACGTCGACCACATGCAGCCGTTGGTCGCAACCTGCCAGCAGCACCCGATCCTCGACCACCAAAGGCCAACAGCGTAAGGGGGCTTCGATTTTGAATTGCCAACGACGTTCCCCGGTTTTTGCATCCAACGAATGAAGTTCGCCAGATTCAGTGGTCACCAATACCTGGCCTTCGAAAACGTTGGGCGCAGCATAAACTTCACCTGCGACAGTTTGCGACCAAATTTCTTCGCCCGAATCGGCCTGCAGCGTGCGAACCACACCGTTGAAGTCGCCAACGAAAATCCGGCCGTCGACCACTGCCGCAGCGGCAAGAAATCCGCTGTCGGCGAACTTTTTTTCCCAGAGGACTTCACCGTCGGCTAGTCGTAAAGCGTAGAAGGTGCCATCCACATCACCGACGTAAACAGTGCCATCCACAACAATGGCAGTTGCTTCGAACCCGCTGTCGGCGACCGTGTGCTTCCAAAGAATTTCCAGCGAATTTGGCAGACGCGAAGAGGCAACCCCAGTGGCTCTTGCATCGCCACGGACAAAAGGCCACTGAGCAAATGTCGGCGTACCTTCGAATAGCAGCAGAATCAAAACAACGAAATACGCGCCTCGATTTCTGAACACCGTGGTATCACCAAGCAAGTTCATAAAGCTGTAATAGTTCGGCATGGGAAACGGGGATTGGGTTGAACGAGGCCGTCCACTGCTGGGCTGCGGAGTCCGCAAGTTCAGAAAGGCGATGACGTTCGACCCCACACTTGCTTAGTTTATCAGAGAGCCCTGCCTCGCTGGCGACGTTTTGTAGAAAATCGGCCAAGGATTCGGCACCACCAGTGGGGCAGTGATCGTGACTCGCGGTGGTTTCTAGTAACTCGCGGTACCAGGAGTCGCAACGTGCTCCATTAAAACGAACCACATGGGGCAGCATCAGCGCAATCGCTTCGCCGTGGGCAATCCCATAAACGGCCGTTAACGGATTGGCCAAGGCGTGGGCAGCACCGAGCATCGAGTTTTCTATCGCCAGCCCGGCTAAACAGGCCCCCAGTTGCATTTCTCCGCGGGCGCCGATGTCATCGGGATTTTGTAACACGCGAAGAAAGTTGGGTGCCAAACGTTTCCAAGCCTCGCGACTGAATTGGGAAGAGGTCTCGCTACGCTTTGTTGTCACATAAGTTTCTACCGCATGCGACAAAGCGTCGAAGCCAGAGAGAGCCGCTACCCGTGGAGGCTGGGTAAGAGTGAGTTCGGGATCAAGGATCGCCGCGCGAAAAGCGGCCCGAGGGTCGCCACAGGCCATTTTCTGGTGCGTTTTTGCGTCGGAAATGAGAGCGAAGGATTGCGATTCGCTACCCGTGCCGGCGGTGGTGGGGACGGCGATCATGGGCAACAGTGGGCCGGTTGCTTTGCCCACGCCCCAATAGTCCTGCATTTTTCCGCCGCAGGAGTAGAGAAAGTTGATTCCCTTAGCGCAATCCATCGAACTACCGCCACCCAAACCGACGATCAGGTCGGGCCGAAATTCATTGGCGATGGCGAGCCCAGCCTCGACTTCAACGGTGGTTGGATTTTCTTTGACACCCTCGAACAATCGCGTGATGATGCCCACCGCTTCGAGAGCAGCGATGCCGCGCGCAGTGTGGCCCGCAGCAATGACTCCTGTGTCGCTAACAACAAGTACGCGCTGAGCCGACAACTCTTGAGCCTCCTTGCCAAGCTCAACAACTTTGCCAGGCCCAAAGAGGAAACGCGTGGACGATGAGTAATCAAGAATCGTCATCATAGGGCTGAATGTGGCGTTTTTTGGGGCTGATTATGAAAAGCAACAAATACTTTAGGGAGCAATTTGTAACGCTCGGCTGCGATAGAGGAAATCAAATAGGTTGCCTTCGTGTGGCTGTAGCCAATCGAGCTGGGGTGTTGGGATTTCACCCATATTCAAACGATCGATATCACGGCTTGCAATCAGATCGCGTCGGAAATTTTCATCGGCGGTGATGGCGGTTGTGACCAACGTAGGACCAATTGCCGACAGCATTTTTTCTTGCGGACATTCGACCACACTGACGGCGGGGAACATGTATTCTCGATTGGCGGCAGGAGCCGTTGGGCTCCCACAATGCAGTACTACGGGACGCAGGTAGGCAACCGGAGGATTTTCGACTAGTCGCTCGCCGTAATTTGCGGTTATGTGGGTTGTTTGCGGATCTTCGATATCTCGTTCCAGTGCATCCCAGATACTGGCGGCTGCGCCTTCCGTAGTAAAGGCAGCCAGTCCGGCGCGGGGATCGTCGGGGGGAAACACATCGATGGGCCCAAGTTTTGCGGCCAGCGCTTGGGCGATTTCTTTCGTGTGGCGCGAAGCATAGATACTGCCGCAATTAATACAACTTCGACCGCCGTTACGATAGACGCTGTCGACCATCAGACCGACGTACCGCTGCCAATCGTCGACACAATCGTCCCCTAGCAAAATCTTACTGAAACCGGGGCCATGCACTTGGACTTTTGGATTGCCGGCATATTGTTCGACCGTCTGCGATCCGCCAAAGATCATGCTACGTCGACAGCTTACTAGAATCGCACCGCCGATATCCGCTCCCGCCCCTGGGTAAAGGCAAAATGCTTCGACAGGAATACCTGCTTCGACCATCGCGGCAAAGATTCGATACGGGGTCCAAGGCTCGCTACTGCCTGGCTTAAGCACCAAGCCCATCTGCAGTGCGATTACGGGCAACCAAAGTGTGTGGACACCGGGCGAATTATTAGGGAGCACCGCTCCGAGTGCATCGCATTGGGCTTGGTAACTGACGGTCACGCCACGGCCTTCTTCGCCGTAGCCACGAGCCAACGTGTCAAGATTCAGTCCGCGAGTGAGACAATCAAGTATTTGCCCCATATTTTTCAGAACAAACGCGTTCTTCGTCATATTGGCTTGGCACATCGAGAGGGGCATACCCGTGGTTGCCGATTGCTGTCCGATGAAATCGGTGGGCGACTGCTGCGAATCGCCCACCGAAAGAGTGCCATTTTCGAAAAGTTCGCCGGCAGCTTTGCATTTCTCGATCAACTCGGCTGGCGGCATTGCCAGTAGCGCTTGTCGTGCTCGTTTGGCCTTATGAGCATCGCGTCGAATAATACCTGCACCAACCACATGGACACGGGCGACTAGTTCACCGGTTTCGAAGTGGACAATTTCGTCGACGTCGAGTGATCGATAGGGCTCGCCCCAGCGGATGGCAGGTAATTCGATCATGCAAGTTGCCGAGGAAGACAAAAATTAGCCACGGATGGACACAGATAAACACGGATGGTTGGAGACGTATCTAGAACGGTACTGTTGGAACCCTATTTGAACATTTATTGCTTTTCCCTGTGATTTCGTTTTCTGAATATCTGCGTTCATCCGTGTTCATCTGTGGTTTCTTTAACGGCCTCTTAATAAACGCCAACCGTTGTAGCGGAAGCTAGGCGGTGGAAGGGTCGCACTTCACTGATGCCGTCCCAGGGGTATTTTTCGTAGGGTTGTTCGCGTTCGCCTTCGTCGCGTTCGAGAAAACCGGGGACGAAGAATTCTTTGGTCAGGGTGGTTAATTTTGCTCGACCAGTTTGGCCATATCCAACGACGCGATCCGTATCGTCAAAATCGACCACTTCGATCACGGCGCGAGGCTGTGGGGCATAGTAAGTAATTTTGTAGTTATTCGCAGCATGACAAGGCCCCGAAGCAGCCAACCCCATCAAGGTGTTGCCATAGGTCGGCGTCATGTAGATACCACTCTCTTCAGGCGGCCCGCCAAAAAGTTCCTCGACACAAAATCTAGTCCACTGCGGAGTGAACTCCGTACCGCCCGAGAAAATTCCAGTGACACCTTGTTCAGCAAGGCTGGTGCCACGTTCCTCCAGCGCAAGGCAAAGCGATTCGATCAGTTTGGGAGTACCAAACATACACCGGATGTCGTGCCCCGCGCTAAGAATGGTAATCGCCTGATCGATGCAATGTTTTTTGTATTCTTCGAGATGCTCCATCCAACCTTTCTGAATGAGCTTGACCACCCAGCGTGGGTCGAGGTCGATGCAAAAAGAAATCCCCCCACGATGTTGGGCCAGATGCTCGACCGCCAATCGCAAACGACGTGGCCCCGAAGGGCCTAACATGAGCCAATTGGCACCGCGCGGAAAGTACTTGTCAGGCAACGTTTCGCTGAAAAGCGAATAGTCGGTACGAAAATCGTCGAGGGCGATCCGGCTTTTAGGAATTCCGGTGGTACCGCCCGTTTCAAAAACATAGACAGGCTTGTCGGCGAGACCTTTGGGAACCCAACGGCGAACAGGGCCCCCTCGCAACCATTCATCCTCGAAGGGGTCAAATTTTTTGAGGTCGTCGAACGACCGAATCTCTTGGAGTGGATCGAACTTCATCTCCGACTTTTTTTCGAGCCAGAAGGGGCAGCCTGTGGATTCGTGAAAATGCCAAGCCACCATCTCGACGGCATGTGCGTCGAGTAACGCACGCGCTGCGGCGATCTCTTTCTCCGAAGCGATTTGAGCCGTGTCGTTCACGATTTTTCTACACCCATTGTCGGCAATAGGCGTACGCCTACTAGGTAACTAGTGACAGGGTATCAAACGCGACAAGCTAGGAATTCGTTGAGGGGGTGCTGCCAAGCTGGGCGAGCACCTGAATCACACCGTTAAGATGTGCTAGCCGAGGGCCGAACCGATCGACAAATTCGTTTAACATGAATTCGCCACCCTCCATGTCGTCGGCGGTTTCGGCAATTTCGTCCGTCAGCCGCTCTAGGTACTCAATCTGCACTTGGCTCAACGATTCGGCGGCCTGACGACAAGAGTTGGCAAGACGCGGATTCGCATTGCGCCATTGATGAAGTTCTTGGGAGCGTTGTTTGTGGGTGGTCGCCATCACACCGACCAACTCCTCCAGTATCTCGTTCGTTCGATCCTGAGCGGCTAATACCTCGCGTAGCAGTTCAGACTGTTCTATATGCAAGTTGTTAGAAAGCTCGTTAGTGCTCCCTGCAGTTACGTCCACTTGAGAAAACATTGCAGGTGTCGGCTGATGGCTTTGGGACATCGAACGATCGTTCCTTTCTCTATGGGTCAAAGTCCGAACGCAGAAAAATTCTGTCGCTGAACTAGGTAGGTTTATCTACAATCAGTTTCATCAACATCTTGGAATGCCAGCCCATCGCATTCTCTCGGCGCTGGCTGGTTACTCGAAGCCTTGCTAGCACGCGGATAATGCAAAGCACGCTAGCTAGTAGAGCTAGTAGAGCGAGGGCTGCCTCTCCTATCCCCATTCTAATAAAACTTGGACAAATTCATAGCATTGGGCCGGAGCTTTCATTACAGATCTCTGAGCTAAAGTTAGCACCGGATTGCGCTCGATTGAGGGGGTACAGGCCCATGATTTTGCACTGAGCGACCAACCCCCACCCGGCCTACTTTTCTGGATCGATAGAGATACCCCTGATGGGCATAAATGAAGCTAACCCCTTGCCAGCCTTCGGCTTCCTAACGGTACTGGAGGATACGCAGCATGGTTTTTTCGGCGGCTATCTGCTGCTTTCCGAGCTGGGGCGACCCCTGGAATTCCACTGTAGTACGCCCGTGCTACCCAATGATGCTCAGCAGATTCTCTATGGTGCTAGCTTGCGACCTTACGTATTAGGCGAGCTAATCGGACAGACGTTGATCGAGAAAGCCAAGCTATCAGCGCAAATTGTGCTCACCGATCAGCAAGAAATGCTAAGCCTCACACTGCTGAGAGAAGAGCCCATCGCTTGCCTTGCCGAAGTTGACTCCAGGTCAACGAATCGAGCAGACAGCTTATTAGTGCCCGAGTTTGTGGTTGGCATTTATCGCCTGCATGGCACCGCGGCCTGTGATTGGCTGCCTGAGCAACTGCACACAGCGATTGCTCCGTTGGCTGCACACATCGATCTTGCAGAACCATTTGATCGCATTCGCGAAGCAATTCGAGAAGCACAACGCATCACCGAAGCCCCAAGCGATCAGGACGATCATGAATCTTCCGCAGCCGCCTGAACCGTGGCCGAGTTCCCATCGCCGTCCGAGGGTTCATTCTTCCAGCACTGAAGAACTTGGTATCGCTCCCTTGGCGCCCTTGCCTTTTGCTTGGCAAATTGACCAACCGTATGCGGTTGCTGTACCGCTGCAATCCTTAGAGATACAGACCGTAGGCTGTCTGTTTCCTGAGGGGGCCGCTACGCTTCGTGGAGACGAACTCTCGACTAGTGCTCTCTCCATGACTACTCAAGCGAAGACCGACAATCCACCAAGCAATCCCCCTTCGCAACAAGCCGCCCAGAGAAGTCCCCTCGCCGATTTTAAAATCAAGACTTGCACGCGGGTTCGGCCACCACGCGACGTGGTGAAACTCGAAGATCGGCTGTTTTATTTATTGCAGCCACCTTTAGAAAATATCTTTTTTTCCGAATCACTATCATTTCCCTTTCGCCCTTTTCCGTATCAGTACGATGGGGTCGCTTTTCTCTACCCGCGACACGAAGCGGTGTTGGCCGATGAGATGGGGTTGGGCAAGACCATGCAAGCGATCGTTGCCATGCGATTGCTGGCCCATCAAGGGCATCTGCGTCGGGCATTGATAGTCTGCCCGAAACCCTTAATCACGAATTGGCAGCGCGAGATCTCGATGTGGGCGCCTGAGTTACCCGTCACGGTCATCGAAGGCAAGCAATCGCGTCGTGAGTGGTTGTGGCAAAATGCCATGACGGGGGTTTTACTTGCCAATTACGAGTCGCTTGTCCGCGATCAGCAGTATGCGGTCACCGATCAAGAGCCTTATGACCTGATGATTACGGACGAATCGCAGAGGATCAAGAATCGCTTGAGCACGACGAACCAAGTAGTTTGCTCGATCCCCCGACGCCGTAGCTGGGCACTGACCGGGACGCCCATCGAAAATAGTGTGGACGATCTCGTGGGCATCTTCCAGTTCGTCTCGCCAGGATGCCTCAGACCGCAGATGAAAACCGCGTCGATACGCAGGGCGGTCGAAGACTATGTCATTCGCAGAACGAAAGACCTCGTACTAACCGACCTCCCCCCCAAATTATTTCGCGATGCCGACGTAATCCTCACCCCCGAACAACAGCTAGCCTACGATTTAGCAGAGACAGAAGGTGTGGTTCGACTAACTGCGTTGCAAAAAGAGCTGACCATTCAGCATGTATTTGAATTAGTATTACGGCTAAAGCAAATCTGCAATTTCGATCCCGTCACTGGCGCCAGCGCAAAATTTGATCGACTGGAAGCTGATCTAGAAGAGTGTGCGGCAAGTGGGCGTAAGGCGATCGTTTTTAGCCAATGGGTCGGCACCATCGAGAAATTGACCAGTCGACTCGAACGGTTCCATCCTCTGGAGTATCACGGAAAGATCCCGTCGAAACATCGCGATGGGGTAATCGAAAGTTTCCGAAATAATCCAGATCATCACGTTCTGCTGATGAGTTACGGGGCTGGCAGCGTCGGGCTGAATCTGCAATTCGCGGGATACGTCTTTCTATTTGACCGCTGGTGGAACCCCGCTGTCGAAGATCAAGCGATCAACCGGGCCCACCGCATTGGCTCAGCCGGGCCTGTCACGGTAACTCGATTTCTTGCTTCGGGGACGATTGAAGACCGTATTAACTCGGTCCTGGAAGAAAAACGCGAGCTATTCAACTCGGTATTCGATCCCGAGACAGCCCCTAAAAAGTTAGGCTTGTCGCGAGAAGAAATTTTTGGGCTATTCAAGCTGCAATTTCCAGACGACAACGAAGCTGCCGATGCTGCTGCTTAACGAGAGTCGTCTATGCCGTATTGCGACCGTTATTCGAGCTTCGTAGATTTCACAGTTTTCTATGCCTAGTTCTCTACTAAAAATTTCGCAAGGCACGGTTTACGACCCCGCCAATGGGATCGATGGCGAAGTGCGCGACCTTTGGGTTGCAGACGGCAGGATCGTTAGCGCCCCGACGGATCTGGCAGTAAAACCGACTCGCACGATCGATGCGCGCGGTTTGGTGGTGATGCCGGGCGGCATCGATATGCATTGTCATATTGCCGGACCGAAGGCAAACACTGCGAGAAAGATGTGCCCCGAAGAAAAACGCTCGCCGGAGGTGGTTTATCGCACAGCCAAAACACGTAGTGGCACGATGGGAAGTGTGCCGAGCACCTTTGCCACCGGTTATAAGTACGCCGGCATGGGATACACCACCGCGTTTGATGCGGCGATTCCGCCGTTGATGGCCCGCCATGCCCATGAGGAATTTGCCGACACGCCCTGCCTCGACAAAGGCTTCTACGTGTTGATGGGCAACAATCACTTTGTGATGCAGTCGATCCAGCAAAACGAGCCGCAAAAGCTCAAGGCATTTATTGCCTGGTTACTTTCGGCGACAAAAGGGTTTGCTCCGAAGTTGGTGAATCCGGGCGGAGTCGAAGTTTGGAAACACCGTCAGGCAGGCAATGTCCACGGGCTGGATACTGCGGTCGATCACTTTGGCGTGACGCCCCGACAAATCATCAGCCAAGTCGCCCAGGCCGCCGCAGAACTTGTTTTGCCTCACCCAGTACATATCCATTGCAACAATCTGGGCATGCCGGGCAACTGGGAAACCACGCTAGCGACGATGCAAGCTTTAGAAGGTCGCCGTGGGCATCTCACGCATATTCAGTTTCATAGCTACGGCGGCGGCGAAGGTGACGAGAACTCGATGAACAGCAAGGTGGTGCCGTTGGCCGAGTATGTCAATTCGCACCCCAACGTGACCATCGACGTCGGACAAGTGCTGTTTGGCGAAACGATTGCCATGACCGGCGACAGCCCGTTGGCCTATTTCTTGTCGAACATCTATGGCGGCAAGTGGTTTAGCAGCGATATCGAAATGGAAGCCGGTTGTGGCGTGACCCCGATTAAGTACAAGAACAAGTCGCTGGTGCATGCTCTGCAGTGGGCCATCGGCTTGGAATGGTACCTACTGGTGAACGACCCGTGGCAAGTGGTGATGAGCACCGACCACCCCAACGGCGGGTCGTTTTTGGCCTACCCGCAAATCATTCGATTGTTGATGGACCGTACTTATCGCAAAGATGTATTGAAAACATGCCACCCGCTGGTCGGCGAGCGGTCGACACTGGCCGATTTAGATCGTGAATATACCCTCTCCGAAATTGCGATCATCACCCGCGCAGGCCCAGCCCGTATCTTGGGGCTAAAAAACAAAGGGCACCTAGCCGTCGGAGCCGATGCCGATATTACGGTCTACACGCCGCACGAGAATAAAGAGGTCATGTTCGAATTGCCAAGGCTAGTGATCAAGTCGGGAGAGGTGATTGTCGAGCAAGGCGAACTGCGCGAATCGCGTATCGGTCGAACTCTGCATGTCATGCCCGAATACGATGTCGAGGTCGAACCGCACATTCAAAATTGGTTTGAAAAATACTATTCCATCCAGTGGCGCAATTACCCGGTGGAGGCTCGCTATATGTATGCGCCCGAAGTGGTTGGCTGTGGTTCCGGCGATCTGTAAGATCGCGGCTATTCAAAATCTCTCGAATAAGGGCGGAGGGGGGAGAGTTGAAGAATTCAAAAGGGTGGCGCCGACACTTGTCCGCAAGCAGCACTGCCATTCGTTCGGCATTGTTCGGACATGTGTCGGTGTGCAGCAGCACAAGAGGCATTCAGAATATCCACTCCAGCGGTGCCACCGAAGGCCCCATCTAACAAGTAACGGCGAGCAGAGTTCCAGCACCGATTGACCTCCTGTGCTATGCACACCGACAGTCGTTCGAAAACACCTACACAGTGGCAACGTCAACTCCGAACGACTGTCGCTGCCACCCGCGAATGCCCGTCGGCGGAAATTCGGGCTTGTAGGCCTGATAGTATTAGTGCTTGGTGGTAATCTTCAGGCCGGTTGCAGTTGACTAGCGAAGCTAGGTTGGGGTCGACGGGGCGAAGCGCGTCGACGGCGACTTCGTGCGTTGCAAAGAACGCGGAAAGACCCCGCGGGCGGACGCGGTGAGGTAGCTACACTGATGCACCTTAAAACAGAGCGATCGTTTACCCTGCCTTGCCTTCGACTTCGTGCACGATGACGATGTCGTGGATGCCGCTGGCCATTTGGGTATCGTTGGGACCAGCCGTCAGGTGCGAGCCGCCGACGATGACGATTCGGTCGCCTCGGGTAGCCAGGCCATTTTGACATGCCCAGCGATCAGTGAATTTTATCAGTTGCTCGACATCGCTCGCCGGGGCGTTACGCAACGGGGTGACACCCCAGTAGAGCGACATTTGGCGTAGGGTGGTCTCTTCGGTGCTGATACCAATAGTCGGCACAAAGCTGCGCTGCTGCGAGAGCCCCAAAGCGGTCCGTCCCGAGTGGCTAGCGACGACTACCAGCTTGGCCTCCAAAACCTGGGCCATCGCTCCAGCACCATGGACGACCGCACTTGTAACTTCGTGCAGCCCGTCGGCACGTTTTTTCCCGATCGCTCGCAGTGGTTGGCCGATCATGCTTTTTTCGGTGGCCAACGCAATGCGGTTCATCATTTCGACCGCTTCCTGCGGGTGTTTGCCGATCGCGGTTTCTCCAGAGAGCATACAAGCATCGGCTCCGTCGAGAATGGCATTCGCGACGTCGGTCACTTCGGCACGGGTTGGCCGGAGCGATTCGTGCATGCTGTCGAGCATTTGCGTGGCGATAATAACCGGCTTGTGAAACTTTTGGCAAACTCGAATGATTCGCTTTTGCTCTAGCGGCATCTGCGCGACGTCGATTTCGACGCCCAGGTCGCCACGGGCGACCATGATGCCATCGGCCTCGTCTACAATTTCATCGAGGCGATCAAGCGCTTCTCGCTTTTCAATTTTGGCGATAACGTTTGCCGCCGAGCCGCTTGAGCGGACGATGTCTTTGAGCGTACGTACTTCGTCTGGCGAGCGAACAAAGCTCAAGCTCACGAAGTCAACCCCGGCCTTGGCAGCCCAGATGGCGTGTTTGTGATCGTCGACACTAATCGCGGGAACACTCAAACGAATCCCAGGAAGATTGATGCCCTGCTTGCTACGTATGGTGCCTCGTTGTACGACTCGCATGCGGGCGCGATCAGACCGAACCTCTTCAACCTGCATCGAAACGGTTCCGTCGGCGAGCATCACTAGGTCGCCTACCGAAAGTTCATTGACTAGCGGTTCGTAGCTTGCCACCAATTCGTTGGGTGCATTCGATTCTCCTTTTACAAAGAAGAATTCATCGCCTCGTGCACAGGTAATAAAATCGCCATCAAGCACGCCAAGTCGAAACTTGGGCCCGGCCAAGTCGACGAGAATTCCGACGGGCGCATTCAGCTCGTCGCTTACCTGTCGAATTCGATCGACATAGATCTGCTGATCTTCAGGTGAGCCGTGGGCCATGTTCAGCCGGAAGACGTTTACTCCCGATCGCAATAACTGGGCCAATTGGTCTGGTTCGCCACACGAAGGGCCTACAGTAGCGACAATTTTTGTGCGCGCGGTTTGAACGTAATCCAGCGGAGATTGATACTCATCCATAAGTGCTTCAATGCGACTGAAATTGCCGGTATCTGAGGTCGGAGTGGTCAAGACAGAAGTCATCTATTGTTGCCCCTAATAGGTAGATTGGGAATATGGCGTCGAAAACCAGCTACATCCGCCGAAGTAAGGCGAGGTCCTTGCCCGGTGAGACACCTTCAACCATACTTCCCTACTAGTACCCAAGAGAGAGAGGTAGCGGCTTTTCTCTGCCTTTTACAACGTGTTTAATCTAACAAGAAACTCACATAAACGTCAGGACCGGCTTAATTGGCCGCCAACAGGAGATGCAATCAGGCTACTGGCATAACAAGGTCTGCGTCATCACCGGTGCTTCGGCGGGGCTGGGATTAAATATCTCGACGCTTTTGGCGAGTCGTAAGACGCGATTAATTCTGGTAGCTCGTCGCGAAGGGCCCCTTCGACAGGCCGCTGGCATGCTGGAAGCCAGCGGGACGGAAGTGTCCCCTTTTGTTGCTGACGTCACCCAGCAACAAGACGTGGATCGCCTTGCTGCGATGGTCGCCGATAAGTATGGTCGGGTCGATCTCCTCTGTAATTGCGCGGGCAGTTCGACTCGCGGGGCGATACTCGATACCAAGCCTGAAGATTTTCAGCAGTTGCTCGAAGTGAACTTTCTTGCCGCAGTACGAACGACACGAGCATTCGCACCGTTGTTGCTTGAGCAACGCGGCCATCTCGTGAATATTGGGTCGCTGGCCAGTAAAGTCGCTCCGAGATTTCTGGGGGCCTACCCTGCCAGCAAATTTGCGTTGGCGGCTTACTCGCAGCAATTGCGTTTAGAGCTTGGCCCTCAAGGGTTGCATACCTTGCTTGTCTGTCCGGGGCCGATCGCTCGACAACACGACGACCCGCGTTACACCGAGCAGTCACGCGACTTACCTGACGAGGCAAAACGACCAGGAGCTGGCGCAAAATTAAAAGGTATCGACCCCGATTGGCTAGCAGGGAAAATCCTGGACGCTTGCGAGCAACGCAAGCCAGAACTTGTAGTGCCTCGGAAGGTTCGATTGCTGCTCAGCGTGGCGCAGCTCTCGCCGCGGCTAGGCGACTGGCTGCTTCTCAAGGCGACATCCGGTTAGAAACCTGTCGGACTTCAGTTTGGCATTAGCCGTTTTGGGTGCCACTGTCTGGCTTGTCCAGCAGTGCGAAGCGGGTACCAGGGTTCTACTGCTGGGCAAGCCAGACAGTGGCACCCCTCAATTCAGCTGTGTCGGTCCTCTAGAGTTCGGGCATACCGAATGCGGCGATGCTAATTGCTATTGCCGCTATGTAAACAAACAACAACACCGCCCCAAAGGGACGTTGCAGCCGTTCTTTCGAGAAGGTGACCCCAATGCGAAATACGATAAGCACGATCAGCATCGAAGGAAAATAGACTTGAAAGAGCGACTCGTGCGCTTTGAGGCCACCTGGGGTGACGGCCGCCGACATGCCGGCAACAAACAACACGTTGAGAATATCGGCACCGATAATGTTGCCGATCGCCAAATCGCCGTGGTCTTTTCTTGCCGCGGTGACGGCAGTAACCAACTCGGGCAACGAGGTGCCAAACGCGACGAGTGTCGCCGCCACAATCGTGCTAGGGACACCCATCCGCTCGGCGATTTCGGTGATAGCAAAAATCAGAACGTGGCTGCTGCAGACCACCATCGCGACGGCAACCAACAGTTTACTTACGATATAGGGCATCGATGCCGCCGCATCGTGTTCAAATTCTTCGAGTTCGGTCGTGCCGCCGGCCCCTTTGGCCCAACGCACTGAGAGATATAAATAGCCGACTAACAACACCAGGAAAACTATCCCTAGCCACTGAGGGAGCACACCGCCCGACTGAAATGGGTTGCCACCATCCTGCCAAGGCCAGCAAGCGGCTACTAACAACCCTCCGGCGGCCAATTGTAACCAACCTTGTCGACTAACCATTTGACGTGGCAACTTCAAGGGGAGAATTAAACAGGCAATACCAAGAATCAATCCGGTATCACAAATAATCGAACCCGTGGCATTGCCCAACGCGACATCCGGGTTGCCTTGGAGCGCAGCCAAGACCGAAACAGCCGCCTCGGGCGCCGTGGTGCCCAAGCTGACCACCGTCGCTCCGATAATCACTTTGGGAAGCCCAGACCGTTCAGAAAGCACAACCGCCTCGCCCACTAGCCAGTCCGCCGCTTTGCCAAGCACGGCCAAGATAGCGATCATTTCAACAGCCAGTGCCCAACCAGATTGATTGGCAAAAAACTGTCCGAGTGCTTCGTCCATAATTCTGTCGGGCAAGAACCGGGGCGGTGGGGTTGTTGACTGGGCCCGATTCTAACAAAGACAGCGTCAAAGGGGAAAGGCGGAAAGACGAAACGGGAATTTTGGCCTGGACGGTCGGTTAGGGGGAGTGATGGATATCTTAAAATGGACAGTTACGTTGAAAGGCGTTGCCGCCTCACCACTGCAATCCAGATTTCAACTCCCCGCCGTAGTAGTCGAAGTCGTCGGCCTAGGGAAGACTACCAGAAACTTTTATTCCAACTTCGGCTGCCATCTCTCTCATCCGGGCGTACAATTCGGCGACCTTTTCCGGTTCGGCCTCGGCGCGATTGAAACGTTCGAAGGGGTCGGTGACCATATCGAAAAGTTCGGGCTTGCCGGTGGTCATGCACAGCTTCCAGTCCCCGGAACGCAGCGCATCGAGCGTATTTCGGAAATAGAAGTATTCCTCGCGTGGGGCGTTCTCGGTTTTGCCGGCAAGAAACGGTACGAGGTCATGTCCATCGATCTTGTGCTCGAGAGGTTTGCCGCCGGCAGCGCTGATGAGAGTGCGGTAAATATCGGGCATTCCCACGAGGTCGGCCGAAACGCGGCCCGGCTCAATCTTGCCGGGCCAGCGCAGCATGGCGGGCACCCGGGCGCCGCCCTCGTAGGTCTGTCCTTTGCATCCGCGCAGCGGTCCGGCGGAACCGGCGTGCCATCGTTCGTTGCCGGCCTGCCGCATGCGAGGCGGCATGTTGATCCATGGACCGTTGTCGGAAGCGAAGAAAACGAGGGTGTTGCCGGAGACGCCCTTTTTCTCCAGTGCCGCCAAGACCATGCCAACACTCCAGTCGACTTCCTCAATCACGTCGCCGTAAAGTCCGGCCTGTGATTTCCCGCGAAACGCGTCCGAAACGTGGATCGGCAGGTGCGGCATGGCATAGGCTAGGTAGAGAAAGAAAGGGCGGTCGTCAGCCGCCTCGATTCGCTTGATCGCTTCGACCGTGTAACGCGTAGTCAACAAGTCCTGATCGAAGGGATGCTCCACCATGTCCTCCCCACGATAGAGGCCGAGCGGTTCGTCGGTCTGCACCCACGGCCTCATGTAGTCATTCGAGTAGGGCAGGCCGAACCAGGTGTCGAAGCCCTGGTTAACCGGTAGAAAGCGTTTTTCCTTGTAGCCGAGGTGCCACTTCCCGATCATGTGGGTCTGGTAGCCAGCGTCTTTGAGAGCTTCGGGTAATGTCCATTCGGAGTCGGGAAGTCCGCCCTTGCCGTCGGCGCCGGTGGAGCCGCGAAATTTCACCCGCGGCATGTAACGGCCAGTGATGAGCTGCGTCCGTGAAGGATTGCACCACGATCCGGTGACGAAGGACGTCAGTCGTATCCCTTCGCGTGCAAGTTGATCTAGATGAGGGGTTCTGATACGTGGATGACCGTAGCAGGACAGATCGCCGTACCCCATGTCGTCAGCGAAAAGGACGACGATATTGGGTACCGCTGCAGAGCAGGCAAGCGGTACGAATGACGTGATGAGGAAAGAGAAGACAAAGATCAGGCTGGTGTGGGTCTCTTTCATGATGCCTTATGGAGAAAAGAGAAAAATGTGGAATTGCGAATAGGTTATGTCGCCTCTCCAGTGATTTTAATGGCTAAATGACACATGGGAATACGCCTCCTCGTCAAAATCGTGAAACCAAGCAGTTCCGCGAAGACTTGATCAAACTGTACGGTGGGTAGCGTGGCATAGCTGTCCAGTATACCGTGGTTGGCGACTCGCCGCCTGTAAGGCTGCCAGAGATCGATTAGTGGAGGAATTGGAAGAAGCTGCGCACCTTCTGTTCGCTGTGGTTGTTTAGAAAGCCTATTGGAATAGTTGAAGTGGTTCCGCCTGCAGTCGTCATTTGCACAGCGTTCTCACTGTTTGAGCTTCGGTCAACGAGCCACAGCTGGCCGCCGGCATCCATCTCGAAACCCTGCGGAATCGATACGGCCCTGTTCACACGTGTGCCAGGCACCTCGTTGCCAAACAGGTCGATCTGAGTAAATTGGCCCGTCCCGGTTCTTTTACTGATCCAGGCATGCGTCCCGTCGTTGTCCATGCCAATGCCATAGGTCCACACGCCCAAAGGCGATGCGAACGATCGAACAATCGTGCCATCAATCGTAGCGGCAGAGGAAAATTGGCAGATTCCAAGTACTAACAAGGCCGTGAATACGGCCGAATTTTTCGCAGCCATAAGCGAGCCCCATTTTCGGTGTTACATGTTTTTAGAACTGACCTGGGTGATGCGTCTCCGGCGACTTGCAACTATCACCCCACCTAGGGCGAGCAGTGGCAACGCGGCTGGCTCGGGGATGTCGACAAGGGGAGGGGGCGGGTTTGGATCATGTATCCCAACTAGTATGAAGTCTACCCTCCCGATGTTCGGGTCGTTCTTCCAGGACAGGCTGTAAAAGTCTTTGTGATCCGGATTAGCAATGTGGTCTGTAGCTATCGTGCCCATTAGCTCCATTACCGCAGCACCTCCGCCCGCAGGAACCGTCGATTTGATGTCTACAACGCACCCCGTGCACACCGGGTTCGGGAGATTATTACCGGGGGATGTACTCGCTGTAAGCGGAAGACTAAAGAAACCTCTTTTCCCAAATAATGTTTCGCCGTGCGGGTTTGCCAAGTGCTTTCCGGCGATGACGACAGAGAAAAGTGTCTGACTGTTCAGACGGATATCTGGATCCCAAAATTGCGTAGGAAAGCCGTCATCAGGCGGCCTCTCGACTTCAGTCGTCGGGAAGCCAACGATTTTTTTATCCCAGAAGAATTTCCAGGTGAACTCTGTTAGTTGTTCGTTGTAATCAGTTGTTGTGACATGGGTTGTTGCCGCCTGAGTAGTTCCGATCACCCCAGTAGCGACTAACAACAGCGAAGCGATTGCAACCCGTTTAAAATCAAAGAGGAAATTGGGGCATGCCATTTTTTGCAGCCAAAGTTTCAATGGTTGATTCATGTATTATATCCTTTCTATGGAAATGAGCAGCTTAAGCAAACGATCAGTATCGCCGGCGGCGAATCGTAAGCATTAGCATTACCCCGCTAAGGGCGAGTAGCTGCAGCGTACCCGGCTCAGGGATGAAAATCGGGAATGCGGTTTGGACGGAATGGTTAGCGCCGGCGGGGTGAACCTCGGTGAAGGATTTGATGCCGGTGATTGGATCGATAAATCCAGGGTGAAAATCAGTGCTGTTGTCCACCCCGCTGAGCAGATGATTCACACTCGGAATCAGGAGAGAGCCGGGAGGTGCAACACGATCCCAGGGGGTACCGGTAGAAGTGAGTTGAAGAATATCGGAGAAGACGATCGGGCCGGTGAGCGATCCAAAGCGGATATCGAAATCAACATCAAGGAACGAGCTGAAAGTTCCGCCGCCAGCACTATCGAATGCGATGTCCATCTGTCCGGTGCTTGGATTGAACAGGTCCAGGGTGATAACGTGAAACCCGAATGGACTGGGGCCAGGGCCGTCCAGATCGATCGGAACGGAACTTACGAGTTGCAGCGCCACAAGCTCGATGTCGATGGTCCCCGCCAGGTCTGGAAAAGCGATGCCAGGCACGGTCGCCTGACCGAGTCGCTCGACAATGGTATCGGTCGTGCCGACATCCACGGGGCCATTGCCAAAATCAAAGGTGCCTAACGGCAGGCCTTCCCATGGGGCTCCACCAAACAGGGTGGGCTGAATACTCTCGAACAAATCAAATCCCGGATCGACGGCCACCAGGGCTTGAGTCGTCGCTGGGGTGACCGCAGCAGCCAAAACAGTCACTAAACCAAAAATCACCATTCGTTTGATTGATCTAAAAAACATCACTAGCGCCCCCCAGTTCGGTTGAGAGTCTTTGAAGTGCTATCCGCCATGGCGATGGCGAGTGTTAAGCATGAGGCTGCAACGAGCGAATTGCCCAGCAGTTGATCATTTGAGTGGAATACAGAGGTAAGCGGGCTGGCTGAAGAGGTTGCCACCAGCAGAGAGACGCTAACGCCTACGGCAAGAAGGGCGAATTTCGCCAGTAAAGAACGACTTAGAGAAACGGAATTTTTCGCACTCATGAGCGGTCCTCCCCTTCTCAGAAAGGTAAACCTGAGTACTCCAGATGGTCTGACGACCACCAATCACTGGGAGTAGAGCGTGTCGCTTCAAGAGCGTCAAGCATTTTTTACGAAAACTTTTTTACCCTAACGACTCGTTTGCAAGATTTTTCACCGCAGTGTATTTAACGCAATTAGTGGTGTTTTAAGTTTTAATGCGAAGCACGTAACGATTGCTACTTTGTATCAAGAGTAGATTGGGTAGTGTGCTGAATCGCACAGGCGTTTAGACCCCATCCGCTGTGGATAAACAGGTTTGGCTCGTAACTACCGAAGCGACTCGCTCGTCTGGGTTGATAGTCACCTTCGCTTGGCAAAATTGATAATTTGCAAGTCGGCGCTACTGCCAAGACGTCGCCCAATGCCTCATGCAGCTTCGGTTGGGAGCAACCGAGGCTACTCACTAGTTGTCAGTGCGACGTAATTGCTTTGCATGTGTAAGTCGACCAGGATGGTCGGGCTATGTGAGGTGGAGATGGTTGCGTTGTGCGAGGGTATCTTGGGCAGGGTGTAAACGGGCGCGAAGCGATCGAAAGACAGCTCTCCTTGCGGCCAGGGCTCGAAAAAATCTCGATAAAACAGGGGCTAGATGCACCTCGGTGCGATCCGCTACAATGCTGCGTAAATCAGCTCCCTTAGCTCAATTGGCAGAGCAATTGACTCTTAATCAATAGGTTCTAGGTTCGAGTCCTAGAGGGAGCACTGTATAGATGGTCCGTAGTTATCCTGCGTTGTCAGTGTGTAAAAACACCGACGATTGCAGGGTTTCTTGTTTCTGCTGTCCATCGCTGACGCCCTTGTCATGCACCCCGATTGCCTCACTTAGGCTGGCACTGAGAGCGGGGAAGGGTCAATAACCGCATTGTTGGGCTGGGCTACCTCGCTACTTCTGTCCAGCAGAAACGACGTGCTAGTGCGGCTTCGCAATAGTCCAGAACTTGCCGAGTATTATTGCCGCGACCAGCAAGACGTGTGCTCAGATAGATATGACGAACGAGCGTTAGGGTTGTATAGACATCGATTACATCCGATTTGCAATCTTTCTGCTGAGTACAAAATCGCTCGACCATTGTGTTCTGAATCGCTGCAAAAACGTTGGGATGCCCTTGTTGCCGTAGGCTTTGCTCGATCAAATGGCCGCAAAAGTTTCCGATATCAAGGCAAGGATCACCCATGCAGTAGAGGTCGTGGTCGAGCACATAAAGATGGTCGCCGTCGATCAGTAGCTGATCGGGATAAAAGTCTCGATGAATTCCCTTCGGCTCCGTCGACGGAACGGATGCCACTAGTTCACGACAAGCGGTGAGTACTGTACTAATACGAGACCTGAGTTGAGGGATTTGACGGGCGACGAGCGGTAATTTCTCTTCTAGTATTTGCAACTCATCCTGGATCGTATGGACTCGATCTGTGAAAATATCTGCTTGATGTAACTTCGTCGCAGCATCGGCAATTCGAGCGGCGATGCCCTCTCCCCCTGGAGCTAAGAGGGCGTCCCAACAGCGAACTCCTGAAACTCGCTCTTGCAACCACATCTGACACTCAGGAACGATCCCCAGGGGGCGAGCGACTGAGATTCCATCGGGGCTATCGTCGTGAAAGTCACTCTGCCATAGCTCCTGCTGCAGGCGATCGCTTCTCTCATGCCGGCTCTTGGCATGTAGCTTGCCAAGAGCTGTCACGTCGCTCTTGCCTGCGGTGCTCATGCACGAATATTCGATCAGGCAGCGCCGACCGGGTTTGTGTCGCAGCACCCGAATGGAACGTAATTCCAACGACTCGTCATGAAAAGCTTGCTTCAGGATGGGGACAATGTATTGGCAAGCGAGGCGAGGGTCGATTGCAGTGTCTGCGTTTTCCAGAGCAGTATCATCGCCCACAGAGAACAGATCGACGACTTCAATTTCCCAGTCCCGACCTTTAGCCCCCACTGTATTTTTAGGCTGTTTCGAGGAAACGACTGGCAGCTGGCCAGCTGCGTCGAGAAGATCGGCGGCCCGTTCGATCATTTTTTCTGTTTCATGATGCCAGTTTGGTTGCCGATATCGGAAGGGTTCGTGGGCCAAACGCAATAACCCCGCCGCTCGATAAGTTTGAACGGCACGAGGATCGATGGTTGCTGTCTTTTCAGCGTATCCTGAGAGCAGTTCCGCAGAGATTTTGTCGCAAAGCCCTCGATCCATTCTTCTTTGCAACACTTCGCGTTCCAAGTGAGCTAAAAAATTACCAAGATCGCTTGCTGGGTGCCCGAGCGCGGCGCTATCTAGGTCGATGATGGCGACTTCGGATTTGTTGACAACAAACTGCTGCGGATGGCAATCACCATGAATCGGTACCTCGACCTGTGGGAACTCGGCTAATAAGGCGGTGCATCCCTGCGAAACCTCGTGCAGTGGCTCCTTCATCGAAGGTAAGATCGCCGCGAGGTCGTTGGTAACGCGATGAAGTTCTTGTGCCTCGCTCTCAGACGAACGGTATGGAAGCTTGGTGATGTGCTGGTCGTGTAGTCGGGCAAGAATGCGTCCCATCTCTCGGGCGGCACTCGGAGGTAGCTGATCGCTAGCGATTAAGCTTGCAAAAGACTCTCCAGGAAGCCATTCAAGCAGGATCGCATGATGCCGATCGGAATGCCCGATGGGGCGAGCGATGTTGATTTCAGACAGCGATCCTAGCGACTTAGTGGCCCTGCGAGATTGGTCGTAGACCTGCTCTGAGTGAAGTTTGAGAACTGCCTGAGGGCGATTGTCGATGTCGAGTCGAGTGACATACCTGCGTCCAGGTTTATAGCGAAGCGGGTTCCAGTCGGCAGCAAACAATCGATTGTCTTCCTCAGGAGAAAGTCGTGAAAGCAACTGAAGTTGTCCGTCACGCGTTGCTGTCCATTCGAGCGCCGGTAGCTCGCTATCGTAAGGAAAAGGCGAGATGACCATCGACAATTTATTGACTACGATTGGCGATGGAGATAGCGAATCGCATGTCTGGTTGCCGCGACTGACCTTTATCAACTTTTTGTTGGCGTCGACCCTGTGGGCGATAACGTGAACGGTCTGCTTGCCCTCACGAGTATCAAGAACAAAGGTCGCCAAGCAGCTAGTGTGCGGTTTGTATCGCAAGTAGGTGCAACGGGTCGCCGTGACCTGAAGACCGGGAAGATGCTTTGCGAATAATGCCAGGGCAGCGTCATCGTCAAGGATGATCTTGAGCGCCGGCAACTCGGGGTCGGCCGCAACGACTTTTGCATCAATAAAATTAAGCATCGTCCTTGTAACCCTTTGCAGGATGCGGCTAGAAGAATATCTACCAAGGTTCTGGTAATCGCCAGCGCCCGGCGACGGCTTCTGCAAACTCGCGTTTGATGCGATCGACTTCTTTGCGGACTTCGAGGGAGATGACAGGGTATCTCCGCTCGTAACCTAAATTTTCGAGCAAATCACCAGCGGCGGCCTCAAACTTTTCGACGTCTTCGGCTTCCATTTGCGTTCGCCAATCTCGCTGGCCTGGAGTGGGAGGCAGCCAAGCAGCATTCGTCGAAAGCGATTTGCCGGTTTGTGTTCTTCCCTCGTAGTAGTGCTCCATCGCTTCGACATGCGGTATCCCTAGAAAATACGCAAGCTTTCTACATTCCACCCCTGGCTGAGCGACGAGTTCTTCGTACTTGAGTTCCTGATACTGATCTTCGCCGATCACCTTCCCGTCACGACAGCCCATTCCAACGAGTGCTTTCCACCAAAGCGCCGTGGTGACCAGCGGATCAACGCTCCAAGATTTGAATTGCCCTACTGCTTTCGATGCCATCCGCCAGTTTTGCATCGACAGCCAAACATCACGCCCATCGCGAATCAAATGGACGATTCGCGCTTTTGGCCAGAGCTGATGCAAAACAGGAAGTTTACGCACATAAGTAGGTGTTTTATCACCCACAAGCGGCTTCTTTTTACGCCGGCCGTAGTTGTCGAATATCTGCCCAACTAGACTGGCATACGTTAGATCAGGTTGGTTGCTCATTATTTTGAGTAGCGAGCTTCGTTTGATCTTCATTTGCTCGAAACGATGATGCTCGAATAGATAATCGACCAAATTTTCGTTCACATGCCCATCCTGCGTGACGCCCTTTCGCTTTTCGTAATACCGAGGAATCCAGTGTGTTTCGCGGGTAATGGCTACCAGCGGATGGGCGTTAACCATGCGTTTGAGCATCGTAGTGCCCGACCGCGGAGACCCCACAAGAAAAACGTACGGATTGCAAGTTCCCTGCGCCGAAACGTCAAAATCCAGTTGACTGCTGGTATCCATAAGACTAGGTGGAGATGCCATGAGGCTTCCCTTGGGTTAGATTTCCATTGTTCGTTTGCAGATGATAGAGTTCGGCATACCGGCCTGCGAGACGAACCAGTTCGTCGTGAGAGCCCGTTTCACAAATGCATCCGCTTTCGATGTAGAGAATCTCGTCGGCATCGGCTGCTTGTAGCAAATCGTGAGTGACGAGCAGCGTCGTGCGACCAGCAGCCAATCGCTTGAGCGATGCGCGGACTTCGCGTTCGTTCTTCTCGTCAAGACCGGTCGTTGGTTCGTCCAGCAATAGGAAGGGGGCATTGCGAACGGCCGCACGCGCGATGGCAAGGCGTTGACGTTGGCCGTGCGATAGATTCACCGCTCGCTCTCCTAACATGGTCTCGTATCCTTGCGGCAGAGATTCAATAAAGTCATGAGCATTGGCGAGTTTGGCTGCTTCAACAATTTCTTCTAGCCCGACATCAGTGGCGCCTAATGCGACGTTTTCGTACACGTTTCCGGCAAAGAGGATAGTGTCTTGCAAGACGACGCTGATTTGTCCGCGAAGCGAAGCGAGTGTCCACTGGCGAGTGTCTTGCTCATCAATCCGAATTTGCCCCTCTTGCGGATCGTAAAGACGTAGCAGGAGGCTCAGTAGGGTCGACTTTCCTACACCCGAATCACCGACGATGGAAACAAACTGTCCCGCCTCGACCGTAAACGAAAGGTTGTCGTAGACGCAGACCGCTGGTTCGTATCCAAAGGTGATATCCGAGAATTGCAGTTTCCCTCGAAATGGCGGCGCCTCCTCAGCATCGGGCGCATCTTGGACGTCGGGAGTTTCTTCGAGCAGCTCGACGATCCGCTCGCCAGCAGCCGTAGCCTTCGCCAACCGCCCGGCGTACTTGGCGAAATCCTGCATCGGGCGAAATGCGAGTTTGAGATAGAAAGCGAAGGGAACCAAGGCAGTGGCTTGCAGTTCACCCGCAATGGCCAACTTGGCTCCGTACCAAAGCACAGAAGCCATGGCTACCGCCGTAAGGATGTCGGTCGTTCGTTCTAAACGGGCCGCGAGTCGACGTGTCTTCACGCCCTCCGACAAGCTACGTTTATTCTCCTTGGAAAAGCTTTTATCGAAATGACTCTCTAGCGAGAGGGCCTGAACCACCTTGACCGAGGCAATCGCTTCAGATGCTGTGACAGCCATCGCGCCTTCTCGCTGACGTTGCTTTCGAGCGGCAGAATGAATGCGACGTCCTAAGTGTACTGTCGACAGAGCAAATAAGGGCACGACAATCATCGACAGTAGCGCGAGTTCCCAATTCACCGCAAACATCACGCTCACCATTCCGACCAGCACTAGCACGCTACCCATCAGTGGCAGTAGTGCAGAGACCGCCACGTCTCGCATTAGTTTGATATCACCAATCATGCGCACCAAGAGATCGCCGCTACGTGCCTTATCGTGAAACGAAAGCGATAACGATTGCAAATGGCGGTATAACTTCCCACGGATACGAGTCATTACGCGATTGCCTATCAGTGCGAAACTCACAGTTTTGCAGTAGTCGCTGGTAGCGCGTAGCGCGACGATGACGACCAGACTCATGGCCGTTAGTGCTAACAGTGTCGTCGGGTTGATATGGCTAAACCGCTCGAGCAGCTCGGTTTTTTGGGGTTGGTCCCAAGTGAGAGCTTGATCCAAAACCAACTTGAGGGGCCAAGGCTCTAAGAGTCGAAAGGCAACGCTTAATAATAGGGCCACCATCGAGCCGGCAATCAGCGGTTTCTCCTTACGCAATTCGGGCGTAAAGTGGCGCATCACTTGCCGGAAGCGAGAGAAACTGTCGTTGACTGTTTTTGGTCGACCCATAATTTGCGTTAGTAGGTTGGACGTTTTGTGGTGTTTGATGCGTGAAGCAGAAAGTGGGGTGGAGGAATCGCGGGGCCGCGTCTGCCCAACTCGGTTGCAATATTCAGAATCCGTGTGACCACCGATTTCCAAGTATACTGACCGACCGCAACATCCCTGGCGGCGTTTCCCATACGAGCACGGTGCTCTGGTTGCCGGCAAAGCTTGATCAAGCCCTGAGCGAGAGCTGAAGTATCTCCAGCCGGCACAAGCAACCCTGTTTCTGCGTCTTTGATAATCTCAGGGATTTGCCCGATTTCACTAGCGACCGTCGGCAATCCAGCAGCCATGTATTCAAACAACTTCAACGGCGAGAAATAGAATCCATCTTTCGGTAGATACGGCGCGACAGCCACATCCATCGACTTGAGTAACGCAGGTATCGCGTCGGGTGACACGGCTCCCGTGAAGTGGATATGTCGCCCCGTATCACCAGGCAGTTCCGACGCTTGCTCTTCCAACCTTTTGCGTTCCGGCCCATCACCTACAATCACTAGCCTCGCTGTCGATTCCTCAGCCGCGAGTGTGCCAAAAGCTTCTACGAGACTAGCCACTCCATGCCAAGGTTTTAGTGTCCCGACAAATCCAACCGTAAAATCGCCTCGATGGCGAGGCGAACTAGATTCTGCGTCACTCTGAAAGCGGGACGTGTCCACCCCATTAGGAATGACGTAAACATCGTCGGAACCCTGTCGGTATCGAAGGATATAATCGGCAACCATCTGAGAGACTGCTATTGCCGCTCCCGCCGCAGACATCGCGCGAAGTGTGCTCTGCTCCGCACGATCCCGATCGACTAGCGTACGGTATTGGGCCTGCTCTTCGATGAGAGGAGAGTTGACTTCTAATAGGCCTGGTAAATTGTGGTCACGAGCGTACTCCATTCCTGCATAAGAGCAGAGTGAATAGCGTTCGTAAACAAGATCGTAGGGCCCGTTGCTTTCTAAGGCTTTCTTCAGGGTGTCATTTGCCGCCAAAAGGGACTCTTCCCTTGAGTTGGCGTCAGTGCTTTTAGCCAAATCAATCGAGTGTATCTGGACATCCAGTAGATTTTCTGGAGGAGGCCCACCAAGTCGGGTCGTAAAGAGATCAACCTCGACGCCGCGACGCAAAAACTCGCGTAGTACTTCTTGTACATGAACCGAGCAGCCTTTGCATCCAAAAACAGGGACGCCTGGATCGCAACATAGATAAGCAATGCGCATCACCCAACTCCTGCCAGCGTTCGCTGCGGTACTGGTGACTGACAATTAGAGAAAACTGCCCGCATTTTTTTAGTATTCGTGTGGATCGAAAACTCGCTCTCGATTAACTGCCGTGCAGCTTTCGAGAGGTTGACCCGCAGCTGGGCGTCTGTCAGTAGCTGTTGCATCGCTTGAGCTAGTTTTTCTGGCTGCTGCTCGGGAACGAGCAGCCCTGTTTCGCCATGTCGCACCACTTCTGGAACTCCTGTAACACTGGTCGAAAGGCAAGGCGTTCCTAAGGCCATCGATTCAAGAAGTACGGTCGGCAGACCATCGCGATCACCTGTCGAGGCGGTAATGCAGGGCGCTACGAACATGGTCGCTTCGTGTATTGCTCGATGGACTTCCTTTTGGGGGCGCGGCCCTGTCAAGATAACACGCTCTTCTAGTCCCAAGTGTTCAATCTGAGATCGCAGCGAGTTTTCCAGGTCTCCGCCGCCGATAATCGTACACTCAAATTCAACTTGCGAATTCGCAAGCAAGGCACAAGCATCGATCAAATCCGAAAATCCTTTCTTTTCGACTAAACGCCCGACCGCCACGATTTTAGGCAATCGCTCTTTGGGAACCGAATAAGGAAAGGCCTCAAGATCTAATCCGTTATAAATTCGTTTAATCTTTGATCTCGATTCGGGGAAACGTTTGCCAAGATCCTCAACGTTAAAATCACTGACCGTGACGACCGTTGCCGCATCGGCAATCTTTCGACCAAGTTGCTGCTCGTCGACTCCCTCATGAAAAATATCCTTGGCATGGGCTGTAAAAGTGTAAGGAATTTCCGTAAGTAGAGAAGTCAGCCGAGCGACCGAAGCCGAGGTCGTACCAAAATGTGCATGCAGATGGTCAATGCCTCGTTTTTCGACTTGTCGTGCTAAGAGTAGCGACTGATAGACCTCGATTGCCGAATAACCGCCCGTTTCTTTGAGAACGGCCCATTTATGCGGATAGTCACGCCCAAAAGCTTCGATCTCTCGCCACATGGTTTCCGCTTTGATACCACCATATCGCAAGTGAACGACCGGCGCACGCACATCGGCAATCGCATGTTGAAAATGCGTGTCTGACGTGGGTCGCAGGGCAAAAATATTGATGTCCATGCCCGCCTTTTCATGAGCCAGAATTTCGTTGACCACAAAGGTCTCTGAAAAACGCGGGTAACGCTTCACGACGTACCCAATGCGTCGAGGTCGAAGCAAGGCAGGCTCATCAGAGTAATTTACTTTCATACGACTTCTCGCGTGTGGAAAGAATGTTTAGGAGATCGTTTTATAACTAGATCACGACATAACTCTTTAATGCGAGCTAAGCCATTAAGATCAATGAGATCGGAAGATTTTGTTGGAACCGAGGATTTACTAACCATCCACTGTTGAAGTGCCGTGGACGAAAGGCTGCCGGGGTGCAATATGTCGACCAATCCCAACTGCTGCAGCTTTTGAGCACGAATCCATTGTTCGGTCCTGGGAAAAACTCGTGGAACTAGTAACGCCTTTTTCTGAAAAGAGAGGATCGAACAGACGGTGTTGTAGCCGCCCATGGTAATCACGCGATCGGCCCGGCTAATGAGCTGATCGGCCTCAGTAGAAAACTTCAGGACGCATAGGTTGGGGCAATTTGTCGCACTTTCTTGCAGCGAACGCAGTTGCTCTTCTGGCATGAACGGGCCCGTCAACAACACCCCGCGAAATCCTGACTCTGGCAGACTGTCGATAAAAGCTCGGGCCAGTGGGTATCCATCCTGACCACCGCCGAGAGTGCAAACGATGAATTGGCCCTTATCATCCTCGAATTTCACCTCTTCGCTTCCTGTGGTTGCCAATCGTGAGGACTGATTCAAATAGCCCGTGTACCGAATTTTATGGATGCTTTCCGAAGGCCAACAATATTCCGAAGCGGTGTCATAAACTTGTGGATCACCATAGACCCAAATTTCGTCAAAAAATGCTTCAATGGCTTGGTGACTTTCTGAATCTTTCCATTCGGCAAGTACCGTCTCAGGATCATCCAAAACATCACGTATACCCAACACACACTTCCGATTAAATTGCTGCTTCATGAATCGCAGTGCAGGAAGCAGTTCGCCAAATGCGCCGGTAGGTACCTTATCAACAATAAACACATCGGGCTGGAAAACCTTCATCGCAGAGCAGATCGACTCGGCACGCAATCGCACAAGATCGTGGACCGAGATCCCAAGTTGTCCCGAGACATAATTGCCGTTTGTATCTTTTTGAAGACGTGGCAGAGTTATGCAGTCGGCTCCAGGAGGGAGTGAAAAGAAATTTGCCTCGTGGGCACCCGTAATGAGTAGTGACGTGGCCCCAAGTTCAGATTCCGCCAACGACTGTGCGATTAAGAGATTCCGTCGAAAGTGCCCTAGCCCCATGGTGTCGTGTGAATAAAGGGCTATTCGAGGCCGCCTACTTTTACTCGGTCCTGCAGCAGCCTGGTCAAGTCGCAGGCTGTTACTCGGATCGTTAGAATCTCTCGCCCGCTGGTCTTCTCGCATCGTCGCGTTCCCGCTTTCTGCCTGATGAGAGAACCCAGGCGACCCATTTGCCATACACATCTCCGGCAAGGGAATCGCTGCGGAGCATGCTATTTGGTTCAACGATGATTGAATTCGATGCATTTTTGTAAAGCTAGTTCGTAATGGGTATGAATAGACCAACGGTATCATCGCTTGATTTTTTCTAACGCTTCGTTGGCGGCTCTTCTCACTTTTTCGTCGACATCCTTGGTCGTTTTTTCTAAGGCAGGTATTGCCGCCTGAGCTTGGTTCCCGATCTTGCCAAGTGCCTTTGCGGCGTAATATCGTATTCTCGCTTCGTCATCATCTTCGATAATTTCGGTAAGCTCCTCGACCGCAACCACTGCTGCGTCTTCAACGTTGGCCAACGCTTTGACCACGTAGTAGCGCATCTCAGACTCTGCCTGTTGAAGCGAATTTTTGAGCGCCACGGCGGCTGGCGCCGCTCCAATACCAATTTTGCTAAGCGCTTTTGCACTTCGATATCGAACTTTCTCGGACGGGTCTGCTAGTGCAACTGCCAATGCGTCGACGGCCTCAATACTTTCCGGCCCATACGCTTCAAGTTTCTTGACTGCGTCGTATCGCACGGAGTGATCATCATGTTCCAGCTGCTTGGCCAATTCACTCACGGGAGTTCCCCCGCAACCGGTGGTTATCACACCCAGGCTAAGCAGTAGTCCAGCGAAGACTGTCTTTCTACAACAAAAGATCATCGACCGACTCTCCATCAGAAATGTTGCCAAGCCTTTGAAACAAATCTTTGTCGACATCCATCGACACGGTCCGTACGGAACCATCAACAAACACCGCGTTAATAACTTCAGGGTGTGAGGAGCCAAATAGACGGTCGCCGTCGCCATTGCCGATATGGTCGGGTGAGGGAGACGCATCCGTCCGTCGGATTGTGTCTTCATTCCATCCCGCGGTATATCCTTCGTTGTCGTCGTCTTGCCATTCCCCTAGGAGAGCAACATTCATTCGCTTGTCTGCTGCGAGGAGTGTATGGGATGAGCCGTCGGTAACTTGAGCTAAGCGAACTGGAACTTGTGGACTCAGCGAATCCGGGGTTCCGTCGGTTGAGGTAACAATCGCACGTCGAACGACGCCCGTCATTTCACGATTGGCAGCAGCGTAGTCGCACAGCGCATGCTTAATTTGTCCACCGGTAATCGGAGGACTGTAATTATCTTGATGCATTACCGTTTGTGGCTGCCGTCGAGAAGCACAGAACAAGAAGCCGATCGGAGCACCGATTGCCATCTCCGGCCCGGCCTGCCATACGTTTTGTGCTTCGGCATAGGGAAGAATTTGAAAGCACCACCCTGCCCTCTGCTCTAGCCCCGAGACAGGGCTACCATTGACGTAGGTGGGCGGGTCGCTCCAACTCCAACCGCCGGTAGGAAAGGCACCATGAGCACCGTGATGATTTTGAAACGCCAAGCCAATCTGCTTAAGGTTGTTCGTGCATTGTGTACGGCGACTCGCTTCACGAGCTGCCTGAACCGCTGGCAACAGGAGAGCAACAAGCACCCCAATGATCGAAATAACCACCAAGAGTTCAACTAAGGTGAACGCACTTGAAAAAAAGAGGCGCCGCCGGTTTCGCGGGGCAATGCGACTCCGGCGGGCCTCAGTCACTGACGAGCCTGATGGTCGAGTTAGGTTCAAACGAGCCAATTTCATCACTCGATAACCCTCCCATATTCTCACTCGTCGGTGACTTCTTTCCAATCCTGCAAACAGGGTGATGCCAAGAAGGCATAGTAGCTGTGTGGTCGGCTCGGGTAACGTCGCTGCGACAACAGCTGGCCCCGGACCGGTAAACTGACGCTGCCAAGCGAGGAAATCGTTGCCGTCGCTGAGGAGGTCGCCGTTGGCGTCTGCCCCCGCACCGGCGGCAAACGATGATTCCCACACGGCCAAGTCTGCACCATCCACGTCACCATCAAAATCGAAGTCGGGCGACAAAGCGACCGTGAGAACTCGAAGCGAGACCGTGTTGGGTCCATAGGTCACGCCCCAGCCCAATCCGCCGGGAAGGGCAGGAAAGTTCAACCCTACAAATCTGCCACTCACTCCGTCCGTGGCGGTGAGAATGTTAAACGAGTCGCCCAAAACTGGCGAGAACAGGCCGGTTCCCGGGTCGATCAGCGATATATCAAGAGTACCGTCCAACATTGCAATGCCAGAGACATTGAGAAAATCGTGTTCAGTACCCTGTAATAAACCACCAAGCTCAATATCGAGCGTGCCGTCGGATAGTTGCGTAAAGTCGCCATTGATTACAAGCGCGCCGGCGGAATGCCCGGGAGTAATAAATCCGCCGGAGTTCATCACGTTGGCGTTGATGGTTCCATCACCGGAAAGCACAACGGTTGCCCCGTCATCTAACCGTTCCCCTTCAACGAAAACCGTGCTTGCGGTAACCGTGCCGTTCAGCAAATCCAGCGTACCAGCGTCGACATGAATGTCGCCCGTCACGTTGAGTTGCCCTCCATTGGAGACGTTGACAAACCCGGCCCCTTCAAATGAAGTGCCAAAGCCGCTAATAAATGTTTCTAGGTGCCCGATTTGAACGCCATTAAGGCCAACGGACATTTGAGTGCCGGCCCCATCGATGTTTATTACGCCCTTCGAAAGTCGCCGATCCCCAACGACCAAGCCTGTCGACGAAGCAGTTGCTCCACCGGTGATGTTGACCGTGCCTTCCGAAAAGAAAAGTGAACCCGACTGGAAAGGTTGATTGCTGTTATTGTTGTTGAATCCGACGTAAGCAAACCCGTTAGCATTCCAGGTCGACGAGGGTCCGATGACATTGAGTTCGCCCCTAAGCAGATTGCGAATTCCGAATCGGCCAACAAAGACACGGCCAGAATCAAACGTCGCGCCGTTCGTGACGTTGACGACGCCGTCTCCCAGATAGCCGATGTATGTGTCATCCGACGTCTGCGAGCCCGCGTCAAGAGTCGCGCCGGGGCCTGAAATGTTCAGTGTGCCAAGACCGGTTCGTGTTCGACCCACGTACATGTCCTCGGTGGTTACACTTGAACCGTTTTCAATCGAAAGTGAACCTGTCTTATAGACGGCACCAGAGCTGAAGAAGGTACCTATCTGGTCTCCGGCGCCAACGGTTAAAGTGCCTGGTGCAAACCTGTTGACTTCGGTAAGTGTCCAATTGGTGGTGGGGCCAGATATGATCGCGCTGGAGTCTGCACCGACGCCGATTTCAACAATTTTTGAGTTCATCACAACGCCGTTGGTGACGCTCAACGAACTGGTTCCCGTCTTTCCAATGGTGACATTCGTGATGTCGACCTGAGTGTTTGGACCTTGGAACGTGACCGTGCTGGGAGCTCCCGTTCCGGAAATAAGCGAGAGTGATGAAAACGTCGATCCGCTCGTCACCGACAAACTTCCGTTACCCACAAATGTCGTGTTGCCGTTATTCCAGGTCGAACCATCAATGGTTAAATCGGCGGTATCCCCGATTCCGACGCTAACACTACCAGTGGTAGTTACTACAGCACCGCCAGAAACAGTCATCGTGCTGATGTTGCCCACTCCGAGAGACACACCACCAGCGTTCACCGTGGTTCCAACACCTGAGACTACGACGTTTCCAATACCGGCGAAGTCGGTCGTCAAACCATTTCCAAGTTTTGCGGACGTTGTGATGGAAGCATTGAGCTCGGCTCCGCCTGTCACGTTCAATTGGCCATTGCCCCCCATGCCGACATTGACCACGCCGGCAGACCAAGTTGCCCCGACACCATCGACGTTGACCACACCGCTTCCGCCAAACATTCCAATCGCAGAAAAACCACTGGTGACCGTGGAGCCGGCAGCGATATCCATTTGTCCAATGCCGCCTGAGCCGATTCGCATGTGACCACTCATGTTGACGTGGCCGCCGTTTTGCACAAACAAATTTCCAGTGGACCCCACGGAATGGGCCACCACGGTGTTGGATCCTGCTACCGTCCCGTTTTCGATAGTCAGCTCGCCAATGTCACCGTTAAGTTCGCCGACGATCAGCGATTCGCGAGTGATATTCGATTTTGTAAGGTTGTAGGTGTTGGCACCCAAATTGAAATGGACTTTGTCGTTGGCGATCACCGCCTGGCTTGCAGTTTCGCTTTGTGAAAAATTAACCGTGTAAGGTGTCGCACTGCCCAGATGAAACAGCGCATTGTCCGTTGCGATAGGCGTGCTGCCGCCGGTCCAATTGGTACCGGTCATGTAGATCCCGCCAACAGAGTTGGACCAATGGGTACCGGGCTCGCGCAGCGACGGCGCGACAGCGTGCCCAAACGTAAAGTCGTCCAGAAAGACCGTCTTGGACGGTTTGAGCGGATCGCCTGAGCCTGGCTCGGGGAGTTCGATCGGCTCGGTTTCGAACCTTAAATCAATGATCCCCGTGGGGTCGATTACGCCGATGAACTGATAGTTGGGCCCAATGCTGAATTCGTCCTCGGCAGTCATCGATCCGTTGAGAAACAGTGAGACGTCGTTGAATCCGGTCGGGCCGGCGTTGCCTGCGCGGACCCATCCTCCGAAACCGAACATCGGCTCCTGGGCTGTCGTGAAAAAACCATCGGTCGGTGAACCTTCGGGAGAGGACTGCAGCGCCCATTCACCTGACCTTGCCACCGGGCTGCGCAGATTAACTCCCCCGCCAAGCCCTGTCCAATTCACGCCTTGGTTTGTTACATCCGGTGCCGTAAAAATCTCTAGCAATCCCCAATCGTCGTTGTTTTCAAAACTATCCTGAGACTGAGCATAGCCCAGGTTAGTAAGCGCGGTGAGATACGCCTGTTCGTCCGTATAAATCGTTGGTTGAGCGCAAGCATTTCGCATGACACCTGCGAAAATGCAGATTGCAAACATCATCGAATAAATTTTCATGATCAGTCTCCTTCAAACTGAAAATGGAATAGTGTCATCACGCCTTTGTCGAAATCCGACAGCCATTGCGAACAGGCCGGTAAACAACAGGGCAGATGTCGGTTCGGGGACCGATGTCGATGCTGCCAATGGCCCAGGCCCAGTAAATTGCTGCTGCCAAACAAGAAAATCATTGCCGTCCGAGTCGCCATCCCCATCGGCGTCGGCACCGGCGCCGATGCCAAACGACGATTCCCACACAGTCAGATCGGCCCCGTCTACGTCACCATCGGTGTCGAAGTCGGCCGGGTTGAGTTCGACAACCGTCCACTGAAAGAACGTCAACAGCAGATTTGTGTTCGTGGCACCAAGGAAGATTGTCGTTGGATCACTCGCCCAGGGGGCTTCACTAGCGATCGATGGAAAGACCTGGGCGTGTAACGCAGCAAAACTTAGTGGAGGATCAGTCGAAAGCCCTGTCTGGGTCGAGTCAACCTTGATGAAAGACGCCCCAAATCCGGTAACATTGGTATTCTCAATTTTCAGAACATCGCCAATCACACTATCATTGACGGCAATGACTCGGCCAATCGGTGCGACAGCCGAGATGGAACCCGAAACTGATCCAGTGACAGTAAGCGGAATGGGTGTGTGAGCATTGTAAACACCTAAGCTAGGATCAGCAATAAATGCGTCGTCGCCGAATGACGAAGTCTCGTAGACGAAACTAAGATCGATCGTCTCTCCTAGTACCCAATCGCCCGAGGCATTGGCCGCTGTTCCACTACCTGTGATCATGAATGCGGCTTGGCATGGTGCGTTCGACAGCAAGAAGTTTATCAAGAGCAGCCAAGACATACAAAAGCCGAGAGGATGTCTCGACGCGAGCAATTTGTCCGCGATGGTATGACTCGATGATTCTTCGGCTAAGAAATTCATCGGGGGCTCCTAACTAAAATAAGTAATCCAGTGTGCCTTGTCATGCACAGCCCTATGGCCACTGATCCGAGCAAAAGCATCAGCGTGCTTGGCTCGGGTACGGTCGTTGCTGCTAGTGGCCCCGGCCCGGTGAACTCGCGTTGCCAAATGAGAAAATCATTGCCGTCCGTGTCGCCATCACCATCAGCATCTGCAACAGGAGCTAGGCCAAAAGTCACTTCCCAAATGAGAAGATCCACATTATCGACATCGCCATCGAAGTCAAAGTCGGCGGTGAGCGGTTGCTGCTCGACGACGGTCCACTGGAACGATTCCAATAGTAGGTTCGTGTTCGTGACACTGAGAAATATTACCGCTGATGAACTCGTCCAGGGAGATTCATTAGCGATCGATGGGAAGATTTGGGCGTGTAACGCTGTAAAGCTCAACGCCGGATCAGTTGGAAGCGCTGACTGGGTCACGTCGGTCTTTTCGAATGCCTGTGCAACTCCAGTAGCATTACTATTCTCAAATTTCAGTTGATCGCCAGACGCATCATTATTGTGGGCAACAACTCGAGAAATTGGTCCTAAAGCCGAAATTGCGCCCGAAATCGATCCCGTGACAGCAAGCGGAATCGGCGTGGGGGCAAGGTAAATCCCTATGCTGGGATCAGCAGTGAACAAGTCATCATCGAAAGACGAAAGCTCGTAGGTGAAACTAAGATCGATCGTTTCTCCTGCCACCCAATCGGCTGAAGCATTTGCCGCTGTTCCACTCCCTGTGACAACGAATGCGGCATGGCATGGCGCACTTGAAAGTGTAACGAAGACCAGCAACAGCCAGGAAATACAAAATCCCCGTAGATGTCTGGATACGAAAGATCTGTTTGCGATCGGAGCACGCAGAGATTTTTCTGATAAATAATTCATCGGAGCCTCCTAGCGACTAAGTAGTACGGTGTATCTTGTTCTGAATAACCCGAAGGCGACCAAGCTCAACACCAACGCAACCGTTGCTGGTTCAGGTACTACGGCTGCCACTGCAATGGCAGGGCCAGTAAATTGCTGCTGCCAAACAAGAAAATCGTTGCCGTCAGAGTCGCCATCGCTATCGGCGTCTGCTCCTGCGCCGATGCCAAATGACGACTCCCAAACGACTAGGTCAGCGCTGTCGACGTCGCCATCGTTGTCGAAGTCGGCAGAGGGCCCGCTAGAGATCGGGATATTGGTCGACCACACGCCGAAATCGTTGCTGTCAAAAAATTCGCTCACTAACGTGTACAACGAGGAATCTCCGTAGAAGTCGGATGTCAGGGGCGCTGTTTTGTTCCACACCCTCACATAAAAATTACTCCCGACGGTGAGTGAGTGATTAAAATCCTCGAAAAAGTTGCCTTGGGGCCCAAACGGGAAACCTTCGCCAATGGCCGTGAAAAATTGTCCACCTACTTCGGTTCGAATCAGCAACGAATCATCACCAGAGGTCGAGCCATCTGGGTTCGGAGGATCGATGACCCCGTTGAGGCCGGCGTAGACTGCTTGCACGTAACCATAGGGCAACGCCGGATCGGCGGTAGCAAGATTCGTCAGCCCGGTACCAGGGAGCGGGGTCACGCCATCGCTGTCAAAAATGAATCCACGGAATCCAAGATTGCCCGCTAAAGCAGGGTCCGAGAAAACGAATGTTCCAAGCGCAACCAACAGAATAAACAATGGTTTTACTGTTTGAGTGTTCAGGGGCATCATCTTGCAGTCTCCGGATTTTTTTTTAGTCGTCGAATAGAAACTAGGCGCAGAATGCCCAGCCCCAGCAACAAAGCCGAAGAAGGCTCAGGAACCGCAACAGTCGCCGGCGCTGCGGGCCCGGTGAACTCACGTTGCCATGTGAGAAAATCGTTGCCGTCGGAGTCGCCATCTTCGTCGGCATCTGCTCCGTTACCAGGAGTACCAAAAAACGCCTCCCAAATAAGCAGATCGATGTTATCGACATCGCCGTCGGTGTCAAAGTCGGCGGTCAGAGGGGGGGGAGCAAGCGATATCCCTTCGACAACAAACCGCATTTGTCCAAATTGAATGGTTGGAGCCATTTGCCATTCGAATGTCGTGCTGCCAAAGGGTTGTTGCCATTTGATTATAGAATCCGAAGTAGTTGGTGGAATATACGGTTGATCGGGGCTGGCAGGCATTGCAGCAGACCCAGTGGTGCCGAACATGCCGGTACCAAACATTAGGGCATAAGCTCCAGGCTGTAAGGTTACATCGAGAGGAACGCGGATGTCTTCGGTTGAGCTTGCAAACGGTGCTGTGTTGGATCCTGGCGGTGTGAAGGTCGTGGAAGCGATTGCATCTGCTGGGTCGAACGGCGTCCCAGTAGGCCCCGGGGTGGGCATAGAAGTCACCGATGGCAGCGGGATGATTGCCCCGAAGATGTCCTTAAATGCGGGGGAACCCTGTGTAACAACACCCTTCATATGTCCCCCGATTTGCTGAACTTGGAACGGATCAGCGATCTCGAATCTCCAACCCCGCACAGGAACAGCTGGGACTATCCCGCTGCCACCATTTAATCCCACAGCGCCCAATTGAGTAGAGGCTAACGTTACCGCTTCGGCTTGCCCTCCAACTAAGCCGGTGAAGATTGTGCTGAAGGCAGCAATGAGAAATGTACTTTTTGCGATCTGGTTAATCATGTTCATCTCCGTGTCAGGAAAATTTCATCTGAAAGTTAATAACGATTCTTGATTCGTAGCCCTAGGCAATTCGCTTAGCCCTTTGCTTTGTAAATTGAATAGCACCAATCGCGCCCCATAAAAAAAGTACAATCCCATTTGGCTCTGGCACGGCAACATTGCCGGGCGCTGGCGAACCGGCAAACCGCTGTTGCCACAGTAGAAAGTCGTTGCCGTCGGTGTCGCCGTCACTGTCGGTGTCTGCTCCGGCGCCGAGGCCAAACGACGACTGCCACACCGTCAAGTCAACAAGATCGACGTCTCGATCGCCATCAAAATCACCAAGCACAGGCACTTCAAACAGGTAGGCTGCGCCCGAACTTGTGCCTAGGTCGTCATCTCCGGCAGAGCCAACGATGGCAATGTTTCCAGAGATTCCGACAGCTGCTCCAAACTTGCTGTTGATAGCGCCATCGCTGGCTTGAAGCTTAGCGAGTTGGACGCCAGTGGCGACGTCGAACAGGTAGGCTGAGCCTGCGTACATGCCGCCGTTACGGTCATCGCCCATCGCGCCGACAATGGCGACGCCGCCCTGGATCGCGACAGATTCGCCAAAAATATCATCAGGACTGCCATCGTTTGGCAGGAGCTTGGCGATCTGGTTACCGGTAGTCACGTCGAACAGGTAGGCTGCGCCCGAGTCAACGCCGTTGGCAGCATGAAGCGGCGCACTAACGATCGCGACGTTCCCGTCGATCGCGACAGAATCGCCGAAGAAATCAAACGCACCGCCATCCGAGGCGGTGAGCTTGGCGGTCTGCAATCCAGTGGCGGTGTCGAACAGGTAGGCCGCCCCTGATTTGTGAATACCATTGGCGTCATTGAAATGAGCACCTACGATGGCAACGTTACCGCTGAGTCCCGAGGAGTTGCCGAGAAGGTCGCCCGCGACACCGTCCGTAGGCAGGAGCTTGTGAATCTGTGCCCCGGTGGCGGTGTCAAAGAGGTAAGCCGCGCCGGCGTCGGCGCCGTTCGCATCTTCCAATAAGGCCCCGGCCAGAGTCAAACCTCCATTGATCGCGACAGAGCGGCCGAGAAAATCACTACTCTCGCCGTCAAGTGCCAGTAACTTTTGGGTTTGCAAGCCAGTGTTAACATCGTAGAGGTAGGCCGCGCCTGCGCCTGAAGCCGTTTCGCTATTCAGGCCAGATCCTATGGCTACGACCCCCCCGTCGATTGCAACCGAAAAGCCAAAGTTATCATTAAAAGCACCATCGGCGGGCACAAACTTGTCGAGCTGAGTGCCAGTATTTGCATCAAAGAGGTATGCAGAACCCGACACCACGCCAGCGATGTCGTCTCGCTTGCTGCCGACGATCACGACCCCGTTGTCGATGCCTACGGAAAATCCGAAAGTATCACCCGCCGCCCCGTCGTTGGGTAAAAGCTTAATAGATTCATTCAGCGTCACCGCCCCAGCTGTGGAGGTCAAAATTGCACATGAAATTGTTAATATGAGCCCCGTTAACGTGCTTGAGCCGACGATTGCAATGCGAGAGCTTCCGATTATCATTGTAATTTCCTCATGTTGCGGTTTGATTGAAACGTTTTGATCTGCAACCAGCCAAGATCGTGACAACAGCCATACTCAGGAGGTAGAAACTTGTCGGCTCAGGAACGGCAGTTGCTGAAACAGGAACTGAACCGGTGAACTGCTGTTGCCAAGCGAGAAAATCGTTGCCGTCCGAGTCGCCATCGCCATCGGCGTCTGCTCCAGCGCCGATGCCAAACGACGACTCCCAAATGCTTAGGTCAAGACTGTCGACATCGCCATCACTGTCGAAGTCGGCAGTCAGTCCCGCGATCACCTGAAGAATGACCGAAGCGGGATTGTATTGAACATCCCAGGCCAATCCTCCCGAAAGCACTGGAAGGCCGACCGGATTGAGAGTGCCCGTCCGAGTTCCAGAAATAATTTGGAACGTGTTACCTGCCAAGGGAGTGAATCCATCGACCAGAAACACGTTGAGATTACCGTCGAGAGTTGCGCTGCCAACATTGATGGCACTGTACTGGCCAGCCGCGCCGGTGCCATCCGCTTTCGTTGTCCCTGCCAGACCAAATTCCAACTGGGCGTTGGGTCCAAGTGTAAGTCCACCAAGAGTGACGAGACTGGAATCCATGTGAATGGTTCCTTGTACCGTCCCGGCGGTTCCACCAACAACGGTGGCAACATCTAATTGGTTGGTCGTGACCGCACTATCGGTGAGATTCAGAGTGCCGTCTGACGTCGTGGTGGGTGATGTGCCGAGCCCGGCCAATTCACCGACGACAATACGAGTAGCTACACTAAGCGTCACTCGATCAAGAGTAGCAATCCCATTTGCATCAGCCACTTGGCCGGTTGTTGTCGTTGCAGCACCGATGTTGAGCGACCCGGGATTAAATATATCGGCAAACCCAACCGAGACCGTCGCGTCGGACACCATCAGGTTTCCGGTGCCGCTATTCGTCGCCATACTGGAGCCTGAAGTTCGTCCAATATCAATTCCCCGACCCACGATGATCGAAGGTGTGTTGGTGATCGTCGCGATTCCCAGCCCCGTGGCTTGGCCCGTCCCACTCACTTGCCCAACATCAAGATCGATGTCGATTTGAAGAGTGCCGACAGCGTCAACCACAAACGTCCCTTGACCATTGGCGGTAGCCGAGCCGCCCGCTTTTCCGATTTCGACACTGTCGGTCACAAGGACATTCGGAATACGCTCCAGCGTGACTGCCCCGACGCCAAAAGCCTGCGCGCCGAGCGTTGCACTAGTTTGGCCAATGTCGAGGTCACCAACGCCGCTTGTCCCGATGTTCACACTGGCTGCATCGCTAATCGTCACCGATCCGCTGCTATTGACGACAATTGGCCCCGAAGCGAACGAACCCCCTATTTCACCGATGTCGAAATCAGAATCCGTAGTAATCGTAATACCGGTCGTCAGACTGGTGATCGTTCCCGTTCCTCCGTTCTTACCGACCTCGATGCGACTTGCAGCAACGCTGCTGGTGATTCGCGCCTCGCCGCCGTTGTTGATTTTTGCCGTGTTTGCAATCCCAGGGACGGCAAGAGGGCTCCAGTTTGCTGCCGTTGACCAGACCCCCGCCGTAGGACCCGTTTGAGGATTTGCCCAACTGATTGCTTGCCCAATCGCCGGTGAATTCCAAACTGCCAGAATAGTAAAAACCGTCAGCTGACAGGCCACATTCCAATAGACGTTTGTAGTTTTAAGCACCACGATCGATTCCTGTTTCACACGCATGGAATGCGAATCGGTACCGATTACCCGTCCCAACTGGCTGGCTAGCCCCTATCCGCCTAATAGGAGAAGTCTGATAGCGCGATGCAAACCGCCAAATAAAAGCGCGAACTTCGAAAAGAAATCTGGTAGAGCTCTATTTCAGCGACGACGCGGCCCAAACCCCAGAAATGCAAGAGCTAAAAGCACTGCGGTGCCGGGCTCTGGCACCTTGGCTGCCGCTACCGCTGGCCCTAGACTGGTGAACTGTTGTTGCCAGATAAGAAAGTCGGCCCCGTCCGAATCGCCGTCCCCATCAGCGTCGGCTCCTGCATCAACGCCAAAAGATGCCTGCCATAGAGCAAGGTCGGCAGCGTCGACATCGTCATCAAGGTCAAAATCACCGGGAATGACAGTGATCATCACCTCGGAAAGAGCTTGGATATCAACGCCAACCGAGTGGCCATGAGGGTTAGTCACCGGATTGCCGAGGTAGTGGTCTTCGACCTGATTCACCATGCTCCAAAAAGCGGCATCGTTGGCCCATGTTTTGCCCGGGCCGATGCTGGCTTCTAAGGCGATTCGCACATCCATGTTTCCGCTAAAATTCTGATTCATCTCCCAATCAACCGAATTCGTAATGGCCGAAAGGGTCGTTTGGCCGAACGGTGCGATCGTAATTCCGTCCAACACATTCGAAACGTCGTCGAACCACTTGTCACGTTCCTGCACGGCAGTCAGCACCGTCCCTTCGCCCCAGCCAATAAACCCACTCACATCGTCGAACCAGACCGGTAGAAACGCATCCATTGGCAAGTTGGCAGCCCCGTTGGCGTCCAAGCTTGTGCGTATGGCCAGAAACGTATCATGGAGCTCCCAGAGGAGATCACGCCGGTCGATTGCTGCGGGAAGTGATGAATCACCACCAGCAAACTGAGGCAGCGCCTGTGGCTCGATATCGAGATGGACTCCCTGGTATTGCTCACCAATCGGGCGGCCTCCGCCGAACTGGTTATAGTTAATCATTTCCGTTTGGATGAAATTGATATAGGCAAGCTGTGCTGCTGGACTTACCTCAAGGCTGCCAAGCAAGAAAATCGGTTCCACTCCGGCGTCACTTAGTTTCTGATTCCAAGTAGCGGTCTCCGAGCCCGTTGGAAAGTTCCCCGGCGCATACGAAATGAAAGCACGCTTATTATTTTGCGTATTTAGCGTGTTGAGAACCTTGCTTTGTTTGACCGGGTCAGTAACAACCAAACTGGACGCAAAGTCTAAGGGATCGCTAGGGTTCGGTACAAATTTGTCCCAAAAGTAAACCGCTCGATCCATGCTCGCCGCCTGCGCGTCGTGCGAAGTAGACGGAAACAGGAAAGTGGCGGCCAACGAAGCCGCTAGAAGTGCGATTTGGTGACGAGAACATAGGGCCATTATCTTGCTACCTTTGGGGGCGGGGCTTGCAACATGCATCTGACGATTAACAGTGGATGAAACGCATCAAAGAGCGCGCTGCGTTTCACCCGATTGCCCCAAACAGCACTTTAGACGACACCCCTTTGGCTTGGCAGCCCGATTGCCTCGTCCACAATCCCCTGTTTTTGAACCCTACAGGGCCTTCTTCTCTAAAATCGATGATAAAACCGCTCAGCAGTGTTGACAAGAAAATTGGACGCATTTGTGTCGAAAAACGACAATAATCATGAAGAAAACACCAAATAGCCCTGCCGAAGTTGGCTCGGGTACCGTCGCTACGGCAACAGCCGGTCCCGGCCCAGAAAATTGGCTCTGCCAGGCGAGAAAATCGTTGCCGTCCGAGTCGCCATCCCCATCGGCGTCTGCTCCTGCGTCGATGCCAAACGAGGTTTGCCACACCGACAAGTCCGCGCTGTCAACGTCGCCATCGAAATCAAAGTCGGCGGAGTCTAACGCGATGTTGATATCACGAACTGCCCAGCCGGCAAATCTTCTGAGTACGAAGAGATCTGGTCCTACAACCACTTGTTTGGACTGTAGTATTGCCTGAGAACTAGTCAACACGAGATGGTCCCAGATTCCATCGTCAACGTCTGGACCTGACGACCCTGTCCAGTAGGAGAGCTGTACGTTGGAAAAGGGGCCCGGTGCATCTCGCCATATTCCCTCCGTAAAAGAGAGGTTTATCATCTCGCCAGTCGCTCCCTGACCAACAGAACCAATGACGGGACCCGATCCGTCTGGGTTCAATGCAGAGGCCATACGCCAGTCAGTATGGCCTGCAAAATCAAGAGTGCTTGCCCAGGTCAGGGCACCAGCATGGGCCAGTCCTATCTGTGGCGATATCGGAAAACAAGTGGCCGGGTTGGGAGTGTGGCAGTACTCCGATACCGTTTCGTAACCAGGATAGCCCGATGTGGCCGCCTGGTTGGCATCTTGAAGCCACATCAGTTGAGTTCCGTCTGTGCGAATCTGCGTAATCGTGCCATCACCATTGTCAATCAGTGCGGCAGTCGACAAGTTTGCCAAGTAGACGAGTACTAGGCAAACAAAAACCGAATCTTTTAGAGCGTTCATGACCAACCCCTTTCAAAAAACCGGGTGACAATCACTCCTCGTTCCAGACGACCCCGCTAAACCCTACGCTTTACACCTTTCGCAAATACAAGCAAGTCGAGCCACGTGGGAAAGGATTCGAGACCCCCTAATGGATAGCAGTAGAGCTAAATCGGATATATACACCCATAGGTCCATTGATTCTGGCGCCGAAAATAGCTGCCACTGCTGCTGAACCAGCAAACTGTTGCTGCCACACGAAAAAATACGGTCATCGATTTGGTACCTCTTACCTCAACTTGGGTAGCCCGATTGCGCATCTACGACCGCCATCTAAAGCCACTAAAAGCCCTTTTTTTTCGAAATCGATAAGACAACCGCTTAACCACATCAACAAGAAAATTGAGCTATTTCCTGCGATGCCTACAATCCTCACCAATAAACGGTCCATTGTCCCCCGTGACCCTAAATTCCTGTTCTGAAGTACCAATTCGGCAGATCGTTCGCTTTCAGGCAGTTTCTGCGGCGGTTACGATGGAGGAACGCGGCTCTACTCTCCGTGCACGAGACCCTTCATGTCAGATCCCAAACTACTTCCCGATAGCAATGAGGAGGAAACTTCCGTCCAATCCTCATCCGATAAGTCGCTGCTGCGACGATTTCGGCTAGGTAGCGAGGACGCGGCGACCGCGCTGTACTTGCGTTATGCCAAACGCCTGCAAGCGTTGGCCAAGGCACAAACAGGAAAGCAACTGGCGACACGATTTGACCCAGAGGACGTTGTTCAATCTGTTTTTCGCACATTTTTTCGCAGGGCAGTCGAAAACGGATACGACGTACCTGCCGGAGATGAACTATGGCAACTGTTATTAGTGTTATCTTTGAACAAGATTCGTTCGCTCGCTGCCTATCATCGTGCCCAGAAACGAGATGTAGCTCGGACAAATCGGCCAGAGCATTTCGAGGAGATGTACGAAGGTTCGTCCGGCGAAAACGAGGTGGCCTATGAAACCATGCGACTCGTTATTGATGAACTTGTGGCGGAGTTGCCCTCCCCCAAAAACCGAATTATTGAGCTTCGCATCGAGGGGCATGAGATTCAGCAAATCGCCGAGATGACCAATCGCTCGATGCGGACGGTCGAACGCACGCTACAACAGTTTCGTGGCCGACTCGCAAAGCTAATTGACGACGAGATCTAACTCCATGAACAAGGCCAACATGATTTCCTGGAGCAACGTCGACGAATTTGTCGAGGCATACGAATCTGCGCGCGAGCAAAGCGCGCAAACCAATTTCGTCGACTTTCTACCTAGTGCCGACCATGACCTCTATCGGGCCGTAGCCTCCGAGTTGATTCGGGTCGATATGGAGTACTCCTGGAACAGCGGTCAGAATAGGAGACTGCAGCAGTATCAAGAACTCGTACCCAAAGTACTGAACGACCACGACGTACTTCAACAGGTAGCCTTCGAAGAATACCGACTTCGACTCCGTGCAGGCGAAAACGTGTCGTCCGCTGAGTACAAAAGCAGGTATCGCATCGATACCGATCATTGGCCACAAGAAATTGCGACTACCAATGTGCACGCATCCGCTACGGATAGCGCAAGCGACTCCTCGAACCCCGAGCTGCTGCAAGAAGCCTTGGTGTTGGCCGACAATGTGCAGAATTTCCCAGCCGCTGGCGACCGTTTTCTAAACTTCAACCTGCAGCAGGAAATTGGTCGTGGTGCTTTTGCGAGGGTCTTTTTGGCACAACAAGGCGATCTGGCAGACCGACTGGTGGTGTTGAAAGTGGCATCCGGCCATTCGCTCGAGCCACAGCATTTAGCTCGCCTGCAACACACCAACATCGTGCCGATTTATTCGGTTCATCGCCAAGAAGAGATGACCGCGGTTTGCATGCCGTTCTTTGGTACTCGTACATTTGGCGATCTGCTCGACACAGTCCGCCGAAAGTCAGATGCGATTGCCGAAGAACAAAACCTCATCAGCACATTCCTAAACCGAGATGACCCCACGCAACCAATCTTCTCGTCAACAAAAATCCCGCCGGTTTCGTCGTCGCCCGGTTCGAATTCGAGAGTCCTGAAAGTTCTTACCGAATCGAGCCACGTCGACGCGGTCATCTGGCTGATGAAGCAGGTGGCCGAAGGGATTTCGCATGCCCACCAGCGCGGCATTATTCACCGGGATATCAAGCCGGCGAACATCTTGCTCACGAACGAGGGCTTGCCGTTGGTTCTTGACTTCAACCTATCCGAAAACGTCGTGGTGAATGGGCGGACCGCCCTACTCGTAGGTGGTACGCTGCCCTACATGTCTCCCGAGCACCTCGAGGCCGTCACATCGGGCAAACAGATCGGTTTTCAGACCGACTTGTTCTCCTTAGGTGTCATTTTCTTCGAACTACTGACAGGCCAGCGACCCTTTCCAGATCGAAAGGGTAGCTTCGACGAGGTGATTCGAGAAATGATTTCGGATCGGAAAAACGGATGCCCATCCGTACAATCCCTGAACCGCGTTGTACCCTCGTCCATCGCTTCGCTCGTTGATCGATGTCTAGCTTACGACGTGAAAGATAGGTATCGCACAACGGAAGAGTTGACTGACGACCTCCACCGGCATCTTTGTCATCAGCCGCTACTCTATGCCCCCGACCGATCAATTGCCGAACGCAGTAAGAAATGGCTCAAGCGGCATCCTCGTATGAGTTCTGGTGCAGGCGTTGCCGCTATTGCAGGAATCTTGTTAGCAACGGTCGTAGGACTTTGGCTGCTGAGAGGACAACATCTGGCACGATTAGAAGCCGAAGCGACGTTCGAAACATTTCGCCAACAACAACCGTCGCTTTACATGGCACTTGGCGTTCCCCAATCCGAATCCCAATTGTTGCGAGACAGTCTCGATTCCACGCGGCAGAGCCTAACGCTGTACGGTGTTCTCGATGACGACAACTGGCAAGAGCAAGCCGCCTACCAATCGCTACCAGCATCAGAGCGCGAGGAACTCCAACACCGTCTCGGCGAACTCCTCTACTTGGCTGCAAGGGCAAACGATGGACTAGGAAAATTCACTGCCGAAGGAGAACCACGAGAAACACTTCTGGACCAGTCGCTTCGGTGGAATCGTTTGGCGGTCAATATGTTTTCGAAAAAAACTTGCCCTCAAGCACTGCTTTTGCAGCAGGCCGATTTACTCGATATGCAGGGTGCTGCTGACTTGGCCGACGAACTGCGACGACAAGCCGCCGAACAACAAAGCTCTGACGTCATCGATCAATACGCAAAAGTCTACGAACTACTCGACTCTCGCGACTATCTGGCGGCCAAACCATTGCTCACCACGCTGCGCGACCGGAGTCCCACCGATCCCCTGCCCTGGTTGTTGCTAGGTGACTCTAACGCAGCCTTAGGAGCACTCAATGACTCCGAAGGTTGCCTGACAACCGCTGTCGCGCTGCATCCCGAATCCTACCTCGGCTATTATCACCGTGGCCGCTGTCGTTTTGATCTAAGGCAATATGAAGATGCGCTGTCTGACTTTGAAAAAGTGATCCAACTCCGGCCTCAGCTTGCATGCGGATTTCTCAACAGGGCATTAACTCACAAGGCAATCGGTAATTATCAAGACGCGATTACCGATTTGACCATGGCTCTCGAGTTGGGTGCCACGCAAACAAGAATCTATTTTCTGCGAGCCGAGCTGTATCAACGATTGAATGATGCAGATCATGCAAAACAAGATATCGACACAGGCTTGTCGCTCACCCCGACCGATGAGTTGAGTTGGGTCGCGCGGGGAGTCGCAAAATTGGAACAAGACGAAAATGCGGCCCTCGCTGATTTTCAACAAGCGATTCAACTGAACCCGATTTCTAGGGTCGCATTACGAAATTGCGTTCACGTCTTGGCCGACCGTCTCGACCGACCGCAAGAAGCGTTCGAGGCGATCAATCGATTGCTTGCGATCAATGAGAACGATGCCGATGCCTTGGCAAGCCGGTCCGTACTCTACGCTCGTCAGGGAAATCGGCAGGCGGCAATGACAGACCTCCGACAGTTGCTTCGTGTGTCGAAAAAGCCAAAAGCTTTGTTCCAGGCCGCTTGTACTTTATCGCTCACTTCGAGCGAAGAAGAGATGGATAACCAGAGAGCCATCGTGCTACTAGCTCGCGCAGTGCTGGCAGAGCCTATTTGGTTGTATCGAGCACGCACCGATCCTGACCTAGAAAACTTGCGCCATACAGACGGATATCAACGGCTCGTCGCCGACAGCCGCAAATTTAATACCATGAATTTGAATCTCAATAAGCAATCTCAGTCTAAAACTGCCGCTACAATTGATTGAATCGAAACCTCGTTAATACGTCAGTTTGTTGCAAAGGCTCGACTATTGAGGTTAGAATGGGGTTGGGTTCATGCGGGCGGGCAAAAGTTTGGGCACGCGACGCCGAAGGCGGTTTTTCGGCAAAAAATTGGCGGATGTCTATGCACGAACCGGCTCCTCTCTCTGAGGCAGTGTGGGCACTTGTAGATGTGTCCCGCGTTCGCGCGTCTGTGCTGGTGCCAGCTGGACGCATAGGCGGTCGTTTCCAAGAACCCTATATCTGTGGAATCAACCTGTGAACTCACAACGGGGCAGATCAACTCGGCGACTAGGTACTGGGTGCTCGCTCACCGGTCGCGGGCGGCTTCTGCGCGTTGAGTCTCTGGAACCACGCCTGTTGCTCGACGGTGACGGTTTTCTGACCGGGGCCGATGTTCACTTTACGCTTAGCTTTGCTTCCGATGGCACGGACGTCGCAGGACAAGCAAGCACGCTTGCTGCCACTTTTGACGCAATCGCACCCACCGCAGTTTGGCAGGAGGCCATCCTCCAAGCATTTCAAACGTGGGCTGTCGAGACGAATAGCGACATTGGCGTGGTTTCTGACAACGGCGCCCCGTTTGGCTCGTCAGGGCCAAACCAAAAAGACAGCCGGTTCGGCGACATACGAATCGGTGCGATCGGGATGTCACCTGAGGTGGGCGCCATCTCGATCCCCGTCGATGGATTGGTCACCGGCACCTGGTTTGCCGACGTCGTGTTCAACACCGCCTATCCCTACCAAACTTTAGACGACATCTTTGCCATCGCACTGCACGAAGCTGGCAATGTCTTTGGTCTCGAAGATAACACCGACCCGAATTCACCGTTGTTTACTGGCAGCATCCCCACGGGCCTGCCACCAACCGCGACCGATCTCGCCGCATTGCATCAACTGCACGGCCCACGCAGGCCAGACGACAACGAAACAGAAGACGGGCTGACCGACAACGACTCGTTTCTCAATGCGACTCGCTTAAAACATATTGAAGTCACTGGATTGCCGGAAGGCACCGCCCCTTCGATTGTTTACGGCGATATTGCGACGAATCTAGACCGCGATTTTTTCGAGCTAAAAATACCCGGTGATTACTATGGCTCAACAATCGTGCAGTTACGATCAACCGGCATCAGCTTGCTGGCCCCGCAGGTTACGATCTACGACGACGCTCAGCAGTTGATAACGCAATTTATCTCGACCAGCACCAGTGGCGATACCTTCACCTTCCAGCTTCCTGCGGTGACTCCAGATGATGTCTACTATGTCGAAGTCACCGGGGCCGACCCCGGTTTGTTCGGCAGGGGTAGCTATTCGTTGGTTGCCATTTTTGACGGTATCAATCAGATTGATCAAGCCACCATCGACTCAATTGCCGGCGGGCAATATCGGTTTCTCGAACAAGACGATATCGGCAAGTTTTTTGATGATGACGAGGACGATCACTTCGGAGATGATGCCCATACCGACGACACGCTGCCCGCTGCGGGACAACTGACAACCGTAACGGGTTTTGTCGAAGCGACTCGCTACGATGTGACTGCAAGTATTTCCGACGCTACGGACATCGATTTTTACACCGTCAAATCGCCGCTACCAGCAGTCACTCCACTCGACGTCATGACCATCACCGTCCGTTCGCTAGAAGCAGGGGGCCTGATTCCAAAAGCCTCGGTTCTTGACGCGGATGGCCTGCCCGTTGCTGCGACCATTCTCGCCAACGGTAGCGGCCAATATATCATTCAAGTCGATAGCGTGATTACCGACAGTGACTACCAAGTGAAAATCGAAGCCGACAATCCTGCCGGCGCGTTTAATACGGGTAACTACAATCTTGTAGTTGCATTTGACAGTCACGTCACACAACTGGACCCGATGTCCGTCGGTACGGTTGGCAACGGAACGACGAAAAACATTCACACCGTTTACATCGGGCAGCCGCAATTGTTTCACATCGCCCTCGAGGTGATTCCGGCGGCAATCGTCGTTCCGACTGCGGTGGTTGCAACAATCAAGAACGAACTCGGCGAATCTATTTACGAAATCGCCTCGAAACCAGGCGAAACGCGTAGCCGCGAAGCTGCCTTTTTAGAGTCCGGCACCTATACGGTTGAGGTCGTACCGTTGACTCTCGATGGAAGTGTTCCTCCAGCATTGACCTACAAATTACTCGGCACCGCGATTTCCGATCCGTTCGTGGGCGATCCCGACGATCCTAACGCCCACCCATTTGCCTGTTCAGAACCCGGACTAGAAGGTTTCTTCTGCTACCCAGGTGGATTTGTCTCTCCCGATCCATTCCTCTGGGACATCTTCATCGATTCGCTAACAGGCCCGCCGACCAACTCAACTTCAGCAGAAACTCTAACGCTCTTGTTCGGAGATTGGTGGTCCTGGGTTTGGAATCAAACCGGTGTTAACGGCCCGCCCTTTGGCATCGACGACACGATTCAGGTATCCGCGAGTTCAGCAGGTCTTGCACCTGCCGTGTTAGGGCCCACAGGTAGTGTGCTCGACAACGATGTTGATCCCGAGAACGATCCGCTCGTGGCGATTCTTCAGTCAGGGCCAACCCATGGCACCTTGAGTATCGAAGCCAACGGAACTTTCACTTACACGCCTGATGTTGGCTTCTCTGGCCGGGATGAATTTACCTATACCGCCTTCGATTTTTCTCATGAGTCTGCCTCTACAATGGTCTCGATCATCGTAGGTGTCAGCGGCGACTTTGATGCCAATGGCACAGTCAGCGGCACCGACTTTCTCGCCTGGCAACGTGGTTTTGGGGCCATCACTGGGGCGGTGCTCACCGATGGTGACAGCGATTTTGACGGCGATGTCGACGCCCAAGACCTTTCCATCTGGCAGCAGCAACTCCCGACCACACCAGTTCCCTCCGATGGCGACGCTGACGGCGATGGCGATGTCGACGGATTCGATTTCCTCGCCTGGCAACGTGGTTTTGGTACTCCCAGCAATGCAACACCAGCCGACGGCGACGCCGATGCCGATGGCGATGTCGATGCAACCGATTTAAGTATTTTCCAAAGCAACTTTGGACTCTCTACAAACCCGCCACCAAGCAATGGCGACTCCGACGGCGATGGTGATGTCGACGGATTCGATTTCCTCGCCTGGCAGCGTGGTTTTGGTACCCCCAGCAATGCAACACCAGCCGACGGCGACGCCGATGCCGATGGCGATGTCGATGCAACCGATTTAAGTATTTTCCAAAGCAACTTTGGACTCTCTACTAACCCGCCACCAAGTAATGGCGACTCCGATGGCGATGGTGATGTCGACGGATTCGATTTCCTCGCCTGGCAACGTGGCTTGGGAACCGCCACCAACGCGACACCAGCCGATGGCGATGCCGATGCCGATGGCGATGTCGATGCGGCCGACTTGGCCATTTTGCAGACGAATTTCGGGCCCGCAGCTACCTCGCAACCAAGCAGCGGCGACTCGAATGCCAATGGCATTATCGATGGTTTCGATTTCCTCGCTTGGCAACGTGGCTTGGGAACCGTCACCAACGCAACACCAGCCGACGGCGATGCCGATGCTGATGGCGATGTCGATACGGTCGACCTAACGGTTTGGCAAGGCAACTTCGGCACCACTACAGGCTTAGCCGCAGCGAGCGCCGCGGAAAGCAACAACGGTGCCACCGCGGCTGCCTCGTTTGCTGCCGTTGACCAAACACCAGTGCCATTAGCGGCGAGTACCACAGAAATTACGATAACATTTTCATCGGTTGCTCCACTCCAGTTGCAATCAGAATTGCCCCGCAACGCTTCTCCTCTTCCCGAGGGTTTTTTCCTAACCTCACCGACCCTTGCTTCTGGCTCGACTGCCTCCCAACCCGCATCGTTGCTTAACGAGCGAATAGCTCACCATTGGTTGGAGGGTCAGTTTAATGCGCAAGTTTTAGATTCGCTAACTAGACTTCGCGAGTCACCCAAACCAAGCAGCCAGTACCTTCGAAAGCTCAAAGCCCGTGACTTCGCATTTTCAGACATCGGCCTGTCAAAGCTACAAAATCTCCGAAGTGACTTGACCGACTTTTTCGCGGAACCCGACGTGACCTCAGAAATTGGCTAACGCTATGCGGGTTCCAAAAATATCACAACGCCGTGGTTTCACGCTCGTAGAGCTACTGGTGGTGATCGCCATCATCGGTACTCTCGTTGGGCTTTTGCTGCCAGCCATCCAAGCCGCACGCGAGTCAGCTCGCCGCATGCAATGTGCCAATAATCTCAAACAACTGGCCCTCGGAACCCTCAACTACGAGAGTGCCCGCGGGAAACTACCCCCCTCGGGCCTCGTGAAACTGCGGCAAGACGTCGCACACGACATCGTTGTCTACAATCCCTACGGCTCACCTCAACTCAGCTGGGCGGTGCTCTTATTGCCTTACGTAGAACAAACGGCACTCTACAATCGTTTCGAGATGCAGGGGCCCAAGAACGCAACGAATCAGCCAAGCGAAGCGACCGAAGCCTCTGTTGAAACCTACTTATGCCCAAGTGGTGAAGCTCAAAACCGTTATTACGAACTGTCCGGCTTCCTGGTTGGTGCCCCAGCAAAACGATTTGCCAAAGGTAACTATGCTGCGTACGTCAGCCCGTTTCATGTTGATTTGCAACTACTTTACCCAGGGGCCCTCGTTGCAGGGGGGCAGAAAATGGGCAGCGTAGAAGATGGCGCTTCGAACACTCTAGTTTTCAGCGAAGTCAAAACCCTAGATCACGAAAGCGACGAGCGTGGCGCATGGATTCTACCGTGGACCGGCGCAAGTTTGTTAGCCTTCGATATGCATCCCTTAAATTTGGAGGTCGATCCCGATGGGACGGGTGAAGGTGATAAATTTCATGTAGAGCGCCGGGCTGACTACGAGGCCAGTCCTGAAAGCCTGGGCGAAACACAACGCCCAAACCATCAGGGTCCCAATGCCGATACATTAAAGCAGTGTCTTGAAACGCAACAGCATCTGGCAACCGAAGCGAACATGCCCTGCATCAGGCAGCCCACCGTTCCCGACCTCGCGAACCACATGTCAGCCGCCCCGCGAAGTTTCCATTCAAGCGGAGTCAACGCCGCCTTCCTCGATGGACATGTGACGTTTCTCGTCAACAACATCGACGAGTTCGTCATGGCTTACATGGTCAGCATCAACGACGGACAAAACTAGGTAGTGGGTCGACGAGACACGGCACTTTTATTACAACCGGCAGTGGCAGGTGCTTGAAGAACGCCGAGAAGTTTCGGGCGCCGAAGACCCCGACCCGCTGGCCCAGTATGTCTACCACCCGCAATACGTCGATTCGATCGCCTTGCGGGATTACGATGCAAATCTGGACGGCACCAGCGTGCGGCATTATTATGAGAGAAAAAGGTACAGTGAAAATGGCTTGGCAACTTTCAAGACCGCATTCATTGAGAGCAACCGTTGCCGGTTTTCAAAACTAACGCCCTAGCAGGTAGTACCGAGAAGGAAAATGCGACGCCGTCCCGACAGAGCGACTGTCTACTCTGGACGCCAATTTGCATCCAGATGCCCTAGGAGCCTTGTGACAATCTCCTGCCTTTCGGCGACCCGGTTATGCTCTTCGGTAGGGTCAGACGATAAATTAAATAGCTCGATCTGCCCATCCTTTACGTTTGGCCCCGTTAAGTTGGGTACAATCAACTTCCAATCTTCTTCGATGCACCAACGGTATTTTAGGTTGGCCGAAGGGTTGTGAATGTCAATCGCGTTATGTGTGAATATTTCGCCAATAATATGATTTCGCGCTGCCACTGCCTCGCTGTTAAGTAGGTTGATGCCAGACATTGCTGGCGTTGCCGAGAGGCCGCACGCAGCTAGGATCGTGGGTGCCAAGTCGAGACTGCTTGCCAAGTGTTCCGACTGCGCCGGTTGAACATGCCCCGGCCAGCGAATCATGATCGGTGTCCTCACCCCACCATCGTAAGGCGAACGTTTAGATCGTGGTGCGTAACCGCTAGCGTTGTGTAGGTTGATCCAACCGTTGTCACAGACGTAGAGAACGATCGTATTATCGGCAACGTCTTTTTCATCGAGCATATCTAAAACCTGCCCACAGGTTTCGTCGAACCATTCGCACATAGCCCAATACTTGGCAATAGGAAGCGAGTCGGTCTTGTCGCGATAGCGGCGCAGAAATCGCTCTGGCGGGTTGTGCGGCTGATGAGGTAGGAATGGAGCATACCAGACGAAAAATGGCTTACCGGCCTGGTCTACTTTGTCAAGAAAATCGTCAATCGGCTTCAACCCTTCTCGGCCGATCTTCAGTCCCATATCGCCATGCCGTCCACCGCGAGCCCGATCGCCATGGGTCATTCCGTCGGTAAATCCACCCCGCGCGTAGCTGCCATGCCACCACTTACCGGTTTGCAACGAGAGATAACCTCGCTCGGCCAACATTTTAGGCAAAGTCGGCACACGTTCGATATTGTAGTCCATCTTGTCCATAGCGGCCACAAAAGTTGGATCGCGCAGCAAGTTACTAAGTCCTGTCACGCCGGGCGTTGCTGGTGGGTCGTTGCCGGTAATTAGATGTTCGTGCGGATAGAGTCCCGTAATCATGGTCGCAAGCGATGGGCAACAAAGGCTCGAAGGGACATAGCCGCGAGGAAATACAAGGCTTTCGCGAGCCAGTTGGTCGAGTCGGGGCGTCTTAATGTGTGGGTGGCCCATGAACCCGTAGTCGCCCCACGCCTGATCGTCGGAGATGATCAACACTACATTAGGCGGCTGCGCTACTGCGGAATCCGTCGCCATAGAAGTGTCAGCCGATGCAATCGTCAGCAGAAGTCCCGCAACAACAAGCCATTCGCGATGCAAAGTGCTGACACAAGGTTGCTTCGTATTACTCATCAAAATCGTTCTCTTCGTTTTCATATCTTATGAATGTGGTAGAGGAAACATGTGCAAGCAGATTGAATTTACGACGTCCGTTTGAAGTAACTGCGTTGGCCCAAGATTGACGGATACCGGACGGGGTGCTCGATCAGTTAGCCAATTTTAGTGAAGGGTATTAGTAACTCAAAGATCGGGTCGTCAACGCCCTGTTTTACCCGGTGGTGGTGTTCGTGCTCAGCTTCAGAAAGTACCGTTTCCCCCGACGTTTGCGGGGGATGTTCTGCTCCTAGAGGGAGCACTTCTTTTCTAGCTTCAGGGTGCAAGTAGTCGGGCTGAGAGGATTTGAACCTCCGGCCTCTGCGTCCCGAACGCAGCGCTCTAGCCAAGCTGAGCTACAGCCCGATATGCCTAGTTTACTTGCATTCAATCTCCGAGGGACAGCCGGGCGAGCCTAGCAAAGCCGGTTTATAGCTACAAGGTGTTACCATACCGACGATTAGTGCCCCATTTCTTGGCCGATCCGTTCTCAAATAGCTGCTAGTCGGGTACGATGAGTGCCTTCTATAGCCGGTTTCAGAATCCACTTGCGGCACGTACATCTCTGGCCGTGGGAGGTTTTTTTAGAGTTTTGAAATCGTCTTTAACCATCGGTCGAAAACACTCCTTCTCTTGGTGACGTGTACGCCTATCTTACCATTCTCACCGGCAAACAGTCGGGTACGAATTATACGCTTGATCCCAGCCGAGAAACGCATCTGGGCCGTGGGACCGATTGTCATATTACCGTCCCCGATCCGATGTGTTCGCGAATTCATGTCGTGATTTCTTGTCAAGACGGAAGCTGGGTACTACGCGACAACGATAGCCGCAACGGGACGCAGGTGAACGACCAAAAAGTGAACGAGGCAACGCTCGGAGATGGGCATCTCGTCCGCATTGGCTCCCATGAGTTTGAATTTCATCTTTCCGACGATCCAGCGACGGCAGACACGGACGAACTGAACTTAACGCAGACGATAGTGCAGGATATGCCTATTGCGGTTCAGCAGAGCAATCAAGAAGTTTTGGCTGCGCTTCCAACTCCTGAACAGGTGCAAGAGTTGTTGCTGCTCTACCAATTGAGCATCCACTTGTTGGGTTGCAATAAGCCAGAGGATGTGACCCAAATTGCGTTAGAGTTACTTAAGGAACGAACGAAGGCTGCGGTAGTTGGTTTTTTGTGGGTTGATGACACCGAACAGCTACGCCCCAAAGTGGTGATCCCACCCGACGCGATCGACCGCGTGGTTTTGAACCAATCGTTGACCGAATTAGTACTTCGCCAAGGGCATGCGGTTTGGGTGGCCAATCAGGCAACCGACGCCGAGTCGAGCGACGTGCAAAGCTTTGCCGATGCGGTTTGTGCGCCGTTGGTGAGCAAAGACGAAGAAGGCGAGCGTCGAACCCTGGGGGCAATTCACGTCTACTTGCAAGATGGCCGTTTTCGGCAGTCGGATTTTGACTTTATCATTGCCGTCGCCAATTTGGTAGTAATCGCTTTGGTTCGAGCGCGTAGCGAAGTAGCGTTACGCAACGATTTTGAACGGCTGGTCAGCGTCTCACCAGGCTACGACGAGCTGGTTGGCGATAGCAAGCCGATGATGGATTTGAAAAATAAAATTGAGCGTGTTGGGCCTGCCCCCGGATGTGTGTTAGTTCGAGGCGAAAGTGGTACTGGCAAAGAGCTAGTTGCGAGAGCGATACATCGGTCTAGCCATCGGGCAGATCGCCCGATGGTCTCGGTCAATTGTGCAGCGATTCCCAAGGACCTGATGGAGAGCCAATTGTTCGGGCATCAGGCCGGGGCTTTTACAGGCGCCGATCGCGATCACAGCGGGTATTTCCAACAAGCCGATCTCGGTACGCTTTTTTTAGACGAAATTGGCGAACTCACCCTAGACGGTCAGGCCAAGTTGCTACGTATTTTAGAAGGGCACCCTTTTTTGCCTGTCGGTGCGTCTACTGAAATCCAAGTCGATGTACGAGTCATCGCGGCGACCAATCAGAATTTACAAGACTACGTGCGAGAAAAACGATTTCGCGAAGACCTCTACTATCGGCTCAGCGTGTTCGAATTGAGTATTCCGCCACTGCGAGATCGAGGAGAGGATGTCGACTTGCTGATCGATTTTTTCCTCGAGCATTATCGCAACGAGCGAGGACGACTGCAGTTGGCGTTGGGCGATGCGGCTCGCAAGCAGTTACTCAATTATCGTTGGCCTGGCAACGTTCGTCAATTGCGTAATGTGATCGACAGTGCGGTTGTTTTGGCCGAGGAAAATGAAATTCGTCCATGCGATCTAGGACTACGTGACAGCGGTGGTGACGAAGAACTGGACTCGCTGCAAATCGAGCATTGGGAACGAAAGTTAATTGTTGAAGCGCTCAAGCAAGCTAGAGATAGCGTGCCTGAAGCCGCCAAGCTACTCGGCATCGGCCGTGCCACGCTGTACCGTAAAATTGAGATCTACCATATCGATCGGTGAGAAAAACCAGGAACGACCGACGATGAATCCATCTAGCGCAAAATATCGCCGCAGCATGGAATCGCTAGATCGGCAAGCGATTGCCGATCATCAGCTTGCGAAACTGAATGGCTTGCTGAAAACGATTCTGCCTGCCAACCAATTCTATGCAGATAAGTTGGCAAACGGCCCTGTTCAACTCAACAGCCTAGAACAGCTAGCCGAATTGCCCTTTACAACCAAGGATGAACTGTTGTCTGGCGGCGCCGGCCACTCGTTGCCGGCAAATCTTACCTGGTCGCTGGATCGCTACGTGCATTATCACCAAACGTCGGGGACGCACGGCCGTCCTTTGCCTGTATTCGATACGGCCGACGATTGGGCTTGGTGGATTGATTGCTGGCAATATGTATTAGATGCGGCAGAGTTTACCTCGGCCGATCGTGCGATGTTGGCCTTTTCGTTTGGACCCTTCATCGGTTTTTGGAGCGCTCAGGATGCCGTCACGGCTCGTGGTGGAATGTTAATTCCAGGCGGGGGAATGAGCTCGTTAGCAAGGCTTGCTCTGCTGCAACGCACGGGCGCAACGGCCCTTTTTTGCACACCTACCTACGCGATGCATCTGGTAGAAGTTGCCGAGGAACATAACATCAATCTGACGCATTGCGAAGTCGACAAAATCATTGTTGCAGGAGAACCAGGTGGATCGGTACCCGCAGTGCGCGAGCGTATCGAGACGGCATGGAATGCAAAGGTTACCGACCATGGCGGTGCGAGCGAAGTGGGCCCCTGGGGTTACGGCGACCGAAATCAACGTGGACTTCATGTTTTGGAAAGCGAGTTTGTTGCAGAGTTTATTTCACTCGAGTCTGGCAAACCGGCCAACGAAGGTGAGTTATCGCACCTCGTTCTTACCTCGCTGGGTAGACATGGAATGCCGATTCTCCGCTACCTTACCGGCGATCTGGTTCGACCTATTTGGCCTGACGAAGGGCCTAACCGTTTTGTCCTGCTCGAAGGCGGAGTGCTAGGCCGAACGGACGACATGTTGGTCATCCGTGGCATGAATATTTTCCCCAGTTCAATCGAGCAGATTTTGCGCAGTTTTCCCGAGGTAGTCGAGTTTCGCATCACTGCTAGAAAACGAGGCGAGATGGATGAGCTTGTCATCGAAGTCGAAGATCACCTGAGCAAGCCGGGCCGTATTGCTGAAGAGCTTCAGCTGCGCCTAGGATTAAAAATCGACGTTCGTCTCGCCTCGGCCATGTCGCTTCCGCGATTTGAAGGGAAAGGAAAACGATTTATCGACTTAAGAAAAGGCAAGCAGGACGAAGCATGACCGTTCAACCAATTCAACTGGAACTAATCGAGGGCTGTTTGCAAATCGAATGGAGCGATGGCGAAATCCGCCAGTATCGCGTGCCCGAATTGCGCGAGAATTGTCCATGTGCAACTTGCCTGGAAAAAAGAAGAGCTGCGCCGCCCTCCCCTTCTGTCTTGCCGGTGATCTCGCAATCAGAAGCCCAGCCCTTGCAGATAACCCACATGGAGCCGATGGGACGGTATGCTTATGCGATCCACTTTAACGATGGCCACGACACAGGGCTGTTTACGCTGGAATCACTGCGGGAGCTGGGCTCGCCCGTTCGTAGCTGAATAGACATGGGGTTGAACCGCCCCACGGCTTTGCGACTGGGTTCTTTAAGGAAGGCTCGAGGATTGCTCTTCCTGCGTCTTTTTAGTGACCAGCTTTTCTCGATCCAAATGTATTTTTTTGTAGACGTCGTTAGAAATTACATAATACCAATCGCCAAAACGCTCGTTGAGTTCTTGAACACGTTGGTTGGCCGACTTAATTTTATCCTGATACTCGTCGAGGCGACGTTGGTTTTCTTGTTCGATCATCTGACGAGCGGCCAGGATGTTTTCTGAATTGTCGGGATTCTCTTCTTCTGCTTCGTCCTCGCCGACTGAAGCGGTCTCGGCTGGCGAGGAAGTGCTTTCCTCAGTCGAGGACTCTGGAAGCTCGGGTAGTTCAACGAGTTCAGGTTGCGGGATGATCTCCTCGTTGAAGCGGGCCATCACGAAGAGATAACGGTGAATGCCTGTGTCGGCAACCTCCTGAGTCTCTTCCAATGATGCATTGGCTTCTGCAGCAACCTCGTTATTTACCTTTAGGTTTCCGAAACGCAAAACATATTCGACCCCATCCTGTAAGGTGTATGTGATCTCACCTTCGCTGGAGAGAATCTCTGTATCGCCACCGGGGCTACTAGCAACGGGCGCAAAGCCTCGCTCCATCAGGCTGCTAATAGCCTCATTGTTGTTAAGAAAGTTGCCGCCTGCCTTCAAATCCGCGCTTAACCCCCCCGGTTTTCGTTCGACGTCGACGAGTAGCAGGTCGTCCAGCCCATTACGTAGCTCGGTAAGTACCTCACTATTGAGTTCTTCATCCTCAGCCAGGGTATATTCGACCATTTCCTTTTTGCCAGCGTCGAATTCATAGAGTAACTCGGGGAGCCATTCTGATTGTTCCTCGTCGTAACGTAGAGATATTTCGCCTCGCCGGTGCCAACCAACTTGGATTTGGATTCCTTCGGCGGTGATCACTGGTTGCATCTCCGCAGAGTAATCTTTAATGTGAACGGTTCGAATATCTAGAGGATTAAGTTTGAGTAAATCGTCTTCAATCCAATCTTCAAAGCGAGTAGAGAGTGGTTCGGGGTTGAGTGAAACTACGTAGACAACGTCCTGGTCGACATTGCGAACATGATACTGCCCGTCTGCATCTTTGACCGGCTTTCCGATAATCATATCGGTGAGCGTGTTCTCGTTGACATCGGTCATGGTGATTCGGATGCCCACACCTTCGGCCTTGGAATCGAGGTTCGACGAGGTGGGGTCAATCACGCCCAGTTCTTGATGCTGACTGGCACTTTTGGCCGCCACCCGAAGTACCTCTCGATCGATCAGGCAAGTAGCCGCTTCTGCCATCTGACGAGCAGCATCGGCGGGATAACTCTGCTTCGAGGGGATCGTCCAGAGCCCTTCGGCTTCAGCGACTTCAAATTCTCGAACTGCCGCCGTGTCGTTGTCGAATTTGACGATTTTCAAACGTTTTGGTGCTTCCACCTCGAATTGATTAAGACGCTCGCCCACTAGGCTTTCTACGTCAAATTGGTCGACGTTCGATCCGACCACGAAGGCGACTAGCAGCGAACCTGCTGCTACGGCGACAAAGGCAATGGTCTTGGCCATTTCAGTCATATGTTTGTTGCTTTCCGTCCTGAATTCGGTTCTTGGGGATCAACGTGGCTAGATTTTGGTATATCTATATCTGTAATACAAACCCGAAAATTCTTGTTATTTTGACACACTTTTTTTCAGCCACAACAGAAATTGCCCGCGAATGGCACGAATGATCGCGAATGACCAAGGATTTAGATTCGCGAATATTCGCGTAATTCGCGGGCTGATCTTTTTTTGGTTGCAGCCAACGGCTGCGCTAAGTTCATCCGTGTCCATCTCTGGCTTTATTACTCACTAGCGTAGGCGCTCCTGCGTAATTCCTTCTCGCTCGGACTTGCGGCGTTGGAAGAACACGTAGAGTGCCACCAGTAGCGGAGGAATGGGGGGGATCATGATGGCATACATCTTGTAGCGATCTTGAACGCCTCGAACTTCCTGCTCCATTTGGTAGCGAATCTGCTTGAGTTTGCGTTTGCGTTTCGAATCGATGCTTTTCATATCCGCCTCGAGTCGAGCCTGCTCACGTATTCGTACCGCTTCTTTTTGCTGAGCTTTGGCAGTTCGACTCAAACCGGTGTTACTATCGACGGCTGCGACTTGGCCTTCAAAACGTTTTTGAGCTTCCTGTAACTCCGATTCAATTTCCTGGACGAACTCACCTTCCTGTTCTAAAGCCGTATCTCGGTACGTTTTCGTTGCCTCATCTATTTTGGCGAGAGTGCGATGCTTACGAGTGCGCTTGCGAATTTCGATAAACCGATCGTCACCAGCGAGCGCATCGATAATGTTCAAGATAAAGGTGACATTTTGTGTTGCGGGGAGGACCTCGCCACCCCCACTTTGGCGAATCATAAAGAAGTCGGGAATAATCCAGTCGATGTCTGCTACGACAATTGCGTGAATTGGTTGGTCGTCCAGATTGGATTGCTCTGCAACCGCATTTTCCTCGCTCTCGTCAGCTTCGTCTTTTCCTGTCTCATCAACCTCATCCGTTTCGTCCGTTTCGTCCGAGAGCAACAGGTCGTCGTCGGGCAGTAGGCCTTGGATTTCTGCGGCGAGGATGTACGAGGTGCTGGTGCGATTATTGAAAGCTCGCATGTTTTTCTGCCCTCGGCGTAACCCGGGCGTGTCGACTGTTCCTGAGTTTTCGCTACCAGTCACCACCAGCGGCTGGAAATCTAGCTTGGAATCTCCGGATTTTGAAACTGACCCCGGATAAAGGAGCAACAGTTGGTTCATCCCAGAGGTAATCGGCGAATCTGGATTGAGTGGATCATGAGCACCATTGGCTTCGTCGATGAAAACCCACTGTTGATCAGCCATCGCGCGGACCGTTTGTTCTGGAGCATGGTCCTGCCAAACCACCTCCGTGGGCTCCATGTTGACTCCCAGCGTTCGCCAAAGCTGGGCGATATCACCCTTAGGAATAGGGCCCCCTCCGCCAAACATGCCCATCATCCCAGATTGCTGTCGGGGTTCTGCCGTACCGGCAATCTGCTGTGGAAAAAAGTGTGGATGAGGATCTTCGAGCAACGCCGTCGGAATCCCGCTACGGATGGCGTCGACCAGATGGTCGAGTTCTTGCGGCCCTAACATCGAGGGCTGCACAGCGATCAGAACGTCGTAGGAATCTTTGATGGGCTGTGAAGGATCGACCGGCCGATCGTCGACATCGTATTGCTTACGAAGTTCGGTAATCAGCGGCCACTCGCGAGCGCGATCGCTCGAGGGATTCAAGAAAGACAAACCCGTGTCGATGATTCCCACCTTGTAGGTTTTGTTTTTCGAGACCGTCGTAATCGATCGCACAAGTTCGTACTCAACGGGAATCCCCTTGTCGATAAAGGGGATCACGACCTTTTTTAACCCCGACGTAATCGCCGCGGCGAGAAAAAACTCTTCTTGCGAACGCTCATGGCCTTTGAGAATCATGACTTCACGGGGAGTAATGCCATAGGTAGTTTCTGCCAGCACGGCCTCGGGGCCGTGGTTTTTGATCTCGTGCTTGGTGACCTGAACTTTATTGCCACTTAGGGCTTGCAACTCGGCAAGCGTCGAGAGGAAATTCAACTTGGTCGACAAATACTCAGCAGGAACTTGCGGACTGACATAGGCATCGATTTTGATGGTTTTAACATCAGAATCCTCGCGAAGCTCACGCAATAGTTTTCGGGTATCTGAAGAAAGCGAACTGAGTTGCTCGCTGCTGATGTCGGCTCGCAACAGATTGCGGCTCTGCACGATCTGAGTCACTCCCACGGCTAAGCACAGCAGCGCGATGGCCCTGATCGTATAGTGCCCCAATAATGTGCCTCCGTTATCGCGTGCTTGCCAGTGACGTCTGCCGATCAAAACCATGCTGATGTAGAGCATGACGACAGCGATCATGGCAAAGTAGGTGGCGCCACCTAGGCTAACGACCCCACGCTCGAAGTCGCGAAATTGCTCGAAGGCACTCCATTGCCGTACCACTTGCGCAAAGGCCGGATCTTTGATAAACCACTCGGCCACACCAGCCAAGGCCAGCGGCAAATTAAATAGCATGCCGAGGATGAATCCCACGGTCAGGTTATCAGTGAGAAACGACGCAACCATCCCAATAGCGATCATCGCGGCACCGATAAACCAATAGCCGATATAGGTGCTCGCAAAGAGGCCTCCGTCCGGGTTGCCTAGGCCCCATTTGAAAACAAGAAAAATTGAAAATGCAGAGAATAGTAGTGATACGGTAAAAATCGCTACGCCTGCCAGATATTTCCCCAACACAACGTCTAAATCGCTGGCGGGGGTGGTGAGTAGTAGCTCGTCGGTTCCCTGATGCCGTTCCTCGGCCCAAGTGCTCATCGTGATTGCTGGAATGAAAACCAGCATGATGAACGGCAGCCAACGACTTAGTTGATCGAGGTTTGCCAAATTGCTAGAGAAAAACTCTGGCGGCCAAAACGTAGCCAACGAGCTGAGCACGACAAACACGCAGATAAACACATAGCCAGTCGGGCTGGAAAAGTAGCTCACGAAATCGCGCTTGAAAATCGATTTGAGAACGTTCCAGTTCATAGTGGTTTATTTCCTGTCTCGCATTGAAATAGCAAAAAATGGTTCTTTTGATTAGGCCGTTGTCGTGAGCTCGTGGAACCGCTCGTCGAGGTTGGCCTGCTGTTCGCCGAGCTGAGCCGGAGTACCATCGAAAACGAGTCGGCCCTCGTTGATGAACACGACCCGATTACACATGGCTTCGACTTCCTGCAGAATATGGGTCGAAAGCAAAATGGTTTTCGATTTTCCCAGTTCGCGAATCATCTTGCGCACTTCGCGGATTTGGTTCGGGTCGAGACCGGCGGTCGGCTCGTCGAGAATCAAGACATCGGGGTCGTGCAACAAAGCTTGCGCCATGCCAACGCGTTGGCGGAAACCCTTCGAGAGTTTGCTAATCGGCTTACCGATCACCGAATCTAAATTGCAGGTTTCGATGACCGCCTCCATGCGCCGATCAAGTTCGACGCCAGAGAGTTGTCGAATCTTCCCAAAAAACGTCAGCAGGCTTCGCGGCGTCATGTCGGCGTATAAAGGGCCATTTTCGGGGAGATACCCCAAGCGGCGAGCGCCCTGAATGCGATCGGTGGCCATGTTGTAGCCCGCAATCCGTGCCGTCCCTTCGGAGGGTGCAAGGTAGCCCGTTAGCAACTTCATCGTGGTGCTTTTTCCGGCTCCGTTGGGGCCGAGAAACGCAGCAACCTCGCCCTGATTGATGGTAAAGCTGACATCGCGCGAGGCGGCAAAGCTGCCATAAAATTTTGAGAGGCCGATCGCTTCAATCATCGGCTGGGCGGCGGTGCCATTCGTCTGAGAATTATCGGAGGTTGGGTTCATCAGATAGTTTGCTCTCTCAAGTGAATCATGAACACGGCATCTGGGCCCTATGCCACAGACACCAAGTCCGTCATCTAGCAATTTGGGGGGGAGTGAATGCGAATCCGCACTCCAATTGGCGGGAAGCCTGGGATCGTCGAACCCAGGCCCCCGCGCGAGGGCGGACTGGGCTGGGCAGCACGATCAGGCCTATTCCTTTAGAGCTAAAAGGTACCTGCTAAGACACGTTCCTGTCCATACCAGCCGTAACGATTCCTCACTTCTAGCCAGGTATTTTCGCTACGTCTTAGCGACAGCTTTGGTTCACTCAATCAAGGCAAAAACGAAAAAAATTGCCCGGCGAGGAATGCGGATACGTGTTACTCAGCCGCCAGACAAGAAACGGCAAGACGCTTTTGCCAATGATTATTATCAACGGCAGGAAAATCAGTGCGGAGATGGACGCCTCGTGACTCTTCTCTCCTCAGTGCTGCCTCGATAATCACCCGCGAAATGGTGAGCATATTCTGCAATTCCCAACCGTCGGAGTTCTTAAACTGCCGCGAGAGGGCATACTGGCACCATTGGTCAATCGTCTGGCTTGCTTCGCGTAGCAACGGACCTTCGCGTCGGACACCTGCAGCTCGCCACATGAGACTCTTGAGCGAATTGCGGATATCCGCCAAATCGAGTGGTTCATCATGTTTGTCGGCTGCCGGATTTTCGAGTGGAATGGCTTGATAGGTGTCTGCAATTTCTAGTGCCGCCGCTGAAGCGGCTTCCCCCGCATGTGCCCCATAGACCAGCCCTTCCAGCAAACTATTCGAGGCGAGCCGATTCGCACCGTGAAGTCCGCTACTGGTCACCTCGCCAGCAGCCAATAATCCTGGCAAGGAGGTTTGCCCCGTAGCATCAACGCCCACGCCGCCGATCATGTAATGGGCACCGGGTCGGACGGGAATTCGATCGTGGGTGATATCAATTTCAAACTCGGCACAGCTTTTTGCAATTCCCGGAAAACGTTGCCTCGCTCTTTCGGGGTCGAGTGGACTCAAGTCGAGATAAACGCACGGATGTTGCGTACGTAGCATCTGGTCGACAACGGCCTGACTTACCACATCACGAGGTGCGAGTTCCGCGCGCTCATCGTAATCCGGCATAAAACGATGGCCGTTGGCATCGACAAGCAGCGCCCCTTCGCCGCGCACGGCTTCGGTAATCAGCGTCCGACTACTCCCCGCGATGTAGAGTACCGTGGGATGGAATTGCATGAATTCCATATCAAGTAACTTCGCCCCAGCCCGATAAGCGATCGCGTGCCCGTCGCCCGTCGCCACCAGGGGGTTGGTTGTTTCACGATAAATCTGCCCTGCTCCGCCGGTGCAAAGAATGGTTTGCTTCGCCCAGACAAAAGTTTTGCCATGATGCTTATTCCAGACGAGCGCTCCTCGGCATTGCCCCTCGTGCGTCAGCAGATCGATAATAAACGTGTCTTGCCAAATTTGTGCACCGAGTTCCTGCCGAGCGCGTTGGATCATTGCTCGCATGATCTCTTTCCCGGTGGCGTCCCCTAGTGCATGAACAATACGGTGATGACTATGGCCCCCTTCACGTCCTAAAGTGAGGTCGCCTTCCTCACGATCAAAAACGGTTCCCCATTCCATCAGCTGCCGAATGTGGGCAGGTGCCTCACGGATCACCATTTCGACCACTCCGGGCTCACAGAGATCAGCTCCGGCGGCCAAAGTATCTGCGACATGGTTTTCAAAGCGATCTTCAGGCGAAAGAACTCCAGCGATTCCGCCTTGCGCATAAGTGCTACTTGATTCGTTCAGCCGATCTTTAGTCACCACCAAAGCCGACAGGCGAGGGTCGATTGCCATCGTGGCGCGCATCCCCGCAATTCCCCCGCCGATGACCAAGACGTCGACAAAGTGGTGCGGAATCTGCTTGGGATGAAAAGCAATGAGATAACGGGGAACCAGTGATCGCATCACGCAATTGTCTCTCAAGTTGAAAAAATACGCTAGTGCTGCGTCAGGGCGAAAAGTTAGGGTTTACCGTATTAGCCGTTTGGGAGAATCCTATGTTGGCGCTCTCGCTAATTTTCATCCTCAGCCGTGGCGGTCCCTTTGATATAGCTGCGCAACTGTTCTTGATACTCTAGCGGTGTGTGAACTCGGGGTGCATCTTGCAAGTCGCGAAACAGGTCTTTGGCCACCTTCGAACGGTAGCCCGTCCTGCGATTTCTTCCCAATCCCAAACTTCGCAGGGCATCGTGGAGTTCCTGCAGAGCCCCGTCTGCCCCCTCGCCGTCGGCTTGTGACTTGAGATTTTTCCAACGATCGACAAATCGGCGCAGCTCGTCCTGACTCCAGCCGAGTTTTTCGAGCAAGCTCTCGTCAATCTGTTTCTTCTTGAGCTGATCACTTAACTTGTCGAGAATCAGGTCGGTTTGTTTTTTGGCATATTCGAGATTGGCTTCGTCGCCCGGTTGCGTTTCTCCGGCAGGAGGCGGCAAAGAGTCGCCGCCGGTGCCGCCTTCCGGTGGCTGTTGCCCGTCGGCGCTGGACGAGTCGCCATTGCCAGAAGGCTCCCGCGATGGGTTTTGTTCATCGGTCGGATCTTGCCCTTCGCCTGGTTTTGTTCCTGCCCGATCGCCAGCGCCTTCTTCGGCATTGGCTTGCTGGTCACCGGGCTGTTCGCCTTCTTTGCTGCCCTCGCCCGGCTGATTTTCACTCGACTCGCCGGTATCGCCTTCGGCCTGTTGCTCACCGCCCGGTTTTGAAGAATCGCCCTCGCCAGGTTGCTCTGCTTGCCCACTGCCTTCGTCGGCTGCCTGATGTTCTCCAGCACCGCCGGTGCCATCGGCATCGGCTTGCTGACCGGCACCCTCTTGCCCGCCACCCGATTGGTCGCCGCCTTGGCCTCCCTCAGAGTCCGATTCTGTTTCGCCTTCGCCTCCGGCAGGAGCTTCCTGATCATTCGGCATCAGGCCGTCCGACTCTTCTGTTTCGCCATCACTAGGCTTCTTGTTGTCTTGCGAGTCGGTGGTTCCTTCGTTTTCACCCGGGTTTTCGCCCTCGCCAGCTTCACCTTGCTCTTGCGACATTTCACCACCAGGCCCGTTTTCCTCTTCTGTTTGGCCGTCTTCTTCCTCGCCTGCTCCCTCTTGGTCTGGCGACTGTTCGCCTTCGGCCCCCTCCTGTTCAGAATTACGATCCTGCGGTTGACCTTCGGAACCATCTGCGTGGTCTTGCTCGGCAGCTTCATCGGTGGCTTCGCCCTCTTGATTGGCGTCTGGCGTACCATCAGTGGCATCGTTGCCCTCTTGCGTTTGCTGATTCTCGTCTACCGAACCGCCCTCGCTTTGCTGCTCACCCGCCTCTCCCTCCTGGTTCGACTCGTCTTGCTGCTCAAAGTGTTCGGCGATTCGTTCGAATGCTTCGCCGTCCTCCTCGCCCTCCGGCGATACTTTTTCTTGGCTGCTGCTATCGCTGGGCTGTGAACCACCGGGCGGGCTCTCAGAATTCTGGTCGGCGTTTTCTTGGCTGTCGGAAGATTCATTTTGGCCGCCGCCCTGCCCTTGTTGTTCACCTTCTTCACCTGCCGTGCCTTCCGATTCTTGCCCGATGCCTCCTTCGCCAGCGTTGCTCTCACCCTCCTGGCCTTGCTCGCCATGTTCGTTTTCAGAGTTCGACGAGTTCTCACCGCCCTCTTCCGAGTCTTCTTCGCCCGATGCGGTATCGCTATCACCTTCGCCAGGCTGTTTGTTTTCCTGCTGGCCCCCACCTTCTCCAGGACCTACGACACGAATTTTACGCCGTTTGGTCGAGGCAAGGTTGGCCGTCGGCTCCCGGTTGTCTGTTGCCGTGGCCCAGTACTCCACCACATCGCCAACCTTCAAACCTAATTCACTCGGGATAAACTGAAACTGACGGACAAATCGTCCCGAATGATTTTTGTCGAGCAACATTTCATTCAATACCTGCTGGCCACCGACTTCGCCCAGGATCGCTACGTGTCGAACAGAGAAATCTGGGTCGCGGGCCTCAATTTCAATGACGACCTGCCCATCGACCGCCACATCCACCGATTCTTCTTCGGGTAAAAGCAACTGAACTTCGGGTGCATAGTCGGGCGTTACCTCGATTTTATACTTCGGCGGCAGCTCGTTCTTGCGTCCTTCGTCGGTGGTATATCGTAAGACGTAGCTCTGATGGCGAGGCGTGCGGCGATCGTCGCGTAGCTCTAGCGGAAAGCTCACCGTGGCTTGCTGGCCTTCGGCCTTCAGTAAGTAATCGAGTCGTCCATCGGCCTCGAAATCGATGTGTGCAGTGCGAATCGTTTGATTGGCAATGGCCGTAAGAGTCACAACTGTCCCTTCGATGGCACGAAGGTCGCCCGTATGTGGTTCTTCACGATCTGGGTAGCCCGTGTAGTCGGGGTATTCATACTGCACACGCTGCACGACCAACGTGGGACGCGAAAAGACCGTCACCTTAAAACGAGGTGAACGAGCATCCCCGCCCTCAATCCAATAAGTCAGGTCTTGTTGCAAACCGCCATCCCTACCAACAACTCCCCCGGGCAAACGGCACTCGAATCGCAAGCCCCCTTCAAGGGCCGACATAAAAATCTCTTGCCCCACACGCTGTTGATCGGCGGTTGAAAAAAGCACGCGAACCGGCTCGCCCTCTGCAAGGCCAAGTACCTCGGCCGAGACCGTCACTTGGTCGCCACGAGCTGCCGAGGTATCACCGGGGGTAATGTCAAGTATTTCGACCCGGTTTGGTGCGGTGACACTGGTCCAGGGCAACAAGACACGTGCTGCCGAAGCCATGAAATCTTTGGGCGAAAGGACGTGGTAAATAGCACACAGCGCAACCACCACGAGCAAGACATAGCCCAACCGCAAAATCGCCGAGCGGTCGACGACCGAATCTGCATGGACTTTTGACAATCGCTCAGCCGCTTGCTGTTCGATGGCTTGAAAAACTTGTCGCGAGAGCTGCCGCTTTCGACTTCGCAATAGCAACAGGTTCAACAAGCTATTTTTTAATGTGGGGCTACTCTGTTCGATGGTCTGCGCAGCGTAGGCGGGGTTGATCGACTGTCGTGCCAGCGGCCAAAAAGTTTGCCAGCTATACCAGCTAATGCTCAAAAACAACAAAGCAAAAAGCACAAGGCGGGCCCCTACGCTCCAGCCGCCGGGAATCACCCAATGTTCGAGGACCGTTGCGACCAAAACAAAGGCCAACACTCCGATCAACAGCGTGATCAATCCTGCAGTCAGCTCCACCAACTTCAGCGCACGCCGAGTACTCTCGATCTGCGCATCGACAAGCTGCTCGGCAGGGGTAGATTGTTGGGGTTCGGTGGCGCTGGCCATAGGATTCAAAGTTCTTAGCGAAAACGTGCCTGACTCGGCCAAATCAGCCGACATGCTCCATTATAGGAGTTCACAGCCAGAAGTAAGACGACCTTCTCCCCATTTTTGTTCCACCTGGGGTAGTGGCCAGGGGCATTTTCCCGAAATTATAGTGGCTATTGCCAATCTAATCCCTACTAGAATCACGACTCAACAAAAAGGATGGAACCACAGATAGACACAAATGAACTCAGATATTCAGATAACAATAAAACCGAGAGGTCATCAGACATTGGATGATACAAAAAAAGTACGTAACCGTTCACCGGATCGAAAGGCGGATTAGCCTCTCGCAAAGGCGCTAAGGCGCAAAAAAAGTGATAAGAATCACGCAGAGTCCCAGAGACGGCAGAGGAAATATAGAAATGAAACGAACAGGAGCCAAAAATATCAAAATGGTGGTTGTCAGAATAACCGTGTGCTAGTCAACTCAACGACTCTGCTGTCTTGGCGTCTCTGCGAGACACTTTTTTTGTTCAATTCCTTTGCGCCTTTGCGAGAGACTTTTACAAAGGGCGTCTAACCTATCATCCGTGTTTATCAGTGTTCATCTGTGGCGAACCTTCTCGTGCTGAGCCCTTCCACATTTCGAAAACTCGTCAGCGGACAGCAAACCGGCCTCTTCGCCGGCGCTGCTCGTTGTTTGCTGCGCCTTGCCGAAATCCCCTACGGCTGGGCCATGCGGCTACGCAATGGTCGTTACGACCGCGGACGGGCTGAGGTTCATCGCGTCGAAGTGCCCGTGATTAGCGTGGGCAACTTAACGTTGGGTGGCACCGGCAAAACCCCGCTGGTCGAATGGATTGCCCGCCACCAAAGGCAACAAGGCCTACGCGTGGCTCTAGTCAGCCGAGGCTATGCCGCGGCAGACGACGGCAAGAATGACGAAGCATTAGAACTTCAGTTGGCCCTGCCCGATGTACCCCACCTGCAAAACCGAGATCGAGTGGCAGCCGCCCGAGCGGTTGTCGAGCAGCACGACGCGCAGGTGATTATCCTCGACGATGGTTTTCAGCATCGCCGTCTAGCGCGTGACCTCGACATCGTCTTGCTCGACGCGACCGAGCCGTTTGGCTACGAGCACGTTTTCCCACGCGGCACATTGCGCGAACCGTTGGCAGGCTTAAAACGTGCAGACGTCGTAATTCTAAGCCGTGCCGACATGCTCGACGAAGCTTCTCGCCACAAAGTGCAACAGCGAGTCCAACAATGGGCCCCCGAGGCCCTTTGGTGCGAAGTGGTGCATGGCCCTTCAAAGTTGATCAACGCAAACAGCGAATCGCAGCCACTCACTTCGCTCGCAGGCCAACGTGTGGCGGCATTCTGCGGCATCGGCAACCCAGCCGGCTTTCGCCATACCCTAAGCACCCTTGGCGGCGAGCTGTTCGTTTGGCAAGAATTCCCCGACCACTATCGCTATACGCCTGAAAACATTCAATCGCTCGCCAATTGGTCAGAAGGTGCCGACGTGGTACTCTGCACACGAAAAGACTTGGTCAAACTCAGCACCGTGTCTTTCGGCAACACCCCACTCTGGGCACTAAGCATCGAACTGCAATTCCTGACAGGCGAAGAAGCGTTTGAGTCGCTACTGACCGGGTGCGAGGTGCCATGCTCGCGCTCGTCGTGAGCATGCGAATCGGGTAGCCCCCAACCAAACCACCCCATAGCCCGGCCATTCTGGCCGAAAAACACTTCGTCTCACTGTTTCCTCCGCGCACTCTGCGCCCCCCGCGGTAAATCCACCCGGCCAAAAATATCGCTGGAATCCTACCCACCATTCCACGACAATAGCCCTTACCCCCGTTCTTTGAAAATCTAAAACATGAATCCCCGCTGGGTGGCACTGTCTGGCTTGTCCAGCAGTGGAACCCTGGTACCCGCATCGCACTGCTGGACAAGCCAGACAGTGGCACCCCTCCGTTACAAAAAATTAGCGTAGATAAGGGAAGATAAGTGTTCTCTTGTTTACGGAAAGAATTTTTAGCCACCGAGATCAATGAGTCTCTGAGTTCTCGGTGAACTCTGTGGCTAAAATAGCGGCTCCCCTTTTTGTCAATCATGGCACCCCCTTTGGACAAAATAGGACAAAACCCCACCGACTTTTGTCCGCGCAAAATCTTGCAAAGCCTAGCATTGAAACGTTTAAGAAAATAGCAGCGGACAAAACTCCCGAATATTGTCCGCGAAAACCTCAAACAGCCCATATCGTGCCAAAACTAGCACCCACCGAAGAGGCCAAACCTTGCAAAACCAGAGTGAATCGAAACAAACCCCCAAGAGTTTTGTCCATTTTGTCACCAAGCACCATGACAAAATTCCCTGACCTCGACCTCTCCAACCCCGCACGCTCACATGTTCGTTAAATCGTCGTCACTCGTACCACCCAGCAATGTATCCAAAGCGGCGGCGACTGCGGTGGTGTGATCTGTCGGTGCACCGGTGGGCAGATAGACTCGGCAGACTAGTTGGCTTAGCGGGAGATGCTTGTAGAGTTCGTCATCGGTGAGGGGGCGGATTTTCTGCGTTGCTTCGCGAAACAAAAAGTTTTGCCCGGCGGCTGCTGTTTTGGGATCGGGGCGGTCGATGTGATGCGGGAGATCGACGATCATTGCGATCTCGCGATACTCCTCGGGCAGATTTTGGCGAATTGCAAATTCGGCCGTTTCGCTTTGACTAAACACATCAGTTGCCGAGGGCTCAACACGGGCTCGCTCGACAGCCATGCTCCATTCGACCTGGCGTTCTAAGAGTGCTTGCCAACGAGGAGCCAGCTCGCGTTTTTGCGGGTCGTTGCTTTCATGCCAACGGGCCACATCCACCAATAACGACCACTCGGTAAAATGTTGGTAAGCATCCAAGTGTTCGAGCGGATTGCCTGGGAACAGTAGCCCTCGGCTATCTTGGAACAACCCCTTGAGGGTCATGTCGATTGATCGGACGGTGCGATGAAAATAGACGGCCCGAAACAGTTCGCTACGCGCTTGCCGAAAACGAACCAGGGCATTCATCCCTCGTTCGTGAATCGTGAAGCCTCGTTCACTAAAAAAACTGTAGCGTAGCAGCCGGTCGAGATCGTATGAGCGAGTGCTATAGCCCGACATATAGGCATCGCGAAGCACGAAGTCCATGTTGTCGACGGTGTACAATCCACAAAAGAGGCTCCGCAGCATCGTCAACCAACAGGGCGCATCGAACGTTTCTTCGCTGGTGGGTCGCGTGATGAGCCACGCAATCTGTGCGGGGTCGATCGTTTCGTCTGCCAAAAGTTGGCTATTCGGACAGCAACGAACCTTTCGTAACAGCGGGCCAAGCTCTTCGCGAATAATGTGGGCACCAAGCTTCTCGTGGGTCAGGCCAAACTGTTTTAAGTAGTGCTCGTCAAAGAAATGACCAAACGGGCCATGCCCGACATCGTGGAGCAGTGCCGCCAGACGGGCTAGGCATTCGACGTAGCCTCGGCTGGGGACGTCAGTGCAAACTTCAGCCAAGCTGGAGTAGAGCGTTTCGATCGCTCGGCTAGCCATGTGCATCGAACCCACCACGTGTTGAAAGCGGGTGTGCTCTGCCGAGGGATAGACCCACCAAGCGGTTTGCAGTTGATGAATCTGACGCAGCCGCTGTAGCCAAGGATGGTCGAGCAGGGCGCGTTCCGAAGTTTCGCCCTCATCGACCTTCGAGATGAAGGGGATATAGCCATGAACAGGGTCATGGCACAGACTTTCACGCTGTAGATCCGTCATGCCCTTATTGTCACGGCCCTACCGGGCCCAGGCAATGGGATATTTGCGATCTGCATGTTGCAAAATCTATTCTTCGCGAGGCTCGTCAAGCGTACGGATGGCCAACGCCACGACTAATGCCACGACGCTAACAAGCCAAACGACGCCTGTGGCCGTATTGACAGAAGACAAGACCGTGGCGGTCGTTGCGTCACCCATGGCGCCCAACAATCCGCCGATCCATACCAGCGAGGCTTGCAAAACTGGCAGGCCAAGCACCAGGACTAATAGCAGCTTCACCACGGTACGAGAACTCATGAGAGACAGCCTGGGGTTAGAATCGAGAAGCATCGCAAACCGCGCAGTCGCTCCATCCAGCAAAGTCGCCACATTCTCAGGCGATGCCCAACGGTTGTCAAGAGTCTGCGAAAAGGCAGGTTTTTACCGCAACACCACGTACCTGTTCTCAGACATGACGATCTTGCTAGGCAACAATTGACTCTCACTCTCTACACGACACAATTGCACTAGCAGTCTGCCGACTGCCGCCAACCTCGACTCTCTGAGAGCCAACCTTGATTAGGGTACCCCGCTACACCTCCTGTTTTCGATACTTAGCCACGGTATGGCTTCTCGTGCTGTTGTCGGGTGCGCCGGCAATTGCCCAAAAGGTTCTGCTCAGAGATGGGCGAATCTTGCAAGGCAAGGTCATGCCGATCACCGGGGTCGCCGATAGCCCCATTGCCGTCGAAGGCCCTGAGGACGACGCCAAAAGCACCCCGATCCTAGTGATCGACGACCATCTTCGTCGCACCTTCATTTCAAAACGGCAGTTGCTAGAGATTCTCGATCATGCACCTGAGCCAATGGTTCGCATCAAACCGTGGCAAAGCGTCGCCCGTGCTGGCGGTGAGGTCACAAGCGTAGGGCCAAGCCTAGGTGTGACGCCGTTCGACGAGCATGGTCGGCGAATCTATCGGATGCAAACCTCACGCGGTCCCGTGGCCGTGGTACAAGGCATCACCGAATTGACTCCCCGTTATGCAAAAGTCGAAGGGCTACTCGGCCCGAAGAAGTCGATCGTTTGGGACATGCGATTGGCCACCAGCTCGATCCCTCGCAAAACGCTTTCTCATATCCTTTCGACCGCCATCTCGAAAGAGAATCCCAACGATTGGTTGCAGATTGTTCGGTTTTATCTACAAGCAGAGCGTTTTCAAGACGCTCGCCGTGAACTCGAGGCGATTGTTGCCCGCTATCCAGAAATGCAAGAACTCGAAGCCGAAGCCCGGCAGCTTCGCCAGATGGGCGCGCGGCGTATCCTGCGAGAAATTCAGTTGCGCCGAACTGCGGGGCAACACCAGCTTGTTCGTGCCTTGCTTAACAACTTTCCGGTCGAAGAAGTCGCCGGTGAAACATTACAACAAGTGCGAGAAGTTCTTACTAGCTACGAAGCCGATGACAATCGCCTTGCGCTCGTCCGCCAACAGCTCACCGACATCGTGGCTAAGATCGCCGACCCTGACCACCGTCGACTCGCAGAAACCATTGCCAAGGAAATCACCACACAGCTGAGCGACAACAATTTCGACCGCCTGGCTCCTTTCGCCCAACTTGCCGACGACCGCTCGCTGAGTCCAGAGCAACGGGCCGCTCTGGCAATCACGGGCTGGCTCTTAGGAGCCAGTGACGCCAGTCAAGAGCTTCCGGTGGCGGTCTCACTCGTCACCGTACGCGAGGCTGTCCGGAAGTACCTCAACGAATCGATTGCCTTTAAACGCACGAGGTTACTTAACTCCGTACGAAGTATGGAAGGGGCCACGGTCGATCGCATCGCGAAGCTGATTGCCCACATGGCCCCGCCCTGGAAAGTGCCCGAAGATGCTGCGTTGGGATACGATAGCTATATGCTCGTTGCACCGGGCCAAACCGAGAATGGTGACTTCTCCTACCTCATCCAACTTCCACCCGAGTATGACCCCTATCGCCGTTACCCTACGATTATCGCTCTCAATGGCGCGTATAACTCGCCCGAGCAAGAGTTGAATTTCTGGGCGGGCGTGCCCCATCGCGATGCTGAAGGAAAAATAGTAGGGCCCCGGCGTGGGCAAGCAATGCGACATGGCTACATTACCCTGGCCATCGATTGGCATAAGACTCAGCAATATCAATACGAGTACTCCTTGCGAGAGCATGAAGCTGTGCTGACGGCGCTGCGCGACGCGACGCGGCGATTTAGCATCGATACCGATCGCGTCTATCTGACTGGGCATGGGATTGGCGGTGATGCTTGCTGGGACTTAGCTCAATCACATCCTGACATGTGGGCAGGAGTAATTCCGTTTGTCGCGCGCGGAAGAAAGTACGTACCCCACTACTGGGAAAACGCGGAGTATGTGCCCCTTTATTTTGTTGCTGGCGAGTTGGATGGGAAAAAAATGGCCGAGAATGCCGCCGTTTTTGACAAATATCTACTCAAACGCTTCGATACGACGATCGTCGAATTTTTGGGCCGTGGGCAAGAGCCGTTCCACGACGAAGTACTCAACCTCTTTGATTGGATGCCGCGTCATACGCGAAGCGGAGCGCCAAAGAATTTCAAATGCAACACGATGCGTTCTTGGGATAACTTTTTCTGGTGGATCGAAGGCCACGAGTTTCCGGCAGCGGTTCATCCGGCCAATTGGCAGAAGCGTGGTGCGCGACCGACGTTAGTCGAAGGTCGGGTGCTGAAACCCAACCATCTTTCGGCAAGAACCGCCAGCAAGCGAACGACGCTTTGGTTCAGCCCCGATTTGGTGGATTTCTCGAAGCCTATACGGGTTTCATACAACGGCAAAAAGCTGTCTGCCGCCAGCAAAGCAATCCGCCCAGACATCAAGGTACTGCTAGAAGACGTTCGTACCCGCGCCGAACGTCTGCGTCCCTTCTGGGCGAAGCTAGAAATCCCGTAATCATTGGGAAACTACTCTACAGCGCTCTAGTAATGAAATCGCAAGCTCTCGGTCGGCGGCTAGATACGAATTTTCTGTTCCAGGACGTAACCTCGTGTTGATCTCGTCCAGTGCCGCTTGGGCGTCACGTTGTGCTGCCGCATGTTTGTCCTGGGCTAAGTAGAGCTTTGCTCGGAGAAGTAACCAAGAGCTTTTCCATCTGGCCCGTGCCAAGCCTGCCTCGATGGGCTTGGCTGCCGTTTCGATGTCCCCGCACTTCACCAGCATCTCGAGCCAAGCACGTCGCAGCACGACGCTGGGGTTTTGGGAGATGGCCACCTCAAGGGATCGACGTGCCTGGCCGAATTTCTCTAATCGTTCAAGCGACTTCGCCTCGCCCAAAAACCAGTCGACCTCGGGGCGGGTCGAGGCGAGAGCATGTTGCCATGCGACAACCGCCGCTTCCCATGCCACACGTCGCTCATAGATACGTGCCTTGATTGCGTAGAAGGGCCCAGCTTGCTCGACATTTGCAGCGGCACGAATCCCGCGATCTGCAGTCGTTATCGCCGAATCAAAATCTTGCTGTGAAAAATAAGCATGGGCCAAGCCGTAGAGTGCCGATGGGTAGTCGGCTTGCAACTTTAATGCTGCCTGATAATCGGCAATCGCCGATAAATCTTCGCCCAGGGCCCGAAATTCGTCGCCACGGCGAACTAGCAGCGTGGGAGTTGGATTGCCCTCGGCAATGCGGTGGCTCAAGGTATGAACGACTTTTGACGGGCTAGGATGAGCCCTGCCAATTGCTGGAGACCCTAGCAGCGCAAACAGTAGCCACACCGTTATTCTGATTCGTTGCTTGGCCATGGGGCTGGTTGCCACGGTTTTGTTACACGTTTAGCACAGACTTTTCCACGTTTGACGATACTAAATAGGTCGCGTTGCACGTTGTTTTTATTGATCATCGTCCCGGTGAGCGTATCGCCATCAAGGTCGAGGATTACCGAACCATATTCGAGGATGATCTCTCGCATGAGAGGCATCGTCCCAATGCGTCGAATCGCCCCTCCCCCATGGCCACTGACAATTGCCACGGTCCCTTCGTGCGGGTTTCGTCCGGCACTTTTTCGGTAGGCCCCATCGCCCGTGGGATGGCCATCGCCATCATCCAAAATCACCCCATCTGCGGTGGTGGGGGTCGCATACGCTCCGTCAATCAACATGCTGCGTTCGTAAATATGCGAATGGCCAGACAGTACGATGTCGACGCCTGCTGCTTCGAGGATGGGCATAAAATGGCTGCGCATTTCAACCAATTGACCTTCACGATCGCTATCGTGCGAACCTTTGGTGTAGGGTGGATGATGCCAGAAAGCGACCAACCAATCGCCCTGTGCTTCCTCAAGATCTGCGATCAGCCATTTTGCCATGGCACCGTCAGGCGAGCGATCGAGGTCGTGGGAATCTAAACAAATAAAATGCACATCAGCGATATCGAACGAATAGTACGCCTCGGTGCCCGATGGCAAACCGCCGGCTTCTCCAGCGGTAGGTACCACGTAGGCATCATAGTACGGCCCAAAGCCAGAAAATCCGCGTGAGGTATGTCCTTCATGATTCCCCATCGTCGGCCAGCAAACGGTGTTTCGCAGCGTCGGTTGATACACGGCAAAGAAATTGCGCTGAAATTCGCTGTCGGCGCCATCCCCGTAGGCCATGTCTCCGACATGAAGATAAAGATCGATATCACGCTTGGTTTCTTGAGTGAACTCCTGCATTGCAAGATAGACATCGCGTTGTTCGCGACCGCCGGTTCCCGAGTCACCCACCACCCAAATTCGCATCTTTGCGTCGCTACCAACAGGAGGTGAAGTTACAAAGTAGTGCTGCTGATCGCCCCCAGCCAGTCGGCGATTTCCATCGTAGACAGCATAGTAGTAGCGAGTTTCGGGCTTCAAACCTGTGAGAAGTGCTTCGTACTGAAAGGTATTGGAAACGGTGGAAGGATTAACACTGCGAGGCTCTCGACTCGAAGCATGGGATGCGGTTTCTTTATAGAGGAGCGGCACTTTGCCGGCGGTCTTTACATCGGCGGAAACACGCAGCGAAATCGCTTCGCTCGAAATGGTTCGATTTAACTCGTTCGGCGAACTACCAATTCGCACGCGAGGGTCGGACGCGCCTTCGGTACGCCAGACCACCACGATGGATTGGGGCGTCGATAACTGGAGATAGGGCCCTCGAGAAAGCTCTGCCCCTGTGGCGCCGTTGGTGAAGAAATCGACGTGAAAAGCAGCCAGCCCAACCAAGAGTGATGCATACCCCCAGATTCCTGCCTTGCGAGCGGTCCACATAAAAATTCTCCAGTCGAGTTGGGCTGTTACTTGGCGGTGGGAAGTGTTGGTGCCTAACATCCTAGGGCTATCACCGCTATAATGGAGGGTCGTGCGCCGTATTCCGTCGACCGTCCCAGCGTAAGAGCTCCTATCACAGTTCGCAACCCTATGACACATGACCACTACGAAAATCCGCTGATTAGCCGCTATGCTTCAAAAGAAATGAGCCAGCTTTTCAGTCCGCAGCACAAACACAGCACCTGGCGACGGCTCTGGGTGGCCTTGGCTGAAGCGGAGATGGAACTTGGGCTCTCAGTCAGCCCCGAACAGGTGGCTCAGCTCAAAGCGCATGTCGAGTCGATCGATTTCGAAGCGGCTGCCCAGTACGAAAAACAACTTCGACACGACGTGATGGCTCATGTTCATGCCTACGGCGACCAATGCCCCGACGCACGCGCGATTATCCATCTGGGGGCCACGAGTTGCTTTGTCACGGATAATACCGACCTGATTTTGCTGCGTGAATCGCTAGAACTGGTATGCACAAAAATCGCCAGTGTGATCGATTCGCTGGGTAATTTCGCGGCTCAGCATAAAGACTTGCCGACACTCGGTTTTACCCACCTGCAGCCGGCTCAACCAACCACGGTGGGGCGTCGTGCTTGTCTTTGGGCCTACGATCTTGCTCTAGATTTAGCGGAACTCGAACATCGGCTCACGACGTTACGTGCCCGTAGTACCAAAGGCACGACCGGCACCCAGGCCAGTTTCCTCGAATTGTTTGAGGGCGACCATGCAAAAGTTCGCCAGCTTGAACAGTTGGTTGCCGAGAAGATGGGTTTTTCGTCGACCTACGTCGTGACGGGCCAAACCTATTCGCGAAAGATCGATAGCCAAGTGCTCGACGCGTTGTCTGGCGTTGCCACTTCGGCGCATAAGGCGGCCAGCGACCTGCGCATTTTGGCGCATCGTAAAGAACTAGAAGAGCCTTTTGAGAAGAGTCAAATTGGCTCGTCGGCGATGGCCTACAAACGCAATCCAATGCGGTCTGAACGCATTTGCGGACTTGCCCGATTTGTGATGAGCCTACAATCGAGCGCTTCTGCCACGGCTGCTACCCAATGGATGGAACGCACGCTCGACGATAGTTCCAACCGTCGGTTAACTATCCCGCAAGCCTTTTTGGCCATCGATGCAGTACTGATTCTTTATCGGAACGTCGCCAGCGGCTTGGTTGTGTATCCCGAAGTCATTGCGAGAAATCTTCGCGAGGAACTCCCCTTCATGGCCACCGAGAATATTCTCATGGCTGCGGTCTCTGAGGGTGGCGATCGGCAAGATTTGCACGAGCGTATCCGTCAGCATAGCCAGGCTGCCGGTGCAGAAGTCAAACAGCATGGTCGGCCGAATGATTTGCTAGATCGGCTGGCAAAAGACAAAGCCTTTGCCGGAGTCAATCTCGAAGCAGAAGTCGACGCGTCGAAGCTCACCGGCCGTAGCGTTGAACAAGTCGACGAATTTCTAGCTGAGGTTGTCGAGCCTATTCGCAAACGGTATGCAGATCGTGAGACCGGCGAAACCGAGTTGCGGGTTTAGGGCCGAGTTCGCTCAGATCAGGTCCAGCGGTGTTTGCCGACGATGGCGTTTGCTGGCGCAATCTGAACAGATGCCCGAAACAATCAGCCGGTGGCCTGTCACATGAAAATCGTGTTCGCCGGCGACCGCCTCGCGAATTCGGCTGAGGTCGGCACTCTGAAATTCAATCAGCTTGTCGCAAAGCGTACAGTGAAGGTGATCGTGCTGAGGGTAGCCATAGTCGTGCTCGTAAACGGCCCGCCCACCGAGAGTCATACGGCGTAGCAGACCCGCATCGACCAGCTCGTTGAGGGTTCGGTAAACGGTAGGGCGGCTAACCTTCTCGCCGGCGGTCTGTTGCGAGAGATTGATAATCAGTTCTTCGGCATCGAAATGGTCGTGTCGCTCGAAGATACGATCAACCAAAATCCGCCGCTGCTGCGTGATTCGTTTTCCCTTGCTCTGCAGAAATTCGGCAAACCGCTCCTGCGGGCTGCTAGAGACGCTCACCGTTCCAAGAGAAAACCCGTCTGACATCGTTCCACCTCTACCGACTATGCAGGGCAGTAACGGTATCATTAAGAACACCACTGACCCTACTTGAGACTACAGCCCGTACTCAGCAGTGGCTCTAAACACCGGATAACGTGGGGCTAAGCCGTATAGAATCACTACTTATTGATTCTATACGGCAACCCAGCAGGTCTCAAGAGGTGTAGGATTTGCTCTTTAGAGAGAAGACCGATCAGGAGTTAGCCCAGCTCGTCGAGCAGACGGCTTAGGGCGGCATCCATTTTTTCGGGCGTTTCGTAGGTTCCGCTGGCGATTTCGTTGCGAACGCGGGCGACTAAGTCGGAGCGGACTTCGCCACCTTCGGCAGCCGAAGCGGCTGCGTCGGCTGCGGGAGAGATGTCCAACTGATCGGCGGGGCCCGCCGAGGTGGGGCCTGAGGGTGAATTCGTAGGACGGTTTGTGTGGGGAGCTTTCACTCCGTGGGGGCCATGAGCTTGTGTGGAGCCGTGGATCTGCATTGCTGTTCTCCGATGAGCCAACTATCCGTAACTGTTTGCCTAAAACGTGGCAAAGAGGAGTCGGGCCTATTGTTTCAATCTAGTGGAATTTGCGGGTGTGGTAAATCTGGTTTTTGCCTTGCGGGCGAAAAACCAATCTCAGGGTCGTCTATCTCGGTCGCTATTGCCTTTACCGTCATCCTCCTGATGAAACAATCGACCTCGCGAGTAGAACTGCGAGAACACAGGTTTCATCGAACTTTTTGCTAGCACTCGTTGATCGTTTTCTCACAGAGGCCGGTCACTACGTCAGCAAGCTCTGTATCAGGTATGCATGTCGTGCATGCCAATTCGGTGGGTGGTAAGTCGACAATGATGTCTTCTAGCAACATTTCTACCGCTACGATGGTTGTTGGTAGACCATCTTAACCGGCAGAGCCCGTCCCGACGATTGTAGGGGCGAATCAGCTCGCGACATTCGTATCATTACGTAGGAATACGCATAGGAGTTATCTCCAGTTCACCAAACCCAACGGGTGAGCAAAAGACCACCCAACGTGTGGAATCGTACGGACAAACGGCACCGTCCGTCAATATTGATCGAGGCCTCAAAAAGTCCGATTTGGGTGGAAAGCACATTTTCATGAGTACGCGTCACCGCTTGATTTTAGAATTAGCCGTTTTGGCGCTAGCCACGGTTGTTCAGGAAAAACCGTGGCTAGCGC
>JAJDEF010000004.1 GCA_029259945.1 Planctomycetota bacterium
CCACTTTCGATCGGAACCCATCCTAGCTCACTAAAATGAGACCAAAAATCAAAGCTGCAGCCGTAAGACTCACGCAAGCTTGCGTTCGCCTTTTCAAGCCACACCTTTCCAGGATCGATGGTTGTAGTAACGTCAGCAGCCATCCTTCGCACCTTTTTTCTGTTTTGCAATTTCTACCTTAGCGCGCACGGCCCACTCCAATGGCACTAGAGTGCCCCAACACGGCTGGATTGCCATGGGGGGCACCCCTCAATTCAGCTGTGACAGAGCACTAGGCATGCAAAAAGGATAGCTCATCGAGGAGCCAACTCGAGTAATTCGCGCACTAGGGTCTGCCTGAAACGGTTACACCATCTGAGACATAGACCTAGCTAAACGTTTACCCTGGGGAAACAATCGAGGAATTCTCTACCAGACTCACACCATGCACATTCGTGTCCTACGCTTTCCATAGAGAACCCACTATCTAGAAGAAGATTCAGTGATTGTGGGCAGCATTTACGCAATGTCTAACAAAGCGACATGAACCGCTTAGACAACTAAACCCTTTTGTGTCACTGGAGAAAGTTATTATGAAACGCCCTAATGGTTTTACACTTATTGAATTAGTCGTGGTCATCATGATCCTCGGCATCCTGGCAGGGGTCGCCGCACCTAAGCTACTCAGTGTCTCTAGCGACGCAGCCGACAATGGCCTCAAGCAAACGCTATCGATCGTTCGCGATGCGATAGAACTGTATGCTGCCGACAATGGCGGGTCACTACCTCCGTGCACAGCAACAGGTGCCGACTTCCGAGCTGCTTTAGCTCCACACATCCGAGGAGCTTTCCCCACCTGTCCGGTAGGCGGCGCTCAGAACGATGACGTCGTGCCAACAGGAACTGCAGGTACAACGGTTGCTGACAGCCCTACGACCAACGGATGGAAATACAATACGAAAGACGGCACTTTCATCGCCAATACCGATGACACAGATTCCGATAGCACCGCCTACAGCGCGTACTAGAAACTGATCGGGACACGCCCTCGGTGGCGATCCGCGAGAACATTACTCTGCGGAACGACACCGAGGGACGCGCCCAAGATACAACTCTCGTTCTGCTGGAGAACTGAGTAATGAAACGCCCCAATGGGTTTACACTTATTGAATTAGTCGTGGTGATCATGATCCTCGGCATACTCGCAGGGATCGCTGCTCCCAAGTTACTCGGCGTTTCTAGTGATGCAAGGGAAAGCAGCCTCAAACAAACCCTATCGGTCGTTCGCGATGCGATTGAGTTGTATGCCGCAAACAATAACGGAGCGTTACCTCCATGTACGGCAACAGGTGCCGACTTCCGTGCCGCTTTGAAAGATTACATCCGAGGAGATTTTCCTGACGCCCCGGTAGGGGCTGCAGGAAATAATGGAGTCATGCCATCGGGAACAGCTGGAAATTACACGCCCATCACTCCAGGATTGCGTGGCTGGCTTTTCAACACGGAGGACGGCAAGTTCATTGCAAATACCTACGCGGCTGACAGCGATGGCGTCGATTACAACACGTACTAGGAACCTAATACACTACAAAGAGAGCAGCACAGAGCCACATTCACTGCTACGTTCTTAGATAGATTCCGTTGAGTAGAAATCCAGACGAGGGCCCCATGTCAATCGGTAAAAAACGAGCTCTGATCGTTGACGACAATACTGCGTTGGCACGCGTCACCCAATTCGCACTCGACGGTGCTGGATTCGAAACAGCAACAGCCTGCAACGGCCGAGTTGCACTCGATCTGGCCTTAGAGTCGCAGTTCGACGTTGTCATTACCGATCAGCAAATGCCCGAAATGAATGGCACCGAACTGTGCCAAAAACTTCGTGACGAGCCCAACTATGCTGAGTGCCCCATCATTTTGCTTACAGCCAAAGGCTTAGAACTAGAACTCTCGAAAATCCAAGAAGAAATTGGAATCAACGCAACATTTGCCAAGCCATTTAGTCCTTCCGCTATCGTGAAATCCGTCAACGAATTGCTGACTGTACCCGCCTAATAAATTCCCCTCCAATAAGCAGATTCGCCGCCATCGTGCGACAAGTGCAGGAAAACCATGTTTCGCAATCGTACGCAACTGGGATTCCCTCGTAAGGTAGTCGCCTACTATCTGCTTTTCTGCTTGCTCACCATCGGTTGGCTCACGGTGGGAGTCGTTGCCACCTCCCACTCGGTGCTCCGCTCTCGCACGATCAATGGTTGCCTGACACGGCTAGGAAAAACAGCCGCCGCGATCGAAATCGAGCACCTACGCACTGGAACCGATCATCTGCAAGACATTCTTGTTCAGTCAAAAACAGAAACAAGATGTCTATACAGTGCTGTCGTAGGACCTGACGGGACGATTCTAGCGCATACCAACCCCCAACTAACTGGCACCAAAGCCGTAGAGCCCACCGGTAGTTTGCTACGTTGGGGTAGCGTCACCGGAATTCGTTACATCGACGAACATGGCCAAGTACGAAGGCACTATCGTGTGCCGCTCAAAAATCAAGAGACGCCCATCGGTTCGCTCCAAATCACAGTCGCGGAACCAAACCTATGGAGTACCGTGGGAGAGACGGCCAAGATCGCACCTCTCGCACTCCTCGTTCCGCTACTTCTGGTTGTAGCCGGAGCTTGGGTACTCTCGAAACTCACCACGCACATCGCCAGTGTCGAAGCACAACTCCGCGCAGTTGCCACTCAACCCGCAGCGACAGAATTAACCCTTAAACCGCTGCCCGCCCGCGATGCGGCTACGCTTGGTTGGAACCGCATCGTCGACTTGCTAGAAAATTTACGCCACGACTCAGGACGCGAAAATCTTGATAGCCGACTTTCCAAAGCAATCGCAAGTCGCAAACAAAACGAGATGGCCGCGATTCTCGAAAACCTACCCGATGGCGTCGCGGTCACCGATAGCGAAGGGTGTATCACTTTCGCCAATCGGGCCATCTCCGTTCTTTTGGGGTCTGAACAGACCGACGAAGATCTCACCGGCGAAGAGATGGAAAAACGGCTCCTCGAAGAAATGCCCACCCTCACCGACAGCTCTTTGTTCGACCCTCAGACCATCAACCGACCTGCGGTTTCTGAACTCCAACGTCACGACGAAGAATCAAACCGTGTCCTGCGTGTCGCACGCCAACCCCTACGCGGCGAGCAAATCGAAGGGCAAGTATGGTCTCTGAGAGACATCACACAACAGAAGCTTGCAGAACAAATGCGCGACCAGTTCATCGATACTGCCACCCACGAATTACGAACCCCGTTGTCAAACATCAAGGCCTACGCCGAAACTCTTGCGACCTGCGACTCGATAGAAATCGAAGAGCAAAAAGAGTTTTGCAATATCATCAACAGCGAAACCACACGGCTTGCTCGATTTGTAGACGATCTACTAAGCATCAGCAGCATGGAGGTTGGGTCGCTTTCTGCCGAAAGACAAAAAGTCGAAACCACGAGGCTCTTCTCAGAAGTCGAGGCAAAAGTCTTGCCGCTGATGGAGCAAAAAAATATCAGCTTCGAACCACGCCTCCCACAAAAAATGCCCGACCTACAACTCGACAAAGAGAAAATGGTGGCGGTGCTCGTCAACCTGCTCGGCAATGCCGCCAAGTACACGCCGGAAGGCGGAAACGTGGCAATGAAAGTCAAAATCGACGACGAACAACTACAAATTGCCATCGAAGACTCCGGCGTAGGCATTTCTGCGGAAGAGTTGCCAAAGGTCTTCGACAAATTCTTCCGAAGTGCCGACGAACGTGTCCAAGCAGAAACAGGCACGGGGCTCGGCCTTTCGCTGGCACGCGAAGTGATCCGAATGCACGGGGGCGAGCTGACCGTCGAGAGCCAACTCGACGTGGGAAGCACGTTCACAGTAACGATCCCTCTGGTTTAGGAGCCTCGCATGTTTAACGTAGAATCCCAAGGAGCGGTCGACGTCATTAAACCCATGGCGCCGCTCAATCATGAAAACGTAAATGAATTCGCCGAAACTCTTGAATCAGGTCTTTCGACAGGACAGCCGATGGTGGTGTTCGACCTAAGCAACGTCCCGCTAGTCGATAGCGCCGGGCTCGAGTCTCTGCTCGATTTTCAAGACGCACTGCAAGACCGTGGTGGAATCGTCAAACTTGCTGCGGCTCCCCAGTTGTGTCAGGAAATCTTTCGCGTCACTGGCATCCAGCAACATTTTGAAACCTATGACGAAGTAAAGGCCGCCGTCGGGAGCTTCGTCCAATGACTACCACAATCCAAAGCTCCATCGATCAAAAAGCAGATACACTGCTTCCTTTGACCGTCCCCCTTAGCGATTCGGGCGAAGACACAACTGCCCCACGCGGTCCGTTGGGGCAGCGACTCTTGGGCGCCGACCTGATCGACTCCGAAGAACTAGAAGTCGCTCTTAGCCATCAAGCCGAGAAAGGTCAAAAGCTGGGCGAAGCGCTACTCGATCTCGGTTTCGCTAGTGAAGATCAGCTGCTGCCCTTTATCGAATCACAGCTCGGTGTCCCCGGGGTGCGACTCCGCGAGGGTCTACTCGACCCCATCGCTGTCCGACTCATACCACGGCCGTTGGCCGAGAGCCTCAACGTACTCTCGCTTTTTCGTATCCGAAACAAGCTGATCGTCGCTACCGACGATCCTGAGGATCTCGATAAAATCGACCAAGTCGAGCGCGTCACGGGCCTCGATGTGCGAACCGTCTTCGCTTTCCAAGCGGCGATCTCTCGTATGCAACAACGGGCGTACGAAGAGGATTTCCGCGTTGATGCCGTCACCGCAGACCTCGACGACGCCGATGTCGAACTGCAACTCGAAGACTCCGACCTTGATGTCGCCTCGGTACACGATCTGGTCGATGGCAGCCCGGTTATCAATTTGGTCAATTATCTCATTTTGCAAGCCATTCGCAAAGCGGCAAGTGATATTCACATCGAACCTAGTCGCAAATATGGCACCGTGCGGTTTCGCATCGATGGTCAATTAATTGAAATGCTGCGACCTCGTCGCGATATCTTTCCTGCCATCGTTTCACGTATCAAAGTGATGGCTAAGCTCGATATTGCCGAGCAACGCGTCCCCCAAGATGGTCGCTGCCAAGTGGTGGCCGACAGCAAAGAAGTCGACCTTCGCGTCTCGACTCTCCCCACTGTGCTGGGCGAGAAGATCGTGATTCGAGTGCTCGACAAGCAACGGCTGACGTTCGACCTTAACAAACTTGGCATCGAAAACGAAACTTTGACGATCGTCAAAACGCTCCTGAAAAAGCCGCATGGCTTGCTACTCGTCACGGGCCCTACCGGCAGCGGTAAAACCACAACCCTTTACTCCGCCCTCGAGCTAATCAAATCGGTTCATCGCAACATCGTGACGGTAGAAGACCCGGTTGAATATCGGATGGACTTAATCAATCAGGTACAGGTCGACTCTAGTCGAGGTGTCAACTTTGCTGCTGCACTGCGGTCTATCCTTCGACAAGATCCTGACGTCATCATGGTAGGTGAAATTCGAGACGCCGAGACCGCCCAGGTCGCTGTCCAAGCCGCCTTAACGGGCCATCTCGTGCTCAGCACACTACACACCAACGACAGCCCTAGTGCGATCACCCGCATGATGGACATGGGACTCGAAAGCTACAAACTCGCAGCCGCCCTGGTAGGGGTCGTCGCACAACGCTTGGTACGAACGATTTGCCCACATTGCAAAACTTCCTACTACCCCTCGGCCGAATATCTCAAACTCATGCACTATCAAGGCGACATGCGCCGCAGTTTCTCGAAGGGCGAAGGCTGTAAAGAGTGCTTCGACTCCGGCTTTCAAGGTCGGACTGGTATTTACGAAGTCCTCCCCGCCACAACCGACCTACGGCGTTTGATCGCCGAAGAAGCAGGGCTCGAAAACGTACGAAAGTGGTTCCGTGGGCAAGGCTACTCAACGCTGCTCGATTGTGGAATCAAACTTGCGGAAGACGAAAGAACAAGTCTTGAAGAAGTAGCGCAAATTGCCCTCATGGACTAACGCAACCAATCAATCAACTCCAATAAATACAAACATGCCTGCAACTAGCCTTGATAATTCGCTCCTTCAGTCGACCACTGCCATCGCCAATGGTGATGGCAGAATGGTGGGCGATGCGCCTGTGACGGCAGACGAAGGGATTCAATGGAGTCCCTCGGAAAGCAGCAGTTCGAGCGCACTAAAAAAATCTGGCCGGTCGATTCGACAACAAGATGTCGCAGAGATTACGTCACAACTGGCAATCATGACCCGATCTGGAATCGATGTCGCTTCGGCGCTTGGCTCGATTGCTGCACAGTGCCAACGCGAAGCGCTGTCCTCGGTTCTCAGCCAAGTCCACGAATCGGTTATCTCTGGCCATACGCTCTCCGACGCCTTACGGCAGCACGCCGATGTTTTTCAGCCAAGCTTTGTCGCTACTGTCTCAGCTGGCGAAGCATCGGGCCAGATGTCTGAAGTCCTTGCACAGTTAGCCGACATGCAGCGAGGTGAAATCCGTTCCCAACGCGCATTACGCGCCATGATGATCTATCCCCTGCTGCTCTTTGTCGTTTCAAGCTCCGTACTCATCGCACTCGTGCTCTTCGTACTACCTCGATTTGCCGATATTTTTTCGCAATACGATCTCACCCTGCCAGTCATTACCCAGCTATTAATCGCAGTTGCCGACGAATTATGGGCTCGCTGGTGGCTTTGGGGGCCGTTGGCCATGATTTCGGTCATCGGCTTTCTCACCTGGCGCAAAACAGAACAAGGACGTCGTTCGATCGACACCTTATTTATTAGAGCACCAATCGTTAGCAAAGTTTACCGCTCGCAACTCATCGGACGCACCTGCCGACTGTTCGGACTCATGCTCCAAAGTGGTGTCCCTTTGGTCGAAACCCTGCGTCTTACGCGTCAGGCGATCGGCAACACACTCTACAAAGACCTACTCTCCGACTTAGAAGAATCTGTCATCAACGGCGGCAGTCTCGAAAATGTCTTACGCACAACCGACGTGATGCCGCAATCCGCACGAGAAATGATCGTCACCGCCGAAGGCACCGGCAAAATAGGGGAAGTCAGTCAACTACTAGGTGAGTACTACGAAGAAGAGGCCGAAGCGGGAATGAAAAGCTTGGTTGGGATGCTCGAACCCATGATCACCGTCGGCATGGGTGTACTCGTAGCAGGGGTCGTCCTAGCGGTCATGTTACCGGTGTTCGACCTATCGACTTTGTCAGGGGGAGGCCACTAACCGTCATGAAGTTAGCCAAGAGGCACACCGGTTGGATTGGTATCGATGTCGGTACCTCCACCGTCAAACTGGTACAGCTCGAACGAAGCCGCAATCGAATTCGATTTGCAGGTTCGGCGATCGTACCACGCCGCAACGCTTGGCCGGTTGCCAACTTATCCGAAAATCAACCCCTCTCGTCCCTCGACGAAATACTCACCGCAACCTCTCTCGGCTCAGGATTCCGAGGCAAGCGAGCCGCTGCCACACTGCCAATGACGATCTGTGATGTGCATTCGCTCCAACGCCCCTCGACTCAGGCTACTGAGCAAGATCGCGCCATTCGTCAATCCCTCGAGCTTTCGACACAACGTTCTGCTGCCCATCTTCAGTACGATATCTGGGATGCCGAGTCCGATCCCAAAAGCAACAGTCCCCCTAAGTCAAACGTCCTGACAGTCGCCCGCTCGTGGACCGACCAGCTTTGCGAAGACATTTTACAATCCGGCTGGTGGTGCCAAACGGTTGATGGATTGCCCTTAGCCCTAGCTCGTGCCGTTGCGATGGTCGAACAAGACGCGACGACCCCGGTCGCTGCGCTCGATTGGGGCTATGGTCGCGCAACATTATGTGTCGTTGCCGAGGGTCGCCCCGTGTATGTCCGTTGTCTCAAAGAATGTGGACTGCACCATCTCCTAGAGACACTTGCCGAGTGTCTCAATGTAACATCAGAAGAATCGCAACGCCTGCTGCAAGAATACGGCGTCGCTCGCCGAGACGGCAAAGAATCACAAGCCGTCGGCGAGCTAATTCGAGAAAGTATCGCGTCTCCCCTGGCCCGTATAGAAGAAGAAATCAAACGCACGATCTCGCATCTCAGTGGACTACGGCGCACAATTATTCCAAAAAGTCTGTACCTCTTCGGCGGAGGCGCAACCATCAACGGCGTCGCAGAACATTTAACGCAACAAACTGCAATCCATATCAAAACCTGGAAATTTGGTTCTGACGAAATTAGCAATTCAGCGCAACCCGGCCTTCATAGTTGCCTCTTTGGCCCTGCCATTGCTTTATCTGCACTAGCGTGGGAGCGGCAATGAAACGTCACGTCAATCTAATGTCGAGCGGCGCACGTGTTCGGACGATGGTGCGCACACGTATTCTTCAATGGTCGCTGACCCTCGCTCTTGCAACGACACTGCTGACGCCACTTCTGTTTGCTGCTTGGTGGCCTGTCCAACAGGCGACCAAACAAGTGACCGTTCTCGAAGCACAATACGAACCCATCCGTCAGCTAAAAGCAGCTAGTCGTTCGTCCCAGAAACAAATCGAAGACCTCCTCGCCAAAGAGCAAACTTCTCTCGCTCTAGCAAAAATTGATACCCCGGTCGTCGCCTTACTGGGACTGGTCGGCAAGGTCGTCTCAGAGACTCAACAGCAGGTGGTCGTCGAAAAAATCGACTTCAGCCAAAATACCACTCTACACAACGCGGCGACCACCAACACAGCACCATCCCTCAAGATCGACGGATATGCCCTGGATGACAATGCGATCAACCAGTTCACAAGCTCGTTACAAACAGCCTTCCACTTCGGCAAAGTAGAACTGAAATTTTCGGCGCCCGAAGAAATTCGTGCTCTACAGTTGCACCGATTTACTATCCTTTGTTCGTTTTAAGAACTACTGTGAAATACAAACAAAACAATCCGAATGCCATGACGGGCTGGGCACTTCACGCGGCTGGTTGCGCGCTAGTGTTGCTAGTCGTCGGTGCCTCCTATGGCTTTGGTTTTGCTCAATTTGCGAGCCAGCACGAAATCAATGTCATTCGCACTGGGCAACTCAACGACCTATTAAGCACGGCTCCCGTAGTTCATCAACAACATCAAGTGCAACGTGAAAAGCTTAAAAAAATCACACAACAAGCCGACGCCATGCACGGCCGGCTGCCTAGCACCATCCGAAAAGAAGAATTCGAAAGCACCGTCAAAAAAATCGCCAACGAGGTAAATCTATCTCTCGAAAACACCCAATGGTCTGCCCCCAAAGTCACTGCAAATCACTCTAGCGCAGAAATCACCGTTAATGGCACTGGCAGCTTCGCTAGCATTGCTAAGTTTCTCAAAAAAATTAACCAACTTACCCGGATCACGAAGGTTAGCAAATTGAAAGTCGAATCTGCACCCGATTCCACTCGCTATCCTTTTCAAATCACTTTTACCTTGGTTTACGGAGTCGAATCGCACGATAAAGATGAGAGAGGGGTAAGTCCGTGAGCAAGCCCAATTGGATGGAGAAAGCTGGCGTTACGCCTCGACAACTGATGCTCGTTGCCATTCTGGCCGTGGTGTTGGTTGTGGTAATCGTAGGTCAACTACCAAGCAGTTCAGCAACGCCACCACGGGCAAACAGCGACTCCTCTTTACCACCAACTCAATCTATAAACGCTCTACATGAGCCACAAACAGATAGCGAAGGCGGGACATCCCTGTCATCAAACTCATCCGCCTCTGAACAACCCACACGAACTTGGCCAAAACTACCGATGAATAGCAGTTTGTCCTACGACCCGCTCACCGCCCCCGACTGGTTTGTCACGGAGCATGACGCAGCCCCGCTGGTTGTCGACGTAGAAGGTCAGGAGCAAAAGGAACAGGCTTTACAAAAACTCCTAGAACAAGAGGCGCAAGCCATCGTCTTTTCGGGGAACGAGAAACGTGCCTCGATTGGCAATCAATCCGTACGAATTGGCGACATGATCAACGGATTCCGAATTACCGACATCACTCGTGAAGGCATTGTTCTGACCGAATAGAAATCGCAACCGACAAGTGACACTCTTCCGACGCAAGTACTCTCTCTTCTTTCACAGCAATATGATCCGTAGTAAGCAACAACAAAAGCTTGCAAGTATCGCCAACTGGGCATCCAGTCTGGCGGTCGCGGTATTGTTATGCGTCGCACTACCATCCCACGCTGCTGAAAGTGTCCAAGCCAACCCGAAATCGAACCAATCTGCAGGCAACCAAATCACGGTCCTGCCCCGTGTTGCTCAAAATACGTCGGCCTCACCTTATTCAAAGATACTCGGGCTACTAACGCCTGAATCGTTACCAACCCCAAATCCAGAACCCGCGACACGGGCCCAGCCGGGACAACACATTATCCCCTTTTCAAAGCCTGACCCCGATGCTGATATCGTGGTCAAAGAAAGCGAGGGATTGATCTCGCTGATGGTACGTGATGCTTCGTTGAAACAAGTCATCGCGATGATCGCTGAAACGCAAAAACTAAACATCGTATTCGCGGCCCCTGCCGACACCGGCATCACCGCTTCGCTCGACCGCATTCCCTGGCAGCAGGCTCTTGATTCGTTGCTCTCGGCGTCAGGCCATACTTGGGCCTCTTCCGATGGCATTATCTACGTCACGAGCCTCGGAACCGCCAACTTCATGTCACCTCAAGCAGGGGGGCAGCAAACTCGTATTTTTGAACTCGACTTTGCCTCGGCCGTCGATGTCGATCAAACGATCAAAGGACTGCTCTCACCAGGCGGTCAATCGTGGATCCAAGAAAGCAGCACCACCGATAATCGTCGCACCCGCGAAGTCGTCGTCGCCTTCGACTTCCCTGCTCACCTCGAACGCATCGCCCAATACGTCTGCCAAATCGACCAACCGCCGCGCCAAGTCATGATCGAGGCCAACATCCTCCAAGTCGACCTGGACGAAACCTGCAAAAACGGCATCAATTTCGACGCGCTCGCCAGCTTTTCTGGCAACACCATCAATTTCAAAACCCTTGGGTTTGCGAATCCCGCTTCCACGTCTGCCTTCTTCTTAGAAGTGGATGGGTCCGCACTCGATGGACTCGTCGAATTGCTGCAAACCACCTCCGACGCAAAAACCCTCGCTTCGCCTCGGTTGTTGGTCGTCAGCGGCCAGCAAGCTCGTATCCAAATTGGCGAGCAACTTGGCTACCGGGTCACTACCACGACGCAAACCAGTACGCTCGAAAGTGTCGAGTTTCTTAACGTAGGCGTCGTGCTTTCCGTGACGCCACGAATCACGCGTGATGGTCGTGTTTTGATGGAGATCAAGCCAAAGGTCTCCAAGGGCTCAGTCAATCCCGCCACAGGCTTGCCCGAAGAAGAAACCACCGAAGTCGAAACCGACATTCTCCTTCGAGATGGCCACGGGATGGTCGTCGGCGGATTAATCCAAGAACAGGATAGTATCACCGAAAGCAAGCTCCCCTGGTTGGGCGACCTACCCTATGCAGGCGTCCTCTTCCAAAAAAGAGAATCCATCAAAACGCGTTCAGAAATCATTGTCACGCTCACGCCTCACGTGCAACCCTATCTCCCGATGGTTGCCGAACGAGAAGAGCAGGAATTGATGCGTGCCGAACAGCCATTAACCACCGGTGCCATCAACCGTGCCTATCGCCCCTACGAACCACGGCTATACGACGCCCTGACCAACCCCAGACCAATACTTCCGGCACGTCTAGCCAAACGTCTTGCACCTGGATCAATCATTACTAGTGAGTCTGGCATCACTCCCCAACCATCCGTCAAAGCCTGTCCGACTTGCCCACCAACCATCTCCGAACCAGAAGTTGCCAAATCGCCAACACTGCAAAATGGCAATTACATCTACATCACCGACGAAGAGTAGTGCAAGCCGGTAAGTATTCACAATCAACAAGGGTGCTCGCTATGCCAAATCCACTCGACCTACCGCCAGAGTTAAATTCGCTCATCGAAAAACGCGAAGGCGACGACCGTCGCCAAGCGGACAGCGATGATTCTACCCAGAATTCCGGCTCGTCCATCGACGGCAAAGAAAAACGCTCAAGCGAAGATCGTCGTGAAAACCCTTCCGACGACAACTAATTCTTTAACGAGACCAAGCCTGTATGCCCGCACCGCGTGGGGCAAAGTTCTGTCGGCGTACTTCCTGGCTCAACTCATCTCGGAAAAAGCGGCTTCGCTCGTAGAGTTGCATCCGGTCGCGAAACGGATTGAACTCGCGTATCTGAACCGGGACCGTCGCCTCGTAGTTACCCTGCCCATAAACGCCTAGCCGGACGTTTAACAACGCATACGGCATCAAGTCCCAATCAAACTCGGGATGGACAGTTCGAAATCGCAACGAGTAGCTCGCTACCCCTTCCTCAAAATCAGTCGGGCGAACCGGTTGGCTCCACCGTTGCAAATCCTCGAATCGCACTCTGCCAACCTGCCCCACATCGCGGTCACCCCACAAGCGAACATAAAGATTCCCACGCACAGGCACGCTTTGTCCGTGAACATCGACTGCCGCCACCAAAACTTCCAGCCCGTCCGGCTCCACATCTCGGTCAAGATTCACTAAGAACGCTTCGATTTCTAACGATGCGACGGGACCAGGCAACGCTTGAACCACAGGCTTATAAGAAACCGCAGGTATCACTCCTACTTCCCGTGGCGAATCAACGACATGGTGCGCCAGCAGCATAACAGGCCCCTCGGTGACGAGCTCCGACGCCAAATCCGCCAGTTTTGCAACCTCAACCGGCTCACCATCAAGTCGTGCTGCCGAAATCGAAGACCATGCCACCGCGGTGGTCAGCACAATGTTCTCTTCCTCGCGACGAATCCAGATCGACTCGGCATCTGTCTTCGAATCGATCTGCCCCGTCAATTCGCGTCCGTCAACGGTTTGCACCGTGACGACCGACGCACAGAGATTCTCAGCGCCAAGAAGCAAAAACGTCAAACAGCTCATCAGACACAATCGCCTGCAAGCACCATCGTAAGCAGAGAAAAGCATGGCCGCCCGAACCCGATCGAAAAGAGAAGAGAGAGGTACCGATAGAACGCGTTGGCCATCGGTCACCCGAACCTCCATTTTCTCATGCCGAAGCAGCCATTTCCACAAAATTGAAAGGCCAAAGTACGCTAGCAGCCACTCCTAGGGACGGTCCTCAAAGCAACGCGATCCCCCGTCCATCAATGATTTCCCCCCTTCAAAACCAATCTCCGCCGGTCTTTGTGGCCCCATGAGAATCTGTAACGATTGTACGCAAAATTCTCATTTTTTGGGCGAGCGCATACGATCTCTACCCACATAGGAGGAAGGTCTATATCGACTGCCTCCTGCTAGCATAATGCGTTCTTCGATGGGCTGGGGTTGCCGCGAAGCGCGCAAAACAGAATTTGCTGCCCGACAAGGATGTTGGCTGCATGAACAAAAAAGAACGTGGACTACTCCACCGTCCCTGGACATGGTGCGCCATCATTACCGTTGGCAGCGCTATCGTAGGCGCATGGAATACGCAAGCACCCTACGCATCACCGCTGCAAGAATCCTCTCCTGCAACAGCGCACGCCGCCAGCCAAGTGGAACAAATCGAAGCCGTCCTAGCCCAAGCAGGCTGCCCCGGCTGGATGGTACTCGCCAGCGAAGGCCCGTCCGCCCTGCAACCCAGCCCCTCTCGCCAAACGCTCGTCGCTGAAGATATCCGTAAAACTTCCGCACGCGTCCCCAACCAAGTCCCGACCGTAAAATACCCTGTGCCCGTGCGCATCGCGAGCCGAGTTCTCATCGCACAGTCCGACTCACAGGCAAAACTCTCCGCCACCTCGCCCAACGATCCCGACGACCTACTCGACGGAATGCCCGACCTACTACTCGAAGAAGCTCAGCCGGTCGAAGCAACCCCACCAATCGCGCAGCAACCAAAAACAAAAAAACAAAAATCAAACATCCCTTCTGACCTCCGGCCCCCGACCTCTCCCCCCACTCCAACCCTCCCCCCAATCGCCTCGCCACCCATCGCTCTCCCAGAGATCGAAGGCCCCAGGTTCGCCCCCGTGACCATTCCCGCAACACCTACCCCACTCAACCCCCAACAATCAACAATCAACGATCAACGACCAAACATCCCTTCTGAGCTCCCCCCCCCAACGCCAACCCCACCCGCCCCACTGCAATCAAACATCAAACATCAAACATCAAACATTCCCTCTGCCCCCCGACCCCCGACCCCTCTCCCCTCCTCCCCCCCCCCTGTCACCCCACCCAAACTAAAACCCTACTGCGAATTTATCGCCGATTCGCAATTCCCCGCAGCACGCGCCTGTGCCAAGTGTCATCAAAAAATCTATGACGAATGGAGCGTCTCGAGCCACGCCTACGCCATGGTCTCGCCGATGTTTCATAAGTTTGAACAGACCATTAACGACCTTTCTCAGGGCACCTCTGGCTATTTCTGCTATCGCTGCCACTCACCGGCAGGCGTGACGCTTGGCATCTCGCGTGCGGCTCCTCTTTGGGATCTACCGCTTGTCGCTCGCGAAGGGGTCACCTGCGTTTCTTGTCATCGCGTCAACGAACATTTCGGAAAAGTCAACGGCGAGCGTCGGCTCGAGCCGGGCAACATTCATGCTCCCGTCTATGGCCCCATCGGCGGCTCTGGGGTTGCCGAAGTCATTGCAAACAAAGATCACTTCAAAGTCAAAACCTCACCGCACGACAAAGGCCCTGGGCAAAATATTCATGTCGCTGGCCACGGTTTCGATCAGCTCAGCAAACCCGAATTCTGCTCCTCTTGTCATCAAGTGGCCGTGCATCCCGGAATCAAACTTGAAGTCGTTTGGGAGCAATATCGCGCTTCGCCCGCCTGCAAGAAAGGCATCTCCTGCCAGGACTGTCACATGGGTCGCATTCCTGGTGTCCCCAGCGGCTATGAAGTCGGCCCCGCCGCTAATATCAGCGACCGCATCGTCAACCCTCGCCGCCGCCATGCCAACCACATCTTCTACGGCCCAGGCCATTCGATCGCCCATCCCGGCATCTTTCCGCTCAACCCCAAAGCCGAGCGTTGGTCGATGCCAGAATGGCTGCTCTTCGATTACCGTTCCGGCTGGGGAACCGAAGCGTTCGAAGAACAACTCGATGCCGGGCGAGTTCAGGCCAATTTCCCGCCAGTTTGGTCCAACGTCGACGACCGCTACGACGCGCGCGAAATTATCGAAGACAACCAGAAAAAACTTGGCATCAAAAAAATCAGCCGCTTGCAACTGATGGAAAATGGCTCGCACGTCGATGGGCCCTTCTTCGACAGCCCACTCACGCGTGGCAGCAATCTGCGTTTTCACTACGTGATGACCAACAATAGTGAAGGGCACAATCTGCCGACCGGATCGCTCGGTGCCCAACCACAACTTTGGGCGAACGTCGTGCTGATCAACCCCCAAGGAATCCGCATCTGGGAGTCAGGCTACACCGACCGCTGGGGCGACCTTGCCGACATTCACTCTGAAGATGTTCGCAACAAGCGAATCCCCTACGACTGGCAACTATTTAATCTACAAACCATGTTCCTCATCACCGGCGCCAAAGGCACCGATCGCGAATTCTTCCTGCCGGTCAACTTCGACATCGACCAAATACCCTTCCTGCGCCCTGGTGCCCAGCCAATCTCCGTCATCAACCATCCCCCGTTTATTCGCATGGAAGGTCGCTCGCTCGCGCCACTGGGGTCACGGCGCATCCCTTACAAAATACCGGCCCAGCTGCTTCAGCAGCCCGGACGATACCGTTTGTCGTTCCGCCTACGCAATCGAACCGAGCCGATTTACTTCATGCGTTTTGTCGGCGCCACCCGCGAAATGATACGCTCGATGAACGAAGGCATCCTCAACTTCCACGAATCATCCGTCGAATTCACCGTCCGCTAACTTTAACCACAATGAACGGGAAAAAGCGGTGAGCCAATTTGTTGGCTCTCCGCTCTCCGCTTGTTCTATGCTCACCAAAATCCATCCCACGAACGCGATTCGACAAGTTGCCTTGTCCATGGCTGCGCTCGTGGTGACCGGATGCTTGGCAAGCACGATCAAAGCGCAAGAATCGAATGCGCCGCTGCTCGAAAGCCTACCCGATACTACCTATGTCACGCCGCACGTCGCACGGTTGCGACCACTGCCCCCCGTTTGTCGTACCTGTTCACCCCCTCAACGACGCAACTCAATATTCCCCTCGTCGCTCTCCTCACCTTACGAAACTTCGCTGATACGTCTGCCACTGATTGAACGGCCGTTAGCGACCCCACCCTTTCTACCTCGCAAACCTAAATGCGAGCAGCCGCCAATCTATACCCGACCACCTGCCGCACCAGGCTATCTTCGCGGGGTAACGCGATACGGCGTCGTCGCGCCGATCCCGCCGGCAGTCGTCTCGGCGCATGCCCCGCCCTGGGAGCAAATGCCCTCGCCTGCCGAACTCAAGGGCGCTATTTTAAAGACTGCACCCGTGATCTCAGACTCCTGCACGCGCAAATCGCAGTACAGAACAAACGACTTCACCCCCGACCCGTTTTATTACGACGGCTGGGACGCCGATGCAGAAATCAACGTTTACGGCGGCAAACATCTCAATCGGGTCCAACGACCCGCCCTAGAATGGGGAGTGCCGTTCTATTCGAATGGACCTATTCCCCGATCAAGCGACTTCCTCGGCCCGACGAATCTCGTCCAACCCAAATTCTATCTCTACGGCGACTTCCGCACAGCAATCGCACAAAACAAAAACGTCGGAGACGAAACCACCATCTGGGCCAGCCGTCTCAACCTGGAATTCGACTTCTGGCTGACCGCCACCGAACGTTTCCACATGTTCTGGGGCCCGATGGACACGCGCAATCAGTTCACGAACGTCACCTTCGATAACGGACAAACCACCTACAACGATTTTTGGAATGGCTGGGACGAGCGGACCGACACCCTGTTTTTTGAAGGCGACCTGGGCCAAATTCTTGGTGGCCTCCACGGCAACTACGCCTCCTTCGACATGCCGTTTGCTGTCGGTTTGATCCCTCTGCTCTTTCAAAACGGCATCTGGATCGAAGATGCCTTTCTCGGTGCTGCCGTCACCATCCCGGCTCGCAACAACCCCGCTCTCGACTGGTCGAACTTCGACACGACCTTCTTCGTCGGATTTGACGAAATCACCAACAACCGCGCTTTCGCCAGCGATAACGATGCGGCTAATCTCTTTGGCTTCACCACCTTCATCGATCGACGGGGCGGTTACCTCGAATTCGGCTACGCCTATGTCGACGATACTCGAAACCTGGGCCGCAGCTTCCACAGTGTTGGCGCTTCCTACACGCGCCGCTATCTAAACTTACTCTCCAACTCCGTTCGAGTTCTGGTGAACACCGGCCAAGGGGGGCCACGCGATCAACGCTCTGCCGATGGCGTCCTCCTGATGATCGAAAACAGCTTCCTCACGCGCAATCCTTACAACGTCATCCCCTACGCCAACTTCTTCGCCGGCTACGGCACACCACGCCCTGCGGCAAGACTCCAAGGCCCACTAAAAAACACCGGCATCAACTTCGAGTCTGATCTGCTGACCGGCTTTCCGCTGTTAGACGACTCCGCAAACAACACCTACGGCGGTGCCATCGGCGTCGACCTGCTGGGGCAAAGCTTCGAGAAACAGCTGATCCTTGAATTCGCCTTCCTGCAAGCATACGACGACCCTGCAAGTCGAATTGCGCCCGGCGATCAATATGCCCTCGGCGCGCGCTACCAACAACCGCTGAGCCACACCCTCTTGCTACGCGCCGACGTCATGCACGGCTGGCTAGAAAACAGCGACGACATCTTTGGTGGTCGCCTCGAACTGCGAAGAAAATTCTAGCCCGCTTCTCAGGGACTCATGCGAAATCAACTAAATCACAGACATTCTCAACGGAGTCCGTTGGCACAGACGACAACTCTTGCATCAGTTCTTCCAGCGGTTCTGCTAATGGTTCCTTCAAAGTGAGGCACAACGTCATCAAATCGCGTCGTGTAATAATCCCCGCCAGCTCCTCATCTCGCATCACCGGCAATCTACGTACTCTATAAATAGCGAACATATGCACTGCTTGCGTCAGTGAATCCTTTTCTGTCAAGCAATGCACCTCTCGCGTCATATACTGCGACACTTTGGCATCTTTCAGCTCTGGATCGAACAACACATCCATGAGAGCAAATTCAGAAATGACCCCTACCAGTTTTCCCTCCTCAGAAAGAACGGGGGCACCGCTTATGTTTTGCTCGCTGAGTATCGCAATGGCCTCCCCAAGCGTCGTGTCGGGGCGAAAGGCTATGACTTCCCTTCGCATAATGTCAGATACGGTTTGCATGACAGACTTCTCCGTTACTATCTTTTAATGCTAGTGGATTCATTGCCCTACGACTTTAAAATAAATACCGTTCCACACTTGTAGCAGCTCGGCCCGATTTTCTGACAACGCGTGATCTCTAATTGATAACTTCGCTGATCATCCATCCATAACTGGACACGCTCACAAGGAAATAGCTGCACGGGCGAAACAAACCCCATTCCTGTCCGTGAACAGTCTTCGAGATAAATCGCATACTTCTCACATTCTCGCTGTAGAATCGCCTTACAACGCAGATAATGCCGTTCAAATGCTCGAAGACAACCTTTTTTCACCGGCATCGGACCCGAGTGAGCAAAAAACTTTTCCGGCGAAGTCGGCAACTCCGCCTGGGACGGAATACCTGCCCACTGATCCTCTATTGTTGCATTGCGGACGCCCAGCATTGGACCATCTCCTTGTCAAACTGTGTCCCTGCCTTGCTCTCAATAAACTGAATCGCCTCTTCAGCGGTTGCAGGCGTGCGATAAGGTCGATCACCTGTCAGCGCGTCGAACACATCAACCACCGCTAACATCTTTGCCCACGGGTGAATTTCGTCACTTGCCACGCCTACCGGATATCCATTGCCATTAAGGTGCTCGTGGTGTTGATAAGTCATCATCAACTGACCATGATTTATACTCTCGCGATGGCAAAGGTCTTTGTATCCATTGAGCGGGTGCTCGCGAATAATACCCCACTCTTTAGTGGTGAGCGCTCCGGTCTTCGTCAAAATTGATGGCGGTATGTATCGTTTACCAATGTCATGAAGCAAACCACCGACTGAGATACGCTCCAGCTCTGATGGATCACTGATCCCTAACTCCTTCGCCAGAAGCGTGGCATAACCGGCCACATTAGTGACATGTACAAACGTATGGAAATCGTGCCGAACAATTTGATACAGGTCTTTAGGCAAGACCTCGCCCTCGTTCAATAACGAAGAAATCTGCTTGCCAAGCGTCTTGGTGTTCGCGACATAGCTGTCGCTGTTAACCATCCGCATCGACTGTTCGATTTCCAGCGACACGGCAAATTGCAGCACTTCGTACCGCTCGGTGGGTGCCAGTGATTCGTCTTCTAGCGATTTCTCCAGCGAGTTTGCCAAATCTTTACTGAAATTTGCATAGTCGCTAGCTCGTACAAACAGTGCCTCATCACAAGTCTCTACCAAACCTTGGGCTCGGTCTTGAGACAAGGGATAACCTGCATCTCGATAAAGCACATGCGGTTCTTTGGGATCGTGCTGCAAGAATAAGTCAACACAGGTCTGGTCCAATGTCTTCAAAATACACGTCGGTACGCGGACGAACTTCGTCACATTCGACGCTGCAGTAGGCGTAGCGGTTGACATGGACCAGAAATCTCAAACATGTGGCTGGGTTGATGGCCGAAAAGCGGGTTACCGCAACAAAGTATAAGTCACCCACCAACGAAAATAGGCCAGAGACCTAAATACCAAAAACCACTATGGAGCCCACCACATTACCCATAACTGAAGGTGCAATCATGCCGGTCACAACGAAGATAATACGCTACCTTTCGAGTATGGCTGCTTATTCAGAGCCGCCCGCCACAGTACTTGCAATGTGAGGCATCGCTATCGTGTCCTTCGCTCATACATTCAGCGCAGACTTGAGTGGTCAGATTTTTCGCTCCCGAATGTGTAAGCTCTGCCGTCACAATCCCCGTAGGCACAATGATAAAACTGTAGCCGAGCACCATCATCACCGCAGCTAAGGTTTTTCCCAAGGTGGTTTGCGGCGCGATGTCGCCATACCCAACAGTGGTCATGGTCACTACTGCCCAATACATACTTTGCGGTATCGAATCAAATCCGCTCTCGGGCCCCTCGATCACATGCATCGTCGAACCAACCACCACCACCGCAATTAAAATAAAGGCCAAAAAGACGGCCACTTTTGCCCGTGCCGCCCAAATCGCGGTACGCAACGCGGTTGCCTCAGACAACATGTGTGTGAGCTTAAAAATTCGGAATGTTCGCAACAATCGCAGCGCACGAATCACCGCCAAACGCTGCGCTGCCGAATCCTCCATCCCCAGGTTGTCGCTCATGAATGCAATCAGATACGTGGGTAAGATCGCTAATAAATCGACCACCCCATAGAAACTAAACACATATTTCCAGGGGCGTTTGGCGCATAGAATCCGCAGACCATATTCAACCGTGAAGAGAATCGTAAAGAACCACTCGGCACCATTAAGCTGACTTGGATAGGCGTCGCGATACTGCGCCACACTCTCGAGGATGACCACCAACACACTTAGGAAAATCGCCAACAGCAAAACCACATCGAACAGTTTTCCCTCGGCCGTATCGGCTTCGAAGATCACCTCGTACCAACGTTCACGCCAAGTCAAGTTTTTACTGGGGCGTATTTTTTTGAGAGACATTGGGCCCTCGATCTGTAGTTCGGCCACCAACATGGTAGCGATGACATTGCAAGCAACTGTCTCCAGCCGCTCGAGCCGTGTGACACTCGGCGCAGTGTTGTTTAGCGATGGGCTGGAAGCCCTCCTCAAATTCCATCGGCGAATCCTCCGTGTAGCTAGCGATCACGTTGGCCTCGGCGTTGATTTGATGGCAGGCCTTGCAATCTGTCAACTCTGCCTGCACGAGATGGGGCCGGTGCGAAAATTTCGTAAACTCCGTCGAGGGGTTCGCCGCTTGCTTCGAGAACCAATTCACCACCAACCGGTCATCCTTCGTTCGTTCCAAACTATGGCAACTGCCGCACAACCCCGCCGCCGTCGGTTTCATGATCTGCTTTAATAACGACTCAGCCGCTACGCCATGCGGCCCACCACTTGCTTCCGCCAGCACATCAATCCACGCCGTCATCCATCGATCGTCATGCCCCGAGGGTTGATACCGAATCGCGAGAGTCACCTCATCGCGAAACCACCCTCCGCCGCTCACCAATTTTTTCGCCGCATCTCGATCCACCTTAACTACCTTATCCGTCGACTCCGCCAACCATTGCTCCGAGAAAACTGCCAAACTCTCGGGAGCCAGATGAGCCACTAATTCAGTAAGTTCCTCTGGCGATACTTCGCGCCCCAGAACCGCACTCACCCGCTTACCTATGGCTGCATGGCCGATTTCTGTCACTTCCGAGAGCAAACGCTTCGTCGCCCAGACTACCTCCGCCGCAGCTTGCATCTGCTCAGCATCGTCAGGGTCCACGTCAAAGAAATCAAAATCAACGCCCAGTGTCTTGAGCGCAGCTTTTGCTTTAGGGTCGGCCAACAATAACAATTTAGTGATCGGCGTCAGCGAGCCATCAAACTCGTCCGACGCCTCCTCGGGCCATTGTCCCACATCAAGCCCCGCGTCTTCAAATGCTGCCAAATCTAACATCGGCAACGAAAACAATGCGATCCCGGCTTCCCAACTTGTACGTATCCGATCATCGTGACACTGCGAGCAAGCTTCTTCGTATCCAAGCGTTCGCTGAAAATCGCCATCCACTGCTTGCTGATGGCACGCGGCACAAGCAAATTCCTGCTTCTCTTTGAGGAAATGCTTCGCCTCATGGGCCGCATGGTCAAAAGCAATTCGCGTCCGCCGCTTGGCAGGCCACCGGTCGAACTCGGGATGATCCCCTGCGAAATTGTGATACTGCTCTTGGTGGCAAGCTTGGCAGGCATGGTCGCTCATCCAAGTCAAATCGTGCTCTGCACCATGATGCTCGCGATGACAAGTGGCACAAGCCAACGATTGCCAAGGATCAATTCGCCGGTGACTCAACGTCTGAACATTAATCAACAACTTCAGTTTTTCTGAATCTACATTATGCGCTGCCATCGCCCACTCAGCAGGAATTTGCTTGGCATGACATTCCAAACACAGCACCGATTGCGTCGGCATTGCCAACGCATCGTCGACCGCATGTTGCATCCATTCGACAAACGTCTGATTCCCCGCCGCATGACAACTCGCACAGCGCTCGGTCTTGTCGCCGCGATTTAGGAGCTGCGCATGTTGCGCCGACAGGGCCCCTGGCGCAATGATTTCGTTTCGCCAATCGGCACTAAGCATCGTGCAAAGAGCGCCGAACGTTAACAACCAGCAGCCAACCACAAACCGGCCACGCCGGGCTCGCAACGATCGCAACGGCGTACACTGATAAACGTGGCAACATTCGCCCGCAGGAGTCGGCCCCTCGTCACACGTGCCGCCCCGCTGCACCGAACGATTACATCGCCACCGGTCGCCCTCTCGCACTGGATGGCATGCCGTCATAGCAGGGCATCGCCCACTCGATCCCGGCCCCATTGGGCAAGGCGCCCCTTCGCCCTCCATGCCACACAACCAAGGCTGGTTGGGCCGCTCGTAGGCCTCTCCGCGATTCTGAAGGGACTCTCTCACAGCGCGCCTCCATCAAACAGATGCGCAAGTAATCCGTGCAGACTCGCCACGATAATCAATGGATAGGTCAGTCCAATATGAACAAACAACCACATCTTCAGCCGCCACTGCAAGGCCGCGTGAAAATCCAAATCGTCTCGTTTTCGAATCAAAGCAAATAGCAGCTCGCTCGCTTGGCGCTCTGGTTCCGAAAGATACCGGCTCACCTCAGTGAGTTCGGCTAGCAACGATTTCCGCAGGCGAGAAGTCGGGCGTAAAAAATATCGCAGCCCACGCGAGTTTTCAAAAAAATCTTGCAGTCGGTTCCCATAAAATTCGCCTAACGTCGTCACTCCTGCCGAGCGAACAGTCGTGAGCACAGCCTGTTCCGCTTTGGCGCGCAATCGGCTCCGCAGCCTAGGGATACGCTCGAAAATCACTTCCTCGCTCACCCGCGCCAACTTGTGCGGAATGGTTCGTGTCCAATAGAGTCCCACGAGTCCGCTGACAAACGTGGCCAGATAGAGCCCAGCAAGGGTCCCTTCAATAAAACCGTCCGGGATGCGCCAACCAATGTGCAGACCAAAGAAAACGGCCGAACTAAAGCCGACATAAATATGCGCCTGCAACCAGTCTGTTGAAGTCACCCACAACGGAATCGGCATCTTTTTCCGTAGGTTATACAGCGTCAGAAAGAGGATTGCTGCAAGCAACAGATAGCCGGTACCGAATGCCGAATGCTCAAACACCGACCCTTGCCAATGGGTCCAATAGGCCACACATGCCAAGACGACAATCGTAAGGGCAACACTTTGCAGTCTCCGACTAGCAAACGAAATCATAGCAATCGACTCTTACTCCCTGCGGCTTTGAATTCCTTCCCCCTCCTCATCTCGGTAACATCTTATTGCGCACGCTGCTATCAGTCACCCCTGGACACCAGACGTAATCAGCCTATCTATCCACCCACCGCGAAAGTTCCCCTAGGTTACCCAGGTCAATACGCACAAGGGCATCATGTGGGCAAGCGTGTTGACAAGCAGGGCCGCCGGCGAGGTCCGAACAGAGGTCACATTTCGTTGCTTTGTAAATCGGCTGTTGCGTGGTTTTGTCAATCGCGATGGCACCATGACGGTCGCATACCTCTGTCATTCGAATATTGTCGTACGGACAGCTATTCGCACAGGTACTGCAACCAATGCAAGTCAAGTCGTTAATCCTCACCGACCCCGACTCAGTATCACGCCCAATCGCCCCCGTCGGGCAACCAATCATGCAAACAGGATCGACACAGTGCATGCAAGCATGTGCCACCAAATACGACCCATGCCGTTGCCCCTGACGCACAAACCGAGGGTTGTTGTCATGCGTTGCCGCACAAGCACGCACACAATCGTCACAACGAGTGCAACGATCCAAGTCGATCAACATCGACTGCTGACCATTGATCAACCGCCGCTCGACTAAAAACTCCAAGAGCGGTGTCTCTACCTGCCCTTGCTCGGCACCAAGCGACTCACTCTGTTTCTCGCAATGATTCTTCGTGCAGTAGAACGCATGCTTAGCTGCCGCATCCTGAATCGCTTGCTGCGAAACATTCGGGAAAACATGCTCTTCAAGCACCGCCTGCGGGATGCGCAATACATCGACGTACCCCAAAGCCCTGAGCGAACTGGACATCGCTGCCGGTTCTTGATTCAACGAAGTCTGGATGGTTTCGGCCAACCCATAGACTTGCCCTTTCCCCAGATAGGCCAGCGTCCGATGCCCATCACCAAATCGATGGCTAAGGCGAGCAAACCCCGAACGCACTAACACCAATCCTTCGCAAGGCGTGCCCTCTTCGACAATCAACGGCTCGTTCATCACCGTCTCGGGTTGACGCCCCGGGGCATAAGGTTCGACCGGCGACTGCCATTCAAAATCACCGTGTGTTTCAAAAATCGTGGCGTCGGCTACCGCCGCCAAACTCTCGCTCGGCAATTGAGCCAGCAACGGCGTCTCGCGCAAATGGACGTGTAAACTATTCTCGCGATACAACCCCTCGATGTGTTCCCGCAACGCATCGGTCCGCCGCATCAAATCCCGTAGACCTTGCCACCGCAGTTCCAACAAAACGGTTTCACCCTCGGCAACCACGGTCACCATTCGAGGGGCCCTCGTCAGTGCCGCAAGCTCGCCGAAAATCTCGCCCTGATGCAGCGTCATGCTCCACGAACCATCTAGCACGCGAGGAACATCCTGCAAAAATACCCGCGTTTGAGCCAAGTCTTCCACCTGGTCGCGGTTGTTGGTCGTCCATGAACTACCCGCAGACAGTCGATCGCGGACCTCTGGCAAGCGAGGGCTTCGCCACCAAGCGGCCATCGACTCAACAAACCCTTTTTTCTGCGACGGCTGCCAACCCAAAACCTCGCGACCAAGTCCTTCCAGCACCACCTGCACTTTGCCTCGCAGCACCAGGAAGGCACTATTGCCATAGTCCCCTTCGCGAACCACGATGCTGCCATCTTGATAGACGTTGATTCGCGAATCATTCTTCAAAATGCCTCGCATCGGCAACGCAGCCGGGAATCGCGACGGATCGATGCTACGAAACGGTTCGACCAACAACAATTGATCAACATCCTCGTCACGCATCGCGTCCCCAAACGGCACATCCCACCGCTGAGGTCGATCCACTATGATTTCTAACTGAGGCATATTATTGATTAGCTTAGGGCGGAGAGCTAAGAGCCTGGAGACAAATTAGCTCTCTACTCTCCGCTCTCCGCTCTCCGCTTGTATTCACTCGGCTTGGGCAACATCCGATCGATTGCCGTCAATTTTTCTCCGTCCGCGTGGGTTGCAAAGGCCGACGCTTCCTCGCCGACCTGATCTGCCGCAGCCTGCAAAGCTTTGGTCTGGTGAAGCTTCAACGGCACGCACAGTACCGCATCCAATGCCCGTTGAAGATGCGCATCCTCCACCAATTGGCATATCTCATGCAACTTCACCTTCAGCTTGGCTGCCCGCTGCGCCGAACTAATTCCAAACGTTGCCTTAGTGGTCGCTAGTCCCGTGGCGCGTAAACTTGCTTCCAAGTCGGCCATTACGCCCACCACATACATCACTCGCAACTGTGCAAGACTCAATTCCCCATTAGTAACGCCGTCCGTTCGCAAAAAATTATGCCGCACCATCCCCTGCGACCAGCTCACTAATTCAAAATCTAACGACCCAGGCGCATGTCCGCCTACGTTCACCAACTTTTCGTCTGGGGTGGTATGACAGGAAAAACATTGGCGAGCCACAAGATACAAATTACCTGGGTTATTCATCCCCGCCGCAACACTCGACTCGATTCGATGTTGCCGATGTTCTGCCGATTCCAACTCTTTCTTGGCTGAGGGTCCTCCATAGTCGTTGTGTAACGCCAACCAATCTTTCGCTCCGCCGTGACACGATTCACACGACACCCCAGAAACCACACGCAGACGCTCGTCAATCAACTGCCGCGTGTAATGGCATTTCACGCACATGTCGTTGCGTTTCACACTCTTCAACCCCAAATTTTTGGTAATCGCTTTTGCCTCGGGCATGCGATGCAACAATTCAAACGTCGCAAAGTGTGGCGTCAACTTCCATTGGCGCACTTCCTGTTCATGGCACTTGGCGCACGACTCGGCGCCGAGTACCTGCGCCGGATCGCAGCGTATCTCAGACGCCACAGTCACCTCTTCCGCCCAGGACACCGTGGCAGACTGGCTGATAAAAAGTCCGCAACAAACCCATGCTAAAACCTTGCGAAATTGCATGGGGCGGTTAGCGTGAACGGGGTAATAATCCTGGTGTCGATGTTTCATAAACTTTAGCATTCGATTGGCCTATGCCTCCAACTCCACATCGCCCTGAGGCAAACCGATACACGTCAAACATTCGTTCTCGCCCATCGGCACTCCCGGCTTTTTCACATGCACAACCTTCCCGTGACGCACCGACACCAAGCATTGCCCGCAGTTTCCTGCTCGACACCCGTAGTCGAGGACGACCCCCTGACTCTCTGCGAATTCAAGCAACGACTCATACTCCCCGCTCCAGCGGCAGGTCGTCTCGGTACTTGAAAATCCGACAGCGCACGGCTCCGACTCGATCTTGTCCGATCCCGCCCCTCGACTCAGCCCTTTCACGCTCGCCGGCCCAAAAGCCTCGAATCGAATATGCGATTCAGGGACTCCCCACTCGCGCAATGCCGGCACCAAACTCTCCATCATCCCCGGTGGGCCACAAACGTAAAAACAATAGTTATTTGAAGGCAACACTTCGCGTAATCGTGCGACGTCCACCCGCCCCCGGTGCTCATAGTCTCTTCCTAGGCGATCCGCAGGCATCGGCCGCGAATAGCTTACGTCAACCTGTACCTTGTCGTGACTTGCCAACTCGCGAAGATGCTCGCGAAACGGCTGCTCACGACTATTTCCAAAACCAGCAAAAACAAAAACCTCGCGCGGACTTCGCTCGTGAACGATCGAATTCGCCATGCTCAATATGGGCGTAATCCCGATCCCGCTCCCCACCAACACCACCGGCAACTCGTTGGTGGGATCAAGAAAGAACGCTCCTTGAGGAGCTTGTACATCGAGTGTCGCGCCTAATTTGACTTGCTCACAAAAGTACCCACTCCCTCGCCCAGCGGGTATGTCCGGTTTCCCCACAGGCGCCTCGACTTGCTTAATCGTGACTCGGTAATAATCCTCGCGCGGATGCTCCGACAACGAATAACATCGGACCAAAGGCTTCTGTCGCAGATCGATTGGCAACTGAAACGTCAAATATTGCCCCGGCTCAAATCGCGGCAACGGCCGACCATCGACCGGCACAAGATAAAACGACTTACAGCCCTCGGCTTCATCCACAATCCCTGCGACTCGAAACGGACGAGTCCCTGACCACGCTTTGTAAATCGGTCGAGTTGCCCGGGCCCATTTCAGCGTCGCTTCAAGCTGCTCTACAAACACTCTCCGCCGACCACCTATTCGCCGCTGCGCAGCACGCACTCGACGACCACCTCCATAGGCAGCCCTCATGACTCTTATCCCAAAGACTCCCAGCAACACAATGCCAAAAGCCATCCCCAACATTTGCCAGTCCACAATCGATCCTTCGCCCCGACTTGGGCTCGGTTGACCCGGTTCGCGATCCTATTCGCGATTCTTGAGGTGATGCGCGATCCCCAAACCCTGCATGGAGTTACAACGCGCTGAACACCTAAGCCAAGCATTATTTAGGAACGAAGCAAGCGTGTCGAGAACAGATAGCGTGCTAGCGGAGAGCAGAGAGCCTAGAGCCAATTTATCTTCTGGTTCTAAGCCCTTCACTCTCTGCTCTCCGCTCTCCGCTCCCCACTTTCGGCGGAACCAACGTTGGCACCGGCAAGCTTTTGAACATCTCGATCGCTTGACGTGTCAACGGCAACCAGCCCCCTACAGGCTGGGGCAACAAGACTTGAGCAATGCGGCTCATCGGGATATCAGCCTGCTCAGGCTGCAACAAGATCGGCCGCCCATGATTCGCCAACAAGCAGCCGGCCGGGTTTGCCACGGTTGTACAGCTACCCGTGAGAGTCATCCCTCGACGGTTAATTTCAAAACCGCAACTCAACTCGTCGAACGCCTGCCAAATGTCGGAAGCCGTGGGGCCAGTGGTCTTGGGTGTACCTGGCACGCACAGCACGCGCTCAACCAATCGGTCGAGCAACACACGGTCGACGTGTCCTCGCTCGGCAACCAATTGCCCCTGAACCCTCTTTACCCCAGCGACATTCCATTCTAGGCGATTCAACTGCAAACGACCGACGCCCTGCACCCGATAGGGCGAGTGCGGTCCAATCCACTGCGAAAAGTCAACATTTTCAAAGCGTCCCTCTAACTGACCACTGCTACCTGCAGAACTCTTCTGCACCAACCCCTTCCCCTCGAAAGTTGCCTCTGCACATCGCTCTACGCTCGGCACCAACGCAGCCATCAACCAAGCCGGAACCCGCCCTTGTTGCGTATCAAATTTTGCCGAAAAAACCGAGCCTGACGTGGAACGCTGATTTTCGAGAACCATCTGAACCGTCGATTTTGTCTCACCCTGTTCGACATCTGCTTGTAGAAGAATCCGTTCTTCGCCAGCCTTACTCACTTCGCTATGCAAGCGAAGATTGGCAAACGCGAACCGCTCGCCACGCGCGCTGACTACCACCAACTGCTTGGCATGAAAATCGACCGCCGGCAATTCTTTCGCCGAAAAACAGGTCTCTACCGATTCGGCAAACTTCTTCACTTGCTCAACCGGTAACTCAACCCGATCTGCCCCCAAGGCAATTTTGGCACCTTGGTGCTCGATACGAAGCGATTCGATCGCAGCCAGCACCTGCTTCGAACGCAAGTCGGCAATCTCGACGCGAGCTAGCCGCGTGACCCCAGGCCGTGGCGAAGCGATCCCCACGACACTCGCTTCCACATGAAAACGATGCGATAGCGCTCGCTGCCAATCCTCGTGCCGCCAGGGACGATAGAAATGGGCAATCCACGCCACCGTCCACAACGTCGGCGCAACGCAAAGCAAAAGAAAAGCAACGCGACAAACGCGCCGTTGGGTAGTTTCGTGCAACGAGAACATCCGTGATCTCATCTATGGATAAGTAATGTGCGAAGCAATGCCCGCGTTCAACGTTCTGCGGCCATCTCCTGAAATAACTTATAACGAGCTTGCATCTCAACAAGGCTATCGCCACCAAACTTGTCGACTAGCGCCCGGGCCACTTCAAACGCCACCACATTCTCAACAATCACACTCGCTGCCGAAACGGCACAGACGTCGCTTCGCTCGTAGCTCGCCTCCTCAGTTTTCTTTGTCTCTAGATTGATCGACTCTAACGGTTTGGCCAACGTGCTGATTGGCTTCTTCGCAGCCCGAATGATAATCGGCTGCCCGTTGGTCATCCCCGCCTCAATGCCGCCCGCATTATTTGTCGGCCGTACATAACCCAGCGTCGGCGAATGACGTTGGCTCGCATCATATTGAATCGGATCGTGCACCCGCGAGCCGGGTCGTCTGGCGGCCTCAAAACCTAGGCCAATCTCCACGCCCTTGATCGCCTGCACAGCCATCACCGCTTGGGCCAACCGCCCATCCAGTTTCGTATCCCATTGGGCATGCGTCCCCAAACCAAATGGCACGCCCTCGACCCGCACCTCCATCACACCGCCCAAAGTATCGCCATCTTTGCCAGCATCATCGATTAACTTTTTGATCGCCGCATCGCGATCCAAATTCAATCCGTAGATTTCGCTCTGATCGCGGATCGTGCGTAGCTCCTCAAGCGTTCCCTCAACAGGCTCGATGGTTTCGCCGCCTAACTCGGTGACATAACCAAACACGCTGATGTCAAACGCCGCCAGCAATTGCTTGGCTAGTGCGCCTGCGGCTACGCGGACGGCCGTCTCGCGGGCTGAGGCTCGTTCTAAAACCCCGCGGATGCTGCCCAGATATTTCACCGCCCCGGTCAAATCGCCGTGCCCAGGCCGAGGTCGCGGCAAATCTTCCAGTCGCTCGAGCTTGTAATCACGATTCACCACCTCTAACGCAATCGGGCTCCCCAACGACACACCCTTCCAGACGCCCGTCCGAACATCGACCTTGTCGCTTTCAATCCGCTGCCGACCACCTCGTCCATAGCCACCCTGCCGGCGTTTTAGTTCCACGTCGATGGGGTCAGTATCAATCGTCACGCCGGCCGGAAACCCATCGACGAGCGCCAGCAACGTTTTTCCGTGAGATTCTCCAGCGGTCCAGTAGCGCAGCATAATGTCAAAACGATCGATCAAGGGCAAAGAAAAAGATATCGTCGAGCAGCGGAAGATTAGAAACCCACCGCCAAACACGCAAGGCGAGACAAGCCATCCATTCTACACGGTGGAGGACGCTAGCAACAGAACTAGAGAAACCAGGGGGATTGGGGAGAAGTTTTGGTAGTTTTGCATTCTCCCTAGCAACTGGTGTAGAATAGCAGCATGGAATCTTCTCTCAACACAAGTGCCGCCTTCGACCGTGCAGTGGAACCTGTCCTGAGCATTCTGAGCAAAGAACAGGCCGTTCAAATCGCTGATTTCCATGGCGACGAAACCCTTCAGACACGAATCGAGGAACTCGCACACAAGGCCAACGAAGGCGATCTGACTTCGGAAGAACAAGCCGAGTACCAGGGCTATGCCCAGGCAAACCGATTTCTTGCGGTACTGCAGGCCAAAACTCGTCGTTTGGCTGAAGCACCTGGCGATGTTTGATGGATCAAGAAACTCGCAAACTAGTCAGAGAACGCGCCGTTCATCGTTGCGAGTACTGCAAACTAGCCGAAGTACACTCACCAGTCGCCAAGTTGCAGATTGAGCACGTTCGCCCGAAGAAGCACGGGGGAACCGATGAACTAACAAATCTTGCTCTGGCGTGCATCGACTGCAACCTACGCAAGGGAAGCAACCTGACGGGAATCGACCCAGCCACCGAGAAAATTGTTGAACTCTTCAACCCACGTACTCTTGTATGGAATGACCACTTTGTCTGGGCTGGAATCCGCATCGAAGGCCTTACCGATGTGGGTCGCGTCACCGTTCGTGTACTCGATCTAAACTCTGAAGATCGCCTGCAAGTGAGACTGGCAACGGCATAATCACGACTGGCTCTGTTTCGATGTAGGTAGACATTCTCCTTCACTTCCAAGGAAACGCCGCCCCAGTAATCCGCTCGCACGCTTCGATATATTTCGCCCGCGTACCGGCAACCACCTCCGCAGGCAATTCTGGCGGCTCGCTGTTTTTATCCCAATCCGACGCCGTCAGCCAATCGCGAACGAATTGCTTATCAAACGAGGCCTGACTCCTCCCCGGCTCATACTGGTCGGCTGGCCAAAAGCGCGAGCTGTCTGGCGTCATCACCTCGTCGATCAAAATCAACTCGCCGTCGACCTGACCAAACTCGAATTTGGTATCGGCCAGCAGTATCCCCAGCGACTCGGCGTGTGCGACCCCACGCTGATAGATATCGATGCTCCGACGCCGTAATTCCTCGGACAGTTCGACCCCCACTTGGTCGCACATTTGCTCGAACGAAATATTCTCGTCGTGGTCACCTACCGCGGCCTTGGTCGCAGGCGTAAAAATCGGCTCCGGCAGTCGATCACTTTCCCGCAATCCCGCAGGCAACGAAATTCCGCAAACCGTGCCGTTTGCCTGATACTCTTTCCAACCCGATCCTGCCAGATAGCCACGCACCACACACTCGATCGGCACCACCTCGGTCTTACGAACCAGCACCGATCGCCCGACCAGCGCCTCACGTTCGATTTCCGCCGGCAAATCCATCTGCTCGACGTCTGTATTCAGCAGATGGTGAGACACTCCTAACATGTTGAACCAAAAATTGCTGACCTGCGTCAGAACCCGCCCTTTGTCAGGAATCCCCGTCGGCAAAATCCAATCGTAAGCGCTAATTCGGTCACTGCTAACAATCAACAGCTGCTCACCAAGATCGTAAACATCACGCACCTTACCCCGTTGCAAAGGCAGGCCGGGCAACTCTGTTTTCAACAATGGCAAACTTGGCATTCGTGATCCTTTTTCGACGGTACGGCTCTTCCAGGATTTAGTTTGCGACTGTCTGTCCAGCCAAACAAAAAATCCGCGTTTCTGTCCCCAATCCATAAATATAGCCATTCCTCCCACCCACGGGCAGACCCCAGCCCCATCACTCAGGCATCCCGTCCCGGCGATTTTCTTGTTAGACTGGGGGTTCACTCAACACATGCTGGCTTGCTGGGGGGCAAAGTCGCACGTCAATCCGAAGGAAAGCCAGATGGGACAGATGCGATTTCGCTTGCATAACCGCAATCGCATTGCCGAGGGCGGGCTACGCCGCATCTATGTCTCAGGCTCCGACGAGGTGCCTTGGCAAACCCGGGCTTACTGGGATGGCGACGACCTCGTCGCCGAGCGATCGACCAGCGAGTCGGGCAATGTCACCGTGCCTTGGCAGGTCGATGGCTACGGCGAATGCCTCCTCACCACGGCCACCCTGATGGAACGCACCCGGCCCTACCAACTTGAGGTCGAACTGGCCCGTGGCCTAATCCAACGTATCCGCACTCGACTATTCGTTTGGGAATGGCTCGGGTTTGCTTGCCCCGAAGAACTTCAAGAAAAGCTCCAACAAGCCACCCGCGAATTTTCGCTCGCAGCAACGATCCAAGACACTCCCTCCGAATCGGCGGTTGCTGCCAACCGCGCGATCACTCTCGCACTCCCCACGTCAGAGGCGATGGTCAACCACGTCTCGCAGAAGGCGATTGCCTCACGCCAAAAAGATCAACCGAAGCTATCCACGCTGGTGGGTACGTCGCTGACTCCTAAAACACCCGATGTCGACGTTCTCCGCCATTTAGTCGAGAGCTGCAATATCATCGAAATTCCCATCGCTTGGCGCGACATCGAAGCCGACGAAGGAAGTCGCGACTGGAAACAAACCGATCAGCAACTGGCTTGGTGTCAAAAGGGCGGGATCAAAGTGGCTGCCGGCCCTTTGCTTCGCCTCGACGACCTCGGCGTTCCCGACTGGATGGTGCTTTGGGAAGGTGACTTCGATAACTTGGTACAAGTCATGCTCGACCATGTCCGCGCAGTCGTCACTCGCTACGCCGGTCGCGTTCATCTCTGGCATGTCGCTTCGCGCGTCAACTCCAGCAAATTACTCTCGCTCGAAGAAGAACAACGACTCTACCTCGTCGCACAAGCCCTCGATATCGTTCGGCAAATCGACCCACGAACTCCCACCGTGGTTTCCTTCGACCAACCCTGGGCCGAGTATCTTGGACAAAAAGACGAAGGCCTTGCCCCCATCCACTATGCCGATGCCCTAGTCCGTGCCGACTTGGGCGTCTCGGGCTTCGGACTAGAAATCAACCTCGGCTGCCGACCGGCCGGCACCGCACGCCGCCCCATCTTCGAACTCGGCCGACTGCTCGATCAATGGAGCGTCTGGGGGCTCCCCTTGATGGTCAGCCTCTCAACCCCAAGCGATACGCAAGAAGACCTCAAAGCCAGGCCAGGAATCTCGATCGACCCCGTCGGCGCAGATGGCAAGGCTTCGCCAGAATCGCAACTCGACTGGGCCGCGTCCGTCCTGCCGCTGCTACTGGGCCGCAATAACGTGCAAATTGTCCTCTGGAATCAACTCACCGACGCCGCCCCCCACGAATTCCCAAACTCCGGCCTCTTCGACAAACAAAATTACCCCAAGCCAGTAGTCCGCCTATTTCGAGACCTCCGCAAAAGCCATCTGATGTGAGTTGAACCACCGTTCCAAATTCAAGGTGTGGGATAGCCCAGAAATTGTTGAGAAACCTGTCGCAATTGTGCCAAGGTTCTAGCTCTAATGCGGCTTCGGTTTGGATGGTGCAGAAGACTTAGCACGGGAATCCTAGGCAACTTGCCTAAGAAAGTGGCCAGGAGAGCTATTAACAGTTTCCTAGCACCAGAGCCAGCAGGCTGTTCATTCGCGTATTATACGCTAGCACAACTCCAATGACATCAAGGCATTGCTGCCATTTCTGGCCTTCTGACGGAAAAATCGAATTGCCGCAAGTGTTTACCAATGCTATACTTAAATGTCACCCCAAACTCGGGCTGACAGCTTTCCCGAGAAAGCTGCGTTTTGTGTTCTGAGCGACCCAAGTGAGTTCGCTAAGCGTTCTTATCAGCACCAGCCCCCAACGCCGATCATGTAGTTAAAGGGCAAAAGGATTCGGCAGGTAATGGAGTTACCAGAAGGGCAAATTCTATGGATAATAGTGCATACGGTGGTATCGCCTATGAGTCGGCGAAACATCAGGTGAAGTTCTATGCTGAACAGCCAAGTCTTATGCAAGAACACTTGCTTGCAATGAATTGCAGGGACTGCGAGGACTTTCTACAGTTAGGAATTGACTGCTTCAAGTGGCTCAGCAGAGCGGAGGAATGCCTTAGGCAGGAAGTATACAAAGGTAAGCGAAAAAACGACGGTGAATTATCGGAGGCCCTTGACCATCTTTACAGTCAATGGCAAATACCAGTCCGCTGGGCAGAGAAATGGGTAGAGTCACAAAGGGCCAGCGGTTACGAGCCAGATAATTTAAACGAGTTTCACAGCGTTTGCGATCAGGTCCAAACTGTCGTAGACGAAAGACAGTGGTCAAACATCGCTGCACAATCGCGTCTTGACCATAACGAGAATTGGTAAGTCCTCTCTCGTGGGAGCAAGGGAATGCAGCGCGGCGAAATTTACTGGCTCCCCTTCGGTGAGCCGATACCCGTAGTGGATGAAGAAACAGGCGAGGCTGTCGTCGAGGACGGAAAGCATGTTCTTGAGACAAAAAAACGCCCCGTAATTGTCGTCTCAAGGGACAATCTAAACAACGGCAATTATGTTGTCGTGGTTCCGTGTTACTCACAACAGGTAGAGAAGCGAAAACAATTCCCTCAGAATGTACATTTCCATGCCGGGCAATTCGGTCTGCAAAAAGAGTGCATAGCCTGCACAGACCAAATCACTTACATTGACAAAAAGCTGATCGACTGGAAAAACGACAAGATTGGCCGCGTCGATGTAAGGGCGATGCAACAAATCGTAAAAGCTATTCGGTGGGCAGTACGCGACGACGACTTGCCGCAATAATGAATCTGCCGCACCCGCTTGCCAAGGGCCCCCTTTCGCGGGATAATGCGCGATTCTAGTCACCTCACTGTGACGGGGCCTTTTTTCATGCTGGACAAGCTGACCACCACCGCTCTCACCTTCGACGACGTGCTCATCGAGCCTCGCTATAGCACCATCGTGCCCGCCGAGGTCGACGTCTCGACGCGGCTTACGACCAATATCGAGCTCAAGCTGCCGGTCCTCAGCTCGCCTATGGATACCGTCACCGAAAGCCGTATGGCCATCGCCCTGGCCCAATCAGGCGGTTTGGGCGTCATCCATAAAAACATGTCGGTCGAATCTCAGACCGAAGAGGTCGACAAAGTCAAACGTAGCGCCAACGGCATCATCGTTGATCCGGTCACCCTGCCCCCCGACGCTAGCGTCGCTACCGCGCGTCAGACGATGGACGAGTCGAAAGTCTCGGGCATCCCAATTACCGAGGGCGGCAAGCTCGTTGGCATCCTCACTCGCCGCGATTTACGGTTTCTCGAAGACAACAGCCTCGCTATCGCTGAGGTCATGACCTGCGATCAGCTAGTAACAGCTACGGGGACTGTGACACTTAGCGAAGCTGAAAAGATTTTGATGGCAAAAAAGGTCGAGAAACTTCTCCTGGTTGACGAAAACTACAAACTGACGGGTCTGATTACGATCAAAGACATCGACATGATGCGACGATTCCCTGAGGCCTGCAAAGATGCCCAAGGACGCTTGCGTGTCGGAGCAGCGATCGGCGTCGCGGATTTCGAGCGGGCGGCTAGCCTGATCGAAAAAGACGTCGATTTCCTCGTCGTCGACAGTGCCCACGGACACTCGTCCAATGTCATCGAAACAGTCAAACAACTCAAACAAAAGTGGGACATCGAGGTCGTTGCCGGTAACATCGCAACGGCCGAGGGCGCTCGCGACTTAATCAGCGCAGGTGCCAATGCATTAAAAGTAGGGATCGGCCCCGGGTCGATCTGCACAACGCGAGTGATCTCGGGAATCGGCGTCCCGCAGATTACCGCCATATACAACGTCGCTCAAGCAGCCGCCGGGTCGGATGCCACGGTGATCGCCGACGGAGGAATTCGTTACTCAGGAGACATTACGAAAGCAATTGCAGCGGGTGCCAACTTGGTCATGTTGGGGGGCCTGCTCGCCGGGTTGGACGAAAGTCCAGGCGAGCGTGTCTTGTATCAAGGTCGCACCTACAAAGCCTACCGAGGGATGGGATCGCTCGGGGCGATGGTGCATGGCTCGAGCGAGCGTTATCGCCAATCGAGCGGTGCAAGCGGCAACGGCAAACTGGTACCAGAAGGCGTAGAAGGTCGCGTCCCCTACAAGGGTTCGCTCAACGAATTCCTCTACCAGCTGGTCGGCGGTTTGCGTGCAGGTATGGGCTATTGTGGAACTAAAACCATTGAGGAGCTGCGCACGGAGGCGCGATTCATTAAGGTCACGCCGGCCAGTGTGCGGGAAAACCATCCGCATGATATTGCTATTACACGAGAAGCACCCAACTACTCAACCGAATATACCCGCGACGACAAGTCATAAGTCGTTGCCCCTCGCGCTGCTCAGCGCCGTGGGGCTACTACTGGGTGCCAACCTAGCCCAAGCGGCAGAACTCCAGTGGGGACACGCGCCAGAGTCGCGTCCGCTCACCGAGTCGACCTCTCTTCAGTTTCGACACGCAAGTTCTCCGCGCCAGACAACCATCACCCAAGTGGTGACCGTCGCCTGGGAAGAAGATATGCCGAATGTCGTCACCCCTGCGAGCGAATTCCACAGCATCCTCGTCGGCCGCCCCGACTTGCCGCAGTACATGGCGCAATTGCCTGACGACCCCTTTGCCGACGTCGACGAAGACTTTCTACCCGAAGTCGATGCCGAAGAAGAACCGGACGAGAACACCGAGGAACCAAGCGACGAAGAACCAGCCCCCAACGAATCGTCTGAAGATGAGGACGAGGACAATGAACAACTCCTCGACGACCTGTTCGGCTCAGACGAAGAGGCGGCAGAAGAAGACACCATAGAAACCGACGAAACCGAGGCGGAAGCTAACGAAACCCCTGAACCAAAAGAAACGGCCGACGATCTCTTCGACCCTCCAAGCGAGGATTCGCACGCCGAAGAAAGTTTCGAGAAAGCGCTCGAAAGAGAAATCCAACACCACACCGACGAACCACACAATCTCGAAACCTTGATGGAAGAAGATCCACTCGATTCCATCAACACCTCCGACCTCTTCGAAAAAGAACTCGGCAACGGCACGACCGACGAATCCGAAACCAGCAAGCTCTTTGAAAATGGCCCTGAAAGCTTCGGCCTCAATATCGGCGGGCCGGTTGGCTCGACCGAACTCACCGAAGACGAACGACAGCAGCAACTCGAACAGCTTGCCAAAGAACGCCAACAGAGCGAAAAAAACTGCGAAGAGGAAATCGCCAAAACACAGGCCGACCGCATCAACGACATCAACCTCAGCCTTCAGCTCGAGGGCAACCCTGGCGAGGACTTCCCCTACGAATGCACAGCGGGCCACCGTCAACACTTGCCTCGACAATGGGCACAAATCACCTATAACTGGAAAGCTTCGGGCCTCTGCCACAAACCGCTCTACTTCGAACAAGTCCAACTCGAACGCTACGGCCACTCCTGGGGCCCCGTCTTTCAACCCATCATGTCCGGCGCTCACTTTTTCGGCACACTGCCCGTGCTGCCCTACAAGATGGGAATCCGAACTCCCACCGAATGCGTATACACCTTGGGCTACTACCGGCCAGGCAACTGTGCCCCCTACATGATCGAAGCCGTCCCATTCACCTGGCGGGCGGCCCTCTTCCAAGGCGGCGTAGCAACCGGCCTCTCCTTCGCAATTCCCTAGCGTCTCAGCATGGCTAGGGTGCCACTGTCTGGCTTGTCCAGCAGTGAGGCGTGGGTTCCGAGGAAAACAACCGCGATGCTACGCATCGCCGGAGTACCACGCTAAACTACTCCTCATGCAAACCCCACTCACGCGACAACAATCGCGCGCCGTCGACACCCTCGCCATCCGCCAATACGGCATCCCCGGCATGGTCCTCATGGAAAATGCCGGCCGAGGCGTCGTTGACGTACTCTTCAAGCTCGATCCCAACCTCTCACAAACAAAAGTCGCCCTCTTCTGCGGCAAAGGCAACAACGCCGGCGACGGATTTGTGGTTGCCCGCCACTTGGCAATCCGTGGTGCTCGCCCTCATGTGCTATTGCTTGCCTCGCCTACCGAGCTGCGCGGCGATGCCAAGCAAAACTATCAGATTCTCACGCACTGCAATGTGCCTATCATCAACCTCACCGAAGTGCCTGATCTTGCCAGCTCGCTGGATGCTGAAGCATCCGACGCCGCGTGGCTCGTCGACGCGATGTTAGGCACCGGTGCCCAGGGCGAACCTCGCGCGTCACTTCCCATAATTATCGACTGGATGAACGCCCAAGATGCAAAGCGACTTGCCCTCGATATCCCCAGCGGCCTCGATTGCGACACAGGCCAACCCGCCAGCCATTGCGTCCGCGCCCACCACACCTGCACCTTCGTCGCCCCCAAAACCGGGTTTACAGCACCCGCCGCCCAATCGCACCTCGGCCAAATTCACACCATTGCAATCGGCATCCCATCAGAACTCATCGCCACCCTCTAGTAAGTCCAAGTAGGGCAGATTACCTGAATATCCGTGTGGCGTGATGCTCCACAAATCGGTAGCTTACAAGTAGCAACCGAAAGCGACCAATAAGCAAGTGGCTGGCGGCAAATAAGGACTGCGAGGGTCTACCAATGGACGAACCGTCTCACAAAGATCTGTTTCTGCAGAGTCTGAATCGGTGTACAAAATCCGAAGACTTCATCCCCGCGTTCTACGACCGCTTTCTCGCATCGTCCTACGAAATTCGCGACAAGTTTCGACGCACCGACTTCGCACAGCAGAATAAAATGTTGCTACGCTCGCTCAGGCTTATTGCGGGAGCCACGGCCGGAGATTCCAAGTCGCTGCAGGAACTTCGAGAGCGAACAGAAACGCACAATCGCTACCATCTCAACATCCAGCCGAGACTCTACGACCTATGGCGGTCTGTCATTATTAAAACGGCGAGCGAATTCGACGATCAATGGAACGACGACGTTGAAACCGCTTGGAACGCAATTCTTGGCCATGTCATCGACCACATGATCAAATACTACTAACCGCTGGCAGGCCAACGACTCGCTCAACCAGCAACTTCTCGCTATAATCAGAGCAGCGCAAATCACTTCCCTCATTAGGCAAAAAAATGCCCAAAAAAGAACTCCTCGAAACTCTCGCCAAGGTGCATCGCGAACTGGCCGGCGCCGAGTCGATCGACGACGAAACTCGCCAACGGCTCACCAAGCTCACCAACGATATCCGCCAACTCCTAGAAAAAGACATGGCCGAATCTGCGGACGAAACCGAGCCCCTCAGCGAACAAGTCCACGACCTGGTACTCCAATTCGAAACCGAACACCCTCAACTAACCACCGCCCTCAACCAGGTCGCTGCCGCCCTCTCGAACCTCGGAATCTAGGCGAACCACCGCCAGCGGCTTCAACTCGCACCTGTCGCCCCTAGTTGCGAACCTCTCCCCACCGTGTGATACTCGTAGGGTGGGTGCAGCGATAGCGAAACCCACCGTGGCCATCTTTTCGGTAATCCATAAGGAGACGTAAGCCTATGAATTTGAAACACCTCGAAAAGATTTGCTTTACCACCTGCATCGTCTGCATTGTTCTTGGAACAGTCCTTTCTCTCGCAATGATTTGGGGAGAAATCAGTGACAACGGGTTTGTGTGGAAATCGTGGCTCACCATCGGGGTGTTCTTCCTTGCTTCTGCCCTCACGCTAAGCGTAAGCAAGACGCTAGGTTGACATGTGAACAGAACCGTGAAAAATCTGGCGCAACCTGAACGGTGGGTTTCGCTTCGCTACACCCACCCTACCAACTCCCTGCCCTCTGCCCTCTGCCCTCTGCCCTCTGACCTCTGACCTCTGACCTCTGACCTCTGACCTCTGACCTCTGACCTCTGACCCCTGACCCCTGACCCCTGACCCCTTGCGCAGCACAATGGCTGAGCTAAAAACTTTTCTGTTCACCGACATCTGTCGTAGCGTCGACCTCAAGAACGAAATGGTCGGACGCAGTGTGACCGAGCGCGATCAGGCTTTCATCCAGTCGATTCTCACGCCTCACCGCGAACGCATCGAAGCCCATCTCGAAGAGTACGGTGGCCGCGTGGTCTCGACCGCCGGCGATGGGCACTTCTTGGTTTTCAACAGCACAATCCAAGCCGCCCAATGGGCCATCGAAGTTCAAAAAAGCCACCACAACCGCCCCATCGAGACTCCCGACGGGGGCGAGGTCGAAGTGCGCATCAGCATCCACGTCGGGGTGCCTCAAGCCGACCCGGCCGATCCCGATAACTTTGTCGGCAAAAGCGTCGACTACACCTCGCGATTAAACGACTACGCCACCGGCGCCCAGATTCTCGTGTCTCGCAGCGTTATGGCGATCCTCGAAGATATCGGACTCGACGACATCGCGTTTCATCTCCACGGTCGACGCCCCCTCAAAGGCATTGGCCGCGTCGAAGTCTACGAGTTGCTATACGCAGGCAATTCCTCCCGCGACTTGCGACCGCGACCCGCCAGCCACTCCGATCGGCAATGGACGGTCGTCCCCACGATGGGCGCTGGTCAAGACGATCCGGGCAACGCCGAAACAGCGCTCATGGCCACCTCGCACGCGCTCAAGCAAATCGGCAACTACCAACTCGAAGAGCTACTCGGCAGCGGCGGAATGGGCGACGTCTACAAAGGACGACACAGCCAATTCGATCGCGTCCGCGCGATCAAAGTGATCAAGCCCCAATACGTTGCCGCTGGCAACACCGAGATGGTCAATCGCTTTTATCAAGAAATCAAAGCGATTGGCGCGCTAGAACACAAAAATATCGTCGTGGCCATCGATTCTTCAGCCCCCACCGATCACCTGCACTACCTGGTGATGGAATACATCGATGGCGTCGCACTCAGCGAACTCGTCGACCAACATGGGCCTCTCGCCGTCCCCGACGCCTGCGAAATCATCCGCCAAGCTGCACGCGGCCTGCAATACATTCACCGCAACGGGATGGTCCATCGCGATGTCAAACCCTCGAACCTCATGGTCACCCTGGTCGACACCGACGGGATTACCTCCGACACCTCGCAAACCCACCAAGCCGAAGGCGTGTGTGGCGTTGTCAAAATCCTCGACCTAGGCCTCGCGCTGCTCGTCGGCGACGAACACGACCGACTCACGCTTTACGAAAACCGCGCGATGGGCACCGGTATGTATATGTCGCCCGAACAATGGAAGACCACCAGCGTCGACATCCGGGCCGACATCTACAGCCTTGGCTGCACCCTCTATCACCTTCTCTCTGGCCAACCCCCTTTCTTCGATTCCGACCTGCGACCAGAAAAAGCCCACGAAAAATCGCGTGTCCCGCCCATCCGATCCCGTACGAACATCCCTCGTAAACTTTGGGACATCGTGCACAAAATGTTGGCCAAATCTCCCGACGAGCGCTTCGCCACTCCCGCCGAAGTGGCGTCCGACCTGCTGCAGTTTTGCGAAGGGTGCGATCTAGTCACCCTCGTCCGCAGCTACACCGAAGCCGATGCCGACCCCCATAGCTCGCACCATCGCCTTACACGCACCGACTCAGGCGCAACCGTCGACACCTGGCTTTCCCGCGCCAGCCACATCTATCCTTCACGACGATGGCTGTTGCGCACCGGCCTTCCACTGGCGATGATCGCCGGCATCTTTGGATTCCTCGTTTGGTCTGCCCAACACCACCGAAAAACTACCATCGCCGAGACAATGAAAATTGCCCGCAACCAACTCACCAGCGATGCCATAAAAGTCGCCACCCAAGACATCGGCAACGAAATTGACCGCCGTTTTCAGATTCTGCAAAACGCAGCAAAGGACGAGACCCTACTCACCCTTCTAGAAAATTTCGAGGTCGATCAGCCCCGCGAAACACTCGCCCAACACGATCTACTTCACTGGATTCGGCAGCAACGACTCGACCATATCGACAAAGCCAGCTCGGTTAGTTGGTTTCTCAACAACACACAGGGCATTCAAATCGCCCGCCACCCACTTCGCGATCCCAAAACCGAAGAAATAGTAAAAAGCTTTTTAGGTTCGTATGCCTATCGCAACTATTTTCACGGCCTGCAAAAAGACCTGCCCAAAGATCATTCAGACGCCATCGAGACGATCCGCTCGCCCAACCTTTCGGCCGTCTATTCGAGTAGCAACTCCAATAAGCTCAAAGTCGCGTTTTCGGTACCCATTTGGAGCAAACCCACCGACGACCAAGAACCCACGGTCATGGGTGTTCTGTCGATGTCAGTCGACCTGGGCGACTTCGAAGTCTTAGACAAATACTACAAGGACACCAACAAGAAAATTGTGCTCGTCGATCTACGTGAGGATTACTTAGAGTCCGAGGCCGAAGAAGCGGCCAAGCGAGGTCTGATTCTCGAACATCCACTCGACAGCGCCTGGGATGGTGCCGGCTTCCCGCGTATTGCCCCCGAAGTTCTTGAAGCGATGGACGAGGCCAAGCAAGGATTCCTCGCACGCTTCCACGACCCACTCTACGGGGAAAAGAAAACCTACTGGGGCGCTTTCACGCCGGTAGAAAACACCGCAAAATATTCGGCGACCAGCGAAAAAAATAAAACCTCCATCGGCTGGGTCGTACTCGTCCAATCGCCAACCGTAGAATAGTGCGGCCCTCTAACAACGCCCACCAACTTCTACTTTTGGCCTCGCCAAAAACCAATCCGCCCCCCCGGCCACAATATGCTGCAGCAGCGTGGCAAGCACGATCATCAAGATCACACGGGGCTCTTCCTGCAGCACCTCGCCCGCCAGCACCAACGCCAGCCCGGTGTGCTTCATACTAAATCCAAACGCCAACGCCGTCCCCGACGCCTTTCCCAAATTCAATAACCGACTCATCAACCAAGCACTTACCAAGCCAAGCACCGACAGCGAAACCGCCAACACCGCCGACACCAGCAACATCTCTGGCCCTTCGCCATCAAACACCTTCGGCATGGCCAGCGAAGCGTTGGTGTAATTCAAGGTCAGCAGGGCCATCGCGCTGACAATACGAATCGCCCATCGCGCGCGATCAATCCGATCGGCACCCACCAAACGATTCACCACCACCCCAGCCGCCGAAGGCAAGATCACCCAAACAATAAAGAACGTGCCCGAAAACTGAGTCACCAGCCGCTCGCACTGCTGGGTTTCTTGCTCTGAAAGCACAAGCCCCATCAGGTTAAGCATCTGCGGCGTAGCCAACGGACTCAGCACAATCGTCAGCACAATGAGCCCCAACCCCAGGGCCATATTCCCACGCGCATTCTGGCACCAGGCGACCGAAGAATTCGCCACCGGCATCGCTGCCACCAACGCCAAACCCACCATCATGCCCGTGGTCACATAGGTGCCCAACACCAATGGCAAAACCCATCCAAGCAACCCAACAAAAGCGGCGGGCACCACCCAAATAGCAATCAGCGCCAGCAGCAAGATTCCCGGACGCTGCACCAAGTCCTGAACCCGAGACCAACGAACCACCACCGCAGCACAGAACAGCAACAAGGCCAACAACAGCATCGGCGCCGTCACCACCCCACCCGAAGGTTCTGTCACCGAAAGCCCACGAATCGCCAACCCCGGACCGGGAAACACCCCCGCAAGCAAATAACTTGCGACCAGCAACCACAAAAAGTTGGTATGCACCCAAGCGGCAATCAACCGTGTGCCGTTGCTACTATCAGAAGATGCCATCGCGGTACAAACCAACGGAATTCAAAACAATGGGCCCACATAGCCCGGCCATCCTGGCCGGAAATATCAAAACACACAGTATAAACCAGCCCCCAAGATACCAAAACAACAACAACTTTTCAGCGTCGACTTTTTAATAGCGACCTCCACCACAAAAACAGGTTTGCCCGCCAACCGCGAGGCGAATCGCCAAAATCAACCATTCGCGTCTATCGGCGTTATTCGCGGGCAAACGAACCACCCATTCCCGCACGGTGTCATTCCTCTCAGTCACCATCTATAATCGGTGCTCCCACCCTTGGCGTGTCTGAAATCGCACGCTTCCACTTGCCTCCCGCGCCAACCAGCTCCCCCCATGCCCCCCGCCACCAGCGAAGTTTTAGAAGAACCCGAAGCATGCGAGCAAACGCTTGCTACAGGCGAATCGCTGCCGCAGCCGGCAACGCAAAAAATCTTCTACGGCTGGGTCATGCTACCACTCTCGATGCTGGTGATGATGGCGACCAGCCCGGGCCAAACTTTTGGCATCACCTTTTTCAATGCCAATTTTCGCAGCGCCTTCAATCTCAGCCAAACTCGAATTTCGGCGACCTACTTGGTGGCAACCATACTCGCTTCGCTCACGCTCCCCTACCTCGGCGGACTCTCCGACCGATTTGGTTTGAGGCGGACGACCCTGGTCGCGGTGACGATGATGGCAGCTACCTGCGCGCTGGCTTCTCAAATGCGAGGTGTGGTCACGCTCTTCATCGTGTTTACCCTCTTGCGAATGATCGGCCCCGGTACGATGGTACTCTTGGCCAACAACACCTTGGCCACTTGGTTCGACCGCCGACTCGGCATGGTCAGCGGCATCATGCAAGTCGTCATGGCCGGCACTATCGCGGGAATTCCCGTCTTTATCGTCAGCTTGATCGACACCTTCGGCTGGCGCGGTGCCTACTTGGCGCTGGCCGCTATCCTTGCAGTCGGCCTCGTGCCTCTGTTAGCACTGCTGTACCGCGAGTCACCCACCGCCGTCGGCCAATTGCCAGACGGATCGCGTCACCACACCGACGAACACGCCCAACGCGCCGCTTGGGGCCTCGACCTACAGCAAGCAAGACAACACCGCGCCTACTGGATTCTCTTAGCCGCCGCCGCAATTTGGGCACTGATCGGCACCGGTCTCACCTTTCACCTCAGCGCCATTTTCGAAAGCTACGGCCTGGGCATCCGCCAGTCGACCCGCGCCATCGGTTACCTTGCCGCCGCAATGGCGACTACTCAACTCTTAGGCGGATTCCTCGCCGACCGAGTGCCGCTGCGCTGGCTGGTCGTTACTGCCCTCAGCTTCATCTCGGCTAGTTGTATGATGCTTGCCAGCAAAAACATTCAACTATTAACCCTCAGCTACGCCACCTATGGCTGCGGACAAGGCTTGATGACCATCATCGCCGGAACTGCATGGGCGCGATACTTCGGCCGCGCGCATCTCGGAAAAATCCGCGGCATGTCGCTCACCGCAGCCATCGCCGGCAGCAGCGTCGGCCCCCTTTGCATGGGCATCAGCGTCGACTACCTGGGCGGCTTCGCCCCCTCGCTCTGGCTATTCGCCGCCGTCGCCGCCGCCATCGCCTTCGCCGGCCTCTGGGCCACTCCCCCTCAAACGCCTAACTGACGATTCAGCTCGTCAAGATCGCGTCGTAACTCGCTTGTCTCGTTCTCCATTTGCTCGCGCAACTCGGCAAGCTGCTCCTTGAGCACCACCACTTCATTACGCAAGGTCTGCAGCGCATCCCCTTCGCGCACCCCCGTAACACTCAAAGGCGTTGCTGCTTCAGCAGTAGCCGTAATTACCCGCGCCGGCTCATCCACATTCGCACTACCATACTCCCCACGCAGCTTCGCCAGCTCCTGTTCCTGATATAATGCATGCGTCACCACACAGCCGCGTCCCGGCGGAGTCAGCAGCAACACCAAACCCTTTTGTTGCAAACTCTCGACGATTGGCCTCAGCTCCGAAATGCCTTTGATCGGCTCCATCCGTGCCGCGCGACCTCGCAACTCGCCCAACGTTTGGGCTCCGCGCAGCAATAGCTCAGCCATCACCGCCAATTCAACCTTGTCGACCCCCAGCCACTCATAAAGCAGATGCCGATACTTCTCGACGCGCCCATCGCCCTGAATGACCGCCACCGCCCCCAAATCTCGCAGCCGATCGAGCGCCTCGTCCACCTGCCCCTCGTCCAATTGCATCTGCGGCGAGCGATTGCTCTTCTGATTACTGCCATTCACCAAAGAATTCAGCGAAAGCGGGTAATTCTCAGGCGTCGTCTTGGCCTTCTCGACCAACACGCCGACCACACGACGCTCAATTTTCTCAAGCGGTTGCCAACGGGCAGCAGCCCCTGTTTCTGATGTCTCGATTTCACTCATCTTCTCTGCCTCATCGCCGTAGGAAAGTAATGCTCGTCCCAGTCTACGCCCCAACCCCACCCAAAACCACCTTCACTCTCTTCTTTCTCCGACCCCCGACCTCTGCCCCCTCCTCTCTTAGCGCTCTAACCGATATCATGGAGGCTTGAGATTCATACAAACAACAGCCAGCCCCCCACTGCTATGAAAACCGACGAACTTCGCGAAATGTATTTGGCCTTCTTCGAGACGAAGGGCCATAGCCGCCAGCCTAGCGATGTGCTGGTGCCGACCTGGGATCCTTCGGTTCTGTTCACCCCGGCCGGGATGAATCAGTTCAAAGATCATTTCCTCGGCAAGGTGAAACTCGATTTCACGCGCGCCACCACCTGCCAAAAATGTCTCCGCACCGGCGACATCGACAACGTCGGCCGCACCGCCTACCACCACACTTTTTTCGAAATGCTCGGCAACTTTAGCTTCGGCGATTATTTCAAACGCGATGCCATTCACTGGGCCTGGGAATTTCTCACCGACAAAAAATGGCTCGCCCTCGACCCAGCACGTCTCTCTGTCACCGTTTACAAAGACGATGAAGAAGCTGCCAAAATTTGGGCCTCCGAGATCAAACTGCCCGCGGCTCGCATCGAACGCATGGAAGAAGACGAAAACTTTTGGCCCGCCAGCGCGCCCAGCCAAGGCCCCGACGGCGTCTGCGGCCCTTGCAGCGAAATTTACTACCACCCCGAAGAAGGCAGCGCGGTCGAAATTTGGAACCTTGTCTTCACCCAATTCAACCGCGTCGGCGACCCGCCCGACAATCTTCGACCCTTACCTTCCAAAAATATCGACACCGGCATGGGGCTCGAACGTACCGTCGCCACCCTGCAAGGCGTGCCAACCAACTACCACATCGACAGCATCCTACCGATCGTCGAAGCGGCTGCCGAAGTTTGCGGCGTAAAATACGAACTCGACACCGATGCCGGCCGCCGCTGCCGGCGAATCGCCGACCACGTCCGCGCTTGCACCTTTGCCGTCCACGAAAATGTCTACCCTGGCGCCAACAAAGAAAAATACGTCATCAAACGCCTACTGCGTCGTGCGGTTCTCGATGGCCATCAACTCGGCCTGCACGAGCCCTTCTTGCATAGCTTGGTTCCCAAAGTGGTCGAGATGATGCGCACCGCTTATCCTGAACTCACAGAAACCACCGACCGCGTTGCTCAGGTCATCGAAAAGGAAGAAGCCAATTTCTTCGGCACCATCGATGCGGGACTAAGCCGCATCGAGCGAGTTTTCGACGAAATGCGTGCCAAAGATCGCGTCCGAATCGAAGGCTCGGTCGCCGCCGAACTCTATCAAACCTTCGGCGTCCCTCCCGAACTGTTCGAAGCACTCGCCGCCGAACACAACCTGGCATTCGACTGGGACGGCTACGCCCAAGCGATGCAAGAACATGGCGAAGTTTCGGGCAAACTGCAACACACCGTGATGGGTGCTAAAGGCCCTATCGACTCGCTCAAACATGCCCTGCACAGCACCGATTTCCTCGGCTACGAAACCATCCAAGCCCCTGCGGTCATCAAAGGCATCGTCGCAGGCACAGGAGCCGACGCCCATCTTTGCGATCAAATGCAAGAGCAAGGCCATGCCGACGCAATACGCATCGTCCTCGACCATACCCCTTTCTACGGCGAAAGCGGCGGCCAAGTCGGCGACACCGGTAAAATAACCGGTGACGGTTTCGAGTTCGAAGTGATCGACACCCAAAAAGATGGACAGTTGATCATCCACCACGGCCATCTTCGCCAAGGGGTAATGCACGAAGGCGATGCGGTCAGCGCCGTGGTCGAGGCTTCGCGTCGCGACGGCATCCGCCGCGCGCACTCCGCCACCCATATCCTTCACCATGCCTTGCAAAAACATCTTGGTACCCATGCCCAGCAACAAGGCTCGAAAGTCGAAGACGATTGCCTACGTTTTGATTTTACCAACCTCAGCCCCGTGACTCCCGAACAACTTGCGGCCATCGCGGCCGACGTCGAAAAACATGTGGGCGCCAAAAATTCCATCCACTCGCAAGTCCTCCCTCTCGCCGAAGCTAAAAGCCAAGGCGCCATGATGCTCTTCGGCGAAAAATACCCCGACCCCGTCCGAATGGTCTCGATGGGCGAATTCAGCAAAGAACTCTGCGGCGGCGTCCATCTGCAAAACACAAGCGAAGTCGAAGCCTTCGAAATCCTCACCGAAGAAGGAGTCTCCTCCGGCACTCGTCGAATCACAGCACTCACCGGCAAACGGGCCATCGAACATGCCGATCAAACCCAGCAAGCATTGTCTGCCGGGGCCGAACTCCTCGATTGTGCTCCAACGGCACTCGCCTCGCGTGTCGAACAACTGGTCGCCAAGCAACGAAAACTGAAAAAACTTCTCGCCTCGGGCGGAACACTCGAGCCCTCGCAACCGGCTGCTGCTTCTACCGATCTCGATACGACGCGGCCAACGACTGCTCAAGCAAAAACCATCTTGGCCGAAACGGCCCATCAACTTTCGGTTGCCCTATTGGTTGTCCCCGAACGTATCGCCGCCATCCAACAGGAAGTTAAATCTCTCAGCCAACGTCTCAAACAACGGGCCACCGCCGGCCCAATCACCGCCGACAGTTTGCTAGAGCAAGCCGAAACCATCGGCGACGCCACCGTCATCGTCGCTGAAGCGCCGACCGCCGAGGCGGGCCTCATGCGGCAACTCATCGACCAAATTCGCCAAAAGGCCGGCTCCTCAGCCGTCCTGCTTGCCAGCACCGAAGGCGAGAACAAAGTCACGCTGGTCGCCGGGGTTTCCAAAGACCTCCAAGAAAAAGGCGCGCACGCCGGAAACTGGATTCGCCCCGTCGCCCAAGCAATGGACGGCAACGGCGGAGGACGGCCCGACATGGCCCAAGCTGGCGGAAAACAACCCGCCAAGCTCCCCCAGGCACTCGAAGTCGCCAAAAAAACCATCGCCCAAATGATCGGTAGCTAAAATCCCGCACCTTCTTTCCCCACTCTATAGCCGCACCATCCTGGTGCGGTTTGCTGGTGATTTCCGGGCCAGGATGGCCCGGCTATGGGTCATTGACTCGACAGCAAACCCACGCTGCTAGCACCCCACCGCCTCGGCAATTCACACAAGCCAGGCAAACCTCCGAACCTCTTACTTCAAAGCGACGTAAAGCGGGATTAACCAGCCGTGCTTGTTTCTTGCAAGCCAATCGGATTAAGATGCACTTCTAGGGAATGAAACATGGTCGACGGACTCTGACCTGCGGCAAAACAATTGCTTAGAAATGGAGTCAAAGCGATGTCGAAACTACAAGAGACGAATGCAGGAATCGAAAGCGTAGAGCGCGGCCCCGATTGGCTTTTCGTTCGACTACAGCCAGAATCGCTGCACGAAGACCAGGTGGCTGAGCAACTATGGAAATTGCTCAACCAGCACTTCATCTATCGTCTTGTTCTAGAAATGGACAACGTCGAAATTCTCCACAGCCAACTCATCGGGCAACTCATCATGTTGCAAAAGCGCGTGCTCCAACACGACGGAGCGCTTCGCCTTTGCCGTCTCTCGCCCCAGTGTGCACAAGCACTCCACCTCTGCCGACTCGATCAGGCCCTGCCCAATTTCGAAAGCCGCGAAGACGCCATCTACGCCTGCAAACATACCAAGCCCCGTTAACCCGGCCCTCCTTGGTCACACCACATACCCGGCCATCCTGGTCACACCCCATAGCCCGGCCATCCTGGCCGGAGCACATTCACGCAGCCAAATCCAGCCCCAGCCCAAACTGCAAGAACGCTAGGTCCAAATCCTCGAGGGTGACCACTCCGTCGCCGTTAAGGTCGCCATCGGCATAGGTTGCCCCGGTCATCCCAAAATTGGCATTGATAATGTCGAGATCGGCGTCATCGACGAGAAAGTCGCCGTTGATGTCGGATAAGATGCTAATGCTTTGGAGATTAGTGAGAAAGTTTGAACTGAAAATATTTAAATCCGTTATCGTAACTAGACCGTCTCCATTGTAATCTGCGTCAGTGAAAAGTTTATCGATCCCATTAAATAGGTTGGAATTCCAAATCAGGAAGTCTGCATTATCAACGATATTGTCTAAGTTTGCATCGCCCGGCAATAACGTCGCAACAAAATTAAATCGCCCACCTGCCGTGCCATCACCCGACGGAAAAGTGCTCACCGCTGCATTCACCGTCGCAATGCTTGCCGGGTTCGTCCATTCACCGTCGAGTCGGTTGCCGTCCACGTCGGTCACGCTGTCTGACAACGACAGCACATACTGATCGCCCAACGACCAGCCTTCGAATCGCCAAGTCGCCGTTTGCGTGGCCACATCGTAACTAAATTCTGCCAAGGTCGGTATATTTGCGGTA